>JAICTZ010000032.1 GCA_025936115.1 Polyangiaceae bacterium
CGGCCTACTGCACGGTGGTCTTTTTCCCTCTCCTCCCTCTTCTCCACAACCCCCACATCTTTTCAGTCTCCCCCCAGACCCCCCTCCTCCCGACGACGACGTATGTGCTCGCTTCACGCGAGACATACAAGGCCGGCGCATCGTGGCTCGCAGGTCGGCCTCGTCGCCGCGCTCGTGTGCGGCAATGGGAAGCCCCTGCCGCGGACTTATTTTGGGGTTGATGGGAGCACGGCGACCTCGCTCAAAGTCCAGCGTCTGTTGCCGAACACTGACCCACAACGCGCCGGTCTCGCCGGTTTTTCACGTGGCTCTTGGTCAGTAGTGCCGATCGCGATCTGGTCTTCCAAGATCGCCCAAGTTGAGGCTAGTACGCCGCGAGCATGGCGCGCGCCACCTCGGCCGCTTTCGCACGCCCGGCGAGCTTTTCCACGAGCGCGAGCGCGAATTCGAGCGCCGTACCGGGGCCGCGGCTCGTGATGATTGAACCATCAACGACCACGCGCTCCTCGACTTGCTCGGCGCTCGGCAAAAGGTTCCCCGGGTAGACGGTCGCCCGCTTGCCGGCGAGCACGCCCGCGGCTTCGAGCGCGATCGGCGCCGCGCACACGGCCGCGACGAGCCGTCCCTCGCCCGCCAGGCGTCGCACGACCGCCTTGACTCGCTCGTCGTCGCGGAGTCGCTGGGCGGCGGGACCCCCCGGCAGCACCACGGCGTCGAACACCTCGCCCTGAACGGCGTCGAAAGAAGCGTCGGCTTCGAGGCGAATCGCGTGCGAGCCCCTGACGGGACTGTCTCCGAGCGCCGCGACCGTCACCGCGACGCCCGCGCGCCGCAGCACGTCGATGATCGTCACTGCCTCGAGCTCCTCGAAGCCGTCGGCGAGCGGAACCAGCGCCTTCATGGCTGAAGCTTGCATTCTAGCACTCCGAGCTCGACGGCTCGGCCGCGGCCGCGGCTCACGAAGAGCTTCTTGTCGGCCGCCGCGAGTAAGTCCGCGCCCCGCAGCAAGCGATCACCCACGAGCGCCGCGAGTCCGAGCCCCGTGGGCGCGAGCACGCCGACGCGCGTCCCCTCGCTCGCGCTCTCGAGCGCCACCCAAACGTCACCGCCCGGCTTGGGATCGGCGAGCAGCGACGGCAGACCGGCGCTGAGCTCTTCGTCCTCGACTTTCGCGCGCTGTACGGCGCCGTCGAGCCCCACGCGCGCGAGCTCGGGCGGGCCGCTCTCGACGCCGGGTGCCGCGTCGTCCTCGCGCCAGGTGAGCGAGAGCGCCGCGTCGGGCAGTAGCGCCGCCGAAAATCCGACGACGTGCGCCCGCGAACCCGAGACGGCCCGCGGAATGCCCGCGGGTTTCCCGTTTGCGTCGAGCGAGAGCACCATGAGCGCACGCGGGCCCACGTCGACGAGCCGCTCGGGGCCGTCGGCCGCGCCCGACTCCGGCCCGGCGTCGCGCCCGTTCGCGTGAGGCGCGTTCGTTTCGTGCTTACCGGCGTCGTGCGGGACGGCATCGTGCACGCCTGCGTCGGCGTGCGCGGGCGACGCCGCCTGTTCCGACACCCACGCGAGCCAAAAGCCGCCCGGGCGCGCGACGAGCACCGGCGATTCGGCGTCGTCGGTGCCTTTGAGCTCGTCGCCCGGCGCCGTGCCGGACAGCTTGTCGGGTTTGACGGCGAGCGTCTTGAGGACGGCGCCGTGCTTGCCGCGCGCGGCCCAGACGAGGAGCGCGCCGTGCTCGCCCGCGGCAAAGGCTGCGCCTGCGTCGTGCTCCACGCCCGTGATCGAAAGCTCGCCGTGCGGCTTGTCCGCGCCCGCGTCGACCGCCGAGACACGCAGCATGCCGCCCCCGGCGTCCATGTCCGCGACCGCGACGAGCAACGTGCCGTCCTGTCCCGTGACGAGCGGCGGATCAACGTCGCCGTGCACTGCGCCGAGCCCGACGCGCCGCCCAGGCGACCCGTCGAGCGGCACGAGCGCCAGGAATGCTTCGGTCGCAGCGCGGTGCGTGTTCAGACCGCCGGCCGCAAAATCGTTGCCGAGCACGAACCCCGAGTCGACGCGCGTCGCGAACGGCTGGAGCGCCTCTTCGTCGTCGGCGTCGTCCGTCTCGGGATCGGCGCCCGGCTCGCGGGCGGGCCGATCCACCTCACCCACGACGAGCGACGTCCCCGTGCCGAGCGCCCGGCAATGCTCCGGCGCCGCGGGCACGACCGGCGCGCTCGAAGCCGACGTGCTCGGCACGGCGTTCGGCTTCGGTTTCGCCTTGCAGCCGAAAATCAGGAGCCCGGCGCCGAGTCCCAGAGTGACCCGACGGCCGAACGACAAAGCGGCGTACGGCATCTGTCCCGGTGGTACCGCACGCCGGCAGAGTCGCGCAAGGTGGTAGGCTTCGGCCGACCCGTCCGCCCCCGAACCGCTACTTGAATGTCAGACCGCGAGCTTACTCGCACGTACGAACCGAACCCGGTGCTTCGCGCCGTCTACCGGCCTTTCTTCGACAAGATCCAAGTCGATGAAGCGTGGGTTGCCGCGGTGCGCGATCTCGCCGCCCGCGGTTCCGTCGTTTACGTGCTCCGAAACCTCAACTTCATCGACTTTTTGGCGCTCGACTATTTGACGAAGCGCTACGGCCTGCCGCGCATCCGGTTCGTGAACGATCTCAGGCTTTGGATCCTGAACCCGCTCGGCAAAGGCTGGTTGAACGCCCTCTTTCCGAAGCCCATCACGGCACGGGAGGAGCTCGAGGACGCGCTCTCGCACGGCGGTTCGGCGGCGCTGTTCTTGAAGCGGCCGCCCGGAGTGTTCGACGCGGTCGCGACGGGCCGCACCTCGAACGTGCGCGGTCGCACGGAGGGCGACGACCTCGTGCGCACGCTGTTCGGCATGCAAGCGCGCGCCGAGCGGCCGATCTTCCTCGTGCCGCAAGTGTTCGTGTGGTCGCGCTTTCCCGACACGCGCGGCACCGAGCCCTTCGATTTCTTGCTGGGCCCGCGCGAATGGCCGAGCCCGGCGCGCACGATCGCGCAGTTTTTCTACAACTATCGGCACGTCGAGCTGAAGCTCGGCGAGCCGCTCGATCTCAAGGCGTTCCTCGCGGGCGCGAACGGCCTCTCCGAGACGACGCGCGTCCGGCGCCTCACCTACGCCGTGCTGCGCCGGCTCGAGCGGGAGCGGCGCAGCGTGATCGGCCCGGCCGAAAAAGCGCCCGAGCGCGTGCGACAGGAAATCGTGAGAAACCCGCGGCTGCGCGCCGTGATCGACGACCTCGTCGACGAGCGTAACAGCCGCTACGCGCTCGAGATCCGCGCGCACGAGATGCTGCGCGAGCTCCAAGCGACGCCCGAGCGCACGACGATCAAGGGCCTCGAGGTGCTGTTCGACCGAGTCTTTCAACGCATCTACGCGGGCGTCGAGTGGGAGAAGTCGGACATCGATCGGCTGCGCCACGCCGCGCGCGACGGCACGCTCGTGCTCTTGCCGAGCCACAAGAGCCACGTCGACTACTTGATTCTGAGCTACGTCTTCAACCAGCAGAACCTGCCGCTGCCGCTCATCGCCGCAGGCGATAACCTCAACTTCTTTCCCGTGGGCGGGATTTTCCGGCGTGGCGGCGCGTTCTTCATTCGGCGCGCGTTTCGCGGCGACCGGTTGTACGCGGCCGTGGTCGACGCGTACGTGCGCCGTCTCTTGCGCGACGGCTACCCCATCGAGCTCTTCATGGAGGGCGGACGCAGCCGTACCGGCAAGCTCTTGCCGCCGAAATTCGGGCTGCTCAGCATGGTGATCGACGCGGCGCTCTCCGTGAGCGAGCGCCCGACGCTGTTTGCGCCCGTCAGCATCGGTTACGAGCAGGTGATCGAGGCGAAGAGCTACGAACGCGAGCTCTCCGGCGGTGAAAAAGCCAAGGAGGACGCTGCGGGCCTCTTGAAATCACGCGATTTGTTGCGTCATCGCTACGGCCGCATCAGCATGCAAGTAGGTCAAATCCTGACGCTGCAAGAAATCTCCGCCGAGCTCGGTATCCGCCTCGAAGGCCCGCTCCCGCCGGCCAAACGCCGCGCCATCGTCACGCGTCTCGGCAATCGCGTGATGGACGAGATCAATCGCGTCACGGCGGTGACGCCCGGCTCGCTCACGGCGCTCGTCCTCTTGACCCATCGCCAGCGCGGCCTCTCGCACGAGGACCTGCTCGCCCGCGCCGAACGCGTGCTCGGCGTCCTCACGCGCATGGGCGCCCGCACGAGCCCGGCGCTGCGCACCGAGACCGGCGCGCTGCGCCGCGATTCGATCCGCGAAGCCGTGCAGATGTTCGCCGACACCGAGCTCGTGAGGATTCACCTGCCCGCTCAGGGGGCGGACGGCCGCCGTTCCGACGGCGTTGCGGGACCGGGCGCTCACTACGTCGTCGAGGAGGAGAAGCGGCTCTCGCTCGATACGTCGAAGAACGCCATCATCCACTTCTTCGTCGAGCGCGCGCTCGTGGCGCTCGCGCTCTTGAGCTCCGACGACTCCACGACCGACGCCGTGCGCGAGCGCGTGCGCGCGCTGTCGCGGCTGTTCAAGCTCGAATTCCGCTTCCGCGCCGACCAGCCGTTCGAAGCGATCTTCGAGGACACGCGCCGCAGCATGGCCGAGGCGCTCGAAATCGAGACGCGTGACGGCCGCTACGTGCCTGGCCCCGGTCACGACGGCTCGAGCGGACGCGACTGGCTCGAGCTCTACGCGAGCATCCTCGTGAGCTTCGTCGAAGCGTACCGAATCGCGGCCCGCGGCCTGCTCGCGCTCGAGCGCGGCCCGCTCGGCGAAAAGGAGCTCGTCAAAAAGACGCTCGCGCTCGGCAACGAGATGTTCCTGGCGGGCGAAATCGAGCGACGCGAGGCCGTGAGCAAGCCCACGCTGCGAAACGCGCTACAAGCCTTTGCCGAGCAAGGTTTCGTGCTGAACCGCGACAACTACCTGCTTGCCCCCGACTACGCGGGGCCGGAGGCCGTGCGCGGCATCGAGGCGCAGATCGCGAGCTACTTGCCGCGGGGGAGCACATGAGCACCCTGCTCGAGCGCTCCACTCCCGCGCTAGCCGTTCTTTCGCTGCTCGCGAGCGGCTGCCTCTCGACCCCCTCACCGCTCGCGCCGAGCTTTCACGGCACGATCGGCGCGCCGAACCACGGCGTCCAAACCGACGCCGTCGAGTTGCCGGCGTCCGGGCCCGGCTTCGTGCGCTTCCGCCCGCAGGGCACGCACCATTTCGGCCGGCCGCGCTTGGTCGGCGTGCTCACGCGCGTGGCACGCGAGCTCGCCGAGAGCGATCCCGGCGCGCCGCCGCTCGTGATCGGCGATCTTTCGGCCAAATACGGCGGCAAAATCGACGGTCACCAATCGCACCGTACCGGGCGCGACGTCGATATCATCTTCCAGTATCTGACGCCTTCGGGGGCGCGCGTGATCGCGCCAGGCTTCATCCGCGTCGGAGCCGACGGCCTCGCGCGTAACCCCGATGACGGGCGCGTCTTGCGCTTCGACGTCGAACACGAGTGGCGGCTCGTCAAGGCCCTCGTGACGGCGCCGGAAATCGGCGTGCAGTTCATGTTCGCGAGCCGCAACGTCGAAGCGCTGCTCATCGACTACGCGCTCGCTCGCGGCGAGCCGCTCGACCTCGTGCTGCACGCCCAAAGCGTGATGTGGCAACCCGGCGACAGCATGGCGCACGACGATCACATTCACTTGCGCATCGCCTGCAGTGTCGACGAGATACTCGCGGGATGCACCGGCGGTGGGCCGTACTGGGACTGGCTGCCGCCGCTGCCCTCGCCGGTCCCACTCGACGACGGCAAGCTCGCGCTGCTCATCGCCGAGGATCCGCCGCTGTCGCCGCTGCCGTTCGCGACCGAAAACGGCGTCGCCGCGGCCGGGCTCGGCGTGACGCCGGCCGCGCTCCTGAGCTCGGGCCAGAGCTCGGCAGGCGCGAAATCGGGGCTCGACAAGCAGCGCGACCCGGCGCACGACGGCGAGTGACGCGCCATGCGGCGCTCGCGACGCCAGGCACGCGCCGAGGCGAGCTCGCTCTCGGCGATTGCTTGACGCTCTTGCCCGAGCTCGCGCAAAAACGCCCGTTCGATCTCGTCTACGTCGATCCGCCGTTCGACACGCGCGCCCATCACGGCGTGCGCGACGGTCGCGGAGAGCGCGCGCGCGGCGAACGCGCTTACCGGGACAGCTGGGGCGGCGTCGACGCCTTTCTTGCCATGCTCGAGCCGCGACTCGCCGCCGTGCGCGATACCATGAGCGAGCGCGCGAGCCTATTTTTGCACCTCGATCATCGCACGGTGCACGAAGCCAAAGTGCTCGCCGACGGCGTCTTCGGTCGCGGCGCCTTTCAGGGAGAAATCGTGTGGATCCCGGGTAACGGCGCGCGGCGACGCGGCGGCCCGAGCGTGACCCACCAAACCATCCTGGTTTACGCGCGGGGCAGCCAGATGATCTGGAACGACGACGACCCAGCCTTACGCGAACCCTACGCCGAAACGAGCCAGCGGATGCACTTCGGCAAGCGCGACGCGAGCGGCCGTCAGTATCGGGAGCGGGTGATCGCCGGCAAATCGTACCGCTATTACGCCGACATTGGCCGGCGGCGCGGCAGCGTTTGGAGCGACTGCCCGTCCATGCGCGCCAACACGCCGCTGCTCGGTGAGGCCACGGGCTACCCCACCCAGAAACCCGAAGCCCTGCTCGAACGCATCATCCGAGCAGCGTCCCTGCCAGAGAGCCGCGTGCTCGACCCCATGTGCGGCTCGGGCACGACGCTCGCCGTCGCGGCCCGCCTCGGCCGCGCCTGGACGGGCATCGACGTGAGCCCCGTCGCGATCCGCATCGCCAAAAAGCGGCTTGGGTTCACGGACTGACGCACGGACTACGCGCCTCGAGTCGTCGCAGTTTTCTCGGCGAGCGCCAACTCGACGAAGGCGTCGAGTGCACTCGGATCCGCGAGCGTGTCGCGACTGGCGGCCTTTTCGACGGGCGTCCCGAGCAGGATGCGTTTGACGGGCACCTCGAGCTTCTTACCGTTCAAGGTGCGGGGGACAGCGCGCACGGCCACGATCGTGTCCGGCACGTGCCGCGGTGAGAGATCGCGGCGAACGGTCGCTTTGATGCGCCGTTCGAGCTCCGGGTCGAGCAGCGTGCCCGGCGTGAGCACGATGAAGAGCCAGAGCTTGCCGACGGCGTCGCCCTCGAGCGACCCGGTATCGACGACGAGGCTGTCGGCGATTTCGGGCAGGGCCTCGATCACTCGATAAAATTCGCTCGTCCCCATCCGCACGCCGCCACGATTGAGCGTCGAATCGGAGCGGCCGTAAATCACGCAGGACCCGCGCTCGGTGAGCTTGATCCAGTCACCGTGACGCCAGACTCCGGGGTACGTCGAAAAATAGCTGTCGCGAAAGCGCGCGCCGTCGGTGTCCCCCCAAAACCCGACCGGCATGGAGGGCAGCGGCTCCGTGAGCACGAGCTCGCCGACCTCGCCCACGACCGCGTGACCGTTCACGTCATACGCTTCGATCTTTGCCCCGAGGCCGCGGCATTGGATCTCGCCCGCGTGAACCGGCAGCCATGGGCACGAGAGCACGAACGCCGTGCACACGTCCGTTCCGCCGCTCACCGACGCGAGCAAGAGATCGCGCTTCACGGCGTCGTATACCCAGGCGAAGCCGTCCGCGGGCAGCGGCGCGCCCGTCGTCCCGATCGCTCGGAGCGCTCCGAGCTCATGCCGCTCGCGGGGCACGAGCTTGGCCTTTTTGCACGCCAGCAAGAACGGCGCGCTCGCGCCGAAGTACGTCACGCCTTCGGCCTCGGCGAGCTTCCACAGCCTGTCCATGCCGGGATGCGCCGGGCTGCCGTCGTAGAGCACGACCGTCGCGCCCAGGCAGAGCCCGCTCACGAGGTAGTTCCACATCATCCAGCCGGTCGTCGAATACCAAAAGAAGCGATCGCCCTGACCGAGATCACCGTGCAGCGCGAGCGCCTTCAAATGTTCGAGCAGGATGCCGCCGTGACCCTGCACGATGGGTTTCGGTAAACCCGTCGTGCCCGACGAGTAGAGGATCCAGAGCGGGTGTTCGAACGGGACGGGCTCGAACTCGAGGGGACCGCTTTCGGAAGCGAGCGACGAGAACGCGAGCGACGGAACGCCCACGTCGCCGCCGAGCTCGGGCAAGACGACGAGCGTCGCGCCCGGTAACGCCTGCGCGATGGCGCGCACGTCGGCCGAGCGATCGAAGGTTTTGCCGCCGTAGCGATAACCGTCGACCGTGACGAACACTTTGGGCTCGATCTGCCGGAAGCGGTCGAGGATGCTCGCCGCGCCGAACTCCGGCGAGCAACTCGAAAAAATCGCGCCGAGGCTCACCGTCGCGAGGAAGAGCGCCACCGTTTCGGGCCGGTTCGGCAGGAGGGCGGCGACGCGATCCCCGCGGCGAACACCGAGCTTCGCGAGCCCCGTGCGCAGGCGCGCGACCTCGGCGCGGAGCTCGCCGTACGTGCGTGTTTCGCGCCGGCCGTCCTCGGCGTGAAACACGAGCGCCGGCGCGCCGTCGTCCGCGCGCAGGGCGTGCTCGGCGTAGTTCAATGTCGCGCCCGGGAACCAGTGTGCCGCGGGCATCGCGCCCTCGAGCACGGCACGCGCCGGCGTGTGAAACCGCACGTCGAAGTAGGTCGCGAGCAGTCGCCAAAACGAGTCGAGCTCCGTGACAGAGAAGCGCCAGAGCTCCTCGTATGTCGCGAAACGCCGCCCCGCTTCGCGCTCGAGCCAGGCCGCAAACGCCGACAGCCGGCTCGCCGCGACGCGTTCGCTGCTCGGCTCCCAGAGCAGCGTCCCTTCCGTCACGGGTGCCGTCGCGCTCATCGTGATCTCCCTTCGAGGCGTTCCGTTCGCACGAAACGGAAGTCTACCCGATGCAGAGCTCTCGTGACGGGCAAGCGCGAGGCTCGCGAACTCGGGTGCTATAGTCCGACCGCCTTGGAAAACCCGCTCCTGGACCTGCTTTCACCGCCCCCCTTCGATCTGATCGGCGCCGAGCACGTCGAACCGGGCATCCGTGAGCACCTCGTGCACACGTCGGCCAAGCTCGACGTGATCGAGCTCGACCAAAACCCGCCGAGTTACGACTCCACGCTCGGTGCGCTCGAGCTAGCGACGGAACGGCTCGAAACCGCGATGGGGATCGTCGAGCACCTCGAGAGCACGGCGACGACGCCGGCGCTGCGCGACGCGTACAACGCCGTTCTGCCCGACTTCACGGCGCTCTTCGCGAGCATCCCGCTCCGTCCCGAGCTCTTCGCGCGACTGGTCGCGTTTTCAGAGACGGACGAGGCCCAAGCTCTCGAGCCGACACGCGCGCGCTTTCTCGAAAAGAAGCTGGCGGAGTTTCGCCGCGAAGGCGCGCGCCTGAACCCGACCGACAAGGATCGGCTGCGGCAGCTCGACCGCGAGCTCGCGCAGCTGACCTCCAAATTTTCGCAAAACGTGCTCGACGACACGAACGCCTACGAGCTCCTCGTCGACGACGCCGGGCGGCTCGCGGGGCTGCCCGAATCGGCGCTCGAGCTCGCGCGTGAAGCGGCCATTGCCGCCGAGAAGAAGGGGTATCGGCTGACGCTCCACGCACCCACGGTCAACGCGGTCCTCTCGTACGCAGAAGATCGCTCGCTGCGCGAGGCGCTCTGGCGCGCTTACAGCACCGTCGCGACGCGCGGCGAGCGCGACAACCGGCCGCTCGTTCGTCGCATCGTCGAGCTCCGGCGCGAGAAGGCGCGCCTGCTCGGCTTCGCGCATTTCGCCGATTTCGTCACCGACGACCGCATGGCAAAGACGGGCGCCGAAGCCCAAAAATTCGTCGATGATCTCACGCGGCGGACCGAGGCGGCGTTCGCGCGCGAGAAGCAGGAGCTACTCGATTTCCGGCGCGGGCTCGAAGGACCGAGCGCGCCCGAGCTTGCGCCTTGGGACGTGGGTTACTACTCGGAAAAGCTCAAACGCGAGCGTTACTCTTTCGATGACGAAGCGCTCCGGCCGTACTTCGCGTTCGAGAGCGTGCTCGGAGGAGCGTTCCGGCTCGCGGAGCAGCTCTTCGGTGTGCAAATCGTGCCCGCCGAGGGAGTGAGCGTGTGGCACGACAGTGTGCGCGCCTTTTATCTCGACGATCGAAAGGGCGTGAGGCTCGGCCTTTTCTACGTGGATCCGTACCCGCGCGAGTCGAAACGACCGGGCGCGTGGATGCACGGGCTCGTCGCGGCGGTGCCGCCGGCGCCGAATTTGGCGGTATTTTGCGCGAACGTCATGCCGCCCGTCGGCGGCAAGCCCTCCCTGCTCACGCACCGCGACGTGGAGACGATTTTTCACGAGTTCGGGCATCTCTTGCATCACTGCCTGAGCACCGTGTCGGTGCGCAGCCTCGCGGGCACGCGCGTCGTGCAGGATTTCGTCGAGCTGCCCTCGCAAATCATGGAAAATTGGTGCACCGAGCGTGAAGGCTTGAACCTCTTCGCGCGGCACTTCGAGACGTCCGCGCCGATTCCCGACGCGCTACTCGACCGGCTACGCGCAGCGCGCACCTTCCGCGCGGCGAGCCAGCAGATGCGCCAGCTCGGCTTCGCCGCGGTCGACCTCGCGCTGCACACGAGCTTCGAGCCCGAGCGGGACGGCGATCCCATCGCCTACGGCAACCGCATCCTGCAGCGCTACGCCTCCGCCGAGCTCCCTCCCGATTACGGCATGCTCGCAAGCTTCGGCCATTTGTTCTCGCATCCCGTGGGTTACGCGGCGGGCTACTACTCGTACAAGTGGGCGGAGGTACTCGACGCCGACGCTTTCGACCGCTTCCGGCGCGAGGGCATGCTCAATCCCGCCGTCGGGGCCGACTTCCGCGACCTGCTCCTCTCGCGCGGCGACAGCCGCGATCCGATGGATCTGTTCGTGAGCTTCGTCGGCCATCGACCCCAGGTCGACGCGCTGCTCGCTCGTCAAGGGCTCGGCACGAGCGCTGGGAGTCCCGGCTGATGCGCTTGGGCGGCGTCGCGATGCTTTCAGGCGCTGCGCTGGGTGTCGTGATCGCGCTGGCCTTTCACTTCGGGTCGCCGCCGGAGCCGAGCGAGAAAGCGTCACCGTACGGCGCGGCTCCGGCGTCATCGATCGCGCCAACGCAAACCGCCGTCGTTGCGTCCGCGTCCGCCCCGGCGCCCGTCGCGTCCCCATCCGAGTCGGCTGCGCCGGCCGTCGCGCCTACCGCTCGCGCCGTGAGCGCGCCGCTCGCGTCCGGGTCGGCGTCCGCGGGCGCGCCACCACGCGTAGCAGCCGCCGAGCCCTTTCCCATGGCTGCCCCGCTGCCGCCCGTGACGAACGCGAAGGAGCTCGAGCGCGCCGAAATCCGCTGTTACGAGGTGGATCCCGAAGAGTGCGGGCGCGCCGCGGACGCCTACGACGCGGGAGTGTTCGTCCACCGCGACGCGGCGCGCGCGACGAACCTGCGCAAAGTGGAGCTCACGCGACTCAATCGACGCTGCGAGCAGCGCTCGCCGCACGCGTGCCTCGTGCTCGCGGGTCACTATGAGTCGGGCGCGGGCGTCGACGAAAACGACAAGCACGCGCGTGCCCTCGTCGCCCACGCGCGCGAGCTCTGCCGCCGCGGGCCCAAAACCGAATGCGCGGACGGCGAGCCGAAGTAGCTCGCAAGCGCCGAGCGTGGCTCAAGCCCAGGCGAACGTCAGGGTCCGCGCCGTCCCACGCGCTCAGCCTCGCCGATCAGACGCGAATACGAGTCGAAACGCGCGTCCCCCGCGTCCACCTTGCCGCGCACGCTCTGCGGCTGCGGAGAGCCCGCGCGCATCGGCGGCGGCTGCTCGGCGAAGGACGCCACGCTCGAGACGCGCACGTTGCGATCCACGCGCACTCGGGCGCGACTGGCGAGCTCGTTCGTGAGCTTCGAAAGGTCGGCGGAGACGTTCCCGCTGCGCTGCGGTCCGAAATCGAAGACGCGCGCGTCGATGCGCGCGATCCAGAGCACGGTCGCAAAGTGAAGATCCGCCGCTAGGTGGCCGATGGGAGCCGTCAGGTGCGCCTCCCGAAACACCTGCATCTCGCCGCTTCCCGGTGTGACGGCGCGGATTGCGCCGCTGCTTGCGACGCCCGTGGCCGGCGTGCCGCCCGTGCGGCCGGGCTGCACTTCCCCTTCGACGATGCACGTGAGCGCGCCGTACGGCACCTCCATCTCGCGGTCCTTGAGCTTCAGATGAAAACTCGAGGCCCCGAGCTCGAGCTTTTGCACGGGAACATGCCGCCGGTCAGGATCGTTTACCACCTGACGGTCGACGCACACGACGGGGAACCCGGCCGCGACGAGCCGCGCCGCCAACTCCTCCGCCTGTGCGGCCTGGCCGAAGGTCTTGATGAGCCCAAAGCTCCCGGGCTTCACTCGCGTGCGGAGGTCGTACGGCAAAAGCCCCGTCGCGCGCGCCAGGGCCTGATACCCCTGATCGCTGCCGTCGAAATCGGGACCGAGCAGCACCAGCACTAAAATCCTAGACTACCGTCCATGCTCGGACTTCGCCAAGTCGGCGACCAGCTCGGGTGAGACTTCGATAAGCATGATTCAACCTGTGGTAAAGCGCCCCATGCGAAACTCATCGCGTTTCGGGACCCCGGTCCCGAGACTCCGTACGGCAGTCGCGTTGCTCCTCGCAGCGGCAGTCATTCAAGTCGGCCCTGGTAGCCAAGAGATCGCTTTCGCGCGAGCGCCCGAGCCTGTCACCGTACACTCCTCCGATCCGTCGGCTGCACTGGAACGTTTCGCGGTGACGATCCAGCGTCGCACGCTCGCGAACGGCCTGCGCGTCGTGCTCGTGCCGGAACCGAGCTCGCCGACCGTCGCGGTGGCCGTGACCTACGGCGTCGGCTCACGTCAGGAGACCCCCGGCAAAAGCGGCTTTGCTCACTTGTTCGAGCACATGATGTTCGAGGGCAGCGAGCACGTGAAAAAAGGGCAGCATTTTCAGCTCATCAGCGAGCGCGGCGGCTCGTTGAACGGCACGACCAACTCGGACCGCACCAACTATTACGAGGTGCTGCCCGCCGGTGAGCTCGAGCTCGCGCTGTGGCTCGAGGCCGACCGTATGCGCGCGCTCGACGTTTCGCCCGAAAACTTCGAGAACCAGCGCTCGGTCGTCAAAGAAGAGTACCGCATGCGCTACCAGAACGTGCCGTACATGCTCGGTGCGCTGCGCTTGGGCGAGCTCGTCTTCGCCAACTTTGCGCCGTACGCGAACCCGACGATCGGCAAGATGGAAGACCTCGATCGCGCCGAGGTCGGGTGGGCGCGCGATTTCTACGCGCACCACTACGCGCCGAACAACGCCGTGCTCACGATCGCCGGCAACTTCGACGCCGACCACGCGCTCGATCTGGTCGAGCGCTACTTCGGAAAAATTCCGCAGCGCAGCGTCGAGACGCAAGCCTTGCCGACGACCTTGCCCGAAGCGAAATCCGCGCGCGAGAAGGTAGAGGACGCGAACGCCAAGACGCCCGCGGTCTTCTACTCCTGGCTGATCCCGCCGAGCCACACGCCCGAACATTACGCGCTCGAGCTCGTCGCCATGCTGCTCGGCGACGGCGACAGCGCGCGTCTCTACCAAGAGCTCGTGCGAAACCGCGCCGTCGCACTCGAGGCCCACGCCTTCACGCGCGATTTCGCAGGTCCGGACGCTTTTACGATCCAGGCCGTGCTCGCCGACCGCGCGGATCTCGCCACGGTCGAACACGCCCTCGACGTCGAGCTCGAAAAGGTGCGCAAAAATCCGCCGAACGACGCCGAGCTCAAACGGTTGAAGACGCGGCTGCGCGCAGGCTTCGTCTTCGGGCTCGAGTCGTCGCTCAACCGCGCCATGGAGCTCGGCGAGTACGAGCTCTTGTGGGGCGACGCGCGCGGCATCGCGCACGAGCTCGCGCACTACGACGCCGTGACGCCCAAAGACATGCAAGCCGCCGCAGCGCGCTACCTCGACGACGCCCACCGAGTCGTGGTCGAAATCACTCCCAAACCCAAAGCCACGCCATGAAGCACTCCCCCGCTTTCCTTCTCGCCCTCGCCGCCGCCTGCGCGGCGAAAGCACCCGCGCCGGCGCGCGCCCCGGCGCCGGCGCCGGCACCGAGCGCGGCGCCCGCCGCCACGGCAGATCCACTCGCGGAGGCGCCCTCGTCGCCCGTGCGCCCCACCGGTCCCTTCCCGAGCATCGTGCACCGCCACCTCGCGGACGGCCTCGATCTCGCCGTCGTGCCGCGCGCCGGTTTTCCAATAGTCGAGCTCCGGCTCATCGTGCTCTCGGGCCAGGCCACGGACGGCAATCTGCCGGGGCTCGCGGCGCTCACGGGCAAGCTGCTCAAAGACGGAGGGGCAGGCCCCTGGTCGAGCCGCGAGCTCGCCGAGAAGACGGAGGCGCTCGGTGCGCACCTGTCGATCGGTACGGATCGCGACGCGACGCGCATCGGGCTCGGCGTGACGAGCGACAAGCTCGACCCCGCGCTCGAAATCCTCGCCGCGCTCGCCGAAAAGCCGCGCTTTCCCGCCGCGGAGTTCTCGAAACTGCGGCAACGTGAAATCGATCGCGTCAAAGACCGCGCGCGCACGAGCCCGAGCTGGCTCGCGTCGATGGTGCTCTATCGCGAGCTCTACGAGCTGCCGGTCTCGATCCATCCGTACGCGCGCTACGACGCGCTGCCCGAGGAAATGGCCGAGCTCAAGCTCGAGCAGGTGAAGCGCTGGTACAAGGACAACTTCACGCCCGAGAACGCCGTGCTCGTCGTCACGGGTGACGTCGACGCCGACGGCATCGAAAAGGCCGCCACGCGCGCCTTCGGCAACTGGCGTGGCGCGCGCCCCGCGCGGCCGAGCTTCAGCGATGCACGCGGCCCGAACGGCCGCAAAATCTTGGTCGTCGATCGCCCCGGCAGCACGCAGAGCCAAGTTCTCGTCGGCGCTCTCGGGCCGGAACGCCGGAGCGACGAGTACCCGGCGTTGATGACCGCCAATCAAATCCTCGGCGGCGGCGTTGCCGGCCGGCTGTTCCTCGACGTGCGTGAAAAGCGCTCGCTCGCCTACAACACGAGCTCTTGGGTCGAAGAGCCCGCGCACGGACCGATGCCGCTCGTGCTCTCGGCGGGCACGCAAACCGCGAAGACGGCCGACACCGTCGCGGCGTTGCTCGAGCATTTCGATCGCATGAGCACGACCGCGCCGACGGGCGAAGAGCTCGAGCGCGGCGGGCGTTTCCTCTCGGATAGCTTCGCCTTCAAGATGGAAACGGCCGGCGCCGTGGCCGATCTCACTGGGCGACTGATCGTGCTCGGCCTGCCCGACGAAGCGTACGACGAGTACCGGCACGCCGTCCGCGAGCTCGAGCCCGAAGCCGTCGCGCGCGCGGCATCGCACGCGTACCGCCATGACTCGCTCGTCGTGGTCGTCGCGGGCGACGCCGCCACCATCGCGAGCACGCTCACTCGCTTCGGTACCGTCTCGGTGCTCGACCCGGAGCATTCCTTCGCGATCGCGAAAACGCTGCCGGCACATTGAGTCGGCGGATCGCTCGGCGGCGCACCGCGGGCGCGCTTCACGATGCTGCGCGCATGTTGGGCCTGACCTGTCGAGAGTTGGGCCCGCCGAGCCCGTGGTTACGCGCATCCAGGGGATAACTTCGGGACGTTATGCGCCAAAGCCGTGGCCATACGGGACTACCTCGGGAAGACCTGTGCGCGCCCATGGGACGCCCACTGAACAAGCTCGGGGTTACGTTGAGCAGGGATGCGTTTTTGTTCAGCGCCGAAAGTTCAGTGGGGGCGCCGGGTTAGTTGGTGGTTACAATGTAGGTTCGCCCCACATGTTGGGTTTTTTGCTTGTCGTTGCCCAACGCCTTGGGGTAAGTGACGTAACTCGCTTCGGGCGAGATGTTCTGCTCGAAAAGTCAGTACTAAGCAGGTGTCCAGGGGCTCGTCAGTCCCGCCCCACTCTCTCACCCCGCCCGCCCAGGGCGCTGAGACGAGACGGACTAGGTCAGTAAGCTCGTCAGGCGGCGAGGTCGCGCAGGTGGCGCGGACCGTCTCCGCCGGCGACCAGAACAACGCAGAAAAACGGCGTCGCTGAGTTTCGGCGACACCGGCCAAAAAGAGGAAGCGCGGTCGGTCGCGGTGCTCGATCTCCATCGGGCCTCCGGTCGGCAAGCGGTGAATTTTGTCCTCGTTCGGAGAGCCCGAACGGTGCGGAAAAGAAGTTGGAAAGGTCGAGGAGGCACGGAGCACATGGCGCAATCGACATTCGTGGGTCAAAAAACTTTCGACGTGAACAAGAGCGGGACAGAGTCCGAAGCGCCCCCCTCGAAATCCGCGCAGGCGCGGAAAAAGAAGGGATTGTCGATCGAGCGCCACTACACCCAGGCGGGTGAGGACGCGCTCGCGAACGTCGTGTGGGAACGGCGCCAGAGCGTGATCACGAACCCGGACGGCTCCGTCGTCTTCAAAATGGACGGCGCCGAAATCCCGGCCGAGTGGTCGCAGCTCGCGACCGACATCGTCGTCTCGAAATACTTCCGCAAAGCCGGGCTCCACGGCGACAAGGCGCAGGGCGAGACGAGCGTGCGCCAAGTCGTGCACCGCATCGCCCACACCATTCGCGTGGCAGGCGAGGAATTCGGCGGCTATTTCGCCGCGAAGAAGGACGCCGACATCTTCGAAGCCGAGCTCAGCTACATGCTGACGATGCAGTACGGCGCGTTCAATTCGCCCGTCTGGTTCAACTGCGGACTCTTTCACGAGTACGGCATCGAGGGCTCGGGCGGCAACTGGGCGTGGCTACCCGGCACCGACACCGTGGGAGAGACGGCGAACGCGTACCAGCGCCCGCAGTGCTCGGCCTGCTTCATCCAGTCCGTCTCCGACGACTTGATGTCGATCTACGAGCTCGTGAAATCCGAGGCGCGCCTCTTCAAGTACGGCTCGGGCACCGGCTCGAACTTCAGCGCGATCCGCGGCAAGCAAGAGAAGCTCTCGGGCGGCGGCACGTCGAGCGGCCTCATGAGCTTCCTCGAGGTGCTCGATCGCGCGGCCGGCGCGACCAAGAGCGGCGGCACCACGCGCCGCGCGGCGAAGATGGTGTGCCTCGACATGGACCACCCTGAAATCGTCGATTTCATCCAGTGGAAGGTGCGCGAGGAAAAGAAGGCGCGAGCGCTCATCGCCGCCGGCTACGAAAGCGACTTCAACGGCGAGGCCTATCACACGGTGAGCGGCCAGAACTCGAACAACTCGGTGCGCGTTTCCGATCAATTCATGAAGGCCGCGCTTTCGAACGGCAAATGGCAGACGACCATGCGCACGACCGGCGCCGTCGTCGACACCTACGAGGCCACCGACCTCTGGAACATGCTCGCGGAGTCGGCCTGGGGCTGCGCCGATCCGGGCGTGCAGTACGACAGCACCATCAACCGCTGGCACACCTGCTCGAACAGCGGCCCCATCAACGCGTCGAACCCGTGCTCCGAGTACATGTTCCTGGACGACACGGCCTGCAACCTCTCGTCCTTGAACCTCACGAAGTTCTTGCGGCAGGACGGCAGCTTCGACATCGCGGGCTACCGCCACGCCATCGAGATCTTCTTCATGGCGCAGGAAATCTTGGTCGATCTCTCGAGCTACCCGACCCAGGGCATCGCGCAAAACAGCCACGACTACCGTCCGCTCGGCCTCGGCTACGCGAACCTCGGCACGTTGCTCATGCTCCAGGGCATTCCGTACGACTCCGACAAGGGTCGCGCGATGGCCGGAGCCCTCACGGCCATCCTCTGCGGTCACGCCTACGCCGTGAGCGCCAAGATGGCGGCGAGCAAGGGCCCGTTCGCCGGCTACGCCAAGAACCGCGAGCCCATGCTGCGCGTGATGCGCATGCACCAGGACGCCGCTTACGCGATCAATCGCGAGGATTGCCCGGAACCGCTCTGGCGCGCCGCGTGCGAAGACTGGGACGACGTCGTGCGCTACGGCTCGCAGCACGGTTTCCGCAACGCGCAAGCCACCGTGCTCGCACCGACCGGCACCATCGGCCTCTTGATGGATTGCGACACGACGGGCATCGAGCCCGATTTCGCGCTCGTCAAATTCAAGAAGCTCGCCGGCGGCGGCTACTTCAAGATCGTCAACCAATCGGTGCCGGAAGCGCTCCGCCGCCTCCGCTACACCGAAGCGCAAATCAGCGAGATCGTCGCCTTCGTCTCGGGCACGAACACGCTGCTCGGCGCCCCCGGCGTCAACCGCGCCACGCTCAAGGCGAAAGGCTTCGACGACACCGACCTCGGCAAGGTCGAAGCGGCGCTGCCGGGCGTGTTCGAGCTGAGCCTCGCCTTTGCGCCCTGGGTGCTCGGCAAGGAAACCTACGAGCGGCTCGGCATCACCGCCGAGAAGATGAGCAAGCCCGGTTTCAGCCTGCTCAAGTACTTGGGCTTCACGGAAGCCGAGATCGAACAAGCGAACGACATCATCGTCGGGCGCATGACGATCGAAGGCGCGCCGGGCCTGCGAGACGAGCACTACGCCGTCTTCGACTGCGCGAACCGCTGCGGCAAGACGGGCCAGCGCTTCTTGCCGCCGATGTCGCACGTGAAGATGATGGCCGCGGCCCAGCCGTTCCTCTCGGGCGCCATCAGCAAGACCGTCAACCTCCCGAACGACGCGACGGTCGACGACGTGCGCCAGATTTACGAGGAAGGCTGGAAACTCGGGCTCAAGGCCGTCGCACTGTACCGTGACGGCTGCAAAGCCTCGCAGCCCCTCAACACCTCGAACAAGGATCGCGAAGAGGAATCGACCTCATCCGTCACGACTCCGGTCGCGGCGGCCTCGAAGCCGGCCGCCCTACACCGTCCCGAGGGACATCGCGTTCGCCTGCCGAAGAAGCGCGGCGGCTTCACGCAAGAAGCGTACGTCGGCGGCCACAAAGTCTTCTTGCGCACCGGCGAATACGCAGACCATAGCCTCGGCGAAATCTTCATCGACATGCACAAAGAGGGCGCGGCCTTCCGCTCCCTCATGAACTGCTTCGCCATGGCCGTCTCGGTCGGTCTGCAATACGGCGTGCCGCTCGAGACCTTCGTCGAGCAATTCACCTTCACGCGCTTCGAGCCCCATGGCGTCGTCACAGGCCACGAGAACATCAAGTTCTCCACCTCGATCGTGGACTACATCTTCCGCGTCCTCGGCGTCGAATACCTGAAGCGCTACGACTTCGCCCAGGTAAAGCCCGCGGAAGCTCCGACCGCGATCGAAGACCCCATGGTCCCGAAGCTCATCGCCGAAGAGCGCCCCCCGCTGTCGATGCTCCCGCCTGCCGCGACCGCCCAAACCGACGGCCACGCCACGGAAGCGCACGGCGCGCTCGACGCCCAGCTCGAAGAGATGATGGGCGATGCTCCCGTGTGCGACTCCTGCGGTCACATCACGGTGCGCAACGGCGCTTGCTACAAGTGCCTGAACTGCGGCAATTCGATGGGTTGCAGCTGAGCGGCTGAGTCGAAACTCGGTGTAAGCCCGAATGGGCTATGAGCGACCCCGGTGTGTTCAGCCGTGAACATGCCGGGGTCGCCTGTTTTTGGCCAAAGCTTTCTCATGCCTACCGCCCGCGTTCGAGGGGTCGAGCTCCACTACGAAGCACACGGTTCCGGAACGAAGTGCCTGGTCGTTGCGCATGGCGCGCTCGGCAGTGTGGCGTACGCGGAGGCATGGGGCGTTCGCGCGGCGGAACTTGCGGCACATGGTTTTCGAGTCGTTTCGTACGATGCCCGCGGTCACGGGCGCTCGGGTTACACGGAGGCGCCAGAGCACTATCGACCGGCGGCGCTTGCCGAGGACCTGACGGGGCTGCTGGACGCTCTCGGCCTCGAGCAGGTGAGTATTTACGGAACTTCGATGGGCGCGAGCACGGCCTTGATGCTGGCGCTCGCTCACCCCGAGCGTGTCGCGCGCCTCGTGCTCCGAGCGCCATCGCCATTCGAGGTCGACATCAGAGCCGCCCGCACGCGGCTCTACCCGCTTGCGTCGATGTATCGGTGGTTTGGAGTGCCGCTGACCGCTCACGTCGCGACGCTGATGTCGCGTGCCGCGGACCGACCCAGAATGAAGGCGCTCCTGAGTGGGCAAAGAAGACGCGCGGTGGTCCCTGCGATCCGGGGCTTTCTGTCCGAGCCGATCGATTCCGACAGTCTGACGAAGATCGAGGCGCCGACGCTGATATTGACGCAGCCCGACGATCCAGTGCACCCGCTTCGCGCCGGTGAGATTCTTCGCGCGCGCATGCCGCACGCAAAGCTCTTGGTGGCGCCCTCGCGGTCCTACTGGGAGGGCAAACAAGAGCTGCTCGTTCAGGTCGCCGCGCGCTCACTGAAGGGCGGAGTCGTTGAGGGTGCCGTGTGACGAACCAGAAGCTGGGAGCAGCAAGACGCACCTACATCGTCTCCCCTGCGTCAGCGCTGCGCTCCGGGACATTTTACGGGCCATCGCGTCCTGCCCGACGGCTCTCCCGACTCGAATCGTGGTCGCAACACGCGCCTTTCGCGGCGTGTGTTGATGCCGCCGGCGAGTTGGTGAAAACTCGAGCCCCGGCGCTTGGTTAGCCCATTGAGGGCGCTCGGGGAGCGAAGCGTGACTTTCTTTCGAGTACAGTTGCTGGTTTCGGTGCTCTTGCTGGCGACGGCCGCGCGCGCCGCCGACGGCGCCGATGTGCCGTCGGCGCAAGCCGCCGATGATGCGCGCCGGGCCGAAGCCAAGGCGCGTTACGAAGAGGGGGTGCAGGCGTACGCGGGCGGGCGCTACAAGGACGCGGTCGATTTGTTTCTCGCTGCGGACAAGATTTCGCCGAGTGCGCCGCTGTCGTTCAACATCGCGCGCGCTTACGAGAAGCTCGGGGACGATTCGGGGGCGCTGCGCTGGTATCGCGATTATCTGCGCCGTTCGCCCAGCGCGCAAAACGCGAGCGACGTGTCGGCGGCGATTGCGCGCTACGAGGCGCGGCTCGCGAAGAAGGGGGTGCAGCAGATGACGGTGCTGTCGACGCCGAGCGGAGCGACGGTGAGCATCGACGATACGAACCTCGGTGTTACGCCGGGGACATTCGATTTGCCGCCGGGCCGGCACCGACTGACGCTGATCCTGAGAGGGTACGACGACGTGTCGGCCGAGGTCGAGCTCGCGCCCGATCGCTCGCAAGACGTGATGCTCACGCTGTCTCGCACGGCGGCGCCGAGTGAGACGACTACCGCCCCGCCCGTCGCGGTGGCGCCCGCTGCTCCGCCAACCGTGGCGCCGACGCCCGCTCCCCACGCCGACTCCACGCATCACGGCCTCGGCATTTGGCCCTGGGTGGTGACGGGTGCCGGCGTCGCGGCGCTCGGTGGCGCGTTGACGTTCGAGGTCTTGAGGGCGAGCGCGGAAGAGGACGCGAAGAGCGATCCCACGCAGGTGGGCTACAAGGACAAGCTCGACAAAATGGAGAGCCGGCGCACGACCGCTCGCGTGCTCGCAGGCGTGGGTGGAGCGCTCGTCGTGACGGGCGGGGTGATGCTGACGCTCGACTTGCTCGGCCACAAGCACCGGGAGACTGCTGCGCTCTATCTGGCGCCCACGGCCGGCGGCGCCGTGACGGCGCTGCAAGGGAGCTTCTGACGATGGCGCACGACGCATTTCGCCGGCGCAGCGCTTGGCGCCCCGCTGCGCTCTTGGCCGTGTTCGCAGCGTGGGCCTTTGCGGTCGCTTGTCAGGGCGGGCTGTCGTCGAACCTCGAGGGCAAGCAGTGCACGGCGGCGGGCGCGTGCCTGTCCGGTTACGTCTGCGACTCAGCGTCGAACACGTGCGTACGCGAGGGCACGGAGATGCCCGGGGCCGCGGGCGGCGCCGGCGCGCCCGAGGTGATCTGCCACGAGGGCCAAACCGTGTGCAGCAACGAGTGCGTGGTCCTGTCGGACAATATCGCGCACTGCGGTGGTTGCGGCGCGACTTGCACGGCGCCCGAGCACGGCGACCCCGCGTGCTCGCACGGCGTCTGTAAGTTCACGTGTGCGGATCCGTACGTGCCGTGTGACGCCGTGTGCGTCGATACCGCAAACGATCCCGCCAACTGCGGCGGGTGCGGCAAAACTTGTCCGATGCCCGTGAACGGCGCGCCGACGTGCGTCGACGGCGTGTGCGGCATCGCCTGCGATGAGCCGTTCACCGATTGCGAGGGCGACTGCATCGACACGTCCAACGACGCGGCGCATTGCGGCGGCTGCGACGCGGCATGCACGGGCGGGCGCGTCTGCAATCTCGGGCAATGCAGCGACGATTGCAGCGACGGACTCACCAAGTGCGGCAGCGCCTGCGTCGACACTTCGAGCTCCGCCGCACACTGCGGCTCCTGCTCGAAGGCTTGCCCCATTCCGGCGAACGGCGGCCGCAGCTGCGAGGACGGCAAGTGCGGCATCGCGTGCGACGACGGGTTTTCGAGCTGCGACGGCTCGACCTGCGCGGACACACGAAGCGACCCGGTCAATTGCGGCAGCTGCGGCCAAGCTTGCGACGCCCCCGCCCACGGCTCGGCTGCTTGCTCGAATGGCACCTGCGACGTGGTCTGCCAGAACGGCTACGCCGAATGCGACGGCGCCTGCGTCGACACGCAATCGAGCGCGGCGCACTGCGGGGGCTGCGACACGTCGTGTAGCGGAGAAGAGGTTTGCATTCACGGTGAGTGCACGGCGTCGTGCCCGAGCGAGATGCAGGCCTGTAACGGCTACTGCACGGACGTGAAGTCGGATCCGTCGAACTGCGGCAACTGCGGCAGCGCGTGCGGCGCGCCGCAGCACGGCATGGCAGCGTGCACCGACGGCAAGTGCACGGGAACGTGCGACGCCGGTTATTCGCTGTGCGGGGACGCCTGCGTGAAGCTCGATGCCGATACGGCGAACTGCGGCCAATGCGGCAAGACGTGCAGCGGCGTCCCGAACGGCGTCGCGACTTGCGGCGCCAAGGGCTGCGGCGTCACGTGTGGCTCGAGCTACACGCTGTGCGGCAGCGAGTGCGTGGACACGAGCAGCGACGCCAAGCACTGCGGCGACTGCGCTACGGCCTGCGGGATGGGCCTCGTTTGCTCGGGCGGCAAGTGCATCGTGAGCTGCCCCGCGGGCACGAAGAAATGCGATTACGGCTGTATTGCTACGGACACCGACACCTCGAACTGCGGCGACTGCGGGCACGTCTGCACGGGCACCGCCAACGGTCTGCCCGTATGCGCGGGCGGCACGTGCGGCATCGAGTGCGTGGCCCCGACGACGCTCTGCTCGGACGGCTGTTTCGACTTGTCGGACGACGTAAAGCACTGTGGGACATGTACGAAGACGTGCCCAGAGCCGACGAATTCGACGGCGACGTGCAGCGGCGGAACGTGTGGGCTCGTGTGCGACGCAGGTTATTCGCTGTGTAGCGGGGCCTGCGTGAACCCGCTGATCGACAACGACAATTGCGGCGCCTGCGGCAAGCACTGTACCGGCGCGCGCATTTGCGTGCTCGGCTTGTGCACGCACGTCCTGTGATCCTGCGTTAGCAAACTTCAGCGAGCACAGCAGGCACCGACGTAGGCCGAGGTGCGCCCGAAAAAAGGAGCACCTGATTACTCTCGGGGGTGGAGTTAACCTAATGCGACGGGTAGTGTGGCCGTTGGGCGGGTGGAACCCAGAGGCGTGATCGTGAGCCAGCATGCTTGAAGCGGAAGTGCTCTCCCCGGGACAGTCGCTCGGGCGCTACGAGCTCCTGGCCCAGGTCGCGCGCGGCGGCATGGGGCAGGTGTGGGTGGCGAGGCTGCGGGGGGCGCGCGGTTTCCACAAGCTCGTCGCGATCAAGACGCTCTTGCCGGAGCTCCGCAACGACGCGCGGATCGAGCAGATGCTGCTCGAGGAAGCGCGCATCGCGTCGCTGATCCAGCACTCGAACGTGGTGCAAACGACCGAGCTCGGCGAGCACCGCGGTTACCTCTACCTCGTGATGGAGTGGATCGACGGCGAATCGCTCGGCTTCGTGCTCAAGCGCGCCGAAGAGCGCGGGGCCATCCCGCTGCCCGTCGCCGTCCATTTGATCGCGCAGGCTTGCCGGGGCCTGCACGCCGCGCACGAGCTCACGAACGATCTCGGCCTGCACCTCGGCGTCGTCCATCGCGACGTGTCGCCGCACAACATCCTCGTGACGCACTCGGGTGTCGTCAAGCTCGTGGACTTCGGCATCGCCAAGGCGATGAAAGAGGAAGCGTCCTTCACCGAGAACGGCGAGGTCAAGGGCAAGTACTCGTACATGGCGCCCGAGCAGGTGCT
The DNA here is from genome assembly GCA_025936115.1 of Polyangiaceae bacterium. Classification (GTDB taxonomy): domain Bacteria; phylum Myxococcota_A; class Polyangia; order Polyangiales; family Polyangiaceae; genus PMG-095. The sequence goes on from JAICTZ010000032.1 coordinate 24,408, forward strand.
CGGGGAAGAGGTCGATCGGCGCGCCGACGTCTTCTCGCTCGGCATCACGCTCTACCTCATGACCACGGGCCGCCACCCATTCAAGTCGAACGAAAAGGCGAACGTCATCCGCGCTCTCACGAGCGACGAGGCGCCACCGCTACCGTCTGCTTTCGTCCCCGGCTATCCGCGCGCGCTCGAAGCCGTAGTGATGAAGGCGCTCGCAAAGACGCCGGGGGAGCGGCATGCAAGCGCGGACGCGCTACGGGTGGCGCTCGAAGGGGCGATACCGGCTGCGTTCGCGCCGCGCTTCGAGGTGCAGGTCCAGGAGTACCTCGCCAAGGTGATGGGCGACCGGGCGGCTGCGCGACGCGAGGCGCTGCGGCGCTTTCAGCTCGCGGCCGACGAGCGAACGGTGAGCGAGGACGCGAGCGCCGTCGGAACGCTCCCGTCGCAGAGCGGAGGATCGCTCAGGGCGATCCTGATCGACAACGCGCTCGTCGAAATCTCGCCGGCGACCGCACCCCAGCAACCACCCGTCGTGGTGCGGCGAGCGAGTGAGTTGCCGACGCGTCCGGGCGGGCGCGCGCGCCGCCGCGGAGGGCTCGCGTTCACGGTGGGCGCGACGGCGATGATCCTCGCGGCGACGTTCGTCGGGGTTCGCATGACGCACCTGCACCCGAGCGCTGCGGCGGGCGCGCCGCCGTCGGTCGGCGTGGACGTGCTCGCGCGTGAGGCCGCTCCGGCGGTCGTTCGCAGAGACGCACCGAGTGTCCCGGGCAGCGCAACCGCGCCAAACGGCGACGCTACCCTGAGCGCATCGGCGCAACCGAGCGCGACGGCGACGCCGGAGCCGAACGGCAGTGGCGCGCCCGAGCGCAAGCTGCATGGCGTGCCCCCGACGCACGCTGCAAAGAAGCAGCGCAAAGCGGCGCCGCTCGACCTCATGGCGCCCGAGTACGCGAAGTAGCGCGTCGATCACCCCGGAGAAGCGAGCGCCGCTCGCGAGCGCGCTACTTTTCGCAGTAGCCCTGCGAGCACGTTTCGCCGCTGTCACAATCGCCCTCCACGGTGCAGGGCGTGCAGCTCGTGACCCCGGTCGCCTTCGCCTCGAAAAGGCAGGCGCAAGGATTGGGCGGATCGCGCGGAGTGATGTCACCGCCGTCGCTCGTGCGCGTGACGCGCATGGCGCACTCCGGGACGAGTCCGCTCTGGGCGTAAACGTCGAGTAACTGCACGCCGTTCGGCAGCGCTTTGCTGCCGGAGAGGTACCCGACGATGTCCGTCACCTCCTGGCGATTCGACTCGTTCAGCGGGTCGCCCGACTGGTTGACCTTGTAGAGCAGGTGGAGCGGCCCCCAAATCGGGTAATGGCCGTCACGCACGTTTTGCTTATCGCGCGCGCCGGCACTCGAATCGGGGTAAACCGCGCAGGGACCCCGCGTGTCTTGATAGGCGAGCATCCTGATTTGGGCTCGCAGGTTCTTCGTGTCGATGTAGTCGGCCGCGAGGATGCCGATTGCGCTCGCCGCGGTCGTTTCGTCGGCCCCGGCGCTTTCCAGATCGGCCGCCATATCGTCGGAGGTTTTGTGGGTTTTGCCGCGCCAGCGAGCGGACGGCACGCCGATGGCGCCCGCGAGCATGGATTGCGTGCCGGAGGCGGCGCTACGTTGAAAAATGAGCTTCTCGTCGCCCCAGATGGGATGGTCTTGCGTCGGATCGAGCACGCCGCCGCTCGCGCCGAAACCGAAGACGAAGTACGCCGCCTGCGCGCTAATCTCGGTGTAGGGGGAGTTGGCCGGGACGACGAAGGTCATGGTCTGGATCGGTCCGTGCGCGTCACGGACGTTCTGCGCGTCGAGATCGGTGAGCTCGAAGCCGGGACACGTCTGCGCGAAGACGTCGGAAATGCCGAGATCGGCCGTGACGCCGCTCGACGACAAATCGCAACTCTTGCCGTTGCTGGACGAGCTCTCCCAGTAAGTTGCCGTGGCTGCGGGAGCGGGCGCCGCGCCCGTCGTCATGCGCGTACCATTCACGATCGCGTCGACGCCGGCGCACGAGCCCGTCGAGGTAAAGACGATGAACACGCCCTCGGTCGCGAGCTGCTGCGCGATCTGCTGCAGGAACGGTTTCGCCGCCGAAGAGCCCGTGACGTAGACGATGGTCCCCGAGCGCGAGAGGTCGCGACAGGCGTAGCCCGCGCCCGCACTCCCGCCACTGCCGGCGTTGCCGTTGCCTCCCTGCGATGCGCCCGATGAGCCGCCCATGCCGCCCGCGCCCGCGGCGGGGTCGGCCAAACTGGGCAGCCGGCCGTCGCTCCCGAGGTGCCTGAGGCGCGAGGAGTTATCGAAGTTCGTACATAGGGCTTCGGTGCATGCGTGCTCGAGGCTCACGACGTCCTCGGGCGTGCAGCGGTAACAGCCGGCACCGTGAAAGCCGGTCTCGTCGACGCAGTCGGCGTTCCCGCTCGCGCCGGCGGCGCCACTTTCATCCCCTTGGGCACCTTCACCGCCTGAGGAAAATTTTCCGCCAGCACCATTACGCGTGCCGCCAGCTGCCGCTGGAGCGCCGCCGAAGCCAATATCCCCGCCATTTTCGCCGCTCCCGTCGCCGCCCGGAAAACTACCTCCCAGAGTGCTAGTACCCCCGCTCCCGCCGCTGCTCGTGGCGGCGCCGCTCCCGAATAAGATGCCCCCCGAACCGAACGTATCGCTGGAGCTCTCGAGCTTCGTGCAGCATGAAAGCGCGCAAGCGAGCAGGAGCGTTCCGGAAACGAGGCGCGGGGTGACCTTCATGCGTGCGGACGATCTCTTCGCGGCGAGCAGCGCGCGAGCTTGGACGCGTCGCTCGCTTTGCGTTTACGATGATACGCCCCTCGTGTCACGAGTGCGTTCCGGACCGAGGCAGGCCTCCGCAGTCACCCAAACGTTGTCAGGTCGATGACGCGAGCTTTCCGGCAAAATAGTAACGTTCTGAGCAGAACCAGGGGGTTTTCCGTGTCTTCCGCTGCCCGACCACTCCCCTCCCCGGCGCCCGCCCTCACCGAGCTCGAAGACCATCAGATCCTCGCGCGCATCGGGCGCGGCGGCATGGCCGAGATCTTCCTCGCACGACGCCCAGGTTCGGCCGGGACCGAGCTCGTCGTGATCAAACGGCTCTTACCCGAGGACGCCGAGGACCCGGTCATCCTAAGGATGTTCGAGGACGAGGCGCGCCTCGCGCTCAGGCTCGGACATCCGAGCATCGTCCGCGCGCTCGGGCTCGGCATGCTCGAGGAGCGGCACGCGCTCGTGCTCGAGTTTTTGGAGGGGCAGACGCTCCACGTCGTGATGCGGCGGTCTGCCGAGTACGACCGCCAATTGCCGGTCGAGGCGCTGGTGCCGCTCTTCGCCGACGTGGCTGAAGCGCTCCACTACGCCCACGAGCTCGCGGACGAAACGGGCCGTCCCCTCAACGTCGTGCATCGGGACGTGTCACCCCACAACCTCTTCGTCACGACGGCCGGCACCGTGAAACTGCTCGACTTCGGCATCGCGAAGACGGCCTTGCAGGAGAACCGGACGCGCACGGGGCTGCTCAAGGGCAAAGTCGCGTACATGGCGCCCGAGCAGGCACTCGGCGCCCGGGTCGATCGCCGCGCCGACGTTTGGAGCTTGGGCGTCAGTCTGTGGGAAGCGCTCGCCGGTACGCGGCTCTTCAAGGCGGACAACGAGGCGGCTTCCCTGCGGCTCACGTTGTCGGGGCCCATCGCGAAGCCATCGAGCGTCAGGCCGGAGATCCCGAGTGAGATCGACCGCATCGTGCTCAGGTCGCTGCAGCGCGAACCGGCGCAGCGCTACGCGTCGGCCGCGATCATGGCCGAAGAGCTGCGCGCCTGGGCGCGGCGGCAACAAGTACCGATGATCGCGCCGGCGCGCGGCATCATGACGGAGCTGTTCGAGCGCGACACGGCGGAGCAGCGCGCGCGTATCAGCGGGCTCCTGATCCAGCCGGAGAACGTGCCGGTCTCGAGCTCGGTGCCCGTGCTCACGAAGCTACCGCCAGCCGAAACGGTTGGCGCGAGTCACGTCTCGACGGTCACCGAATTTTGGGACCAGCTCGAGGAGCGGCAACGGAGGGCGAGGCGGCGCATGCGCGCTCTCGTCGCGGCGTTGTCCGTCGGGGTGCTGGCGCTCGGTTACGCGCTCTTCACGCACGGCGGCGGACAGAGCGAAGCACTGGCTCCGACGGCGCCGCAGCCCGTTGCGCAAGCCGGGAACGTCCTGCCCGATACCTCCAAGGCGGCGCCCCCAACACGCGACGAAACGCCCGCCGCGCCGAGCGCAGCGCAGGTTGCAGCCCAAGCGAGCCGCCTCGCTGCACCGAGCGCGAGCGAAGCGTCCCCCAAGCGTCGCGTCGCCGAAGCCGCCAGAGATGCCCCATCGGCGAACGAAGCATTCTCCCCCGCCCTTCCGACGACCGCGGAACAGCCGCATCAACCCGAGCCGGTCCCCGAACCGAAGCGCAGCGCACGCGCCGCCGCGACGTCCGAGCACGCCGATACGGAGTTCGGCTTCTTGACCCTCGACAGCACGCCCTGGTCGCAGGTGTCGGCCGATGGGACACCGCTCGGTCAGACTCCCATCGTGCGCGCCAAGCTACCGGCCGGACCGCACACGCTCGTGCTCACGAACAGCGAGCGCGGGCTCTCGTCGACGTACCAGATCACGATCGAAGCCGGAAAGACTAGCGTACGCCGCGTGGGCCTCGATTGAGCGACGAGAGCCGCTCGAGCTCCCACCATCCGCTGCGATGAGATTCTTCATCCCGTTCCGTGCGACTGCTCTCGTGCTCATGCTCGCGTTCGGCAGCGCTTCGGCGCGCGCCGAAACGAGCTCGACCCTCGCAGCGGCAGAAGCCGCGTACGTCGCTGTCGACTTCGAGGGCACGCGCTCCGCGAGCGAGAAGGCCCTCAACGAAGGCAACCACGACCCGCCGGAAACGCTGCGCCTTTACACGCTGCTCGGCATCGCCACCGCAACGCTCGGCCAGGAAGCGGAAGCGCGCGAGGCGTTCCGCCGTGTGCTCGGGATCGATCCGGACGCCGGGCTCGATAAAGAGCTCTCACCGAAGATCCGCTCGCCGTACCTCGAAGTGCGCGGGGAGCTCTCGGCCAAAGGCCCATTGACGCCTTTGAGCGCCCACGCCGTGCGGCGCGGCGGGCGCTTGTTCGTCGAGCTGAACGATCCGACGAGCATTGCCGCCGGCATCGACGTGGCCTACCGCGCGAGCTCCTCGCCGGCGGTGACGCACTTCCACGTCCCGCGTGGCCAAGAAGCGATGGCGAGCAGCCCCGTCTCGGACATGAGCCGCGTCGAGTACACGCTCACGGTCCGCGACGGCTACGGCAATGCCCTCTTCCGGCTCGGCAGCGAAGCGACTCCCGAAGTGATCGAGCCGGATCCGAGCGCGCGTGACGCAGAAGCTCGCGCCGTCCGGCGCAGCCGCGGTCCGTATTATCTCGCCGCAAGCCTGCTCGCGGGCGCGGGCGTGGCAGCCGGAGCGACCGCCGTCTTTTTCCACGTGAAGCGGCAGGACGCCGCAGACGAGTGGAACAGCACGGCCTGCGAGCAGCCAGGTTCGACGCGAGGCCAGCAATGCGCCGACGTCGATGACCGCCGCAAGCGCGATCAGAACGTCGCGATCGGTCTTTACGCCGCGAGCGGCGCCCTGCTCCTGAGCAGCGTCATCACCCTCGTGCTCGCGCCAAGCTCACGGGCCGAATCTGCGGCTGCCCGCTCCCTGCCCTGCGTTCCGGGCCTCGGCGCGCTCGGCGCGGTGTGCCACGTCTCGTTCTGAACGCCGGTCCGGGCCGGCCGGTTCGAGTTATTTCACCGCGTGCGCGTCTTGGGAGCTGCCGCCCTGCGAGGACTTGGTTTTCCCGAGCCATCCCGAGTAGAAAGGGAACGGAGGCAGACATGTCGCAACGCTTTTCGCCCCTCACTCCCTTCGGCGCTGGTTTGATTTTGGCCGCGGTCTTCGTCGGCTTCACCGGCTGCAAGAAGGAAGAGCCGCCGCCGCCCATGCCGTCCGCGGCGCCCGCCCCGACGCCTACGCCGACCGAGCCGCTCACGCTCGTGCCCGAGACGCCGGTGGTCGATGCGGGTCCCGAAGACGCCGGCGCGACGGCGCACCACGGAACGAGCGGGGGCGCGGGACTCGCGAAGTGTTGCGCGGCGCTTGCCTCGAACGCAGCGCTCGCCCCCTCGCCGAACAAAGAGTACCTGCAGGCGGCAGCCCAGGCTTGCTCCATCGCGGTCGGTGCGGGCGCGAGCAATGCTGCGGTCCTCGCGGCCGTGCAGGGTGCGCTCCGCGGTGCCGGCATGCCGGCGTCGTGCAAGTGACGCTCAGCGCTTGAAATGATCGAAGCCGCCACCTAGCGGAACGCGCCGCTCGCCGTCGCTTTCGAGGAAGGCCCCGCGCCCTTTCTCGAAGCGTCCGACGCGGCGCGCCCAGCGTGGTCGTGCTGCTCTCGGCCCGGCGGCGACGAGCGCGTAGTCTTCGCCGCCGTAAAGCGCAAGCTCGACGGGGTCCTTCCCGAGGCGCCGCGCGACAGTGACGAGTGCGGCGGGGAGCGCACTTCGCAGGGCGTCCTCTTCGAGCACGAGACGACAGCGGCTCGAACTTGCCAAATGTGCGGCGTCGCCCGCGAGCCCATCCGAAACATCGACGGCGGCGTGCGCCAGGGGCGCCAGCGCGAGACCCCGCGCGATGAGGGCGCGCGGCCTTCGCCACGCCCGCACGCAACGCTCTTCCGCGCTACCTTTCGCTCGGCCCGGACGCTGCAAGAGCGCAAGCCCTGCGGCGGCGAGCCCGACGTCTCCGACGAGCCAGCAATCGTCGTCGGGGCGCGCGCCGCTGCGTGGCAAGGGGTGCTCTGCCGTGCCGAGCACCGTCGTCGTCAGCGTGAGCTGCTCCGAGCGCGCCACGTTGCCGCCCACCAAGGGACAGGCCGTCGAACGGGCAGCCTCGGCCTGACCGCGCGTGAGCTCTTCGAGCTCGCTCGCGCTGAAATCGCGGGGCAGGGTCAACGCGGACACGGCGGCGAGCGGCCGCGCACCCATGGCCGCCAGGTCGCTCGCGGCCGCTTGGAACGCGCGAAACCCGATGTCGGTGAGCGAGGCGAATTCGCGCCGAAAGTGCGTTCCTTCGAGGCTCGCGTCGACGGTCACGACGAGCGGCGCGTCGGGCGCGGCGAGCACCGCCGCGTCGTCGCCGATGCCCATGAGCACACCGCGTGCACGCGGCGCGGCGAATTTTCGACGAAAGAGCGCGACCGCCTGCGCTTCGTCGAGGCGACGGGACGCCGCCGGCGGCCGCTTCATGGCCGCAGCGTCGCGCGCTTGAGCGGAATCGTCACCACGAAGACGGTGCCTTGCGGCGCGTTCGCTTCGACGTGCACCGTGCCTTCGTGCCCTTCGACGAGGCGCTTGACGATGGAGAGGCCGAGCCCCGTCCCACCCTGTTCGCGCGTGGAGCTCGAATCGACCTGGTAAAACGCGTCGAACACACGCTGGCGCTCGGACTCCGGAATGCCGATGCCGGTATCCGCCACGCGAAACTGCACCGCCGCGCGCTGAGCACCGAGCAGCACGAGCCCGCCGTCTTCGCCGCCGCCACCGGCCGCGGCCATTGCGGCGGCGCGGGCCGAGATCGTCACGCTGCCCGACGCCGGCGTGAACTTGATCGCATTTTCGACGAGATTCAAAAGGACCTGGCGCAGCCGTTCGGCGTCGGCCCAAAGGGCGGGCAGCGCGGGCTCGAGCGCGACGTGCAGCGAGATCCCCTTCTTCTTCGCGTGTGGCGCCATCGTTTGCGCCACGTCGCGCACGAGCGGCGCGACCTCCATCGTCGCCTTGCGCAGGCTCATCGTGCCGCTCTCGAGCTTCGAAAGGTCGAGCAAACCCTTGATCAGACCGAGTAGCTGCTCGCCCTTCTCGCGGATGGTCGTGACGAACTCGCGTTGTTCGCCCACGATTTCCCCGGCGATGCCCTCGAGCAACATCTCGCTGTACCCGATGATCGAGGTGAGCGGCGTTCGGAGCTCGTGCGACACGGTCGCGAGGAAGTTGCTCTTGAGGCGATCGAGCTCCTTCAAGCGGTCGTAAGCGACCTGTAGCTTCTCCTGCTTGGATTGAAGCTCGCGATAACTCTCGCGCACGGCCGCTAGGTGCATGCTGCCCGTCAGGAGGGCGCGCAGGCCGCTGAACATCACGACGTCGAGGGTGGCTCGCGCGTGCTTGGCCATGCGATCCATCGCGTCGTCGGTCACACGCGGGGCCAAGGTGAGGAGCCCGCGCGCACGATCGAGGTCGAGGTTCGGTTCGAGCTCGATCAACGTCGAGGGAATGTCGCGGAGCGACGGCGGGAAATACGGCCCGAACACGAGACGTCCGACGCGACGACCGTCGTGCTCGAGCGCGACCACGCGATAGCGCCCGCCGCTCACGCCATCCATGCTCGCCTGACCCACGGGACCCGGATCGAGGTTCTTCACGGAGCTCACCGTGCTCTCGACCGCGCTCTTCGCTTGGCGCAACGTCATGAGGTACGACATGAGCTCGACCGCGAGCGCCGCGTCCGCGAGCAACTTGCCTTCTGCGTCGAAAACACGCACACCCACGCCCGAGAGGTCGGCGAAGCTCGCCGCCAACTGCGCAAGGCTCTCGCGGTCGACCAGCTCTTCGAGGCGGGCTCCGCCGCCGACCGTGAGCTCCTCGACGCGATCGCGAGGGGCCGAAATCGTCATTAAGGCGCGGCCTCCGGCCGGAGCACGTCGAGCGCGCCGCCGACACAGGCGGCGAGCAGCTCCGGAGTCGTGCGTTTCTCGCCGAGTTTCTGGGCCACGCCGTTCATGAATTCGGTGGAGTCGAACCCGAATTTGCGACCGAGGTCGTGCTCCGCGTCGAGCGCGCTCCACGTGAGGTGCAAGAGCCCGATGAAGGACTCGACGACGCCCGCGCCACGCATCGCGATCGCGAGATACACGGGCTCGCGACCCTGCGCGCCGAGCTTGGCGATTTCTTCGTCGCTGCGGATGTTGGGCAAATCGCGCTTGTTGAATTGGATCACGAGCGGCATCTGCCGGAGCGAAAGGCCGTGCTCGCGCAAGTTGTCCTTCAAGTCCATGAAAGAGTCGGTGTTCGCCTGCGTTTCGCTCACGCGCGAGTCGGCGATGAACGCGACGCCGTCGGCGCCCTGGAGCACGAGCCGGCGCGTCGAAGCGTGAATCACCTGCCCTGGCACCGTGAACACCTTGAGACGCACGGCGAGCCCGCTCTGCGCGCGGAACGAGAGCGGGAGCAGATCGAAAAACAGCGTACGATCGTCCTTGGTTTCGAGCGTCATGAGCCGCCCGCTCGAACCCGGCGCAGCCACGCGATGCAGGGCCTGGAGATTCGTCGTCTTCCCACTGAGGGCGGGCCCGTAGTAAACGAGCTTGATCGTTAGCTCACGATTCACGAAATCGAGCTGCACGGTGACCTACAGGCAGCCTACCACGGGCCTAGGATGACCCAAACCGCGACGCTGCTCTTGCTGCTCGCCGGTGCACCCACGTCCGGTGAACACCGCCTCCTCGCGGACTTCGCACGACAAAATCAGATCGTGTTCGTCGCACCCGCGCCTACACCGGCGTCGTCTTTGCCCGGTTATCGTGGCGAGCTCGCGTTCGATCTCGAGGGTCGACTCGACGAGGCGCGTACGCTCGCGTCCTCACTCGACGAGGAGCACGCGCTCGCCGTGCTGGACGCCGTGGAGCGCGAGCTCTCGAAACACCCAGAGCTGCCGCAAGCGGCGTGGCTACTCGCCGAACATCATCGCATCGAAGCCGAAGTGCGCCGAGAGGATCCGCAGGCCGGGGCCCGAGTGAAGGAATTGACGCTCGCGGCCGACGCCCTCGAAGGACCGCGCGCGCACGCGTTCGGAGCGGCGAACGACGGCACGAGCGCGACGCCCGCGCGCACGAAGGTCACCGTGCGCGATCTGGCCGCGCGAGACGGCCTGGAAATCGACGGCCAGAGCGGCGGCGCCGAGCGGCTCGTCGTGCCCGGTCTGCATCAGCTGCGCGTACTCCGTGAGCACGAGCTCGTGTTCGCGGCCTGGCAGCGGCTCGGCACCGAGCCGAACGTGACGCTCGGCGTCCGCCCCATCACGCCGTGCAGCGACGAGGACCTCAGCGTCGACGCGAACGGAGCGGCGCCGCGCGCGCACGCACCCGTCGCGTGCGCGCAGTGGTTCGTGGCGCGGCGCGTGCCGAGCGGTCTCGAGCTTGCGCACTGTCAGGCGAGCGCCTGCGGCGCGTTCGTGCCGCTCGCCCCGGCGCCGCCGGAGGCGAAGCCGTTTCCAACTTGGGCGACGGCGACGCTCGTCGGCGCGGGCGCGATCGCCGCGGGCTTCCTCGCCGTTTGGGCCGCGGGCGGCTTCGAGCACGACGCGGCCGCGCCGGCCAAGACCGTGTTCGTCTACGGCGGGCTGCGCTGAATCCGCGCCACGCGCCGCGTGACTCGGCTCTCGCGACGGCTCCGCGTCAACCGCGCGCGGCGCTCACGGCCAGCCAGCGCGCCCTGGCATCGGCGATGGCGGCGAGCACCGTCGACTTTGCCGGCCCGCCGAGCACGGTTCGCCGCTCGACCGCGAGCGCTACGTCGAGTGCCGCTCGACGCTCGTCCGTCGCGAGCGCCGGGTGCGCGGCGGCGAAGGTTGCCTGCGGCAGCGCCGAGAGCTCGATGCCTTGCGCTTCCGCTTCGCGCACGAGCGCGCCCACGACGTGGTGCGCTTCGCGAAAGGGCACGCCCTTCAGCGCCAGAAAATCGGCCAGATCGGTCGCGCACAGGTGTCCGCGCTCGAGCGCTTGCCGCATGCGCCCGGCGTCGAAATGACACGTAGCGAGAGCGCCGGCGAGCGCGTCGAGGCACGGCAGCACGCAATCGAACGCGTCGAGCATGGGGCGCTTGTCCTCTTGCAGGTCGCGCCCGTAGCCGAAGGCGAGGCTCTTTTCGAGCGCGAGCAGGCTCGTGAGCGTGCCCATTGCGCGCGCCGCTCGTCCGCGCACGAGCTCGGCGACGTCGGGGTTCTTCTTCTGCGGCATCATCGACGAGCTGGTCGAGAAGCCGTCGCTCAGCACGACGAAGCCGAACTCGGACGTGGACCAGAGCACGAGCTCCTCGCCGATGCGCGACAGGTGCACGGCCGCGAGCGCGAGCGCCGAGGCGATCTCGATCAAGAAATCACGGCTGCCCGTCGCGTCGATCGAGTTTCGGGTCGGGGACGCGAAGCCGAGCTCGCGCGCGACGCCGGCGCGGTCGAGAGGAAAGCCGCTGCCTGCGACCGCGCCGCTGCCGAGCGGACACTCGTTGGCGCGGTCGAGTCCGTCGGTGAGCCGGGCGTGGTCGCGCCAGACGAGCTCTTGCCAGGCCATCAGGTGATGCGAGAGCCGGCTCGGCTGCGCGCGCTGTAAATGCGTGTAAGCCGGCATCAGGGTGTCGATCTCGACCTCGGCGCGCGCGAGCAAGACTCCCGCCAGGCGCTCCATCGAGGCGAGCGTCTCCTCCCCGAGCCTTCGGCAGTACAGGCGCAAATCGGTCGCAACTTGGTCGTTGCGCGAGCGGCCGGTGTGGAGCTTGCCGCCCACGGCGCCGATGAGCTCGACGAGGCGTGCCTCGACGTTCATGTGGACGTCCTCGCGATCGCGCCGGAACCTGAGCTCCCCGCGTTCGATCTCGCCGGCCACGCGCCCGAGTCCCCCGACGATGGCTTCTGCTTCGGCGTCGGTGATGATGCCGGCCCGCGCGAGTCCACGCGCGTGCGCGATCGAGCCGCGGATGTCCTCGCGCCAGAGCTCGCCGTCGACGTCGACGCTGGTGTTGAGCCGCTCCATCGCGGCATCGAGTCCGTTCGGGAGGCGACCTCCACGTGCAATCGTCATGACGCGCCGAAGCTAACACGCCACGCCGCGTGGTTCCCGCCGCGCGGCTTACGGCGCCGCGAAGGCCGGCGCGAGGGCGCCGCGCGTGATGGCGTCGAGTCGCGCGAGAAAGCGCCGAAAATCACGGATGGGCGGCGAGCCCGGCGCGGCGCGCAGCTCGAAATCCGTGATGCGCGACGTGACGAATCGCAAGCAGCCGAGCGCGCCCTCGACGGGAACCGCCACGCGTTCCGCAGCCGTGAGCGGCCGCACGGCGGTGTAGCCCTCCACCATGGCACGCGCCTGCGCGACATCGAAAGCATCGCGGTAACACCACGCGGCGATCGTCACACACAGGTCGTAGACGAACGGGCCGTGGAACGCGCTCTCGAAGTCGAGCAACGCCAAAATGTCGCCGTTTTTCCAGAGCACGTTGTCGCGAAACAGGTCGCCGTGGACGATACCCGACGGCAAGCTCGGGTCGCGCGCCGGCGCGAACCGTCCGTAGAGCTCGCGAGCACGCCGCACTTCCACCAAGAGCTCGGCGAGCGCGGTCTCCCGCTCCACCCGCTCGAGCCGAGCGAGCATCTCCGGCGGTCCGAAACGACCTGGACCGAGCTTCGGCAGGCCGTCACTCGCCAGGTGAACACGCGCGAGCGCCGAACCGACTCGGCGGCAGGCGTCTGCGCTGACGCGCCCGAGACACAGGATTTCGCCCTCGAGCCACGGGAAGAGCGCGAACGGCTTGCCGGCGTGGAGCGGCAGCTCGCCCGTGCGCGCGAGCGGCTCCGCCACCTTCGAGCCCGCGCGAGCGAGCGCGTGAAGGAGCTCGAGCTCAGCGCGGGCACCCACCGGCCCCTGCTCCTCGTACAAGCGGGCGAAAAGGACGCGCCCGTCGGCGGCGACGGCGCGAAAGTTCGAGTTCACGGAGCCGAGCGAGAGCGGCGAGAGCTCGACGAGCTCGACGCCGTAGGCGCGACCGAGCTCGCGCGCGGCGGCGAGCGGCAGGGCTGTCAGAAGAGCCACGACGCGCGAGGATCGCCCAGCGCTCGCGCGGCGGTCAAGCGCCGGCCACAGGTCCGTCCAGCGCGCTAGCGCTCGTCGAGCACGGCGTTCGGCAGCTCGTCGTCGTTGTTCGTTTCCGGCGGCGCGAGCTCGGCGAGCACGTCCGTGAGCTCTGCGAGCACCTCGACGAGCCCGTCCGCGGCGCGCCCGCGCCGAATCGCGTCCACGATACGCTCGACGTGCCGCCGCCAGCCTTGCTCGCCGAGCCGTGCGTGAATACCCTCGTCACCGAGGATCACGGCGCGCCGCTCGAGCTCGGAGAGCAGGATGAGCACGCCCGTGTGCCCGCGCGTCCGATGTAGCCCGCGGCGCGCAAACAGCGCGAATGCGTGCTCCTCGACCTCGCGCTCGGCGAGTGCCGGCGCGATGAGCAGGCGTTCGAGGGGCCGGGCGCCGAAGAGCGCGAACGCGGCAAACGTGACCGCGACCTCGAAACCGAGCGCCCAACGTACGTCGGCCACGGGAGCCGCTTCCAGGAAAAGCCACGCGCCGAGCAGTCCGCACGCAAACGCAACCAGTGAGCGCGTGAGCCACGGCCGCCCGCTCTGCGGCACGACGGCGACCACGACTTCGGCCGCGCTGCGCTCTTCGAGGGCTGCGATCGCGGCTTCGATGCGTTGCTTCTGGGCTGAGTCGAGGAGCGTCATCGCTTCACCAAGAGCCCGATGCGCCGCCGCCACCGAAGCCACCGCCGCCACCCGAAAAGCCGCCGCCGCCCCCGCCACCGCCGAAGCCACCACCGCCGAACCCGCCTCCTCCCCCCCAATATCCGCCGCGATACCCGCGTCCGTAGTAACCGCCGCCGCCGAAGCGCCCTCCCGTGCCGTAGCCGCCCGAGCTCCTGCCGCGCAGCCAAAGAAACAGGAGCACGATCGGCGCAAAAAAGAGCAGCGGCCAGAGTGAAGAGCCCGAGCTCGGCGCCCGCGCACCGCGCGCGGTACGCGCCGCGTCGCCCGGATCGTCTCCGTCGGCGCGCAACAGTTCGAAGACGCCCTGCTCGATGCCGCCCGCGTAGTCTCCGCCCCGGAACGCAGGCACAATGGTGTTGCGGATGATGCGCGACGAGAGCGCGTCGGTGATGTGCCCTTCCAGTCCGTAACCGACCTCGATACGCACCTTGCGTTCACGCTGGACGACCAGCAACAGTAGCCCGTCGTCCACCTTGGCGTAACCGAGCTTCCACTTCTCGACCGTCCGGATCGAAAAATCTTCGAGCGGATCGCCTTCGAGCGACGGGATCGTGAGGACGACGAATTGGTGGCCGGTCTTCTGCTCGTGCGCCGCGAGTCGGTCCGTGAGCGCGCGCGCCGTATCGGCGGGCAAAAGGTGCGCGTAGTCGTTGACACGTCCCGTGAGCGCCGGCGGCTCGAGGGCGGGCGCGCTGCGCGCCACGAGCAGCAGGGCGAGCAGGACCAGAGCCGAAAATAGGCCGGTGAGCGCGCCGAACCCGTCGCGGAGCGACTTCGCCTTCATGCTGAGGGCTCCTGACCGCGGCGCCGAGCTAGAACTTCACTTCCGGCACCTTTTCGACGCCGGGCGCGACGGAGAACGTCGGCCGCAGCGGCTTGTGACGCAGACTCGCGCCGATGCTCGTCGGGAAACGCTCGACCACCTTGTTGTACTCGGCCACGGAGTCGATGTAGCGCTTGCGTGCCACGGTGATGCGATTCTCCGTGCCCTCGAGCTGCGACTGCAAATCGCGGAACGACTCGGTCGCTTTGAGATCCGGGTAGCGCTCGACGACGACCATCAGCCGCGAGAGCGCGCTCGTGAGGCCCTGCTGTGCCTCTTCGAATTGCTTGAGCTTCGCCGGGTCGTCGATCGTCGATTGATCGACCTTGACGCCGGCCACCTTCGAGCGCGCTTCGACCACGCTCTCGAGCGTGCTCTTCTCGAATTGCGCGTTGCCCTTCACGACGTTCACCAGGTTCGGCACGAGATCGGAGCGGCGCTGATACTGATTTTGGACCTCGGCCCACGCGGCCTTCACTTCCTCGTCCCGGTCGATGATCTCGTTGTAGCCGCAGCCGCCGAGCGGCAAGATCACGGCCACGGCCAGCATCAACACGGAAAAGGGACGAAGCAGCGCTTGGCTGAGCCTTCGGGCCAACTCCGACACGTGGGGATAGTTCATGAATTTGGCGCTCCGCCCAGTTGGTTAAGACCGGAGCGGCACGGGCGCAAGCGCCGAAACCCGCGCATTCCCTGCATTTTCGCGCTGCCCCCCGGGCGAGCGCCTCAGTTTTCGTCGTCGCGACGGGGACGGCGATTGCAGTCGAGGACCTGTTTGCGCACGCGCACGGCGTCGGGCGTGATCTCGGCGAGCTCGTCGCGATCGATGAATTCGAGCGCGGTGTCGATCGTGAGCACGCGCGGCGGCGAGAGGATCACGTTTTCGTCGCGGCCGGCGGCGCGAATGTTGGTGAGCTTCTTCTCGCGCGTGACGTTCACGTCCAAGTCGTTGTTGCGGTTGTGCTCGCCGACGATCATGCCCTCGTACACCTCGACACCCGGGCCGATGAAGAGCACGCCACGCGGCTGCAGGTGAAAGAGCGCGTATGGCGTCGTCACGCCCCGACGATCGGCGACGAGCGCACCGTTCGGGCGCCGGAGCATCGGGCCGGCGTACGGCTCCCAGCCCTCGAACAGCGAGTTCAAGAGCCCCATGCCGCGCGTCTCGGTGAGGAACGCCGAGCGGAAGCCGATGAGACCGCGCGAAGGCACGATGAACTCGATGCGGGCGCGCCCGAACCCGAGGTTTGCCATCTTCACGAGCTTGCCGCGCCGCTCGCCGAGGCGCGTCGTCACCGAGCCCACGTACTGCTCCGGCACGTCGACGCTCACGCGTTCGATCGGCTCTGACAAGACACCGTCCACTTCCTTCACGACGACTTCCGGCATACCGAGCGCGAACTCGTAGCCCTCGCGCCGCATCGTCTCCGCGAGCACGGCGAGCATGAGCTCGCCCCGGCCGTAAACGATGAACGTATCCGGTTCCGGAGTGTCCTCGAAGCGGAGCGCGAGGTTTTTGCGCGCCTCGCGCTGCAGCCGGTCGCGCACGTGGCGCGAGGTCACCCATTTGCCGACTTTGCCCGCGAACGGCGAGGTGTTGACGACGAAGCGGATCTTGATGGTCGGCTCTTCGACCACGATACGCGGCAGCGCCTCCACGCGATCGGTCGCCGCGAGCGTATCGCCGATTTGCACCTCTTCGATGCCCGCGACGGCGACGATGTCGCCGGCCTCGGCGCGCTCGATCTTGACGCGTTTCGGACCCTCGTAGCCGTAGAGCGCGCTGATGCGCGCGGGTTGCCCGCCAGCGGCGCCCACGAGCTGCACGGTCTCACCGACGCTGAGCTTGCCGCGCCACACGCGGCCGATGCCGAGGCGGCCGACGTACTCGTCGTGCTCGATGTTGTGCACGAGCAGCTGCAGCGGCTCGTCGGGGTTGCCGCGCGGCGGCGGAACGCGCTTGATGATCGTCTCGAGCAAGGGCTCGAGGTTTTTGCCTTCGTCCTCGAGCTTGTGCTTGGCGATGCCCGCCTTGCCGATCGCGTATAGGCTCGGGAAATCCGTCTGCGCGTCGCTCGCCTCGAGCTCGCAGAAGAGGTCGAACACCTCGGTGAGCACATCGTCAGGCCGCGCGTCCGAGCGATCGATTTTGTTGACGACGACGATGACCGGCAGCCCGAGCTCGATCGCCTTGCCGAGCACGAAACGCGTTTGCGGCAGCGGCCCCTCGGCGGCGTCGACCAAGAGCAGCGCTCCGTCGGCCATCTTGAGCGTGCGCTCCACCTCGCCGCCGAAGTCAGCGTGGCCCGGCGTGTCGATGATGTTGATCGTCACGTCGCGAAAGCGGGCGCTGCAGTGCTTGGCCAAGATGGTGATCCCGCGCTCGCGCTCGAGATCGTTCGAATCCATCACGCGCTCGATGACGTGCTCGTTTTGGCGAAACGTGCCGGTCTGGCGCAGCATGGCGTCCACTAACGTGGTCTTGCCGTGGTCGACGTGTGCGATGATGGCAACGTTGCGGATGCCGTCGGCGTGGCTCATGGGGCGCCCCCTCTAGCATCAGTTCTGCGCGCGAGCCGGAACGAAGTGCGAGAATCCGACGCTTTCGGCGTTTCTCGTGCGAGCGGATCGGGCCGTTTTCAAGCAACTCGAGCGGCCTCCGGCCGATCTTCACGCGTGTGCTGCCGCGCCGTCCTTTTTCTCGTTTTGATGCTTTTCGGTACGGGCTGTGCTGGCTCCCTCGCTCCGGCCCGCGCTGCTTTCGAAGAGGGAAGGCTTCCAGCGGCCGCGGTCGAGCTCCGCGCACTCGAGCCGAAGTTTGCGACGCTCGGCCGCGAGACACGTGCCCGTTATGCGCTCTACCGCGGTCTCGTCGAGCTCGGTCTCGGCAATGCGCCGGCGGCCGACCACTGGCTTTTCTTGGCCTACAGCGCGGATCAACGGGACCCACATTGCTTCGACGACCGCGAGCATGGCGCGCTGCTCTCGGCGTGGCGCGCCACGGGGCGCTTGCCGGGCGAGCCCGGCCAGAGGTTCAGAACGGCGCAGTAAGGCTCAGACGAGCCGTACCCGGCACGACGAAGACGGTCGCGCGCACGCTGGACGGCGTCTGTGAGCGCCGATCGCTGAAGTAAATGTAGGCTGCGGCGCCGGTGGACAAGAGGCCGACCGCCAGCGAAACGTCGCCCGCGATGAGATGACGACGAGCCGCGGCGACGAGACCTGGGTCGCAGGTCTGAGTCGGCGCACAGGGCATACCCGCAATCTCGTGTGCCTCGTGGATACCATTGAGACCGAAATAGGCCCAGCCTGCGAAACCTCCCACGGCAAGCCCACCAAAAACGTAGGTGAGCGGCGGCGTGCGGTGGACCGGCCGCTCCGGAACCGCGGGCGGCGACGCCACGGCGGCGAGCGTGATCGGCAGCGCCCTGCCCTTCTCTCCCTCTCGAATCAGAATCTGCTGCTGAAGCGGCGGCACACCCGCACGCTCGAATTGAAACAGGTGAACGCCCGGGTCCACGGGGATCGCGAGCCCGTCTAGCCGCTCGGCGAGCACGTCGCCGTCAACGCTGACACGGACGTCGGTGAGCTCCACGCCTCGCGTATCGCGCGCCTGTACGACGACGGACGGCATGACCTTGTCCACGTCGGCAAGCCATCCTGAGCAATCGTTGCGTACGACCGCGGGACACGTCGGCTGCGCGCACAACAAAAACTTCAAGCGCGCGGCGCGTAGCTGGTGGTTCGAACGCTGGCTCTGGGCGTCCTCCGCTGCCTTCACACACTCGAGAACCGCCTCATCGGCACGAGCCCAGGGGCTCGAGAGTAACCAAATGACGGCGCAAAGAACCGCGACGATGATCCGATGCACGCTGCCTCTCGCAGCTTACAAGCATTCCACCTTGTAATGGCGATGTCCCTCCTGATCGATCGTGTAGGGCGGATCGCAGTCATTTTTTGGGGTCGGGGTCGGGGGCCGACGAGTGCGCAGGAGGACCGCCTTGGACCGAGCGGAAGGCTCCGGCTTCGGGGCCAACGTCCCCGGGACCGCTGAGGGTGCCGCGGTGCTCGAGGCGGACGCCTCGGGTGCAGGGTCGACGCTCGCGCTCGGTTCGGGGACCGGAGGCGGCACGGGAGAGATATCGGTCAGGTCGGGCGCGGCGGAAACCTTCTGCTCCGTCGAGGCCGGATGGGTCGCAACGCGGCGCTCGTCGTCGCGGTTGGCGCGCTGGGGGAGCAGGGCGCGAAGACCGAGCGCGCCCACGAGGAACGCGAGCAGCGCCGTCGCGAGCACGACTCGGCGGTGCCGGCCGCGCTGCGCGTGAAGCGAGCGCTCGCGCTCGTCTGCTGGGGCGAGATTGGCTCCGCCGTCCGACCGCACCTCGGCCACCGTGGGCTCTTCGCTCGACGCGAGGATGCGAGGGGGCCGCGACGATGCGTCGGCCATCGGCAGCTCCTCGATCTGCTCGACCTCGGAAACGATGCGGGCGCGCACGGCGAGCGCGGTTCCGGCGGTGGTTTCGACCCATTCGCCGATGCGCGTCGCCGTGGTGGGCGGCGAACAGGCCTCGAGCGCGCGCGCCATGTCGCGAGCGGTCTCGAAACGCTCGCTCGGATCGCGCTTGAGCCCGCGCATGACGACGGCGTCGAGCTCGGGCGGTACGTCGGCAACGAGCGAGCTCGGCGCGACGACTTCGCCCGTGAGCACACGCGCGATCGTCGCCGCTTCACTGTCGGCCAAAAAGAGCCGCTCGCCCGTAAGTGCTTCCCACAACACGACCGAGGCCGCGTACACGTCGGCTTTGCGGTTCGCCGAGCCGTGCTGCAACTGTTCGGGCGCGATGTAAGCCATCTTGCCGCGAACCTGACCTTCGCGCGTCACCTGCGCGCGGCCGGCGGCTTTGGCGATCCCGAAATCGAGCACGCGCGCAATGCCGTCCACGCCCACCAAAATGTTCTGCGGAGACACGTCTCGGTGCACGATGCCCAGCGCCTCGCCACGCTCGCTCTTGGCTTCATGGGCCGCGTGCAAGCCGTGGAGGACCGAGGCGAGTACCGAGCACACGATGTCACGCGGGATGCGTTGACCGTTGGACTTCGTGACGTGCAAGAGGCGAGCTAAGGACTCCCCCTGTACGTAATCCATGACGAGGAAGAGCTCGCCTTGAGCCGCCACGACGTCGAGCGTCGGCACCACGTTCGGATGACGGACCCGAGCGGCGAGCCGCGCCTCGTCCAGAAACATGGTGACGAACTCGGGGTCCTTCGCGAACTGAGGATGCAGGCGTTTGATTGCAACCGTGCGCGAGAACCCGACGGGCCCGACGAGTCGCCCGACGTGCACCGCCGCCATACCCCCGCAGGCGATCTCGTCGAACAGCGCGTACCGCCCGACTAACTTCGGGCCTGCTGCTGCCTCGCCTGCCACACTAGCCATCTTACGTGAGCCAGGTGGGTGTAGCACCCACCGACCAGGGCTGAAATGGGGCCACGCCGGACGGCCGTACGTGGCACAATCAGGGGCGATGTCCCGGAGGGTCTTACCCTTACTCGTGGTGGCGGCCATGGCCGCCAGCTGCTCGCTCCTGATCCCCCTCGATTACACCGGCGGCACGAAGCCGGCTCACACCAATCGTGGCGGTGAGGGCGGAACTGGCGGCACCGAGACCGGTGGCATGGCGGGCGAAGGGCTCGGCGGCACCCTTGGCGAGGCGGGCATGAACGAGGGCGGGCAGGCCGGTGCGATCCCGGAAGCTGGCGTCGGCAACGAGGGCGCCGTCGGGGGCACCACAGGCGGAACGCCGCCGAGCACAGGCGGCGATACGGCGGCCGGCACCGGAGGCGGCGGCGGCAACGCGACCGGCGGCGATACCGGCTTGGGCGGGACCGGCGACGTCGGCGGCGCTGCAAGCGGCGGGACCGATGCGACGGGCGGCATGGAGAGCGGCGGGGGCGGCGGCATCCCGAACGGCGGCATGAGCGGCGGCGGGGGCAACAGCGGCCGGGGCGGGCGCCCGAGCGGCGGGCACGGCGGCATGGGCATGGGCGGCACGCTCGCGGGCATGAGCGGCGGCGGTGTCGGCGGGAACGGCGATTGCGGCGGAGCGGATGTACGCACCGATCCGCTCAATTGCGGTAGCTGCGGCCACGCCTGCGACGCCGGCCAAGACTGCGCGGGCGGTGTCTGCATTTCGTCGCCCTGCGAAGGGATCTGCGCGACCTGGATCCCGGCCGAGCAGAACCTCATGCACGACGGCTGGCGCAAGGACGACTTCGGCACGGTCGCAGACATCTGCGTGCAGGTAGACAGCTACGACCCGAGCCCGGGCTACCTCCCTGCGTTCAACTGCTGGAACACCATGACGCGCAGTGTTCAGCTGAACGGCGTCACCATGACGTGCGGGCAAGGCAGCAAAGCGTTCAACATCCCGAAACGAGCGGGCGGCTACTGCGTGCACGCGACCCCCGGGACGCAGTCGTATGCAGGGTTCCTCATGCCGTTCGCGCCGTCGGATTGCTGCGTCGCCCCGCAGGGCGGCGCGGGCGCGCGCTGAACGGGGCCGCTCGTGACGTGGCGCTCACCCTAGCGCCGGCGACTCACGATGCGATCGAGGGACACGACCTCGTCCCAGGCGTTTTCGTGGCCTTCGTAGTGCAGGAGCACGTGGTCGTGGCCGACGGGCTGAAGCACGACCGCCGCGTACACGCTGCCGCGCCAGGTGACACGGACGCGGTCACCTTCCTGAAACGGGTTGATACCCGCCGCGACGTCGGCGCTGCCGGTGGGCGCGCCGGCGGCGTGGGCGACTTTGGCCGGCGGGGGCGGCGCGACGACGGCACCCTCGACGCGACCGTGGATGCGGTCGATGCCGATGTCTTCGTCCCAATGCGTGTCGTAGCCATCGAAGTGAACGCGGTAGCGAGCGGGGCCGTGCACCTCGATCACGTGCGCGGGATAGAGCTTGCCTTCCTCCCATTCGACGAGCACGTGCTCACCGACGCGGAACGGTTTCTTGCACGCGACGAGCAGCAGCGCGCCGAGGACCACCCAGGCGAACCGAGAACGCCCGAGCGCGCTTTGCCTCATCCCCTGACCTGAGCCGGACGCGACGGTTCGCTGCGCGCCGCACGCAGCGAAAAACCCGTGCGCGCCAACACCGGGTGCTGCGCTTCGGCGGCTTGCACGATGAGCGCACGGCAGTGACGGTACGCGTACTCGAGAATACGCCGGCGCACGTCGAAGCTCTCGGGGTTGCCGAAGAAGAGGAGACTCTCGGCGGGCTCGGGCTCGATGCACAGCACGGCTTTGCCCGCCACTTCGGCGACGCGGCACTGATCGCGCAGCGCGCGCCACGAGCCGATCCGAATCGCCTGGTTGGTCACGGTGAGCAGACCGCGGTCCCGCAGCGAGCCCCGCTCCGTACGGAGCGGCACGAGCGGATTGACGACGATCAGCACGTCGGCGCCTTCGGCGACGGCCACTTCGGCGTGCACGATCTGCCCGCCGCCCGGGTTGATGTAATGGCGGTCACCCACGCGCACGGGGGAAAAGAACGGCGGAATCGCCATCGAAGCGATGCAGGCGCGCGTGACGGGCACCTCCGCCGCGTCGCCGGAGCCGAAGAGACGTAGCTCCGCCGATTCGAGGTCGTGGGCGAGGATACGCAGCGGCCGCGGCATCGCAAAGAAGCTGTTCGGCACGCCGCGGCGGATGAAAAACTCCTCGAGAAAGCGCTCGTAGCCGTCGAGGGAGAAGAGACCGGCCGGTAGCGCGTCGGCGAGCCTGTCGAGCTGCTCCCAGAGCGCGGCCGACGGCGGACCGCCGCCGCGCATGAGCGCACCCGCCCCCTCGCTGAACGCGGCGATGAACGCCGGCACGGTGCGTCGCCATTCGCCGAAATCGATGCGCAAGAGGTGTTTGCGCTCGAGGCCGAAGTAGGCGTCGGCGGGATCGAGAAATGCGCGGTAGATGCGCTGGATCGGCAAGCCACCCGCGAGCGCCGCCGCCACGCTCGCGCCGCCGCTGCTGCCGACGTAAAGATCGAAATTCGAGACCTCGAGTCCGTCGAGCGCGTCCTCGAGCGCGGCCAGCGCTCCGATTTGGAACATGGCGCCCGCGGCGCCCCCACCGGGCAAGCAGACTGCGATTTTGGGTTTCACGGGGTTGCTCCGTCGGAGGAAGGCACCGGGCCGTCGAGCGCGCGCGCCCGTTCGGCGAGCTGGCTCTTCTGCGCGAGGCGCGCCGAGAGCGCGATCAAGACGACTGCCACGAAGGTCGAACCGGCGACCGCCGTCCACGACAAGGAGAGCGCTTCCGCCTTCGGTCCGAGCCAGGCGAAGACCAGCGTCGTCCCGTTGAACGCTCCGTGGAGCAACACGCCCGGCCACAGCGAGCCACTGAGCGCGCGCACGTAGCCGAGGCAGCACGCGAGCAAGAAAATCGGCAACCACGAGCGCGGCTCGAGGTGGATCAGCGTGAACATCAAGCCCGTCGTCATGGCGGCGCTCGGTGCGCTCGCCGTCGTGCGCAGCCCCGTGTAGAGCGCGCCACGATAGAGGAGCTCCTCGACGAAGGGGCCCGCGGCCGCGACCATCAGCGCGAGCACCACGGCGTGCGCCGCACCACGCGGCATGAGCTCGGTCTCGAGCGCCGCAGCCACTTCCTTGCGCAGCGGAAAAAACTGGGTGATGAGCGCGTTCAGTCGTTCCGCCGGGGCATGCACGCACAAGCCGAGCAAGAACCCGAGCACGAGCAGCGCGACCGGCGCGCGCCGGAGCGCGAACAACTCCTCGAAGTTGCGGCCCGGACGGCGGGCCGCGAACAGCGCGCAGGCCGCGAGGTAGACGGGCAGCTGCGTCCCGACGAGCACGACCAGATCGTGCGCCGCGTTCGGCGCGAAGATGAACAGCTGCTGCGCCACGGTCACGCTGGCGAGCGTCACGCCGAACGCCCAAGCGACCACGTCGACGTGCGTGAGATTGCGCGTTACCGGCTGCACGGCGCCTGTCTAGTGCCCGCGCAGGTGCGCGGGGACGCCGCGCTTGACGACGGTGTCGCGCGCGAAGTCGGAGAGCGTCTCCTGATGATCGATCGTGTAGTGGAGCCCTCGGCTCTCGCGCCGGCTCGCCGCGGAGCCGATCACGAGCTCGGCGACCGTCGCGATGTTTCTGAGCTCGAGCAGGTCGCGCGTCACGAGGTGCTTCCAGTAATACTCCTGGATTTCCTCCTGCAGCATGGCGACGCGACGCGCCGCCCGGCGCAGGCGCGCGTCGCTGCGCACGATGCCGACGTAGTTCCACATCAGCCGCCTGAGCTCGTCCCAGTTGTGGCTCACGACGACGGCCTCGTCGCTCGGCACCGCGGAGCCGATTTGCCACTCGGGCACGCTCGGGACCGGACCTTCGCGTAGCTCAGCGATGAGCGAGCCGAGCTTTTCGGCGGCGCGCCGCGCGAATACGAGCCCTTCGAGCAGCGAATTCGAAGCCAAACGGTTCGCGCCGTGCAGGCCCGTGCATGCGGTCTCCCCGAGCACCCAGAGGCCGGGCAGCGTGCTGCGCCCGTGCAAGTCGGTGCTGACGCCGCCGCACAAATAGTGAGCCGCCGGAACGACGGGGATCGGCTGCGTCGCGATGTCGATGCCGAAGCGCGCGCACTCCGCGTAGATGCCCGGGAAGCGGCGCTGCAAGAACTCACGCGACTGATGCGTGATGTCGAGCAGTACCGACTCCGAGCCCGTGCGTTTCATCTCGAAGTCGATGGCGCGCGCCATGACGTCGCGCGGCGCGAGATCGCCGAGCGGGTGATGCTTCTTCATGAACGACTCGCCCGTCGGCAGCCGCAACGTGGCCCCTTCCCCGCGCAGCGCCTCACTGATGAGGAAGCTCTTGGCCTTCGGCTCGTAGAGCACCGTCGGGTGAAACTGGAAAAACTCCATGTTCGCGACTTCGGCGCCCGCGCGGTACGCCATGGCGATGCCGTCGCCCGTCGCGACGTCGGGATTCGACGTGTAGAGGTACACCTTGCCCGCGCCGCCCGTCGCGAGCACCGTCGCGCGCGCCACCACGGTTTCGACGACGCCGCGGCGCTCGTCGAGTACGTAAGCGCCCACGCACTGGTCGGGGCCGCCGAATTTGCTGAGCGTGATGAGATCGACCCCGAGGTGCCACTCGAGCAGGCGGATATTCGGCGACGCCTTCACGGCGGCCACGAGCGCGCGCTCGATTTCGCGGCCCGTGATGTCGCCCGCGTGCACGATGCGTCGCTCGCTGTGCGCCGCCTCGCGTCCGAGATCGAGCTCGCCGTCGCCCGCGCGCGAAAAACTCGCGCCGATCTCGGCCAGCCAGCGCACCGCCGCGGGAGCTTCGCGTACGCAGAGCTCGACGACGATGTCGTGACAGAGCCCGGCGCCCGCGGCGATCGTGTCGGCCGCGTGCTTCTCGAACGAGTCCTCCGCCGAGAACACCGCCGCGACGCCGCCTTGCGCGTACGCAGTCGCCGCCTCGTCCGCGGCACGCTTGGTGACGACCACCACTTGACCGTAACGAGCGGCACGCAAAGCAAAGGACAGTCCGGCGATGCCGCTGCCGAGCACGAGAAAATCGGCGGAGAGAGTCACGACGCTCGGGGTTATTAGCAAGGAATGCGAAGGTCGCATGCAAAACACCGCCAAGCCCCGGGGTTCGGCCTTTTGGCCGGCGACGGCGGTTGCTCGAGGGCCGCGGGGCTGGTGAGATAAGGGTGTGAAGGTACTCGTCCCGCTCAAGCGCGTCGCCGACCCGGACAACGCAAACAAGATCAAGATCGCCGCCTCGAACGTCGCCGTCGACTCGACGGGGCTCGAATGGAAGACCAATCCGTTCGACGAATACGCGCTCGAAGCCGCGCTGCGCCTCACGGAAAACGGCAAGGCGCCGAAACAGCGCCTCGGCGAAGTCATCGTCGTGACGCTCGGACCGAAGGAGTGCGAGCAGACCCTGCGCTCCGCGCTCGCCACGGGGGCCGATCGCGCGATCCGCGTGGATGCCACGGACGACGCCCTCGACGGACGGCTCGTCGCGCTCGCGCTCAAATCGCTCGTGCTCGCGGAAAAGCCGGACGTCGTCTTGCTCGGCAAACAAGCCGTCGACGGCGACAGCAACCAGGTGGGCCAGCGGCTCGCCGAGCTGCTCGACTGGCCGATGGCGACGTTCGCAGCGACGATCCGCGAGGAAGCGGGCGCGCTCCTCGTGAGCCGCGAAGTGGACGGCGGCGTGGGAACGCTCAGGGTGCGGCTGCCGGCCGTGGTGACCGTCGATTTGCGCATCGTCTCGCCGACGAGCGTGTACTCGGCGCACACCGACGCCGCTCATCGCTACGCCGAGGGCGTTCGTTTCGCGCCCTTGCCGGCGATCATGGCGGCGAAAAAGAAACCGCTCGACACGAAGACGCTCGCCGAACTCGCGCCCGGCGCCGCGCTCTCCACGAAGACCCTCAAGTTCGAAAAGCCCCCGGCACGTTCGGCGGGTGTGCGCGTCAAAGACGTGACCGAACTCGTCGACAAGCTGATGAACGTCTCGAAGGTGCTCTGAATCATGCCCCACGCTCTCGTCGTTGCCGAAATCACCGAAGACGGCAAAGTGAAGAAGGCGACGCTCGCCGCCATCACCTTCGCCCAAAAAGCCCTGCCCGCCGTGGGTGGCGCCTTCTCGATCCTCGTCCTCGGCGGCGCCGCGCGCTCGGCCGCGGCCGAGCTCACGAGCTTCGGCGCTCAAAAGGTCCTCGTCTGCGAGGATCCGACGCTCGCCCACTACACGGCCGAGCACTATGCCCCCACGGTCGCCGAGGTCGGCAAGAGCTTCGCCTTGCTGGTCGCCACGGCCACGAGCCAAGGCAAGGATCTCATGCCGCGCGTCGCCGCGCGCCTCGACGCGGGCTTCGCGGGCGACTGTTCGGACGTGCTCGTCGAGGGGACGGCGCTTCGTTACAAGCGCCCGATGTACGCCGGTAACGTGTTCGGCACGGTCGAGCTCACGACGCCCGTCCAGGTCGCGACCGCGCGTCAGAGCGAGTTCGACGCCGCCGCACCGTCCGGCGGCAGCTCACCCGTCGAGGCGGTAGCAAAGGTCGCTCCCGGAGCCGCGGCGGCACGGGTGGACTACGTGTCGCTCGAAGCCGTCAAGAGCGAACGCCCCGAGCTCACCGAAGCGAGGGTCGTCGTCTCGGGTGGCCGCGCGATCAAGGAGCAGTTCTTTCAAGTGCTCGAACCGCTCGCGCAAGCGCTCGGTGCGGCTATCGGTGCGAGCCGGGCCGCGGTCGACGCCGGCTACGCGCCCGGCGACTATCAGGTTGGGCAGACCGGAAAGATCGTCGCTCCCGAGCTCTACGTCGCGATCGGCATCTCGGGTGCCATCCAGCACATCGCCGGCATGAAAAGCTCGAAGGTCATCGTGGCCATCAACAAGGACGCCGACGCGCCGATCTTTCAGATCGCCGACTACGGCCTCGTCGCGGACCTCTTTCAGGCCGTTCCCGCGCTCACCGCAGAGCTCAAGAAGCGCAAGGGTTAGACCCTGACCGGGCGCGCAGCCGATCGTCATTTCCCACCGCTTGCGCGCTTGACAGACCGGGGGAAGGCCATCATCCTCCGCGGCGCCCCGGTTGGGGCCGCCTGTTCGGGGCGTAGCGCAGTTTGGTAGCGCGCACGGTTCGGGTCCGTGAGGTCGGCAGTTCGAATCTGCCCGCCCCGACAAAACAAACACTCAACCCCTCCGCGTTTGGGGCCGGGGCCCCAAACGCCACGCCGCGGACACCTCGGCGGCAAGTCTCGCGTGCGAGCGCAGCAGCGAATGCCCGAACGGCAGAAGCTTGCAGCAGCGGCCAAACGACAGCCGCTTTCAACGTCGGGCGCTGACGTTGTCGTGGCGAGCGCTCAGAACTGCCACGACCAAGCGCGGCGACGACTTTTCGAGCACGACCGTACGTTGCCAATGGCAATCCCCTTCGAACATCTCCTGCAGGGCGCGACCCGGGGCGGCGCACCGTCACTCCTGCGCGTGAAGAAACAGCCAAGCGCCCCCCCCCGCCCAGGCGATAACCTGGATTCTCGCCTCGAGGACCACCGAACGCGAGCAGTGGCGCGCACTCGACGCTTCCATTTCCAAAAGTTGTGCGATTTCGCGGACTTTCGTTCTTCAAGAAATCTAGTGACGTGGTAACCGGATCACGTTATAGTGTCACTGCAACCAGCTACTTGGACCGTTCGAGGAGACCACCTTGCCCATCGAAGTCCCCTTCGTGCGCATTCTGATTGTCGATGATGACAAAGCGATCTGCGACTACATGCAGACGCTGCTCGAGAAAGACGGGTTCATCGTCAAGACGATGAGCGACCCGACCCTCGTCGAGGACGAAATTCGTTCTGGCGATTATCACGTCCTGATTCTCGACGTGATGATGCCGAAGCTCGACGGTATCGAAGTATTGAAGCGCGTTCGAACCATCGACACGGACATTGCGGTGATCATGTTCACCGCGCATCCGAACCTCGATACAGCCGTCGCGTCGATGAAGCTCGACGCCGTCGACTACATCAAGAAGCCCTTCAACGTGGACGAGTTCCGAGAGGTGCTCGCGCGCGTCATGAAGAAGAAGGGCCTTGCGCGCACGCCCGAAGAGCAGCTCCACAAGATCATCGGCGATACGATTCGCGCGATGCGCAAGGAGCGCGAGCTCACGCTCAAGCAGATGAGCCGCCGCACGGGCCTCAGCATCTCGCTTCTGTCACAAATCGAGCGGGCCGAATCGAGCCCCTCGATTTCGAGCCTGTACAAGATCGCCGTCGCGCTCGACTCGAAGATCCACGATCTCTTCGGTAACAACTGACGCCAGCCGGCGCGTCGCTCGGGCTTCGTGGTGACGCGCCGCATTGCCGCTCCCGACCGACGCGCCAAGCGCACGCGCGTCAAGGTCGAGCGGAGCTTGCTCGAGCTTTTGGCGGAGCGCGGCTACGAGCGCACGAGCGTGCGTGACGTCGCCGCGCGCGCCGCCGTCGGCAAGAGCACGTTCTACGAGCACTTTCGGGACAAAGATGCCGTGCTCAAGAGCAGGCTCGCTCGCCTTGCGCGCGTGCTTGGCAGAGCGACGGTAAACGCGGAGATCGCGTTTCCATTTCTCGAGCCTCTGCTCGAACACGTGAGCGCGCACCGGCCGCTCGCCTCGAGACTCGGCAAGAGCTCGACGGGCGTGCTCGTGCTGACGCGCTTCGCGCGCGTCGTGCGTTCCTGCGTCCGGGCCGAGCTCGCGCGGCTGTACCCCCGCGCCCGGGCGCAAAACCTGGATTTTGCGACCGAGCACGTGACCGGCGGACTCACGGCGTTACTCGAAGCTCAGGGTAGCCAGCCGCGCCCGCCGAAGCCGGCCGAGGCGGCGCTCGATTTCCGACGGCTCGTGCTCCCAGGGCTCGACGCGTCACTCGGCGCCCGCCAGAGCCCGCGCTGACGCTCCGGACGATCCCGGCGCGGGTGTCCGGAAAGTGCGGTTCGAGTCGAAGCAGCCCTTCTCACCCGGTCAGGCGGCACCAGGCTCCGTCGATGACCACCAAAGCTCGCTATCGTCCCCCGCTTGCCGCGCTCCAGCACCGCTTGCTCGTGCTGGGCGTGCTCGGCGCCACGGCCGGCGCCGTCGCGCACGTCGGCAGCCACGCGTGGCTCGGCGCGTTCGCGGCGCTCGGCCTGGCCGTGGGCGCGCACCTCGGTATCGTCGGCGTCGTGTCGCTCATTTCGTTCGCCTGGTTCCGCTGGCTCACGCGAGGGCTGCGTTTTCGGAACATCGAGCGGCTCCTCGACGCGCTCGCACTCAGGGGGGACGAGATCCTGCTCGACGTGGGCACGGGCGACGGCGTGGTCGCCATCGCCGCAGCCAAGCGCCTGTCGCGCGGCTCCGTCATCGCCATCGACGACTGGCGACGCCCGCACGGAGGGGGCGCGCCGAGCGCGAACACGGCGCGCGCCAACACCGCGGCCGAAGGCGTCGCTGCACGCGTCGATGTGCGCACCCTAGCGTTCGACAAGCTCGATCTACCTGACACGAGCATCGACGTGGCGGTCGCCTGCTTCTCTCTGCATCACCTCGAACGTGCGCCCCGCGAGCGCGCGCTGCTCGAAATGGCACGCGTTCTCCGCCACGGCGGCCGCCTACTCGCGGCCGAACCTCGAGGTCGCGCCGAAATCGCCGAAACGCTCGCGCGAGCAGGCCTCGAAGTGCGTCACGAGAGC
Source organism: Polyangiaceae bacterium (assembly GCA_025936115.1). Taxonomy (GTDB): domain Bacteria; phylum Myxococcota_A; class Polyangia; order Polyangiales; family Polyangiaceae; genus PMG-095. Next base: position 54,163 of record JAICTZ010000032.1, read on the forward strand.
CGCACCTTCCCGCGCTGGCTATTCGGTTGGGTTTTGGCCCGCAAGGCTATTCGCTGATTTCGCGAATGACGCGGCAGGGATTGCCGGCGGCAAAGACGTCGGCGGGCACGTCGCGGGTGACGACGCTGCCGGCGCCGATGACGGTGCGTGAGCCGATCGTGACGCCGGGAAGGATGAGGGCACCGCCGCCGACCCAGACGTCGGAGCCGATGTCGACTGGCTTGCCGTATTCATGGCTGCGGCGTTGTTCCGCGTTGAACGGGTGGAGGGGCGTGTAGATTTGAACGGCGGGACCGAACTGAGTGAAGCTCCCGATGCGGACTTTGCACACGTCGAGGACGACGCAGTTGAAGTTGAAGAAGACGCGCTCTCCGAGCTCGATATTGGACCCGTAGTCACAGAAGAACGGCGGCTGCATCCAGACCGAGTCGCCCCCCGTCGCGAACAGCTCGCGGAGGACCGAGCGGCGCTCATCGCGTTCGACCTCGCGCAGCGCGTTGAGGGTTTGACACAATTCGCGGGCGCGCTTGCGTGCGGCCACGAGCTCCGGGTCGACCGCATCGTAGAGCTGTCCCGCGAGCATTTTTTCGCGTTCAGTGGCCATGCGTCTGCGTACTACGGCGGCCCTGAGCAAGGATGCCGGAACGAGTCGCTGTCCAGAATCGGGGGCGGGGCTACGTGATCGGTGCCGAGAGACGGACTTGAACCGTCGACACCACGCTTATGAAGCGCGTGCTCTAACCAGCTGAGCTACCTCGGCAAAAGCCCGCGGAATATGGGCGGGCGACCCCCGGGCTGTCAAGCACGACCGATGACGAGCCCACCCTCGTGGACGCTCACGCCGAATAGGCGGGCTGCATTTTCGGCGGTGACTGCCGCGATGCGCTCGGGGTCCGAGCTCCGGAGCTCAGCCAGGCGGAGCGCGGTGTGCTGGACGAACGCGGGTTCGCACTTTTTGCCGCGCAGCGGGACCGGCGCAAGGTACGGGCTGTCGGTTTCGACGAGCAGCCGGTCCTCGGGGGCCCATGCGGCTACGTCGTGCACGCTGCGGGCGTTCTTGAAGGTCAGGATGCCCGAGAACGAGAGATAGAAGCCGAGCTCGAGAGCGCGCGCGGCAAACGCGCGATCTTCGCTGAAGCAGTGGATCACGCCGCCCACGTCGCGCGCCGCTTCGGCCTCGAGGATGTCGAGGGTCTCCTGCGGCGCGCTCCGCGTGTGGATGACGAGCGGCTTGTGCAGGCGGCGCGCGAGCGCGATGGCGCGACGGAACACGTGCTCTTGCGTTTCGCGCGGGGAATGGTCGTAGTGAAAGTCGAGCCCCACTTCTCCGATCGCGACGACGCGTGCCCGCGCGCCCAGCGACTCGAGGTCCGCTTCCGAGGCGGCGTCCGCCGTGTTCGCATCGTGCGGGTGGATGCCGACCGTCGCTACGACGTCCGGGCGCCGCTCCGCGAGCGCGACGGCAGCGCGCGCGAGCTCGAGCGAGCCCACGCCGATACACGTGAACGCGCCGACGCCAGCGGCGCGCGCTCGTTCGAGCACCGCGTCGGCTCCCTCGGGGAAGCTCGCCTCATCGAGGTGGCAGTGCGTGTCGAAGAGCATCAGCGCAAGAGGTCGGCGAAGCGCTCGCTCACGAGCACGGCCGCCGCGTCGCCTGCCGAGCTGTCCTCGTAGCCGAAGCGACGCTTGAGCTCTTCGAGCACGCGCGTGGCCGCCGTACGCCTGGCGTCATCGAGACCGCTGCCCTCTTCACGCAAGAGGATCATCACGTCGCGGCAGAGTTTGGCGATCGGCAGCCGGCGTTCGGCGAACACGGCCTCGCGCAGGCGCTTGAGCTGGGAGGCGAAGATGCGCGAGTGGTCGATCGGTTCGTCCGGGTGATCGATGGCCCAGGCGGCGATGGAGTTGATGAGGGAGTTTCTGAGCTCCTGCGGGTTTTCGTTGCCGCGAAGCAGCGCCTCGACTTCGCCCATCAAGCGTTCGTCGGGATCCTCGTACTGGCCGGTCATGGGATTTCTGAGTTTCTCGCGTTTGACCCAGAAGCTTACGTGCGTGACGTAGCGCGAAAAAAGCGCCGCGTAGCGCGCTTCGTCGACCAGGCCGCTCGCGATGCGCAGCTCGTCCTCGAGTGCCTCGAGCAAACGCTCGCGCAGCGTGCGGCGGAAGAGCACGTGGTCGTGGTAGCCGCCCGGCAGCCGCTCCTCTTGCAAGAACGAGTACTCGCCCGCTCGCTCGCAGAGTTTGTCGATCTCGAGCAGCACGGCGAGCGGCGAGAGGCAGTCGTGCCGCGGGCTTTGCGCGGCGTCGAGGAGCACGCCGCGCATCTCGCGCGGGCTCGCGCCGACGCTGCCCTCGAAGATCGGGTAGGCGTCGCTCTCGTGATAAATGCGCGGAATCGCCGCGCGCAGAACCTTGGCGTCGTCGTCGTCGAGGTGACTCGGCGGCGCGCCGGTCGCGTAGAGATCCATCTTCTCGATGGCCGTCAGGTTCGTGACGAGCTCCTTGAGCTGGCCGTCGTAGCGCTCGGGATTCGGGCGTCGCATGCGCGTGAGCACGGCGAACATCGCAGCGAGCTCCGTCGCGTGGGGCGCGACGTGGCGGCGCGCCTGCGGCGCGATTTGCGCGTCGTAAATCTTCTTCTCGTCGAAGTAGCTGAGCAGGTAGGGCGCGCGCACGAGCTCGAGCCGGCCGCGAAAGCTCTCGTACTCGACGTGCTCGCGGAACGCACCGAGGTGAACCTCGTTCGCGCTGCCGAGCAGCACGCAGTTGACCTGGATCGTCTGCGAACGCAGCTGGACCTCGCCGGTCTCGGCCGTGATCTGCAGGTACTTGAAGGCGTCGAGCGGCCGCTTCAAAAGGTCGGAGAACTCGATCACGCCGCCCATCGCGTCGATGAGCTCCCCGTAGGCCTCGAACAGCGTGAGCGATTGGAGCGCGGCCGGAAGCGCCGCGGGGTTGCGATCGGCCGTGAGCTGGCGCTCGCCCGCATCGACGGAAAGCTCGGGACCGACCGTGACGGCGCCGACGCGGTAACGCCGCGAGATGAAGTAGCGCTCGACTTGAACGTGACGCAGGACCTCGTCGAGCGCGCCGTCGTAGCTCGCGAGCAGCGAATCGTAAACTTGCCGGCTCTTGTGCGAGAGGCTACCGCGGAGCACCCAATCGGGCGGTGCCTCCTGCGCGCCCGCCTCGGCGTAGAGACGAGTCAGGAGCTTCGTGCGTGCCTCGAGCGGCAAGAGAAAGAGCGGGTGATCGCGCACCTCGATGTGCAGGCGCGCGTCCATTTCCTCGAGCGGCAAATGCGCGTAACTCGCGTCGTCCGGCCGTTGCGACGGCCGTCTGCCCCCGAAGCCAATCGAGCCGCGCAGGCGCGTCTGGTTCGGGAAGACCCAGTGAAAGCGGTAGAGCGCGCCCTCTTCCTCGGCCGAGTAGTGCTCGAGCGCGCGCATGATGCACTGAGCGATCGTGCTCTTGGCCGAGCCGTTCGGACCGTGCAAGAGCACGAGGCGCGTTGGGCGTCCTTCCCGCCCGAAGTTTTCGAGCGCGCGGTGCACCTCGTGCTGCACCTGCTCTTGTCCGACGAGGGCCTCGGCCGCCGCCTCGGCCGGATCGAGGAACGGCAGATCGAAGAGCTTGAAGCGACTCTCCTCGCCCCAGGGTCGCACGAGCTCCGTCCGGCCGTAGTACGCGAACATGTCGCGCAGGTAGCGGCAGGCGTCGCGGGAGTACCGAACCGGGTTCGACGCAAAGAGCTCGAGGTATTCGCGGAACGTGAGCAGACGCCGTTCGTCGCGAAAGTCCTGCTCCACGCGCTGCGTGATGCCTGAAAGCTCGTCGAGGATGCTGGTCCCCATCACCGTTGCTCCGACGTTGCTCCGACGCCCGTTTTGGGGCCTATTTCACGTCCACGACGAGAGCCAAATCGCGCTTCTCCATCAAGCACGTCTCTTCCGTGCAGACCGAGAACGCGAACTGGCCGCTCACCGTACGCTGACCTGCGGCGTCCGGAACGAACGGCACGCGCATCGTCACGCGCTGCTGCTCGATCTTGGCCGCGTCCTTGCCGACGACCGGCTGCGCAAACTTCACGCCGGCCGCTTCCTTCGTCTTGAATTTGTAGGGGTACTGCTGGTTGGCGTGAAAGGGCGGCTTGGCGTCGAGCACGACCTCGATCGTGCCTTCCTTGCCCGCGGCGTACGCGCCGCTCGGCTGCGCGACGAGGGCGAATTTCGGCTCGTCGTAATGGTTCGTCCCGCTCGCGTCGGCAGCCGTGCCCGGCGCGGGCGGAGTAGCGGCAGCTGGCGCCGATGCGGCGACGACGGGAGCAGTCTCCGTCGCTGCGGCGGGCACGGCCTCGTTGATCGGCGCTCGAGCGTCCTCACCGGCGGGGGGCGCCTCCCGCTTGCAACCGGCGCTTAGCGCAAGGAGCGCAAGCGGCACGAACAGGCGCAGAACGGACATGGCTTCCTTTTCTACCACAAGGGCCAGCCCCCTACCCTTGCCCGCCGGCTTTAGTGCAGCACCAACAAAAGCACGACGATCACGACGAGCAAACCGCCGCCAATGAGCGCGAAGAGCAGCCAATTCGGGTTCGACTTCGGAATACCCGCCACGGCCAAGTCGGGCAGCATGCTCGAGGGCGGCGGCATGGGTGCAGCTCCGCCCGCCTCGGCACCGAGGGACTGGCTCTCGCCGAAAAACGAATCGGAAGCGTCGCTAGGGCCGGCCGGCGCGGCCACCTTGGTCTGCATCAGAGCCGGCATCTTGGCGTCGATCAACGCGGCGATGTCGGTCTCGGGCGTGGTGGCCCAAACCGTATGCGAACCTTCGAGTCCGTAGGCGGCCGCGACCTCGTCGGCAAACGCGCCCACGGACGGCGTGCGGAGCGCCTGCATCTTCTTGAAGGCGTGCGTCATCACCGGATCGAGCGTCGGCGGGATGGGGTACTTCTGCCCGCGTCCCACCTCGCTCGGGGGCCTCGGATCCTTCGTGAGAATTTCGAGCAGGATGCTCGGCCCGTTGCTGCCCGCGAACGGCACGTGCGCGGTCATGCACTCGTAGGCAATGGCGGCAAGCGCCCAGACGTCGGCGCGGTGATCGAGCGTGTCGAGACCCTGCGCCTGCTCGGGCGCCATGTAGAACGGTGAACCGATCGTCGTGCCGAGCACCGTGAGCTTCTTCGCCGACTCGCCTTTGTCTTTGACGGAGCCGAAATCCAAGACCTTGACGATGTCGCCCTCGCGCGTTTGGCAGAGGAACAGATTGTCCGGCTTCAGATCGCGGTGCACGAGCTTCATCGCGTGCGCGGCGTCGAGCGCGAGCGCCGCTTGGCTCAGCATGCGCACGAGCCGCGCAGGAGCGAGCACGGCCTCCCGCTTGAGCGTGTTGCGAAGCTCCTCACCGTAGAGAAACTCCATGATCAACGCGTAGGTGCCGTCGTGGGTCGGCTGGAACCCGAGCACCTCGACGATGTGCTGGTGCGGCAGCGTGCGGCTCACCTCGAACTCGCGTTTGAAGCGCTCGACCGAGACCTCGTCGCGCGCCACGTCGGCGTGCAGGATTTTGAGCGCGACGTTGCGTCGCTCCTGCATGTCGAGCGCTTCGTACACGCGGCCCATGCCGCCGTCGGCGACCACGCGGCGCATCTGGTAGCGGTCGCAAAAGAGCTGACCGATGCGCGGATCGTCCGCGTCGCTTTGCACCGGCACCTGAGTCGCGCTCGTGAGCGGCGTGCCATCGACCGGGCAGAAGCCCGCGTCGTCAGGATAGAGGCGCCCGCAGGACGCACACGCTTTCATGGCTCTTCAGATCCCGTCCTCGCGCGGCGGCTCGGCCACCTCGAGCGTCACGGACTTCCCGATTGACCTTCAGCCTCGGGTTGCTGAGCCGGCCGGTAGTAGAGGATGCGGTTGCAGCTCGGGCATTGGCCGAAATCGTCGGCGCGCAAGAGCTTCTGGAACAGCATCGGCTGCAAGCGGATGTGGCAGGCACTGCAAGTGCCGTCGCGCGTCCAAGCAAGAGCGGTGCCTTTGCGTTTGCGGATCATCTCGTAGCGCCGATAGAGGTCCGGCTTGATGCGCTGGACGATGTCCCCGCGCGCCGCCTGTTTGCGCACGAGCTCCTCTTCCGAGGTGGCGATGCGGTTCATCGAGTCCGACTCGCTCGAGCCGAGCTCGCCGGAGACCGTGCCGTGCTGCTCCGTCACTTGGTCGAACTCGCCGCGCCCCTGCTGGATCAGGCCGTCGAGCTTTTCGAGCTCGATCTCCCGATCGCGGTAGAGCTTCCGGAGCTCCTCGACCTCGCGTTGGGCCGCGTTCGCCTCGCGCTCGGTGCGGCAGCGTGAAAGCTTCTCGCGCGAGCGCTCGACCTGAATCGACATCTGTCGGAGCTCGCCGACGAGGTCGCCGCGCGCTTTCTCCATTTCACCGAGACTCTGGCGCCCGCGCGTCATGCGGTCTTCGAGGCTCTTGGCGACCGCCTTCTTGTCGCTCAGTACTTTCTGATCTTTGGTGAAGCGGTCCGTGAGTTCGCGAAGCTCGGCGTCTAGGGCGGCCAGCTCCTCGAGGGCCTCGATCTGCAACTTCATCGTCACTTAAGCTTGGCTCCTTCGGCTGCTCTACACATGGTCGCACCGCGCCGCCAGTGGGCCCACCTGGGTTCGAACCAGGAACGGCCCGGTTATGAGCCGGGGGCTCTGACCGATTGAGCTATGGGCCCCGCGAACGCTACCCGAAAGCGGCGGCACCCGCAAACGCTAGAGTAACCGAGAAAGTGCTTAGGTTTCAAGCACTCGGAAAGACTCGGCCTCGAGAGGGCGGCCGGGCGGCGAGGGCGCGGTATCCGTGTTAGGACGAGATTTTGGCATGGACTTCCTCGTCGTCCGGGGTGCGGCGCAGCACAACCTGAAAAATGTCAGTTGCGAGCTCCCGCGTAACCGTCTCGTCGTGATCACGGGGCCGAGCGGCTCCGGCAAGTCCTCGCTCGCGTTCGACACCATCTACGCCGAGGGGCAGCGCCGCTACGTCGAATCGCTCTCCGCGTACGCCCGCCAGTTTCTCGACCAGCTGCCGAAACCGAAGGTCGAAAGTATCGAAGGGCTGAGCCCGGCCATCGCGATCGAGCAGAAGGGTCTCGGCAAGAGCCCCCGCTCGACCGTCGGCACCGTCACCGAGATCGCCGACTACTTGCGCTTGCTCTTCGCGCGCGTGGGCGTGCCCCACTGCCCCAAGTCGGGCAAGGTCCTGCGCGCCTACACGGTCCAGGAGATCGTCGACAGCATTCTGTCGCGCGGCGAAGGCAGCAAGGTCGCTCTGCTCGCGCCCGTGGTGCGACGCGCCAAGAGCGACCTCGGCGAGGAGCTCGAGCGCCTGCGCCGCGACGGTTTCGTGCGCGTCCGGATCGACGGTGAGCAGGTCGATCTCGGCGACGCGATCGCGATCGATCGCACCAAACCGCACGATTTGGACGTGGTGGTCGACCGCATCGTCGTGCGCGAGGGCGTCAAGGGTCGCCTCACCGACTCCGTCGAGCTCGCGCTCAAGCTCGGCGACGGCACGCTGCTCGTCGACGCCATGGACCAGAGCGAGCCCGTCGTGATGAGCGAACGGCTCGTGAGCTGGGAGTACGGCATCACGCTACCGCCGCTCGAGCCGCGCCTGTTTTCCTTCAACAGCCCGCACGGCGCCTGTCCGACGTGCGACGGGCTCGGCGTGCGCTCGAGCGTCGACGTGGGCCGCGTCGTGCCGGACACAGGGCGCTCGCTGCGTGAAGGCGCCGTCGTGGCGTTCGGTCGGCGCGGCTCGCTCGCGACCGCAACCGAAGTGGCTCGTGTCGTCGAAGCGCTCCACGTGAGCCCCGACGTCCCTTGGAAGGACCTGCCGGAAGAACAGCGCGAGGCCATCCTTTACGGCGCCCAGGCGGCCAAAGGGAAGCGTCGCTCCCAACCGAGCTACGAGGGCATCGTACCGCGGCTCGAGCGCATGCTCGACTCGGGCGAGGCGCCGGAAAGCGAAGACGAGGCGGGCGACGACGGTGCCATCGGCATCGACGACGTGGGTCGTTTCGTCGTCACGCGGACCTGCCCGGCTTGCAACGGCGTGCGGCTCCGGCCCGAAGCGCTCGCCGTACGTGTCGTCGACAAGACGATCGCCGATCTCTGCTCGATGCCGCTCCGCACGCTGCGTCAATTTTTGACCGAGCTCGGGCAGAACCCCGATTTGACGGGGCGCGACGCCGCCATCGCGCTGCCGCTCTTGCGCGCGGTCGCCGAGCGGCTCCACTTTTTGCTCGAGATTGGCCTCGACTATCTCACGCTCGATCGCGCGGCGCATTCGCTGTCGGGCGGCGAAGGCCAGCGCATTCGTCTTGCGACGCAGATCGGCGCGTCCCTCGTGGGCGTGCTTTACGTGCTCGACGAGCCGAGCATCGGCCTGCACGCCCGCGACAACGAACGGCTGCTTTTTGCCCTGCGCAGGCTGGTCGACAAAGGGAACAGCGTGCTCGTCGTCGAGCACGATCGCGACGCGATCCTCGCGGCCGATCACGTGCTCGACATGGGCCCGGGCGCCGGAGTCCACGGCGGAAAAATCGTCGCTTCGGGCACGCCCGACGAGCTCATGGCCTCGCCCGATTCGGTGACCGGGCCCTACCTTTCGGGTGAAAAGCGCCTGCCGGTGCCGACCTCACGCACGAAGCCGACCGGTCCCGTGCTGCGCGTCGTGGGCGCGCGCGCACACAACCTGCGCGACGTGACGCTCGAGGTGCCGCTCGGCCTCGTCACGGCCGTCACGGGCGTGAGCGGCTCGGGCAAGAGCAGCCTCATCGTCGACACGCTGCTCAGCGCGGCACGCGCCGAGCTCTACGGTGCGACCGGCTGGGTCGGTCCGTGCGAACGCATCGAGGGTCTCGATCAGATCGACAAAGTCATCAGCATCGACCAGACGCCGATCGGCCGCACGCCGCGCTCGAACCCGGCGACGTACACCGGCATCTTCACGCACCTGCGCGAGCTCTACGCCGGCCTCTCCGACGCGCGCGCGCGGGGTTACAAGCCCGGACGGTTCTCCTTCAACGTGCGCGGCGGCCGCTGCGAAGCGTGCCAGGGCGACGGCGTGCTCCGCGTCGCCATGCACTTTTTGCCCGACGTTTACGTCACTTGCGACGCCTGCGGCGGCAAACGTTACAACCGTGAAACGCTCGAGGTCGCCTACCGCGGCCTGTCGATCGCCGACTCCCTCGAGCTCACGGTCGACGCCGCGAGCGAGCTCTTCGAATCCATCCCGCGCATCCGACAGAAGCTCACGGCGCTGCGTCAGGTCGGCCTCGGCTACATCCAGCTCGGACAAGCGGCAACCACGCTCTCGGGCGGCGAAGCGCAGCGCGTGAAGCTCGCGACCGAGCTTGCGCGCAAAGCCACCGGACGCACGCTCTACGTGCTCGACGAACCGACGACGGGGTTGCACTTCTCGGACATCGAGCTCTTGACCCACGCGCTGCTCGGGCTGCGCGACGCCGGCAACACGGTGCTCTTCATCGAGCACAACGTGGATCTCGTCGCCTGCGCGGATTGGGTCGTGGACCTCGGGCCCGAAGGCGGGGAAAACGGCGGGCGCATCGTGGCGCAGGGCCCCCCGGAGCTCGTGGCCGACGCGCCCGACAGTCACACGGGCCGTTACCTGAAGCTCGCGCTGAGCGGGACGCGCGTCACGGCGCCAAAAGCCGCGGCCTCGTCGAAACCGGACGCGCCAGCGGGCACTCCGAGCGCGCGGGCTTCGGCGACGAGCGGTATGCGCGCCGCAGCCCGTGACACGCGACGCAGCAAGGCACGCTGAGGCCCCCCCGGCGACGCCCGCCGCGCTCAGCCGAAGTCTTTTTCAACGCGTTCCTGGTCCTCTTTGCAGCGGATGCACAGCGTCGTCTCGGGTCGTGCCTCGAGACGCTTCACGCTGATTTTATCGCCGCAATCGTCGCACACGCCGAACGTGCCGCTGTCGATCTTTTCGATCGCCTTCTGGATCTTGTCGAGAAACGCCTTCTCGCGTCCGCGCAGGCGAAACGTGAAGGACTGCAGGTATTCGCTCGACGCGAGGTCCATCTCGTCCGGAAGGTCGTCGGTGTCCAGGGCCATGTCCTGATCGAGCGTCTGCTGAGCGCGTTTGATGATCTCCTCGCGCTTTGCCTCGAGCATGTCCCGGAACTTCTTGAGCTGGACTTTGGTCATGACTACGCCGTGGTGTTAGGCCCGTTGGCCGGTCTCAGTGGGCTCAACAAGCTAGGTCCCGAAATGATGTTCGTCAACGGGAACAGACGAGGCCCCTAACTGACGAGGCGCGTTGATGCTTCCGGAAGAAAAATTTCGGGTGGCGGGCCGCTCGGCACTCTCGGCCGAGACAGACCGCGTCAGCGGCCGTCGCGGTACGCACGCACGGCGTTCACGATGCCGTCGGCCAATTTTTGCCGGTAGTCGGGGGTCGCGAGCCGGAGCTCACCGGGCGCGCTCGAGATGAACGAAGTCTCGAAGAGCACGGCCGGCATCGTCGCGCCCGCGAGTACGTAAAAGCCGGCGCGCCGCACGCCGAGATCGGGTACCTCGGGATAGCGGGGAGCGAGCGAGGCGAGCGTAGCGCGCTGCAAGAGCTCGGCGAGCCGCTCGGAGCGTTCGACGACCGAACGATCGAGCACGGAGCTCAGCGCGTTCGCGAGCTCGGAGGCCGCGGCGGCGGACGCCGAGTTTTCGCGCGCGGCGATGCGCGCCGACAAGGTGTCGCGCGAGCCGTCGAGCACGAAGCTCATGACGCCCTTGCCGCCACCGTCCTCGCTCGCGTTGCAATGAATCGAGATCAAGAGGTCGGCGCCGAAGGCGTTCGCCCGCGCGGTGCGTTCGTCGAGCGCGACGTAGGTGTCCGTGTCGCGCGTGAGCAGCGTCGAAACGCCGAGCTCGCGTGCGAGGAGCGGCGCCGCCCGGTGCGCAACGTCGAGCGTCACGTCTTTTTCCCGCAGGCCGCCCGGTCCCGTAGCGCCGGGGTCGTTGCCCCCGTGCCCGGGATCGAGCACGACGCGACGCAAGGGGCGCGCGCCGCCGACGTTCGGAGCAAAGCCCGTGGGCGGCTGCTTCGACACGTCGATCACGAGCCGAAATGGCTCCGGCAAGTAGAACACGCGCCGGTACGCGGGTTGCGACAAGTCGAGCACGACGCGCGTGCCGGAAGGTTGCGCTCCGACGCGCACGCGCTCGACGAGTCCGCCCACCGCAAGAGCGCCGCGCGACTTGCCGCGCACGTTCAAGAGATCGACGACGAGGCGCGGCCCGTTGCTTCCCTCGGCGGCCAGCGAGCGCACCTCGAAGAGCGCTGGATGCGTCACGTGCACGACGACGCGCGCCGCGTCCTTCGCTCCGTAACGTTCGATTTCGCCTATCGTCGCGGGCTCCGCGTTGACGCCCGCCTTGTCGGGCACGACGACGGGGCCGCCGCCCGGCGCCGGTTCGCTCGTAGTCGCTGGTGACGACCCCGCGTCCGCTGCCTCGTCCGTGGGCGGCTCGGGCACACGAAAGGCGGAGAGACTGGCGAGCGCCTCGTCGGCAAGCGCGCGACAACGTGCGTCCAGGCTGCGTGCCCGCTCCGCCGCCACCTGGCGATACGCGAGCACCGGATCGTGCCGCACCTCGGCCTCGAGCAGTGCGCGGCTGAGCGCTGGACCGCAGCGCTCAGCAGGCCGCGCCTCCGCCGCCTGGTCCCAAAGCTCGAGCGCTTCGAGGGCGTCGGCTTCGCGATGCTCGACGCGAAAGAGCCGCTCCCGAAGCTCGGCCGCCTCGATAAAGAGCGGCGCCGCATGCACCGGGTCGAGCTTGCTTGCGGCAATCGCCAGCGCGTCGGCGCGCGCGACAGTTTCGGCGCGGGGGGAGAGCCCCGCCGCCGAGGCGAGAGCAGTGGCAGCGCTGGCGGGGACCTGCTCGTGCGGCGCCTCTGTCCGCGCGCAGCCGAGCGCGAACACGAGCACGAAAAACCGAGACACGCTGCGTGAAGACGAGGGGAACACGTTGCGGCCGAGGTGAGTCGAGGGGCGGATTTGCGCCACCCGGGTCGCGGATGGTACCTTGAGCTCAGGCTCAATGGCCGAAAGTGACGCTGATCGACGCTCGGCGGAGTCGATGACGGAGGAGGAAGCCGACCGCCTCTCCGAGCGGTTCCGGCCGAGCTGGGAAGAGGACGTGCCGACGGTACCGCGTGACCAACCGGTGCCCGAGCCGCCGTCCGCACCGCAGAGTAAGCCGGCGGCCTCTTCCCCGGCAGTAACGAGCTCGCCGATCGTGAGTGTCACCAGGGCGCCGGTCATCCCAGTGACCGAAGCGAAAGCCGCTCCCGTGGCGGGGCCCGCGGCACCGGCTTCCGCGCCGACGGCAGCAGCCACTCAAACGCCGCTCGCAGTGCCCGCTGCACGACGGCCGACCCTTCTCGGCACCGCGCCGGTGTGGACGAGCGGCGACCCCCCGGCCGCGCCAACGCCGGCTGCGTCAGTGCCGGATGCGTCTGTTGCCGTCGCTGCTCCAGCCGTCCCGTCAGCGCCCGTCACCGCTCCAGCCGTCGCGTCAGCGCCCGTCACCGCTCCAGCCGCAGCGCCCGTCGCTGCTCCAGCCGTCGCGTCAGCGCCCGTCGCGGTCGCTCCCGTCGTCACGCCAGGACCGGCAGCACCCGACGCTGACCTGCAGATCGACGTCGAGGTTTCACCACCAAGCGATGACGACTCCGCACCGGCGATCGAGGTCGAGGTGCCGCCGGACTCCAAGCCGAGCGGCATCGGGCAGAAGTACGTTCCAAAAGAAGACGGCGCGCCAGCCGTCATGCTCGGACCGGAAGTGCAAGCCGCCGAGTCGGGACAGAGCGCTCTCCTCGAAGCCGAACACCGCGCGCGTCGCGCTCCGACCATCGTGCGCATGCAGGCCTTCGACCTACCACCGCCGGTCGCGCAACCGGCGAAACCCGAGCTCGACTTCCCAACACCGCGGCGCAGTCGCGCGGGCATCATCGTCGTGGCGAGCGCCGCCTTACTCATCGGCGTCGCCGTGCTCGCACTCACGGTTGGACACAGCTCCGCGCCGGACAAATCGCAGCCGCCGTCCGACGCAACGACTCCGGTAGCGGTGACCCCAGACACGAGAGCGCCGGTTCCGCCGCCCGTATCGCCCACGCCGGCCGCTGTCGCTCCGCCGATCTCTGAGCCACGAGCAAGCGCAAAGGCAGCTCCTCTAGTGACACCCAAGCTTTCGAGCCCGGCCCAACAGCCTGTCTCCACGCGAGCATCGCCCCCCGCCAGAGCCGCCGCGTCCCCGAAGCCACCGGCCCCAAAGTCAGCCTCCGGCGGTACGAAGCCGAGCGGCAAAAGCATGATTGTGCGCGAAAATCCATTTTGATGCGGGAGGCGGCGCGGGGCGACACCGCTTTCGCCCCTAGCGGAGGACCACCTGGGTCGCCTACTGTGGAAATTGTTGATTCGGATCGTCACCATGCAGAAGACCCTGGCAGCCGGGCTCTTGATCGCGCTCGTTTGCAGCGGCAGAGCCGCGCGCGCTGACGACGACGCCACGACCACGGCGGCCGCTCGCGAGCGCTTCAATGAAGGGGTCAGTTACTTCGACCAGAAGCAGTACGAAAAGGCCCGCGCTGCCTTCTTACAAGCCTACGCCCTCAAAAAGCACCCTGCGGTGCTGTTGAACCTCGCGCAGAGCGAGCTCCGCTCGAGCCACGAGCGGGACGCCGCACAGCACTTCTCGGAGTACCTGCGTGGATCTGGTCCGGACCGTGATGCCGCGCAGGCCGGCCTCGCGAGCGCCAAAGCCGCGATCGCGGAGATCACGGTGACGACGGACGCCGACGCCGACGTGAGCGTCGATGGCACCCTTCAGGGCCTCGCGCCGCTGCCGGGCCCTCTCTACCTCGAGCCGGGCATGCACACGCTGCAGGCGAAGAAAGGCGAGCGCGTCGGGACGCAAAGCCTCAGCGCCAAGCCCGGCGAGTCCCGGGAAATCAGGCTGAAACTCGCGGGAGATGCCGCGGCCGTCGCCGCCAAGCCAGCCACCTCTCCCGCCTCTGCACCGGAAAACCAAACCGCGGCCGAGCCCGCGAACGAGCAGACCCCGCCGGCGCACGCGGAGCACGGCCGCGAGTCGTTCTTTCATTGGCTTCTCACGAAGCCCGCCGGCGTGATTTCCGGCAGCACGACGATCCTGCTCGCGGGCGGTGCCGTCGGCTTTGCCGTCGCTTCGAGTGCGAGCTACTCGAACGCCGACGACATTGCGCAGCAGATCAACAATCGCGCGCACCAAGACGAAGTTCCGACGCGCGGCATCTGCGTCGATCCCAACGCGGTGCTCGGTCCGGGTAACGAAGCCGAAGCCGCGCGCTTCATGGACGCCTGCCAGCATCGCCAAGACGCCGTGAACAAGGGCGACACGTTCAAGACAGTCGCCACGGTCGCGGGGGTCGGCGCCGGTGTCATGGCAGTCACGACGGGCGTGCTCTACTTCGTCACGGCCGACCACGACGACAAGACCGGCAGCGCGCGCGCGAGGCCGGGCATCGCCGTGCTGCCCTGGTTCGGCTCGCAAGGCGGCGGGTTCAGCGTCTCCGGGCGATTCTGAGCCGCAACGCGGACGCGACCGAGCCACGAGCGAAACGTGCTGCGGGGAACGCCGGCCGCCTTCGCCGCGCGGCTCACGTTGCCGCCGTGCTCGCTGAGTAACGTCTCGGCGTCGGCCGGTGACGCGCGTGCGACCCGAGTCTCGTTCGCTTCGGGCTCGGGCAAGAGGACGTGCGACGCGTGAATGTCGCTGCCCGGCGCCGCCATCGCCGCGCGATACAGCACAGCGGAGAGCTCACGCACGTTGCCCGGCCAGCCGTAATCGACCAGGCGCGCGAGCGCGGGGCCCGTGACGCGCTTTTCGCCCACGTCGGGCGTGAGGCGTTCGAGCAGCACGCGGCAGAGCGCCGGGATGTCGCTCTTGCGGCGGCGGAGAGGCGGCAGCGTGATCGTCACGGTCGAAAGACGATGAAAGAGATCGACGCGGAAGCGCCCCTCCGCGACGCGGGACTCGAGCAGCGCCCAGCTGGCCGAGACGATGCGCACGTCGACGGCGACGGCGTGCGAGCCGCCGATCGGCCGCACCGAGCCGTCCTCGACCACGCGCAGCAGCTTCACCTGCGCCGAGGCGGACAATTCCGCGACCTCGTCGAGGAACAACGTGCCGCGGTGAGCCGATTCGAACGCGCCTGCACGACTCGTGACGGCGCCCGTGTAGGCGCCGCGTCGATGACCGAAGAGCTCCGCGTCCGCGAGCGAGTCGGGCACCGCGCCGACGTTGAGCGGCACGTACTCCCCGCTCCGCCCGCTCAACGCATGCAGCGCGCGCGCGACGACGTCTTTGCCCGTGCCCGATTCGCCTTGCAAGAGCACGCTCTGTCGTGAGCGCGCGTGTCGCGTGATCTCTTCGGCCACGCGCCGCATCGGCAGCGACGACCCGACGAGTCCGGGGATCCGCGGCAGGCTGCTCGGTCCGGCGTCGGCCTCCTGCCGCAAGGTGACGCTCGTGCGTCCAATCACGAAGCTCGAGCCGTCGCCGGTGAGCAGGGCCGAGCCGAGCCGCGCGCCGGCCACGTGGACGCCGTTGGTCGAACCGAGGTCGTCAACCCGGACACCGCCGTCGGCGATGACGAGCGAGCAATGGCGCGAGCTCACGCAGCGGTCGCTGAGCCGCACGTCGGCGGCGCGCCCGGTGCCGAGCACGACCGGCCGTCCCTCCGAAAGCTCGAGCGTCCGCGTCTCGTCCGCCGTTCCGAGCTCGACGAACCAGCGCTTTTCCGCCCGGCAGGCCGGGATGATCAGCGTGTCGGAGGTCGCATCGCCCGCTTCTTGGATTTCGTGTTGCACGAGAGCCCGGTCGGTCCGCTCGCCCCCCGAGTTGCGCGTGTGATAAGGCTCCGGCCTCTAGAGCCCATGCCCGCCCGCCGCCTGCCCTTTTTTTTGGCCGCCGCGCTCACCTCGACGCGAGCGCTCGCGCAGGGGGGCCCCACCCCGCCGAGCGGACCGCCCTCGCTCCCCGAGGTCGAAATGGACGAGCCACCGCCGCCCGTCGTGCCGCTCGCCCGTGACACCCGTGGGGGGCACTTCGAGCTCGCGGTGGGCGCCGCACTGCGGGTTCCCTTCGGCGAGCTGCGGCAGGGCGAAGCAGCGTCGAAGCTCGGAACTGGCTTCGGCGCGGCGCTCGATCTCGGCTACGGCATCAGCCGCTATGTGATGGTCGGCGCGTGGGGCCAGGTCTTCGAGCCCGGTACGAACGACATGGGCTTCAGCGTCGGCCCCTTCGTTCGCTACCACCTGGTCCAGGGCATGCGCTTCGACCCGTGGGTCCTCGTGGGGATCGGCTACCGCAGCC
Organism: Polyangiaceae bacterium; assembly: GCA_025936115.1. Classification (GTDB taxonomy): domain Bacteria; phylum Myxococcota_A; class Polyangia; order Polyangiales; family Polyangiaceae; genus PMG-095. The sequence goes on from JAICTZ010000032.1 coordinate 70,589, forward strand.
AGAACCACGACGCGCCGGGCGTGACCCGCCACTTCTCGGGCATCGACTTTGCTCACGTCGCGCTCGGCGGCGACTACTACGCGTGGAGCGGCCTCGGGTTCGGCCCGTGGCTCGAGCTCGACGCCGGCGTGCTCACCAAACGTCCGGATACGAGCACCGCTGGCGTGCCCGACGGCCCCACGCATATCGGCACGAGCGTGAATTACAGCTTCATCGCCGGCCTGCGCGTCGTGCTCGACCTGCCGGGCAAGTAGTCGAGTCGCCGCGCCCCGGAGCGCCCCGCGTCAAGCCGCGACGGCGATTCCGAGTGCCTTACGGATGCGCGAGTATTCCTCGCTCACCGAATAGAGCAAGAGCTCCTTCATCTTTTCGGCGGGCGACAAGTCACCAGGCAGCTGCTGCTCGGCGCTCAAAATTTTCTTCGCGACCTCGAGATCGCCGGACACGATGAGACCCGAGCGACACGCGGTGAGCTCGACGGCCTGGTTCCAGCGCTTGATGTTCGCCTTGGCGCCTTCCTCGATGAAGCGCTTGACCACGAGCCGCAAGCCCTCGAGCTGCACCGGCTGCATGTGCTTGGCGAGCTCCTGCGCCGTGGCGCGGATCTGAGCCGCCATGTCCTGAGGCATCGGCGTGTTGGGCGCTGCGATCATCACGCCTGCAAAGAGCATGATCGTGAGCTCGGCCTGCGTCGGGAACAGCGTGCGGATGTAGTGCTCGCCGCGATAGTGCGACAGGTGCTTGCCGCACATGAACGTGAGCTCTTGCGGCTGGAAGCCGGTGAGCACCGTTTGACCGGCGACGGACGCCGGGGGCACGGCCGGCACGGCGACGATCGCGCCGGGCACGTCGTTGCGCACGTAGAGCGCCGGCGGCTGAATACCGAGCACCTGCGCGGCCCAACCGAACGTCTTGGCGAACGTGACGGTCGAGGTCGCCGGGTCTTGGTAGAAGCGCTTGTCGAGCACGGGCAGCTTATTTTGCGATTTCAGCTGCTCGATCTTGGCGAGCAACGCCGCCGGCGCGATCATCTCGAAGATCTTCGAGATGTGCGCGTTTTCGTCGGGGTGGAACACCGACGTCTGCCAGAGCTCGTTCGAGACGCGTCCCTTGACCGGCAGCATGCCTTGCGGCCGGTAATCCTCGAAGAAGCGTTGCTCTTCGTCCTCGGCCTTGCGCAAGAACGCCATGGCGGCCGCTTGGCACCAAGCCTCGTCGTACGACTGCTTGTGCAGGTACAAGCGGTAGAGCGCGCGGTACGGCTCGATCGCGAGGGGATCGGCGGCGAGCAGGACCCGCTGCTCGACGATGCCGTCGTCCCAGCGCTCGTTCACCTCGTAGAGCTCGGCGAGGATCTGGTGGATGACGGTGGCGTCTGGCTTCGTGACGCTCGCCATCTTGAAGGCTTCGATCGCCGACTCCACCTGCTGCAAACGGTCGCGGTAGATGAGACCGAGCTGGTGCCAGAGCGTGTGCTCGAGATCCGTATTCCCCTTGCCCGCGATGCGGTGAATCATCTTGCGGTAGGAGCGCTCGAGCTGCTTCCACGCCCGCTGATTCGTGAGGATCTTGTTGATACGCTCGAAGGCCTCGAGATAGCTCGGGTTCAGATCGAGCGCGTCGTTGAAGAGCTCGACGGCGCGATCCTGATCCTCGAGCTTGTCGCGACAAATCTGCGCTTGTGTGAAGATGTAGCGCGCCTTGATCTCCGGCCGCTCCTCGAGCTCCGCGATGGCTTGCAGCGTATCGATCATGCGCTGCCATTCCGCCGCCGCTTGGTAGAGCGCGAGCAGTTTGTGCAAGAGCACGTGATCGGTGGGACGTAGCTCGCGCGCCTCCTCGAGCGCTTCGATCGCCTTGTGCGGATTCTTTTCCCGGTCGGCCCAGATGTCGCCGATCGTGTTGAGGATCTCGTACCTTTGATCGGGCTCGAGCACGCTGTCGAGGATCTGCCGCTGATAGGCGGCGACCTGCTTCCAGTCGTTCGCCTTCGAGTAGACGTCGACCAACGCTTCGAGCGTCGGCCGATGATCGGCGTTGAGCGCGAGCGACTTCTCGTAGTTGTTGATCGCCTGGCGAGCCTGGTTTTGCTCGCGCTTGATGTTGCCTAGCCGGTAGTAGACGTCGGTGCGCTGCTCGGTGTCGTCCTCGCTCAGCGCCGTGAGCACCTTCTGGTAATTCGTGAGCGCGCTCGGCCAATCCTTGAGCTCGTAGGCGACGTCGGCGATACCGCGGATCGTCTCCTGATCGGTCATGTCGAGCTGATTGGCCGTCTGGTAGGCCTTCAGCGATTTCTCGAAGTTGCCGAGCGCGGCGTGCACCTTGCCGAGGAGCTTCTGCAGCATGTGCTGCTCCTGGCGGTCCTTGCCTTTGCTCTTCTTGACGAGCATCTCCGCGAGCGGCTCGGCTTGCGCCCAGCGCGCGGTGCGCACGTATTCCTGGACCAGCGGGAGCGCGGCTTCCTCGCAGTCGGGGTCGGCTTGGATCGCGAGCTCCCAAGACTGCACGGCGGCGTCGTGCTCGCCGAGCATCTCGTCACGCACCTTGCCGAGCTCGACCAAGAGCTTCGCGCGCGCGCGCGCCGACGGCGTGTGCGCCTGCTCCTGCTCGAGGTAGCGCGCCGCACGATCCCAGTCGGCTTCGTCGATCGCGATCGTACGCAGAGCCGCCAGCGTCGGCAGGTGCGTGGGATCGAGATCGAGGGCCATCTCGAAGCGGTCGCGCGCCTGCACGCGATCGGCGAGCTTTTCGTCGAGCGCCTTACCGATGCGGTAGTACATCTCGACGCGCTGCACGCCGTCGCTCGTGAGATCGGCGACGCGCGTCATCGATTCGATGGCTTGCGCCGCGTCACCCTGCTTCTCGTAGAGCTTCGAGAGCTCCGAGAGCGCTTGAATGTTCGTGTCGTCGAGATCGACGATGTTGCGGTAGGCGTCGATGGCGCGGTCGACGTCGCCGACCTCGTCGCTGTACACCTGCGCGATCTGCCCGTAGACCTCGACCTTCGTCGCCGAGCTCGCCGCCTCGGAGACGTGCCGCTCGTAGGTGTGAATGAGATCGAGCCACTGCTTGAGGCGGCGGTAGCAGCGCGCGAGCGCGACGTACGCGCGCTCTTCGGCCGGTGAAATCTCGAGCGCTTGCTCGAGACGCTGCGCCGCCTGGTCGAACTTGAGGAAGTGCTCCTCGAGGTTCTGCGCGAGCTTCAAGAGCACCTCGACGCGCTCGCGCTCCGTTTCGACCACGTCGAGCTCGCGCTCGAGCACGCGCACGAGCTCCGGCCAGTCGAGAAGCCGCTCGCTGACGCGCTCGACACCGCGGAGCGCCACGAGGCTCGTGCCGTCGAGCTCGAGCACCTCGCGGTACACCTTGCCTGCGCGCTCGAAATCGCCGAGCGACTGCTCGTAGAGCGTCGCGATGCGGAGCTTCGTGCTCGCGATCTGATCGTGATCGGTGAGCGCCGCGACCTTGCTCGTGAGGATTTGCACGAGCTCGGCCTGATTTTGCCGCTCTTCGTAGATGCGCTCGAGCGCCGTGAGGGCCGGCAGGTAGAGCGAGTCGATTTCGAGGGCGCGCTTGTAGTAGCTGATGCCCTGCTCGGCCTGCCCCATGTTCTTTTCGAGCAGCTCGCCGAGATCGACGAGGATCATCTTGCGATCGTCGTTCAGGACCGCGACGTCGAGCGCGCGCTGCAACGTCTCACCGACGCGCTGCCACTGCGCGCCCATGCGGTGAATCGCCGCCATTTGGCGCAGGACCTGAACGTTGTTCGGGTCGAGCGCCATGATCTGCTGGTAGTAGGGCTGCGCGTACTCCGGGTGGCCGAGGTTCTCGCCGTACCACTTGCTCAAGCGCAAGCAGAGCTGAATGCGGAGCTTGGGCTCCGTCTGTTCCTGCAGCCAGCCGTTCGCGGCCGTGATGAGCTCGGTCCAGCGATTGGTGACCTGCGCCATGTGCTCGAGGAAGCGAGCCGTCTCGTCGTCCCCGAAGTCTTCGCTGAACGCGGTGACGAGCGCGTCGAACGCCTGATTGTTGTCGCCGAGCTTGTCCTCGAAGACGTGCGCGATGCGGCGCAAGAGGTCGCTCTTCTCGCTCGCGCTCTCGCGCGTCTCGAGCCGGTTCAAGTAGAGCTCGATCAACGGCTCCCAGCGCTCGGCCGCCGTGTGCAGGCGCTCGAGCGCGTCGAACGCCTCCTGGTGCGTCGGATCGACCGTGAGGATCTTCTCGAACGCGGGCGTCGCCTGGTCGTAGTCGTTGACTTCCTTCTTCCAGATCTCGCCGACCTCGAGGAGCTCGCGGATCTTGTCGGCCGGCTCGCTCAGCGCCTCGGCGCGCTGCATTTTGACGCCGACCACTTCGGGCCAGCGCCCCTCGGCGCGATAGATCTTCTCGAGCTCGGCCATCGCCTCGAAGTCGGTCGGATCGACGTCGAGCAGGTGGCGCCACGCCTCAGCCGCCTCGAACGGCTGCTCGAGCACGCGACCGTAGGTCTGACCGAGCTCGCGGTAGACCTCCTTGAGCTCGCTCGGTTCGAGCAGCGCCGCCGCGCGATCGATCGTCGCGTGCAGCGCGGCCACGAGCTCCTGCGGGTCCTTGCGCGTGCGCCACACGTTGGCGATCGCGCGCAGAGCCGTCACGTTCGAAAAATCGATGTCGAGCACGCGCTGCCACGTCTCGAGCGCCTCGTCGTCGCGGTGCAGCTGCTCGGCGAACAAGCGCGCACGCCGGACGAGCACGGCCACGCGATCCTCGTCGCTCTCCGCGATGTCGAAGTGCCGCTCGAGCACGTCGGTGAGTTCGGCCCAACGCGCTTGATCTTCGTAGAGCCCAGCGAGCGCGCGCAGCGCTTCCGGATCCTCGCCGCGCAGATCGAGCACGCGCTTCCAACCTTCGACGGCGGCTTCCTTGTTGCCGAGCCGATCGGCCGCGAGGTGCGCCATCTTCGCGCGGATCTCCGCCTCCTGCACGTCGCCCGCGGCGTTCTCGAGCTCGCGCTCGTACACCTTCTGGAGCTCGGTCCAGCTTTCGGTCTGCTGGTAGATGCGCGCGAGCGCGAGTATCGCCGTCTCGTTCGCCGGCTCGAGCTCGTCGAAAATCCGGCGGTAAGCGCGCACGGCGTCCGTGACCTGTCCGAGGCGCTCCTCGTAGACCTGGCCGAGCCGCGTCGAGAGCTCGACTTTGTCCGCCGTGCCGTCCGCGACGAGCACGCGCTGTTCGAGCACGCCAGCGAGCTCGGGCCACTGCTCGAGCGAGGTGTAGATGCGGTCGAGGTGACCGAGCGCCTCCGCCTCCTCCGGCGCGACGGTAAGCACGTAGCGGTAGGTTTCTTCCGCCTTCGCGACGTCGGCGAGTTCTTCCTCGAACACGCGCGCGAGGCGCTTGCCGATGACCGCCTGCGTCGCCGGCTCGATGCCTTCGATGCCGAGCACGTCGGCGTAGGCGTTGGCGAGCGGTTCCCAACCGCCGTCGAGCATGCTCGCGAGCCGTTCGATCTCGCTGCCCGTGCGCTCGTCGAGCGGGGCCTCCTTGATCGCGCGCACGTACACGTTGAACGCGAGCACCGGATCGAGCAGACGCTCCTCCGCGTCCTCGGCGATGCGGTGGTGAAGCGCAACGCGCTCGTCACGGTCGGTCGTCTGCGCGAGCTCGGCCTCGCGCACGCGAATGAGCTTCTCCCACTCGGAGCTGGCCTGATAGAGCGGCTCGAGGATCTGCGCGATCTCCGCCTGGCGCACGCCGCTCTCGAACAACGCCTCGAGCGCCCGCACCGTGTCCTGGTGCTCCGGCGCGGCGCTGATCACCTCGCGGTACGCGCCGATGGCGCGCTCGAGATCGTTCAGGCGCGTCTGGTACACCTGCCCGAGCCGGAACTTGAACTCGAGGATCTCCTCGGGGCTCTGTCCGATCTCGGCTTCGCGCGCGAGGATCTCGGCGAGATCGCTCCAGCGCTCCGTCTGCGTGAACAGCCGATCGAGCGAGCGCACGGCGCCCTGGTTCTCGGGATCGACGTCGAGCACGCGGCGATAACGGGTGACGGCGGCCTCGACGTTGTCGAGCTGCACTTCGTACACCTGCGCGACGCGCAGACCGAGCTCGACGAAGCGCTCGGGCGTGTCTTCGAGCTTGTCGAGCTCGGCGTCGTACAGGGCGGCGACGGCCGGCCAGCGCTCGATGAACGTCGCGAGTCGCTCGAGGGCGCCGAGCGACTCCTCGTTCTGGCTGTCGACGGCGACGGCGCGCGCGTACGTCTCGAACGCGCGCACGTGATCGGAGAGATTCTCTTCGTAGAGCCGCGCGATGCGGTGCAGGAGCTCGACGCGCGTGAACTCGTCTTCGGTCGCGTTCGTCTGCACCTCGAACACGCTGATGAGCTTCGCGTACTCGCCCATCGACTCGTAAACGGGCTCGAGCACGGCGGCCGCGGCGAGCGGCGCGCGCGTTCCGCTCTTGATGCCCTCGAGCGCGGCGAGCGTCGGCGCGTGATCGGGCACGACGTTCAAGATGTCGCGGTAGAGCTCCACCGCGCGCTCGACGTCGCCCAGGTGTCGCTCGTAAAGCTCGGCGATGCGGTACTGATAGCTCACCGACTCGACGGGATCCTGCGTGAGCTCGGCCTCGTGCGTGAGCACGTTCAAGAGCTCGCTGTAGTTGCCGGCCGTCTGGTAGAGCACGTCGAGCCGGCTCAAGGCGGTCAGGTCGTCCGGATCGAGCTCGAGGATGCGCTGATAGGTGTCGATGGCGCGCTTCACGTCGCTGAGCTCGCGCTCGAAGACGGCGCCCACCTGATAGAGAATCAGCTTCTTTTCGGTCGGATCGAGCAGCAGATCGACCTTCTTGGTGTAGACGGCGAGCAGCTCCTCCCAGGCCGAGAGCGAGAGGTAGAGCTTGACCAGCGCGTCGATCGAGCGGACGTCCTCCGCGTCGATGTCGAGCACCTTCTGGTAGACGGCGATCGCCTCGCGCGGCCGCTCGAGCACTTCTTCCTCGAGCAGCGCGGCCTGGTAGAGCGCCTGCTTCTGCGCGTCGACGTCCGCGAGCACCGCGGCCTTGCGCTGCAGAATCGCCGACATTTCGGCGTAGCGCTCCGAGCCCTGGAAGAGTCCCTGCAGCGCTTCGGCGGCTTCGAGGTTGCCCGGATCGATCGCGAGCACGCGCTGGTAGAGCTCGATGGCGCGATCGATGTTCGGCACGTCCTGCTCGAACACTCGCGCGGCGGCCGAGTAGAGCTGGCTGCCGAGCTCCGGATCACGCTGCGCGGCCGCGAGCCGTTCGTACACCTGCGCGAGGTCGAGCAAGCGTCCCGTGACGCGCGCGAGGCGATCGATGCTCTGGCGTGTCTCGGCTTGGCTCGGATCGACGGCCAGCGCGCGAGCCATCGTCTCGAAGGCCGAATTCGCGTCGCCCGCGGAGTCCTCGTAAAGCGCGGCGATCTGGTGCAAAAGCTCGACCTTGCGCTCGGCGCCGTCGGCCTGCGCGACCTGCACCTCGTGAACACCGATGAGCTTCTGGTGCTCACCGTGCGCGCGGTAAAGCGGCTCGAGGATCTCGGCGATCGCGAGACCGTACGCCGGATCTTGACCGAGCCGCTCGAGCGCGGCGAGCGCTTCGCGGTTGCCGGGATCGCGATCGAGCACCTGCCGGTAGCCCTCGATCGCCAAATCCACCTGCCCCATACGCTGCTCGCGCAGCGCGGCGAGGCGGAGCATCAGTCGCAGCTGCGCTTCCTCGGTGTCGGCTAGGCCGAATTGCACCTCGAGATTTTCGGCGAGCTCGCTCCACATCGCGCGGCGCGTGAAGAGCGCGTCCAGGGCGTCGAGGGCCACGCGGCTCGTGGGATCGAGCGCGAGCACCTCGCGGTACGCCTGAATCGCCTCGTCCGGTTGCCCGAGCTTCTCCTCGAAGACGGCCGCCATCTGCGCGTAGAGCGCCTCGCGCTCACCCACGTCGTCGACGAGCTCGATGCGACGCCTGAAGACGCCGATGAGATCCTGAAAGCGACCCGTACGGCGGTAGAGCGCGTCGATCGCCTGGAGCGCCTCGCCGTCGCCGGCTTCGAGGGCGAGCACGCGTTCGTAGCTCTTGGCCGCGTCCGCGACCTTGTCGAGCTGCTCCTGAATCGACGCGAGTCGCATCCAGTACTCGCGCGCGAGCGCCGGATCCGCGACGCCGGCCGCGACGCTCTGATAGATCTCGATCAGGCGATCCCAAGCACCGGCGTGCTGGGCGAGCACCTCGAGCTCACGCCGCGACTCGGCGTTCGACGGATCTTCGCGCACGGCGCGCGCGAGCGCGTCGATGGCGCGGTCGAGCTCGCCGAGCTGCGTCGCGGCGGTCGCGCCGATCTTGCGCAGGAGCGCGACCTTGCGCTCCGGCTCGTCGCTCGTCTTGGCGAGGATTTCGAGCGCGGAGATGAGCTTGTCCCAGTCGCCGCGCGCCTCGTAAATGCCTTCGAGAATCGAGGCCGCTTCGCCGCTCAACGCGCGCTCGGTGAGCATGCCTTCGAGCGCCATGCGCGCCCCTTCGTGCTCGGCGTCCAAGAACAGGATTTCGCGATAGTTTTCGAGCGCGCCGGCCGCGTCGCCCAAGTAGTCGTAGAGCGCCTTGGCGAGACGGAACTTCAGATCGACGAGCAAGCGATCGTCGGAGGAGAGCTCGATGCGCTTGCGCAGCACCTCGACGTACGGCTCCCACTGTCCCGACCGCTCGTAGAGCCCGTCGAGCGCCGCGAGCGCGCCCTCGTCGGCCGGGTCCTCCTCGAGCACCGCTTGGTGCGTCTCGATGGCGGCCGCAACGTCGCCGAGCTCCTTTTCGTAGAGCTTCGCGACCTCGTAGCGGATGCGCTTGCGCTCGCCGGCGTCGTGCGCGAGCTCGAGCTTGCGATTTTGCACCTCGAGCAGCTCGCGGTAGCGGCCGGCACGGCGGTAGAGCCCTTCGAGGGCGCCGAGCGCAGTTTCGTTGTCGGGCTCGGTCTCGTAGACCGCGCGATACTCCGTGAGCGCGTCGTCGACGCGCGCCACTTCTTCGACGAGGACGCGGCCGAGCCGCAGCCGGAGCGCGTTTTGCTCCGCGCTGTCGTTCGAATTCTCGATCGCCGCGCGGTACGCTTTGACGACGGCTTCCCAGCCGCTCGTCACCTTGGCCACGCGCTCGACATCGCTTTGCGTTTGCGCGTCACCCGGCGCGAGCTCGAACGCCGCCAAATAGCGCTCGAACGCCTTCGGCTTCTCGTTCAAACGCGTCTCGTAGAGCCCCGCCACTTCACGCAAGAGCCCGAGCCGCTCGCCCGGATCGCTCACGTGCGAAAGCTTCACCTCGAGCGCCTGACTGAGGCCCTTGGGGTTATTGGCGCTCTGATAAATCGGCACGAGCCGCTCGGCCGCGTGCAGATTGGACGCGTCGATGCTGAGCACCTTTTCGTAGGCGCGCGCCGCGCGATCGAGCTTGCCCTTCTGCGTGAGCCAGAGCTCGGCGATTTTCATCAGCATGCCGACGCGCTGCGCGTCGTCGGTGGCGCGCGTCTCGTTGCTCTCGAGCACGCGGATGAACTCGTCCCACTTGCCGCTCTCGGCGTAGAAGACTTCGAGGTCGTCCCAGCGCCCGAGCGTGACGTAGCGCTTCTTGAGCTGCTCCTGCGCGCGACGGTCGTCGGGCGACAGCGTGAGCAGCATGCGGTAGGCGTCGACGGCGCGCTCGTCGTCTTTCAAACGATCGCCCGCGACCTGACCGAGCTTGTTCAAGAGCTCGATCTTCGCGGGAGTCTCGTAGGTGAGCTCCGCGAGCTTCGCGAGCACGTCGGCGAGCTTTTCGTATTCGCGCGAGCGCTCGTAGAGGCCCGCGAGCGCGTTGAGCGCGTCGATATCCTCCGCGTCGTTCTGGAGCACGATCGCCCAGAGGTCGATGCAAACCTCGGGCTTTTTGACCTTGTCCGTTGCGAGCAGCGCCACCTGCTTGAACTTCTGTGCGCGCTCGGAACCCTCGGGCAAAGACTCCGCCTCACGCACCATGAGCGCGATGAGCTTCTCCCAGTCGCGTCGCTTCTCGTAGGCGTCGCGCAAGTACACGACGGCCTTCGTCTGCGAGGCGTCGAGCTCGAGCACGCGCTCGTAAGCGCGCGCCGCTTCCGCTTGGTTGGCGAATTTCGTGGCGTAAAGCTCTCCCGCTTCGAGGTATCGCGCGACCCGCTCTGCGGGATCGGCGAGCGCGTCGCCGAGCGCGATCAGCGTCTTGACGTATTCGTGATGCCGCTTGGCGGCCGCTTGTTGCCCGAGCTTCTCGCGCAGCTCCGCCACGAGCGCGGCGTTCTCGCTCTTGGCCGGAACGGCAGGCGCAGCGGGCGGCGGAGGCGGAGGCGGAGGCGTCGCCGGCGCGGCGGCTAGGGGCGCGGGAGCAGGCGTCGGCTCCGGCTCGCGTGCAGCGGGTGGAGGCGCGGTCAGGGCTTCGATCTCTTCGGCCATGGGCGGTGCGGTGGGCGTCTCCGCGCCTTCGGCGGCGGCGGGCTCGGACTTGGGTTCGGCTTTCGGGCGCTTCGACCGGCGCGGGCGCTGAGCGCCGGCGTCGGGCTCGGCTTCGGCGCGCAGCGTCTCTCCGATTTGCGCTTCGAACGCGCGGAGCGCAGGGTTTTCCGGATCGACACGCGCGAGCCGCTCGAAGGAGCGCCGCGCGCGGATCAAATCCCCGCGCTCGCGCCAGGCGATGAGGCCGGCTTGCGCGAGCAGGTAGCTCGACTTGGGCCCGAGCGTCGAGCGATCGGCGAGCTCGTCGGCGAGCGAAATCACGCGCTCCCAATCGCCGCCGCGCGCGCCGTACACGTCGCGCAAGAAGGTGAACGCTTCTTCACGCGATGGGTCGACGCGCAGCGCCTCCTCGACGAGCTGCGCGCCGAGCTCGAGGTTCGTGTGACGCAGTGCCCAGCGCGCGCCGAAAATGAACGACGCGTCCGCTTGCTCCGCCGACCCGTTCAAGTGCGCGAGCGCGGTGCGCTGCGACTCGAGGATGGAATCGGTGCGGCCGCTGTCGACGAGCAGTCCCTCGTACGTCGCTGCTACGTGCTGATCGATCGGATCGGCGGCGTACGCCTGAGCGAGCAAGCCTTCGACCTGATCGGGCGCGAACCTTCGCGCGAGGCGCGCGCCGCGCAAGAAGAGCTGCGCTTTGCTGGACGCGTCGTTCGCGCCGCGCGCCGCCTTCAAAATCGCCGACAGGCGGTCTTGCCATTCCTCCCCGCCGATCTGCACGTCCTGCAAGAGCTCGGGGATGTCGCCCGGCTTGCCGTTCGCGCTCTGGAGCGCCTTGGCATAGGCTTCGGTCGCGCGCTCGTACTCGCCGAGATCGGACAGCACGTCGCCGAGCTGCCGATAGAGGGCGCTCTTGTCGGGGCTGTCGGGGGCGGCCTTGAGCTGAAGCTCGAGGAGCTTCTGCACCATGTTGAGCTTGCCGAGATCCCAGTAGACGGCCCGCGCTTCGGCGAGCGCCTCCACGAGTGCGGGGTTCTGCTTGTAGGCGTCCTGGAAGTGTTTGAGCGCGCGCACGCCCTGCAGGAAGCGGCTGCGCAAAAGGCGCCCGAGCCGCAGGTGCAAGTCGGCCTTGGCCGTGGGATCGCTTGCGGCCCCAATCCCTTGTTCCAGCGCCTCGACGACGCCCTGATAGTCGTGAGTGCTCGTAAGCTGCTTCAGACGCTGCTCTAGATCCATGCTGCCTCGGTCGACTGCCGATTCCCCCCAAACCCCTCTGCGTGCGCGCTCCTCGGAGGGAAGAAGCACGACGCTGCCCCTAGGTCTCGACTCGAGCAACCCCGCTTGAGCTGCTCGAGTCGGTTCTTTTCACACACTTGCCCTGCGATCACGGTAGCGACGCGGGCAAGAAACGCTGTCACTGTCCGAGCTTCTGGAGCAGCGACTGCGATGTCTGGCACTGCTCCTCGAACTTCTTGGCGCCGGCACCTTTGCAGACGCGCTTCGTGAACGTGTTGAGAAGACGGACCGCGCGCTCCTTCTGGGGCGGATCCATCGTCGCGTACGTGCTGCCGAGATCGAACGAGAACTCGGGATGCGACTCCCCCGCGAACTTTTCCGCCTTTTCGACGGCGGCGAGCTGCGCGGCCTTGTCGCCGCGCATGAGCGCCGCGTTCGCGAGCAAGATGTACATGTTGTAGATCTTCGGCAGGTTCTTCTCGTCGGGCTGCACGAGCTTCGTGCCCTCGTTGATCACCTGCTCGGCCTCTTTGTCGAGCTTGAACAAGAGGTACAGATCCGCGAGCGGCGGGTAGAAAAAGCCCTTGCTCGGGTCGTGCTCGATCGCCTTCGAGTACTGATCGACCGCGCCCTGCTCGTCATCCGTCCACTGCAGGCATTCGCCCATCAGGTAGTAACACTCGGCAAGGTTCGGATCCTTCTCGATGCACTTCTTGAGGGGCTCCTTTGCCTGCTCGAAGGCGTCCTTGTTGCCGCCTTCCGCCTGGTTCACGAGCGCGAGGCCGCGCTTGTACCAATAGGTCGCAAAGTCCGGAGCAAGCGAGGTCGCGCGCGAGAGCGTCGACGCCATCTTGTCCCAGTCCTCTTTCTTTTCGTACGCGTTCGCGAGCTTCCACAAGATGCGGTGATTGCTCGGGTCGAGCTGCACGGCTTGCTCGTATTTGCCGATCGCGTTTTCGACGTTGACCTTGACCGATTGATCGCCCTCGTTCGCGAGGTTGATCGCCTCGATCCCGTTACGGCTGCAACCAACCGAGAAGACGAGACCCAGGGCGAGGGCAGTGACCTTTGCGCATCGAACGAGATTCATGGGGGGGTATCCGTGGTTCGCCGGGTGCAAGAGGTGGCCGCGCGGGACCTCAAGCCCAAACCCGAGTGTCTTGAATTGGGAAGCTTGGAGCAAGGCGGCCCGCTTTGGCCGCGTGCCGAGCC
>JAICTZ010000041.1 GCA_025936115.1 Polyangiaceae bacterium
GGGAGCGAGCCTCGCCAAACCGGTGCGCTTGGCCGCCGTGCGCGCTCATCTGGTCGAGCATTTACCCGACTACATGGTGCCCGCCGTGTACGTCGAGCTCGAACGGCTGCCGCTCAACGAGAACATGAAGATCGATCGGCGCGCGCTGCCCGAGCCCGACGAAGCGGATTTGCGCGCGCTCTCGGCGCGCTCGTTGCGCAATCCCGAGACGGCGAGCGAGCGCGCGCTCGCGGCGATTTGGCAGAAGCTCTTGGGGCTTCGCCAGCTGTCGCTCGACGACAACTTCTTCGAGCTCGGCGGCCATTCGCTGCTCGCCATGCAGCTCGGGCTCGAGGTCGAGCGCGAGCTCGGCGTGGTGCTCGACGGGATGGACGTGCTGCGCGAGTCTCTCGAAGTCCTCGCGCGCCGCTGCGACGAAAAGCTCGGTCGTAGGCCCGCGCTGCGCGAAAGACGCGCGACGACACGCGCGCGCGCGAGCGTCGAACGGCCGGAAATCTTCCACTTCGGCCCGGACCAGAGCCTTTACGGCGTGCTCCACCGCCGGCCCGACTCCGAGGGCGAGTCGGCCGTCGTGATCGCGGGCCCCTTGGGGCAGGAGAACGTTCGCGCGCGCTTCGTGCTCACGCGGCTCGCGCGCGAACTCGCACGCTCCGGGACGCCGGCCATGCTGTTCGACTATTTCGGCTGTGGTGACTCGCTCGGCGAAAGTCGCGACGCCGAGCTCGGTCGCTGGCGGCGCGACATCGTGGACGCCTGCTCGGAGCTGAGACGGCGGACGGGCCTGCGGCGCGTCGCGGCGGTCGGTGTGCGGCTCGGCGGGCTCTTGTTGTGTCGCGCGGCGGCCGAGCTCGAGCTCACGAAGCTCGTGCTGTGGGACCCGGTGCACGACGGCGCCGAGCACCACCGCTCGCTCGCGCGCATGCAGCGCGCGTACAATCGCAGCGTCGCCGACCTGCGCTTCTGGAGCTTTCGGCAGAGTGAACCCTCGCCGACGGAGCTTTGCGGCACGACCTACTCCGCGGCGGCGCTCGCGGAGCTCGACCGTCTCACGCTCGCGCCGCTGCTCGCGCAGAACGACGTGGAGATCCGCTGGCTCGCGACGTCGGGCGCCGATTGCGAGGCGGCGCTCGCGAGCAGTGTGCGCACGAAAATCGCGCACCTGTCCGTAGAATGCCTCGATTTCGGCTGTGGTTGGTGCGACGTGCGGCAGCTCGAAGACGTGCTCCCCGACGTCGGCATTTCCCGCGCGCTCGCCGCGATGCTCAAGGAGCGCAAGTGAACGAGAGCTGCGCTCAGTTCGGTCCCGAAGGGCGTCTCGCGGGCATCGTGACGACGCCGGCCACGGGCAGCCCGCGTCGGGGCTGCGTGCTCGTGAGCGCGGGTCTACTTCCGAAGGCCGGACCGTACCGCCTGTACGCCGAGCTTGCGCGGCGCCTGGCCGAAGACGGAGTCGCCACCCTGCGCTTCGATCTGGGCGGCATCGGCGACAGCATCGCCGTCGACACGAGCTTGCCGCTCGCCGGGCGCACCGAGCTCGATCTACGCGCGGCGCTCGACCACCTCCGCGAACGCTTCGAGCTCGACGAGGTGACGCTCGGCGGCCTTTGCTCGGGCGCCGAGGATTCGCTACGTGGCGCGGCGGCCAATCCCGCGGTCACGAGCGTCTTCATGATCGATCCGTTCGCGTACCGCACGCCAGGGTGGCTGTGGCGCCACACGCTCTACCGAGTCGGGCGCCGCGCGCTGCGCGCGCTCGGCGTCTACGAGCCCCTGAAGCCGGCGGCGGGCGAGCGGAGCTGTGCGCCGCGCCCGAAGGTCGTGAACTATCACTACATGGAGCGCGACGAATCGGCGCGCATCCTGAGCGAGCTCTTGGCTCGCGACGTCCGCGTGCACTTCCTGTACACGGCCGGCGTGCGCGAGGTCTTCAACCACCCGAGCCAGCTCCGCGCCGCCTTCCCGGAGCTCGATTTTCGCGACAAGGTCACGCTCGACTACTTCCCGCGCTTCGACCACACCCAGCTGTTCGCGGCCGATCGGCGCGCGCTGATCGAAACCATCGCCGCGCGGCTCCGCGCCGCGCCGAGCTGACGGGGCGCTCAGAAATCCGCGCCCACGCTCACGTTGCCGAAGCCGATCGCGGCGCGCGGCCGGAAGCTCGCGGTGCGCTTCGGGAGCGAGGCGTTCTGCTTGGGACTCGGGTCGGCCGACGTGAACAGCAGTACCGTGCCGAGCGCCGCGCTGCCGCCCGCGACCGCGAAGCCGATCGTCGAGATCGTTCCCTTGCTCCTGGCGAAATCGAGCGCGCCTTGTTGATCGGGCGGGCAGACGTGGTTCGGGCAGGTCGTGCGCAGCGCCTGTTCGTCGTGGCTCGCCGACACGCCGAAAGCGATGCCGACGCCAAGGCCCACGGCCGCGACGCCGTACGACACGTAGGAGAGGGCGCGTGCCGTGCGCGAACCGTGCGGCGGCGGCGTGGTCTCTTCGGCCGGCGCGCTGGGCGGCGCCGTCGCGGCGGGCGCGGCGGCGACGACGGCGGGCGAAGCTTTGGCTGCGAGCGGCGCCGAGGGGTCGCGCCTGAGCTCGAGTGACACCGTGGCCGTGCCGCTCGGTGCGAGCTTGAGCTGCGAGCTCGCCTTCAAGAAGCCGGGTGCCGTGACTTCGACCGCGTGCTCACCGGGGTCCGCGGGCAACGCGACGCCGATGACGGACGAGGGCGTGTCCTTGCCGTCGATCTTGAGCTTGAGCTCGACGTCGTGCGGCGCGTTCACCGTGATCTTCATGCTGGGGATGCGCGGCTTCACGTCTCGAAGCGTTGCCGTCGCGCTGTCGTAGGCTTGTTCGAGCGCGGGCGTCGCGCCTTCCGGCAACGGTTCGCGCAAGAGCTTGCGCAGCGACTCGCTGCCTTCGACCCAGCGGCCCACCTTGATCTGACACTCACCCAGATACCGGAGCACGATCGGCGAGTGCTTGAGCTTCTCGGCGCGCTCGAGTTTGTCGACGGCCTCGGAGCACTGCTCGGATTGCGCGAGCTTCACGCCGTCGACGGCGAGGGTGCGCGCAGCGGCCGTTTCGGCGGCGTCGTCTTGTGCGTGTGCGACAGCGGGCACCAGGAGGGCCATGCATGCGGCGAGTGTAGGCAGAAGGGGCGAGCGAAAAGACGAGGTGGGCTTCTGTGCGTGCATGGGAGTCCTTCGCGTTCGGGTAAAAGCGGTCCCCCCGCAAAACGACCGACGCACTAGCTGATTAAGAGCGGCAGTTTGGGGCGCGTCTCTTTTTTGGACGAGGGAGGCTTTTGCGGCGAGGCAAGCGGCCGTTTGGTGGGACCACGCACTCAGGCAGAAGGAACACGGAGGATCACGATGGCCCGACACCGAAACCCCCACTTCTACGCACCTTTGGCGCTCCTGTGCGGCCTTGGCGGCGCTGCGTGCAATTCGATCACGAAGCTCGACAGCTACACCGTTGGTCCGGATACTCTAGGTTCGGATCATGCAGCGGCGTGCGTCTCGAATGCAGAGTGCACCGACGACGCCACGAGCGCAGCCGGATCGAGCGATCCGGTGCCTGCCGTCTGCGTGAAGAGCACGGGTCATTGCGTGAAGCTCTTGAGCGACGACTGCACCACCATCACGGGTGATTACACGAGCGAGGACGCCATCGTCATCGGCTCGCTGTTCTCGACCGTGGGCGCGCAGGCCGCGACCAACATCCAGCGTCAACAGAGCGCCATGCTCGCCGTGACGCAGATCAACGACGTGGGCGGAGTGCCCTCCAACTCGGGCGTGCCGCACAAGCTCGTGCTCGTTTCCTGCGACGAATCGACGAACCTCGCGCGCGCGGGCGGCCACCTCGTCGACGAGCTCAAAGTGCCGGCCATCGTCGGCCCGAACACGAGCCAGGACACGCTCGACCTATCGATGCAGGTGTCGGTGCCTGGTGACACCGTCGTGATGTCGCCGACGGCCGTGGCCTCGAGCGTGGCCGCGTTGAGCGACGATGATTTGACCTGGCTGATGGTGCCGACCGACGTCCAGCGCGCCCCGCTCATGGTAAGTCAGCTCAACGTGCTCGAGCAGCAGCTCGAAGCCGCGCGCGGCACGTCGAGCGTCAAGCTCGGCGTCGTTTATCGCAACGACGCGCTCGGCGTCGGCACACGCACGTCGCTGAACAGCCTCACGCTGAACGGCAAGCCCATCTCGGACGCCGTGAACCTGGGCAACAAGGTGCACATCAACGCCTACGACTTCTCGGACGCCGATCAGGATCCGATCGTCCAGGAGTACCTCACGTTCCTGCCCGACATCATCGTGCTCGCCGGCACGGCGGAGGCGATCACCAAGGTGATGGTGCCGCTCGAGGCCGCCTGGCCCGCGAGCGCGCCGCGCCCGCAGTACGTCCTCATCGATTCGGTGAAAGTGCCCGAGCTCATCACGGCCGCGATGGGCAACGACGATCTCCGGTCGCGCGTGCGCGGTACGGGCGTGACGCCGTCGACGACCTCGGCTGCCGTCTACAACGCATTCAAGGTCGACTACCAGGTCGCCTACCCGAATAGCTCGATGGTCTCGGGCATGGGGCCCGCCTACGACGCCACGTACGCGATTGCGTTCGCGCTCGCGGCCAAGAAGGACGAACCCGTGACGGGCGAGGCCGTCAAGACGGGCCTGCGCATGCTCACGGGCGGCGACACCATGGAAATCGGCGCGACCAAGGTGCTGCCGGCGTTCCAGAAGCTCGCCGCAGGACAGGCCATCAACGCGCTCGGCACGTATTCGTCGCTCGCCTGGAGCAAGGACGGGACCGTGCTCGGCGGTACGCTCGAGATGTGGTGCATCGGCGCGCCGGGAGGCAAGCCCGCCTTCCAGAGCTCGGGCCTCACTTTCGACATCATGTCGGGCAAGCAGGCGGGCACCTACGCCGCGTGCAATTGACCGAGACACGGATCTGGAGACAGAGGAGTTCATGAGCAGTACACCGAGGAAGGTCGAGTCCCTACCCACGCGGCCGCGTTCGCTCGTGACGAAGAGCTCGAGCCCGTCGCCGGTTTCGGAGCCTCAGCCGCTCACGTTGCCTTTTGCTCCCGGCGACATCATCGCCGACAAGTACGAGGTGGTGGGGGTGCTCGGGTCGGGTGGCGTCGCGTACGTGATCTCGGCGTTGCACCTCGAGCTCGGGGAAATGGTGGCGCTCAAATTCCTGCGCCCGGAATCGCTCGCGCACGAGGACGTCGTCGCGCGTTTTGCGAGCGAGGCGCGCGCCGTCGCCCGCATCAAGAGCGAGCACGTGGCGCACGTGTTCGACGTCGGCACACTGCCCGACGGCGCGCCCTTCATCGTGATGGAGTACCTCGAGGGCAAGGATCTTGCCGACGTTCTCGCCGAACGCCGCAAGCTGCCCATCAAGGTCGCAGTCGACTACGTGCTGCAGGCTTGTGAGGCGCTCGCGTGCGCCCATGCCGCCGGCATCGTGCACCGGGACATCAAGCCCGAAAACCTCTTTTTGACGCAGCAGGCCGGCAGCGTCGAACGCGTCAAAGTGCTCGATTTCGGCATCTCGAAGAGCGCGATGGCGGGCTTCGAGCAGCCGAACGGCAAGCGCTTCGCGCACACGATGCTGCCGATGGGCACGCCGGGCTACATGTCGCCGGAGCAGATCCGCGCCTGCGGCGCCGTCGACGCCCGCACCGACATTTGGGCGCTCGGCTGCGTGCTGTTCGAGCTCATCACGGGTCTGTCCGCCTTCACGGGACCGACGCTGCTTCAGCTCGGCGCCGCCATCCTCGAACGCGAGCCCGTGCCGCTGCGGCAGGTGCTCGCCGACGCACCCCCCGAGCTCGAGTCCCTGATCGCCAAATGCCTCCAGAAGGACGCCGATCAGCGGTTCCAGGACGTCGCCGAGCTTGCGGCGGCGCTCTACCCGTTCGGCCCCCGTCGCTCGCGCGTTTCCGCCGAGCGCTGCCATCAGATCCTCAAGGGCCAAACCGGCGTCGTGATCGAGTTCAACAGCGTGCCACCGCCCGGTCCGAACGCGCAGAGCTTGCCGCCGGTCTCGAGCACGGGGCCGATGGTGAACGGGGTGCCGATGACGGTGTCCGTGCCGGCGCTCGATCCGCTGCGCGCGAACACGCCCGCCTCGGCGGCGGTCGTCGCGGCGGCCCCGGAGAAAAAGCCCGCGTCACGGGCGTTCGTCGCGGCTGCCGTCGGAGTTTCGCTGCTCGCGGGCGTCGCGCTCGCGCTCACTCTTTCGCGCCACGACGCGGCACCGGCTCAGGTCGCCGCGGCACCGGCTGCCGCGCCGACGCTGCCGGCGCCGGCCGCCACGCTCGCCGCAAGCCCGACGAAGACCGCTGCATCGAACGCGACAGCCTCCGCGGCTGCTGCGCCCCAAGCTGCGTCGAGCGACGTTGCTGCGAGCGCTTCGGCTGGAGCGCGCCCGCACGCCAAGGTGGGTCGTCCCCAGCGCGCTGCGACCGCGGCGCCGGTCGCCCGTCGCGAAGAGCCGCCCGCTCCCTCGGCCAAGCCGAGGCCGAAGCGTGGTCTCGACGACTCGGAGCCGGACGTCGGGTACTGAGCGGCGCAGGTTACCGAGCGGCGCAACTGCCCAACGCGGCGCAACCGCGCAACGCCGGGGGTTGCGCGCCGAGGGCGGTGAGAGCTACGGAGCCAGGCGTCGGGCGAGCGCGAGCGTGCCCAAAAGAGGCAACACGATGCTGAAGGCACCGAGCACGCCCGTCAGACAGCCGCCCACCACGGCGCCCACCGTGAATGCGCCGAGCGCGCTCGAAATCAGAGCGAGACGCGAGCTCGGGCGCGCGTACGTGTCGTCCGTCTGCCGCCGGCGGAAGCGCCAGGCGATCGTCTCGACGAGCTCGAACACGAAGTGCGTGAGGTTGCCCGTCATCACGGTCGTCGGGCACGAACTCACCGGGCTCACGCGAGCGAGCGCATTTTGAAAGGCCATGGCGGCGACGACGCTGCCTTCGCGCACTGCATAGACCCAGGTGAACGCCGAGGGAGCCGGGCTCGGGTCGAAGAACGCCGTTGCGGCACACACGGTCAGCGCCACGGTCATCAGGCCGACGAGAGCGCGACCCGGTGAATCACCGCGGCGCTTGCGAGCATGGCTGACGGCTGCAGCGACGACCAGCGCGACCACGAAGGTCGGGAGCACCGCGAAGCGGCCAGGGTGACTCAGGTGATGTCCGGCAGTGAACGCCGCTGTCAGTCCGACGAGCTCACCCGTGACGTGAGCCGGAAACAAACCCACGAGAGTGATTAAGCCGACGGCGTCGATGTAGCCGGCCGTCGCACACAGGAGCACGACCGCCCCGCGATCGTCGGCGCGACGCTCGCGGATGAGACTTCGCGTGTTCCCCTCGAGTGTGAGCTCAGGAGCGACGCTGTTGACGTACGAGACGAGATCGAGCTCTTTTTTCGGCGAATCCGCTCGCCGGGTCGGCACGACGCTCGATCGTCCCATTAGGGTTCCCTTGGAACGGCACCTGCGCGCGCGCGTTTAGGCCCCGTATCAACATGGGACACATTTTTTCGACTGGCTCGGGCCGCCCGAGCGAGGGCCGTGGCGCAGCGCTTGCTTGGAACCGTGAATGGCACGGGGTGTGTCCGGCCGGCGGCTCACTGTCTACGGCGCGCTTGCGGCGAACGTCGCGATTGCCGTGGCGAAGTTCATCGCCGCTGCCGCGTCCGGCAGCTCCGCAATGTTGTCGGAAGCGATTCATTCGCTCGCCGACTCGGGTAACGAGCTCTTACTCATGCTCGGCCTGCGGTTGAGCCGGCGTCCGCCCGACCGGCGTCATCCTTACGGCCACGGCAGGGATCTCTATCTCATGGGCCTCGTCGTCTCGATGCTGCTCTTCGGTATCGGCGGGGGCATGTCGCTCTACCAGGGCTTCGAGCACCTGCACCGGCCGTCCGTGCCGAGCGACCCAATGTGGAACTTCGTCGTGCTTGGCGTGGCGTTCGTGTTCGAGGGCGCATCGCTCATCAATGCTCTACGCGAGCTCGACAAGACGCGCCGAGGGCGCACGCGCTTCCAAACCTTTCGCTCCAGCAAGGATCCTGCCGTTTTCATCGTAGTCGCCGAGGACACGGCGGCGCTCGCCGGGGTGCTCGTCGCGTTCGGCGGCGTGCTCGGCTCGTGGCTCTGGGGCCTGCCTGAGCTCGACGGTGTCGCGTCGCTCCTGATCGGCGTGATCCTGTGCGTCGTTGCGGGTGTCCTCGCGTACGAGAGCCGCGGCTTGCTAGTCGGCGAAAGTGCGAGCCCCGCGCTCGTCGACGACGTGCGGCGGCTCGTTTCCGAAGACCAAGATGTGCGTCGCGTGGGCGAACCCATGACGATGCATCTCGGGCCCGAAGAGATCCTGCTCAATCTCGAGCTCGAATTCAGGCCGGACCTCACGATGCGCGACCTGCGTGCGGCCGTGGATCGGCTCGAGTCTCGCATTCGCGGGGCGCACCCGCACGTGACGCGCATCTTTCTGGAGGCGCGAGCGCTCGGTGCCGAGGATGGCACCGGGAGTTCGGCGCTCGCAGACGGCTCGGCCTGATCTCGAGTTTGGCGGTCTTGGCGGGAAAGCGCGACAGACTTCACCGCAGTGAGGCATTCGTGGCGGGGCGACGGCCGCCTCGCGTCGCTCGAGCGCACCGGGGCCCGGAAGACCGGCACGCAATCTGCAGTGCTTCGCGGTGTGCACCGTCTGTTGAAAAAGAATCTCTCGTCCGGTCAGCTGCCGCTGCTGGCGATCGCATTCGGAATGGCGACGGCGCTCGCCGGCTGCCCCGCGCCTTTCGAACGGCGTATCGACGCTGAAGGGTCGGAGCTCGGCGGCGAGGCTGGTGAAGCGACGCTCGGGCGTGCCGGCAAGACGAATGGTTCGAGCGGTGCAAGCGAGCGTGCCGGGAGTCACGGTGCGACCGCCGGTCACGGCTCGATAAACAGTTCCACGGGCGGCGCTGACACGGGCGCGGGCGGCGGTTCCGTTGGCGGTTCCACGGACGAGGACGGCGGCGGCGCACGGGAGCCCGCACCGGGCACCGGTGGAACGGCTTCCGCCGGTGGGGGCGCTACGAGCTTCTCACAGGGCGGCGCCGGTGCCATCACGACGACAGGTGCCGAAACGAGCGCCGGCAAGTCGAACGGTACGGGCGGCGGTTCATCTGCCGGCGGCGCGCCCGGCGTCGGCGGCAAAGCAAGTCAAGGTGCAGGCGGGACGCCGAGCGCGACTGGTGGTGCTGCGAGCGCCGCTGCCGGGAAAGCGAACGCTGCGGGCGCGGCGAATAGCGCCGCGGGAGCAGGCGCGTCGTCGCAAAACGCCAGCGGCGGCGCACCGAGCGCGACCGGCGGCACGACGAGCACCGGCGGCGCACCGAGCGCGACCGGCGGCACGACGAGCACCGGCGGCACGGGCGACGAGGTTACGGCATGTGGATTTCGGTTGAGCGCGGTGTTGCCGCTCTGCCCCGACGCTTGCGACAATTGCGACGACGGCGTGTGCACGTTCGTGTGTCACGGCGAAGAAGACTGCAGCGATCGCACGCTGGCGTGCCCCGAAGGCATGCCGTGTCGCGTCGAATGCGGCGGCGAGGACAGCTGCTCTCACGCGACGATCACCTGTCCGGAGCTCTTCCCGTGCGATGTCGTCTGTTCCGGCCAGAAAGCGTGCGACCACGCGAGCACGAAGTGCGCGAGCGGTCCGTGCACGCTGAGCTGTGAAGCCGAGCCCGACGCGTGCAAGGCTTCGAAGCTCGAGTGCGGCTCGAATGCTTGTGCCGCGACGTGCGAGAGTGACAACGCCCCGGACGTGAGCTGTGGCGACGCGTGCGCGTGCAGCGACTGCACGCGCTGACGCGGACCCCCGCGCCGCGCGCGAGGTGCTACCACGGGAAACATGCACCTGTTTGCGCCCTTGGAGCTCGCTGGCGTCACGCTCAAGAATCGCATCGCCGTTTCGCCGATGTGCCAGTACTCCGCGGACAACGGCCACCCGACTGACTGGCACCTCGTGCATCTCGGGAGCCGTGCGGTAGGAGGAGCCTCGCTCGTCGTGGCCGAGGCCACCGCGGTCGAAGCGATCGGCCGCATTTCTCCGGAGGACACCGGCCTGTGGCTCGACTCCCAAGCCGAGGCTTGGGGCAAAATCGCTCGCTTCGTGCGCGAGCAGGGCGCGGTTGCGGGCGTTCAGCTCGCGCACGCCGGACGCAAAGCGAGCACGGCCGCGCCGTGGAACGGCGGAGGCCCGTTGACACCCGAGGCTGGTGGTTTCGAGTCCGTCGTGGCGCCCAGCGCCGTGCCTTTCGACGACGGCTGGGTCGTGCCCCGAGCGCTCGATCGGCGCAGCATCGACGGCGTCGTGGACGCGTTCGCGCGCGCCGCCGAGCGCGCGCTAGCCGCCGGGTTCCAGTTCGTGGAGATCCACGCGGCCCACGGTTACCTGTTGCACGAATTTCTGTCGCCGCTCGCGAATCGTCGCACCGACGAGTACGGCGGTTCTTTCGAGAATCGCGTGCGTCTCGTGCGGCGGGTCGTCGAAGCCGTGCGCGGCGTGTGGCCCGCGCGCCTGCCGCTTTCATTGCGCATTTCGGCGACCGACTGGGTCGACGGCGGGTGGGACCTGGAGCAGTCGGTCGCGCTCGTGTCGTTGCTCCGTTCGGAGGGCGTTACGATCGTGGACTGCTCGAGCGGCGGTGTCGTCCCGCGTGTCCACATCCCGACTGGTCCGGGCTATCAGACGACGTTCGCGAGCGAAATCCGGCGTCGCACGTCGATGCCGACGGCAGCGGTCGGCTTCATCGTCGGCGCCGAACAGGCCGACCACGTGATTCGCTCCGGACAAGCCGATCTCGTGTTTTTGGCGCGGGAGCTCCTCCGTGATCCCTATTTCCCACGCCGGGCGGCTCGAGCACTCGGAGTGAAGCTCGAGCCGCCGAAGCAGTACGCTCGCGCGTGGTAGCGCCTACTGGTCGCCGTTCGCCTTGTCCTTGATCTTTTCCCCGGCCTCCTCCGTCTTTTCACCAGTCTTGTCCGCCGCATCCTTCGCGGCGTCCTTCGTGTCCTCGCCCGCTTGATCCACCTTTTCGCCCGCTCGCTCGGCAGGGCCTTCGGCCGGTTTGTCATGGTGCGAGCAAGCGGCCAAAGCGATAGCGGTCACCACACAGGCACAAAATTGAGCTTTCATTCATCGGTCCTTTCGGGCCGCGAGCGTTGCAGGGCCCGTGCCAGCAACGCTCGCCCGGACGAGTCAGCCTCACGAGCGTGGCAAAGCGCATCGGCCGGGGACGCGGTGCAGCTCCGCCGAGCACCTTCTTCTTCGCATCGTTGACGTTCGGGGAGGCGCTGGCGTCAGGTCCGGTCGAAAACGCTGCGCCCGCCGAGCTCGCCGGAGCGGTCGCGTTCACGGGCGACGTACGTCTCGAAGTCGGGGCCGTTCGCGGCGCGCTCGAGCGAACGCGCTTGAGCATCCAGGCGCGCGAACGCCGCGAGCTTGTCGTCGTTGCCGAGCTTGGCGCACTCCACGGCGCTTCGTAGCGTGCGCAGCGTCTGGTCGTAGACCTTGAGCGGCACCGGAAACGGATGGCCGTCCTTGCCGCCGTGCGCGAGCGAAAAGCGAGCAGGATCGGAGAAGCGAAACGGCGCTCCGTGAATGACCTCCGCGACGAGAGCGAGCGCTTCCACGGTGCGCGCGCCCACTCCGGGAACCGCGAGCAGCTCTTCGAAATCGCGCGGGCCGCGCTCCGCCGCCGCCGCGAGGCTCGCGTGCAAGCGCCGGAGCACTATGTCGGACCCGCGCACGTCGTGATGCGCCGGCAGCGACAAATGTGGCAAGACCTGCTGCGCCGGCAGCGCGGCCGGCGCGCGCAATTTCGCGAGCGAACCGACGACGCGATCGGGCCCGCCCGCGAGGAGCTCGAGCTGACTGCGCCGCGAGGCCTCCGCGCGCCGATCGGTGAGGTTGACGATCGGCGCCACGCCGGGTTTGCCTTCGATCGCGGCGTGCGGTTCGTCGACGAAGTTTCGCACCTGTTCCGAGAGCCAGTGATAGCGGCGCGCCTCGCGCCTCGTCGTGTCCATGCCCTGCTGGATCACGGTCCACGCGCCCGAGCGCGACACGACGAAGCCGTGCAGGTAGAGCTCGAAGCCGTCTTGCACGGCGGCGCTGTCCACTTTGGCGACGAGCCGGCTCGTGCTCGCGAGCCGCGCGCCGTCGAGGCCCGTCACGTCGCCGACGCGCAAGAGCTCACTCGGCGTCTGGCGCGAGTGGCGGCCGCGTCCGCCGCACACGTAGAGTCCGAGCTCGTCCTCGAGCGGCGCGAGCCCACGCTTGAGCGCGCCGAGCACCGACGTCGTGATCCCCGACGAATGCCAATCCATGCCCATGACGGCGCCGAAGGACTGAAACCAGAACGGATGCGAGAGTCGCCGCAGCACCTCGTCGCGGCCGTATTCGTGCGCAATCGCCTCGACGATCACCCGCCCGAGCCGCGTCATGCGCTGCCCGAGCCACGCGGGCACACGCCCGCCGTGCAGGGGCAGATCCGCCGTGCCGCTCCGGCGCGTCATGGCCCAATATTAGCGTTTCTGTCGCCGAGCGCCGCGCTTGACGACGGGAATACCGGGCCCGATAGATGGGTTAGCGGACATGGCTCTGTCGTTGATGCCCATTTTGATCCATAGCGAAGCGGTATCGGCGGAGGTGCGCGCCGTGCTGCGAGCCGCCGACGCGTCACCGCCGGAAAAGCGACGCGCCGAGCTCGAAGCCGCCGCTCGCCTCCTGTATGGTGAATTCCGGCTCGATTGTCGCGACGTGCGCGAGCTCGTTGGTCTCGGGCCGAAACACGAGTGCTGAGCGTCGGGGTCACGCCCGATCGCGGAAGTCGATGTGCACGTCGCTGAAACCGAGCGAGCGCATGAGGCTTCGTACGGTGCGTTCGACCGACTGTTCAGCGCGTTTCTGGATGCCGCCTTCTTCGGCAGCGGCGCGCAGGGTCTGCTCGGCGGCGCGGCGCGCTTCGGTCTCGAGTGACTCCTTGCGCTCGGCGAGCGCGTCGGTCTTGCGCGTGTGCACGTAAGTGCGCTCGTTGTCGAGCCGCGCGGAAAAGATCTCGACCGGAGGCAAGTGCAGCGTGACCGAGCGTCGATCGGCGCTCACGCTCACGTCGCCCGGTCCGAGCTTGCCGAAGTCGACGCCTGCCGTCACGTCGCCGCTCGCCACGAGCAGGATGGCGTCCTCGGCCGAGATCAGGCCGAACAGCGCTTGCTGCTTGTCCTTCAGGTCGACGACGCGTTCGACGTGATAGCTCACGCCTTCGAGGCGGGAGAGCTCGCGAACCTGCGTGATGACATCAGGGAGGGGTTCCGGGTGCTTGTCCCACTTGAACCATTCCGGCGCGAACCTGCCGAGCACGAGACCGAGCGCGAGCGTGAGGGCGGCGACGAACCAGGACTGCGAGGCACGCCCGACTGCCATGTCTGAGACACGATAGCACTCGCGCAAGGCTGCGCGGCCGTCGAGCGAGGCGGCTGCCCTGCAGGTCGGCGCTCTACGGGGTCGCGAAAAAGCCGCGGTGCAAGCGGTCTCGGGTGTAGTAGTTTGTAAGCGTCCGGGACGCGGTCTTCCCGTACTCGCGGCAAGGGGCTCGGTTATTGAAAACGGCTATTTTTGAGCTCGCGCCAGTGTGCGCTCGCTACGGCGGTCGTGGTTCATGACCTCCGGGTCGGGCGCGAACGCGCGGCCGTTCGCCGAGCTCCTCGGCGTGCTTCCGTTCGGCGTGCTCGTGTGGACCACGAACGCTCGACTCGTCTATTCGAATGCTCACGCCGCGGAGGTCGCCGGACGGCCCCTCGCTCGTGGCCTCTCGCTCAGCGAGGTCACCGCCACGCTCTGCTTGCGTCAGACGTCGAATGGCGACGTGTATCCGGCCGAGCGACTGCTCGCCGCTGACGTTTTCAGCGGGCATGTCTCGGCGTTCGCTGACTGTGAGCTCGAGCTACCGGGCGGGATCCGACGTCAAATCGAGGGCTTTACGACGCCGGTCATGGACGCGCACGGCGCCGTCTCGTCGGCGGTGACTACCTTTCGGGACGTGACGGACGCGCGCCGCGCCGAGGCGCTCGCCGCCGGGGAAGCGCACATCCTCGAGCTCGTCGCCTCGTCGCATCCGCTCCGCGAGACGCTCGGTGCGCTCGCGCGCCTGTTCGAGAGTCAGTCGGACGGCATGCTCGCGTCGGTGCTGCTCGTCGAAAAGGGCGTCGTTCAGCACGCGGCCAGCCCGAGTTTGCCCGAAACATGGGCCCGCGCCATCGACGGCCAGCCGATCGGCCCCGATCGCGGATCGTGCGGCACCGCCGCGTTCCTGAAAATGCCGGTGATCGTCACCGACATCGCGACGGATCCGCGCTGGGCGCTCTATCGCGACTGGGCGCTCGCGCTCGGGCTACGGGCATGTTGGTCGACGCCCGTGCTCACGGTCGAGCGCGAGGTCCTCGGCACCTTCGCGTTTTATTACACGGAGCCACGCGCGCCGACGCCGCGGCTCTTGGAGCTCGCGCAGCAAGCGAGCAGGCTTGCGTTGATCGCCATCGAACGCGATCGGCACGAGCGGGTCCGAGCGGAGCTCGCAGCGCTCAAGGAGCGCGAGCAACTCCACGCCGTGCTCGATCACGCGCCGAGCGCCGTCGCGATTTTACGCGGCGGGCGTGTTCGCTACGCCAACTCGATGCTCAAACGGCTGTTCCACGTCGAGCCTGGCGACGAGCCCGCGCGGCGTTTGGGCGCAGGTGAGCTCGCGCACGTTTTCGCCGAGCTCACCCCTGGCGAGCGGCGTGAAGACATCGAGGCGCAAGTGACGCGCGACGACGGTGGCGTCACGGATCTGCTGGCGACGTATCGCTCCGTCATTTACGAAGGTGAAGAGAGCACGCTCGTCTATTTGGTGGACGTCGGTAAACTGAAGAGCGCCGAGCGACGGCTCGGCGTCGTGTCCGAGCGCCTGCGCATGGCAACGCGCGGCGCGAGCATCGGCGTCTGGAGCATCGAGCTGCCGGCGGGCGCGGTGGAGTGGGACGACGTGATGCATCGGCTCTACGGCGTCGAGCCGGCGCCGGGCCTCGACTACCGCGCGATCTGGCGCGAACGGCTGGGCCCCGAGGATCGCGACCGCATCGATCTCGCGATCCGCAACGGCCTCCGCTCGGACGTGGCGCTCGACACCGAGTTCGCGGTGATGCTGCCCGACGGTACGGAGCGGCAGCTGCGCGCCAACGCCGTGATCGAACGGGACGCGAGCGGTCGCGCCGTGCGGCTCATCGGCACGAACTGGGACGTGACGGCGCAGAAGCGCGCGGAGGAAGCGCTGCTGCAGGCCAAGGAAGCGGCCGAAGCGGCCACACGCGCCAAGTCGCTGTTCTTGGCGAACATGAGCCACGAGATCAGGACTCCCATGAACGCGATCTTGGGCTACGCGCAGCTCTTGCATCGCGATCAGGCGCTCGGTCCGACCCAGCGCCGCCAGCTCGAGGTGATTCGCTCGAGCGGCGAGCACCTGCTCACGCTGATCAACGACATCCTCGAAATGTCCAAGATCGAGGCGGGTCGGAGCTCGCTCTCGATCGCGCCGTTTTCGCCCGCTTCACTGATCGGCGAGGTCGAGCGCATGTTCGGCGGGCTCGCGCGCGACAAAGGGCTCGCGCTGTCGACGGCGCTCGACGCCGGCCTTCCGGAGGCGGTGCACGGCGACGCCGTCAAGGTGCGTCAAGTGCTCATCAATCTGCTGAGCAACGCCGTCAAGTTCACCGAGCAGGGCTCCGTGCGGCTCGAGGCAACGGCCCTGCGCGTCGAAGCAGGACGCCTCCTCCTCACGATTACCGTGCGCGACACCGGTCCCGGTATCGCCCAGCCCGACCTTGCGCGCATCTTCAACGCTTTCGATCAGTCCGAAGCCGGCGTGCGCACGAGCGGCACGGGCCTCGGCCTCGCGATCAGCGCGCACTTCGCGGCCTTGATGCAGGGTGGCATCGACGTCGAGAGCGCGCTCGGGCACGGCAGTACGTTCACCTTCGCCTTCGAAGCAACGGACGCCTCGCGCGGCGAGCTCGTCTCGGCGCGCGGTCCGGAGCTCGCCGTGGGCCTCGAACCGGGTCAGCCGGTGCCGCGCGTGCTCGTGGTGGACGACGTCGCGACCAACCGCGAGCTCTTGGTCGAGCTGCTCTCGAGCATCGGTTTCGAAGTGCGGACCGCGGCGGACGGCGAAGAGGCGCTCGGCGTGCACGACGTGTTCCGCCCCGATCTCGTGCTCATGGATCTGCGCATGCCGGGCATAGGCGGCATCGCCACGACGATGGAGCTCAGGGCTCGCGGCTCACGCGCCGTGATCATCGCCATCACGGCGAGCGGACTCTCCGACGCCGAAGAGGAGTCGCTCGCCGCCGGCGCCGACGTGTTCGTGCGAAAGCCCTACCGCGAGGCGGACTTGCTGGCGAAAATCGGGGCAGCCCTCGGCGTGCGCTACGTGCATCCGCGCTCGACTTGGGCCGACGCGCCGCCGCCCTCGTCACGTCTCGGTCCGGGGCTGGCGGCCGTTTTCGCGAAGCTGCCCTCGGACCTCGTCGTCGAGCTGCACGACGCGGCCGTGCAGGCGCGCGCCACGCGACTCAAGCACCTCGCCGAACGCGCGCGTGTGCACTCGGACGCCGCGGCCGACGCCATCGCCGACGCCGCCGAGCGCTTCGATTACGGCGAGCTCGTCGCGGCGCTCGGCGTGGAGTCTCGCCCGTGACCGCCCCTGCCAACGTGCTCGTCGTCGACGACACCGTCGAGAATCTGCGCCTCATCGCCAGCATGCTCGGCCAACAGGGCTACGAGGTGCGACCCGTCACGAACGGCCGTCAAGCGCTGCTCGCCGTCGAACGCGATCCGCCCGATCTGATCCTGCTCGACATCAACATGCCGGGCATGAACGGCTACGAGGTGTGCGCGCGGCTCAAAAAAAACGAGGCGCTCAAGGACGTGCCGGTGATCTTTTTGACGGCGCTGAGCGACGTAGCGGACAAAATTCGCGCTTTCGAGGCGGGCGGCGTCGATTACATCACGAAGCCGTTCCGGATGGAGGAGGTGCACGCGCGCGTGCGCACGCACCTCGCGCTGCGCCAGTCGGCGCGGGAGCTCGAGCGGAGTTACGCCCGCCTGCGCGAGCTCGAACAGCTGCGCGACGATCTCGTGCACATGATCGTCCACGACATGCGCTCGCCGCTGATGGTGCTCAAGGGTCATCTCGCGCTCTTGCGGCAGGGCGGCGTCGGGAAGTTCAGCGCCGAGGCGGACGCGGACCTCGTGTCGGCGCTGCAAGCGGCCGATCACCTGAAGAACATGGCCAACGAGCTGCTCGACATGAGCCGGCTCGAAGAGGGGAAGCTGCCGATCGTCCCCGAGCCGCACGATTTGGTCGCGCTCGTGGCCGAGGTGACGGCGGACGTCCGCGTGCTCGATCGTGCGCGCGCGTTCTGCGTGACGGGCGTGAAGACGGTTTTGGTCGCGTGCGACGGGCGCCTGATTCGCCGCGTCCTGCAAAACCTCGTCAGCAATGCCGTCAAGCACACGCCGGCAGGCAGCGCGATCGACATCGACGTCTCCGTGACGGGTGGCGTGGCGCGTGTCGCCGTCTCCGATCGGGGGCCGGGGATCCCGGGGGAAGCCCGAACGAGGATCTTCGAGAAATTCGGCACCGTCATGAGCTTGCGCGAGGGGAAATTTCACTCCGCAGGCATCGGGCTCGCGTTCTGTAAGCTCGCGGTCGAGGCGCACGGAGGCGCCATCGGCGTCGAGGCGCGAAAGCCGCGCGGCAGCGTCTTCTGGTTCGAACTACGCGTCTGAACCGACGCTCTCGTGCGCATCGGTCGCGCCCGCAGGCTCGTCGACCCGCGGCCCCGCAATCGGAATCGACACGACGAAGGTGGTGCCGACGCCGAGCTCGGTCTCGAAGTGGACGGTGCCGCCGTGATGGTTCACGACGAACGTGTGAACGAGCGCGAGGCCCTGTCCCGTCCCCTTGCCGACGTCCTTGGTCGTGAAGAACGGCTCGAAAATGCGGGAGCGGACGTGCTCGGGAATGCCGGTGCCCGTATCGCTGACGCGAAGCTCGGCGCGCTCGCCCACGCGCTCTGCCTCGACGGTGATCTGGCCTTTTTCGCCGCTGTTGCCCACGCGGTCGGTGATGGCGTGGGCCGCGTTGACGAGCAGGTTCAAGAGCACCTGGCTGAGCTCGCCGCCGGCGCAGCGTACGGGCGGCAGCTCGGGATCGACGGCGACTTTGACGCTCGCGACGTACTTCCATTCGTTGGTCGCGACCGCGACCGTGCTCTCGATCAGCCCGCCGAGATCGACGTCGCCGAGCTCGCGTTGGCCGGGGTGCGCGAAGGTCTTGAGCGCCCGCACGATGGTCGTGACGCGTCCCATGCCCTCGAGCGAGCGTTCGATGGCGCGCGGGAGCTCGGCCGTGACGTAGTCCATG
The DNA here is from genome assembly GCA_025936115.1 of Polyangiaceae bacterium. Taxonomy (GTDB): domain Bacteria; phylum Myxococcota_A; class Polyangia; order Polyangiales; family Polyangiaceae; genus PMG-095. Next base: position 18,525 of record JAICTZ010000041.1, read on the forward strand.
TCGAGATTGGACTCCACGTCGGCCAGCGCGGCGCGGATTCCCGGATCGAGACGCTCCGCCGCCGCCTCGATCGCGGCCTTGAGCTTCTGGTTGTAGCTCAAGAGGTCCTCGATGGCCGTGCGCGCGAAGTGCAGGTTGTCGCCGATGTATTGCATCGGTGTGTTGATCTCGTGGGCGACGCCCGCGGCGAGCTGCCCAATGGCGCCGAGCTTCTCGGATTGCAGGAGGCGATCGGCGAGCGCGTGCCGTTCCGTCACGTCCCGCACGATGCAGACCCACTCGTCGTTGCCGGAAGCGACGACGCGCACCTCGTGGTGTAGCGCGAGCGCGGGCCCGTTCGGCGTGACGAGCTCGAGCCCCTGCGAAAGCGGAACGTTGCCCGTGTTGCGGGCAAAGGCGGAACGGAGCCGCGCGACGATCGCCGTAGGCAAGCAGTGCGTGAGTTCGCGTCCCTCGGCCAGCTTTCTGAACGGCGAATCAGGATGGTCGTTGCCTGGCTTGTGGTCGACGATGCGGCCGCCCGCGACGCGAAATACGGTGTCCGGCAGCGCGGCGGCGAGCGCGACGTGCCGTGCCTCGAGCGCGATCCTGTCGCTGATGTCGGAGAAGATGATGACCATGCGCACCGGCTGCCCGCGGCCGTCGCGCTGGGCGGCTCCGCGTAGCAAAATGGTGCGGTATCCACCGCAGCGATGCCGCATGCGGACGGTCGTGACCAGCGGCCAGTCCTCCACCAAATGGTCGGCGATCAGCCGCCGGGTCGCCTCGGCTTCGTCGGGGTGTACGAGCTCGCGCCAGTCGATGGGACTTTCGAGCGAGCAGTCGTCGAAGCCGAAAAGGTGGGCCCAGCGCGGGTTATACGATTCCTGGTTCTGGATCAGATCCCAATCGACGATGCCGTCTTGGGTCGCACGTAGCAAAAGCTCGAGCAGGGCGCCACGTTCGTTAGGACGTTTCGGGTCTGCCGCACGGCTCGTCGGCCGCGGCGTCGGCCACTCTGGTGCGAGGCTGTCTGCCCGCAGCTCGCCGCCGCCGCAGGCGTGAATCCCGAGCGCGCCCGGCGTCCCCAGGTCGACGGGGCCCGGCACGCTCGCCCGATCGCTTGCGGCTCGTTCGCCCATACGCGAATGAACGGCACTTTCGACACGAAGGTTAACGTGGAAATCAATGCGGAAATGGCCGGCGCCCAGCCGTGGACGCAATTTCCCTACATATCCCCGAAATGTCCCCGAATAGGCCTCCGGACAGCGCCCGAACGTGGCCCCGAAAGATGCCCCGAAAGCGCGCGATCCTTAGTCCGGCGCCCGGCGGCACAAGTGGGCAAAGACAACCCCTTTGCGTTTTTGCTATGGTCCCGCGCCCGATAAAGGGTAATGAGCACCAGTTACGGGGATAACCCTGCATCAGATCGTCATAGTGAGACTAAGGAGAAAGAATGCCTTCATCAGTCGAATCCGATATCCGTTCCCGCGTCGAAGCCTTCGTCGAAGAGATCACGACGATGATCCGTACTTCGGCTTTGGAGGTCGTCAGCGAGGCGCTCGGGGAAGGGGGGACTCGACCTGCCGCACGCGGCCGTGCGCGTGCCGTGGCGCCAGTGGTGAGCTCGGGCCGTCGCAGCAAGGGTGCCAAGCGCGATCCGCGCATGCTTCAGGCGCTCACCGACAAGCTCGGTGACTACATCAAGAAGAATCCCGGCCTGCGCATCGAGCAGATCGGCAAGGCCCTCGGCACGCCCACCAAGGATCTCGCCCTGCCCGTGAAGAAGCTCATCGCCGGCAAGAAGATCGCGACCAAGGGACAGAAGCGAGCGACGACGTACTTCGCAAAGTGAAGCGGACGGCGTCCGCGGCGCGGCAAACATCGCCGCGCGCGGGCGTGAGGGGGGCCGCACGTTTCGTCGCCCGTGCCGGAGCGTCAGCTCGTGAAGACGAGCTTCGCGAGCAGCGCGACGAGTAGTATCGGGACGAGCACGAGACTCACGCCGAGCGCGATCGCGACGCCTACGACCAGGTAATCGGTCCAGCGTGGCGTGCGCGGTAGCCCGGCGTGCCGCTCGAGCAGAGCCAGATTCATCTGGTTCGAACGAAAGGTCGCGTCGAAGACGTCGCCGAGCAGGGGGATCGCGCCGATGAACGAATCGAGCGCGATGTTCACGAGCATGCGCAGCACCACCACGGCTGGAACGCCCCGCCGCGTCGCCAGCGCGATGATCAGGAAGGACGGTACGGCGCCGAGCACGTCGCCCGCCCCTGGCAGGAGCAGACCGAGAATGGGATCGAGGCCGACGCGGATCTCGGTTCCCGGGATCCGAAACGCGCCGTCCATCAAGAGCACGAGCTGTCGCACCCACGCGGGAATGCCCGCGTTCGCGGCCGGCGGCGCTGGTACTCGCCAGCCGGACCACGACGGTGAATCAGCACGCGACCTCATGCTCCCTTCAAGGCTGCCACCCCGAGTGCGTGTTCGCCAAACCGCCGCCGCAAACGTCAGAAATTCTGGCACGAATTCGCGGAGGGAGGCGGTATGCTGCGACTGAGCCCGCATTCGGGCCGAGCAGAGGATGAGCATGGCGACTAAAGCGGAAAGATATCGAGCGGAAGCCCAGGTCGAGAATTCGTCTCGCAAACCGAAGACGCGACCGGTGAAGACTCGCTCGAAAACTCCCGACAAGCCGCACAACCTGAGCGCGCGCGCGGGCCGCAAGGCGGCCGTTTCTTACGAGCCTTCGAACGGCCGTCCCTCGCGCAAATCCACGCGCGGCAGTGCCCATCATCTGCGTGCAGCGAGCCCCCTCGAACGCCGGGCCCAGGCCAAACAAGCGGCCCCTGAAACCCGGGCCCGAACCTCCCGCGCGAAGAGCGTGAAGATCCGCGGCAAGGGTTGACCGCTTCGGGAACGCGAGCGTCTCGCCTGCGATCAGGCGAGACGGCGCGATAGCTCGGGGCGTCCGGACCGGAGCCAGAAAAGGACGCCACGGGCGACCTGCCACCTGGCGAAGACGGAGTGGGCCCACTCCGAGGGGTGAGCGCGTTTGGCCGGCGGGCGCCAATCCAGCCGCGACGAACGCAACGCCTGCCGGGCGATCGCGCTCAGTATCGCTGCGTCGATACGGCATTCGAGCAGCGAGAGGGCAGGGGAAAACGCGAAGCTACCGACGAAGCCGTCGTCCGAGAGGCGAAAGACTTGGTGCGCGGCGCCCGCGCGTACGATGCGGTACGTCGTGCCGGAAACCTGAACCATGCCCTTGCTCGTGGTGGACATAAGTCACTCCTGTGCGCGCCATCGAACGCAAATCCACCGTTCCAACCGCCGCCTCCCGATCGGCTGGTGGGTGTTCTGCTCGACTAAAGCTTGCACGATAGCTAGCGCTTCGATGCGTCTCTCGCCAGTGGTATTCATTCGAGCACTCGCGCCCCCGGCTTTTGGTTGGATGGCCGGTTTCGCCCGGCGCTGGACCGCGGTTAGCTCCGCCGGCATGCTTCCGGCGTGAAAGTACTGGTCGCCGTCGATTTCGGGGATTCTTCGCTCGAGGCCCTTCGGCAAGGGCGCGCGCTCGCTCACGCGCTCGGCGCGGAGCTTGCGACGTGCCACGTGTTGCCTGGCGGGAGCGAGCTGTCCGGACTGTTCCCGGAGCAGAGCCTCGGTCTCTCGAAAGAGCTCAGCGAGGACGAGGAAGCCGCGCGCCGGGCGCTCGCCGAGCACGCGCGCGCCCGGCTCGGGCTCGAGCTTAGTCATATTTTCATCGAGCGCGGCTCGACCTACGCCGAGATCGTACGCCGCGCGGAGAGCTGGGGCGCGGACTACATCGCCATCGGTAGCCACGGGCGGACCGGTCTCTCGCGCGTCGTCCTCGGCAGCGTGGCCGAGCGCGTGGTCAACCACGCCCATTGCTCCGTGCTCGTCGCGCGGGCCGTGCGCAAGCCCGGCGTCGTGCTCGTGGCGACGGACTTGTCCGACGCGTCGCTCCCCGCGCTCGTCGAAGGGGCGGCTGCGGCGAAGCGCAGCGGCGCGCGCCTCGTCGTCGCGTCGGCCATCGAATGGAACAACTCGTACGGCGCGTCGGCGAGCGCGCTCATCGGAGCGGCCCCAGCGCTTCCCCCGCCCGAAGTGCAGGCGGAGGTGCGCGACGCCCTGCGCACGACGCTCGAGCAAGCGCTCGTGCGCGTGGGGGCGCAGGGTGCGGTGCAGGTGCTCGAGGGCTCGGCCGCGTCCGAAATCGTGCGCGCGGCCGAGGAGCTGGAAGCGGAGCTCGTCGTCGTCGGCGCGCGCGGACGCACCGGACTCTTGCGGCTCGCCCTAGGTAGCGTCGCCGAACGCGTCGTACGGAGCGCGACCTCGTCGGTGCTCACCGTGCGCCATCGCGCGAGCGCCTGAACGGAGCCCCTCGCGGCTCAGATCAGCGTCACGCCGAGCGTTGCGAGGCACGCGTCGAGCTCGTCGCCCGTTGCCGGTAGGGCGGCGAGCAGGTTCTGCAAATGCTGCTTCGCCCACGAAGGCGTCGCGGGGCTGAGGCTCGGCTGGCCACCGAAGCAGAGGAGCTTTCGCCACTCGCGCTCGCGCTGCACGTCGTACCCCGTGCTCAAGCGCTGGCGATCGCCGGTCGCGATCGCCTCGGCGATACCATCGGCGAGCTCCCGCGCCTCGCGCAGTCCGACGTTGAGGCTCTGCGCGCCGAGCGGGGACGTCGTGTGCGCGGCGTCGCCTGCCAGCCACGCGCGACCCTGCCCGAAGCGCTCGACGAGCGCGCGCTCGAACGTGTGCACGCCCGACCACTCGACGCTCTCGTGTCCCGCGGCGTGCCATGGCATGCGAGCAAGGCGGAGCTCGCGCAGCTTCTGGGCATCGAGCGGCTTGCTCGGCGCCGCGTCGAGCTCGAAGGTGTAACGAGTGATGCCGCCGTGGAGCGGGTACATGGCGTTCGTCTCGGGCCCCACGACGAGCTCGAGGCTCTGGCCTGCCGGCGGTTCGTGCGGCGCGTCGAAGAAGCCGTAAATTTGCGGCGGCGCGGCTTCGCACAGGCCGATGCCGAGCCCTTTGCGGACGGCCGAGGCACGGCCGTCCGTGCCGATCACGTAGTCGGCCTGAAGCGAGAGCGCCTCGGCGTCGCGCCATTCGAAACGTCCCTGGCTCGAGAGCGGCGCCGACACCGGTTCGCGGCGCGTCACTTCGGCGTATACGGCCGAGTCGTCCTGCCGAAGCGTCGTCAAGCGATGCAGGTACTCGACGTAAACGCCCTCCTTCTGCAGCGCGAGCTCGAGCGCGTTCCTGAGCACGTTCTGCGGCAACGTGAGTCCTCCGTCGGCGAGCTCGCCGAACGTCGGCACGTCCAAAATCGCGCGGCGCTCGCCCCCCGCGAAGACCACGATGCGCTTGAACGCCTGTCCCTGCCACACGAACGGCTCGAACAAACCGAGGTCGCCCAGCATCGCCAGCGTACGCGCATGCAGCACGACGGCGAAGCTCCTCGCGGTGTCGTGCTCGTTCTGATCGACGATGGTGACGTCGAGCCCGCGCTGCCTCAGCCGTAGCGCCGCCAGGAGCCCCACGGGTCCCGCGCCGACGACGAGGACTTGCGTCTTACGTTCCATGGTCTACCTCCTGGCATCGCCCGGAGACGGCGGGTCTCGACTGGGGTGCCCACTCCAAAGCGTACGATCACGCCGCCGCCCGGTCAGCCTGCGCAACGCCGAAATCGACGCACGCTGCGAGCTCTCGCTGGCGGGCAAATCTTCCACACCGGGAATGAAGCATCACACGTGCCAAGGCGCGCGCGCACCTTCCGCGCCCGTCCACCGCGCTCACGCAGCCTTTGCGCGAGCGCGGCGCGCGGCATTCAGTCTCCGCGCTGGACCTGCACGTACTCTTGCAGGCGGCGGCACGCATGGTCGACGGCTTGATCGATCGCGGCGTAGGCGTCGTGATTGTTGTGATCGTCGTCACGCGTGCGATTGGCCACGATTTCCCCGCCTGGAACCACCACATCGATGGAGACGCGAATCGGTCGGCCCGTGTGATGATGCCGGTGCGGCATCTCGATCACCACGTGGCAGCCGGTGATGCGCTTCGAGAAGCGCTCGAGCTTCGTCGCGCGCTTGCGGACGTAAGCCTCGAGTGCCTCGGAGTGCTCCATGTCACGGAACGTGATGCTGAGAGGGAGGTCCATGTTTGCCAAATAAGCATCTAACGTGCCGGCTTGTGGCGCAAAGTCGCGGTCCTGGATCTTTTTTGGTGAGTCTAGGTGCGCCGCAGTGGCGAAGCCGCCCCGGCAAGCCCAACGGCCAGCAGGGCGAGCCCGAGATAAATCATGGCGTTCGACCCACCCAAGCGGCCCGCGAGCCGCGTCACGAGCACCGCCCCGAGCGCGCTCGCCGAGAAGATCAGGAGCCAGCCGACGGACACCACCCGTCCAAGCAGGGCATCCGGCGTGAGCGTCTGCCGTAACGAAGTCACGGCGACGGCCCGGAAGGTGAGCCCGCCCGACCATAACATGCCGCCGACGACCGCGAACTCCACGGTGCGTCCGACGCCACCGAGCAACATGCCCAAGTCGATGACGGCGGCGCCCACGCCGACACTGCCGAGCAGCGCGACGCTGGTTTGAAAGAGCGTGAGCGCTCGTAGCGTCCGCTGGCGCACGAGAAAGGCAAAGCCGCTCGAGAGCTCGCGCAACGGACTCTGCTTCACTTCCGCGGCGCGATCGGCGCGATCACGTCGAAACTGCACGAAAGCGAGCGTCGCTCCCGACACCCCGAACGACAGCGCGTCGACGCCGAGGGCCCAAGCGCTACCGAAGCACGCGCACACCGCGCCCGCGAGCGCCGAACCGACGACGTACGTCAGGGCTTGCGTCGCCTGCAGCCGCCCGTTCGCGGCCGCGACGTCGGCGGGCTCGACCAGGTTCGCGACCGCCGCGAGGTATGCGACCATGAAGAGATTGCTCGCGGCCGACGTGAGCAGTGCGACCACGTAGATCGCGCCGAGCGAGAGCGTGCCGAGCGCGGCGAGCAGTGGCAAGCTGGCGTAGAGCGCGAGCCGCGCGAGATCACAGCCGATCATCAGGTGCCGGCGATGCACGCGATCCACGATGACGCCTGAGCACGTCGCCGCGAGGAGTTGCCCGACGCCCGCCACGGCAGTCACGGTCCCCATCCCCGCGACCGAGCGCGTCGTGTCGAACACGAGCAGAGGCATGGCGACGAAGCCAAACGCGTCACCGAGGTTCGATGCCGTCTGTCCGAACCAGAAGCGCCGGAACGAGGGACTCAGCCGACCCACGGCGCGGATAAAACCACAGGCGTTCGGCCTCCTGGTGGCCGTGACGTTTTGTCCCGAAATGGCAGGCTCGCGGCGGCCGACTTTTTGCAACGCTGAGCCGCATCGTCACATGCGGAACCTGACCCCCGACCAGATGCCGAGCTCGGTTCCGGTCCGCCCGCACCTGTTCCCGCCCGGGCTGATTCCGATGCTTCGCGAGCGAGTGGATGACTCGGTGCCGTGCCTTGCGGGGATCTCCGACGCCCTCTTGAGCGAGCTCTTGACGGCTGTCTTCTTCGCCAGCCTCGAGACGCACGAGGGCGCGTACTACCCCGTGCGCATCGCGTTCGCTGGAACGCAGACGGCGGACGTGATTTTGCCCGAAGGTGACGCGCAGGATGCGACGCCGATGCTCCTTTACCGCTGGAGCACCGTAAAGTTCGAGCACCGGCGCGCCTTCGCGGTGCCCGAGCTCGTCAAGCTCGGGGTGGTAACCCGCAGCGAACGCATGTACGCGAAGGTCGAGGCGGGCGAAGCGGGCCTTTACCTCGCAGGCCTGGCCCGTGAAGGCTCGAACGACGCAGCGGACCCGTACATCAAGGTGCTCGCCCAATCGCCGGGTTGCCTCACGATCCTGCGCGGCGAGAACCGGCTGCTCGAATACACGCACGGCTACATCGACGCCGCGGGGGAAGACGTGATCCTCGCGCGCGGCGCCGTGCGGCGGGCGCTCGAGAGCTGCGCCAAGAACGCGGGCTTCGGGGAGGACGTGATCCTCGATTATTTGAACACCGTGCGCTCCGTCGTGCGCGAAATGGCGACCCACGGCCGCGGCGGCATTCTCGTCGTCAGCCCCGACGCGCAGCCGCGGTTACCTGCTGGGGCGTCTTACGAGACACGCGACGACGGCACGATGGGCCAGCTCCTGCAATTTCTCGACGGTGGCCGGGGCTCTCCCGCGAAAACGAACATCGGCTCGCGTGGCGTGCGCGGAGCCGCGCAGCTCCGGCGCTTCCTGCGTGGCGCTTTCGTGAACGAAGCCGAGCGGATCGTGACGCAGCTCGGCGGCTTCACGGCGATGGACGGCGCCACTGTCCTCGATTGCGCGCTCGGGCTGCGCGGCTTCGGTGTCGTCTTACCGGTGGCGCGCGAAATAGAAGTCTTGGAAGCGCTCGATCTGGACGGCGAGAGCGTGAGTCCTTACGAGCTTTCGACGCGCGGCACCCGGCACCGCGCCGCCGCCACGTACGCCGACACCTACGCGGGGAGTGTCGTCTTCATTGCTTCGCACGACGGACCCGTGAGCTGCGCGCTGCGTAACGAAGGTTCGGAGCGAGTGAAGATTTGGCAAGTAGGTAAAGGATTTACATGAGTTCTGTCGCGTCCGAGACCTTGGCACGAGAGCTGCAACGGCTCGAGTGCCGCATGTCTCTCCGCATCCTGGTGGCCGATGACGACCCCGATCTACTGGAGGTCGTAGTTGAGGCCTTGACCGACGCGGGCGCGAACGTCGCGAGCGCGAAGTCCGGGGCCGAGCTCTTGAAGCGACTTGGGGAGGACGGTGCCTTCGACTTGATCATCGCCGACGTGCTCATGCCGTGGATGACCGGCCTGCAGGTCGCGAGCTCCGTGCGCGACGCCGGCCTCGAAGTGCCCGTGATTCTCATGACCGGCACGCGCGACTCCTCGCTCGACGAGCGGGTAGACTCCCTCGATCGCACGGTGTTGCTCCGCAAGCCGTTCGGGGACCGCGAGCTCAGGGCCGCGGTTCAGAAGCTCCTGCCGGGAGCGATTTGAGCGGAGCGGCCTGCGCCAGCCACTGGGGCAATCTGTCCATTCGGGCCCGCCGTGCGGGGCAGCTTGGCGCGGCGGCGCGGGCGACACCAAGGTCACAGTTCGAGGTTGACGCTCAGCGCAGTGGTGCTCGCGAAGGCGTAGCCGAGGCAGAGGGGATTCTCGGAGTCCGGACAAGTGGCTTGGGCGCGCATCGCCGAGTCCCACGTGTACTTGAACTCTTCGCGAAAGCTCAGGCGCTTCGTCAAGGTCACGTCGAACGTGACCGTGTTGCGGACTACCGTGCGATGCCAGAAGTCGTCTTCGGTCGCGACGTCGTCGCCGTAGATGGTCGGCAAGAACTCGAACGTGTCGAGCAGTGACCAGGTCGAGAAGTGGAGCCCGGCGCGCGCGCGCAGCGAACCGCGGAGCTTCGACGTCGTTTCGTCCGAGGCGGCGCCCGTTCGATTGGGATCGACGATTGAGCGGAAGTTCCAGACCGGAGCAAAGCTCAAGTCGAGTTGGTACTTGTCGGGGCGCACGAGATCGAACTTGATGCCGAGCACCGCCTCCTCCAGGTTCAGGCGCAAGTTCGCCGGCATGTTGCGATCCGTGGACGTGAACGTGAAGAGCGTGGTGCGCGGTAAGATGTCGTGGTAATCGACGCCGAAGCGCAGCGTGGTTTGGTCGGTGCTCGTCACGCGCGCAGCGCGATGGAATTTGTAAGTGCCGTCGAGTCCCACCTCGACCGGATCGGTGCCGTAGCGGTACGCTTTGGGCCGGCGGTGAATGCCGATGCCGCCCATGAAGTCGTAGAGCTGCGTGTCGCTCTGGTACGAGCCGCCGGCCAGGAACGACAGCAAGACGGGCACCGCCGGGGGCAGGCGTTCTGCGCGCGTCACGCTGATGAGGCCGCCGTCCGGTCCGCGCACTTCGGTGAAGAGCAGCTTGCCGTCGGGGTCGTAGCCGTAGCGGGTGGTCTCCACGCGGAAGTCGCCGCCCGTGAGGGTGCGCTTTTCCATCAGCTGGACGTGGTCGTCCGCGTAGCGGTAGGAAACGTAGCCGGTGCGCTGTCCGTCCTCGTAACATTCCCCTACGATGAGCTCGTCGCCTTCGAAATACGATTTGGTGATGCGCTCGTGCCCCGGCGTCCGTTCGGTGCGCAGCGTCGGGTGATCGCCGCGGTACGTGATTGCCGTCTCCTCGACGACGGCGCCGTGCTTGAGCCGTAGCTGATGCACGAGCCGCCCCGAGCGGTCGTAGGTTTCTCGCACGTCGTCGGCGTCGGCGTTCAGCGCGGGGCACGCCTCGTTGCTTCCGTCGGCGGCGCGCGCGTCTCCGCTCGACGCGAAGATACCGCCGAGCGCCGAGACGGCGAAGCAAAGCATCGAAGCCCGGTGCCGCGTCCGGTGCGCGGCGAACGTTCGCGGCATCCCGCCTTTTTGCGGTGGCGCGTGCGCCGCCGCAAACCGCATTTTTGCCTCAGTGGCTCGAGTTCACGCCGCGCAGCGGAGTGCGGTCGAGGCCGTGCGCGTCGCTCGACGAAAGACGCTCGGCGCGACACCGAAGCGCCGCTTGAACGCTCGGCTCAAGCCGAACTCCGACGCGTAGGCCGTACGGCTCGCGATTTCGGCGAGGCCTTGGTCGGTCTCGGTGAGGAGCCGGCGCGCAAGCTCGAGCCGGTGCGTCGTGAGCCATGCGCTCGGCGTCGCGCCGACGGCACGCGTGAACAGGCGCACGAAGTTGCTGCGCGACGCCCCCGCAAGTCGAGCGAGCTCGAGCATCGAGAAGCGCCGCGTGGGCTCGGCGCGCATGGCGGCGAGCGCGCGCTCGATGCGAAGATCGCGCGGACGTTCCATCAGCTCGTCGCGGCGACCGCTCACGGCCGAATGCACGAGCTCGAACTCGCCGTCGCCCTCGATGGTGATGCTCAGGGCGCCGCGCGTCGACCGCACCACGAGCTCCGTCCCTTCCGCTACCGACACTCTGCGAACCTGCTTTTCACGCTGCGGTGCGCCCATGCCCCCAAGAATGGCTCGGACGCGTGAAGCCGTCCACGAAGCGCGCGGGGCTCCGCGTTCTCGGGTATGCCTTCGAGCACGGCGGGTATGGGCGCCGCGGGCAGGCGGCTGCAACCATGAGGTGTGGCTGACGAAACCCCCGACAAGCACGCCTCCCCTCACGATTTACCCCTCGCGCTCAGCGCGCGCGGACTCTTCTCGGCGCGCACGGTGCTCGTCTTCGGCGAGGTGAACACCGAGCTTGCGGCCGCCGTGACGGCACAGCTGCTCGCGCTCGCTGCGGCTGGAAGCGAGCCGATTCGGCTCATACTGCACTCGCAGGGCGGTCACGTCGAAGCGGGCGACACCATTCACGACGTGATCCGGTTCGTCGAGCCGGAGGTCAGGATCCTAGCGAGCGGCTGGGTCGCCAGTGCCGGCGCGCTCATCTACTGCGCGGTCCCGCGCGAACGCCGCTTTTCGCTGCCGAACACGCGCTTCATGCTGCACCAGCCGCTCGGCGGCGTCGGCGGACAGGCTTCGGACGTCGAGATCGAAGCGCGTCAAATCCTCATCTTACGCGAGCGGCTCAATCGGCTCTTCGCGGCAGCGACCGGACAGCCCTACGAGAAAATCGTCCGCGACACGGACCGGAACTACTGGCTCACCGCAGAGGAGGCGCAGGTGTATGGACTCGTCGGGCGCATCGTCGAACGCTCCCAGGACCTTGCGTGACGTGCGGAACGCGTCGCGCCCAGGGCGGAACCCGTCGCGCCCAGGGCGGAACGCGTCGCGCCCAGGACTGAGCGCCGCATGGGGGTGCGACGTGCCCGCTTGGTGTGCTCGGGACAAGTTGCCACGCCCCGCGCCCATTTCCGGCGTTTAACCGCTTCAATAGCCGCTTCGTCGCTGGCGCGCCGCTTGCGATGGCTGAAGCATGGCCCCGCGATTTTTGAGTGTTGGTTGGACGCTGGCAGCCGTTTTGGCGGCCTCACTGGCGAGCGCCGAGCCGCGCATGACGGTCGCGCCGGCGAGCGCTCCGCCGAACGTCGACGCGCGAGCTCGCGTCGCGTTGCACCACGCCGTCGAGAACGACCTTGCGAACGACGAGTCCGTGAGCGCGCTCTCGGGTTACACCCTGTTCCCGAAGCTCGTCGAGCTCCGACGCTACGTCGAAGGGAACCAGAAGACGCCGACTTCGGTCTGCGTCGTCGAGCTCACCGTCGTCGACGGGGCAGGCAAGGTCGTGGCGAAGACGCGGGCCGCGGCCAACTCGCAAAGCGCGGATCAGCGCGAAACGCTCGACGCCGCCGCGCAAGCGGCGACGGCGCGCTTGTCCGTGTCGCTGGCGGCACTCAGCCGCGCCGAGCGCGACCGGATCGCTCGGCGCTGAGCTAGCTGCGCCGTGCTGCACTCCACACGGCTCACGCCATACGTACGGCGCAGTACCCGCGCCGGGTGGTGCGTGGCCGTCGCTCAGCCTTGGATCCCGGGCAAAATCTGGCCGACCGTGCTCAAGTCGTAATCGACGGCCCAGGTGTCGTCGGCGCGGCCGCTCACGCTCGTGGAGCCGTAACCGGGTTGCCCGTCACGTTCGTAATCGGAGGGCGAGAGGCCCATGGCCTGGAGCGCAGTCACGAGGAATTGATTGTGGGGGATGCCCTGAATGACGTTGCCGTCCTCTTGCGAGAAGTAGGAGCGGCCGTCCCAGTCGATGTAGTCGAGGTAGCGCCCGGGCTGAATGAAACCGCCCGCGCTGCCGGCGAGGACGCACGGGACGCTGTAGGCGATATGATTGAAGCCGAGCTCGTTGCCCCAGTAGACGAGCGAGTTGTCGAGGTAAGTGCTGTCGCCCGTTTCGGTGACGTCGAGTTTGCCGAGGAGCTTAGCGAACACGTTTTCCGCGATCCAGGCGTTGATGCCCTGGAGCATGCGGCGCGAGTTGTCGTTCGAAAAGTCATGGGCGAGGCCGTGCCAGGTGCCGCCGCTCGCGTCTTCCGAGTGGTAGTGGCCGACGAGCGTCGGGTCGCTCGAATCGGGGCCGGGGCCGAGCGACTTGTGGACGCCGAGCGTGATGATGCGCGTGCGGTCGCACATGATCGCGGCGGTCACGAGATCGAGGTAGAGGTCCCACTTGGTGCTGATGTCTTTGGGGTCGAGGCCGGTGTTGTTGGCGAGCGACATGGGCTGTGCGGGCGGCGTGCACGCCAGCATGGGTTTGACGCTGAGTTTGGCTTCGAGCTCGCTCACGAGCGTGGCGTACTGATCGACGAGGGCCTTGTCCGCGGCGGAGAGCCGGCTATTTTGCTTGAGCTTCACGTAGTCGTCGTGGACGCGATCGATGAGGAGCTTGTCGCGGTCGGGATTCGGCGCCGTGGAATTGCCCGCGGGCGCGGTGCCGAAGAGATCGTTGAAGGCGTCGAGGGGGTTGGCGCGCGCCTTGAGCTGCTGCACCTGGCTGCCCGGCATGCCGAGATCCGAATACGACATGGAGTCGGTCACGCCTTGCGAGAGGTGGAGGTACCGGAGCGCCGGCGTGTTCGGATAAAACTTGGACGAATACGCCATCACCTGGTCGATGGTGGGAACGTCCTTCAGACTGTCTGCGTCGCAGGGCGTGGCGGCGGTGCACGAGGAGAAGTTGCCGAGCAGCCCCCCGTAGTTGTGATTCACGGCAGGCAGGAAATCCAAGCCGCGAATCAGCGTGAGCTTGGGCAAGAAGGGGTTCAGTGACGCCCCCAAGATCCCCGAAAGCCCACTCGAGGTCTTGAGATCGGTCAGCGGCGCCCAGGTGTAGTTCTTCCCCGCGACGAGCTTTTGGCTGAGCAGCGTCGTCCCGTCGGCCTTGCTGCCCGAGTACTTGGCGTCGTGGAGCTGATAGCCGTTGCCGCTGAAGCTCGGGTACCACGCCTTGACGAGCTGCGTGCTGAACGACTTGAGGACGATGAAGCGCTTGGGCGCCGCCGCGCTCTGGCCCGCGGCGGTGCGAGGCGCGAGCGACTCGAGGAACGGCAACGCGAGGAGCGCGCCCGCGGCGCCGCGCAGCACGGTGCGCCGTGTCGGCCGGGGGAACTCGGGGGTGCGTGTCATGGCGAGCCCACCTTTCGCGTGCGAAACGCCGGCTCCGTCGCGATCTGACGGAACACGTCGGCGAGCACGGCGCCGGACGCCGTCAGCTTGGTTTGCAAGTGCTCGAAGGCGCACGCGTCGGCGCTGTCGGGCGTAGGATCGCGCCGCAAAGCGTAGCGGAAGTAATTCGCCGACAAGCACGGCTCGACTCTGCCGCTCGCGAGAATGGCTCGATTGAGCTCGAGTGGCCCGTTCACGTCGGCGGCAGCTTCGTCACCGATTTGCACCGAAGCGGCGCTGTCGACAGGCAGCGTCGCGAGGAGCTTGCCGCTCTGTTCGTCGAACACCTGCTCTTCGGTGCGGAAGCGACCGAGCGAATCGTACGCTTCGAGCGTGTAACCGATGTTGCTGAAGGCCTGATGGCAGCGGAGACACAGGTTATTGCCGGCGATCTTCGCTTCGAAACGCTGGCGCGTCGTGAGTGCTTCGCTCGGCGGCGGTGGATCCAAAGAGCCCGGGGGCAGGCTCGTCGGATCGGGCGGCTGGAGAGCCTCGCACAGGATGGCGCGGCGGATCATCGCGCCGCGGTGGAAGGGATTGGTGGTCTCGAGGCTCGAAACGAGCAACGCCGAGCGCAAGAGCAAGCCCTCACGCGTGCCGTCGGGGAGCGTCGGATACGAGCCGCTGCCGCTCCAGGCCTTCACGCCGTAAAGGTGGGAAAGGTCAGCCGAGCGCGTGACGGAGACGTTCGAGGTCATCAAGTCGAGCAGCGTGCCGGGTTGTTTCCAGGTGTAGAGCTCGGTGAGATCGCGGACCTCTTGCACCATGTCACCCCAATGATCGTGACCAGGTTCGCCGAGGTGTTCGCCTGCCGCGAGGGCTTGGAACGCGGGGCGCTCCGACGAAAAGCCCGTGAAGGCTTCGAACCGGAGCCATTCGTTCCAGAACTGCCACAGGGTCGCTTGCGTACGCTCGTCGGCGAAGACGCGCGTGAGCTCCTTGTCGAAGCCGCTGTCCGTCGCGAGTGAGCCGTCGTCCGCCGTCGACAAGAGCTCGTCGTCGGGGAGGGTTTGCCAGAAGGTGTACGCGAGGCGCGCGGCGATTTCGTAGCCGTCGAGCGCGAAATAGTCGTCCTTGCCGGCGACGGGAGTGCCCGTGAGCTCGAGTTGGTTCACGAAGCGCGGCGACATGAGGAGAGCGACCACGACGTTGCGCAGCGCCTCGGCGGGGCTCGACGCCGTCGGCGAGTCGCCTTGCGCCACGTCGCGGTACTCAGTGAGCTCGTCGTTGCTCAGCGGATGCCGGAGCGCACGGCGCCCGAACTCGCCGAGAAACGAGTCGAGGCAGCTCGACGCCAGGGTGCTTTGGGTGGCGCAGCTGCCGGCAAGCGCTTTCAAGTGCGTCGCATCCTTGGTTGCGGCGTCGCCGATGGCCGTCGCAACGTTGAAGTACGCGTTCACGTGATCGGAGGAGATGCGCTTGTCGAGCCCGCGAAACGAAGCTTGCGTGCTGTCGTCCGGTACCGCGGCGAGGAGCGGCGTGACGCCGGCCACGAGATCGTCGAGTCCGCTCGCCGTGAGTAGGTCGCGCACGGTGTTGCGATACTGAACGGTCGTGAGCTTACTGAGCGGCGTGGCGCCGGGAGCGGGGCTGTCGTCGGGACAGGTTCCGAACTGGCTCGGGTCTGTCTGTGCCGAGCCGGAGGTCCCACCGGCGCTCGTGCCGCCACCACTGCCGGAGCTGCCGCTCGTACCACCGCTCGTGGCAGGGCCACCCGCGCTGCTCTTCATTCCGCCGCTCCCTGAGGCCCGGCCGGCAGCCCCCGTTCCACCCATGGCGCTGTTCGCCGAAGCGCCGCTGCCCGCTTCCACGTCCACCCTATCGGTGATGTTGCCGGTGCAGGCGACGAGCAGTTGCAGGCCGAATAGCCAGTGAATTTTGAGCGTCTTGCCGTTCGCGCCGCGTGTCGCCGTGGTCGTCCGCCGGACAGGTGCGGGGCACGGAGCGGGCGAGGGCAACGGCATGACCCAATCTGAACGTCCCCCGAGCCGGGTTCCGTAGCTCATGAAAGTGAGCGCAACGGGTTCGGCTCGCGCACCTACATGGCGGCAGTCACGCGAGAGCTTACGCGACAGCCGGCGAGGCCGGCGTATTGTGGCTCGCAGGTCGGCCCGGTCGCCTCGCTCGTGTGCGGAGGTGGAGGCCCGTCCGTCGACTCCAGCGTCCGTTCCCGACCACTGACCCACAACGCGCCGGTCTCGCCGGTCTTCACGTAGCTCTTCGTCACTCGTGCCGATCGCGATCTGGTCTTCCAAGATCGCCCAAGTTGAGTCGGGCGCGTCTTGACAGAAACGCAGGCGCGCGCTAGACATTGCCCCGGGCGCGAGAACTTCTTTTTGTGGTGGATGAGGATGAAACGATGAGCGGCAGTCAGCACAACAACGTCATGCGACGTTGCCTGCCGTTCGCAGTCATTCCGCGGCGGGCCGTCGTTAGTCGACCGTGCGTCGCCGCGCACACCACGACCTAGGGCTCTGATTCCCGCCGCAAGCCCCGGGTCCGAATGACTCGGTGGGCTGATGCAGCAGCAGGAATCAAGCCTTAATGTCCCTTAAATCTCAACTCTCCGACGACGAGCTCTTCGCCCGCTATCTCGGGCAACCGAGCGCGCTGCCCGCCGACGTTCGGCGCTTGGCCGAAGGCGCACTCGGGGGGACCGTCGTGCTCTATGCGTTAGCGGATCTCGACGCCGAGCTCCGCTTTCGCGAATGCTGGCTCGCGCTCGGTGAAGAGCGCGTGGCGGTCGTCGCCGCCGGGTTCGTTTCGAGCTTCCCGCGCTCCGCCGTCACGGCGGTGAGCAGCGAGGCCGGACTCTCGTCGCGCGTGCTGCGCTTGCACGCAGAGCGCGGTCAAGGCCCGCTGGCCGAGCTCTACTTCACGCAACGCCAGCGCCGCGCGATCGACGCGATCGCGTTCGTGCTGGAGCAGGCGCTCGAGGGACGGCAGGTGACGCTCGAGCCCGCCGATGCTGCGTACCGCAAGGGCTTGCTCGATCCGGTGCGCGAAGCTCAAGCGCTGGTCTCACCGAACAAGCTCGCCGTGGTGTGGCGGCTGCTCGCGTACCTCGGCCGCTACCGAGTGCGTGTGGCCTTCGGCACGACGGCGGCGATCGCGATTGCCGTGCTTTCCATGCTGCCTCCGTTCATCACGGGGCGGCTCGTCGATCGCGTGATTGGGCCCGTGCAACGCGGCGAACTGACGGTGAGCGCCGTGAGCAAGAGCGCGTGGGCGGGGGTCGTGGCGATGGGCCTCGTGTACGCCGTACGGCAGGTGTGCCTGTGGGTGCGGCTGCGCTCGATGGCGGAGCTCGGTGAGCTCGTGGCCGGCGACCTGCGCGACGAGGTGTACGCGCACCTGCAGCGGCTGAGCGTGAGTTTTTTCTCGCGCAAGAAGACGGGCAGCCTCATCACGCGCGTGAGCTCGGACACCGACAGGCTTTGGGAATTTCTCGCCTTCGGTGTGGTCGAGGTGTCGCTGTCGCTCGTGATGCTCGTGTGCCTCGGCGTCGTCTTGATCTCGCTCGATGCGCGGCTCGGGCTCGTCTTGACGCTCCCCGTGCCCGTCCTTTGCTACGCGATTTATCGCAACGGGCAGAACATGGAGCGGCTGTTCGTGCGCGCATGGCGCAAGTGGTCGCGAGTGACCGACCTCTTGTCCGACACCATTCCCGGCATGCGCGTCGTGAAGGCGTTCAACCAGGAAAACCACGAAAATCGGCGCTTCGGCGACAAAAATCACGACGTGGTCGGCGAGTTCAACCGCATCCACGCCGCGTGGACGAGCTTCTGGCCACGGCTGACCTTCGGCATTCAGCTGACGGCGCTGTGCGTCTGGATCTTCGCGCTGCCGCGGCTCTTCGGCGAGCACACGTGGTTCGGCGGACCGTTGAGCCTCGGCACGTTCGTCTCGTTCTTGCTCTACGCGGCGATGTTCGTGCAGCCGATCGAGACGGTGGGTCAAGTCGCGCGCATTTTGCATCGCGCGACGACCTCGGCGCACCGCGTGTTCGAGGTGCTCGACACGGAGCCCGAGGTCGTCGATCGGGCGGACCCCGTGCGGCTCGGACGTTTGCGCGGTGACATCGAGTTTCGCGACGTGAGCTTCAGCTACGACGGCGCGCGGCAGGTGGTCCGCGGACTCTCGTTCCACGTGCGTCCCGGGGAGCTCATCGGGCTCGTCGGCCCGTCGGGTGGCGGCAAGAGCACGCTCGCGAACCTCTTGACGCGTTTTTACGACGTGACGAGCGGCGCCGTGCTGATCGACGGCATCGACGTGCGCGCGCTCGATAGCGGCGAATACCGCCGTCAGGTCGGCATCGTGCTCCAGGATCCGTACCTGTTTCACGGCAGCGTGCTCGACAACATTCGCTACGGCATGCCGGAAGCAACGCTCGAGCAGGTCATCGCCGCGGCTCGTGCCGCGAACGCGCACGACTTCATCTGTAAGCTGCCGCTCGGCTACGACACGCTCGTCGGCGAGCGCGGTCACACGCTGTCCGGCGGCGAGCGCCAGCGCGTGAGCATCGCGCGCGCCGTCCTGCGTGACCCACGCGTGCTCATCCTCGACGAAGCGACGAGCGCCGTCGACACGGAGACCGAACAAAAGATCCAGCAAGCCATGGACCGTCTCGTGGCGGGCCGAACGGTGTTCGCGATCGCGCATCGGCTCTCGACGCTGCGCAAGGCCTCGCGCTTGTTCGTGATCGAAAACGGCAAGCTCACCGAGCAAGGCAGCCACGCCGAGCTCATCGCGCGACCGAACGGCACCTATCGCAAGCTTTTTACCCTGCAACAGGAGCTTCATCATGCAGCCTAACAATGCCGTCAGAGTCTTGGCGGGCCAGATCACGATCGGCGAGAGAGACCAAGGGCCACGTGAATGCTCTGGCGAAGCCAACGCCGACCTTCCTCTGAAGGAGTTGGTCGCAGGGCGCCTCCGCAAAGCCCCTCCAACGGCGGAGCGCTCGCGAAGCCGAAGAATACCGAGAGAAGTCCGAATTTCTGACACTAAATCGAGCGCGGCGCTCGCCTTCAGCGCCGTGCCGGCGGACGTCGTCGTGTACCAAGAAGGTTCGGGCGCGCGCAGCGTCGCATGCTTCATCGAGCGGCGGCGTGACGGGCGACTTTGGGTCATCGACGTGCGTGGCGAGACGCCCGTCGAGCTCGTGCGCGCGTTTCCGTGGACGGCGCCCGCTCGTTACCTGAGCTTGCGCGACGCGAGCGGCGAGGAGCGCGCCTTCGTGAGCGATTTGCGCGTGCTCGATGCAGCGTCGCGTACGGCGCTCGAAGCGGCGCTCGCGCAGGCGGGCTTCGTGCTCGACATCGTGCGCGTGGACTCGGTCGAGGAGGACTTCGAGCTTCGCACGTTCGTGGTCGAGACCGAGCACGGGCGGCGGCGCTTTCAGACACCACTCGACGCTTGGCCGCGCGAGCTGCCGGACGGCGCGCTCGTGCTGCAGGACGTGTACGGCGATCTGTATCGGATCCGCGACGCCCGGCGCCTCGATGCGAAGAGCCGCGAGCTCTTGTGGGCGTTCGCCGACTAGTACCGCAACCCGGATCTCCGATCAGAGTTCGCCCGCGTGGAGTGGGCGCCTCGGCTTTGCCGAGCAATGGCTGCCCACCGCCCTCCGGCCACCGTCCGTGCCCGCCTGCGGTGGCTGCGGGCGGTCGACCCCACGTGGGCGGAGGTGTTGGCCAGTCGAGCAGATTCACCCTCACGTGGGCGGCGCCTTCGGCCGGTCGAGCAGATTGACCCAGTTTCAACGACGTGAGTGATGTTGAACTTCTAGATTTCTCTGGACACGTTTCGTCGACCGTAATGCGCACTGCCGCGCCCCCAAGCTCCAGTGGTGGCGTCGCGCTCCGAGGTTCGAGCGGGAGAGCCTTTCGGCCACGTGGACACGCGAGCGCCGTCCGCGTGCTCCGAACGCGTGCAGCGTGGCGCCTGCGAAGCCGAAAAAGTGTGTGGGTAGACGAGGATGTCGGCACGCCAGCAAGAGCAGGGAGGTTCCGCGCTCTCGTAGGGCTCGGGTTCCGCGAGTCCGAAACGAGGCGTGCGCTCGCCCGTGTCGCGCTCCATCCCGACATGCCTCTCGAACGGCTCGTTCGCCAGACTTTGCGGGAGCTCGCTCAAGGGCGGCACTAACCACAACGCCGGCCGGTGTCGGCCCCACCCCCGCGCCGCACGCGGCGCTCGCAGGCGAGGCGGCGACGCCGAGAACGCGCAACGAACCGACCCCTCCCCAATCGCTGGCTTCGTCGGCTCAGGCAGGGGTAGTCGCCGTGCAACCAGGGCAGATTGTAGCCGGCGCGATGCTGTTCTCGGCCCGGCGCGAGCCGGTGCTGGTTGCCGCGCGTGTTTCACGTCAGAAAGCACGCTTGGCCCGGCCCCCGAAATTCCCGCCGCACCGGCCGTTCAGCGCGCTCGCGAAAGCGAAGCGTGCGGACGCGCCCGCCGCGCCGGCGAAGACTGCTCGCGCCGAGGCAGATCGTGTTCGAGCCGAATCGGAGCGCAGCGAAGCGGAGCGCGCCGAGGCAGAACGTGCCACAACCGAGCTCGTCTTCGCGCGAGCGGCGGCAGCCCTCGGTGTCGAAGCACTGCCCCGCGATCGGGGGCGCGTCAGAGCCCCGAAAGGACGCACCCCGGCCGTCGTGCCGCCGGCACCGGAATTCGTCCTGCGCGAGGAGGACGGCTGGGTCGAGGGGTACCGGCGCGAGCTCGGTCCGCGCGTGATCGCACGGCTGCGCGGCACACCGCGTGCGACCCTCGATCTGCACGGAGCGCGCGTCGCGAGCGCTCGCGGAAAGCTCGCCAGTTTCCTCGCGCGAGCGCGCGCAGGGACGCTCGTGTTGATCGTCGTCGGCAAAGGGCGCCATTCGCCCGCTGGGCAGGCCGTTCTGGCGCGAGAAATCGGCGTGTGGCTCAGCACGGGGAGCCCGGCGCGTCGTGTGGTCGCGTTCTGCACGGCGCCGCCCGAGCTCGGCGGGAGCGGCGGCGTGCTCGTGCTGCTCGGCGCCTCCGCGGCGGAAGAGCCGTAACGAGCGGACACTCGCCCGTTGCCGGCCCGCCTCGAGTTGACGGCGGTCCGCCCGCTCCCTACGTCACGCTCCATGGATTTGGGACTCGACAAGAAACGCGCGCTCGTTTCGGGTTCGACGGCGGGCATCGGGTTCGCCGCGGCGGAATGTCTCGCGCGTGAGCGCGCGCACGTGATCGTCAACGGTCGCACGCCCGCGCGGGTGGAGGCAGCCATCGCCGCGATTCGAAAAGCCGTACCGCACGCAGCGGTCGAAGGCATCGCGGCCGACGTGAGCACAGCCGACGGCTGCGCGGCGATCACGGCGCGCTTTCCGGACGTCGACGTGCTCGTCAACAACATGGGCATCTTCGAGCCGAAGCCGTTCGAGGCCATCACGGACGCCGATTGGCTTCGGTTCTTCGAAGCGAACGTCATGAGCGGCATTCGACTTTCGCGTCACTACGTCACGGGCATGCGGGCACGCGACTGGGGGCGCATCGTCTTCGTCTCGAGCGAATCCGCGCTCCAAATTCCAGTCGAGATGATCCACTACGGCATGACGAAGACCGCGCAGCTCGCCGTGGCGCGCGGACTGGCGGAGACGCTCGCCGGCACCAACGTCACGGTCAACAGTGTGCTGCCAGGGCCCACCGCCTCCGAAGGCGTCGCCGGTTTCGTCGCGGACCTCGCGCGCGCACAGAGCAAGGACGCCGCCACGGTCGAGCGCGAGTTTTTTCGCGACGCGCGGCCGTCGTCCGTGATCCGCCGCTTTGCGGCGCCGGCCGAGGTCGCCGCCCTCATCACGTACGTTTGTAGCGCGCAGGCGTCGGCCACCACAGGGGCAGCCCTGCGCGTCGATGGCGGCGTCGTACGGGCCATTGCGTGAGCCCTTTGCGCGACGGCGCGCGGAGCTGCGCCCTCGGCCTCGATCTTGCTTAGGCGACGTCTCAGTGCGCCATGTCGACGTCAGCTAGAACTATCGCTCGTACGAAATCGATCATCTCTTTCGCTCTTTTGCTCGCATTCAGCGCGTGTGGGGGCTCCGACGACACCATTTCCGGAACGGGCGGCACGGGCCAACACGGATCTGGGGGCACGGGGGGCCGCGGCGCCGCGGGTCAAGATTCCACGGGCGCGGCAGGAGGAGACACGACGGACAACCCGGGAACGCTGGGCACGCCCACGCAACTGACGAGCGGCTCGGCGTCCATGGTCGGCATGACGAGCGACGACTGGGTGCTCTATCGCCTCGCTGACGAACTCTACGCGCAGAAGCTCGGCAGCGACGCGGACCGCGAGCTCGTGGCCGATCAACCCGGCAACACCCTCGTACGCGGCAAAGTCGTGTTCAACTTCGCGAACGTCGACTGGACGGCCAACGTCGGCGACCTGTCGATCTGGACGCACGCGGGCGGCGCGCAGGAAATCGGCAGCACGACGTACTCCGAAACGCTCATCAGCGCGAGCGCGTCGGGCGACTTCCTCGTCTACACGGCGAACACCAACACCAAAAAAACGAGAACCGATCTCATGCTCGCGTCGGCCGACTTCTCGACAAACGACGTGCTCATTCCCGAGATGGGGCTCGGCTCGGATACGACGTGCAGCCCGTCGCTCGGCTTCGTCGGCGAGCGGCTGTTCGTCGGCTTCTGCGCGCCCGACACCCGCGACGCCACGATCGAGCGCTTCGATTTCGATGGTACGACGTGGAATCCCACCGTCATCGCGGAGCAGGTGCTACCGACGTGGTCGGCGGACGCCAACGGCGATGGCGTCTTTTATCAGACCAACAATTACGAGGGATACTACGCGAAGGACGGCGAGCAGTCGCGAATCGACGCGAGCGTGAGCCGCGGCTTCCTCCTGCCCGACGGGTCGGCGGTGCTCTACACCGTGGGCGACCAGCTGCGGCGCTCGCCGGTGCCGGACGCCGATCCCGAGCCGATCGTCACGACGGGTTTCTCCGAGCCGGTTGCGTTCACGAGCAGCTACGACATGGCCCTCTATTCGAGCAAGGTGACGTACGACAACGGAACCCAGCGCGATCTGCGTTTGGTCGCGACCGACGGCTTCAACCCCGAACCCATCGAGCTCGTGGCCGATCCCGTGGCGGCGATGCCGCGCTCGAGCATTACGGACGACGGCAAATTCGTGCTCTTTTTGACGGACGTCGAACCCACGGGTGGCACGCTTCACGTCGTCGGCATGGACGGCGGGGAAGTGTTGAGCTTCCCGGGCGTGCTCGACGTGTTGGCGGCGCGCGGCAGCGGCATCGTGTTCACCGACCACGCGAGCGATCCGGACGTTTACCCGAACGTCGCCGATCTCGAGTACATCGACGTGGCGTCGATGAGTGAGCCCATGCTCGTCGAGGGCGCCGTGCTCGACGCCAAGAATTTCCAGCTCGACGCCCGCGGTGAGCACGTGATTTATCTGCGTTCGGGCGTCGATCGCGACACGGACGACCCGCAGCACGACGGCGTCTTTTGGTGCGAGTTGCCGTGAATCGATTGCGCTTCACGCTCTGGCGCAGCGAGTGACTCGTGACTGGGATTGCAGGCGGACCGGACGGCAGCGCGTGCAGCCCGTGCCGTATTTTGCCCCTTCACGAGCCCAATAACCCGTTTTGCGAGAGAGCCGCTGCGGCGGCGCAGGATGTGCTTTAGAATTTCTGTTGGAGGTTAGAGCCATGGAGCAAACCACTGCGACCCTATTCGCCCCCTCGGGTGCGGGACCGGCCGAACGCGGTCGACTCGACGCGACGCTCGAGAAGCTCGGTGACCTCTACATCGGGCTGCAAACGGGCGGGCGCGACATCGACCCTGCGTCCTTGCTTTCGCAATGGCGCGTCGACCTCGAGCTCCACTTCGCGCTCGAAGAAGCGGACTCGAACTTCGGCGCGTACCAGCGGGATCGGCCGTCCCTCGCGCACGGCATTGCTGAGCTACGCGCGGAGCACTCCGCGCTGCTCGAGCAAGTCGATCGTGTGCGCGCTCTCGCCGCCGATCGTTCGCGCTGGCCGGAGCTTGCTGTCGAGACGGCGCACCTGGTCGAACGCTTCCGCGCCCACGAGCACAAAGAGGCGGACCTTTTGCAAGAGTCGGTGCTCAGGGACGACGGCGTCGGCGCGGACTGAGCGTCCGGGTGTGCCGCGCGCGTGAACCGCGCTTCGTTATCCCGCGAAGGGCTGCAAAAGGAGTGCGTGCTATCTTGCCCGGATGACTTTGGGTAGGTGGTGCTTGGGTGCGGTTGTATGGGTGATGGCTTGTCCGGCGCGGGTGCTCGCGTGTGGGGGAGGTGGGGTGACGACTACCTCGCAGAAGGAAGTCACCGCTAACGCGCAGCGCATCGTCATCTCCGTCACGGAACGCGGAACGACGGAGACCATCGTTCAGATCGGCGTGGCTTCGACGACCGCGGCTTATGGCGTGCTGATCCCCACGCCCACCGAGCCGGTGCTCGACGCGACACCCGTGTCCGAGGGTAGCCTGGAAGCTCTCGATAGCGCGACCCGGCCGAGCATCGTCACCGAGGATGACACACTCTACGAGGACACGGGCTGCGGGTGCGCGTTCGGCGCTGGCGGCGATGATGACTCTGGCGAACCCCCGGGCGCCGGCAAGGGCGGTAACGGCGTCAGCGCCAGTGAGCCGACGAACATCGGGCCCGTGTCGGCCGTGACACTGACGGCTACCGATGCGACGGCGCTGAGCGCTTGGCTCGACGAGAACGGCTTCAATATCCCGGACGACCGTCAGGCGTTGCTCGACGATTACATCGGTGCCGGCCGTTATTTCATCGCAGTCAAGCGCAACGACACCGCCGCTGCGGGCGGACCGAGCAGCATTGGTATTCATTACACGCTCGAGGGCGATCACCGGCTGCTCTCGCTCGCCTTCGCGCGCCTCGGCGCCGCTCCGACGGTCGCGTTTACTCTGTTTCTTTTTGCTCCCGAGCTGGCGTTGCCGTCTCCGCCCTTTCAGGCGCTCACGTTGAATGACCTGGACGCTGCGTTGCTCCACGAGAACCGTTACGGGGACGCCGTTCAGAAAGCCGTCAAGGCACATGGAAGCAAGGCGTTCGTACTCGAGTGGGGACCTCGACAAGGATCCGCGCAGTACGCGCTTTCGCCGACTGTGATCGATGCGAGCGCGTCGCTAGTGCGTATGAGTACCGTGCTCGCCGCCGACGATTTGACGGAGGACGCCACTTTCTTCACGCCGGGCACGGAGCCAATCGAGCACACGCGGACCATCCACGTTCGCAGCGGAGTGGCGCTGCCGGCGAGCATGGGAGTCATCGGTTTCGTGGCGCTCGCCTGGGGTCTACGTAGGCGCGGGCGCCCGTGAACGTAACCGTGCGCGAGCCGCACGTACGCGTGCATTCGCGCGTACGTGCGTCCGGAGCGGCTCCAGCCGACGGGCCGATTTCGCGCTACTCAGTCGTCACATCCGAGAGACGGCGCGTAGCATTCAGTCACTTGCTCCGCGCCGTGAAATCGGCGCACGCTCGCGGCACGGAGAATGCCATGAGAAACCCGCTCGGTTCGCGTCAGGCCCTCGTTACTTTGGTCGCGCTCGGCGCGCTCGCCGGCTGTGGTGGTGCGCAACAAGCGGCCCCGCCGCCGCCCCCGCCGCCGCCCCCGGCGGCTCCTCCTCCACCGCCCCCGGCGACTGCGTCCTCGGTCCCGCCCGCCACTGCCGCACCGACCGCGGAGCAGCCGCCGGCGCCGCCGCCGCACCACGCGCATTCGCACACGATGGTCGACATGTTCGTCATGACCCTCGACTCGCTCGATCTCAAGCCTGAGCAGAAGACGGCTGTCGCAGGGATCGAGACCGATCTCGAGAAGGTGGGCGACGCGATGAAGGACCCGCGCCACAAGCTCGTCAGCGACGTGGCTGACGGCGTCGCCGCGGGCAAGCTCGACAAAGCCAAGACGGACGCCGACGTGAAGGCGATCGGCACCGCGGTGTCCGGGACGATTCCGACCGTGCAGGACGCGATGAACCGCTTGTACAAGACGCTCGACGCGGAGCAGCGGAAGAAGCTCGCGTCCACGGTGCGCGAACGGGAGAAGGCGATGCACGAGCACATGATGGGTCCCGGCGGCGAGCACGGCATGGGACCCGGACACGGCATGGGCGGTCCGGGCATGGGTCCGGGTGGCGAGCATGGAATGGGGCCTGGCCACGGACCGGGTGGGCCAGCGAGCGGCGCTCCCGGTGCTCCGGGTGGGCCTGGCCCGGCCGCTGCTGGTGGCCCGGGTGGTCCGGGTGCGATGGGTCCGGGCGGCCCTGGTCCGAAGGGTCCCGGTGGCATGGGCCCTGGTGATCATGGGCACGGCATGGGCCCTGGTCCGAAGGGCCCCGGTGGCATGGGTCCCGGCGAGCACGGCATGGGTCCCGGGATGCACGGCGGTGCCGTCGAGATGCTCGGACAAGAGCTCTCGCTCACCGACGATCAGAAGCAGAAGCTTCGCACCAAGCTCGAGGGACTGCAGAAATCGCACGAGGGCGAGATGAAGTCGAAGATGGAAGCCGGGCAAAAGCACGTCAACGCCGTGCTCGACGCGTTCGCCGGTGACAAGTTCGACGCGAAGAAGGCGGGCGTCGGTACCCAGGGCCCGGACATGGTCAAGGCGATGGCCAAGGCCAAGGTCGAGTTCGTGCAGACGGTGCTCGGTGTGCTCACGCCCGAGCAGCGGCCGAAGTTCGCCGAACACATTCGCGCGCACGCCGACGATCCGGACGCACCACCGCCGAGCGGGGGCTGAGTCCGTGGCCGCCCGCAAGACGAAGAGCGCTCCCAAGAAGCCGGGCACGAAGCAACGCCGCGGCGTTCGCTTGAAACCGACAGAGCTCACGGCGGCCGAGCTCGCGGTAGTGCCCGAAGCGGGAGCGCTCGACGCGCTGGCGGCCCAGGTCGTGGCGGACGGTGGCGCCGTGCTCGCGCGCTATCGCGAGCCGCTCGGCGGCAATTCCCTGTTGTTTGTGGCGCTGCCGCTCGAGCGCGTCGCCCCCACGCCGTTTCAACGCGACGTGAGCGACGCGCACGTGCGGCGGCTCACGCGCGCGATGGACAAGACGAAGCGCTTCCTCGATCCCATCATCGCCGTGGCCGCCGACGGCAAGTACTGGACGCCGAACGGCAATCATCGCCTGACGGCGCTGCGCGAGCTCGGGGCGTCTTCGATCGTCGCCCTGCTCGTGCCCGAGCGGGAGGTCGCCTACCAAATCCTCGCCCTCAACATCGAGAAGGCGCACGCGCTGCGCGAGCGGGCGCTCGAGGTGTCGCGCATGTACCGCGAGCTCGTCAACCTGTCCGACGAGGGTGAGAATCATTTCGAGCTCGAGTTCGAGGAGCCGGCGCTCGTGACGCTCGGCTTCGCCTACGCAGAGCGCGGCCGGCTCGCGGGCGGCGCGTATCATCCCGCGCTGCGCAAAGTGGACGGCTGGCTCCCGGGCAAGCTCGCGAGCTCGCTCGAGGAACGCGAGCGACGTGCTCAAGCCGTGCTCGGGCTCGACGACGCCGTCAACGAGGCCGTCGCCAAGCTCAAAGAACGTGGCCTCACGAGCCCCTACCTCAAAAACTTCGTGGTTTCACGCGTGAATCCGCTGCGCTTCATCAAGGGCGACCCGCCGAGCTTCGACGAGCTGCTCGACACGATGACCAAGCGCGCTCGCGGCTTCAAGGTCGACAAGATCAAGAACGAGGACTTGGCGAGCGCAGGCGGCGCGCTCGAAGACGCGGATTGAGGGCTCAGTCGAGCTCGAAGCGAACGCCCTGCGCGAGCGGCAGATCGTCGCCGTAGTTCACGGTGTTCGTCGCGCGCCGCATGTAATTCTTCCACGCGTCGGAGCCCGATTCGCGGCCGCCGCCCGTCTCTTTTTCGCCGCCGAAGGCGCCGCCGATTTCGGCGCCGCTCGTGCCGATGTTCACGTTGGCGATACCGCAGTCGGAGCCGCTCGGTCCGCAGAAGCGCTCGGCCTCGCGCAGGTCGTCGGTGATGATGGCGCTCGCGAGCCCTTGAGGGACGCCGTTTTGCAGGGCGATGGCTTCTTCGAGCGTGGCGTAGCGCGAGAAGTAGAGGATGGGCGCGAAGGTTTCCTGCGCGACGATCGGCGCGCTCGCATCGATTTCGACGAGCGCGGGGCGCACGTAAGCGCCACCGGCGGGTACGCCGCTCGTGACGATTTGTCCGCCGTGGACTCGACCACCCTGCTCGCGCGCCGTGGCGAGCGCGCGCTGCATCGCGTCGAGCGCGCCGTGGTCGATCAGCGGGCCCATGAGCGTGCCGGGAACGCGCGGATCGCCCACGGGGACGCGCTCGTAGGCGCGGAGCAGCCGCGAGAGGAGCTCGTCCGCGACGCGTTCGTGCGCGATGAGGCGCCGCAACGACGTGCAGCGCTGGCCCGCCGTGCCCACCGCCGCAAACACCGCGGCGCGCACAGCGAGCTCGAGGCGAGCGCTCGGCGCGACGATCACGGCGTTGTTACCGCCGAGCTCGAGCAGCGAGCGACCGAGGCGCTCGGCGGTCGCCACGGCCACGGCGCGCCCCATGCGCACCGAGCCCGTGGCGGAAACGAGCGGTACTTGGGGCGAGCGCGCCAGGCCCTGGCCGACGTCGGGGCCGCCCACGACGAGCGAGAACAGACCCTCGGGCACGTCGTCGAGCTCGCTCGCGGCGCGCACGGCGAGCGCGTGACAGCCGAGCGCCGTGAGCGGTGCCTTCTCGGACGGTTTCCAGACGACCGCGTCGCCGCACACGAACGCGAGCGCTGCATTCCACGCCCACACGGCCACCGGAAAGTTGAACGCCGTGATGACGCCCACGGTGCCGAGGGGGTGCCACTGCTCGCTCAAGCGATGCCGTCCGCGCTCGCTCGCGATCGTGAGACCGCACAGCTGCCGGCTCGAGCCGACGGCGAAGTCGGCCATGTCGATCATCTCCTGCACTTCGCCGCGGGCTTCTTGCGGGATTTTCCCGACCTCGAGCGTGACGAGCGTCGCGAGATCGTCGCGGTGGCGGCGCAAGAGCTCCCCGAGCCTGCGTACGAATTCCCCGCGGTGTGGCGCTGGCACGTCGCGCCACGCACGAAACGCGCGCTCCCCGGCTTGGATCGCCTCGTCGACTTCGGCGGGCGACGCCGTGCAAAGTTCGCGCAAGGTGCTGCCGTCGATCGGGCTCCGTACGGCCAGCGCAGGGCCGCGCCCGCTCGCAAAGCGCGAACCGAGGGCAAACCCGCCGGCCGCCGTGGGTACACCGAGCCGCTCGAGCGCGCGGGCGGCGACGCTCGGCGCGGATTCGAGCGCCGGTTCATTCGCGCCGTTCATGGCGGCACCGAGGCGAGCTCCGTCATGGCGAGGTTGAAATGGCTCGCGTTCGGTGCGCGATAGCACTCGCCGAAACGATTGCTCAGGAACGCTTCGAGGCTCACCTGCTCCTGTCGCACGAGACCGCGCTCCGCGAGCACTCCCTGACGCTGCAAATCGAGCATGACGCAGAGCCCGGCGGCGGTCGTGAGCTGGATCGCGCTGAAGTTTTCCCCGTGGACGACCGAATTGTAGACGCGCCGCGCGTCACTCACCTGCACGAGCTGATCGTTGCGCCAGCCGGACACCGTGCTGAACATGACGACCGTGTCCTGGAAGGTCACCGGCACGGCGCGCTCGAGGATTTGTTTGGTGAGAGCGCGCTCTTCGCTCAAGCGGAGCTCGGTGAGCAAGAAGGCCATGTAGTCACGGTGGCCCTGGTAGCGAATGGTCTTGTAGTTGAGCTCGCGCACCTTGCCGCCGAGCGTGTCGCAGAGGCTCCCGAGGCCACCGGACGTGTTGAACGCTTCGTACCGCACGCCGTCGAGCCAAAAATGCTCGAGGCCTTCGAGGGGCAAAACCTCGCGCAGCGCGCCGTCGTGGATTGCCTCGCACGGGTTGCAGTACTCGTTGATGAGCCCGTCGGTCGACCACGTGAGGTTGTATTTGAGGAAATTGGACGGGAAGCGCGGCAGCGCGCCGACGCGCATGTACACGCTGTCCAGTCGATCGAAGCCGCGCGTGAGCTCGTAGGCGACGACCGAGATGAACCCGGGAGCAAGCCCGCACTGCGGCACGAACACCTGCCCCGCGCGCGCGCGGCCCGCCACGTCGCGCACCCGCCGCGTCGTTTCGCGATCCTCGGTGAGATCGAAGTAGCTCGGGCCGAGCTCGAGCGCGACTTCTGCCACGAGCGGATTGTAGGTGTAGGCGAGCGCGGAAACGACGCTGTCCTGCGCCTGCATGGCACGCGCGAGGGCCGCGCGATCGGTCGCATCGAGCGGCGAAACACCGGCGCGCGGCACGCGCTGGTGCAAGTGGCGAAGCGCGGCTTCGTCTTGATCGGCGACCGTGACTTGGTAGTCGTCGGTGGCCGCGAGCAAATGGGCGATGGTGCGCCCGATCTTGCCAGCTCCGAGCACGAGAACGCGATGCATGGCTTCCTCTCAGCGTGCCTGAGAACTGAACGCTCCGCTCTCTCATTTTGCTCCCGCGGCGTGAGACCGCAAGCCGGTGTGAAGGTGCGAAGCTCTCCCACCACGCTTAGCCTCGAGCTTCTAGCCTAGCGTGCAGAACCGCTATCGGTCATCTTGAGTCGCAGGGTACTTTTCCATGGTCCCCGTCGTCTTTCAGCCTGAAGTCGACGCGAGCGCGCTGGTCACGGCGCTGACGGCCGAGATCTTGCACCGCTCGGCTGCTCTGCACGCGCTCGCCGAACGTCTCCATGGCGTCGGCGTCCGGCTCGCCGACGTGCTCGACGTGCTTCACGCTCCGGCCGACACGGAGCTTCGCCGAAAGCTCGTCGCGAGCGGCTTCGAACGCTTGCGCGACGAACGCGCGCCCGCGGGGACCGAGCTCTGGGAACATCCGCGCGCGCTCCTGCCGCTCGTCGATCTCGGCCCGGGCGACAAGCTCCGTGTCTACGTGCGCACCGACAGCGTCACCGATTTTCTCGAAGCGAATCTGCCGTCCGCGCTCGGCTCGATCGAGGGTGCGCCCTTGGCGAAGGTGCGGCGCGTGCTCGTCGCCGCCGCTGCCGATGCCGAGGTCTGGCTCGCCGAACGCCGCGCCGAGCGTCGGCTCGTGAGCGCCCCCGAGCTCGACGACGGCCCGGGTGCCGCAGCGATTTTGCGCCACCTCGAGGCTTTTCGGCTGCGGCCACGGCCGCTCGACGCGCCGGAGCAGGGTTTCGCGGCAGCACTCGAGCTCGCGCGCGCCGCCCGCGACGAGCTCGGCGACGCGCTCGCGAGCGAGGTGTTCTTCGAGGCGGAACGGCGCTTTTACGAGCGTAAGAACCGCGCGGCGCGGATCCAGAAGGCGCGCCAGGACGCGCTCGGATTCGGCTGGTTCAACCGCGATCACCACACGTACCGCTCGAGCCGCGTGTGGTTTCGCTCGCTCGTCGCCGTGCTCGAGACGCTCGGCGTGCGCTGTCGCGAGCGTTTCTATGCGGGGCGTGACGCCGGTTGGGGCGCGCAGGTGCTCGAACATCCCGAGACGTTGTCGATGGTCTTCGCCGACGTCGATCTGAGCCCCGAGGAGATCAGGGGGGACTTCCCGCACGAAGGGCTCTCCGAGCGTCCGAGCCTCGGCACGGTGGGCCTCTGGTGCGAGCTGCACGGCGAGGCGTTCCTCGCGGCCGGGATGCACCATCTCGAGTGCCAGTTCGACATCGACGCGATCACGGAACAATTGCGCGCGCACGGCGTCAGCGTGATGGGCCGCTTCAGCGACTTTGCCCACCTGAAGCAAGCGTTTACCGGAGGCGAGATCTGGCCCGTGGCCGCGGGTCGCCTCGAGCGCGCCGAACGGGCGGGACTACTCGCGCCGGCTCAGGCGGAACGGCTGGGGCGCGAGGGCGCCATCGGCTCTCATTTCGAGGTGCTCGAGCGGAATTCGGGCTATCGCGGCTTCAACCAGGAGGGCATTAGCCGCATCATTCTCGCGACCGATCCCCGCCGCAGCGAGGCGACGCTTCATGCCCCGGGCGCCGATCGACTAGCGTGAAGCCATGACCTCGAGCAGCACGGGTTCGTCCCTCGACGAGCTTTCGGCCATCGACGCCGAGCTCGACGACGAAGAGCGGCTCGTGCGCGAGAGCGTGCGCAGGTTCGTGCGGGAGCGTTACCTGCCGCGCGCGGCCGAGCTCTACGCGCGCGAGGAGTTTCCGCGCGACCTCGTGCCCGAGCTCGCAGAGCTCGGCGTGCTCGGCGCGAGTATCACGGGCTACGGCTGCGCGGGCATGAGCCCGGTCGCGTACGGCTTGATGCTCGAAGAGCTCGAGTACGGGGACAGCGGCCTCAGGAGCTTCACGAGCGTCCAGGGCTCGCTCGCCATGTTTGCGCTCTATGCCTTCGGCAGCGAGGAGCAGAAGCAGCAGTACCTGCCGGCGATGGCACGCGGGCAAATCATCGGCTGCTTCGGTCTCACCGAGCCGGACAGCGGCTCGGATCCGGGGTCGCTGAAGACGCGCGCTCGGCGCGACGGCGGCGACTTCGTGCTCAGCGGGACCAAGATGTGGATCACCAATGCCCCCATCGCCGATCTCGCGGTCGTGTGGGCGAAAACGGACGACGGCGGCGCCGAGTCGATCCGCGGTTTCGTGGTCGAGCGCGGCACGCCGGGTTTCGAAACGTCGCGCATCCACGGGAAGATGAGCCTCAGGGCGAGCGAGACCGGTGTGCTCCACTTCGACGGCTGTCGCGTGCCGGCGCGCGCCGCGCTCGAGCACAAGCCGGGCCTCGGCGCCGCCCTGCAGTGCCTCGCCGCAGCGCGCTTCGGCATCTCCTGGGGCGCAGTCGGCGCCGCCAAAGCCTGTTTCGACTGTGTCCTCGCGTACACGAAGGAACGCCTTCAATTCGGCGTGCCCCTCGCCAAAAAGCAGCTCGTTCAGGCCGAGCTGGCCGGCATGGCCAGCGCCATCGTGCGCGCCGAGCTCCTGAGTCTCCACTACGGGCGCCGAAAGCAGCGGGTGAAGAAGCTATCACCCGCGCAAGTGTCGCTCTGCAAGCGCAACAACGTCGAGATGGCGCTCGAAACGGCGCGTGCGGCCCGGAACCTGCTCGGCGCCAACGGTATTCTCCTCGACTATCCCGTCATTCGGCACCTCATGAACCTCGAAAGTGTCTACACGTACGAGGGTACGCACGAGATCCACACGCTCGTGCTCGGTAAGGCGCTCACGGGCGAAGACGCGTTCTGAGCGGCAAGCCGCGTCCAGAATTGTACAAAATTGGCCGCACCTTCGTCCGGCCGGACCGCGCGCCAAATAGGCGTCTTGCGGCAGCGCTGTGGATTGCCCCACTTCGGTGTGGCTGACAGCCCACAGAGCCGCGCTCCCGTGCTGGCACGGTCAATGCAGTGATTCCGGGGAGATGAGCTGGCAGGCGCGTAATGCGAGGAGCTTCCGTAAGATCTCCGGAGTGAGGCTCCGTCCCGAGCTCGTTGACGCGCTGCCGCCCTCGGCGCGAACGACGCTCGTGTCCGAGGTCATGGAACCGATGGTGCTCACCATCGACTCCCGTACGGATCTGTTCGCTGCGCTGCGGCTTTTTGGCGACAGCGGGGTGCATTCGGCTGCGGTGGCGGGTGACGCGGGGGAGGCAGTGGGCGTCGTTTCCAAGACCGATGTGCTCGGCGAGCTCTGTGAACACCCATCGCAGCACCATTGGCCAGAGCCGGCAGGCGCGCCCGTCGGCCTCGATGCGCGGGCCGCCCTCCAGGTCCACGACATCATGACGCCGCTCACCGTGGCCGTGACGGCCTCGACGTCGCTTTCGCGCGCCATTGCGGTGATGGCCCGGAGCGGCGTGCATCCGGTGCCCGTCGTCGCCGATGACGAGGGTGCGGTTCTCGGGATCCTGTCGTCGGCGGACGTGCTCCGCTGGCTCGCGGGCAACGGGATTTACGGCTAGCTCGGAGCAGGGCCGAGAGCCGAGCGCGCCTTCAGCGATACGGGTTCTTCCGCGCGATGCCGCTGGGTGCGCTCTCGGGGGCCGCCCGGGCCGTCGCTGGGACGGCAACGAGCGGGATCCGCTTCGCTTCCGGCGCTAGACGACGCGCTGCGGCCCGGGGCGTGTGTGCCGGCGGCGCGGGCTCCGCCGGGATCACGAGCGGTTCGGGTAAGCGAGCTTCCGTGGCCCGAGCTTCCGCCGAGCGAACGGTCGGCGCGACCGGTGGCTCGCTTGCCACGAGCTTGGGGGCTCCCGGCGGTCGCTCGGGCGAGCGCAAGGAGACGCCGGTCGCGAGCGCAATGAGCGCGACCAGCAGCGTGGGGACGATCAATCGGCGCAGGCGTTGGGGTTCGGCCGCCACGGCGGGCGCTGGCCCCACCGGCGCCTCGGCCCGTGGCGACGCCCGAAGCCGCAGCTCGCTTGCCGGAACGCCCTGGTGCGGGTCGCGTACCGTTCGACGGAGCTCGAGCGGCGTGCTCGCAGGGGTGCCCGCGAGATCGGGCGCGAGACGAGCGATTGCGGCGCGCCGTTCCCGCAGTCGCTCGCCGAGCAGGCGCTCGACCCACGCAGCGACCTCGGCATGTGACGCCATCGAGCCGTGGCGCTCGAGCTCTTGGAGGGCCGCCGCCATCTCGCGCGCGGATTGAAAGCGCGCTCGCGCGTCACGAGCGCAGCCCCGCGCGACGAACTCCCGGACGGCGGGCGCGACCTCGCGGTGTCCCTCCAGGGACGGCACGCCCTCTTCGACGATGGCTCGCGCGAGGTGCCCGTCGGCGAGGTCCGGCCAGAGCTCCTCGCCGGTGAGCGCGAGCCAGAGCGTGACGCCGAGCGCGTACAAATCGAGCGGCACTCCCACGGGCTCCCGCAGCAGGTATTCGGGCGCAAAGTAGAGCACTTTGCCGACGAAGCAGCCCGGCTCCGTCACTCTGCGGCCGAGCGCGCTCCGCGCGACGCCGAAGTCCGACAAGCGGGCAACGCCGTCGCTCACGCCGAGCAGAATGTTCTCGAGTGAAACGTCGCGGTGCAAGATGTCGAGCGGACGTCCGTCGCCGTCGCGCGCTTCGTGGACGGCGCTGAGCGCGGCGAGCACGTCGAGCGCCATGCGCAGCACGACGGCCACCGGCAGCTTTTCGCCGGCGTCATGCGCGGCGTCGACCAAATCGGAGAGCGACCCGCCTTCGACGTAGTCGAGCACGATGAACGGTCCGAGCTCG
Source organism: Polyangiaceae bacterium (assembly GCA_025936115.1). Lineage (GTDB taxonomy): Bacteria > Myxococcota_A > Polyangia > Polyangiales > Polyangiaceae > PMG-095. The sequence goes on from JAICTZ010000041.1 coordinate 53,908, forward strand.
TCCCAGCCGATCTGATGCGTGCCGACGACGTTGGCGTGGTGCAAACGTGCCGCCACGCGCGCTTCGACGAGGAAACGCTGCACGGCCTCGTCGTTGCCTGCGAGCTCCGCCTTCAGCCGCTTCTGCACCACCAGTCGCTCGAAGCCGCCCGTGCCGAGCGTCCGCGCGAGGTACGCCGTCGCCATGCCGCCCTGGCCGAGCTCGAACAGCGTTTCGAGCTCGGTCGTGCTCTTCGCTTTCGGAACGTCGAGCCAATTGCGGCTCTGAGGTTCGGGAACGCCGGCCAGCATCAAAACGCTCCGCGCAACGAAATGGCCGCTGACTGCGGGCTCAGGCTGGCTTTCACTTCGGTTCGCGGACTCCACGCGACGAGCCGGAGTCCCACGTAGGCGGTTGCTCCGGCGGTGACGAGTGTCGCCGCGAGCAACGCGTCGGTACGGTGGGCGCGCGCCATCACGTCCTGGTTGTCGCTTGCGGTACCGGGCAGACGCGCCTTGGCGTCCAGCGTGTCGACGCCGGACCACACCATGACGCCCGTGAGCACGAGCGTTGCGCCGACGCCCGCGTAAAAGATCGCCGGTGACCAGCTGCGCGGTGTTTCGCGCGCGTCGCTGCGTCCGGGGGCGCTGGTCGCGAGCGGCGCGGTGCTCGCCTGCGTGAGGGTCGTTGCCGCCGTGGTCGGTCCCGCCGGCCTCGGCTGTTCGGTTGCAGGTTGCACGCTCGGGAGCGTTCGAGCTTCGCTGAGGGCCTGGTCGCCGAGCTTGACGAGCTCCGGCGCGTCGTTGCGGTGTGTCGCGCGTGTGCCGGCTTCTTCGAGCAGCGCGCGGTCTTGCGCCCGGCGTGCGGCCGCGATGGCGTTGGCGAGTGCGTCGTCGTTCGGCACGAGCGCGTCGGCGTCGAGGAACGCGCGCGCTGACGCAGCGTAGTCGGCGCGATCGTAGGCGCTGACGGCGCGGTCATACGCGGCCGCGGCGCGCTCGCGTGTCCCGGCGCCGCTCGCAGCGGACGGTTCCGCATGACACGGCGAGGCCCATACGGGCGGAAGTAGCGACAGCGCCAGGGCGGCGCTGTGCGCACGCAGCGTGCGCCGCGAGCTCAGCACCCCACAATGATGCGGCCAATGCGCGTGCTCGCCAATGCAATTCACCGCCCCGGCCGCGTGATCGCTGCTCGCTTCGGCAGATTGCTACATGTCGCAGCTCGCCGCTCGATCCGTGACGGCGCTAACTCAGCGGTGTTATCTCCGCACGGCGCGATGTGCCGAAGCCGCGGGGGCGGAGCGCGACGTGTTGCAATTCACCCTGCTCGCGCAGTGTCGCCTGGCTCTCCGCGCTCGTGCTTCGTCGACCGGGCGAGTCTCTGGCGTCTTTCGTCGAATCGACTAAAGACTGCACGTGACGAAAGCAACGCCGCCCGCCGTGGCGCGCACGGTCGCCGGTGGTGTACTTGCCTTCGCGCTCGTCCGGTGTTCGCTCGTGGTCGGCGACTTGCCTGACCCCATCACCGAGCACCCGGGAAGCGCGGGGACCAGCGCAGGCGCTCTCGGCGTCGCAGGGCGTGGCGGCACGGCGAGCACGGCTGGTTCGTCACCTTCGGGCGGAAACGCGGGCGCAGCGCGAGTCGAGCCGTCGGGCGGCACGAGCGCTGCCGGCGACCCTGGAGATGGCGCGACAGGCGGCGCGGACGAGAGCGCAGGCTCCGGCGCTGTCGAAGGCGTAGGCGGCACCCGTAGCGCAGGAGGCACGTCAGCCTCGAGCGACGGAGGCCGCACGAACGTTGGCGGCAGCGCCGGGACGCAGTCGGGGACGGGCGGGCACGCTCACGCGGGAAGTAGCGGCACTCCGAGCGGGAGCGGCGGTCACGCTGCGGGAGCCGCTGGTCGCAGTGGCGCGAGCGGCATGGGTTCGAGCGCGAGCGGTGGTGCCGGCAAAGGCGCAGGCGGGTCCAGCACCGGCGGTTCGACTTCAGGTAGTGGCGGTTCGAACGCAGGCAGCGGCGGTTCGAGTGCAGGCAGCGGCGGTTCGAGTGCAGGCAGCGGCGGTTCGAGTCCCGGAGCGGGCGGCTCGTCTGCGGGTAGCGGAGGGTCGAGCGCGGGTCGAGGCGGCGCGGGTGGAGGCGGTGCAGCCGGTTCGGGCGGCTCGCTCGAATGCGACTCGGACCACGACGGCGCGCGTTCGAAAGCCGCGGCATGCGGCGGCGACGATTGCGACGACGGCGATTCGAGCGCCCACCCCGGACAAGAGAGCTACTTCACATCCGCGAGCGCTACGGTGGGCTTCGATTACGACTGCAACGGTCACAGCGAGCCACAGTTTCCAAGCATCGACTGCTCCACTCAACCGCTGGTCGATTGCGCGGGCGAGGGTTTCTCCGGGACTGCGCCCGCCTGCGGCGAGGAGGGCTCGTGGACCGAGTGTGCTCCCGCGGTGGCTCCGCTCCCGCTCTTGTGCGTTGCCGTCGACAAGGGCACGCGGCGACAGGCGTGCCGCTGACGGACGTCACACTGGTCTGAACGCGAGCTCGCCGTCGCTCGGCTCACGGCCCGTGCGTCAGGCGGCGACGGCTGGGATTTCTAGTGAAATACATTAGCATTGACTAATGAATTAGCTGGAGCTAATGGATAGATCATGCGAAGCGCGGCTGCTCTAGATTCCGTGATGCGCACCCTCGCCGATCCAACCCGGCGCGGTATCTTCGAGCGGATCGTGAAGTCCGGCGAGATCCGTGTCGTAGAGCTGACGCAGGGCAGCGGCGTTACGCAGGGAGCTATCTCGCAGCACCTGCATTCGCTGAAAAGAGCGGGGCTGATCGCGGATCGCGCGCAGGGACGCAACGTCTTCTATCGCGCGGAGCCCAAGGGGCTCGCACCGCTCGTGGATTGGATGGGCCACTACGGCGTCTTCTGGCGCCAGCGCTTCGTCAACCTCCGAACCCTGCTGAAGGAAATCGACCGATGACCCACGCTGCACTCAAATCCGACACCCAAGAAATCGTCGTCGACGAGGTCTTCCCGCACGCGCCGGAGCTGCTCTGGAAAACGCTGACGAACGGCGAGTTGATGGCGCGTTGGCTGATGGCACCGACTGGGTTTGCAGCCGTAAAGGGCACGCATTTCACGATGCAGACCACTCCGGGCGGCGCGTGGGACGGAGTCATTCACTGCCAAGTCTTGGAGGCGATCCCCAACGAAAAGCTGGCTTATTCGTGGCAGGGTGGACACCCCGACAACGCTGGCTACGGCGCGCCGCTGGACAGCGTAGTCACCTGGAGTCTCACCAAGGTCGACGACGGCACACGCCTGCGCCTCGTCCACGCCGGCTTCGTTTCACCCAAGAACGATGCTGCGTACAAGAACATGGGCGAAGGCTGGAAGAAGGTCGTCGCCAAGGTCGGAGCGATGTCCGGAGAAGCAAATGAAGGAGTGAGGAAATGAACGAGACGTACACGGGCGGCTGCGTGCGGAAAAATTTCGCCACCGAATTTCGGGTGAACCCGCTGTTCCTGAACCATTGGTTTCAAGGGATCGCAGCCCATTCGACCTTGCCGGCCGTCAGCGGAGTCGACGGAACCCGAGTATCTGGCGGGAAAGCTGCAGTGAACTTAACGTCACAGCGCGTCGAGCGCGCCCTGGAACTCCGCCAGTAAATCGCGGCGATCCTCGATGCCGATGGAAATGCGCACGAGCGCGTCGGTGATGCCCGCGCCCGCGAGCTCTTCGGGTGACATTTCGGAGTGCGTCGTCGTCGCGGGGTGACATGCGAGCGTTTCGACGCCGCCGAGGCTCACGGCGTTCTTGGCGATCGTGAGCCGGCGCAAAAAATCGAAGGCAGCCTGCTTGCCGCCCTCGAGCTCGAAGGCGAACACCGCGCCCGAGAAATCACACTGCGCGTCGCGAATGCGGATCTGCTCCGGATCGGAAAAAAGCGCCGGGTAGTGGAGGCGAGCGATGCGCGGATGCCCGGCCAGCGCCTCCACGATGCGCTGAGCGTTCTTGCTCTGGCGCGTCATGCGTAGCTCGACCGTCGGCAGTCGGCTGTTCAAGAGCCAGCACTCGTCCGGCTGCAGAATGTTGCCGAGAATCGCGCGCATGCCGCGTAGGCTCGCGATGAGCTCGAGGTCCTTACCGAGCACCACGCCGCCCAGCATGTCGCTGTGTCCCGCCAAATACTTGGTTGCGGAATAGACGCAGAGGTCGGCGCCGAGCGCGAGCGGATGCTGGAAAATCGGCCCCAGGAAGGTGTTGTCGACGACCACGAGCGGCGCGGTGCCGGCGTGCCGCTTGGCCGCGCGCACGGCCGCGGCGATGTCGCACATGACGAGCGTGGGATTGGCCGGGGTCTCGAGGAAGGCGAGCTTCAGGTTGGGGGTGGTCTCGATGGCGTGCGCGAGCTCGGCACTCGCGGCGGCGGGCACGGGGACGCCGCGCAGGCCGAGCGGCTCGAGCAATTGATGGATCAGGTGCTGGGTGCCGCCGTAAACGGGCGTCGTGTAGACGAAGCTCGAGCCCGGCGGACAGGTGGTCAGAAAGATCGTCGAAATCGCCGCCATGCCCGAGTTGAAGACGGCCGCCTCTTCGGCGCCGCGCTCGAGCGGCACGACTTGATCCTCGACGATCTCGGCGTTCGGGTGCGAGAGCCGCGAGTAGATCAGATCGATGTTCTCCCCGTCGGACGGCCGCGAGCGGCCGAGCGCGATCGAGAAGGCGCGCTCGGCGGCCTCGGGGCTCGAGAACACGTAGGTCGACGAGCGAAACACCGCGGGGCGCGCCGACCCGACGGAGAGCCGCGGGTCGAACCCGCGCGTGAGCACGGCCGTCGGCGGCCGAACGACATAGGGCGGCTTCTTCTTGGGTGCGGCCATCCTGAGCAGGGTACCCGGAACCGCCCGTATTGACCACCAATCGCCACGGTCTTAGACAGGTCAAGATGATTGACCTATCGCAGGCGCCGGGTCTCCGGCTCGCGCTCGAAGCCGCCGTCGAGCCGCATTTCGTCGATGCCATGGGCCACATGAACGTGGCCTTCTACGCGCAGCTGTTCGACCGCGCCGTCTGGCAACGCTTCGGCGAGCTCGGGCTCGACGCCGCGTATCTCGCACGTGAAGGCCGCGGTATGTTCGCGCTGGAGGAGAACACCCGCTACATCGCCGAGCTCAGGGAAGGTGAGCGGCTCGAGATCCGCACGGCGCTCCTCGAAGTGCGCGACAAGACACTGCGCTTCGTGCAGTACCTGCGCAACGTCGAAAAGCAGAAGCTTGCCGCGACGCAAGAAATCGTCGTCGGCCATATCGATCTCGCCACGCGGCGCACCACGCCCATCCCCGCCGAGCTCCGCGCGCGCCTCACGTCCGCGGTCGTGACGTCGCTGCCCGATCTCGGCCTGACCGAAGCGGGCGCGCAAGCGTTCGCGCGACGGTGGATCGACGACTGGAATCGGCGCGATGTCGAAGCCGTGCTCGCGCACTACGCCGACGACGCCACGTTCGTGAGCCCGCGCGCCGAGCGCATCACGGGCAACCCGGTGGTCCTCGGCAAGAACGCCCTGCGCGCCTACTGGCAAGCCGGGCTCGCCCAACATCGGAAGCTCGAATTCACGCTCGACGGCGCGCTCTGGTCGCCGCGCGCGGAGACGCTCACCGTGCTCTACCGCGCCGCCTTCAACGACCAAGCGCCGAACCGCGCCTCGGAGGTCATGCGCTTCCGCGGCTCGAGCATCGTGCGCGGGGAAGCGTTTTACGGCGGCACGGCCGAGCGCAGCGTGCCGGCATGAAGCGTTCGAGCGGAGCGCGGGTTCCCGGCACCGAAGCGCCGTCCGCCGAGGTGCAGCTGAGCGACTGGGGTGAAAACGAGCCGCTTGCGTTGCTCTATTTCGGCTTCCGTGCGGTCGTGAAGAAGCCGGACCAAGAGCTCGCTCGGCACGGGCTCGGGCGTGTTCACCACCGCATCCTGTTCTTCATCGCGCGTTCGCCCGGCCTCGGCACGATCGAGCTCCTGCGCACGCTCGACGTGAGTAAGCAAGCATTGCACGGGCCGCTTCGTCGCCTGCAACGCGAGCGGCTGGTTCAAAGCGTGCGCGATCCCGACAACGCCCGCCAACGCCGCCTCACGCTCACGCCGCGCGGGCGAGCGCTCGAGCGCCGGCTGTCGGGCTACCAGCGCGGGCTCTTCGCCGCCGCGTTCCGCAGCGTCGGGCCGGCGGACGCTCAGGGCTTTTGTGCGGTGATGCGCGCTCTTGCGCTCGAGGCCCGCAGCTGATGCGTGGCGCTCACGCGGTGAGCAGGCGCGCCCGCTCGCCGAGGCCCTGAATCACGGAGTGCAAGCTCCGTAGCCGCACGCTGCGTTCGTCGCCGAAACGCGCGCGGATACCCGCCGCCACGGCGCGCACGCGCGCGGTGCCGCCCGTGCAGCAGACGAGATCGATCTCGCTCGTCGCGAGCCCGCTCGCGGCGACGGTTTGGTCGAGTCGCTCGAGGATTTTGGCGACGGTGTCCGCCGTGTACGTCTCGAACTCGGCAGCCGTGACACGCTCGCGGATGTCGATCCCGGGGTACTCGAACTCGAGCAGCACGCGGTCGGTGTCCGACAGCCCGCGCTTGGCTGCCTCGATCGCCTCGAACAACTGAAAGCCGAGCGAATCCTCGACCAGGCACAGGAGTTGGTCGATGTGACGTTCGTCGTCCGGGCCGAGCGCCGACGCACGCACGTCCTTCAAGAAGCGGACGATATCGCGGCGCGCCAGGAGACATGTGTCCGCGGGTGAGCAGAGCGCGTCCATCAGCGGCGTCGGCATCGTGAGCACGTTGTGCCCAAAGGGCAGCTGGTAGCGCACCTCGGCACCGAAATGACGCGCGACGCGCCGGCGCATGAGTCGGCCGTCAAACGCGTCGCCCGCGATCGAGACGCCGCCCATCGCGAGCACTTCGGCGTCGGCTCCGCCGGGGGTGAGGCGCGCCACCGTGAAGTCGGACGTGCCCCCGCCGAAGTCGGCGACGAGCACGACTTTCGGCTCCGTGAGTCGACTTCGAAAGTCGTACGCGGCAGCGACGGGCTCCGCACAGAAGTGAACGTCGTCGAAGCCTGCAAAGCGCGCCGCGTCGGCGAGCCTCCGCTCGGCGAGCGCGTCGGCGGCGTCATCGTCCGAGAACCGCGCGGGGCGGCCGAGCAGTACGCGGCGAACGTCGGCGCGGTAATGGGCGTCGGCGCGCTGCTTCATTTCTCGCAAGAACAAACCCACGAGCTCTTCGAGCGTCGCGCTCCTCGTCCCGATGCGAGTCTCGTTGAACGAAAGCACCGGCAAGAAGCGCTTGAGCGAGCGCAAGAAGCGTCCCTGCATGCCTTCCGACACGTAACGTTCGAGCGCGGCCGCGCCGAAGGACCACGTGCCCTCGGAAAAACACGAAATGCTACGGAACACCGACGGATCCCGCGCCCCAGGGTCGAGTGCGAGCGGCGGCTCGACGCGCTCGGCGTTCACCGCGACGAGCAAGGAGTTGCTGGTCCCGAAATCGATGGCGTAGAGGCTCGGCTGCATGCGCGGAGCATCGGAGTAGCCGTGCACCTTTACAATCTGTGAACTCTCCGGTACCCTCTCGTCAGGGTCGCTGGATGAGCTGAAATTCGCGGTGCGGGGTGGCTCAGCGCGCCGGCGGGCCGTACAGCGTCTCACGCCATTCGGAGTAACCGAACGAGCTCGCGCGCAGCGTCTGCACGACGTTCCACGCCGTGTCGAGCTCGTAAATCGTGCCCACGTTCGAGAAGGTCACGAGCGTGTTGCCGTTCGGCAGGCGCTGGACGTCGCCGAGCGTGTCGCTGTGTTCCTGCGCGACGCCCGTCCATTGTTTCAGCGAAGAGGCGTGCGGCGTGTCCGACAGACTTAGTGCGAACTCGTCGGCGTTCGAAGGGTTCGAGCTGCCCATGCTCGTGTTGTTGAAGAACAGGAACGTGCCGTCGTCGAGGAGCTGGTGGCCGTGATTGACCTGCCAGCTACCCGGGACGCACGCCTTGGCTTTCGCGCCGCTGCACGTTCCGCCGAACTGCCATTGTAGCTCGCCGCTCTGTTTTACCTTCACGAACGAGCTCGGATTGCGGTCGCCGATGGTGAAGCTCTGGTCGGCAGCGTAATAGGCGAGCGAGTTGCAATGATAACTGTGCGCGCCGCCGCCTTGGGCGCTCGGTCCGCCGGCGTAGAGGTTCGAGCCCACGTGGAACAGCGTCTTGACGCTGCCGTCAGGCGAGCGCGCCACGAGGTCGCTCTCTTGATCGATGCCGCTCTTGCTCCAGACGAACGTCGCGATCACTCCGCCGGGCAGGGCGACGAGGTCGTGGTGCGCGCGCTCGAGGCCGCTCGGGGTCGAGATGCTCGTGAGGCCGTCGAGCGAGACGGAACGCACGTCGGCGGCGCCGTTTTGCGCGTTCGCGGCGAGGACCCAGAGATGCTTCGCTTCGTAATCGAAGCGCGCGCGGCTCGCGCTCGTGGGGGCCGGCGCCGTCCAGACGATGCTGCCGTCCGCGTCGACGATGGCGACGGGCGCGCTGCTACCGAAGCCGCCCGTCGTGATGATGAAGCCGCCCGCTGCCGCGCTCGGGTCGGTCAGCGTGCGCGTGATGGCCGGTGCGTTCGGGAGGATGCCCGTCGTGAGATGGTAGTCGGCACTCGTGCACGTGACGCCGTGCGTAGACGTTGCTTCGATGTGGAACGTGTAGTTGCGATTCTGCTTCAAGCCGAGGAGCAGCGTGTGCGAGGAGCTCGAGCTGAGCTCGGCGGGAGCGCGACCGCCGCGGTTTCGTTCGCTGTCGGAGGCATCGTCGAGCGTGTACGCGATTTCGGCATGGTCGAGCTCCGCGAGAGTCGTGGACCAGTCGACGCTGCCGACCGTGGGAATCGCGGAGCTCGTCGTCGCGCTCACGTCGAAGCTGCAGGGCGCTCCGCCCGTGCTCGCGCTGCCTGCTGCGCCCGCGGATGTGCCGCCCGCGGACGCGCCGCTCGCGGACATGCCGCCGGAAGAGGCTCCGCCCGCCGAGTCCGACGCCGTCCCGCCCGCCGAGTCCGACGCCGTCCCGCCCGCCGAGTCCGACGGTCCGCCCGCCGAGTCCGACGCCGTCCCGCCCGTCGAATCCGACGGTCCGCCCGCCGAGCCCCCGCCCGTCGACATCCCGCCCATGGGCTGGGAGCTCGCTCCTCCCGCGGCGGACCCACCGGAGCTCGGAGTAGACCCGCCGCCGCCGCCCGTCGCGTTCACTGCGCCCGCGCCGCCGTTCGCCGGTACGCCACCGTAGCCAGCGCCGCTCGGCCCGCCCGCACGCGAGTCGTGCCCGCTCGGCTGGCCCCCTGTCGCTGGCGTCGCGCCGCCGGCATCCCCGGCACCCCCGGCACCGCCGCTGCCTCGCGCCGCGCCGCCGCGCGCCCCTCCGCCGCGCGCCCCTCCGCCGCCGCTCGCTGCTCCGGCCTCGTGTCCTGAAGGCACGCTCGTTCCCTCGGTGCCGTTCTGCTCCCCAGCTTCCCCGGCCATTGATTCCGAGCTCGACTCACCGTTGGTCGTTGCGCTGCCGCCGCGCCCCATGTCGGCGTCATTCGGCGCCCCCGCCTCATCACCCGTGATGGTTACGGGCCGCGGTGGCTCCAGGATCGAGCCCGTCGTTTGCTGACACCCGAGCTCGAGCACGCACGCCCCGAGACACACGAGACCGCGCGCGAAAGTCCAAGCCATCGTCGCTCACTCCGTTCAGAAGGTTCTCCGGCCCCGATGCAAGCCGAGTGCCTCCCTCCCGCTTGCGCCATCTCCGGCTCACGCGACGCCGCGCGAAACAGAGCGCGAAGCCGCGCTCATCTTTGCCCCGGTAGGCTCAGAGACGCCGCGCCGGACTCTACGGTAAGCGCGCCTGCAGGCACGTGATGGTGTTCGGCAGGTCGGGACGCGACGGGAGGGCACGTTCCGGGTGGGCGGCCGTTCCGGCAGCGAGTCCTTCGTTCGGATCCCACGCGGGAGTCGCGCCGGGAGCGAGCGCGTGGAGCCCGCTCTGAAAGTAGCCGATCACGAACGTGTGCCCGGCGACGCGCGCACCCGTGAAGTCCCCGAGGGCACGTGCAAAATCCTGGCCCGCGTTCGCGCCGAGCGTCTCGCACGTACGAAACCAAAGCAGCGCGCCCGGCGCCAGTCGCTCGCGGAGCGCCTCGAGCTGTGGACGTAGGCGGTGCGCTGGGCCGAGCGCCGACCGATCCAAGCTCTCCCGGTCGATCAGAATTCGACCCCATTTGCCGTGCCCCCAGAACTGGAGCTCGCCGATCGGCCGCTCGACGCTTGCCAGCCAAGCGAGCGCCTCGGAAAAGCTCCGCGCACCGAAGCTCCCGTCGATCGCTCCGCGCGCCCGATAGAGCAGCGCTCCGGCGCGCCAGCTCAAGCCGAGCAGTCGGGGCGGCCGCTCCGCCTGCGTGGCGTCGTAGACGACGAGGCGGAGCGGTTCGTTCACGGGGGCGAGTCAGCGCTCGATTCGGCGGCGCCGACGCGAGCGTAGCGCCACGGCGACGCCGAGGCCGGCCAGCGCCGCGAGCTCCCCGTGCGAGCTCTGTACGGGACTCAGCGAGCAGAAGCCGCCGCCGAGCACCACCACGTGGCGATCGTAAGGTGCTCCCCCACTGCCGGCAGTCGACGTGCCGCCGGTATTCGACGTGCCGCCGACGTTCCCAGTGCCCGCGTTCGAGCTGCCACCGAGCTCGGAGGTGTCTCCGGCCGTTCCGCCAGTCCCCGCGCCGCTCGAGCCGGAGTTCCCCGACGCCCCCGACGTGCCGCCCGCCTGCGAGCCGCCGCTGCCTGCCGTGACGGTCGTTCCCCCCGTACCGCCGGTACCGCCCCCCGTTCCTGCGGTGCCTCCGCTGCCACCCGCAACCACGGGAGCGCCCGCTTCGCCGCCGCCGGACTCGGCGCCCGCTTCGCCACCCGCGCCGCCTTCGCCGCCGCTGATGGTGTCGTCAGTCGGGAGGAGCGGGTCGCGTTCACCCGCATCGACCTTGCCGTCGTGGTTCGTGTCTTCCATGCCGTCGCTCACGCCGCCGTGATCGGTGTCGGCGACGAGCACCTCGGTCGTCGTGCTCGGATCGGCGTCGGCCACGCACACGTTCTTGGTCGCGTCCGTGCCCGCGCCGCTGCACGCTTGCCCGGCTTCGGTGCCGTCGAACAGACCGTCGCCGTCGCTGTCCGGATCGAGGATGTCGATGAGCGTGTCGCCGTCGAGATCGTCGCTCGGGTTCGGCTCCGCGCCGTCGGGCAAGCCGTCGTCGTCGGAGTCTTTGTCGTTCGGGTTCGAGTGCAGCGTGGTCTCGGTCGTGTCGCTGAGCCCGTCGCCGTCCGTGTCGACGACGCTCGCATCGTCCGAGCCGTGACCGGCAGTCGGATCCTGCTCGCCGGGATCTACTTTGCCGTCGAGGTTACCGTCTTCGCTGCCGTCCTTCGCGGTGCCGAAATCGGTGTCGGGGTTGACCGGTGAGGTGACCGTCGAGGTATCGGCGTCCGCGCGGCAGTGTCCCGCGGCGTTGTTCGTCCCTGCGCCGCTGCAGTCTCTGCCCATTTCGGTGCCGTCGAAGAGCCCGTCGTCGTCGCTGTCGACGTCGAGCACGTCGACCAAGCCGTCGCCGTCGTAGTCGGCGCTCGGGTTCGGCTCGAGGCCGTCGGGCACGCCGTCGTCGTCGGTGTCCGCGTCGTTCGGATTCGAGCGCAGCGTGTGCTCGAGGCCGTCGCTCAAGCCGTCGCCGTCGGTGTCGACCACGCTCGCGTCGTCCGCGCCGTGGGTCTTGGTCGGATCGGTTTCACCCGCGTCGAGCTTGCCGTTCAGGTTCACGTCCTCGGAGCCGTCACGCTTGCCGCCGCCGTCGGTGTCGGCGAGGAGCGGCGACGTCGTGGTGGCTCCGTTGTCCGCGTCCGCGATGCACACGTGCCGCGAGAGGTCGGTGGCCGCATTGCTGCACCCGAGCCCCATTTCCGTGCCATCGAAGAGCCCGTCGTTGTCGCTGTCGGGATCGAGCGCGTCGATGAGCCCGTCGCCGTCGGTGTCGGCGCTCGGGTTCGGCTCGGCGCCGTCGAGCACGCCGTCGTCGTCGCTGTCGGCGTCTTTGGGATTGGTGTGGAGCACGGCTTCTTCGTCGTCGGA
>JAICTZ010000017.1 GCA_025936115.1 Polyangiaceae bacterium
AGATGGTGATGCCGGGGGACAACATCACGATGGAGATCGAGCTCATCACCAGCGTCGCGCTCGAAGAGCAGATGCGCTTCGCCATTCGCGAAGGCGGCAAGACCGTCGGCGCCGGCGTCGTCACCAAGATCCTGGAGTAGCGGGCAGCCCGCCCGTCGCTCCACCCCGAGAACACCATGCCTGACGCAACCAAGATCAGAATTCGGCTGAAAGCCTTCGACTATCAGCTGCTCGACAAGTCCACCTCGGACATCGTCGAAACGGCGCGCCGCACGGGCGCTCGCGTGGCGGGACCCATCCCGCTGCCGACCGGCATCCGGCGCTACACGGTCCTCCGCGGCCCGCACGTCGACAAGAAGTCGCGCGAGCAGTTCGAGGTTCGTACCCACAAACGGCTGATCGACATTCTGGAGCCCACGCCCCAGACGCTCGACGCGCTGATGAAGCTCGACTTGTCGGCAGGCGTCGACGTCGAAATCAAGAGCTAACGCTCGAGGACTCCGAGAACATGGCGAAAGTCGACGTTTTCAATTTGAGCCGACAAAAAGTCGGCGACATCGACCTCTCCGACGAGGTGTTCGGTGCCGAAGTGAAGGAACAACTCCTTCACGAGGTGGTCGTCGCGCAGCTCGCGTCGCGCCGGCAAGGCACGCGTGCCGCCAAGGAACGCTCCGCCGTCTCCGGCTCGAGCAAGAAGATCTACAAGCAGAAGGGCACCGGCCGCGCGCGGCACGGCTCGATCCGCGCGCCGCTGTTCGTGGGCGGCGGTCGAGCTCACCCGCCGAAGCCGCAGGATTGGTCGTACCGCCCGCCGCGGCGCGTCCGCACCTCGGCGCTCAAGAGCGCGCTCAGCCTGATCCTGAAGGAAGGGCGTCTCACCGTGCTCGAGAACATCGATCTCGGCGAGATCAAGACGCAGAAGCTCGCGGGTGTGCTCTCGACGCTGAACGCGAAGGCCGGAGCGCTCGTCGTCGACGACAAGTCGAACGAGAACCTGCGCCTCTCGATCCGCAACATGGAGCACAGCCAATTCTTGCCGCCCGAGGGCGTGAACGTTTACGACCTCTTGCGTTACCAGCACCTGATCGTGTCGAAGACGGCCGCCAAAGCCCTCGAAGCGCGCTGCTTGGAGAAGTCATGACCCCGTCCGACGTGATCAAGCGCCCCATCGCCCTCACCGAGAAAGCCGCGAACTTGCGCGACCACAACAAGGTCGTGTTCGAAGTGGCGCTCGATGCCAACAAGATCGAAATCCGCCACGCAGTCGAGACGCTCTTCGGCGTCAAGGTGACGGAAGTGAACACGCTGGTTCAGCGCGGTAAGCCGCGCCGTCTCGGCCGCACCGCAGCGAAACGCCCGAACTTCAAGAAGGCGATCGTGACGCTCGCGGAAGGCAGCGAGATCCAGTTCTTCGACGAGACGAAGGAATAACGACGATGGGCATCCGCCAATTCAAACCCACCTCTGCAGGTCGCCGCTTCTTCATGGTGAGCGACTTCGCCGAGATCACGACGGACGTGCCGCAGCGCTCGCTGCTCGAGGCCAAGTCGTCGAGCGGCGGCCGTAATCACTACGGTCGCATCACGTCGCGCTTCCGCGGCGGTGGTCACAAGCGCCAGTACCGCGTCATCGACTTCAAGCGCGAGAAGATCGGCGTGCCGGCCAAGGTCGCGGAAATCGAGTACGACCCCAACCGCACGGCGCGCATCGCGCTGCTCTTCTACGCCGACGGCGAGAAGCGCTATATCCTCGCCCCCGACGGCTTGAAGCAGGGCGATACCGTGATCTCGAGCAAGCACGCTGACATCCGCCCCGGCAACTCGATGCCGGTCGGTGAAATCCCGGCCGGCACGATGATCCACAACGTCGAGATGAAGAAGGGCCGTGGCGGCCAGCTCGTCCGCTCCGCGGGCGTCGCCGCTCAATTGATGGCCAAAGACGGCAACTACGCGCAAATCAAGCTGCCGAGCGGCGAGGTGCGCAAAATTCACGTCGAATGCCGTGCGACGGTCGGACAGGTCTCGAACCTCGAACACCAGAACATCAGCCTCGGCAAGGCTGGACGCAGCCGCTGGCTCGGCCGGCGACCGCATAACCGCGGCGTCACCATGAACCCCGTCGATCATCCGATGGGCGGTGGCGAAGGCAGGACGAGCGGCGGTCGTCACCCGTGCTCGCCGTGGGGTCAGCTAGCCAAGGGCCTCAAGACTCGCAACAACAAGCGCACCGACGGCATGATCATCAAGCGGCGCGGGGCGAAGGGTTAGGACTAGGAATGGCACGCAGCGTAAAAAAAGGACCGTTCGTCGACGGTCACTTGATGAAGAAGATCGACGAAGCGCAAGCGCAAGGCGCGGCGAAGAAGATCATCAAGACCTGGTCGCGCCGGTCGATGATCCTGCCCGAGGCGATCGGGCTCACCTTCGCGGTGCACAACGGCCGTAAATTCGTGCCGGTGTTCATCTCGGAGAACATGGTCGGCCACAAGCTCGGGGAGTTCGCGCCCACGCGGACGTTCCACGGGCACGTGGGCGATCGTAAGGGCGGCGGCACGCCGAGCGGCGCACCGCCTGCCGGCGCCGGCGCGAAGAAGTCGGCGGCCCCGCCGGCGAAGAAGTAAGTCGCGCGCCGCGAGTACGCTCGAAACGGCGGGCCGTTCCTGCGCGGACAGCCCGCCGTGCTTTTGGCGCCGGGTGCACGCCGTGCTCGGTGCCGGGGCGAAGCTCTGGGATGCACTCGGCCAAAATGGGGTCGAGCCGATCCGGCAAACCCGGTCGGCTCGAGCCTGTGTTCGTTTAGCGCCTGTGCCGGCACGTCGTGCCGGCGTTGAGCCTCGTTAGTTCGTGCAGCAGAGCGTGCCTGCGTTCGGTTCGTTGTAGCAGCCGCCGAAGTACTGATTCGGTGACGTCGCTCCGTATCCGCAGTTCGTCCAGTTGCAAGCGTTGCCTTCGGGGTCGTGACCATTCGCCGGACAAACGCGCATCGGTTCTCCGGTGCATGCGTTGCCGCTCGTCGTCGAGACGGAGCAAGTGCCGGAGCCTCCGCCGCTATACAGCAGGTTGTCGTCCGTCCAATAGATGTGCGTCGGTACGGCGCCGTTGCGGTCCGCTACCCATTGTGCGGCCGTGCAAGCGTGGCTGCCGGCGCCGCACAATGCGTTGCGGTTCGCCCAGCTGACGCTGCCCGCGCAACCGACGGCGCCGTCGGCGAACGTCTGCTCGATGCTGCCGTCGGAGCACGAAGCCGGCTTGTCGTAGCTGGTCACCTGGACGAGCTGCGTGTTGGCGAGTGCGGCGAGGTCGACGTGATTGCCCCCAGTGAAGGATGCGGCCGGACTCGAGAAGAACGTGTTCGAGCTGAAGTTCCACCAGCCGTCGAAGTAGGTGTGACCCGTGTTCCAATCACCTTGGTACTCGACGTTGTCGGTGCCGAGCCCGAACACCTGTTGATCGTTGCCCGTGCCGGTGAAGCTTACGACGCTCGGCGAGTCCTTGAAGGAGCCCCAGGTGACGAGCGACCAGCCCGAGTTCCAAACGCCGTTGAATTGCTGCGTGTAAGGATTTTGATCGCCGCCTTCCGCGGAGATGAGGATGCCGTACTGCATGGTCGTCGCGATGACTGGACCGCCGAGGAGTCCGCCGCCGGGCACCGCCTGCCACGCGTTCCAGCCGGAGTTCGAGTACGCCGTGAGTACGTTGTTACTCGTGTAGTTCGCGTAGTAATAAGGATTGCCGTTGCCGCTAATCGCGAAAACGTAAAGTTTGCCTTGGTTCATCGCGAGGCTCACGTCTCCGGTATATCCGCTGGCTAGTCCGCTGTTTGGGACTTGGTACCAAGTCGAGCTCGTGCCCGGCTGCTGGACTTGGAGCCACAGACAATTGCTGCAAGTGCCGCCGGACTGGCGCGCTGCCAAGCCGTAGAAGAAGTGGCCGTAATTGTCGGTCCAGCTGGTCAGTGCCGGAGACGAGGCGCCCAAGGTTACGCCCGGCGGGGGACTGATCGCGCTCCAGGCCTGCCAGCCGTAGTCCATGCCCCCAAGAACGAGCCGGCTCGTGCAGTAGACGTTGTTGTTGTAGGCAGTTGCGCAGACGGACCAATCGCGATTGCGGGCGTCCGTGTAATGCGAGAGCAGCGTAGGCCTACCTTTAAAAAAGACGCCGCCGCCGACGCCTGGAATGGTGGACCACACCCCCATACCGTTGGTCGCGAGCGCTTCGTTCGTCGTTGCGAGTGGGCCGCCCTCGGTGCTGGGTGTTGACGCGCTGCACGCGGTCGAGGCGAGAAGAGACAGAGAAACCGCGAGTATCGTTGCTTTAGCCATGCTTACCT
This sequence comes from Polyangiaceae bacterium, assembly GCA_025936115.1. Lineage (GTDB taxonomy): Bacteria > Myxococcota_A > Polyangia > Polyangiales > Polyangiaceae > PMG-095. Next base: position 4,330 of record JAICTZ010000017.1, read on the forward strand.
TCGCGCACGCAGCCGTAGAGTGACCGCGCGGCGCCGGACCCCTCGCAAGCCGCATGCCGATACGTTTTGCCCGCGGTTCATGCACGAGCGAGCGGAGTGAAGCGTCCAGCGCGAACACTCGGCCGTGCAGCGCGAACACTCGGCCATCTCGTGCTTGCCGCGAGCGCGCCGGATGGCCCGGCTTCAGCACCGCTCGGAAGACCCAAGTCGCCGCGGCTAGGGCGACAAGCCGTAGACCGCTCTCCGGAAGTCGAGCGACGTCGACACGAGGACGCTCGTCGCCAGTCCGCTGCAGAGCCAGATGCACCAGAGGGCAGTCCGTTGCCGGCGTGAGGCGCATGCGAACGCGCTTCCGAGCCATAGCGCGGTGACGACCAGCGCCAGCACGAGAACGAGCCGTCCTTCGAGCGCACGTACTCGTGAGTACGTGACGAACACCACGGAAAGCATGCCGGCGCTTGCGTGCCAAAATCCCTGTGGACTGCCGGTGCGCAGCATCTGGTTGCTGTGCATCGTCATCATGAGCACGATGCTGAGCTTTGCGATCGAATCGAACGCGCCGTTACGCGAACTCAGCGGGAGCTCTGGCGAAAGCGCGTAATGCCAGCCGAGCAGAACCCCGAGAACCAAGACCACGATGATGAGAACGCTCCCCCACTTCTGGCGGTTCCTCGAAGGGACGGGCTCACGACCTCCCTCATTAGGCAGCGTGATCATTTTTGCTCACACGCCTCCAGCAGCGCCAGGTCTTTCCCGCAACTGAGGCCCGTCGTGAGCGCGGCTGTTACACCTCCGACGAGTCCCACGATCGTTGCCGCGCTTGCGACGCCGCAAAGGGCAGCCCCGGCCGCGCTGCCGCACGCGACCGCAGCGGACCACTCCTCGGCACTGCAATCCGGCGTAGCGTCAGTCCCGCTGAACCGCTCGACGAGCTCCTGTGTGCGGAGGTCGCCCGTGATGGGTACCGGGTCGAGAGTGATGCTCGCGTTTGGCTTGCCGGCGCGAGCCTCGCCGACTGGAGCACAACTCGTTATGGACGGATCGCACGTGTCGGTATCAGTGCTGAAAGGCGTGGGAGCGCCGACGGAGCTTTCATTCGAGGGTGACGGCATGAGAGACCTCCAGGACCCGATTGGGTCCACATGTGGTCGTCTCGGTCAGGCGCCGCTCTGAGTTGCGTGTGTTCCGCCGGGAACAGTTCGAAACCGCGGATTCGAGCGCTCAGTGATAAACCGGGAATCCGAACTGTCCGGCGAGCGCCGCGAGAGACTCGAGTGACACTTCTTCGGCGGCTTGGGGGAGTGCGCACGACGTGGCGGGCCCGGGCGGCGTGACGATGAGGGGCGGACGGGTGTGTCGCGTAAAGTCGAGCGCTTCAGCCAGATTGCGCGCCGTTTGGTCCCGGACGCTGAGTGGCGCGAGCCCCCAGCGCCATTCGATGAGCTTGAGCACCGAGGTGTGATCGAACTGGAGGTGCGAGACGTGATTCGAGCGAGCCCACGGCGCGACGAGCACGGCAGGCGTGCGAAAGCCGAGGCGTCCGTCTTCGTTGCCGGCGAGGCGGTCGCTGTCGGGGATGGGCGCCGTAGGCGGCGGCACGTGATCGAAAAAGCCTCCCCATTCGTCGAAGTTGATGACGAGCACGGTGTTCCGGAATGCGGGCCCCAGCGTCACGGCGCTGTAAATCAGGTCGAGGAAGCTTTCACCTCGACGAATGTCCGCGTGCGGATGGTCGTCCGAAGAGGTGCCGCTCGATTCTTCGAGAAACGGCGGGTCGATGAACGCGACGTCCGGCAGCCGTCCCGTCAACGCGTCGCTCACGAAAGCGGCGACGGAGCGACTGATGGTCAGGTACTTCGCGCCCCAGAGCGCGAGGAACGGCACGTCGCTGTAGTAGTAGCGCCCGCTGCGCCCGGCGTCGGCGAGACGATCCCAAATCGTAGGCAGCGTGCTGATGTCGAGGGTGTTCGTCAATCGATCGACCTGCGCGGCGTGCTGGTAGATTCGGTTCGGGTACGTTTCCGCCATGATCGCGGCAAAGTAGCGGTCGAGTGTCGTCCAGCGCGGTGCAGCTTGCCCGAGGAAGCGCAGATCGTCGCGCCCGTAATAGCCAATCGAGTAGTCGTCGTTCTGGCCGGCTTTCAGCCAGCCGTCGCTCGCGCCCCCGTCGTACTCGATGCGGCCGCCCTCGAAGGAGTGATCCGGATCCGGGTGATCGCAGCCCTGGTAATCGGGCGCGAGCCGGTGCGTCGCGTGCGAGACGCCCGTGCGATCTTGGTACGTGAGTCCCGCTTGGCGTCCATCCGCGCCAGGCAGCCAACCGAGCAGATGATCGAAGGAGCGATTTTCCATCATCACGACGACGACGTGCTGAATGCCCGACTGCTCCGGCGTGGTCGTGAGCGTTTCATTCTCGACGCCCGGCGCTTGCGAGTCGCCACCGTCTCCGCACGCGACGAGGAGTAGCGCGGCGAGACAGAGCGCCCCGCTGCGTCGCGTGAGTCGCTCGAACCGCTCCGAATGCGTGGTCTTGCTCTCTGCCGCCATGTTGCGGGCGGTCCGTGCAAGAGCCGTACTTGCCGCTCATACGCGGGTGTCAGCGAAGCTGTGTCGCGTAGCCCGCTGTGAACACTAGCGTCCGCGCGCCCCCGCGGGCCCCACCGCGCTTTCGGCAACGGCGAGAAAACGGGCACGCGCGACGGCGTGCTCCACGATGGGCCACGGGTAAGTCGAGCCGAGTGTGACGCCGGCGCGCTCGAGCACCGCCCGCGGGGCTTCGCTCGGGAGGTGGATGTGCGGCGCGGGAAGCTGCGCGAGCTCGGGCACCCAGCGCCGCACGTATTTGCCTGCGGGGTCGAATTTTTGGGATTGGAGCGTGGGATTGAAGACGCGAAAGTAGGGTTGAGCGTCGAGTCCCGCGCCCGCGGACCATTGCCAGCCGGCGTTGTTGTTCGCATAGTCGCCGTCGGTTAAAAAACTGGAGATAGTGCCGCTCGCCGCGCCGGTAATCGATGAGCAGGTGCTTCGTGAGAAAGCTCGCCGGGATCATGCGCGCGCGGTTGTGCACGAAACCCTCGGCCAGGAGCTGGCGTGCGGCCGCGTCGACCACGGGGTAGCCGGTTAGACCCACACGCCCGCCAGCCGGCTTCGTCGTCCACGTACGGGAATTCGCCCCAATTCTGGCGGAATGGAGGCCCGTACCGCGCCTGGTGGCACGAGCATCGCTTCCGCGCTGAGGGCCGTCACACGATCATGGAGGACCGCGCGTACTACGCGCTGCGCTTCGGTTGGCTCGGGCGCCTCGTGCACCGTTGGTCCGTCGTGGGCGCCCTGCGGCGCATCTTCGGCTTTCGTGGTGACGCCGTGCGCTTGCGTTTCGGGGTGGCCTCGGCGCCGCTCGCTCCCCGCAGGCGAGGCGCGGCGTGACCAGCAGGACTGTCGAAATCGATGAGTCGCGGTGTCCGCTCGGGTCGAGCAGCGGGCTCGCGGCTCTACCGACGCGTGACTAGCGGCGCCGTCGGAACTTTAGGCCCCGTGCTGCGGCCTATCGCGCGGTGCGCGTGCTAAGAGTGTCGCCGGCGGGGCGACCCCGCGACCCCGCGACTCGGCACCTGAAGCCTGCGGTGCACTGCTCGCCGGTGCAGTACCCTGGAAAATCGTGGCCGTTAGGCTTGCCGACCCCAAAACCCTCTGCTAGTTAGCGCACCCCTTTGCGGGTTCTCCGAGTTCGCTCGGTAGACCCCGCCAGCCGCCCGAAAGCGGCTCGCGGTGCGGCCCACGTCAACGCGACGGGGTCGCAGCTCGGCTCCCACCGCGGGCCTTCGTAGCGGATGAGGAGTCGGGCACGGTGCCCAGAGTCCGGGGGACGACGGGTCCGAAGAAGGAAACTGTCGAATGATCAGCAACGCCAAAGCCAAATTTCAACGGATTAGCCCGCGTAAAGCCCGGATGGTCGTGAACCTCGTCCGTGGTCGCGACGCATCCGAGGCTCTGCAACTGCTCGAGTTCACGCCGAAGGCGGGCGCCCCCTTCGTGCGCAAGGTGCTCGCGAGCGCAGTCGCCAACGCCAAGCAGAAGCGTCCGGGCGTCGATGTCGACACGCTGTTCGTCAGCAAAATCGCCGTCGACAAGGCGCCGAACTCCAACATGCGCCGCTGGCGCCCGCGCGCTCAAGGCCGCGCCACCCAAATCCAAAAGGGCGTCAGTCACATCGTCATCGAGCTGGACGAAAGATGATTGCGTTCATGAATTCTCCGTCTGCGGATTCGCACGCCGTGCCCGACGCCAACGCGAAGGGATTGGCCGCGGCGGAGCTGCGGCCCGGGACGACTCTTCGGTCTTGGCAAAGCAGATCTCGATCGGCGCGAGCGGCCTCGAGCCGACGAAATAAACCGGCGAGGCCGGCGCAGTTTGGCTCGCGGTTCGCGATGGTCGCGACACGGCGCGGGCTCGCCAAACAGAAGTCAAACCAAGTTTCTGCGCTCGTCTAGGTAACCCATGGGACAAAAGACTCATCCGTATGGATTTCGTCTGGGGGTCATTAAGACCTGGACGAGCAAGTGGTACGAGGACAAGCGCTACACGCAGTGGCTGCACGAAGACATCCGCATCAAGCGTGCCGTCAAGGAGTACCTCTACAACGCGAACGTCGCGGGTGTTGAGGTCGAGCGCGCCGCCAACAAGGCGAAGGTCATCGTCTACACCGCGCGCCCCGGCATGGTGATCGGCAAGGGCGGCAAAGGCATCGAGGTGCTGAAGACCGGCAACCTCACGACCGCCGCCAAGGGCGAGACCAAGTTCCAGGGCGTGCAGGCGCTCACGACGAACGAGGTGTTCATCGACGTGCAGGAGGTGCGCAAGGCCGAAACCAACGCGCAGCTCGTCGCCGAGAACATCGCGACCCAGCTCGAGCGCCGCATCGCGTTCCGCCGCGCCATGAAGAAGGCGATGACGACGGCGATGAAGTTCGGCGCCAAGGGCATCCGCGTGCGCTGCGCCGGCCGCCTCGGCGGCTCCGAAATGGGCCGCGTCGATGGTTACCGCGAGGGGCGCGTTCCGCTCCACACGCTGCGCGCCGACGTGGACTACGGCCAGGCCGAGGCCCGCACCACCTACGGCGTCATCGGCGTCAAAGTTTGGATCTTCAAGGGCGAAGTCCTGCAGCGCAAGGCTCGCCGGATTTTGGAGTAGCCGATGTCGCAGCTATCCCCCAAGCGGACCAAGTTCCGCAAGCAGCAGAAGGGCAAGAACCGCGGCATCGCCTGGACGGGTTCCGACGTCTCCTTCGGTGACTTCGGCCTGCAGGCGGTCGGTCGTTGCAAGCTCTCGTCGCGCCAGATCGAGGCGGGCCGTATGGCGATTCAGCGGCACGTCAAGCGCGCCGGCAAGCTCTGGATCCGCGTGTTCCCCGACAAGCCGGTGACCAAGAAGCCGCTCGAAGTCCGCATGGGCTCCGGCAAAGGCGCCGTCGAAGGCTGGGTCGCGGTGATCAAGCCGGGCCGCGTGCTGTTCGAGATCTCCGGCGTGCCGGAGAAGGACGCGCGCGACGCCTTCCGCTTGGCGGCGGCGAAGTTGCCGCTCGAGACGCGCGTTTTGGCCCGCGACACGGAGTGATGACGATGAAGGCGAAAGACCTCCGCGAGCGGACCACCGAGGATCTCGGCGAGCTCCGCCTGCAACTCGAGAAAGACTTGTTCTCGTACCGAATGAAGAACCACACCGGACAGCTCGAAGACACGAGCCTGCTCGGCAAGACGCGGCGCGACCTCGCGCGCATCAAGCTCATCTTGCGTGAGCGTGAGCCCGCCGCTGCTCAAGGAGGCGCGTCGTGAGTGAAGCGCAGACAGAAGGCGCAGAAGTCTCGCGCCGTCGCCTGATCGGGCGCATCGCGAGCGCCAAGATGCAGAAGACCGTCGTGGTCGAGGTCGTGCGCTTCAAGCGCGACAACGTCTACAAGAAGTACGTCAAAGTCCGTAAGCGCTACAAAGCGCACGACGAGAAGAGCGAGTACAAGGCGGGCGACCGCGTCGAAATCGAAGAGCACCGCCCGCTCTCGCGCGAGAAGCGCTGGAAGGTCGTACGGCTGATCGAGCGTCCCGCGGCGGAGCTCACGCAGTCGCTTGCACCGGGGGCGGCAGCGTCATGATCCAGATGCAGTCCTTCCTCGACGTCGCTGACAACAGCGGCGCGAAGCTCGTGCAGTGCATCAAGGTGATCGGCGGCTCGCGTCGTCGTTACGCCGGTCTCGGCGACGTCATCGTCGTCGCGATCAAAGAGGCGCTGCCCGGCTCCAAGGTGAAGAAGGGCGAAACGGCCAAGGCCGTCGTCGTCCGCACCAAGCGCGAATACCGCCGCAGCGACGGCAGCTACATCAAGTTCGACGACAACAGCGCCGTCCTCATCAACCCGCAGCTCGAGCCGGTCGGCACCCGCATCTTTGGGCCCGTCGCGCGCGAGCTCCGCGCCAAGCGCTTCATGAAGATCATCTCGCTCGCGCCGGAGGTGCTGTGATGCAGCGCGTTTCGGTCGGTGACGAGGTGCTCGTCATCAGCGGCAATGAAAAGGGCAAGCGCGGCAAGGTCACGCGCGTGCTCAAAGAGCGTGGCGCCGTCCTCGTCGAGGGTATCAACCAGGTGAAGCGTCACTTGAAGGCGACGCCCCAGCGCGGTGGCGGCATCCTCGAGGTAGAGGCGCCGATCGCGCTCTCCAAGGTCATGCCGATCGATCCCACGAGCGGCAAAGGCACGCGCGTGAAGTACGCCGTCAAAGACGGCAAGAAGGTCCGGCTCGGCAAGGGCGGACAGCAGATCCCGGAGCGAGCGCGATGAGCGAAACCACCGAATACACGCCGCGCATGCGTGCGAAGTATGCGAAGGAAAGCATACCCGCGCTCATGAAGCGCTTCGGTTACAAGAACCACATGCAGGTGCCGCGCCTGCAGAAGATCGTCGTGAACATGGGTCTCGGCGAAGCGGTTTCGAACCCGAAGCTCGTGGACGCCGCCGTCCAGGAGCTCACGGCGCTGACCGGGCAGAAGCCGATCGTCACGCGCGCCAAGAAGGCGATCGCGACCTTCAAGCTGCGCGAGGGCATGCCCATCGGCGCCATGGTCACCCTGCGCCGCGAGCGCATGTGGGAGTTTTTGGATCGCCTCGTCACGCTCGCGCTGCCGCGCGTGCGCGACTTCCGCGGAACCAGCAGCAAGGCGTTCGACGGTGCAGGCAACTACACCCTCGGCCTCAAAGAGCAGATCGTTTTCCCCGAGATCGACTTCGACAAGGTCGAGAAGATCAAGGGCATGAACATCACCTTCGTCACCACCGCCGAGACCGACGAGGAAGCCAAAGAGCTTCTCGGGAACCTCGGTATGCCGTTCAGGAGCTGATGCATGGCGCGAGCCAGTCAATGGGCCAAGTTGAATCGACCGCCGAAGTTCTCGACGCGGGTTCACAACCGCTGCAAGGTCTGCGGCCGTCCACGCGCCTTTTACCGCGACTTCGGGCTGTGCCGGCTGTGCCTGCGTTTGCTCGCCCTGCGTGGCGAGCTTCCGGGCGTGACCAAGGCGAGCTGGTGAGATCATGACGAGCGATCCCATCTCGGACATGCTGGCGCGTATCAGGAACGCGGCGCTAGCGCGCCACGAACTGACGCGGCTGCCGGCCTCGAACCTCAAGCATCAGGTCGCCTCGCTCTTGAAGAACGAGGGCTACGTCGCCGACGTGCGCGAGGAGGAGTGGGGCCCGGAAAAGCACCGCACCCTCACCATCGTGCTCAAGTACAACGACGAGCGCGAGTGCGCCTTCCGGGGCATTCGCCGCGTCTCGCGGCCCGGTCGTCGCGTGTACGTGCGGCACGACCAGATCCCGCGCGTGCTCTCGGGCCTCGGCGTCTCGATCCTGAGCACGTCGCACGGCCTCATGACGGACAAGGAAGCGCGCCGCCGCAAGGTGGGCGGCGAGCTCCTGTGCGAGGTGTGGTGATGGAAGCGCAGACGGAACCGAAGCGTCTCTCACGCGTCGGCAAGCGCGCCGTGCCGGTGCCGAAGGGCGTCACGCTCACGATCACGGGGCAGACCGTGAGTGCGCAGGGCCCGAAGGGCAAGCTCGCGCTCGATCTGCCGGCCAACGTGACGGCCAAGAAGGACGGCGAGGCCGTCACGATCACGAGCTCGGCGGAGGGCCGCGACGGCGCTCGCCTGCAGGGTCTCGGCCGCGCGCTCGTCGCCAGCATGATCAAGGGCGCAAGCACGGGCTACGAGACGATCCTCGAGCTCGTCGGCACCGGTTACCGCGCCGAGGTCAAAGGCAAGACCGTGACGCTCCAGCTCGGCTACTCGCACCCGTGCGTGATCGAGCTGCCGGCTGCAATCGCGGGCGTCGTTCCGCCCGACTCGAAGGGCACGCAGCTCGTGCTCACCTCGGCCGACAAGGGCCTGCTTGGGCAGTATGCCGCGACGATTCGCGATTTGCGTCCGCCAGAGCCGTACGGCGGCAAAGGCGTCCGCTACCGCGGCGAGAACATCCGGCGCAAGGCGGGCAAAGCCGCCAAGGCCAAGGGGTCGAAGTAATCATGGCGACCGATCTCATCGGCAGGGAGCGCCGCAAGCTCCGCATTCGACGGAAAATCTCCGGCAAGACCGAGCGCCCGCGGCTCAGCATCTTCCGCAGCGGCCGGCACGTTTACGCGCAGGTCGTCAACGACATCGACGGCAAGACGCTGGCCGCCGCCTCGACGCTCTCACGCGACCTCAAGGGCTCGCTCGAGAACGACAACAAGACGGACGCAGCCAAGAAGGTCGGCGCCCTGATCGCCAAGATCTGCCTCGAGCGCAAGATCGACAAGGTCGTCTTCGACCGCAACGGCTACCTCTATCATGGCCGAGTGAAGGCCCTCGCCGACGCCGCCAGAGAGGCAGGGTTGAAGTTCTAGGGAGAACGGCTGGCCGCAGGCCAGCCCGGAAGGACCTGTTGGTCCCCATCCCGCATTCAACCTGCCCGTAACCGACCAAGTTCCTACGAGAGACTAGAACCATGGCTTTCGACAACATCGACGAAGAGAAGCTCAAAGAGCGGGTGATTCACATCAACCGCGTCGCCAAGGTCGTGAAGGGCGGACGCCGGTTCAGCTTTTCCGCGCTCGTCGTCGTCGGCGACGAAGCGGGTCACGTCGGCGTCGGCCTCGGCAAAGCGAACGAGGTGCCCGAGGCGATTCGCAAGGGCAACGATCAGGCGCGCAAGAACATGTTCAAGGTGCCGATGATCGGCTCCACGGTGCCGCACGACGTGACGGGCCACTTCGGCTCGGGCGAAGTGCTGCTCCGCCCCGCCGGCCCCGGTACGGGCGTCATCGCGGGCGGCGCCGTGCGCGCCGTCGTCGAATCGGCCGGCATCCACGACGTGCTCTCGAAGTGCCTCGGGTCGTCGAACAAGTACAACGTCGTGCACGCGACCGTGAACGCTCTGCGCCGCCTGCGCTCCCCGGAGAACGTGGCCGGCGCGCGCGGTCGCCCGATCGAGGAAGTCGCCGGCGACTACCCCGTGGCAGCGGCGTCTTCACGCGCGGGTACGCCTGCTTCGATCGTTTCCGGCACGCACGCCGGCGGGAGCGGCACGTGAAATCGGCAGCCAAGCTCGCGGTGCGGCAGCGCGTCAGCGTCATCGGCCGCCCTCATCCGCAGCGGCGCGTGATCGACGGCCTCGGCCTGCGCGGCCCCGGCTCGTCCGTCATCGTCGAAAACACTCCCTCGTTCCGAGGCATGATCAAGAAGGTCTTGCACCTCGTGACGGTCGAAGAGGTGAAGTCGTGAGCGAAGTTCTCTCCCGCCTCGCGCCGCCCGACGGCGCCCGGCAGCTCGAAAAGCGCGTCGGCCGCGGTATCGGCAGCGGACTCGGCAAGACGTGCGGCCGCGGCTCCAAGGGCCAGAAGGCCCGCCAGCCCGGCAACATCAACAAGCTCCACTTCCAGGGCGGCCAGACCCCGATTCAGCGCCGCTTGCCGAAGCGCGGCTTCAACGTGCCCTTCCCCGTGAACACCGTCACGGTCAACGTCGGCGATCTCGCGCGCTTCAAGGCCGGCGACGCCGTCGACGAGCAGGCGCTCCGCACGGCGCGCCTGGTTCAGGGTCGCAGGGTGCGCATCAAGGTGCTCGGCGAAGGCGAGCTCGGCAATAAGCTCACCGTTTCGGCCCACGCATTTTCCGCGAGCGCCAAGGAAAAGATCGAGAAAGCCGGCGGCACCGTCGTCGTGCTTCCGCCGTGGCACGGCGGCGAAGCTTCCGAAGGCGAAGCGTCCGCAGAAGCAAAGGCCTGATTTAGATTGGGTTTGAGTTTCGGAGAGAAGATTTTGATCGCAGAAGCCTTCGCGTCCCTGGCTCGCTTCGAGCCACGCTGCACCGGTCTCGCCGGTCGTTGCGTTGGGGCGTGCTCGCTCGCGACGATCGTGATCTGTTCTAACCAAGACTTCGAGGTCTAAGCGTGCCCGTCGTCGAAGGTTTTTCAAATATCGGGAAGGTTCCCGAGCTTCGCCGGCGCATCGGCTTCACGCTCATCATCGTCGCGATTTATCGCATCGGCATCTTCATCACGACGCCGGGCGTCGATCGCGCCGTGATGCGCAACGTCGTCAAGGGGCAGCAGGGCCTCTTGAGCCTGTTCAACCTGTTCTCGGGCGGCGCGCTCTCGAATCTGTCGATCTTCGCGCTCGGCATCATGCCCTACGTGTCGTCGAGCATCATCTTCCAGCTGCTCGGCCTCGTGAGCAAGCAGGTCGAGGAGATGCGGCGTGAGGGCGAGAGCGGTCGCCGGAAGATCGAGCAGTGGACGCGCTACGGCGCGATCCTGCTCAGCATTTTCCAGTCGTTCGGCGTGGCGATGATGCTCGAGGGCATGAACAACTCGGACCTCGGCGGCGGCCGCTTCGGCGACGTGGTCGGAAATCCGGGCTGGGGCTTTCGGCTGATGACGATCATCACGCTCACGACCGGCTCGGGCCTGCTCATGTGGCTCGGCGAGCAGGCGACCGAGAGCGGTATCGGCAACGGCGTCTCGATGATCATCTTCGCTGGTATCGTGAGCGGCATCCCCGCCGGTGTCGCGAATTACTGGCAAGGCCACTCGGGCGACATTCAGCCGCTGACTATCGCGCTGCTCCTCGGCGTGCTCGTGATCAGCATCGCGCTCGTCGTCTTTTTCGAGCGCGCGCAGCGACAGATCCCGATTCAGTACTCGCGCCGTCAGGTCGGACGCCACGTGTACGGCGGGCAGCAGGCGCACCTGCCGCTCAAGGTGAACATGGCGAGCATGATCCCGCCGATCTTCGCCTCGAGCGTGCTGCTCTTCCCCGCGACGCTCGCGAACTTCAACATCCCCGGCATGTCGACGTTCAGCGCGCATTTGAATCGCGGCGATTGGATGTTCAACACGCTCTTCGGGGCGCTGATCGTGTTCTTCACCTTCTTCTATACGGCCGTCACCGTGCAGCCGGTCGACATCGCCGAGAACCTGAAGAAGCAGCAGGCGAACATCCCGGGCATCCGTCCCGGTAAGCAGACGGCCGAGTATCTCGACCGGGTGCTCACGCGGCTCACGGTGGCGGGCGCGGTGTACATCGCCGTGATCTGCATCGTGCCGTCGGTGATCGCGTCCTCGTTCCGGATTCCGTTCCAATTCGGCGGCACGAGCCTCATGATCGTCGTCGGGGTCGCGCTCGAGACGGTCACGCAGATCGAAGCTCATCTCATCACGCGCAGCTATGAAGGCCTCACCGGTCCGCGCATGACGCGCCTGAGCGGCAGGAGGTCCTGATGAGGCTCGTCCTGTTGGGGCCGCCCGGAAGCGGCAAGGGTACCCAGGCGAACGCCATCGTCGCTCGCTTGCAGGCGCCCAAGATTTCGACGGGCGACATGCTCCGCGCCGCGCTCGCGGCCGGCACGCCGCTCGGGCTCGAAGCCAGGGGCTACATGGACGCTGGAAAGCTCGTCCCCGACTCGGTCGTGATCGGCCTGGTCGAGGAGCGGCTCAAAGAGCCCGACGCCAAAAACGGCTTTATTCTCGATGGTTTCCCGCGCACGACCGCGCAAGCCGACGCGCTTGGCGCGCTGCTCGCGCGCCTGGGCAAGCCACTCGAAAAGGTGGTCCAGCTCGACGTTCCGTCCGAGCTCATCGTCGAGCGCACGACGCTCCGGCGCACGGACAAACGGACTGGACAGATCTACCACCTCAAGTATAGTCCCCCGCCCCCGGACGCCGAGCTCGAACACAGGGCCGACGATCGGGAGGAAACGGTGAAGCAGCGTCTCGCGCAGTACGAGGCGATGACGGCCGCGCTTCTCCCTTACTACCAGCGACTCGGCCTGTTGATGCGAGTTGACGGCGTCGGGGAACCGGCAGAGGTAACCGCCCGCGTGCTCGGTGCGCTCGGGCTCGCGGCATAAGACGGAGGCAGACACGACGGAAACAGGGATCGGAACGATCGAAGAAGTGCTCCCGAGCTCGCTCTACCGAGTGCGGCTCGCAGACGGAACCGAAGTTTTGGCCGCGATGGCACCCCGGGCGCGACACGCCGTGGTGAGACTCATCAAAGGCCACAAGGTGAAGGTGGAACGCTCTTCGAGAGACCCGGGCCGAGCCCACATCGTCGAGAAGCTCTGACTGCAACGAGATGACTGTCTTGGAAGAACGGATCACGATCGGCGCGAGCGGGAACTCGCCACGGAACCAACCGGCGCAGCCGGCGGCGGGCCGTGCCAGCTCGACGTGGTCGCCAAGCGTGAGCAAGCAACTCCGAAAGTCGCTTTGCGCACGCGCGGTGGTCTCGACCTACGAAGCGGTCGCAGCCGAGGCAGGACAAGGAAAAGTCCAATGAAAGTACGACCGAGCGTCAAGAAGATTTGCGACAAGTGCAAGGTGGTGCGCCGCCGCGGCGTGCTCCGCGTGATTTGTACGAACCCGCGCCACAAGCAGAGGCAAGGCTAAGACCCCATGGCTCGTATCTCAGGTGTCGATCTCCCGCGCCGCAAGGCCATCGCGTACGCTTTGCCGTACATCTACGGCATCGGCCTCGCGACCTCGCAGAAGCTCTGCGCGCTCGCCAAGATCCCCGAGACCAAGAAGGTCGAGGAGCTCACGGAAGCCGACGTGAAGGCCATCCGCGACGCGATCGACAGCACCGTCAAGGTCGAAGGCGACGCGCGCCGTGAAGTGCAGGCGAGCATCAAGCGCCTGATGGATCTCGGCTGCTACCGCGGCCTCCGACACCGCAAGGGCTTGCCCGTCCGTGGCCAGCGCACTCGCACCAACGCCCGCACCCGCAAGGGACCGCGCAAGAACCTCGCCCGCCGTAGCGGGTAACCCGAACGGGAATTTAGAATGGCCACTGCCAAAGCCGCAACGCCCAGCACCGCGCCCTCCGCCAAGGGCGGCCCGAAGAAGAAGGTCGTTCGCAAGAACATCTACGCGGGCATCGTCCACATCCAGTCGACGTTCAACAACACGATCGTGACGATCACGGATCTGACCGGCAGCACGCTCTCTTGGGCGAGCGCCGGTTCGCGCGGTTTCAAGGGCTCGCGCAAGAGCACGCCGTTCGCGGCGCAGCTCGCGGCCGAAGAAGCCGCGCGCCGCGCGATGGAGCACGGCGTCCGCTCGGTCGCGGTGTTCGTCAAAGGCCCCGGCGCCGGTCGCGAAAGCGCCCTGCGTGCTCTCCAGCAAGCGGGCTTCCGCGTGACGCTGATCCGCGACGTTACGCCCATTCCCCACAACGGCTGCCGTCCGCCCAAGCGACGCCGCGTCTGAGGAACTGAATCATGGCTCGCTATCTCGGTCCAGTTTGCAAGGTCTGCCGTCGTGAAGGCGGCAAGCTCTATCTCAAAGGTGCTCGCTGCTTCACGGAGAAGTGCAGCGTGAGCCGCCGCCCGTACCCGCCCGGCCAGCACGGCCAGGCGCGTATCAAGCTCAGCGAGTACGGCCTCCGCCTGCGCGAAAAGCAGAAGATGCGCCGCATCTACGGCCTGCTCGAGGTTCAGTTCGCCCGCTACTACACGGAGGCGACGAGCCTGCCGGGTCGTACCGGTGAAGAGATGCTCGGCGTGATCGAGCGCCGGCTCGACAACGTCGTGCACCGCATGGGTTTTGCGGCGAGCCGCGCGCAGGGTCGCCAGCTCGTGCGTCACAACCACGTGCTCGTGAACGGTAAGCGCGTGAACATTCCGAGCTTCCGCGTCAAGCCGAACGACACCATCGCCATCGCCGAGAAGAGCAAGAAGATCGGCTTCATCGGCGCGGCGCTCGCGCAGGCCGAAACGCGCCCGCGCGGCAGCTGGCTCGAGGTCGACAAGGACGCGCTCTCGGGCGTGTTCCGCTCGATGCCGGTCCGCGACGAAATGAACGAGCCCAGCGTGCGCGAGCAGCTGGTCGTCGAATATTACTCTCGCTAACCAGACCTTTCGTAACTTTGCTTTAGCTCTGCGGGCAGGCCGCGGGTTCCGAATGAGGAGTGGGTTCCTCACCGGACTGTGACGGCCGCGCAAACGTCCGAACCCTGAAGGAGAACCGAACGCATGATTACTCCCATGATGAGCCGCAACTGGCGTGATCTCATTCGGCCGAAGGCGATTCAGCTCGATCCCGAGTCGAACAGCCAGACGTACGGCAAGTTCACCTGCGAGCCGCTCGAGCGCGGCTTCGGCATCACCGTCGGCAACTCGCTCCGCCGCGTGCTGCTCGCGTCCCTTCAGGGCGCCGCCATCACCGCCGTCCGCATGGAAGGCGCGCTCCACGAGTTCACGACCATCCCCGACGTCGTCGAGGACGTGACCGACATCATCCTGAATTTGAAGCAGGTGGTGATCAAGACGGAGACGCCCAAGTCCTACACGCTGAGGCTCGAGAAAGAGGGCCCCGGCCCCGTGCTCGCGAGCGACATCAAGACGGTCGAGGGTCTCACGATCCTGAACCCGAACCTTCAGGTCGCGACGCTCGACAAGAAGGGCCCCCTCGTCATGGAGCTCTCCGTCGGCGTAGGCCGCGGTTACGTGCCGGCCGAGCGCAACAAGACGCCGACCATGCCGATCGGCACGATCCCGATCGACGCGCTCTTCTCGCCGATCCGCAAGGTGAACTACGCCGTGCAGAACGCGCGCGTCGGCCAGGTCACCGACTACGACAAGCTCGTGCTCGAGGTGTGGACCAACGGCGCCGTGCGTCCGGTCGACGCCGTGGCGTTCGCCGCCAAGATCCTCAAAGAGCAGCTCAGCATCTGGATCAACTTCGAAGAGAGCGAAGAGACCGCGTACCAGCAGACGGGTCAAGACGACCAGCCGCTCAACGAGAACCTCTTCCGCTCGGTCGACGAGCTCGAGCTCTCGGTGCGTTCGGCCAATTGCCTGCAGAACGCGAACATCACGCTCATCGGCGAGCTCGTGCAGAAGAGCGAGCAGGACATGCTGAAGACCAAGAACTTCGGCCGCAAGTCGCTGAAGGAAATCAAAGAGATCCTCGGCACGATGGGACTCGGGCTCGGCATGAAGTTCGACAACTGGCCGGGCATGCTCGAGCGTTGGAAGCAGCAGCAGCAAGCGCAGGGATGAGCGATGAGACACCGTAAAGCGGGTCGGCAATTCGGCCGCAACACGAGCCACCGGCGCGCGATGCTTCGCGCGCTCACGGCGAACCTCGTCGCGCACGAGCGCATCGAGACCACCGACGCCAAGGCCAAGGAGCTCCGGCGCGTCGCCGAGCGACTGATCACGCGGGCGATTCGCCTGGGCCCCGTGGCGTACACGCCTCAGAAGGACCTCGGCGTCGCCGACCAGGCGCGTCGCCATGCGGCTCAGCTCCGCATGGGGCGCTTTCTCCGCCGCTTCGGCACCGTCAGCAAGGACGGTGAAGAACGTCGTGTCGACTTGATCGAGAAGGTGTTTCTCGATCTGGCGCGGCGCTTCCGCGATCGGCCCGGTGGATACACACGCATCGTGAAGCTCGGTCGTCGCCGCGGCGACAACGCGCCGATGTCGCTCGTCGAGTTCGTCGAGCTCGGTGCGAGCGCGGGCGCGGCAGACGACGGTGGCGAGAAGAAGTCGAAGAAGTCGGCCAAGGCTTCCGCCGAGGGCGAGAAGGCCGAGACGAGCGGTAAGGCCGAAAAGAGCGAGAAAGCGGAAGGCGACAAGCCGGCCGCCAAGCGCGCGAAGAAGACGGCCAAGGCCGAGTCGGAAGAGTAAAGCGGGAGACGCGGACGCACGGTGGCGGAAACGCGCCGTGCGTCGCCGTTGCCCCGTGCGTCGCCGTACGCGTTGCGGTTACGCCACGCGCGGTGTGTGTCGTCGCGCCGTTACGCGACGCGCGGTGTGCGCGACGACGCCACGTCGCCGGCGCGCGGCGCGCCGCGTGTCGACTCGGCGAGCGTCGGCGTCTTCAGCTGATAGTAGACGCCCGGGCCCACGCGCACCGACGCGTAGGAATCGTCGAGGTTCTGCGTGGTCTCGGCGCCACCGAGCACGAGGAAGCCGTCGGGCCGCAGCACGGAGTGCAGGCGCTTGAGCACGGTGATCTTCGTGCTCGCGTCGAAATAGATCAGTACGTTGCGCATGAACACGAGATCGCACGGCGCGATCTCGAACCACGGCTCGACCAGGTTGAGCTGCCGGAACGTCACCATGTCGCGCACGTTCGCCGAGAGCTCCCAGTCCCCGTCGACCCGGGAAAAGTACTTCGTGAGATACGACGGCGGCAGCCCACGGCTCACCTCGAGCGCGCGATAGCGGCCGCGCCTGGCGCGCTCGAGCACGGCCTCGTTCAAGTCCGTGGCGAGGATCGAGACGCGCCAGCTCGCGAGCTCGGGAAAGCCCTGGAGCAGGGCCATCGCGATGCTGTACGGCTCCTGGCCGGTTGCCGCGGCGGCAGACCAGATGCGCAAGCTGCGCTCCTGGGAGCGCGCTTTCAAGAGCTCGGGCACGAAGTGGCTGCGCAGGGCGTCGAACGGGTGCCCGTCGCGAAAGAAGAGCGTCTCGTTCGTCGTCATCGCCTCCACGACGCGCTGGGCGAGCTCACCGCTGCGGTCGCGCCGCAGTTTGTCCACGAGCTCGTCCACCGATGCGACGCCTTCGCAGCGTGCGACGGGACTGAGCCGCGAGTCGACGAGGTAATCCTTGCCGTCCTCGAGCACGATGCCGGAGCGTCGATACACGAGGCCCTGCAAGTACGTCATGCTGTCGGAGCTCGGCACTAAGCCTCCCCTTGCGCCCGCGCGCGCGGGAGCTGGCCGTGCGAGCGCCGGACACGCGCGACGATTTCGTCGGCGAGCCCGTCCAAGTGCAGCACCTTGTCGGCCAGCCGAGCTTCGACGATCGCGGCCGGCATGCTGGGAATGACGCAAGTCTCGGCGCTCTGTGCGAGCACTTTGCTGCCCGCGCGCACGAGATCCTGCGCGCCGAGCGCGCCGTCCGAGCCCATGCCCGTGAGCACGCACGCGAGCACGCCGTCGCGATAAAAGCGCGCCGCCGAGCGAAACAGCACGTCGACAGCCGGACGGCAGGAGTGCTCGGGCGGGTCTTGATTGAGCAGCGTGACGACACGGCCGTTCGCGCGGCCGATCTTCAGGTGGAAGTCGCCCGGCGCGATGTACCCGCGTCCGGGCTCGACCGCCATGCCGTGCGTTGCCTCCGCGACGCGCACGCTGGAAGACGCGGTGAGCCGGTCCGCGAGGATCTTCGTGAAGACCTTGGGCATGTGCTGGACGATGAAGATGGGAACCGGCAGATCGCCGGGCAAGCGGGCGAAGAGCGTGGCGAGCGCGTTGGGGCCCCCCGTCGAGCAACCGATCGCGACGGCTTGAATCGTCGAAGGGAGTTGGGCCACGGGCGCGGGCGGCATCAACGTCACGTCGACTTCCACCGAGTCGGCGATGTGTGGCGTCTGGCTCGCGTTGCCGAGCGTCAGCACTTTGCCGAGCAGCTCCTGACGAAAGAGCTCGAACTGATTTTCGCCGGGACCCGGCTTCGCGACGTGATCGGTCGCGCCGGCCGCGAGCGCGCGCAGCGTCACGTCGGCGCCGCTCTCCGTGAGCGAGCTGCACATGATGACGGGCATGGTCGGATGCGTGAGCCGCATGCGCCGCACGGTCTTGATGCCGTCCATGTCCGGCATCATCACGTCGAGCAGCACGAGGTCCGGATCCAGGATCGAGAGCTTCTGTAACGCGCTCATGCCGCTGCCGGCCCAACCGACCACTTCGATGCCCGGCTCACTCTCGAGGATGGTGACCAGCATCCGCCGCACGACCACCGAATCATCGACGATGAGCACCTTGATCATCGAATGGCGAGCCCCAGGTTTTCGAGCTTTTGCGCGAACAGTTGCGGAGAAAACGGCTTCATCAGGTACTCGCTCGCGCCCGCCGAGATGGCACGCTGCACCTGCGCTTCTTCCGACTCCGTGGTCACCATCATGATGGCCATCTCGTCGAAGCGGCGGTCTTGCCGCACCTCGAGCACGAAGGCGAGGCCGTCCATGACCGGCATGTTCCAATCGACGAGCGCGAGATCGAAGGGTCCGGCGCTCTCCATCACGTCGAGCGCTTCGCGCCCGTTGCCGACCTCGACCACCGCGATGTCGAGATTCGCGAGGAGCCGGCCCATCAGCAGCCGCATGGCGCGCGAGTCGTCTACGATTAGGGCCCTCATGCTCGGTCTCCTCGCTCTCTTGGTTCGACGCGACGTGCGGCTCAGTACCGGAACTGCCCGACGAGCTTCTGCAGCGCGGCCGCCATGCTCGCGAGCTCGGAGGCTGCGCGCTCCGTGTCGGAGGCGCCCGCCGTCGTGCTCTGAGCGGCGCGCGCGACGCCCGTGATGTTGTGCGCGATGTCGCCGCTGCCGCGCGCGGCGTCGCCGAGGCTCCGGCTGATGCCGTTGGTGGTCGCCGTCTGCTCCTCGACGGCGCAGGCGATCGTGTTCTGGATGTCGTTGATTTGATTGATGATGCTGCCGATTTGCGTGATGGCATCGACGGCCGAGCGCGTGTCGCTCTGGATGTGCTCGATCTTCTGGCTGATGTCCTCGGTCGCGCGCGCGGTCTCCTTCGCGAGCTCCTTCACTTCGTTCGCGACGACGGCGAAGCCCTTGCCCGCCTCGCCGGCGCGTGCGGCTTCGATCGTGGCGTTCAGCGCGAGCAGGTTCGTCTGTTGAGCGATCGAGGTGATGACCTTGATCACCTTGCCGATGTCGGCGCTGCTCGCGCCGAGCTTGGCGACGATGCCGTTCGTGGTCTCGGCGGCTCTGACCGCGGAAACGGCGACGCGCGCGGCGTCCGAGGCGTTCTTGGCGATTTCTTTGATACTCGCCGACATCTCCTCGGTGCTCGCAGCGACCGTGTGGATGTTGCGGTTGACCTCTTCGACCGCCGAGGACGCGACGTTCGCCTGCGTCGAGGTTTGCGTGGCGTTCGAGGTCATTTGCTTGGCGACCGACGAGAGCTCCTCGGACGCGGCGCCGAGCGTCGTCGCGTTGTCGGCGATGTTGCCGACGCTCTTGCGCATGGTGCCGAAAAACGCGTTCAGGCGTAGCGCGAGCCGGCCCACGGCGTCGTCTCCGCCGAGCGTGATCTGGCGGGTGAGGTCGCCGCCCGCCGCCGCGTCTACCACGGCCAAGATCGTGTCCACTTTGGCCTTGAGCTCGACTTCGGCGCGCTGAGCCGCGCCGAGGCGTTCCTCGAGGGCGCGGAGCTTCAGCTTGAGCTCGGCGACCTCGTGCTCGTCGCCGCGAGCGAGGCCGAGGGGGCGCATCGAGTCGCCGTTACCGTTCGTTTTGTGATGTTCGCTGGGTTCTTGCATGGTCTCGGATCCTCTCAACCTCGGTCCCCGCGCTCCGCGCGGCAAACTGTCGTCACGCGGCGTCCTCGACGCCACGATGCTCGGGCAAGAGCACGACGCGCTCGACGTCGAGCAACAAGAGCAGCCCGTGCTCGAGCTTGTAGACGCCCCGCACGACGTCGCGCAAAACGGCCGGTAGCGTCGTGGGCGGGCGCTCGAAGGTGCTTGGTTCGACTTCGAGCACGTCGCCGATCTGGTCGACGAGCAGGCTCACGACGCCGTCTTTGGTGCAGAGCACGACGTTCATGGGCTCGTGAGCGTCGGACAACGTCGAAAAGCCGAGCCGTGCTCGCACGTCGATGGCCGTCACGATCTGCCCGCGCAAATTGATGAGCCCGCGCACGGTCGCCGAAGCGAGCGGCACGCGCGTCATCGGCTGAAATCGCAGCACTTCCTGCACGTTCATGACCTCGACGCCGAACACGAGATCGGCGAGCGTGAAGGTGCAGAGCTTCTGGGCGTCGTTCACGGACTCGTCTCCTCGGCCCTAGGCGGCCGCTTCCTTGCGCTCGAAGAAAGCCGGATCGTGGCGGCGGATCGCGGCGTGCACGTCGAGCAGATCCGTGACTTTGCCCTGGACGATCGCCATGCCGCGGAGGCCACGGCCCGCGGCGGCGTCCTCGACGCGCACGACCTCGTCGACGACATCGAGGATCTCGTCGACGACGAGCCCCACGCTGCGACCGTGCTCGGAGTACACGATGACCTTGAGCGGATCGTACAGCGCACGTCTCCCGTTCGGGCGGTCCTCGTCGAGCCGAATCAGCGGCAGGATCGAGCCGCGGTACTGGACGACTTCGCGCCCGCCCGCGCGTTCGACGCGCTCCGGTGCGAGCTCTTCGAGCCGCGCCACGAGCGCGAGCGGAATCGCCATGCGCTCGGAGCCCGCCGCGCGAAAGAGCAGCAGCATCTCGCGCGGTTCGGCCTGAGCGGATGTGGGCGCGACAGGTTCGGCGACGCCGCGGTCGCGCCCGCCGGAAACGACGCCGGCGTGCCGCGCCACACCGAGCACGTCGAGGATGAGCGCGACGCGTCCGTCGCCCATAATCGTGGCTCCCGCGAAGACGTCGAGGCGCTTGAGCTCCTTGCCGAGCGGCTTCACGACGATCTCTTCGGTATCGCTGATGCCGTCGACCACGAGCCCGAATTGCCGATCGTCCGCCTGGAGCACGACGATGTTGATGACGTCGACGCCGGCGCCGGGACCCGGCAAATCGAGCGTCTCGTTCAAGAACACGAGCGGGAGCAGATTGCCACGCAGCCGATAGAGCGGCGTACCGTGCAGCGTTTCGATGCCGCGGCGCGATTGCGCCCCTTCGAGGCGCACGAGCTCGAGCAGGTTCACTTGCGGAATCGCGAAGCGCTCGCCGCCGCTCGCGACGATGAGGGCTGGAATGATCGCAAGCGTGAGCGGGATCTTGATTTTGAGCGTCGTGCCGATTCCCCGCTCGGAGCTGATGTCGACCGTGCCGCCGATTTTCTCGATGTTGGTCTTGACGACGTCCATACCCACGCCGCGGCCCGACAGGTGCGTGACGCTTTCGGCCGTGGAGAAGCCGGGCAGGAAGATTAGGTGCAAGAGCTCGCGCTCGTTCATGCGTAGGGCTCGCTCGTGCGCGACGAGTCCACGCTCGATGGCGCGCGCACGAACCTTGTCCGTGTTGATGCCGCCGCCGTCGTCGGACACCTCGATGTTGACCTGGCCGCCCTCGTGATAGGCACGGAACGTGAGCCGTCCGCTCGCCGGTTTGCCGGCCGCGACGCGCCTTTCAGCACTTTCGATGCCGTGATCGATGGCGTTGCGGACCGCGTGCATGAGCGGGTCCTTGATGGCTTCGATGATGGAGCGATCGAGCTCCGTGCCGCTGCCCTCGAGCTCGACGTGCACGGATTTGCCGCACACGTTGGCCAGATCGCGCACGACGCGCGGAAAGCGCGTCCACACGTTGCCGATCGGCTGCATGCGCGTCTTCATGACGCCGGCCTGGAGCTCGGTCGTGAGCAGGTTCAAGCGCTGGGACGCGTTGACGAGCCCGGGGTCGTTCGACTTGGCTCCGTATTGCAGGATTTGATTGCGTGCGAGCACGAGCTCGCCCACGAGGTTCATGACGCGGTCGAGCAGGGCCACGTCGACGCGAATCGCCGTTTCGGCGACGCTCGCGGCGCGCGCCGCGTCCTGTTCGCCGGGCGAGGGAGCGGCGGCCACGGCCGGTGCTGCGGGGCGTGTCGCTTGTCGTACGGGTAGTCGTTCGACTTTGGCGGGATGGGCGCTCGGCGTAGGGACGTTGCTCGGCGCGCTCGCTACCGCGGGTGCGGCGGAGGGCGCAGCGGCGACCGGCGGCGTGACGACGGCAGCGACGAGCTCGGGCGCGGCGGGCACCGAGACGCGAGGCGGTGTCTTGGCGGCGACCGTCGCGGGAGAGGGCGCGGCGCTGGCGCGGTGTTGCTTCTGGCCGATCTTGGCGAGCTCGGCGATGATGGGCGAGAAATCTTCGCTGCCCTCGCTTCCGAGCGTTTCGAGCGAGGCGAGCACGCGGCGCACGCCGTCGACCATGGCGAGCAGAGCCGAGGTGGCCTGCGTGTCGAGCAGGATCTCACCGTCACGCAGGCGGCTGAGCTGGGTTTCACCGACGTGCGTCAGCTTTTCGAGCGAAGGCAGATTCAGAAAACCCGAGGTGCCCTTGATCGTGTGCACACAGCGGAAGATCCGCGACAGCAGCGCGTGGTCGCGCGGGTTCTGTTCGAGCGCCACGAAGTCCCGATCGAGGCCGAGCAGGTTTTCCCTGCTCTCGATCAGGAACTCACGCATGATTTCGTCGTCTTCGACTGCCATGGGGACCCGGCACGGGTGGGCGCATGTCGTGCGCTCGTGGCCGACAGCGGACGCTTCGGCCTTCGTGGCCAAAACGGTCCGTGACTACCAACGGCCGTTGGGCGCGCTGCCTTAAGCCGAACGGCGCGGCAGGCTTCCGC
The DNA here is from genome assembly GCA_025936115.1 of Polyangiaceae bacterium. Taxonomy (GTDB): domain Bacteria; phylum Myxococcota_A; class Polyangia; order Polyangiales; family Polyangiaceae; genus PMG-095. The sequence continues at coordinate 27,160 of JAICTZ010000017.1, forward strand.
GCTAAAGCCGCTGGGAAAGCGGCCGTTTGCATGACTCGAGTGCGCTCGTCGAAAAGCATCTTGCCCGAGCCTCGTCGCCAGCCGGCGTCACGAGGACGACGATGAACGTGGAGGTAGCCCCTGCGCGGCTCAACGAGATCGCGGAGAAGGTGTGGGCCATGGTGCTCGGTTTGGAGCTTTTGCCGTCGAAGTGCGATCCGGGACGCACGGACGCATTCGTGCTCGGTCGCGTCACGATCACGGGCACCTGGCACGGCGCCGTGACGCTCGGTTGCTCACCGCTCGTCGCGCGCCACGCGACTGCGGCCATGTTCGGCAAACGTCCGAACGAAGCGGAGCCCGACGAAATCCGCGACGCCCTCGGCGAGCTCACCAACATGGTGGGCGGCAACTTCAAGACGCTACTCAAGGGCGATTGTCGCTTGTCGGTCCCGAAGGTGATCGACACCGTGCCCTACGCGGACGTCGTGCCCGCACCCGTCGAACACTTGTGGTTCGAGTGTCAAGGCGGCGTCGTCATCCTCAACGTACTCGCAGCGGGAGCTTCACCATGAAGCCGCGCCCGCACCGATTGAACCGCGCCGGGCACCCATGCCGCGCGCGCGGCCCGAAATTCGAGCCAAGCAGAGCACAGGAGAGAGCAGTGTCATGAACGTACTGGTAGTCGACGACTCGTCCGCGATGCGCAAGATCATCATCTCGGCGCTCAACAAGACCGAGCTCCGCGGCGCGCGCACCATCGAGGCGGCGAGCGGCAAGGAAGGCTGGGACAAGTTCTGCGACGGCAACTTCGGTTTCATCCTGAGCGACTGGAACATGCCGGAGATGGACGGCCTCGAGTTCGTCACCAAGGTGAGGAACATCGACCGGCGCGTGAAAATCATCATGATCACCACCGAGGGCACGATGGGTAAGCTCGAGAACGCGCTCGACCAGGGCGTCGACGAGTACGTCGTCAAGCCCTTCACACCCGAGACGCTCGATCGCAAGATCAAGAAGCTCTTGGGCGTCAAAGTAGCGTAGCGGCGCGGGTTGCGCGAAGGCGCGCGCTCTTTCGGACGCTCTGCGCTCCTTTCAGCGCGAAAGGAGCCAGAGCACGCCGTTCGGCGGATTGGTGATGCCGAGCGCCGCGGCGGGGTTCGAAACCCATGGCACCGCCGTCGCGGTGACGCGCTCGAGCGGACGGATCCTCGTGTACGCCTTCGGATTCTTGCGATTCACGAGGCCGCCGATGTTGTTGCAGATCTCGTTGAGGCCTTCGAGCGTGTCTTTGGCGATGCCGCGCCGCGCCTGTTCCTCGCGCGCAGTGAGCGGCAAACCGAGGAGCCCGCCGCCGAGCGCCGCGCCCGCTCGTTGGTTGATTAAGATCAGGCCGAGCGCTTCGTCCGACGCGTCAATCAGCCGAGCCACGTAGAAATCGGTGAAGTCCGCCGGTACGATGGCAGCGGCCGGCGTGAGCACGACGTCAGCCGCGAGCATCCGCAAGCACTCGATCACCTCGGCGCTCGCGGGCAGCACGAGGCGCGCGCTCGTGGGCTTGGCGGCTGCTGCGGGTGCACTGGCCGGCGGAGTTTCGGGCGGCGACGCGGCGCCTGCCGGTCGTGGAGGTTGGGGACCGGCGTCGGTACGGGGCTCGCCGGCTTTGAGGGCGGGCGATTCGGCGGCGCTCGTCGCCGCGTGTGCGGCGGAGCTGGTGTCCGCCGAGCGCAGCCCGTCGAGCGCGAGCGGCCCAGAAGTTTCCGGCCGTTGCAGGACGGCCAGCATGTCGCGCCGGGACGGCACGCGCCGGCCGGTGTGCGACATCTGTTCGGCTTCCTTCGCCGCTTTCGCCTGCAGCGCACTTTCCATCGATACGATACGGGTGAGCAGCGTGTCGTGCAGCCCGCGCATCAGCGTGAGCTGGGTCTGGAGCTCTCCGATCATCGCCATCATCTCCGTCCGTGAGAGCGGGCGTTGAGAGTTGGTGCTCGGGGAGGCCGGCACCCAGCCGTCTTCGGCGAGCTCGAAGACGCGCTCGCTGCCGTCGTCCGGCTGTTGCATGATGGCTTCCGCGTCGCGGACGCGGTGCGGCGGGCAGCTCGGGTCGAGCGAGCGCAGCACGTCGGTCGTGGCGGCGACGTGGCAGCGTTCCGGCCGCATCACCTGGTCATCGACCGCGATCAGCCGGTTGAATTCGAGCGACCATTGCCCGCTGCGTCGCACGAGCTTGATGGGATCGCGTCGGCGCGCGGCGTCCTTCGGCATGGATCGGTGCACCAAAGAACGGCCACGGAGGCACTTGGCTTTAGTTAGTCTCGACCTGAGACGCGCCGTCGCGTGGCGCTCAGCCGCTCGGCTGCGACTTCACGCCGCCCTCTGGGCGGCGACGAAAGAAGACGAATGCCGCGCCGGCGAGTCCCGCGCCGAGGATGCTCGCCGCCGCGAGGTAGCGCAGGCCGTGGTCGTCGGTGCGTGCGGGGCGGGCGAGCACGGTGAGCGCCTCTCTCGCGCGCGCGTTGTCGCCGTCGAGCTCGAGCGCGCGACGATAGAGCCCGCGATCGATGACGTGCTGCTCGGCCAGACGGTTCGCCTCGAGCGTGAGCAAGAGACTTTCGACGTGGTCGTGCGCCGGGCCCTTGCTCCCGAGTCGCTCGGCGCGCCTGAGCGCGGCGATGGCGTCCTCGGGCTTCTCCCGCGCGTACTTTTTCGCGTACTCCCAATAGCCGCCGACCATCTCGTCGCCGCGCTCGAAAAACGGCGCGCGTACGAGCACTTCGTCGAACGCTTTGCGCATTTGCACGAGATCACCCGCCGCTTCGGCTTTCTGTCCCGCCTCGAACAGGTCGTACACTTCGGCGCGCCTCAGTCGGTCGAGCTCGCCGAAGAGCTCGCGTGCCGTGCGCTCCCACGTCCAGTCGCGCGGCGCCCGCTTGCCCATCACGTCTTCGTAGGCGTCCCGGAGCTGCCAGTGCCCCGCTTCGCCGAGCATCGCGATGGCCTGCCGCGCGGCGGTGCGCAGCTGCCCGCGCTCGCTGCCGGCGAACGAGACGACGATGCGCGCCGCGTCGAGATCGTGAGTGCGTCCGTAGGCGCGCAGCACGTCCGAGAGCACTTCCGGATCGGCGATTTGAACCGCCTGGCTCGGCGCCGCGCGGCCGAGCATGTCGAGCTGCCGGCTTGCCCAGTGCGCGATTTTTTCCGACGGGTAGCGCCGCGCTTCCAGCAACGCCGGCACGGCGCGATCAGCGAGACGTGCCAGCGCACGTTGCGTGTCGATGCGCAAAAAATCCCCGAACCGCACGTACACGTCGATGATGCCGCGCGCCGCCGGCGTCGTACCGATGTGCTCGAGCATGCGGCTGAGAGCGATGACCTTCACGAGGTCACGCCACGTGGACGAGCTCGGCTTCGCGCGCGCGACGAGCAGCGTGAGGTAGTCGGGGCCCGTGCTCGGCTTGTCCTCGGCCGCGCCGGGCGTGTCGTCGCGCGGCTCGTCTTTGGCGGCGCGACGCGTCTCCCCGAGGAGCTGCTTCAGCGCGTTCTTGTCGGAGGAGGTGCCGAGGTCGTCGAGGCGCTTGCGGATCGCCGGCACGAGGCGCGGCGTGAGCTCGACGATGCCGCGTACGCCGTCGTCACGCGCGCTCGCGTCCTCACCGCTGATGCGGGCGAGCAGTTCGTCGACCTCGGCGAGGTCCGCGAGCGTCGCTTGCTTGAGCTCGTCGGGCGCCCGCGGCAACTCGGGCAGCTCGCGCCGGCCGCTCACGGGCGCCGAACTCGACGCCGCGGCGCCAGGGGCCGGCGCCGCGCCCGCCGGTGCGCAGAAACACGAGGCCGCGAGCAGAAGCACGAACGCGCGTCGAAACCGCATCTCTATTTCGCCGATGGGTCCACGCGGGTTAGTCGACGATGCGAAAATCAGGAAACTCACCGGTGTAGCTGCGCCAGCGCGAGTCCACCCGATCGACGCGCGCGGCGCCGGGACCCTTCTGTGCCCAGCCGTAGAGGTCGCGAATGGCGACTTCCTCGCCTTCAGCCAGGATCTCGACGCAGCCGTCGGGACGATTTTTCACCCAGCCCGTGAGGCCCAGGCGGCGCGCCTCACGCTGGGCCGATGCACGAAAGTACACGCCCTGAACCCGGCCTTTGACCGTGAGCTGGAGTTGCTTCAAAGCCATGCGCTCCAGGTGATCAGTAGCGAACGCGGCAAGGCCGCGCAACCCTGTGGATCCGCGGCTAAGTTCGTGATTCGATAAAACATGTGAGCTCGGAGGCCCCGCCGGGAAAAGCATCGCTCGGCGACGAGCGTAGCCTTCGAACGGGCGCGCTGCTCCGCCGCGAGCAACGCACGTCGCGCGCGCTGCGCGAGGTGGGCACCGCCCTCGGAGCCACGCTCGATCTCGACGAGCTGCTCGAGCTCATCCTCGCCAAGCTCACGGAGCTGCTCGAAGCCGATCGCGCCACGCTCTACCTGCTCGACGAGGCGAACGGCGAGCTCGTGAGCCGCGTCGTCGCCGGGGGCGAAGTCCGCTCGATCCGAATGAAGGTCGGCCACGGGGTCGCGGGTCTCGTGGCCAAGACGGGCGAGCCCATCCGCATCGAAGACGCCTACCGGGACGCGCGCTTCGAGCGCGAGTGGGACCTTTTGACCGGATACCGCACGAACAACATGCTGGCGGCGCCGCTCAAGAATCACGTCGGCCGCACCATGGGCGTGATTCAGGTCCTGAACAAGCGAGGCGGCGACGGGTTCACGAGCGACGACGAAGAGATCCTCGGAGCACTCGGCACGCAAGCCGCCGTCGCGATCGACAATTCGCGCCTGCTCCTGTCGCTGATTCAGAAAAATCAGCAGCTCTTCGAGACCAAGGAGCAACTCGAGCGCAAGTTCCGCGAGCTGTCGCTCTTGTTCGAGCTCGAGCGCGCGACGGCGCGCGCGACGAGCGTCGAGGAACTGGCGCTCGCGACGCTCACGCAGGTGGCGACGGCGTGCAACGCGCGCGGCGGAGCGCTCTTGCTCGCCGACGAAGAGACGGGCGATCTCGTCGAACGCCGCCTCGATCGCCTCGCGGGGAGCGGCCTCGAGCGGCGCGCCGCCAAAGCGGGCGAGGGTTTTTTGGGCGCAGCCATGAACGGCTCGGCGCCGCTCCTCTTGCACGACCTCACGGGTGATGCCCGCGCGCGTGAAGCCGCGGATTTTTCGCTGACCTCGGTGCTCGCCGTGCCGCTCGAGGGTGACGCGGGTCCGCTCGGCGCCATCGCCGTGTTCACGGCCGAGGAAGAGGAGCCGCTCGCCGAAACCGACGTGGGCCTCTTGCGTCTCGTGGCGGTCAACGTCTCGACGGCGGTGCGCTTGTTCAACGCGAGTCGCGCGCGCGAAGTCGGCGAGCGCTTGACGGCGATTGGCCGGCTCCTCTCGCAGGTCATCCACGACTTCAAGACACCGATGACCGTGATCAGCGGCTACGTGCAGCTGATGGCCGACGCGGACGACCGCCCGACGCGTCAAGAATTCTCCGAGCTCATCTTGCGTCAGTTCGACGTGCTCTCCGCCATGCAGCGCGAGGTGCTCGAGTTCGCGCGGGGCGAGACCAAGATCTTCGTGCGCCGCGTGTACCTGAAGAAATTCTTCGCCGACCTCGAACGCCAGCTGCGGCTCGAAATCGGCGCGCAACCGGTCGAGCTCGTCGTCGAGGTCGACTCGAAGCTCGTCGCCCGCTTCGACGAAGGCCGCGCGGCGCGTGCCCTGCACAACTTGGCGCGCAACGCGCTCGAGGCCATGGGCGAGCGCGGCGGGCGGCTGACCCTCGGCGCGAAGCTCGAGGGCAGCGAGCTCGTGATCGTCGTGGGCGACACCGGGCCCGGCATTCCCAAAGAAATCGAAGGCCGGCTCTTTCAGTCCTTCGTCACGGCCGGCAAGCGCGGGGGCACGGGGCTCGGCCTTGCGATCGTCAAGAAGATCGTCGAGGAGCACGGCGGACGCATCGCCGTCCGCTCGTCGAGCGCGGGCACGACGTTCGCGCTGACGTTCCCGCAGCAACGCGAAAAAGACGCTCCCGCGGCAGATTCAGCGCGCGAGCAGTCATGACCGAGCGCCGGCTCACGGTGCTCGACGAGCGTCGCGCCGCGCTCGAGATGTGCGGCTACTGCCCGAAGCTTTGCCGCAGCACGTGTCCGGTCTCCGAGGCCGAAGCGAGCGAAGCCTTGATTCCCTGGGGCAAGATGTCGATGACCTGGTACGTCGCGCGCGGCGATTTGGCGCCAGACCCGGACGTTGCCCGGCTCGCGTGGGGTTGCACCGGCTGCAACGCCTGTCGCGAGCGCTGCGAGCACCAAAATCCGGTGGCCGCGACGCTCACGGCTGCGCGCGCCGTATTTCGCGAGCAGGGGCTCGCGCCTTCGGGCTCCGAGCGCGCCGTGGCTGGTTTTGCGGCTCGCCGCGCGCGGCTCGCCGAACGCGCCCGCGCTCTCGGCAGTGACGCCGAAACGTCGCCCGTCGCGCTCCTCGTCGGCTGCGGCTACCTCGCCGCCCGTGGCGCGGAAGCAAACGACATCGTGAACGCCGCGCGCGCGCTCTTCGGCGCCGTGCACGTGCTCGACGGCTGTTGCGGCTTGCCGTTGAAGGAAGGCGGCGATCGCACCGCTGCCGCCGAGCTCCGCGGACCGCTCGTGAGCTCGCTCGCGGGTCGGCGCTTGATCGTCGCGGACGCCGGGTGCGCCGCCGAGCTGCGCGACGTGGGAGCCGAAACGCTCGTCGAGGCGGCGGCTCGGCGCGCGTCGAAGCTCGGGCGCGTGAAGCTCGCCGGGCCGGTACGTTTTCACGATCCGTGCCGGCTCGCGCGCGGGCTCGGCGTGATCGAGGAGCCGCGCGTCGTGCTCGAACGCGCCTTCGGCGCTCCACCCGCGGAGTTCGAGCGGCGGGGCCGGGCCGCGAGCTGCTCGGGGGCGGGTGCGCTCTTGCCGTTCGCGATGCCGAAGACGGCGCGAGCGATCGCGAGGGACCGACTCGCCGAGCACGAGCGGCTCGGCGGGGGCACGCTCGTCACGGCCTGCGCGACGAGCCTCGCCTGGTTTCGCGCACAGGGCGCCACGGCGCTCGACCTCGCGACGATCATCGCGCGGAGCCTCACGGGTGGCTGAAGGCAGTACCAGGCGGCGTTTTCGCCGCAGCGTCGCCGCGCGCGTGCTGCTGTCCTACGCGCTCGTCACGCTCGCGTTCGCCGCCGTCGCCGGCTGGAGCATCGTCGCCCAGCGTTCGGCGGCTCAGGAGACGCGCCTCGTGCGTAGCGGCTACTTCCCGCTCGCGCTCGCCGTGCGCGACCTCGTCGCCAAACAAGATACCTGGAATACGCAGCTCAATCACATCACGGCCGCCAAGAATCCCGCCGACATCCGAGTTTGGTTCGACGTGACGCTGCGCGTGGGCCGGCCGCGCACGTTCGACGAAGTGCGCGGCGCGATCGAGCGCGCGTTTCTCGTCGAAGGCGATCCGGCGATGCGCGCCGTCGGTGACGGCTTGTTCCACGACGTGCGCGAAGTCGAGACCTTCGTCGCGAGCGACGGCTCGCGTCTCGATCGGCTGTTTCAAGCGCTCGATCGCGGTGACGCCACGGCCGCCGAGCTCCTGCGCGACGAGCTCGTGACGCACGGCTCGCAGGCGTCGGCGCGGCTCGCCAAGCTCGAGCAAAGCGTCAAGCGGAACGTCGACCTCTTGCTCGAAGCGGCGCGGACGCGCGAGCTCTTGGCGATTCGCTTGCTCGTGGCCCTCACGGTCGTCGCGTTGCTCGTGGGCCTCGCGATGGCGATGTACGCGCGGCGTGTGCTCGCGCCGATCGCGGCGGTGACCGAGCGTGCCCGGGCCGTGGCGCGCGGCGACCTCGAGCCGAAGAACGCCGTCGTCTCCGACGACGAGATCGGCGAGCTCGCGGCGACGTTCGAGCGCATGGTCGCCGCGATCGCCGAGGCCAACGAGCAAATCGTCGCGGCCGAGCGGCTGGCGACCATCGGCAAGATGGCCGCGCACGTCACGCACGAAATCCGCAATCCGCTCTCGTCGATTGCGCTGAACCTCGAGCTGCTCGAGGAGCAACTCCCTGCGGGCGACGCCGAAGCGCACGTGCTGTTTCGCGCGATCGGTAAGGAAGTCGAACGCCTATCGGCCTTGAGCCAGCAATACCTGTCGTTCGCGCGTCGCAAAGCGCCGTCGCGCGAGCTCGAGGACGTGGGCCAAATCGCGCTCGAGGCAGCGGAATTCGTGCGGCCCGAGCTCGCGCAGCACGGCGTGAAGCTGAAGCTCGAAGTCACGCCGGATTTGCCCGCCGTACCCGGCGACGAGGCGCAGCTCAAGCAAGCGCTCTACAATCTCTTGCGGAACGCGCGCGAAGCCATGCCCGCGGGCGGCAGCGTCACGCTCGGCGTCGCCCGCGACGAAACTCACGTGATCGTCAGCGTGGACGACGAGGGCAAAGGCATCGACCCGGACGCGCGCGCGCGGCTGTTCGAACCGTTCTTTACGACGAAATCGGGCGGTACCGGGCTCGGGCTCGCGATCACTCAGCACATCGTGCTCTCCCACGGCGGCTCGATCAGCTGCGAGCCCGCTCCGGCCGGCCACGGCACGCGCTTCGCCATCAAGCTGCCGTTGCGGCTATAGTCGCCCTTTCATGACGAGAGTCTTGAGCGTCGTCATCGCGACGACCAACGTCGGAAAGCTCGCCGAGCTCCGAGCGCTGCTTGCGGACTTGCCCGTGCAGCTCCTCGCGGTGACGGAAGTGCTCGGCGAAAATCTCGCGATTAACGAGGACGGCGCGACGTTCGAACACAACGCGACGCTGAAAGCGCGCGCCGTGTGTCAAGCGACGGGCCTGTATGCGCTCGCGGACGACAGCGGGCTCGAGGTGGCAGCGCTCGGAGGTCGTCCTGGCGTGCGCTCGGCCCGCTTCGCGCACGAGCGCGCGACGGACGCCGAGAACAACGCGGCGCTCCTGCGCGAGCTCGAAGACGTGCCGGACGCGAGCCGCGCCGCGAAGTTTCGCTGCGTGCTCGCGCTCGCGAACCCGTGGGCGCCGGCAGAGGTCGAGACCGTCGAGGGTAGCTGCGACGGCTTCATCGCGCGCGCGCCGCGCGGCAGCGGCGGCTTCGGTTATGACCCGCTGTTCGTCGTGCCCGAGCTCGCGGAACGCGTGATGGCCGAGCTCAGCGACGCCGAAAAGAACGCGGTGAGTCACCGCGCTCGCGCCGTGCGCGCGCTTCGCCCCGTGCTCGTGCGCCTGCTCGACGAGCGGCTACGCGAAGTCGAACGCGCGCTCGGTTGAGCCCCACCGGCCGCTGTGTCGGCGTGCGTAGGCTCTCAGTCCACGCCGAACAAGTCGACGAAACCGCCGATGCTGAACATCCACCAGCCGTGGCTGCCTGGTGCGTCGTACGGCCCCATCAAGTCGTAGCCTGGACCGCCGGGGGTGACGACGCGGACGCGATCGAACGAACCGACGCCGAGCTCGATCATCGGCGAGAGCGAGAACAGTTCGTTCAAGCGTATGTCCGCGCCGAGCGCGATGCGGCCCTCGAACGCGCCGCCCGTCATCCGGAGCTCCGTCCCGTCCTCCCATTTGGCGCGCGCTTGCCGGTAGCCGAGCGTGATCTCGGTGACTAGCCCGATGCCGTCGGCGTCGGAGCTCGCGCGCAGGCCGCCGGCGAAGTAGTCGGAGTCTCCGCCGTTCTGTCCGCCGTGCTCACTCCGCTCTGCGGTGCCCGAGCGGAGCTGCGCGCGCTGGTAGAGCCCGAAGAGGTTATAGTGACGGCCGAGGCGAACACCCGCGTCGAGCTCGAAGGCGGGGCCCGAGCGCAGGAAATCGCTGAAGGGCACGGAGGTCAGGTAGACGTTGCCGTACGGATCGGCGACGCCGAGCGCGTAGGCGCTGCCGAACGGCACGAACCAGCCGACGCGCGCTCCGAGCCAGAGCGCCGTGCGCGGCGCCACGTGCCGAGGTAGCGGCGGCGGTGGCGGCTCGAAGACTACGACGTGCGGCGTCGGCGGCGGGGGTTCGTAGACGGGCCCTGCCCCGGGCGGCACCGCGCCCGGCTGCGCGGTAGCGGCCGGCGGCTCACTCGGTGGGGGCGGGCCCTGTTCGACGTAGTAGCCGGGCGGTCCCTCGGGCGCCGACGCCGGGCCGGGCGGCGCGCTGGAGGGCTGAGTTTTCGGATAGGTAACAGGCGGGACGGGCGCGGGCGTTTGCGCGCTGGCGACCGGTGCCGTGAGAAGCCCGAGCAGCAGAGTGCCTGCCGGTGCGAGGGCTCGCATTTGCTGAACGATAGTGCCACCTCGCAGGACGTGCTAGGTGGCGCGGCCCGCGAGTCTCGACTTTGAGAGCAGCTGGATTCGGTGAAGCAAGACTGGAAAGGCGCTGGCCGATACGGCACCGTCGGGCTCGAGCTCGTCTTGAGTGTCATCGTCGGCCTATTCGCCGGCCAGTTCCTCGACCGGCGCTTTCACACGGCTCCCTGGCTCACGCTGATCGGCACGGCTTACGGCATTGCAGCGGGTGTGCGCGGGCTATACAGAGCCGCCCAGCGCGCGACGCGCGAGGCCGAAGAGCTCGAGCAACGCGAGCGCGAAGAACGCAAGAAGTACCGCAATCACCCCGATGACTGACGCGGAGCAACCGAACGGGATCTTGAGCCTGACCTGGCCCGTCGCGGCCGTGGCGGTCGTGCTCACGGCGCTGTCGCCGTTCGTCGTCGGCGCGGGAGAAGTGCGCGGCGTGGCCGTGGGCGGCGCCCTCGCGACGGCGAACCTTCTGGCCGTGGGTTTCGTCGTGCGCGGCGTCCTGCGGGGCGCGCTGCTCTCGTGGGGCTCCCTCGCGGGCGTGAAGTTCGCGCTGCTCCTCTTCGTGACCTACGTCATTCTCAAAAATCATTGGGCGGGCGTGGCCCCGCTCGCGCTCGGCTATGCTGCGCTGCCGCTCGGCATCGTGGTCGGCCAGCTCATGCGTAGCGCGCCCGTGCGGCGAGAAGAAGGATGAGTCGATGCCCGAACACGCCAACTTTTTGACGCTGATCCTCGCGCACTTCCGCGACACGCTCGAGCACAACACGTCGCTTCTCGGCCAGAGCGTGGTCGGCAAGGTGCAGCCGAGCTGGCACAGCTTCGAGCCGCTCGCGGCTTCGCTATTCGTCCTCGTCGTCGTGCTCGCGATCGCGGCCGCTGCACGCTCGCGCCTCGCCGACGCCAACGAGGCCGTGATTCCCGACGACAGCCTCACGCTGCGCACCTTCATGGAGGCCTTCCTCGGCTTCTTCTACGATCTCGCGAAGAGCACGATGGATGCCGAACGCGCCAAGCGTTATTTCCCCCTCATCGGCACGGCGGCGACCTTCGTCTTCTTCGCGAACGTGATGGCGCTGATCCCGGGCTTGCCTGTCGCGACCAGCAATCTGAACATCACGTTCGGCTCGGGCCTCGTGGTCTTCCTCTGGTTCAACGCTTACGGTCTCATGACGAACGGCATGAGCTACGTGAAGCACCTCGCCGGACCGGCGTGGTGGCTCGCGCCGCTGATTTTTCCCATCGAGCTCATCTCGCTCTGCGTCCGCCCCGTGACGCTCGGTGTGCGTCTCATGATCAACATGGCGGTCGATCACCTGATCGTCAGCTTGTTCATGGGGCTCGTCGCGCTCGTGGTACCGATTCCACTCATGCTGCTCACGATCCTCGTAGTCGTGGTGCAGACGATGGTGTTCACGCTACTCACCTGCGTGTACATCGGGCTGGCCACCGAGCACGAGGCAGAAGCTCACCACTGAAGCCAGCCGGAATCGGCTGTAAACGCGTCCTCGTGCCTTCGCTCGTCGAAGGACTGGCCATCCGCTGAAAAACGCACTAAAGCCGTCGCGACTTTGCCCGGGGCGCTCGCCCCGACGAAAGATAGATAAGGAGACCCTGACGATGTCCAAGAAGAACCTGTCGCTTGCCGCCGCTGCGGCCACGACGCTCCTCACGTCGAGCGCCTTTGCCCAAGAGGCAGCCGCTGGAAGCGCTAGCTCCGGCGGGCAAGCGATGGCCGCGCTCGGTGCCGGCCTCGCCGTCGGCCTCGCGGTCCTCGGTGGCGGTCTCGGTCAGGGCCGCGCTGCTGCCGCGGCGCTCGAAGGCATCAGTCGCAACCCGGGTGCCGCTCCGCGCATTCAGACGCCGATGATTCTCGGCCTCGCGCTGATCGAGTCGCTCGTTCTGTTCGCGTTCTTCATCGCGTTCTTGCTCCAGGGCAAGGTCTGAGCTTTCGCGCTGTCGCCGGGTAGCGCGGCGTGCTCGGCACGCTCGCGCTACTCAGCGTGAGCTCATTCGACGCGTACGAGCGTTCCTCGCTCGTATTCGGTCGGTAAAACGGCTGACCAACCCGCGGGCAAGTGCGGACTGGTCCACGCGAAGAGTCGCTCCGCGTCGGCCGGCGTGAGGTTCACGCAGCCGTGGCTCATCACGTGGCCGAAGGCACGGTGCCAGAACGCACCGTGCAAGCCGTAACCGCGTTCGAAGTACATGACCCACGGCACGGCCTGAATCGCGTAGTTACGCGAGGTTTCCTGGTCCTCGAGGTTGTCCATGTCGCTCGTCCTGAGCTTCACCCAGATGCGGTGAACGCCGGGGGGCGTCGCAAGCTCGGTGCCCGCCGGCCCGCGCCCGGTGGAGACGGGCAGCGCGAAAAGCGGGCGTTCGCCGCGGTAGGCGACGAGCACCTGGCGTGCCAAATCGACGTCGAGCCAGCGTTCGTCCGGTGCGGCTTCCGTGGGCGGCGCCTTCACGACCGGTGACGTCGTGTCGCGTTCGCGCAGCCACGTCGCGTCCCCGACACGCAACCAGGCGTCGCGTCCGAGCTCGACGCGCTCGAGCACGTCGACGCGCGTGAGCGCTTCCACGAACGCGCCGCGCTTTTGCCGTCCGGCGGCGCGCTCGTAGATCGCCGCCCGCGGCACGTTCACCCACGCAACGCTCACGCCGTCCGCGAGCTCGGCTGCGAGCGGCGCCGGCGGCACGACTCGCGCCCCGAGATCACGTAGTGGCACCCACAGACGATGCGTCGTGAGGCCGAACGGATCGCTCTGCCCGGGCTTGGCGCCCACGCGCGTGATCGCTACGCCGAACCCGGGGAAAAGCTGCGTGTCCGGCTCGCCCTCCTCGGCCGTCTCGAGCACGCGATAGCCGAACGACCCGTCGCGCCCGACGAAGTGATACGCGAACGGTAGACCGTCCCCGGCAGCCTCGTTCCCGCCGCTCGGCGGGAGCGGCGAGGGGCTCGCGCCGTCTCCGCACACCCAAGCGAGCGGTCCGACCTCGAACCACCCGCTCTCGCAGCCGGGTCCCGTCGACGCGGCGTACACGGGGAGCCGCGCGCCGCGTTCGCCCGCGCCGCGACGAGGCGCTCGGGCGTCGGGAGCCGTGACGATGGGCTCGTCGGGCCGCATGATTTCGACGCTCGCCGGTAGATCGGCGTGAGCGCGCGCCGCGAACGTCAGTGTGACGAGGCCGGAGCCGGCGAGCGCACGCAGAGCCCGGGCGGGCGAGCGTCTACCGGTGCTGGGGCGAATCGTGCGGGCGTAGTGCCCGCGCTCAGTCATACGTGAAGACGAGCTCGTGGTCGCACACCCGGAAGGTGTCGCCCTCGTTGATCACTTTACGCTGGACACGCTGGCCGTTGAACTCGACGCCGTTGGTCGAGCCCATATCGACGATGTAGTACTGCCCGCTCGAAAATTCGATCATCGCGTGCTGGCGCGAAACGTTCGGATCTTTGATGGTCAGATCGCTCGTCTGCTTGCCGCGCCCGATGATGAAGCGGTCTTTGGTGACCTGGAACGCTTCACCTTGATAGTGAATCGTCAGGTTCATCCCCGCGGGATGCGCGCTCCCGCCCTTCGGTGGGGGCGCCGTGCGTGAGGGCGCGAGCGGCGGTGGCGTGCCGATTCGACGCCCGCCCACCGGTGGTGGTGGTGGCGGCGGCGGTCCACCGCCACGCTTCGGTGGCGGCGCCGGAGGGGGCGGGGCCCCGCCCATGCGAGGTCCGCCGGGTGGCGGTGGCGGCGGAGCCGCGGAAGGCAAGGGCGGCGGAGGCAGCGGCGCCGGCGGCTGCGGTGGTAGCGACGGCCCGCCGCCACCCGTCGTTGCCGCACCGTAGCCGCGCTGACGCGCGTACTGCTTCATCGCGTCGTTGATCAGGTAGTCCACGGAGCACTCGAGCTCCTTGGACATCTGTTCGAACTTTTGCCAGAGCGCTTCGCGACACTGAAAGCTCTTGCTGACCTTCTTGTTCGGATCCTGACTCATGGCGTGGTGCGTTTCTCCATCGCCGGCTTGATGCAGTAGCTGAAAAACTCGCCGACCGTGGCGATGTCCTTCGTCTCACGCTTGCCCTCGCCCGCGACTTCGCACTTCCACTCGCACCCGTCCGCCTCCTTGGCGCACGTCGGCGTCTTGGCGTGATCGCCCTCCTCCAGGCGCGAGAGCTTGCCGAGGTCGTTCTTCGTCCCCTTCTCGTAATAGTAACCGAGCGCCGTGAGCCGGGCGGGCACAGGGTGACTGGTCCCGAGATACGGCTCGATGACTTTGACGGGCGGCGCACTGCCTTTCATCTCAGCGATAAGACTCCCGTAGCGCAGTGGCTCCGTGATAGCCATGCCCTCGGCCTTCCCGATCCGGTCCATGAACTCGGGGAGCTGGCTCGTGTCGCTCATCTTGAGCACGAGCTCTGCCGCTACCCAGCGAACTTTCCAGCTTGGGCTGGAGAAGAGTTGGTAGAGTTTTTCGACCACCACGCTGCGCGGGAATTCGCCCGCGCGCTGGAGGGCGACATCGCGTACCTGATCGGGAGTGTCGGGGGCACCCGCGACGGCGAGCACGGCCTCGGCTTGGGCCGCGTTGGTGCGGTCCATGTTGCTTTGGAGCGCCGCGAGCGCGCCCGCGCGGAGCTTGGGGTCGTGATTTTTGTCCTGCGCCAAGCGCAGCAAAAACTCGACCACCGGTGCGCCGCCGATGCGCTTCATGGATGCGAAGACGCGGAGCAGCTCCTCCTGCTGGTACTGCTGCATCTGCGCTTTGAACTGTTCGGGCGTGGGTGCAAGCTTCGAAGCCTTGTTGGCGGCTTCGACGCCAGGGCTCTTCTGTTTGATCCAGGCGTCCGAGTCGACGTCGCGCGCGACCGCGACGATGCGCTCGCTCGCCGTCGCCTTCGTCTGCGGGTCGCCGTAATCAGCGATCAGATCGGCGAGCGCGTCGATCTTGGCGGCGCCGGGCTGGATCAGGTTCGGCAGCGGTTTCACCGCCTCGCCCTTGAGCTCGCCCACCATCTGTTTCACCGCGTACGTCTGCGAAGAGTCGTCGAAACGCTGCGCGAAACCATTGGCGATCCAGCCGGAAAGCGCGGTACGCAGGCTCTGCCGCAGCGCCGGATCGGCGAGCAGGCGGCCGCCGTCGGTCGTGAGCAGCGCGAAGGCCGCGTCCTTGTACGGCACGGACGGATCGGCTGGCGCCGCTTGCCCGGCTTGCGCGACCGGCGGTGGTTTCGAGATTTCGACTTCGAGCGCTGGGACGAGGCGCGAGATGATCGCTGTACGCGTCGCCGGCGGCAGCTGCGTCAACGACGCAATGAGGCCCGGCTGGTCGTCGGAGCCGTCGATGCCGATGCGCCGACCATTGCGCGGCTTCATCCGGATGAGCGCGAGCGCGGCGTCCACTCTGAGCTCGATCGGGTACTTGTCGTGCGTCAGGACGGCGACGAGCTTCTTGGGTCCCTGAACCGTCGTGGCCCAGTGCCGGATGTTGTCTTCGTTCGTGCGGCAGGCTTGGGCGCCGAGCGCCAAACCCAATAGCAATGCCGCCACCCCCGTCCGTCTCGGAACGGCGCCGGATACCCGTGGAGTCTTGATGGTTTGCCCCGTCGTGTCACTCACTTGGCCCTCATCTTCCGGCGGCGGCTAAAACCGCGAGCACGGAGTCTACATGCCGGCTCGCTCGCGACTCAAGTTGAGCGCAGCGGACGCCCTCCGCTGGGCGCGGCGCCCCAGCCGACTTGAGCGCGATCGAAGTTGCCCCAACGTGTAGGATAATGTAGTCCTAGGTGGTCAAATGGGTGCCCGCCTGTTCTTGCCGAGACCCGCGACCGCTGGGCCTGCCGCGGCGACGCCGGCCGTACACCGGCCTTATGGCCGCCTGCGGGAAGCCGCTGCATTGTTGCTGGTTGCCGGGGCGTTGTTCCTGGTGCTCGCTCTCGTGAGCTGCACCGTTACCCCCGGAGCGACCGAGGAGGTGTCGAGCTGGGTCGGGCCGACCGGAGGGTATGTCGCCCACTTTCTGGCGCAGGGGTTCGGCGTGGCGGCTTGGCTCGCGCCGCTCGAACTTTCGCTGATCGCGATCCCTCTGTTCCGGGGCCGCCCCATGGGGGATCTGTGGCTCCGCATCGCTGGGGATCTGACGCTCGCCGTCGTGGCGGCCGCCCTGGCGCAGGTCGCGGCCGCGGGAGCGGTCGTGTTCGGCCATGCGCCCGTTGGCGGCAACGTCGGGCTCCTGTTCGGCGAGCTCATGCGCGAGCTCTTCTCGTCCGTCGGATCGTTCCTCGTGGGCTCGACGATCGTGGGGCTCATCCTGATCGGTCGCGCTTCGTTCTCGTTCATCGAGGCGTGTCGCCGAACGCTCGCGCTCCTCGAACGCCTTGCGGCGCGCTTGAACGCGCTCGGGGGCCGCCTGCGCGCGGCGTGGCGAGAGGCACGGCAACTCCGGCGTGCGGAGGTCGAACGCGCGCCCCGCATCGAGCCGTGCGATCCGGACGAAGCGATTTTGCTGCACCTGACGGACGACGACGACAGCGATTGGATCCCGGTCGAGCAAACGGGCGCGCCGCCGCTCGCGCTCTCTCAAGCGCTCAAGAACGCGCGCGGTCCCGAATTCGAAGGGCTCGTGTTCGCCACGCCCGAGGCGCCGCTCGTCGCAGCGCTTGCCGCCGAGCCGAGCGAAAGCGCGCTCGCGGCACCGAGCGGCGAGGCTCGCACGGAGGCGCGCGCGCGTTCGCGCGGCCGGCGACAAAAGGACGGCGCGGCGGGCGACGAGGTCGACGCGAAGAGCGAAACGAACGCCGAGGCTAAATCCGCCGCGAAAAGCGAGGGCAAAGCCAAGGCGAACGGCGCGAAAACGCCGCCGGCGAGCGACGATTCGACGCCCGCCGCCTCGAACCGCGTCCCGGCGCCGAACGGCGCCGCCACGCCGAACGGCGCCGCCGCGACGAACGGCGCAAGCCCGGGTGCCAAGAAGGAGCCCGTCATCGTCGATACGCTGCCGGAGCGGGAGGTCGAGCGCCCGAAAGCGAAGTTACCCGTGCC
This sequence comes from Polyangiaceae bacterium, assembly GCA_025936115.1. Taxonomy (GTDB): domain Bacteria; phylum Myxococcota_A; class Polyangia; order Polyangiales; family Polyangiaceae; genus PMG-095. The sequence goes on from JAICTZ010000017.1 coordinate 44,494, forward strand.
GCGCCGGGGCGAGTTCCAGCTGCCCGCGAGCGCGCTCTTCGATCCGCCGAGCGAGACGCGCGTCGAAGTCGATCGCGACGCCATCCTCGAACACGCGCGGCGCCTGGAGAAGACGCTCGCCGACTACGGCGTGAGCGGCAAGGTCGAGGAAGTGCGGCCCGGCCCGACCGTCACGATGTACGAAGTCGCATTCGAGGCTGGCACGCGCGTGAGCAAAGTCGCGAGCCTCGCCGACGATCTCGCGCTCGGCCTCTCGCGCAAGGTGCGCATCATCGCGCCGATTCCGGGCAAGAGCCTGATCGGCTTCGAGCTGCCCAACGACGAGCGGCAGCCGGTGTGTCTGCGCGAGCTCATCGAGGACCAGCGCTTCGAGAAGCTGTCGGAGCGGGCTCCGCTGCCCGTCGTGCTCGGGCGCGACATCGTGGGGGCGCCGTTTTATGCCGATCTCGCGTCGATGCCGCACGTCATCGTCGCCGGCGCGACGGGAGCCGGCAAGAGCGTCGGCCTGAACGTGATGCTGTCGAGCCTCTTGCTCAAGCGCACGCCCGAAGACCTGCGGCTCTTGATGATCGATCCGAAGGTCGTCGAGCTTGCGCCCTTCGACGGCATTCCGCACCTGCTCCTGCCCGTCGTCACCGACATGAAGCAGGCGTCGACGGCCCTACGCTGGGCAGTCGAGGAGATGGAGCGCCGCTACCAGCTCTTCGCCGACGCGGGGACGAAGAACATCGGGACGTACAACGCGTGGGTCAAGCGCGTGCAGGACGGCGACATCCCCGCGCCCATACCCACCGAAGTCGAAGCGCTCACAGCCGACGGCGCGCTCGTCACCGTGCCTGCGGCCAAGGACGGCAACGACGGTCGCCCGCTGCCCGCGAAGATCCCGTACATCGTGATCGTCGTGGACGAGTTTGCGGACCTCATGATGCAGCAGGGCAAGGAGGTCGAAGCCGCCGTGGCGCGTCTGGCGCAGAAGGCGCGTGCCGCGGGCATGCACGTCGTGCTCGCGACGCAGCGGCCGAGCGTCGACGTGATCACGGGGACCATCAAAGCGAACTTCCCGACGCGCATCGCCTTCCGTGTGTCTCAGCGCGTCGATAGCAAGACCATCCTGGACGAGCAGGGCGCCGAGCTCTTGCTCGGCCGTGGCGACATGCTCGTCAAGCTGAACGGCTCGACCGACACGCGGCGCGCCCAATGCCCCTTCGTGAGCGAGGAAGAAGTCGAGCGCCTCACCGACCACCTGAGGAAACAGGGCTCACCCCAGTACCACGAGGCAATCCTGCTCACCCCCGACGAGGACGGCGAGCGTCAAGAGGACGAGGAGGAAGTCGACGCCCGCTTCGACGAAGCCGTACGAATCGTCGCCGAAACTCAGCGTTGCTCGACGTCGTGGCTCCAGCGCAAGATGACGATCGGCTACAATCGAGCGGCGAAAATCGTCGAGATGATGGAGCGGCGCGGCATGGTCGGTCCGCCGAACGGCTCGCGGGATCGCGACGTACTGATGTCGCCGCTCTGACCCGAGTTTCGCCGTCTCGTGCGGCGGCCGGTCGCGAGCGAACGCACCCGGGGATTCCGGGGCCCCTCCGAGCCCCTGTTCGACGACTTGTCGGAGACTGGAAAGACCGTGCTAAGAGCATTCGGGCCATGAGCGCGGAGCCGCCGGCCTTACCGAGGGCCCAGGACGACGACGACGACGACGTGGCGTGGGCGCTCCAGACTGCAGGCGTGCAGTGGGAGCGCGGCGGCGCTGCGGATGCGGTCGTGTGGCTGAAGCGCGCAGCCGAGTCGGCGGCCGAGGCAGGGGCGTTCGGCCGGTCGGCGGAGATTCAGCGGCGCGCGAACGAGATCGATCGCTGGCTCACTCAGCGCGTCCCGTTCCCGTCGCGGAACGACGACTACGACGACGGCGTGGATTCGCTGCTCGCCGCCGAGCCCCTGGAGGCCGAGGTCGAGGTCGAGACCGGCGCTATCTCGGAGCCGTCACCGAGCTTGGTCGACGCGCTCGAAGCCGAGGACCGGGACTATCGCGCGCCCGTCGCGATCGAACCGGCCCCGGTGGACGACCTCGGCGACCTCGAGGACGTGGAGGACATCGACGCCGTCGAGCTGGACGAGCTCGAAGAGGAGCCTGAAGACGGGCGTAGCCTGGAAGGTTACCGGGAGGAGCTGCTCGACGAGACGACGCACGCGCGCTCGGAGGTGTCGCGGCAGATGCTCGCCGCCGACACGCGACCGCCCGCACCCGCACCCACGAGCTCGCGCCGGCCCGGCTCCGAACGCGTGCTCACGCAGCCGCCCGCTTCGCGTTCGAGCAAGTCACGCGAGACGACGCGAGTCTCGGCGCCGCCGCCGAAGCCCATCACGTCGAGCGTGCGTCCAGGTACGGCGCGCCCGGTGTCGTCGCGCGCGCGCTCGTCGCTGCCGCGGGAGCTTCGCCGCTCGGTCAATGCGACGCCGCAAGTACCGGGGCCGCCCGAGTACAAGTTGCCGCCGCCCCCGATCCCGCGCTTGCCCCTGCCGGAGCCGCGGCCGAGCACGCGACCACTGCCCGAGGTGAGCAACGCGCGTTCGACATTTCCGTCCGAGCCGGCGACGCTGCCGGCTTCTCAGCGCCCCTTTCGGTCGCACGTAGCGACGCTGGAGCGGGACGCCGAAGCGCCGCGCGCCGGCGCCGCGGCTCCCGCGGAGGAGGCGCCGTACGTCGAGGAGGTGACGCGCGGGCGCGCCGAATCGCTGCCGGAAGTTTCCGTGACCGAGCTCGAGCTGCCGGAGCAGGAAGCGCCCACGTCGACGTACACCATGGGCGGCGCCGCGGAGAGTACGGCCGCTCCGCCAGCCGTGAGCGTACGTGCCGGCATGCTTCCGTCTCAGCCGCCGTCGCGTGGCCCTGTGCGCGAGCCGCCCGTCTCGTCGGCGGCGCCTGCTGAGCTCGAGGCTGCGGTCAACGCGCTCTCGGAGACGCCACCGCCACCGCCCGCGTTCGACATAGCGCTCCTCGCCGCCTGTCGCGGGCTCGAAGACTTGCCCCCTGAAACGCAAGCCGAGCTCGTCATGCGCGCGCGCCTCGAAGTGCTCGCCCCTGATCAAGAGGTGAGCGGCTTCGGGCTCGCGCTCGTCACGCGCGGGCGGGTCGTCGTGATGCCGACCATCGCCGAAGGCGCTTGCGGTTATGCCTCGCGCGGGGAACCGGTGTTTTCGCAGGGTACTCTCGCCGAAGGCGTGCCGCTGCGCGCGGTCGCGCTCGGCGAGGGCGCCGACGTAGCGGTATGGCGGCCCGAGCATTTCGCGCACGTGCTCGAGACCTGCCCATGGGTCGCCGACGAGCTCCACGCCGTCGCGGATCGTTTCCAGGCGTTCGCAGGCGCTGCAATGGGACCGCTCGGTGACCGCCTCGACGACAACATGCGCTCCATGATCACCGACCGCTGCGAGCTCCGCGTGCTCCTGCCCGGCGACGTCTTGATCGTGGAGGGCAAGGTGCCCGACGGCCTTTACATCGTCGGGGCTGGTAAGCTCGAGCTCGTGGTCGGCGGAACGGTGAAGCAGGAGCTCGGCCCGGGTGACCTGCCGTTCGCGTCGTCCGTGCTCACGCGCGAAAAGGCGAGCGGTAGCGTGCGAGCCGCGGAAACGGGCGCGCTCGTGCTGCACGCGAACCGCTCGGTGACGCATGAGCTGGTCGTGAGCGTGCCGCCGTTGCTGGAGTTGCTAAGTATGGTTTGAGCTGGGGCGGTTAATGCTGCGGGGGAGGTCTTGGGTCGGATCGGACTTGCAGGTCCTTGCGTCGGTGGCGGGTCGAGAGGGCCCTGGTGCCCGGGCTCGCCGGCATTTTCGTGGGGTGGTGGGTCGCTTGGACGATCGAGATCTGGTCTGCCAAGGACTGCGAGGTCGTCGCGGGCTCGGGCTTTGCCCGAGCCGCCTTCACGCTGAAACGGGGGCTCGCTGAGCGGATCTCACGACTGCACGCGGGCTTCGCAGAGCGGATCTCATGACTGCACGCGGGCTCGCTGAGCGGATCTCACGACTGCACGCGGGCTTCGCAGAGCGGAACTCGCGACGCTGAGCGGAGTCGAACGAGTGGAACGGGGGGCGGCTATGACGTTGTGCGGCTTGCTGCAGAGGTCGCCCAAAAAAATCTTAGCCCCGGTCGACCATCCAGACGATTTCTTGGTTGCCTTGGGGGCCTGCGAATCTGAGGCCGAACCAGTGGGCGGCGCTCGGGATCGTGGGGCGGCCGTCGGCGCGGACACGGGGGAAGGAGATGCGGAAGGCGCTGCGCCAGGGTGACGTGTAGGGGAAGTAGGTGAGCTCGATGGCGCCGGGGCGGCGAATGGTTTGGATTTCGGCCGGGGCGGTCTCGGTGCCCGCGTCGTCGATCAGGCGGACGATCCACGCCGGCTGTTCGGCGTTGAGATCGTTCCACTTGTACTTTTCGGCCTGCAGCGCGACGTAAAACTCGTGCTTTTCGTGCGTCTCGGCCAGCGAGCGCTCGAGCAGCGCATGTCGCTGATCGACGGTGAGCCGGTAGTCCTCCGCGTAGCGCACCGTGTACGCCCAGCGGAAGTCCCAGGATTCGTAGGTGGCAGTGACGGTGAGGACGTTGTCGAGCGCGTCGAGGGTCGTGAGTTGCGCGGAACGCGTCCAGAGCCGCAGTACGCCGTCGTAGTCGCTCGAGACGTATTCGCGCGGACCTTCGACGAGCCGCACGGGTTGTTGCGCGCAGCCGGCGGCGGGCAGAGCGAGCGAAAGCACGAGGAGCAACGGCGCCGGGCGCAGCACGGCAGCGAGCGTACCATGGTAGGCTCGCGCGCAATGGCCGGCTTCGCGTGGCGTTTCGCTGCGAAACGGAGCGTGCTCGCCGTCCTCGCCGCGCTCGGCGCCTGGCTCGCGTGCGTAGCGCCCGCGCGCGCCGGTGCGCTCGACGACATCCGAACGCGGGGCGAGCTCACCTGGGGCGGCGATTTGCAGGGCGGCGCACCGTACGTCTTCGAGGACCCGGCGAGCCCGGGCGGCATGCGCGGCTTCGAGGTCGACATCGCACGCGCCCTCGGCCGGCGGCTCGGCGTGACGGCGCGCTTCGTCCAAAACGACTGGTCGAATCTGATTCCGGCGCTCGAACGCGGGGACTTCGACGTGCTCCTGAACGGGCTCGAAGCGACGCCCGAGCGGCGCGCGCGGCTCTTACTGACCATACCGTACTTCGTCTACGGCGAGACGCTTGCCGTGCGGCGTGGAGCTCCGTACCGCACGCTCGACGACCTGCGCGGCAAGCGCGTGGCGACCCTGAATCAAAGCGTCGCGCACCAGATCCTGACCGAGCATCCCGTCACGATCGCGCTCTACGAGGGGCAACGAGAGCCGTATTTCGATTTGGCGCACGGGCGCGTCGACGCGGTGTTGCTCGATCACGTGATCGCCGACGTTTACGGCTGTCCGCTCGCCGAAGTCGCGTGTTTGCCGGGCGACGTGGCGCGGGGCGTTTACGTGGCGGCCGTGCGGCGTGACGCGCCGGAGCTCTTGCGCGCAGTCGATGCGGCGCTCGCTGCGATGATCGCAGACGGGGAGCTCCGGCGGATCCTCGAGGCGTATCGCTTGTGGGACGCGCGTGAGGAGGAGCTTTCGCGGCGTGCGGCGATGGGCGGAGTGACGGGGACGGGCGGGCACGTTTACGAGCCGTCCCGGCGCCGTTTCGATCTCGCCGAGCTGCTCTTGTTTTTGCACGGTGCGCTCTTCACGCTGCTGATTTCCCTCGGCTCGTTTGCGCTCGCGTTGCCGCTCGGCTTGCTCCTCGCCGTAGGACGTGGCTTCGGGTCGCGCGCGGTGTCGTTCGTCGCGGCGGCGTACGTCGAGCTCTTTCGCGGCACGCCAGTATTGCTCCAGCTCTACGTGCTCTATTTCGGGCTCGCGCCGCTGATTCGGCTCGGACCGTTCGAGGCCGCGATCTTGGGCCTCGGCCTGAATTACGCCGCCTACGAAGCCGAGGTGCACCGCGGCGCCTTGCTCGCGCTGCCTGCGGGACAGACGGAGGCGGCGCGCGCCCTCGGGCTGAGCTCGTGGCAATCGTTGAGGTACGTGCTCTTGCCGCAGTCCTTTCGCAACGCCCTGCCCGCGCTCACGAACGACTTCGTGTCGCTGCTCAAAGACTCGTCGCTCGTGAGCGTCATCACGGTCGTCGAGCTCACCAAGCGCATGACGATCGCCGCGGTCGACCTCCGCGACTGGGTCGTGCCCGGCGTGCTCTGTGCCGCGCTCTACTTCGCGATGAGCTTCCCGCTGTCGCGCCTCGCGCTCAGGCTCGAGCGGAGCCTCGCTCATGATTCGCATCCGCGGCTTGCGTAAGCAGTACGGTGAGCGCCCCGTGCTCCTCGGCATCGACGCCGAAGCGCCCGAGGGCGCGATCGTTTCGCTCGTGGGCGCTTCGGGCTCGGGCAAATCGACGCTCCTGCGCTGCTTCAACGCGCTCGAGCGCTTCGAGACGGGCACGCTCGAAGTGGCGGGATTTACGCTCGAGGGCGGCCGCGTGCCCCCGCCGAGCGAGCTCATGCGGCTGCGCGCCGCCGTCGGCATGGTGTTTCAGGAGCTGCACTTGTTTCCGCACCTGACGGTGCTCGACAACGTCACGCTCGCGCCGCGCGTCGTGCACAAGCGGTCACGCGCGGAGAGCGAGCGTCACGCGCGTGAGCTCATCGAGCTCGTCGGGCTCGGCGAGCGTGCGGCAGCGCGTCCGCGCGAGCTCTCGGGCGGTCAGAAGCAGCGCGTCGCGATCGCGCGCGCCGTGGCCCAGGGTGCGCGCGTGCTCTTGCTCGACGAACCGACGAGCGCCCTCGACGCCTCGCTCCGCGACGACATGCGCGTGCTCCTGCAACGCGCCGGGCGCGGCGAGCTCACGCCGGACGGCCGTCCACTCACGCTCGTCGTCGTGACGCACGACCGCGCGTTCGCCCAGGGCCTCGGAGGCGTGATCTGGACGCTCGAGCACGGCCGCATCACCGCGTCCGAACGCGACCCGGCGCGCGCGGACGAGCAGCCAGGGCGCGGCTAGTTCGCCCGAATATCGACGACGTCGAAGACGCTCACGACCGCGATCAGCGCGAGCAACATGACCAGGCCGAAGAAATGGACGCGCGCTTCGACGCGGGCGTTCGGGCGCCGGCGCGTGACCGCCTCGTAACCGAGGAAGGCGAGGCGGCCGCCGTCGAGCGCGGGGAACGGCAGCAAATTGAAGCCGCCGAGGTACGCGCTCAGGATACCGAGCCAGGTCAAATATTCCGTCCAGCTGCGCTGCGCGACGAGCGAGGTCTGCTTCACGATGCCGACCGGGCCCGAGAGCTGCGGCTTTTCACGCCCCGTGAGCACGCGCGAGAGCCCGATCACGAGACCTTTGACGACGTTCGCCGGCAGGATCAAGGACTGCGTCGTCGCTTCGCGGAAGCCGACGGGCACCTGCCGCGGGAGCGAGGCGACGCCGATCTTGCTCTGCCCTTCCATCGTGACGGGCGTCACGTGAAAGACCATCGGCACGCCTTTGCGCTTGGCCCCCACTTCGAGCGGGCGATTGCCGCTTGCCATCACGCGGCGGCGTAGATCTTCCCAATCGGTGATGGGCTGGCCGTCGATGGTCTGGACGAGGTCGCCGTCCTGCATCTTCGCCGCTTTGGCCGGGCCGTCGAGCACTTGCACGGCGGTCGTGTAAACGGGCTTGCCGCCGATCATGAGCGCCGTGAAGAAGAACACGGAGGCGAACAGGTAGTTCGCGAGCGGGCCGGCGACGATCGCGGAGATGCGCGCGACGAGCGAGCCGTTCGCGTAGCTCGCCTTGTCTTCCGGATCGATCTCCTCGAAGGGGTTCATCCCCGCGATTTGGACGTAAGCGAGGAAGGGGATGAGCGCGACTTGATAGATGGTTTCGCTGCCGCGCGCCTTGTGACGCCAGAGCGCCGGGCCGAACCCGATGCTGAAACGCAGGACACGCATGCCGAAGGCACGCGCCGCCAGGAGGTGCCCGAGCTCGTGCACCACCATGAGCAGCGCCAACCCGAGGATCCCGGCGATGACGTAGCTGATGCTCACCGAATCAATATAGCGTCGCGTGAGGCCTGCCGCCACGCGCGGGCTCGGCGGTATTGCCGGGGGCGGAGGGCACTGCTAGAGCCGGTGCCTCCCGGGTACGATGGTGCCCCGCGCGCGGCCGCGCGGGCCCGAGTGCCGAGCGAAACCGAGATGAGCCAAGACAACGCACCGAAGGCGCCCGCGACTGCTCCGAACCTTCAGCTCTCGGGAGGCGCCGCCATCGTCGCGCCCGTGAGCGCCTTCCCGGGCGGCGTGCCGGGCAACGCGCTGATCGTGCTGCCGCTCTCCAAGCCGGACGACGAGTTCATGAAGAAGGTGAGCGCCGGCCCGGTCGCGCTCCAGATCGAGGAGATGTGGAAGCAGCTCGGCTTCAACGGTCCCGCCGTGCAGGTGCAGGACGCAGAGGGACGCCCGATCGCCATCGGCCTCGACGATCTCATCGCCGGTCTCGAGAAGCATTGGGGCGAGGACCAGAGCGACTTGAACCGCGGGCGCCTGCTCGCGCAAGAGCTCATGAAGTACCGCCGCTTCGAGAAGGCGGAGAAGACGCTCGCCAAAGTGGTCGCGCTCGGCGGCACCGGCGACGACTGGCTCGGCCTCGGCATTGCACAGGTGGAGCAAGAGAAGTGGGACAAGGCCGAAGCGACGCTCAAGGGCGCGCAGAACCTCTTGCCCGGCAATCCACTGCCGTTTTTGCACCTCTCGCGCGTGTACGAGGGCCTCGGTGACGCGGCCCAGGAACGCGCCATGATCGAGCATGCGATTTCGGCGGCGCCCGGAGCCGTCGACGGCTGGGCGGCGCTCTACTCGCACGTGCGGCGCGTCGAGAACGAGGACGCTGCGATCCGCGCGGTCGAGACGCTCGCCGACGCCGACGCGAACAAGCGCTCGGCGGCGCCGTACGTCGCGCTCCAGGGCCTCTACGCCGCGGACGAAGCCACGCGCGACCGCGCCATGACCTTCGCGCAGAAGGCCGTCGAGCGTAACGACAGCGACCCGCTCGCGCTGATCTCGCTCTCCGCGCTCCACGGCCAGAAGGGCGATCTGAACGCCGTCGTCAGCCTGCTCTCCAAGCACGAGGCGAAGATGACGAGCGACGTGCGGCTCGCGAACAATTACTTCGAGGCGCTGTTCCAGACGCGGCAGCTCGACCGCGTGACCAAGCTCTTGAACGCGCTCGCCGGCTCCTCGAATCGTGAAGTCAAACAGTTCGCGATCGAGCGCTCGCGCGCCGTCGCCCAATACCTCCAGCAACAACAACAGAAGCTCGCGGGCGCGTCCGGGCGCGCGTGAGCCCCGCGAAGAGCGGCTCGGCTTGCAGGGTGGTCGTCTCGAGCTCCATGCGTTGAAGGCCGGTTCACGCCACCGGCCGCGGGGTAGCGCATGGTGACGCTCGTCATCACCGTGCTCTTCTCGCTCGGCATTTCGTTTTTGTGCGCCTGCGCCGAAGCGGTGATCCTGAGCGTGACGCACGCCCAGATCCAATCGCTCGGCAAGACTCGCGCGGGCGAAATCATGCGCCGGTTCAAGCGCGAGATCGACATTCCGATCGCCGCGATCGTCGCGTTTCACACGGTGGCGTACACGGTCGGCGCGTCGATGAGCGGCGCCATTTACGTCGATGTTTTCGGGGCGAAGACGCTGTGGGTCTTTTCGCTCGTGCTCACCGTGCTGGTGCTCGTCTTCTCGGAGATCGTGCCGAAGACGCTCGGCGTCACCTTCGCCAAAGAGTTCGCGACGCCCGTCGCCTACGCGGTCTCGGGGCTCGCCTTCGCGCTCCGGCCGCTCATCTGGGTCACGAACCTGTTCGCCCGGCTCGTGCGCGGCAACGTGCTCTCCCCCGTCACGTCGATCGAGGAGATCCGCATGCTCGTGGCGATCGGCCGGTCGGAGGGAGCGCTCGGCGGACGCATCGGCGACATGATCGAGGGCGCCGCGCGCTTGCGCGAGCTCACCGCTTACGACGTGATGGTGCCGCGGGCGCGCGTCGTCATGCTCTCGGGCGAGCTCACGCTCGAGCAGAATCTCGACGTGATCCGGAGCTCGGGCCACAGTCGTTTTCCCTACACGAGGAGCGGCGAGCTCGATGACGTGAAGGGCGTCGTGCTCGTGAAGGACCTCTTGTTTCGGCTGCGCGAGCAGGGTTCGGTCGATCTCGAGGCGATCGCGACGCCCGCGCTCGTGATCCCGTCGGCGGCGCCGCTCGAGCGGCTCTTGCGCACGTTCCAAGACGAGCGGCGTCATCTCGCGATCATCGTCGACGAGTACGGCGGCACGCAGGGCATCGTGACGCTGGAGGACGTGCTCGAGGAGATCGTCGGCGAAATCGAGGACGAGAGTGATCGTGTCGATCCGAGCATCATTCGCCGCGCCAAGGACGTGCTCGTGTGTCGAGGCCTCGCCGAGACGCGCAAAGTATTCGAGCTGTTCGGCATCGAGGAAGAGACGGAGAGCGTCACGATGGCGGGCTTCATGGCCGAGCTCGTCGGGCGCATTCCGCAAGTCGGTGACGCCGTCGAGCACAATGGCTTTCGCTACACGGTGCTGCGCGCCAGCGCGCGCCGCGCGGAGCGCATCGAAGTGCGGCGGCTACTGCCCGACGGCGCAGACGGCGCTCAGTTCAGTCCGAGCGAGGCGTTGACGCGCTGAGGCGGAGTGGGCCCGCGCCCATACTGCGCCCACTCAGCGCGGGCGCGCCGCGAGCAGCTGATTGGCAGCGCCGAGTACCCACTCGCCGTACTCGAGGGTGTGCGTGGTTGCTTTGGGATAGGCGAGGAGCGCGCGCTCTTCGAGCAGCATGAAGCCTAGCGAATAGACGACCATGCGCATGACGTGCTCCACGTACGCGCGCTCGGCGGGAGTTTGGGTGAGCGCCGCTGCGAGCAGTCCGAAGCCGGGTCGCAGCCGCTCCTCGAAGACGCGCTCGACGAGGGGGCGGTGCTTTTTGCTCGAAATGGCGACCGCGAATAGGCAACGCACGAAGCGGGGGTGACTGTCCGTGGCGTAGAGATCGAGCACGGCGTCGCGGACGAAGCGCCCCACGTCGTCCACGCTGCGCGGCGGCACGACCTACTCGCCCGAGCGCATCATCTTGCGCGTCGAGTAGTCGAGGATGGCGGTGATGAGCTCGTCCTTGCTCGTGAAGTAGTGATAGAGGCTCGGTTGGCTCATGCCGAGGCGCGCGGCCAAGCGCCGCAGCGACGCCCCTATCGCGCGATAGCTTTGGGTCGGACGAGCAATGACCGGGTGCCCGCGGCTCGAATGTTGACATCTGAACAGCCGCACAGTAGTGGTACGGCACATCAACTGAGCCGGGCGGCTCGAAACGTCGAAGCCGCTCGTTGTTTCCAAGCACCCCCACGTCCGAGGGGGTAACGAGGTCGTCCCATGGAGGAGAAGCAAAAGAGCAAGGCCCTCGAGCTAGCCATCGCCAGCGTCCAGAAGGAGTTCGGCGACGGCGCGATCATGCGCCTCAAGGACGGCGAAAAGATCGGCGGGGACGTCGCGGTGATTCCGACCGGCTCGCTCGGGCTCGACGTAGCCCTCGGCATCGGCGGTTATCCGCGCGGCCGTATCATCGAGATTTACGGCCCTGAATCGAGCGGTAAGACGACGCTCACGCTCCACGCCATCGCGAGCGTTCAGCGCCAAGGCGGCGTCGCCGCCTTCATCGACGCCGAGCACGCGCTCGACGTGACCTACGCACGCAAGCTCGGCGTGAAGACGGACGAGCTCCTGATCAGCCAGCCCGATTACGGCGAGCAGGCGCTCGAGATCGCTGACATGCTGGTGCGCTCCGGCGCGGTCGACTTGGTCGTCGTCGACTCCGTGGCGGCGCTCGTGCCCAAGGCGGAAATCGAGGGTGACATGGGGGACTCGCACGTCGGGCTCCAGGCGCGCCTCATGAGCCAGGCGTTGCGCAAGGTGACGGGCTCGGTGTCGCGCTCGCAGTGCCTCATCTTCTTCACCAACCAGATCCGCATGAAGATCGGCGTGATGTTCGGCAGCCCCGAGACGACGACCGGCGGCAATGCCCTGAAATTCTACGCTTCCGTACGCCTCGACGTGCGGCGCATCGGCGCCATCAAGGAAGCGGGCCCGCCCGGCAAGGACATGACGGTGGTCGGCAATCGCACGCGCGTGAAGGTCGTCAAGAACAAGCTTGCGGCTCCGTTCCGCGAGGTCGAGTTCGACATCCTTTACGGGCAAGGCGTGAGCCGCTCCGGCGAGGTCATCGACATGGCCGCGGATGCAAACATCGTTCAAAAGAGCGGGGCGTGGTTCTCGTTCGACGGTGAGCGCATCGGTCAGGGGCGGGACAACGCACGGACCTACCTCGAGCAACATCCGGACATGCTCGACAAGCTCGAGCAGAAGGTGCTCACGGCGAGTGGCATCAACCGCCGCACCGACGGAACCATTGCGCCGGCGGCGCCGGCAGGTGAGGCGAGCAAGCCGGGAAAAGCCGAGGCTGAGGCGAGCAAGCCCGCACCGGCAAACGGTGCTGCCCGGCCTCAGCGTCCGCCGCAGCCGTCACGGCCGAGCTGACGAGCGTTTGCGCTCGGACGCTGGCGACAGCGCTAGCAAATCGAGAAATTTCGCCGCGCTCCCGAGTCGCGCACTGCCTCCCGCGCGGCTCGGGTGCGCCGGCACGTTCGACGTCCGGGGCAAACACCGTGACGTAACGAACGGCCGAAATCTCGAAGGACTAACTGTGGATAGGTTGGGGATCGGGGCGCGGGCCCCCAGAGTGAAAATCGGGCGTCAAAGCTGAGGGCGACGACGGGAAGCCCTGGGGCAACGCACACTTAGGTTCACGGACGGGCGCACGGGCCAATTGGTTTCTAACTGCTCGATATCACGGGCTTGTTTACGATTTCTTGACGCTCAGGATCGTGTCTCATACGTCGAGGATCGAACCCCGTTCTAGGCCTCCCATTATGTCGTCTGCTGAGCTCCGCCTCCCCTGGCTTTCGGCCTCCGCGTCCCGCGGTCGTGCCAAGCGTCTCGCTCGGGCCGTAGCGCCGCGCATGGCGCCTGCCGCGGTGCGAATTCCGGATCCACGGCACACGCCGGTTCCCTTCGACGGGCGCCCGCTGGGCCCCCAAATCTTCATCCACGAAGGCGCCCGCCAAACGCTCGAACGGCGGCTCGAGCTCGCGTTCGGGTCTCCGGTTCAGCTCGCCGTGACGGACAACCTGAGGCGGATGGTGTCCCACACGCGTGTGCGCGGCACCATGCGCGTCCGCGTGCACATGATGTTTCTGGGGGCGCCGGAACGCGTGCGCCAGGCGCTCGTCGAGTACATCGTGCGGGGCGATCGGCGTGCCTCGGGCCTGCTCGGCGACTTCATTGCGGCGAACAGCCACCGCATTCGAGCCTCGCGTCCCGTTACGGGACCGCTCCGCACGCGCGGTGCCTATCACGACCTCGCGGAAGTCTTGGCGAGCGTGAACGCGCAATATTTCGGCGGGGCGGTGGGCGACGTGCTCGTCACGTGGGGCCGGCGCACGCGTCCCCTCGGCGCGAAAGCCCGCCAGACCATCAAGCTCGGCAGCTACAGCGCGACCGAAAGGCTCATCCGCGTGCACCCTGGGCTCGATCGCGACTGGGTGCCGCGCTATTTCCTCTCGTATATCGTCTTTCACGAGCTGCTCCACCACGTGATTCCCGCGGTCCCGGGCTCGCTCCACCCGCCCGAGCTCCTGCAGCGTGAACGCGAATTTCGGCACTACGAGCGCGCCATCGCGTGGGAGCAGAAGAACATCGCGCGGCTCTTGCGCGCGAAGTAGCCGCGCAGGCCGGGACGGGACGGCGACGTAGCCCGCCGCCCCTCAGATTTCGAACCCGAGCCCCATGACCCACGTGCTCGTGCCGACTTCCATCGTCGCCTTCGAGCCGAAGCCGTTCAGGTTGCTCTTGTAATACTCGATGAACAGCGAGAAGTGGTTGATGCCGAGGTTTGCGTCGGCGCTAGCCGCGGCGGTTAGATCGAGCTGGTCGAGCCGCACCATCGCGCCTATGGCGGCGACGTAGCCGTAGGAGGTGCCCTTGCCGGCCTCGCCGTTATAGTGCGTGGATTCTTCCCCGATGCTCGACCACCAGAGCGCGGTTCCGAGGCCGAGCTTCACGTAAGGCACCACGGGAACCCAGGTCCTGTCGGCGATCGCCTCGAAGCGCAGCACGGCGAGCAGGTTCATCGGCATGATGGCGAGCGTCGTGTCCTGCGCGGAGACGCCCTCGCCGCTCGCGAGCGGTGCCTTGGCACTCGCGTGTGTGTAAGCCCAGCTGAGCCCGGGGCCGAAGCTCAAGAGCTTGTGGATACGCAGCACCTGCCAGTCTACTTCGAGGCCGCCTTGCCAGCGCTTGGAGTCGCCGAAAATGTCCTTGTAGGGCGCGCCGGGCAGGTCCTCGTCCACGTGAGGACGATACGGGCCGAAGCGCACCTCGACCGCGACGCTTTGCGGCGATTGAGCACGCTCGTGGTGCTCGAGGCCTCCATAGGGACCGAAGTCGTCGACGCCTTGGGCGAAAGCGGGCGAGACACCGAGGAACGCAGCCGCGCCGAACAGCGCGGAACGAAGTCGCTTGATCACTCTGTGTCCTTGTCATCCGAGCGCCGGCGCGCCCGACGCCTGGCGATGAGGCCGAGCGCGGCGAAGGCGCCGAGCGCCGTGAGCGCCTGGGAGTGTTGCGCACCGATGATCGAGCAGAACCCGCCGCCGCCGCGTCCGCCCGCCATGCGATAGGCCTCGTAGAAATCGGTCACCGGCTCGGGCGTCGCGCACGTGAGGTTAGAAACCTTGCCGTAGTTCTTGAAGTCGTCCTGAGCGACGACTCCGACGCTGTAAGGCACGAAATTCGTGAGCGGGCGGGCCTCCCCATTCGTCGATGTCTTTTGAGTGACTCCGCAGTTGTAAGTCGCGATGAGGTCTGCCGTCACTTCGCTGCCCTCGGAGAAGGCAGGGCTATAACACTCGCCGTCGCTCGGTTGCGAGGGCGACTCGTCGGCTGCGCCGGCCGCGCCGAGGATCTCGCCGCCCGGCTGGTTGGGCGGCGGGTCGCAGAGGAACTGATAACGATAGAGGTCGGTATCGACCTCGGGCGCTTCGGTCCATTTGAGGACGAGCGAGTTTTCGCCGATGCCCGCAGTGACGCTTGTCGGCGCCTGGGGCCCGACGAGATCGTACTTGAACGCCCACTTCAGCACCGACGCGAAGCCGGGCGGCATCGACCCGTCGTCCTTCAAAAGCATGAAGAAGATCGTGCGGTCGTTGGGCGTCGGTGACGAGCTATCCCCTTCGCACTCCGAGGGAACGGTGCCGTTCCCGCTGCCGCTCGTGCCGCCGGTGCCCGTATCGCCGCCGGTACCGCCGACGCTGGTGTCACCGCCGGTTCCGACCGGAGTGACTCCCATGGATCCGCCGGTGCTCGTTCCGCCGCTGGTACCAGCGTTGCCGCCCGCGCTGCTACCCGCCACGCCGAGCCCTGCGCTGCCGTCCGCGCCGCTCACGCCGCCGCCACCCATGCCGCCGCCGCTCGTGCCGAGGCCGGCGCTGCCGCCCATCGCGTCGAGGCCCGCCGTGCCGCCGAGCCCGGCAACCTCCGCCAAGCTGCCCAAAGTGCCCGCCGTCGCCGTTCCGCCCACGCCGAGATCGCCGCCCGTACCGCCCGTGAAGCCGATGTCCCCGCCCGTGCCGCCCGTGAAGCCCGTGCCGCCGGTACCGCCGGTTAGAAGCGATCCGCCGGCTCCGCTCGTCCCACCGGTGCCGCCCGTGCCGCCCGTGCCGCCCGTGCCGGTCTCGCCGCCAGAGAGCGGCTGAATCATGGTGCGCACCGGGATCTTCATCACTCGACTGGCAACGCTCGTCTCCCCTATCAGGATGCAGTTGCCAGCCGCGCCGCGGGACGGCAATTGGTCGCACGTCGTGCCGATCCAACCCTGGATCTTGTAACCGTTCAGCGTCGAGGTGTTCGTCGTGCCGAGCGTGAAATTGAAGATGACGTCGGGGTTATAGACGCAGTCCCGCTGATTGACCTGATTGATGTGCAGGTTGTCGAGGTTGGGATCGGAGTGGTACGCGGGCCACACGATGCCCCGCGTGTCGTTGAATATGCTGAGCGCCTGCGCGCCGGCAACGCGGCTCGCGCACAGGCCCGCGAGCAGCGTGAGCGCCATCGGGAGCCGCTGGCGAAGAGACATCGGGTGCTATTGAGCACAGGGTGTGCCAGCCGGCAAATAGCGCCGCTTTGGGATGGCATTTGGCGGCCGAAGGCCGCTTTTGCGCGCCAGCTTGGCGAGCCGCCACGCGCGGCTGCCAAAGTGGCAGGCGACTGATACGGTGGTCGTCGTGACGTCCGGTGATCCCACGCGGCAAAGTTTGCCGCCTGCCGCGGGCTCCATCCGGCGACGTTGGCTTGGCCTCGGCATCGTGCTGGTGGGCGCGCTCATGATGATCGGCGGCATCGTCGGCGTGTGGATTTACGCGCGGCGGCTGCCGGCTCGGTCGACCGTTTCCGTGCCAGGCGCGCCCGCGCCGCCCGTGCCGGCGCCGCCGCCGCTCGCGGCGCCCGCACCGAGCGACTCTGGCTCGACGACGCCTGCACCCGAAGCGAGCACGCCGGAGCGCCGGCCGCTCTCGCTGCCCGTCGCCATCGCGCCGTACCCCGACGACGCGGGCGCGCCGGTGCCCGTCACGGGCGGGCATCCACTGTGGGGCGGGCGCGACGCGTTCGTCACGATCACGATCTTCGCCGATCTCGAGAACCCGCACTCGATCGCGCTGCTCCGCGAGCTCTTGCCGCTCAAAGTCCAGCTCGGCGACGAGCTCCGCCTCGCCTTTCGGGACCTGCCCGAAGCCGATCACAACGAGGGCCGGCAAGCCGCGCGCGCGCTGGCCGAGATCCACGCCACGCGCGGCGAACAAGCGTTTTGGCACGCCCTTGCAGCGATCGTGCGGCACGGGGAAGCGCTCGGTCCCGGCGCGCTCGCCGACGTGCTCGCCGAGGCGGGTTTGCCCGGCTTCCCCCTCGCCTCGCCCAACGCGCGCGCCGAAGCCGCGCTCGAGGACGACGCCGAGCTCGCGACGCTCTTGTTCGTGCGCGACACGCCGACGCTGTTCATCAACGGCCAGCGCGTGACGGGCTTCGTCCCGCGCTCGTCGCTTGCAGCCGCCGTGGAGCGCGAGCGGCGCACCGCGTACCTGTCGCTCGCGAACGGCACGCCGCCCGCGAGCGTGTACACCGAGCGGACGCGCAAGAACTTCCTGAACTTCGGCGTCGATCCCCCGATTCGGGAATGCGTGAAAGGCAACGACGCGCCGGCAACCGGCCCCGCGAACGCCGCCGTCACCGTCGTCGAGTTCTCGGACTTCGAATGTGAGCTCTGCCGGCAGGGCGATGCGGCGCTGAGCGCCGTGCTCAAGGGGCACGCCAGCGACGTGCGCGTCGTGTGGAGGAATTTCCCGCTGCCGCAGCATCACCGCGCGCGACTCGCGGCCGGGGTTGCTCTCGCGGCGCGACGGCTCGGCGGCGACACGGCGTTCTGGGCCGTGACGCGCGCTCTGCTCGAACCGCGCGTCAAGCTCGACGACGACGAGCTCGCGCGCGCCGCGGCCCGCAGCGGTTTCGACGCGACGAAGATCCTCTCCGTCGCGCGCGGCGGGACGTACGACGCAGAAATCGATCGCGACATCAAGCTCGGCGAAGCGCTCGCCGTGAGCGGCGCGCCGACTTACTTCGTCAACGGACAACGCATCGCCGGAGCGCTGCCCGAGCCCGAGCTCCGCGCCCTGTTCGACCGCGAGCTGGCGCTCGGACGCCGCGTGCGAGCGCAAGGTGCCGGCCTCGTCGCCGAGCTCGCCTGCGGCGCGCGCACGAGCGGCGCCTCACGCCGTTGACGCTACTCCCCGCACGAAAAGCCGCGCACGATCCCGAGCTCGAGGCTCGCGACCAGGCGGCCCTCCACCGTCGCACGGCCCGCGAATTGCCAGGGACCGGCCGATTTCTCGAGCCTGAGCACGAGCTCGTCGCCGGCCCAGGCGAGCGCAGGCGTGCGCAGATGGAGTGCGCTCACGCGGAACTCACCGGGCACGAGCCGCGCGACGAGCTCCATGAACTCGCCGAGCAGCGTGCTCGCGGGCAGCGTCGGGTATTGCTGAAAATGTCCGTGGCACGCGCTCGTCTCGACGATGAGTCGCGCCTCGGCGCCCTTCGAGTCGTGCGAGCACGCCGCAAACGGGGGGTATGCCCGGTAGCTGCCCGTGTCGCCGAACGTGGCCGTACGCTGCGCAGCGAACAGCCGCGCGAACAACTGCTCCTCCACGATCGCATACGTGATGCGCAGGCGCGCGACGAGCTCGTGCGGCAGGCGCGCTTCGATTTGCACGCCGCCGCCCACCGGACCTTCCGACGTCACGACCGCGGCGTATTGCATCGGCGTAGCGAACGCGGCGCTGCCGCCGAAGAACGTGCCTTCGATACTGCTTGCGAGGTAATAGCAGCGTGCCTCGTCCGGGCGCGCGAGGGCGAGACAAGCCGAGCCCGCGACCACGGCGTGCCGCGCGATTTCTGCGCTCGTTGCCGTCCCGAGCTCGCGGCCCGGATCCGTTTCCGCCGTGGCGAGCGCGCGCAGCTCGGCGCCGTCGAACACGCAGTCCTCGAGTGCGAAGTAGGGCGTCCCGTGCCCGACACGCGCGAGAACCTTCGCTGCCGCGGCGTCACGGTCGCGCCGTCCAAGCGGCTCCCGCAGGGCCGCCCACGGCGGGCTCGTGCGCATCGTCCATGTCTCTGCGCTCGCGCCAGCAGACGTTCAATGGTCATTACGTGAGCCGCGTCATTCGAGCGCGCTCGTGGCAGACGCGCGAAGTTTCGCGTTTGGGCGTTCGGGTTCAGAGCCGAACTTCGACGTGCTGCTGGCGGCGCAAGTTGTCGAGCCAGGAACGTCGCGCCTGCGTCATCTTTTCGAGGTAGACGCGCTGGGCGAGCTCGCTCCGCGCCTCGTCGAACGTCGGCAGCGACGTTTCTTCGCGTTCGATTAGTTTGAGCACGGCAAAGCCCGACGGCACGACGACGACGGCCGACGGCTGACCCACTTCGAGTGACGCGACGATGCGTCGCAGCTGCGGCGTGAGCTCGGCGAGGTGCGTCGCCGCGAGCAGCCCGCCGTTCTGGCGCGTCGCCGGATCGTCCGAAAAGCGTCGCACGAGCTCGCCGAAATCCCGCGTGCGGGCCGCGCGGCTCACGTTTTCAGCGAGCGCGCGCCGCCCGCTGATTTCGGCGGCTTGCGCGCCGGGCCGCAAGCCGACGAGCACCCACGCCACCTTGAACGCGAGCTTCTCCCGTTCCTCGAGCACGAGGCGCTGGTAGGCCATGCGCAGGTCGTCTTCGCTCACGCGAATGCGTCCCTGCAGGCGCACGTTGATGAGCTTGGTTTGGAGCAGCTGCCGGCGGAGCTCGTCGCGATAGGAGGCTTCGTCCAGGCCGGTGCGGCGCGCCTCGGCGAGCAGCCGATCGACGGAAACGCTATTTTGCGACGCGACCTTGGCGAGCGCTTCGTCCACCTCGTGCGGCGTCACGGCGACCTTGGCTTGGATCGCGGCGCGTTGCTCGAGCTCCTCGTCGACGAGCTTCTCGATCAGGCCCTTGTAAAGCTGGGAGATGGCGGCGT
Organism: Polyangiaceae bacterium; assembly: GCA_025936115.1. Classification (GTDB taxonomy): domain Bacteria; phylum Myxococcota_A; class Polyangia; order Polyangiales; family Polyangiaceae; genus PMG-095. Next base: position 64,235 of record JAICTZ010000017.1, read on the forward strand.
TGCGTTGCGCGCCGCTCGGCACCTGCTGCTGGATCTGCACCATGAACGGCTGCGCACGCCCGCGCAGATCGCTCAGCAGGATCGCGTGCTCCCCGACGACGGCGACGACGCGCTCGACGACCGTCGCCTGCGCCGCCGTGGCCCAGGCGAGCGCGGCCGCGCAGGCGACGAACCGCAAAACCATCGGCATTTTCGGCGCGTTCATGCCGCTAGAGCCTCATGTCGTCGCGTGCGGCCATCGTGACGAAGTAGTTGCGCGGCCAGTGCCGGTAATAGGTCGCCTGCATCACCTGCATGCCGTCCGTCTTGTCGACGTCGTCGGTCAGCTTGCCGATGACGCGCACGAGCGAACCCGGCGCGAGGCTCTCTTTGCCGATCTCGTCGGCCGCGCGGAGCTTCACGCTCGCGTGAATCACCGCGAACTCGTGATCGCTCACGGTCACACGGCAGGTATCTTCGTCCATTTGATCGCAGAGGTTTCGGGTGGCGAGCGTGCGCACGCTGAGCGTCAAGTAAGCCATGCCGCCGGGGCCTTGGCCACGTTGCTTCACCACTCCGAAAATACTCACGGGCTGGCCCTTCCAGCTCGCCGGCTCGCGCTCGATCATGACCGGGTCGTATTCTTTCGCGCCGCGCGCCGCGCTCTTCTCCTCGGAGAGCGGCGAATACGTCCGGCTGAAGCCGTACGGACCCGCGGTGTGGCATCCGCTGAGCGCGAGGCAGCCCGCCACGAGGGCTAGAGCCAAGGAGCGAACGGGTGGCGAACTTTTGCGCCAGAGCGCCGGCATGGGGCCCCGGGTGTTAGCGGAACCCGGGCCGGGCGTCGACCCGCACGGCCCGCAGCAGGAGCTCGAGGGCGAGCAGGGCGAGCAGGGCGTAGGCGAGCTCGGCCGAAACGTCGAGGAGCTGGCCGGCAGGCGCCCCGCCGGCGTTGCGCGCGCCCGCCGGGGGCGGGGAGGGTTCGAGCGTGAGCTCTTGCGGGTCGAGCGTCACCGTTCGCTGCTCCTCACCCCGTTCGGTGGTGAGCCGGTAGCTGCCGCGGAGCGACGGCGTCGCCGTGCGACCGCGATCCGGCGACTCGACGAGCCGTAGCGGGCCGTCGGGGCCGACGATCACGGGACGCTCGCTGCCGAACACCCACGTCGTGCCGGCGACGCTCGTCGTGAGGCCGCGCCGGCGGCGCGCCGTGTCGAGCAAGTGATCGATGAGCGCGACGAAGCCGGGCCGGAGCGCGAAGTCGCTCACCTCGACCGAGCTCGGGAGCGTGATGGTCGTCACGAGCCCGCGGCCGAGCTCGCGGTCGACGATGAACGGCGCGCCGTCGCTCCATGTCGCGGTGACACGCGTGCCCGGCGCGTGCCCCGCGTCGAGCAGCGTGCGCCCTTGCGGCTTGAGCTCGCCCAAGCTGCGCGCTTCCGCGCCGAGCCAGCCGAGCGACGCCACGTTCGCGCCGTGCGCCGCGGGTGCCAGCTGCCAGCGCACCGTACCGAACGCGAACGGCTCGAGTGTCGCGCCGATGCGCCGTGCCTCGGCGCGCGGTCCGACGAGCGCGGCGGCCAAACCGCCGCGCTCGACGAACGTCGTGAGCGCTTCGCGCGCCTCGGGGCCGAGCCCCGCCGGATCGTCGAGCAAGACGAGTGCGTCGTGTTCGAGCTCGGAGGCCTGATCGGGCACGACCGTGAGCGGATGCAGCGTTACGTCGCGCTCGAGCGCACCGATGACCTGCTCGACGAGCGGAGCGCCGCCCGTGACGGCCCCGCTCTCCGTTTGGTCAGCGAGCACGGCGACGCCGAGCCCGACCGTGTCGGGTGCCACCGGCGCCGTGTCGTCCTCCGTGAGCGCGTCCTCGCCGTCGAGGCGGAGCGAGAGCGGAGACGCGGCGGACGGCGGCACGGCGAGCGAGACGCTCGCGACGCCGCCGCGCGCTTCTAGGCCGAGCTTAGCGACCCGCGTCCCCTTCGCGAGGAGCTCGAGCGTGCGGCCGCGCGCAGCTTCGGCGTTCGTGCAGGCGAGCGTCACGGCGACGCTCGTGCCGCGCCGCTCGGCAGACGCGATGCCGCAGTCCGGCAGCCGCTCGGCGAGCGCGGGCAGCGGCACCCACGGCGCCGGATCGCCCGCGGGCACGGCGGGCGCCGCAAAATCGCTGAGCACGACCAGGCGCCGCTCGCGCCCCGCGCCGCTCGCGAAGCTCGAACGGGCGAGCGAAACGGCGCCGGCCAGATCGGTCGCTCGGTCGCTCGGTGCGAGCTCTTTCAGTGTGCGGCGCGCCAGGGCGAGATCAGTCGTGGCGGCGAGCGCGACACGTGCGGGCGCCCCCGCGAGCAGGATCGCGACGGAATCGCCCTCGCGCGTGGAGTCGAGCAGTCGTGCCGCCGCGTCGCGCGCTCGTTCGAAGCGTGACGGCTTGCCCTTCGGCGCCGCGCGCATGCTGAGCGAATCGTCGAGCACGATCGCGACGGCGAGCGAGCCGCCTGCACCGCGCGCGAGCGAAAGCCTGGAGCAGCGGACGAGCGGCGTCGCGCCGAGCACGGCGAGCCCGACGATCGTGAGCGCACGCAACGAAAAGAGCGCGCGATCTTCGAGGTGACGCTCGCGACGCGTCGATGTCTGCGTGGCTTTGACCAAAGCGGCGGGCGGAAACGGCAGCTCGGCGGCGCGGCCGCGGCGCAAGAAATGCGCGACGAGCGGCAGCACGACGAGAGCCCCGACCGCGAGCGCGGCAGCGACCAGGAAGTTCACGCGCCGGCTCCGCTGATGCCTTCGAGCACCCGGCGCACGACGGCTCCGGGGTCCTCTCCCGTCGAGGCGCGGAGAAAGCGAGCGCCGCGCGCGACGAACCCGTCCCGCCATTTCGCGGTGTGCTCGGCGAGCGCGGCTTCGTAGTCCGCGCGCGCGCGCGGCGCGTCGGTATCGACCACGAGGTCCGACTCGAGCGCCCTGAGCCGCACCGGCCCCTTGAACGGCAGATCAATCTCGTCCGGGTCGAGCACCTCGACGGCGACCAAGGCGCGCTGGCGGCCCGAGAGCGCGCCGAGCTCCTCGAGCGCGCTCGCCGGCAAATCCAAGAAATCGCTGAATACCACCGTGATCGAGCCCGCGGGCGAGCTCCGTCCGAGGCGCGTCACGAGCTGCGTCAGCCGCTCGGGGCTCACGCTGCCGCCCGCGCGGGCGTGCTCGAGCGCGCTCACGATGCGCTCGAACGTCGGCATGCCCGTGCCCCAGGGCAGCGGCAAGCCATGATCGCCGATGAACTCGAGGGCGACGCGATCGCCGCCACGGAGCGCGATCCAAGCGAGCGCCGCGCCGACGACGGCCGCGAACGCGAGCTTCGCGCCACGGGCGCGTGAGCCGGCGAAGCTCATCGACGCCGTCACGTCGAGCACGAGGCGCACGCTGCGATCCGTGTCGGTCTCGAACTCGCGCACGACGCGCAGGCCGTGGCGCATGAGCGCGTGGCGATCGAGGAAGCGTAAATCGTCGCCCTGCGTGTACGCGCGGTAGCCCGCGAATTCGACGCCGGCGCCGCGGCGGAGGCTTCGGTGCGGTCCTGCCCAGAGCCCCTCGGCGGCGCTGCGCGCTCGGAGCCGCAGCGGCGCGAGCGCGCCCCAGTCGAGCTCCTGGTCGAAACGCTCAGTCACGGCGTCGCGCGTTCGCACGCGGCGATGATTTTCGGGCTGACCACGGTGGGATCGAGGTGTACGGCGCGGTCGCGCTTGCGCCACTCGCTGCACGCCGCGGCGGCGAGTCCCGGCGCGTCGAGCGCGACGTACGCTTCCGTGAGCTTCTGTTCCACGAGCGCGCGCTGCGGCTCGGTGAGCGCGCCGCTCGCGACGAAGCGCACGCCGCGCGTCACGGCCTCGGCGTAGCGTCCGGCGCGCACGTCGGCGACGAGCGCCGGCAACTCCTGCGCGATGTGCTGTTGCGTTTTGCGCGCTCCGCCGCCTGCCTCCGTGCATTCGATCGCGGCGGCGGCGGCCGCGGCTTTGCGCCCGGCCTCGGTCAGCGTCAGATCGGTGATGGGGACGAGCAGCACGTCGCCTTCGAGCGGCTTCTTGCCGCCGAGGCCGTTGTAGTGGTCGAGCGTCCACGCCTTGTTCATGTCGCCGAGGTGCCGGTAGGCGATGGTCGTGAGGTCTTCCTTCTCGCCGACGACGACGCGCAAATTGTAGGGCACGGCGATCTCGGAGCCGTCCTCGGGGGCGAGCCATGGACTCGAGCCGTTGGCGGCGCTCAGGGCGTCCGCGCGCGACGGAGAGCCCAGGAGCTCCGCGGCCAGCGTTTCCCAGCTTTCGCCGCGCACGATGCGGTGGTGGCCGAGCGCTGGCACTTCGAGCCGCATGCCGGGTACGATCGGCGTGCCGCGGCGGGCGTCGAGGAAGTTCGCCGCGACGAGCAGCCGCTCTTGTTGGATCCGGCCGTAGTAGCGCTCGGCGATCGAGGCGAGCGTGTCCCCCGGCGCGACCACGTAGCTGAACGCGCGCGCCGTCCCGGCCGAGAGCACGAGCCCGAGCGCGAGCGCCCACGCCGTCACGCACGCGCGCGGCGACTCACTCATCGTCCCTCCTCCGGACCACGCGCTTGGCCTCGAGCAGCTCCTCGAGCAGTCGGCGATTGACCGACTGCAAATCCGCGATGAACGCGAGCAGCCCCGTCTGAAACCCGAAAATCATGAACACGGCCGCGAGGATCACCGACTGCACGTGCCCCATGCCGTGCTCGAACAGGTAGTAATAGAGAAAGCGCAGGCCGAGCACGATGCCCGCGACGAATAGCGTGCTCGCGAGCGTCATGAAGAACTGAAACGGCCGGTAAATGATGCCGATGCGCAGCATCGTCACGATCGAGCGCCGCACGTAGGAGGTGATGCTCCGCACGAGGCGCGACGGCCGCAAATCGCCGTTGACGCGGATGGGTACGGACACGACCGTCATGTTCTTTTGCCCGGCCTGGATGATCGTCTCGAGCGTGTAGGTGTAGGCGCTGAAGACGTTGAGGCTTGCGGCCGCTTCGCGCGAGAACGCACGAAAGCCGCTCGGTGCGTCGGCGACGGTCGTCCCGCTCACGCGCTTGACGACGGCGCTGCCGAGCTTTTGCAACAGCTTCTTGACGGGCGAGAAGTGCTCGATGGTCCCGATCGGGCGCGCGCCGATCACGATGTCAGCCCGCCGTTCGAGGATGGGCGCGATGAGCGCGGGGATGTCGTCGGCGTTGTACTGGTTGTCGGCGTCCGTGTTGACGACGATGTCGGCGCCGAGCTCGAGGCAGGAGCGGATGCCGAGCATGAACGTGCGCGCGAGGCCCTGGTTGCGCGGAAAGCCGACCACGTGCTGGACGCCGAGGGATTTTGCGACCTCGACCGTGCGATCGGTGCTGCCGTCGTTGATGACGAGGACCTCGATGCTGGACACGCCCGGCAACGATTTCGGCAGCGCGGCGAGCGTGATCGGCAGCGACGCTTCCTCGTTGTGACACGGGATCTGGATGAACAGCCTCATGGTCCGGCGGAGCGCGCCATGGGCACCTCGGGGCTATGGCGACGGCCCGGACTACTACCACGGTTTCAGCCTCGTGCGCCCCGCCGCCCGGATCTGATACATGAGCGGGCGGCCTCGCTGGCATGCCCCAAGAAGGATCGGAAAACCGCGCAGAGCCCGCGCCGGCGCTCGCTGGGAACGGCGCCGAGCGTGACGCTCGCCCGTCCCGCGTCCGCGGCATCGTGGCGCTCGTCCTCCAGCTCGTCTGCGTCGCCTACGTCGGGCGCGTACTCTACCGCGAGCGCGCCGAGCTCGCCTCCGCGCTCGAGCTCAGCGCCGGCGCCATTTTCGCGCTGCTCGCCCTGAACACGATCGCGCACCTGCAGCGCGCCTACGAGTTCACGTACATGCTGCGCCGGCTCGGCGTGCGCGAGCCGTTCGGCGAAGGCTTTCTGCTGACGGGCGCGGGCTTTCTGCTCAATCACCTGCCGTTCAACGCCGGGCTCGTCATGCGCGCGACGGTGCTCAAGCGTGACCACGCGCTGCCGTACACCTCGTACCTCGCGCTCGTGATGGTGAACGCGCTCGTCAACGTCGCGATGGCCGCGGTGATGGGTCTCTTGTCCGTCGCATTCTCGGCGGCGGAGAGCAGCGCGCGACTGCCGCTCGCCGTAGCGTTCTGTGCCGTCCTCGTCGCCGCCGTTGCGCTGGCGTTCGTGCCGACCGGCTGGGTACCGGCGCGTTCCGGCTTCGTGTGGAACCGCCTGCGCACCCTCGGCACCGGCGTTCGGCTCGTGCGCGGCGACGCGCCGAACCTCGCGCTGCTCGGCCTGCTCGCGTTCACGAAAGTCGCCGTTACGGCCGTACGCATGTGGATTTGCTTCGGCGCGCTCCAGACGGAACTTTCGCCGCTCGCCGCCGCGCTGCTGTCTTCGACCACCATCGTCTTTTCGCTCGTGAACGTCACGCCGGGTAACCTCGGCCTACGCGAAGTCGCCATGGCCGCGGTCTCGACGTTACTCGGCACGAGCTACGAGGTCGGTATCGCCGCAGCCAGCATCGATCGCGCGGTGCTGCTCCTCTACACGGTCGTGTCCGGCCTGCCGGGACTCTACTCGCTGCGGCGCCGCGGCCCCTTCAAGGCGAGCGCCGCGCGATGATCAGGCGTTACTGGACCGATCTCGTCTACGTCGCGCTCGCGCTCGGCCTCGTGCTGTGGGTCGCGTGGGACGCCTTTCACTTTCGCGTCATCACGTACAGCCCGGGCTCCGATTACTGGGAACACACCGCCGTCTTGCGCGCGCTGCTCGACAATCCGTGGCACCCGGCGCACCCGCTCATCGCCGGCGACATCCCTTCGCCACGCTTCGGCCCGCATTTTCTGCTCGTCGCACTCGCCGGGCGCGCGCTCCACTACGACGCCGTCGACACCATGGCGCTCGGCGCCGTCGGCAACAGCGTGCTCCTGCTCGCCGGGATTTGGCTGTTTTTTCGCAAGTATTTTCGCGAGCCGCGCGCGTCGCTCTACGGCCTCGTCGTCTTCTTCGGCAGCTGGCTCGAGGCACCCCACTTCTCGAACGTCTTCAAACTCAAGGTCTTCTTCAGCGTGGCGGGCTACCCGTCGAGTGCGGCCTTCGCCGTCACGCTGCTTGGCCTGACGCTCGTCGTGCGGCTGCTCCGCGCCGAGCGCCGCTCGTATGCGGGGCTCGCGCTCTCCGCGTTCACCTGGGCCTACGTCTACATCACCCATCCACTCACCGCGACGATGGCGCTGCCCGCCGCCGTGCTCCTCGCGCTCACCGAGCCCCGTGTCGCGCGCGAACGACGGTTCTGGACGGCGGGCTCGGTCGCCGCCGGCTTCTGCTTGAGCGCGCTCTGGCCGTACTACCCCGCGCTCGGCATGGTTTTCGGCGGCACCGTCCACCGCATGCGTCGCCTCGATCCCGACGCGTTCGCGCCCGAGCACGTGTTTTACGACCACACGCACCTCTACAATATCCTCGGATACTGCCTGATCTCGTTCTTGGTTTTGCCGTACCTCTGGGTGCGGCGACAGGACGTGTTCGTCGTACTCGGTGCCCTCTTGATGCTGTTGGTGTTCACGCTGGGCGCCTTCTTTCCGATCCCGCTCGGGCATCGCTACGTGCTCCTTGCCGTGTTTTTCCTCCAAATCGCGCTCGTACGCCTGCTCGTGACGCTCACGCCGCGCACGCCGAACCCCGGGACGCGGCTCGCGCGTCTTGCGCCACGCTTCGGCGCGAGCGCGCTCGTGGCAGCGTTTCTCGTTTGGCTCACGGCGTCCAATGTGTCCGCCGCACGCGAGCATTTCGAGCGCATGGGCGCGGGTTCGCGCGAGCAAGAGAGCACGCCGCTCCGCTACGCTCGCCGCGTCGGAGAGCTAGCCGGTCCTCACGCCGTCGTGCTCAGTACCGCGCTCGCTTCCTGGTCGCTGCCGACGTTCGGTCCGAAGATCGTGACACCGCTCCACAAAAATCCGCTCATCTTCGACGCGGAACAGCGCCGCCACGACGCCGTGAGCTTCTTCTCGCCGCGCACCGCCAACGACGAACGGCGTGACATCGTCGCGCGCTATCACGTGACGCACGTCGTCGTCCCTGCGCGCAATCTGAGCGCAGTTTCCGGCTTCTTGCGCCCGGACGAGCTCGTGGCCCGCCTGCCGGGCGGCTACACGCTCTATGCACTCCGTCGCTAGCCTCGGCCAAGCTCAGGTCGGGGCTAGCTCGGCGCTTGGCCGTGGTATGCCTGCCCGTCGCACGTGCCTACCTCCGCTGCGCGCATCAGAGTCCTGATTTCCCGCTTCGGCGTGTGGCTTTCCGTGCGGCGCTCGGAAGTGGCTCTCGGCGCCGCCGTCACGCTGTTCGCGCTCGCCGTGCACTTCGTCGAGCTCGAGCCGATCGAGATCGGCGGCGACGCCATCAACAAATGGCACTTCGTGCGCCAGTGGTTCCATCATTTCGACGTGACCAAAGTCGTGTGGGACCACCACTTGTCGCGCCTCGGCGTCAACGCGCCCACGGCCGTGATCCAGCTGCTGCTCGGCCGCGGCGCGCCGATTTATCACGTGGCTTCGCTCGCGGCGTCGACCGCGGCCGTCGCGCTCGTCTACGCGATCGGCGTGATGGCGCACGGGCGTCTCGCGGGGTTCATCGCGGCGCTGTGGCTGGCCTTGTTCCCGTCGTGGGTGCGCGCCGGCACGCAACTCTCCCCCGACTCCTTCGGTGCGGCGTGGGCGGCCCTCGCGCTCCTCCTGCTCGTCGCCTACGGGCGCGCCGAGCGGCGTGAATTGCTCTGGCTCGTGCTTTCGGCGTTCGCTGCGGCGTGGGCATACCTTGCCAAGGAGCCACTCGTCTTCTTCATTCCCGGCGCGCTGATTGGCGTCTACGTGCAGAAGCGCCGGGTCCGCGACGTTGCGATCTACGCCGCCGTGCCGCTCTTCGTCTTCGCGCTCGAGACAGTATTTTATCGCAGCGTGAGTCAATACTCGAGCCGCTTCGCTCTCGTCTCGGCGACGCACGGCAAGGATCCCGTGCGCACGCAGAAGTACCTCGTCGTTCACAGCGTGTGGGACGCACTCGGCCGCTTCACCACGCTCGACGAGTACTACTACCCGCTCTTCGTGCTCGCGCTCCTCGGCGTTGTCGTCCTCCCGTTCGTCACCAAAAACCGGCGCGTCTGGGCCGTGCTCGCCTTCCCGACTACCTTCTTCTTCTTTTACACCTTCGCGTTCCGTCGTCTGAACCCGCTCACGCTCTGGACTCGTTTTCTCGCGCGCTACTTCGACGCGGCCATCCCCTTCGCCGCGCTCGCCGCTGCGCTGTTCATCACCGTCGCCGGCGCGCGCCTGCTCGAACGCGTCAAGCTGCCGCCCGCGCTCGTCGCACACACCCAGCGCTTCGCGCCCTGGGCGGGCGGACTCCTCCTCGTCGCCCTCTTCGGCTGGACACTCGCCGAACACCCCATCACCCCCACACACCCCTACTACGAAACTCCACGCCTCGAGCGCATCCTGAGCGACGCCTACCGTCGCGGCATCCCGATCGTCACCCCGGGCGGGCCGAACGGCTACCGCGTGCTCAAAGCTGCCTACTACGTCTACATCGACGACGACCTACTGCTCGAGGACGGCAAGCTCCCGCGCTACGCCGACGCCTACGCGAGCCGAGACCGCATGGTCCGCGCCGACGCACCCGCGCTCCCCGCCGACTGCGTCGTCCACATCGCCATGCACGACCGCTTCCTCAAACTCGACCGCAAGACCGAGCTCGGCCCCGAGTGCGGCCCCTAACCCGGCCATGCTGGCCCCGGCCTTCGCGAGCGCCACCCGAATTCGACTCTTCGCCAGCACCCAGCTCACCTCTGCCCCCCCGCCACACCAAGCTCGCCTGACTCTTCGCCAACGCCAACCTCGGTTCTGACTCTCGCCAAGCACCGAACCTCGGTTCTGAGCTTCGCCCTCACCCCAGTTCGGCTCTGACTCTTCGCCACCACCAAGCTCGGCTCTGACTTTTTCCAAGCGAGCCGTGGTTGCCTCCACCCGCCCTTCTCGCACCTGCGGTGCTGCGAGGGGCTTGCCTCCTCCAAATCGCATGCTCGGCCTCCGGGCCTGCGCGTGCTCAGGAGGAGGCACGCTCCGTTCCCCCGCCGCGCCGTGCGGCACCGCGCGAGTGTCCGGCCAACGCGGAAGGCCGAAAATCCGAAGGACGACGAATCAAACGAGCGGCAATGCCGTTGGCGGGCGCGCAGCCTAGAACCTCACGCTCGATGCTACATCGAAAACTCGAATAGGGCCATAATCTTGAATTTGGCAGCTATTTGGACTCATGTTCTTGGAACACGTGTCACCCATGGGCTCGCAACAACCCGTCACCACCGTGGGGAAGACCCGTCACCCCTGCCATCGGATTGATCTTTTCCCTATGTCCTTGCTCGCTCATGTCACTGGACATCGTCGAGACCGGACAGGATCCCCGACAGTTCCAGCCGAAGATGAGCGTCGACGTAGTTTCCGCTTTGCGATTCAAGCAGCTGCAACGGTGATCGGGCGCGCAAAGAAACCGCCGCGATCGTTTCGGAACGATACGCCACACATGCCAGCGCTCATGCACGAACAGAACGGTCCGGACCCCCGCACCGAGCGCGAGTAGCGCCGAGCCAATAGCGCCGAGCGCCGAGCCAATAGCGCGAGCGCCGAGCCAGTAGCGCCGAGCGCCGAGCCAATAGCGCCGAGCACCGAGCCAATAGCGCCGAGCACCGAGCCAATAGCGCCGAGCACCGAGCCAGCAGCCCCCGCGCCGAGTGCCGAGCCAGCAGCCCCCACGCCGAGCGCCGAGCCAGCCGCCCCCGCGCCGAGCACCGACAGCCGTTCCCGTGACGCCGGCGCCGGCGAGCTCGTCGAAGCCGGGCCCCGCCGGGAGCTTCCCGCCGAATGAAGCCGGCGCGCCGCCGCGGCTCGCGCGCTGAGCGAGCGCGTCGCGACTGGCGGCGCGAAGGCAGGGCGCCGCGCACGAGATTTGACAATAGTTTTAGATTCGGTTAACTATTTCCCAATCCAGCAACCAGGAGCTCCGCGCATGCAAGCACCCCCCAAAAATTGGCCGCGCATGAGCGCGTCCCTGTTTTACGACGATCCCAAGGCGGCCATCGCTTGGCTGTGTCGCGCGTTCGGATTCGAAGTGCAGCTCAAGGTGGAGGGCGACGGCGGACGTATCGTCCATTCCGAGCTCAAGCTCGAGGAGGCGCTGGTCAGCGTGTCAGGCACCGACGGTGGAGAGGCCTGGCAGAGCAACTACCGTAGTCCGAAGAGCATCGGCGGGGCGGTGACGCAGGCGCTCGCGTTCTACATCGATGACGTCGACACCCACGCGGCGCGTGCGCTGGCGGCGGGTGCCCAGATCGTGCGCCCGCTCGAGACCAAAGACTACGGTGAGGACTATTGGGCCGACCGCAGCTACGGCGCGCTCGATCCCGAAGCACACCTATGGTGGTTCATGCAGCGCGTGCGCGGTTGAATGTCGTCACTCGACACGACGCTGGTTGCGCTAGCGGATCCGACGCGGCGCGCCGTCATCGATCTTCTGCGCAAGAAGCCGCGCCGCGCCGGCGAGCTCGCCGAGCTCTTGTCGACGACGCGGCCCGCCATGAGTCGCCACTTGCGGCTGTTACGCAAGACGGGGCTCGTGAGTGAGAGCGAGCCGGACCACGACGCGCGCGTGCGCCTCTACCGTCTCGAACGCGCACCGTTCTCTGAGCTTCGCGGCTGGCTCGAGCACGTGGAAGCTTTCTGGGACACGCAACTCAGCGCCTTCAAGGCGCATGCCGAACGAGACCGGCGCGCCCGACGATGACGCAGCGTGAAACGCCGGGTGATCGCGCGAGCGCCAGCGTGCTCGTTCGCGTGCCGCAGACGGAGGCGTTTCGTCTGTTCACCCAAGAAATCGACGTCTGGTGGCGGCCGGGACTCAGGTACCGCCTCGGCAAGAGGCGCAGCGTCGTCCACCTGGAGGCGAAGCCCGGCGGGCGTCTGTTCGAAGCGTTCGACACCGCGGGCGGCTCGAGGAAGGTCGTGGAAACGGGGCGTATCACGCATTTCGAGCCGCCCGAGCGGCTCGTCCTCGAATGGCGCGCGGTCAATTTCGCGGCGGACGAAAAGACCGAGGTGGAGGTGTTGTTCGAGCCGACCAAGGGCGGGACACTGGTGACCGTTCACCACCGTGGCTGGAGCCGCATTCGCGCCGACCATCCAGTGCGGCACGGCGCCGACGCGCCGAAATTCATCGCAAGCATGGGACTTTGGTGGGCGGGGCTTCTCACGTCGTTGCGCGAGCTCGCGGAAGCAGCGTGCGGGCAGGCTTGAGCGTGGGAGAGCGCGTTCGGGCGCGTCGCCCGCGCGCGTTCAGCCGAAGTGCTTTTTGTATTCGCGCTCGAAGAAGTCGACCATCCAGAGCGTCACGTCCCGTTTCGGGCAGCTCTACCTGCTATTCGTTCGTGAGCCGATTGGCAATCCATCCGCGCATCGGACGCAGCGAAACTGGGGACACGCCGTCCGCGGCACGCTCACGGGCCAGCGGCCTAAAGAATTACCTCTTCAGACGGACCGAATGTGATACATAGAGGAAGCGAGGAGGCAGCATGAGGACGGGCTTCATACGTGTGGGAGCGGCGGGCAGACGGCTGAAGTTCGCAGCACTGCTGTGCGTTGCGTGCAATCAGCACCTGGGCTCCACGGGGACCGATTCGGCGGCGCCAGGGACGGCAGCTCTGCTAGCGGTCAAGGCCCCTGAGGAGTTGGGCGAGCGACCGAGCCCAACGCCCATCATCATCTCGTGGACGGGCACGCCGGCGGACGGCAAGGTCGACAGGATCTCGGGGCTCCTGCAGAACACAACGGCCACCGTGCAGCGGGTCGAGCTGCGCCTCACGGGCATGGCACCGTCAGGGGAAATTGCGGTGCGCTCGATGGGTAGCGTGGACGTCCCCGCGAACTCAGCCGTTCCCGTCGAATACGGACTCTCTGACCTTCCCGCGCAAAGTACCGACCTCCCGAGCGCGATTCTGCTCTCGGCATCGTACCAGGTCGCCCGTCCTTCCGCGGCTGGGCCCATTGTCACTCAAACGCTTCAAGCCACCACGCCCGCGCTTCATGTCACCTTAGACGCGAACGGCCGAAGTGCGACCGCGCTCGACACGGCGACTCAGGCGCGGGCGAACGCAATGAAGACGACTGCGGAAAGGCGTACGTCCTCCTCGAAAATTTATGATGCCGAGGCTGTCCGTATGGTAGACGTGACCAACGAGCTAGGGAGCCAGGGAGAGCTCAGCCCGCCCGTCATCGTCACTCTCGAGGGTCAGCGCGGTTCGGGCCCACCTGGTCGTGCCGACAGCACGCAAGGGGTGGACGAATGAGCCGCGCGTTGAAGGGCCTGTGCGCGTTGCTCGTCGCCGCAGCGGCGCTCCTCGTTGCGCCGATGAGCCATGCTGCCGGAACGCTGAGGTTCTGCCCTCGCTGGGGTTACACCTATTACGACCAGGGGCTCGGCGAAGACTACCTCTTGCACGAATCGGGGCTGACGTATGCGGTGAAACCGGCTGCCTACACTTGGACATCGGTGTACCGCAACGGCACGCTCGTTTGGCAGTGGTATCTGAACTCGGCCGGCTGCACCGATGACCTGCCGGGCTCGTCCGGCACGTACGATGTCGTCGTGACTCCCGAGCTCCTGCTTCCGACCGGCGGGTGGATCGGCGTCACTCCCTACGACGACTGGGTGTGGCGCACCTTCCAAGCCACCTACAATCTAAGTACGATTCCGACCGGTAACCGTTATACATACAACCCGAACCTCGGGATCGGAGACGCCGTTGCGAATGTCGCGGCTGCGGTGACGCAGCTGGCCCTGCTCAGCGACAACGGGACCGCAAGCGGGGCCTACTACTCGATCTACGCCGAGCAGCAATGCCCGGGCGGCAGTATCAGCTGCTATTCCAATGGTGGCGTGTACCTAGGCTGGAACTCGCAATTTGGGAATTGGGATTCCTTCTTCAAGAGCGTGATCCTGCACGAGACTGGGCACAGCATCCAAGATGTCTCGTTCGGGATGCAAAAGCTCGACTACACCTCGGGCAATTCGAATGCGGCGCTCTGCAACTGTGACCACGTCCATGATCCGCTCGATCGTCAGCACTGCATCCAGTCGCGGGAAATGGGCTCGTCAGCCCAGAAGGAAGGCTTCGGGCACTTCATCGCCGCAATTACGCAAAACCGCGCGTCGGACAACGACGCGACGTTCCCTTACTACAAGGAGGTCAAGTGGACTGACTACGTCGTTTACTCACCGCCGTTTGCGATTCCGTCGTACGGTTGGGGCTTGTGGATGGAGCAGTTCTGTCCCGGCACCAACGAGGGGACCGAGTTCGACTGGTTGAACTTCTACTATTGGGTCAATCGGAGGACGGCGGACGCGTACTCCTTGGCGGACTTTCGCAACGTCTACCGCCAGGCTTGCGGCGGGAGCAACTGCACGACCGCCCAGGACACCACCTGGACGAGCTTGAAGAACGCCGTGAATACGCTGTACGGCACTAACAGCACGAAGGCCTCCTTCTGGCGAAACCAAGGTGATCTTTTCGGCGTTGATCACTGAGAGGACACGCATGCGCCAGCTGCGCCTCGCGATCGAACGAAGCCGGAGGAGCGCACTGGCGGGAATGGTCGTGATGGGTTGCGGCCGTAGCGCTCCTGAGCTCCGAGACGCAATCGTGTCCGGTTCCGCAGGCGGCTCGCACGGTGCTGCTGGCGCGCCGAGCAGCCTGCTACCGTCAGCAACTTGCAAGCAGCCGCGAGCAGAGGCTCATTGCGATGCCGGCTTCTGCCGCATCGAGGCCGGTTGCTACGTGATGGGTGCGCCGAAGGACGAGTGGGGTAGAGGTGCCATCTCCTCGACTCAGGTTCAGGTTACCATTACTCGGCCCTTCGAGATGACTCAGACGGAGGTCACCCGCGCGCAATGGGAAGCCCTCGGCTTGACGCAGCCCAAACAACACACGGAGATAGGTGCCGGCGATTGCCTTGAACCGAGCTGTCCGCAAGGTGACGTCAATTTCTTCGACGCCGTGGAATTTGCCGATCGGTATTCCAAGAAATACGGGCTCGAGGCTTGCTACGAACTCGAGGGGTGCAGCGGCGAGCTCGGCGATCAGCTGGCGTGCACGTCGGTTCGTCTGTCCGCGCCGAGTGTGTACGACTGCGTCGGCTACCGGTTACCCACGGAGGCCGAATACGAGTATGCGGCGCGGGCGAACGCCACCACTGCGTTCTACTCAGGTCCGATCACGCAACAAACGGGCCCGGACTGTTTCCTCGATCCGAACCTCGAATCCATCGGGTGGTACTGCTACAATTCGGACAAGCGCCCCCACCTGGTCGCGCAGAAGCAAGCCAACGCTTGGGGCTTGTACGACGTCTCGGGTAACGCGAACGAATGGTGCAACGATATCTACAAGCCGCTGGGCTACGGCGAGGGTCCTCTCGTGGACCCGACTGGAATGCCCCGGACTGGCGGCGATTTGACGGCACAGAAGGACGAGGATCGCGTGACTCGCAGCGGCGACTATCTCATGCCCGCTTATGTGAGCAAGAACGACTGGCACGCGAGCTTCACGGACAACGCATTCGGTCCCAACATCGGCATTAGGCTGGTGCGAACACTCCGTGAGTAGTTGCATGTCATCTTTCGGTCGATACGGGAGGTCCTTGGCGGTGCTGCTCGGCCCGTACCTGGCGCTCGCGACGGCCTGCGGTGAAAGCGGCCGAGCAGGGACGTCGCCGGGTGCCGGCGCGGGCCGAGCCGGAGCCGGCGGTGCGAGCCACGTCTCGTTCGACGCACCGTGCTTCGATCCGAACACCGCAGCAACGTGCCTGGAGCTCTTCCCTCATGAGGGGGAAGTAGAGCCCGTCGAGATCGCGCAGGCCTCTGACGCCGGGAGTGCTGCGCGCTTCGTGAGCCTGGGCGGTTGGGCGGCGCTCGCTGAATTTCCAGACGCTCGAGCGCCCCGTCTGGTGCTCGCGGAGCTGGGTTCGACCGCGACGATGTTCGATATCGACACCGGTTCCGCCGGCACGCTCGATATCCTCGCCGTCTGGGGCGAAAGGAGCGCCAAGATCGGTGAAGCCTTGCAAGCAGATGTGGTGGCGCTCGGCTGCGACGCGTCAGGCTGCCAGTTACTTGCCGCCGTCGGTGGCGAGCAAGGCCTCGTCGTACGCCCTGAGTACGCGCTTGCGCCCGAGATTCATGTCACGAAGCTCGCTGGCGGTCAGCAGAGGCTCTGTGCCTACGGTGAGGGACTCTTCTGTCTCGCTGGAACCTCGTGGACGGCGGCAATCCCTGCTGACGTGTCAGGACCGATCACCAGCGTTTCCCTCGGCCACCCCTCCGTGGCAGCGACCGCTGACGGCCGCGTCTTCATCGAGACCGAAGCAGGCGACTGGCTCGCCCAGCCCTCTCCCCTCGAGTCGGTCATCAGCGCCGAAGCAGCCGGTCGCACCATGTCATTGCTTGACGACAAGGGCACGTGGTCGATCCTTTCGCTCGACCCGGCCGGCGCGGCAAGCTGCCAAGAAACTCCGCGCCTTCTACTCGCCAGTCCCGGCGCGTCACCCTTCGGCATCCCCTGGCTAGTCGCTGACGAGACCGCGCGGGTTTTCAGACAGCGCCAGACCTACGAGGCCCCCGGGCAGCCAAGCCCCGACTTGACTTGGTGCCGGGTCTCGAGCGGCCGGCCCGCGCCCGTGAGCGAGCTAGGGACCGTCCAATGTGGCGATGGGACCAACGTCCTCGGCATCAGCGCCGACGGCTTCTTCTCGCTCCTCGGCGTGCTTGGCTGCCCAGTCACGTGAGCGGCAATCTGGAGCTCACCGGGTCTGCGGCGCACTCGCGCGTCGCGCTCTACCCGAAGTGCTTTTTGTATTCGCGCTCGAAGAAGTCGACCATCCAGAGCGTCACGTCGGTCTTTTCGTGCAGCAGGCGGTCTTGAGCGGCCTGCGCGCGAGTGACGAGGTGCGGATCGGCGGCGAGGCGGCGGACGTCGCTCATCCAATCGGCGCGGAAGCGTGCGCCGTTGAAGTTATAGACGAGTTGATAGCGGCGTTCCTGGTCGTCGGTGAAGCCGCGGCCGAAGGGCGAGATGTAAAAAGACGTGACGCCGAGCACGGCCGCTTCCGACGCCATCGTCGCGCTTTCCCCGACGAGCAGGCGCGCAAAGGCGAGCACTTGATGCATGTCCGAAGCGGGGCTCCGGAGCTTGTAGGGCTCGAGCTCGGGTGGGAGCGCGCCCTCCGAGCTGATGTAGACGCGGCCGAATTCACGCAGCGTCGTGACGAGCGCGATTTTTTGCGAGAGGGTGAGGCCGGCGATGCCGAGATCGTGTGACGACTTGTACGAGACGAAGCGCACGACGAAGTAGGGCAGCGTCGGATCGATGCCGTGGCGGCGCGGCACTTCGGGGTCCGGCTTGAAGCGGTGCGGGTGCAGGTACGTGAGCTCGTGATAACCCGGGTAAGTGACGTGGTTACCGTAGACCTTGGCCCAGTACGAGTCGGGGGTGCAGACGTAATCGGCGAGGGGGTAAACGACGGTGTTCGTGAGCCGCGCGATCTCGGTGTTGTAAAAGACGGCGATGCGCGCGCGGTCACGCGTGAGGGTGCGGCGCAGGCGACCCACGGCCGTGATGCTCGGACCCATGACGCCGGCGAAAAAATGCGGGCGAAACGCGGCCGCGACGTGCCAGAGCCGCGCCGACCGCTGCACGAACTCGCCCGCGAGGCCCACGCCTTGTCGCTGGCGTGACAGGAGCTCGTAGCCGATGCCGTGCTGATCGAGGAGCTCGCGCGCGACGTCCTTGTCGCGCAGCGTGAAGCGCACGTCGTGGCCGCGCGAGCCGAGCTCTTTCGCGAGTGCTCCGAAGACGTGGACGTGAGCGGGGTGCAGAATATCGACGAGCAACCGCATGGCGCTCAAGCTCGGCTCCGCACGGGATCCGATCCGGATCCGACGACGCGACGCCGCACGGTAGGGTGCCCCAGCTTCTACCCGAACGTCCAGCGACGCGCACGGCCATTCTGGCCATCCGGCCGGCGTGCGGCGACGCGACGCCCCATGCGGCGAGGCGACACGCGCGCCATGCATTCTGCTTAGCGCTTTACTTTGGAGCTACGGTTCGTAGCTTTCCCGCCCATGCGTGCCCTTGCCGTGCTCTCGCCGCGCCTTCGCGCCGGCGTGGCGTGGCTATTCGGTCCGCGCGGCGCGCCGCTCGCCGAGCGCGTCGTAGCGTTCTTCACCGCGGCGATCGTCGTCGTCGGCCTGCTCCTGCGCGCTCGCGGCTACCTCTGGCGGCCGACGGCTTTTTGGCTCGACGAGTGCTCGTGGGCGATGAATCTCGTCGAGCAGCCGCTGCTCGAGCTCTCCATCCGTCCGATCGGCTTCATGTGGACGAGCCGAGAGCTCGCGCGCTTGCTCTCGCTGTCGGAGCCGGTGCTGCGCTTCATGCCCTGGCTCGCCGGCGTGAGCACGGTGCTGATGACCCCGGCGCTCGCGCGGCGCCTATTCGTGAATCCCGGCGCGCGGCTGCTCTTCGTCTTCATCATCGCGCTGCACCCGGTCGCGATCGATTTTTCGAAGGAGTTCAAGCCGTACTCGATCAGCCTGGCGCTGCATTTGCTGCTGATCCTGCTCACCCTGCGTTATCTCGCCACCGAGCGCGGGCGGGACCTCGGCTGGCTTCTCGCCACGGCGACGCTCGGCGGGCTCTTCGCGCAGGATCTGGTGTTCGCGTATCCGGGCGTGTTCCTGCTTGCGGGATACAGGTCGCTCCGCCTCGGACGACGCCACGTGGTCGCCGTCGTCTCGACGGCGGGTTTCATCATCCTGCTCTTGCTGCTCCAGTACTTCTTGAGCTGGCGCAACAACCCACCGTCTGACACGAACACGTGGGGCAACAAGTACAACGTGTTCTACGAGGGCCGGCACGCCTACTGGGCCTGGGCGCGCGAGCGTCAGGAGTCCATGGCGGAGTTCCCCGCCTTCCGGCACAAATTCTGGCAGACGGAGCTCTTGCGCGGCCGCCGCGCCGATTTCGCGCGCCACGTCGACAACGCGGTCTGGCTCACGCTGCACCTCGTGGGTCTCTTCGTGATCGCGGCCTGGCGGCGCCAGCGCGCCGTGCTGCTGGTGTTGCCCGTAGCCTTGGTGTGGGCGTTCAACACGCTGCGGCTTTGGCCGATCGGGGCGTTTCGCGCGAATCTGTTCATCGTCGGCTACATGTCGGCGATCGCGTGCATGGCGTTCGACGTGCCGCGGCGCGAGCTCGCAAGGCTCGGCGACGTGGTCCCCGCGCTCGTGCTCGTGCTCGCCCCGTTTCTTTTCTTCGACCGCTACTGGAGCAATCACAAGCAGTCGCTCACTTACTCTTCCGAGTTCCCCAAAGCGCTTCGTACGCTGCTCAGGGTGAAGGCGGCGGCGGGCGGCGACGTGCGCGAGCCGCTCGTGCTCGATCGGCGTTCGTGCGATCCGTTCCGCTATTACACCGAGTTTCACCCGACGCTTTCGCGGGGCTTCCGCCCCGCCGTGCGTGCGGCCTTCGAGACCACCTGCGTCAGCGACGAACGACTGTATCGGCACGCGCTCCTCGCCGCGATGCCGCGCGCCCCACTGCACGTCTACACCATTTTGCACAGCGAACGCCCCGTCGTCAGTCTCATGCGGCACCACTTGCTCGGCGACGCGCAGCAGACGTACGAAGACAAGATCGGCCACCACACGCTGATGGCGTTCCAGCGTCCGGCAGACAGCGAAACCGCCACGCCGAGCCCCGTGCCCACGCCCGCCGGTTCCGCCGTGGCGCCCGAGGCCGAAACGTCAGAGGACGCGACCTTCCCGAACGAGTAGACTCACGTCGAGTGGTCTCGGAAGATCCGATCACGTTCCGGCAACGCATGACGATGCGCCGACGTCCCTCGGCCGTGCTCGTCCTGCTCGCTCTCGCTTGCAGCGGTCCGAACCAGCCCGCGCTCGAACAGCACGGAGCGGGGGGAGCGAGCGTCGCGGGAGCCCGCCAAGCTGCGGCCGGGGTGAGCGGCGCGAGCGCGGACGCGGCCGGCGGTAGAAATAGCGCGGGGACTGTCGGAACGGGCGCGGGGATGACCGACGGCGGGGCCACGGATGGTGCAGCAGCCGCAGGCGCAAGAGCAGGCGCGGAGAACGGGGCTGGGCGTGGAGGGTACGGCGGGCAGAACGTCGAGGGCGGGAGCGGACCCGCGGGCGGCACCGAGGCGGGAATGCCGAGCGCCGGACGAGCAACGGCCCAGGGCGGCCGCGCCGGTGCGGCCGGTCACGATGCTTTTGGTGGCGTTAGCTTCGGGGGCACGGCCGGCGGCAACGCGGGCACGAGCGCTGGCGGCACTGGCGTCACGGCCGACATCACCGTGTGGCTCGCCGGGGACTCGACGATGGCAAACGGTGAGACTCCGTGTCCCGTCGGCTGGGGCAAGGTCTTCAAACCGCATTTCAACGACCACGTCACCGTCACCAACAGCGCGGTCGGCGGGCGGAGCATTCGCACCTGGCTCTACGACGTAGAGGACGTGATGGACTCGTCCGGCGAGTGCGTGCTCACGACGGACAACAGCGGCCAGCCGACGCTGCAAGATCGTTGGTCGCAGATGCTCGCCGGCATGAAAGCGGGCGACTACCTCATCATCCAGTTCGGCATCAACGACGGCGACCCGAGCTGCGATCGCCATGTCGGCCTCGACGCCTTCAAAGCATCGCTCGGAGTGATGGCGCAGGCGGCCAAACAGCGAGGCGCGATGCCCATCTTCGTGACCCCCGTGAGCGCGATCGCCTGCAGCGGCAGCACGGCGGTCGGAACGCGCGGCGGCTACGTGACCGCGACGGTCGACGCCGGCGCGATGAACGGCGTGCCCGTCATCGATCTGCATGCGCTGAGCGTCGCCCTCTACAACTCCCGTGGCTTCTGTCCGCTCTCGGGCGGCGACGTGAGCGCCAGCACGACCGGCCCAGTCGGCGACTTCTTCTGCGACGATCACACGCATTTCGAGACCGCGGGGGCGACGACGATCGCGGATCTCGTCGCACAGGCGCTGCTCGATCAGAACATCGGGCTCGCCTCGTACCTGAAATGAGCGACCCGGGGCGCAAGGCCACGCGGCTGCCGCCCCGGTTCGAGCGCGCGGAAGCTCGACGCGCGTGTGATCGAGCGGGGAGGATGGTACAGATCGGCCCGCGATGAACAACCACGGCTCTCAGTCCGACGCGTTCGTTCTGTTCGGCGCCACGGGCGATCTCGCTTACAAGAAGATCTTTCCCGCGCTCCATTGGATGATCAAGCGCGGTAACCCCGGGTTTCCCATCATCGGCGTCTCGCGCGGCGGTTCGAGCCTCGAGCAGTTGCGCCAGCGGATGCAGGAGAGCGTCAAGGAGTACGGCGGCGGCGCCGACCCGCGCGCCATCGAAATCCTTTCCAAGAACCTCTCGTACGTCGACGGTGACTACCGTACCGAGGAGCTCTTCCGGAAGCTCCGTGAGACGCTCGGCGGCGCCAAGCGACCGCTCTACTATTTGTCGATCCCGCCCAGCGTCTTCCCGCAGGTCGTCGAGCTGCTCGGCAAGACGCGCTGCTCGGACGGCGCGCGCGTCGTCGTCGAAAAGCCGTTCGGGCGCGATCTGGCCTCGGCGCAAGAGCTCAATCGCGCGCTCACGACCGTGTTCCCCGAGAACGCGATCTTTCGCATCGACCACTTCCTCGGCAAGGAGCCGGTGCAAAACCTCTTGTACTTCCGCTTCGCGAACGCGTTCCTCGAGCCGATCTGGAACCGCAACTTCGTGAGCAGCGTGCAGATCACGATGGCGGAGTCGTTCGGCGTCGCGGGGCGCGGGCGGTTCTACGAGGAAACCGGTGCCATCCGCGACGTCGTGCAGAACCACTTGCTCGAGGTCGTCGCCTTTCTCGCGCTCGAGCCGCCGCCAGCCGGCGATCGCGAAGCCTTGCGCGACGAGAAGACGAAGGTGTTCAAGGCGATTCGCCCGCTCGTCGCCGAGGACATCGTGCGCGGCCAGTTCAAAGGTTACCGCGACGAGGAGGGTGTAGCGCGCGACTCGTCCGTAGAGACGTACGCGGCGCTCCGGCTCCACATCGATTCATGGCGCTGGCAGGGCGTGCCCTTTTACATCCGCACCGGCAAGCACTTGCCGGTCACCGCGACGGAAGTGCTCGTCGATTTGCACCGCCCGCCGCACATGGTCTTTCCGGAGCCGGTGCCCTCGCTCACGAACTACGTGCGCTTCCGGCTGGGACCGGAGGTTGCGATCGCGATCGGCGCGCGCGCCAAGCGTCCCGGCGACGCGATGACCGGTGAAGGGGTCGAGCTCATGGTGCGCAATCAGACGGCGGACGAGATGAGCGCCTACGAGCGTCTCATCGGCGACGCCATGCGGGGCGACGCGAACCTCTTCGCGCGCGCCGACGGCGTCGAGGCGGCCTGGCGCGTGGTCGAGCCCATCCTGGGAGACGCGACGCCGATTTACGAGTACGAGCCCGGAACCTGGGGCCCGTCGGAGGCGAATTACGTCCTCGAAGGCAAAGCGCGCTGGTACGACCCGAAAAAATCAACCACGTGAGAGATTTCGGGTGACGTCGACATCGGCGGTCTTGGGACCCGCCTTGCTTCCCTTTTGCCATCCATGGCAAAAGGCGCGGTCGAACTCGACGCGGCCGGTCTTCCCCGCCCGCCGAGCGGATCGACCGCCAGAGGCATCAAGATGAGTCTTAAACATTTCATCGCGCTCGGGGTCATCACGGCAGCCGCTCTTGCCAGGCCGTCCGTGGCGCAGGCGACCGAAGCGGAGTCGGTCTCGCTCGACGAGGACAGCGCGTCGGCCGCTGCCAAGGACAAGGACAAGGAGGAGGCAACGGCTGCAGCGAGCGACGAGAAGAACGTCAAGCAAGTCGTCGCGCCGTACTCGATGCCCTGGCACCTGCGCCCGGTGTTGCCCTCGACCTACGTGCGTCTCGACAACTCGTTCGCGTTCTACGGCGTGAACGGCAAGACGATCGTCGACGATTTCACGTTCAGTTATCGGATCATTCCGCGCATCTCCGTGCTCGCGCGTCTGGCCGTCACGTCGAGCTCGCCGCCGCCGAGCGCCCTCGAAAGCAAGGGCGCGTTCGGCTTCGCCAATCCGGTCATCGGCGCGCAAGCCGGCTTCTGGCCCGCCAAGGGGTTCAAGCTCGGCATGTTCTTGGGCTTCGCGCTGCCTATCGGCATGGGCGGTGGAATCGACCCGGACGAAGCGGCGCAGCACGCGACCTGGGCCGCGATGCTCGCGCGGAGCGGCTTCGACAACCCGCTCTACATGCCGGACTACTTCACGGTCTGGCCGGGCCTCGACGTGGCCTACGTGACCCACGGCGTTACGGTGCAAGCCGAGATTTCGCTGCCAATCATGAGCCGCGCGCGCGGTCCACAGAGCGAAAAGACGACGAACTTCGATCTGACGATGGGCCTACACGGCGGCTACTTCATCTTCCCGTTCCTGTCGGCGGGTCTCGATTTGCGCTACCAGCACTGGCTCACGGACGCGGCCATCGTGCAGGCCGATCCCACGCGTGAGGTCAAAGACACGGCGACCATCGAGCCCGGCGTGCGCTTTCACGTCAAGGTGAGCGAGAAAGTCACCTTTCGTCCGGGTGCCGCGTTGGCGTTCGGGTTCGACAACCCGCTCGCGGGCAGCAGCTACAAGATCCTGCGGCTCGATCTACCGTTCACGTTTTGAGCGCGGAGACGTCCGGCTGCTCGGCGCCCTTGGCGCGACCGAGCGCCGACTTCGCTTCGTCGGCGACGATTTCGAGCGCGTGGCGGAGCTTGGCTTCGGGCAGGTAGGCGTAGCTCACGCGGAAGCCGTTCAGGTGCGGCCGGCCGAAGAACGCGGACTCGCTGTCTTCGACGAAGATGCCGCGCGCGAGCAGGCGCTCGGCGAACGGTTTGAGCGCGAGCCGCGGCGGAAAGTCGAGCCAAAGCGTGGGGCCGCCGCCCGGCGTGGTCCAGCGCACTTCTTCGGGCATGAGCTCGCGCAGAGCGTCGAGGCAAACGCGGTAGCGGGTATCGAGCGCGTCGTGGAGCTCGGCGAGGTGCGAGTCGTAGTAGCCGCGATCGAGAAATTCGGTGAGCGCGGCTTCGGGTAGCCACGGGCTGCCGAGCGTCGAGAGGCGCTTTTGCGCTACGAGCGTCGGCACGAGTGGCTCGGGGGCGACGACGAAGCCGACGCGGAGCGACGGCAAGAGCTTCTTCGTGAAGCTGTTGACGTAAAGCACGTGCTCGCCGCCGAGCGCGCGCAGCGACGGTCGCATTTCGCTGTCCGACAGCATGTCGGAGCCCCAGTCGTCTTCGAGCAGCGAAAAGCCGAGGCTCGAGGCGAGCTCGAGCAGGCGCACGAGCTCGTGCGTTCGATACGAGTACCCTGTCGGATTTTGAAAGCTCGTGATGGCGTAGACGAGCCCAGGCCGCGTGCGCTCGAGGATCGGTTCCCACTCGTCGAGCGGCAAGCCGCCGAACGGATCGAGCGGCAGCGGCACGAGCTCGAGCTCGTGGCTTTCGAATAGACAGCGCGCGTGGGCGTACACCGGGTTTTCGAGAGCGATGCGACGCACGTCGACGGCACGTGCGACGATGTCGAGCGCCTGTTGCGAGCCGACGGTCGTGATGACTTCGCCTGCCGTCACGTTCATGCCGCGGGCTCGGAGCCGCGCGGCGATGAGCTCCCGCAGGTGCGGATGGCCCTGATAATCGTAGAGCGACTGCATGCCCGGCGTGCGCAAGACCGAGCGGATGCAGTCGGCGACGCGCTCGCGCGGCAAGAGCTCCGGGTCGATGAGCACGGTGCTGAGCGCGATGCTGCCCGCGGGCGGCGCGCGCCGGAACAGGCCCGGCACGGGGCGCATGCGCGGCAGGGGCGGCTCGGCCTTCGGCTCGATGAACGGCGCTGCGGCCGCGGCCTTGGCCACGAATACCCCCTCGCGCTCGCGCGTCTCGAGCACGCCGCGCGCCACGAGCTCGTCGTACGCTGCTTGCACGGTATTTTTGGACAAGCCGAGCTGGCGCTCGAGCACACGTACCGGCGGCAAGCGCCCGCCGCCCGGCAGGTGCCCGGCGCGTACGCCGGCGAGCACGCAGTCGACGATGTCACGCGCGGCCACGCGCCGGCCCGGCTGCGCCGCCTGGACCTGCAGACTGAAGTACGGAGCCTTCACCCGTAGAGCATAACGGCAGGCCGCGCGCGGCGAAGGGACAGCCGCCCTTTGCCGCGTGGGACAGCGTGAGCCGGCGTCTCAGGGCAGCGGGACGGCGCGGGCCCGGCGCGGTCGCAGCGCTCCGGCGGCGAACAGGCAGAGCACCGGCGTCACCACCAGATGATAGCGGTCTTCCCCGAAGAAGAGACAGTGCGTGAAGGTGGTCGCCGCGAGCAGACCGAGCAAGTAGCGTCCCGCGGGGCCGAGCGTAGGACGGCCCGGCAGAGGCAAGCACGCGACGAGTGGGAGCAGCGCCGGCAGCCAATAAAACGCGTGCTCCTCGCGTGCAGCCGCAAACGTCGCGAACATCATGATCACGACGCCGACCCCGATTTGCACGGCGTCGTCCCAAGGTGGCGGCTTCACCCAATGCAGCGCCGACACGGCGCCGAGCGCGGCCGCTACCAGCAACAAGCGGTGAAAGAACGTCAGAAACTCGCGCCCCGCGACGCGCCGCGGCTCCGTCCACACGCTCGGATCGGCTTCATGCAGGTACTCGACGGCGTACGATTCGTGATTGTACGTCTGCTCGAGCTTCTTCGGGATGAGACCGAGCCAGTGCCACGGGTTCTGGAAAATCCGGTCTTCCCCGACTTTGCGCCAGCAGTCGTCTTGCTGTACTTGGCCGGTGACGACGGGGCAGCCGTCCGAGGCTTTGAGCGTGTGAAAGCGTCCGGTGGGTGTGATGGCTCCGATCGCGAGATTCCAACCGCCGTTCGTCGAGACGAGCGCGCAGCCGTCGAGCCTCTGGCAGTTCCTGAGCGTCCACGGCAGGACCACGACGAACGCGAGCGCCGTCGCCGCGAGCGCGTGCAAGAACGAGCGGCCGTACGGACGGCGGCCGAGTAAGAGCAGGAGCGGCAGCGCGAGCAGCGACTCCGGGCGCACGAGCGCCGCGATGCCGAGCACGACGCCGGCGGCGAGGTAACCGCGAATACCCTCGCGATACGTGAGCACCACGAGGCCCGCGACGAGCAAGAGCAACGTCGCGAGCACCTCCGTCATGACGAGCGGCGAGTAGGCGATGAGGCCCGGGTGCAGCGCGACGAGCGCCGCCGCGAGCTTCGCGCGGCCCGAGGTCGTGAAGTAACGGCCGAGACGGTGCACCACCGCCGCGACACCGGAGCCGAAGAGAGCGTTCAAGATCGGCGCCACGAGCAGCCCGGGCCCGAGCGCGCGATAAAAGATCGAGAGAATGAAGCTGTAGCCCACCGGATAGTGAACCCAGGGCCGCCAGACGACGTGCCCGCCGACGAGCGCGTCCTCCGAATAGCCGAGGCCGGCGGCGAGACGTTCGGCGCCGAGGTGGTAGTAGTGACCGTCCCACACGGGCTCACGGCTCCACGCGATCGCGACATAGAGGCGCGGGAGCAGCGCAACGAGCGCCACGACCAGCGTGTAGACGTATTCCTGCCGGACGAGCCGACCGGCCGCCGGTCGTTCGCTCAAGACGCCGTTTCCCCTTCGGCGGCAGCGAGGAATTCACGGAAGCGGCGCACGTAGGTCTTCGTCACCTGCGCCGTGTCGAGCTTCAAGTGTTTGGCGAGCTCTTGCACGAACCCGCGCGTGTAGACGAGCGCGGGCAACTCCGCGAAGGCGTCCGCTTCGATGGCGCGCAAATGGCTGAGCGAGATCTTGGTGGCGCGCGCGATGTCTTCGAGGCTGATGCCGCGGGATTCCCGCACCTTCGCGAGCAAGCGTCCGTTGAACTCGGTCTCCGCGTTGATTTCGCGCGCGAGCTCGCGTTGCAGCATCTCGCGCTCGGCTTCGGCCGCGGCGTCGACGACGGCTGGCCGCGGCGCCGGCACCGGCTCATCGGGGAACATGGACGCGTCGTAGGCTTTGCGGCGCAACGTATCGAGCAGTGTCTCGTGCGCTTCCTCGACTTGGGCCTGCTCGCGTTTGAGGGCCTCGGTCGTGAGCAGGGACGTGAGCGGCAAACTGCCTGTCTGGTAATTTTCGCGCTGGCGTTTGTAGGCGCGGCGGAGCTCCTCGTCCGTCGCGCCGCGCGACACGCCGAGCACGTCGTACAGGTTCGGCTCGGGCGGGACGAGCGGGATCGGCTCGGCGACGCGCTCGGCTTCGCGCGTCACCATCAGCGCGAGCAGCCGCCGCGCGATGCGCTCGATGTTGCGCGCGCTCTTGCTCGTCGTGTTGTCGATGAGCAGCGGGCGGCGCCGGAGCACGCTGAGCCACGCGGCGTCGTCGTGCTCGACGTGCCCGACGTAGTCGAGCTCGAGGCCGAGGTAGCGACGTGCCATCTCGTTCATCGTCGGACCGAGCTCTACGTCGGTGCGCAGGCGTGTCTCGTTGACGACGAAGCGAGGTCGCAAGCGCGCGAGCTCCGCCGCGGCGAGCTGGCCGAGATTCGAATCGTAGCGGCCGAGCGCGCGCGCGAGCTCGGCGGGTGTCGGGAGTGGGCCGAGCTCCGCCTGCACGCGCTCGAGCAGCCGGAGCCGAAAACGGTCGCTCACGAGCGAGCGGCGCACGGTGCGCTGGAACAAGCCGCGCACGAAGCGGTACACGGCCTCGACGCTCGGCGGCTCGGGCGTCGTGACCGTCACGCCGACGTCGGCGCTCAGGAAGGAGTCGAGCGTCGCAGGCGCCGTGCCCGCTCCGAGATCGAGCACGACGTAATCCACGTCGAGCTTGCGCAGGTCGGCGATCCAGTGCGCCTTCTTGCCCGCGCGCTCTGGCTGCGTGGAGCCCGCGCGGTACGTCTGCGGCAGGAGCCGTAGACCGGGCACGGGCGTCGCGATGGACGGGACGCTGTCTTCGCCGGCGTCCTCCTCAGCGGCGACGCCCGGGATCTCGACACCCAGCAGGGTATGCAGTGTGCCTCCCGCGCTGTCGGCGTCGACGAGCAGCACCGAGCGGCCGAGCTGCGCGAGGTACACGGCCATGTTCAGCGACAAGAGGCTCTTGCCGACACCTCCGCGCCCGCCGCCCACGGCGATCACGTGACGGGCGCCGGTCGGCGCCGTGGACGTTTCTTTCGGGGGTGGTGGCGCCGAGGACAGAATCATCCGACTGGCCGATCGAAGCAGGCCCGTCTACCGGCTAGTCTTGGACGGGCCCGTTCTACTAGCTCAGGTTAGGCCAGGAACGTACCCCTGTGCGCATGGCCCGCCGAGTGAGGTAGGCTCCCCCGCCGATGAGCCCGAAAGCCCTAGCCGTAGCCGGCCTGCTCGCGCTCACATCGAGCCGGCTCACGACCTGCCGTTCGCCCGGTGAGGGCGGCGGCGACGCGGCGCAGCCCCAGACTCAAAAGACCGTCGAAATCAAAGGCGTGGACGCGTCGGCGCTGACCGCGCGCGAGCGCACCGAGTGGTCGGACGAGGTCTCGCACCTGCTCGCGCCGTGTCCGGATCAAGCGGTGCCCCTCGCTCAATGCGTGAACGAGAATCGCCCCTGCCGAGCCTGCGCCCCCGCGGTCCGCTACCTGCTCGAGCAGGTGCAGCGCGGTAAGACGCGCAGCCAGATGGAGACCGCTTACCGCGAGCGATTTGCGCCGGATCAGGTGAAGAATATCGATCTCGCGGACACACCGAGCCAGGGTCCCGCCGACGCTCCGATCGTGATCGTCGAGTTTGCCGACTTCGAATGTCCGGCGTGCGGCGCGATGCGCCCGATCCTCGAGCAGGTCATCGGCGAGCATCAGGACAAGATCCGCTTTTTCTACAAGCATTTCCCGCTCGGGATGCATCAGAACGCCGAGAAGGCCGCGCGCGTCGCGGTCGCCGCGATGAAGCAAGGGAAATTCTGGGAGATGCATCATGCGCTGTTCGAGAACCAGACGGCGCTCTCGAGCGAAAACATGGAAAAGCTCGCGCAGGGCATCGGCCTCGACATGGCGCGCTTTCGCCAGGATCGTGACAGCGAGGCGACAGCGGATTTCGTCGCCAAGAACCGCAAGCAAGGTGAGGCGCTGAACCTCTCGGGCACGCCGAGCATCTTTATCAACGGTCGCAAGTTCGGGAACGGCGGAGGCGAGCCGAAGCAAGACCTCGAGGAGTGGATCACGCTCGAGCTCGAGCTCCAGGGAGGGCCTGTAACGCCAAAGCCGGCCCCCAAGACGGCTCCGTCGTCGAGCGCGGCTGCTCCGGGTGGCTCGGCGGCGCGCACCCCATGAGAGGCGGCGCCGAGAGCATCGGTTGCTTCCCCACGGGCCGTCACTATCCCGGCATCGCGCACCTCTTACGCATCGTCGTTGCCGGCCTCGCCGAGGAGTTCGCGGGCGACACGCACCTCGACGAGATGTCGTTCGTGGCGATCGACACCGAAACGACGGGGCGGGATCCGGAAGTGGATCGCGCGGTCGAGATTGCCTGCGTGATTTTTCGCCGGGGTGAGGTGGTTTCGCGCCGTTCGTGGCTCGTCAACCCCGGCCGTCCGATTCCGAAGGAGTCGTCCGACGTGCACGGCATCGACGACGAGGCGGTGCGCGAGGCGCCGCCCTTCGCGGCAATCGCCGCCGAGCTCATCGAGACGCTCGCCGAGGGCATTCCGCTCGCGTACAACGCCGAATACGACCGCAAGGTGCTCTCCGCCGAGCTCGCGCGCGCCGGCATTACGCCCGCGGCCCTGCCGCCGGCGCTGCGCCGCAACGTCGAGTGGATCGATCCGCTGATTTGGGCGCGTGAGCTCCAGCGCGCCGAAAAAAGCCGCGCCCTCTCCGAGGTCGCGCAACGTCTCGGCATTCCGCTCGAGCACGCCCACCGCGCCACCGACGACGCCGAGGCGACGCTGCACGTTTTCTCCGCGTTCCGGCGCGATCCGCGCGTTCCGCGGACGTACGGCGCGCTCGTTCAAGAGCAGCGCCGCCTGTCGCGCCTGTTCGATGAAGAACGCAAGGTGTGGCGGCGCGCTTGAGTTGAGGCGCGGCGGTGCGGGTTCGTTTCAGGCGCGAGATGCCGCGGCGTTCGGGTACGGCGTAGTGCGGCGTTCGGGTGCGGCGTAGTGGACGCGCACATCGATAAGTGAGCACGCCGCGCCAGGCCTGTTTGCCGGGCTTTCCGCGCGTGCGCGAGAGTTGGCCCAAGTGCGCGTGAGCGACGACAATCCCTGTACCCACAGCCATGCAGCCGACTCCCATCAGCGTTTTCCGGTCGCAACCTCCTCCGCTCTGGTACGTGACGAACGGTGAGCTCACCGTAGGTCCGGTGGCAACGACTCTGCTCGCGCGCGGGGTCGAGTCCGGGCGCGTGCCCGAGTATTGTCACGTGCGCGCGGCGCGCGGGACTTGGCGCGAGCTCACGGGCGTACGGGAAATCGCGGCGCTCGGCACGAAACCGAACGCCAAAGCGCCGACCGAGGAGCAGTTCAGTGAGTGGGCGCGGCCGATCGAGCGCGTGCGCGACGAAGCGGAGCTTTGCCACACGATCACGTGGCTCGCGCTGATCGCGACGGGCGCCGAGAGCGCGATGTTCCACTATCGCGGACGCTACTCGAACGACCTCGTGACGCGTTCGGTGCTCGGGCCCATGCCGAACGACCAGCTCAACGTGAGCCTGCGCCCCGACGACCCCGTGCTCAGCGCGGCGCGCGAACGTCGCCCCGTCGTGGGACCTCCGTACGGCCCCGCCGAGGACGCGCTCGCGATGCGCTTCGCCACGAGCAGCGGCGGCGTCGGTGCCGCGGCCATGATTCCGATTTTCGTCGCCGGCTCGCTCAAGGGCATGCTCGAGCTTTCGCGCCCGGGCCATGCGTTCCGCCGCGGCGACCTCGTCCGCGCCGAGCGCATCGCGCAGCGCGCGCTGATCCCGCGCGCGAACTGAACGGCACGGCACGCCGTGCGGGTTCGCGCGCACGGGCCAGCATGGAGGGACGGAGATTCGACCTTGATTGACGGCGGAACGGGGCGAGCTTGCGGCGTTGGTACTTACGCACGGTGGTCGCCGCAAAAAAACGCTGCTCCCGTCGATGTCTGCCCATGGTTCGACGAAGTACGTCGAGGTGCGGCTCGTCGCCTCGTCCTTGCGGGGTCCGGGTTCGAGCCCCTGTAGGAGATGTGGCGTAGTAGACTGCGCTCGTGCCCTCGCTGCTCCGGCTTTACACTGATTTCGTTTGCCCGTTTTGCTTCATCGCCGAGCAGAGCACGGTGCCGCGGCTGCTCGCCGAGTTCGAGCTCGAGCTCGACTGGTGCGGGTTCGAGCTGCACCCGAGCACGCCGGCGGGGGGCGTGCCGCTGAGCCGGTTGTTTCCGAACGTGCCGTTGGCGGCCATGCACGAGCGTACGAAGGGCTTCGCCGCAAGCTTCGGTGTGACCGGCTTCGAGCCCGCCGATTGGCTCTGGAACAGCCGAAAGGCGCTCGCCATCGCCGAATACGCGCGTGACGCGGGCAAGCTCGAGCCGTTTCGCCACATCGTGATGAACGCGCACTGGCGGGAGGGTAAGAGTCTCGAACGCGAGGAGGATTTGGGCGCCATGGCGGCGAGCGCGGGACTCGACGTCCCGCGAGCGCTTGCCGCGTCGACGGACACCGCGCTGCTCGCCCGCGTCGACGCACGCCAAGCAGACGCGCGGCGCCACGGCGTGCGCGGCATTCCCACGTTCATTTTCGGTGAGCTCGCCGTCGTCGGTTGCCAGCCGTACGAAGCGCTCGCCGCCGCGGCGGAGCGCGCCCGTGTCGCGCGCCGGCGCGCGACGTCAGGCCAGCGTTAGGCCGACGCCGGTATGGTGCGATGCGCAGCGAGCTCCGGTGCGCGCTGTCGGCGCTTCACGGCACGCGAAAGCTCTGCGGTAGCGTGATCGAGCCGCCGCTGAACGGCGGGACGTGCGCGCCGCGAAATGCGGAGACGACGCACGAGCCGACGGGCGTGCCGGCGAAAGGAGCGGGGAGCGACACGTCCGTCACCGGGCCGTCGGGAGAGAAGGTCACCATCGCGCGCGCCGAGCCGGAAGGTCCGTCGGGGTTCGAACATGCGGTCGCCCGGGAAGCAGCTGCCGCGAGCGCAGAGAGGGCCGCGCCGCGACTGACCGGCCCGCGTTCCCCAGGCGGTGGCAGCGGCGCTGCTGGGGTGGGCCGCTCGGCAGGCTCAGGTGGCGCTACCTCGGTAGCGGCTGCCTTGGCGACGGTCGCAACGGTCGCGGGTTGAGTCTCTTCGAGCTCCACGGCTTCCGCGGCGCTCCCTCGCTTCGACGGCGGCGCCGGCTCCTGCTCCGGCTGCGGATTCGGCGGCGGATTCGGCTGCGGATTCGGCTGCGGACTCGGTGCGGCCACGCCCTCTTCCTCGAGCGTGACCTTGGTGCGCCGCGGCGCGCTCGCGTGCGTGACGGCGCGCTCGTGCGACGGCGATTCGGTGTCGGCCACGGGGATGCTCTCGAGGCTCACGCCGCGCCCATCGGCGGCGGTGCGCGTGGCGGCGGCGTTGTTGGTGGCGCGCTGCAGCGCGGGCGTGCCGCCCGGCGTCGTGACGAGCGCGTTCGGCTTCGCCTGCAGATTCGTCCAAATGATCGAGCCGACCGCGGAGGCCACGCCGAGCACGCCGAACAGCACCGCACCCACGGGCGCGCGCCGTGTCGGCGGCGAAGATGTCGACGGCTCGCTGTTCGCGAACGGATGACTGCTCGGATCCGAAGGACGGCCGCCCACCGGTCGCGCCGTGGGCACGAGCCCGCCTTGCACGATGCCGTCGGTCGCGACGAGCGCTTCACGCAGCTCCTCGTCTTGGCGCTCGAGCCGCTGCTTGAGCACTTTGTGGACGAGCTTGCCGACCGAGGCGTGCGAGATCAGCGTGCGCTCTTGAACGAGGAACTGCTCGAGGGCGAGGCGTAGCTCTGCCGAGGTTTGAAAGCGCTGCTCACGCTCGGGCGCGAGCGCTTTGAGCACGATGCTCGCGAGCCGCTCGGGATAATCGGGAAGAACGCGCGTGGGGTTCGGGATGCGCGCTTCCTGCGCGAGCCGCAGGGTGTGGGCGGGCAGCTCGCCGCGATAAAGTCGCTCTCCCGTCGTGAGCTCGAACAGCACGATGCCGAGCGAGAACACGTCGCTCCGGCGGTCGATGCGTTCGCCGTGCGCCTGCTCGGGCGACATGTAGCCGAACTTGCCGACGACGCGGTCGTCCTTTTCGGGATCGCCGAGCGCGGTGCCGTTGGCGACGCCGAAGTCGACCAAACGCGAGCGGCCGTCGACGCCGACCAGGATGTTGTGCGGTGAAACGTCACAGTGAACGAGGTTCCGGAGCTCGCCGTCCCAGCCGCGCAGCTCGTGCGCGGCGTGGAGGCCGGCTGCGGTGTCCGCGATGATGCGAACCGCCATTTCGGACGGGATCGGCTTACGGCGCTGAGCTTGCACCATGACGCGTTGCAGCGAGTCGCCACGCACCCACTCCATGGCCATGAACAGCACGCCGCGGTCCTCCCCGACCTCGTACACGCGCACGACGTTCGGGTGCTCGATGCTGCGCACCACCTGCCCCTCCGCGAGAAACATGGTGCGAAAGTCGGACCGTCGCGCGAGCTCCGGCAGCATGGCCTTGAGCGCCACGAGCCGGTCGCCCATGTCCCCGCGCTCGCGCGCAATCCACACGCTCGCCATGCCGCCTTTACCGAGCTCCAAAAGAAGCTCGTAGCGTCCAAGTCTCGACCCCGATCGGAGCTCGACGTTCATGCGGTTAGGCGGCGAGAGGCGGCGAGGCCGTGGAGCCTGCCGGGAGGACCCCGAGTGTGTTCGAGATCATGGAAATTGATGCCACAGAATTGCAGGCAGCGCGAGCGCCCGGACCCACGTGTTTCAAGGTGAGCTCGAACACTTCACGGAGAAGAATCCGCCGGGGCGGCAGTCTCCGCCGCGCTTTCCCGCGAGAGACCTGCGGGCCGTCGCACTTTCATGGTCACGTCGAGCAGGATCGTTTCCCCGGGCGTGAGCTCGATGGTGCGCCGTTCCGTTGGCGCTTGAGGATGCTCGAGACGGACGTAATGCGTTCCGGCGCCGAGCGGGATGGCGCGCGCAAACGGCGTCGTATCGAAGGCCTCACCGTCGACGATGACCTTGGCCCACGGCTGCGCAACGACCCGGAGATAGCCCGGACTAGCGGGAACGAGCTCGAGCTTACCTGCGGGCCCCGGCTCGCTGCTTGCCGCACCCGAGCGTCGCGCGAGGAGGTCGATCGCGACGCCGCCCGCCGCGAGCAAGACGAAGAAGCCGAAAAGCACGCCGGCCACCACGGCGACGCTCGGACCGGGTCGACGAGGCGGCTGCCGCATGATGACGGGAGAGCTCGGCTTCACGGCCAGGCCGAGGGCGGAGAGCGCTTCGAGCACGGCGTCGCGGGCCGTGGTGCCCATCTCGACGAGTGCCGCATCGAGCGCCGCACCGAGCTCTTCGGCGGTCTGATAACGATGCGCGGGCATCTTCTGCAGGCAGCGCTGCACGACGCGCTCGAGGGTCGGCGCGAGGTCGGGCGTGAAGCGGCCGAGCGGC
The DNA here is from genome assembly GCA_025936115.1 of Polyangiaceae bacterium. Classification (GTDB taxonomy): domain Bacteria; phylum Myxococcota_A; class Polyangia; order Polyangiales; family Polyangiaceae; genus PMG-095. The sequence continues at coordinate 99,012 of JAICTZ010000017.1, forward strand.
GCTGGAGGTTCGTTGCGGATGCGAAGTGTCGCCGTGGGATCGTTGCCGGCGCCGAACGGCGTCGTGCCGGCGATGAGCTCGTAGAGCAACGCCCCGAGCGAGAAGAGATCGCTGCGCGGGTCGGGTGGCTCGCCGAGCACCTGCTCGGGCGAGGCGTAGGCGAGCGACGGCTGGCCACCGCTGCCGTCCAAAAGCTCGGGTGCCGTCGGCAGGCGTTCGTCGGACGCAACCGAGAAGTCGGTGAGCTTCACGACGCCGCCCTTCGTGATGAACACGTTGGCGGGCCGCACGTCGCGATGCACGATGCCGCGCGCGTGCGCATGGGCGAGCGCGTGCGCGATGCCGCGAGCGATCGCGGCGGCGGCCGGCTGCGAGAAGCGCTTGCCGCGCTCGATGAGCTCGGCGAGCGACCACCCGTCCACCGCTTCGAGCACGAGCCAGAGCCGGTCGCCCTTGCGCACGAAGTCGTAGAGCCCGACGATGTTCGGGTGATTGAGCTGGCCGAGTAGCCGCGCCTCGCGTTCGAGCGCCGCGGCAAAAGGCGACGACGGCACGATACTCGCTGCGAGCGCCTTGATCGTGACCCGCCGGCCGAGGGGCACCTGGGTCGCTCGGTAGACCTCGACGATCGGGCCCGTAACGACTTTTTCGGCGACCTCGCAGCCGTCGAAGCTCGGGAGCGAGCTCATGGGGCCTTTCCGACTACTCGCTTTGGCGACGCGGTGCTACCCGAACGCGGCGTGCCCCGCGACCTCCCCGGTCTGCCCCCCGTCCCCGCCGAGGGCCCCGCGGCCGCGCCTCCCGCGGCGTCGGTGTGGGCGCATGCACGCCGTTTCCTCGCCGAGACCTGCGCGAGCATCGGCGCCTACTTCACGAAGTACGATCCGACCGTGCTCCGGGCGTTCGCTCCGGCGCTCGTCGTCAGTGCCCTGCTCTACGTCCGCAGCCCGCTCTCGAACTACATCTTCGACGAACAAGAGGCCTTGCTCGCGAACCCGTACGTCAACGGCGAGGGTCTCGGCTTCCTCGCGGCGTTTAAGCGTGACTTTTGGGGCCTGCCCCCCGAGCGCAGCATCGGCTCGTACCGCCCGCTGCCCGATCTGGTTTGGCGGCTCTTGTGGCACGTGAGCCATTCGCCGTTCTTGCATCACGCGGTCAACGTCGTCGTGCACGCGCTGAACGGCGCGCTGATCGCGAGCTTCGTGCTCGTCGTGACGCGGCGGCGCACGCAGGGGTGGTTCGCGGGCGGCGTGTTTCTCGTGCTGGCGGTGCTCACCGAAGCCGTCTCGGGCGTCGTCGGCATTGCGGACGTGCTCGGGGGCATGTTCGTGCTGCTGGCTTTGCATGCGCTCAGGCTCCGCTGGCTCGCGCCGATCGGCGTGTTCGTTGCGCTCTTCCTCGGCCTCTTGTCGAAGGAGAGCGTCATCGTGGGGGTGCCGCTCGTCGCGTGGGTGGCGCTCGTGCTCGCGCCTGCGTTGCATCCGGCGCGCCCGCTCCGCGTGCTGCGCGCGGCGGCCGTGCTCGTCGCGTCGACGCTGGCGCTCGTCCTGTACACCTGGCTGCGGCGCAAGTGCTTTCCCGTGCCCGAGCCGGCGATTGCCGCCGTGGCGGGCGAGCCGCGCGTGGTGCACCTCTTTCACGCCTTTTTGCGTTGGTTCCGGCAGCCGCCGCTGCCGCACGACCCGATCAACAATCCGCTCATCGACGCGGACGTGCCCCATCGCGTTGCGGGCGCTCTGCGCGTCTACGCGAGCGGCGTGCGCGCGCTGTTTTTACCTTGGCACTTGAGCGGCGACTATTCGTTTCCGTCGGAGCCGATCCCCGAGCGTCTGGTGTTTCCAGCGAGCGTGCTCGGCGCGATCCTGCTCGTGGTACCGCCGCTCGTTGCGCTCGGCGTTTGGGTGCGGGCGCTGGTCCGCGAACGACGCGAACGACGCGCCGGGACCTTTGCCGCAGCGCCGAGCGTCTGCTTTGCGCACGCGGCGCTCGTGGCTGTCGGTCTACTCTGGGTCCCGCTCGCGTACTTCCCGCACTCCAACATTCCGATCCTCTTGCCGACGGTACGCGCCGAGCGCTTCTGGTACCTGCCGGCCGTGGGGTTCGCGCTGATGCTCGGCCCAGCGTGCGCGTGGTTCTTGAAAAAGCGGCGTCGCGTCGCGGTGATCGCGCTCAGCGCCTGGCTCGGTTTCGAGGCCTTGCAGGCGCGACTGCACGCGTTCGACTACACCGACGATCTCGTGTTCTGGCGCGCGACGAAGAACGCCGTGCCGCGGAGCGCCAAAGCCCATCTCAACTATTCGGTGATGGTCGGCGCCCGCGGCGACTTGAACGAGCGTCTCAGCGAGAACCGCCGCGCGCTCGAGCTCGCGCCACGCTGGGCCATGGCGCACATCTATCTCGGCGACACGTTGTGCCGCCTGCATCGGCCCGGCGATGCCTGGCCGCACTACGTGCGCGGCTTCGAGCTCGGCCCGAACGACCCGAACCTCATCGGCCTCGCTCTGCAGTGCCTGTGGGACGAAAAGTCCATCGAGGCGCACCAGGACGAACTCTTGGCGGCCTCCGACGCGCATCCAGGCAGCTGGCTCGCCTATCTCGCGACCGACATCGTCTACAACGGTAAGCAGTACGACGGAGTCCAGAAGAAGTATCGTCCGCGTTCGTACGACGGCGGCCCCAAGGGCGACTGAGGCCGGCGACTTTTGCCGGCAGGAGATGCGAGATGCGGGTCCTAGTCACCGGCGGAGCCGGGTTCATCGGTAGTCACGTCGTCGAGCGGCTGCTCGCCGGAGGTAACGAAGTCGCCGTGCTCGATAACTTGAGCACGGGACGCCGTGAAAACGTGCCCGCGGGCGTGCGCTTCTACGAGATCGACGTGCGCGATCGGGACGCCGTGCGCCGCGTGCTCGAGGAGTTTCGCCCCGAGGCCGTCAATCATCAGGCGGCGCAAGCGAGCGTAGTCGTGAGCTTGCGCGACACGCGCCTCGACGCCGAAGTGAATCTCCTCGGCGGGCTCAACGTGCTCGACGCGAGCGTCGCGAGCGGCGTCGAGCGCTTCGTGTTCGCGAGCACGGGCGGCGCCATCTGCGGCGACGTGGCGGAAGGCGACCGCGCGGGCGAGGATTGCGTCCCTAAGCCCCTGAGCCCCTACGCGATTCACAAGCTCGCGTTCGAGCAGCTGCTCGCCGTCTACGGGCGGCAGCGGGGTATCGCGACGCGCATTCTGCGTTACGCGAACGTCTACGGGCCGCGCCAGGATCCGCACGGGGAGGCTGGCGTCATCGCGATCTTTCTCGACTCGGCGCTCGCGGGACGCACCCTCTGCGTGAACGCCTGGCGCACGCTCGGCGACGCCGGCTGCGTGCGCGACTACGTGTACGTGACCGACGTTGCGCGCATGAACGAGCTCGCGCTCGCAGGCACGCTCAGCGAGCCGCTCGCGAACGTGTGTACCGGCATCGGCACGGCCACGCGCGAGCTCGCGGAGGCCGTGATGCGGGTGACGGGACGCATGGTGCCGCTCGAAAGTCAGCCGCCGCGTGCGGGCGACGTGGGGCTTTCCGTGCTCGATCCGACGTTGCCTGAGCGCTACCTCGGCGAGCTCGTCGCGCTCGAGTGGGGCCTCGCGCGCACGGCGGAGTGGGCGGAGCGAGCCCGCCGCTGAAAGCTTCGTGCGGCGCCGCCGAGTCACGGGGCGCGCGGGCGCAGCTTGCCGGCTACCGTATTGCCGTAGCAGACGACCTCGACTACGGATTCTCGCCGTGCTGCGCCCATTAGCCCAAAAGCTCGCCGCTCGGGCGAGCTCGGAGCTCCAGGCGGCCAAGACGGCGTTGCCGCGCGCGATCGGCGCCGTGCGCGAGCAGCTCGTCGCGATGCGACGCTATGGCTGGCTCGATTGGTTGCAGCTCGCGAGTGCCGTCGTCGTCACGGCGGTGTTCGTCCTTTGGTTTCGCGACTGGTACCACGGCAACGTCCCCGCGCTCTGGGATCCCAAGATCCAACCGGACGACGCGCGCACCGCGATCTTCCCATTTCATCGCTACGAAGCCGGCGCGCCGCTCTCGACCGATCCCATCGCGACCGAGATGCTCGAGTACCAGCCGTACGGCTACCGGCTGGTCTTTCGCCTGTGCGTGCCGCTCGTCGGCGTGCTCTTCACGACCAAGATCGTCCAGGCGTTGCTGTTCGGGCTCATCGCGTACGCGGGCGTCGTGCTCGCTCGCAGCGCGCGCGCCGGGCTCGGCGCGGGCCTCTTGCTGATCTTCTTCTTCTTTCACGATCAGTACGTTCAAAATCGCGTCCTCGGCGGGCTGCCGCGTGGCTTCGGTTTCCCGCTCGCGACGCTCTGGCTCGCCGGCGCTATCGCGGAGCGCGCGAACGTGCGTCGCGCCGCCGCGCTGCTCGCCGCGCTCACGTACCCGACCGCGCTCGCGATGGTGCTCGCCGCCGAGGGCCTGTTCGTCGTGCGGCGGCTCGGTTTTCCGAGCTTTCGCACGGCGTGGCGGCGTTTCCGTCACTACCTCCTGCTCGCGCTCGCCTGCGGCGTGTTGCTCGCGCCGGCCGTCTTCGTGGGCATGTCGCAGGGCGGCCCGATTCACACGCTCGAGCAAGCCAAGCGCGAGCCTGCGTTCCAGGGGCGGCTGCGCGTGCTGCCGTTCGGTGATCCCGGCAAAGAGTTCGGCGTGGTTTTGAGCGAGGTGTACAGCCACTATCGCGAAGGCGACTCACCGTTCGCGAATTTCAAGTCGCACGTCGACGACTACGAGCACGAGGTCGGCGTGACGATGCTCGCCGTGTTCCTGATTTTGCCGCTGATGGGTTGGTCGATGGGACTCGGCAGCGTCACGCGGTTTCTGGCCGCAAATCTCGTGCTCTACGCGCTCTCGCGCTTTTTCGCCTTTCGGCTGTACTCGCCCGAGCGTTTTTACAGCGTCGGGATGCGCTCGGTCGCGCTCGCGCTCGCCGCGAGCTCGCTCGGTCTCGTCGCGCCGGGACTGTCCGCGCGCTGGCGTTCGATTGCGCGCAACCTGACGAGCGCGGCCGCGCTCGCGTTCGTTTGGTTCGGCATCGGCAACGGCGTGCGCGTCCCCGCGATGGGCGCGACCATCGACTACCGCGACGAAGCGCCGCTCTGGGATTTCATTCGCCAGCTGCCCCCGGACACCCGCATCGCGTCCCACATCATGGACGGCGACGAAATCCCGCTCTTTACGGCACGCGCCACGAACGGCACCGCCGAGACGCTGCAGCCCTGGCTCACGCTCTCATGGCAGCGCCAAAAAGCGCGCGCAGAGGACACGCTGCGGGCGATGTACGCGACGAACCGCGACGAGGTGCTCGAGTTCGCGCACAAGTACCGGATCACGCACCTGCTCGTGAACAAGAACCGCTACAAGGACGACTTTCGTTCGCGCGCCAAGAGCTTCGAGCCGTTCACGTCCTTCACGAATCGGCTCTTGGCGGGCGCGTCAGCCGAGAACTTCGTGCTCGCTTCGCCGCCGCCCGACGCCGTCGTCTTCCGCTTTCGCCAGTGGCAGCTGCTCGACGTGGCGAAGCTCGAAGCGGATTGGGAGCACGCGTCCTGAGTACGCTTCAGCGCTTGGGAGCGAGGGCGACGTACGCCTCGAGCTCGCGCGGGCCCTGGTAGACGTTCTCGTAGCCGCGCTCGGCGAGATAGCGCGGGAAACGTCCCGTGCTGAACACGATGTCCGGGCGGCGGGCGGTGCAGGCGGCGGGCATCTCGTCGGCGTGGTCGATGATGTAGCGGGGATCGAGGCGCACGCCGTGGATGCCGTGGTGCTGCTTGTCGTCGGGGATGCACGCGAGGATGTCGTGCGTCGTGATCGCGAACAGATCGATGAACTTGAGCGCGCCGAAGTGCTCGCGGAAGGCGTAGTACGGCACCATGCCGGCTTGGCCGGACATCACGTAGAGCGGGTGAGCGGGCGAGGGCGCGAGGCGCGTGAGTGTTTCGAGCAGGACGCCGAGTAGACGCGCGTCGCGGCGGTGCGCCTTGTTGCCGAGCTCGGTGAAGGCAAAGCCGGGCTTTTGGGGGCCGATGAGCGCGTCTTCGCCCTCGTGCGCTGCTTCGCCCGAAAAGCTGCCGTTTTCACGTGAAGCGCCGAACTTGAGCTCGCTCCTCACGTTGACGAAGACGAGCAGCGCGAGCGCGACCCAGCCGGCGGGCGCCGACTGCGCGATGAAGCGCGCGACGGCGAACGCGGCGAGCACCGAGAGCGCCGGGAGCATCGGTGCGACCAGTCGTCCCGCGGGCATCCAGTCGCCGCCGCTCAGGACGACGAAGCTTGCCGTCGCGAGAGTCCACGCGACGAGCAGGGGGCCGCGGCTCGAGGTCTTCGCGCGGAGCGCTTCCCGCAGGCAGAGCGCCGCGCCGATGACGCCCGCGACGGCGAGCAAGTAACTGGTCTTGCCGAACGCCTTGTAGAGGTAGGTCACCCCTGCCGAGAGCTCGAAGCCGCCCACCTTGGCTGCGGCGGAGTTCGGCACGAAGGCGTGAAACACGACGTAGCGGCCGGCAGTCACGAGCAGCACGAGTCCGAGCGCGACGCCGAAACGCACGAGGGTCGCGAGCAGGCGCGCGCGCGCGTCGGTGTCGCGGCGTACGAGCACCAAATACGCGTAAAACGCGGCCGTGCCACCGAGTGTGCACAAGAGCACGAGCGGGGTCTCGGGCCGCACGAGCACGAACGCGAGCATCAGCGCGACACCGAGCGCGCTCTTGCGATCGGGCCGTACGCGCTCGGCGTCGATCTCGGAGCCGAGCACCTCGAGCACGGCGCAGCCGAGCAGCGCCACCAGCGCGGTCTCCATGCCGCTCGTCGCCCAGTAGGCGAACGGAAGAGCCGTGGCCGCGAGGAGCGGCGTCAACGGGGCCGCGCACCGCTCGAGACCCGCGCTGAGCTTCGTCGCGACGGCGACCGCTAAAGCCGCCGCCAGAATGCTCACGACCCACGCTGTGGCGGGGATCGGTAACGACATGAGCTTGTGCAACGTCGCGAGCACGAGCACCAAGAACAAGCTGCTACTCTGCTCGACGTGCTCGCCGTTGTAGTTCAGCACGGCGCCGTATTTCGCGAGCGCGTGCGCCGACCAGTACGTGATGTGACTGTCGTCGTTGCCCGCCGCCGGAAACTGCGTCGCGGCGACGGCCGCGCCCAGCGTGAGGCCCACGGCGAGCCCAATAGCCACTCGCCACTGCGCGCTCCCGGCGCCTGAAAGCTTCGAGCCCAACATCACCCGCACGCGCAAAGTACTCGATTTCGCAGAAGAGGAAGCACTTTCCGCCGCTCGCGGCCGTGGCGCCGGGCGGCTTGCCCGAACGCGCGCCGTTCTGCTTAGGATGCGTCATGCCGGAGAGCCTCACGCCCGCGCGGACGGACCTACCCGTTCCCGAGCTCTCCGTTGTCGTGCCGATGTACAACGAGCGCACGAACGTCGAGCCGTTCGTCGGCGCGGTGAGCGCCGTGCTGGGGCAAGCGGGCATCACGTACGAGCTCGTGCTCGTCGATGACGGCAGCTCCGACGGCACCTGGCCGGCGATCGTCGAGCTCACGCGCGCCCGTCCCGAGCTGCGCGGCATCAGTTTGTCACGCAATTTCGGTCATCAAGGCGCGCTGCTCGCCGGCCTCAATCACGCGCGCGGTCGCGCGGTCATCACGATGGACGGCGACCTGCAACACCCGCCGGAAGCGCTGCCGGAGCTCGTAGCGGCGTGGCGCGCCGGCTACAAAGTCGTCAATACGCGCCGGCTCGACAGCGAAGACACTTCGTTCTTCAAGCGCTTCACGTCGCGCACCTTCTACTGGATCTTCTCACGGCTCACGGGCGTCACGATGGAGGCCGGCACTTCCGATTTTCGGTTGCTCGATCGCGACGCCGTGGAGGCGCTGATTCGGCTCGGCGACGCCGATCCGTTCATTCGCGGTCTCGTGAGCTGGCTCGGCTTCTCGACGCTCACGATCCCGTATCAAGCGCGTCGCCGTCACTCCGGCGTCGCCAAGTTCACGCTCAAGAAGATGCTGCGCCTTTCGACTGGCGCGATGCTCTCGTTCTCGGCCTTTCCGCTGCGGCTCGGTATCGGTATCGGCTTCGTCACGAGCGCGCTCGCGTTCGTCGAGCTCTGTTACATCTTCTACACCTACCTGAACGGCCACGTCGTGCCCGGCTGGGCCTCGGTGATGACGGTCATGTCGCTCATGTTCGGCGTGCTCTTCGTGCTGCTCGGGATGATCGGCACCTACCTCGCCAAGGTCTACGAAATCCTGAAGAAACGACCGCGTTTCGTCGTCGGCAATCGCGCGGGTTACGGCGACGACGCGCCGCGGTTGCCGGAATACGACCGCTAGCACAAGAGATCAGCGCACAAGAAAGAGCGGCGCTATCCTCCCAGCATGCCGAGCACGTTCGCGATTGTTCCTGCGACTGGTAGCTGGCCGCTCGGCCTCATCCTGGCGGCGTGCGTCGCGGGCCTCGGCTTCGCCGTCGTGCGCGTGGGGGCCTCGCTCATTGGAGCGCAGCGCTCGAGTTTCGAGGTGAGTGAGGCTGGGTTCGCGTTGCGCGGCGATTTTTACGGTCGAAGCATTCCTCGGTCGCAGCTCATCGGTCGTGAGATCCGCGTCGTCGATCTCCAGCACGAAAGTGCGCTCAATCCAGTACGCAGACTGAACGGTACCGGTATTCCAGGATCGCTCCTTGAGCCACGGCGACATGGGCGAGCGTCTCGAGTATTTTGAAGTCGCGGTCGGATAAGAAGACGCCTCACGCGCCTCAGCGCGACTTCAAGACCCAGGCGAGTCCGAGCAGGCTCAGCGTGAGCACGACGAGCGCGAGCGCGCCCACGAGCAGATCCGCGACGCCCACTTTGCGCGGCTCACGCCCGCTCGGCGCGCTCGCGCGTTTGGGCACTTCGACGAGCGGCGCCGCACCGGCCGCCTCGCCGCTCCGTACCGGCTCCTCGAGCTCTTCGACGCCGCGCGGCGGGTCGACGCTTTCGTCGCCGCGCATCGGTTCGTCGGCGGTCGTTTCGAGCTCGCGCAGCGCCTCGAGCAGGGGGTCCTTGAGTCCGAGCGTCGTTTTGCCGAGCTCGAGCGCTTGGCCGGGCAACCACGGCGTGTCGCGGTTCGCTTCGAGCTTTTTGCCGCCGAGCGCGGAGCCGTTCTTCGAGCCGAGGTCGCGCACGGCGATGTGCTGGCCGACGCGCTTGAGCTCGACGTGGCGGCGTGAGGTGTCGGTGTCCGCGAGCGGCAGGTCGGCGTTCGGCATGCGGCCGACGACGTAGGTGCGTTCCATGTCGTGCATGACGAGCTCGCGGCCCGTGTCGGGGCCCTGTTCGACGCGCACGCGAGCGCTCACGTCTTCGCCCTGCGCGGTGAGCGCCGCCCCGACGAGCCCGAGCGCAATCTCGCGCGTCGTCGCCTGTGGATTCACCGTGGGCATCGCTTGCTCCACGCGCACCTCGAGCCAGATGCGCCCCACGCGGATCAAGTCCCGGTGCCGCAAGACGCGCGGGGCCTGCGCCGAGAGCCGCACGGGTCCCACGAAGGTGCCGTTCGAGCTGCCTTCGTCGATGACCACGTACTCGGTCCCACGCTGGCGAATGGAGGCGTGGCGATGGCTCACGCTCGGGTCGGGGAGGCGCACCTCGCAGCCTTCACCCCGGCCAATCACGACCCGCGGCGCGTCGAACGTGATCTGGGCGGGCGTCGGGGTGTCGCCCGAGCGGATCACGATAGTCAAAGCCATGGGTCGCCGGAGCTTACGGCGAGCATGCCGCGCCGGGAAAGTTGGCCCAAGAGCCGTCCGCGACCTATCCGCGAGGTGCCATGACCCAAGCCCAAGAACGACGCGCCCAGGGCACGAGCCGCGTGCCCCTCGAGACCCTGGTCGAGATTTGCGGCAATGAGCCCGGCATCCCCGCCTTCGAGGCGCAGGCCCTCGACGTGAGCGCGAAGGGCATGCACCTGCGCACGGCCTACTTGCCCGATGAGGGCGCTCCGCTCGTCTGCCGCTTCGAGGACCGCGGCCGCGAAATCGTGGTCGAGGGCGTGGTCGCCTGGCGCAAGGAGAGCGCCAAGGGCGGGGACTTCGGCGTCGCGTTCACGGCGCTCGATAGCCGCAGCGTCGACGCGCTGAAGGCGCTGATCAAGACCGGCGACCCGACCGAAAAGGCCGCACCGGGCGAGGGACCAGGCGGCGCGCGCGTGCGTCTGCACATCGAGGGCCTCGGCTCGCCGATGAAGGCGCGGATCCGGACTGGCACCGGCCAAAAGATCCAGGTCGGCTCGAGTCTCGAATTTTTGAGGATGGGTCGCAAGCTCGAGATCGAAGATCTCGACGCCGGCGGTCGCCGAACGGCGCAGATCGACGGCGTGGAAGTCGTGGTCGATCCGCGGACCTCGGTGCCGCAGCTCGTCGTGGCGTTGCGGTATGCAGGCGCGACCGAGGACACGCCGGAGCCGAGCGTTACGGATCTCGGCGCGGATTCGGTGCGCCCGCAGTCGCTGCGCATCGCACCCGAAGCGGTCACGCTCACGCTCGAGCCCGTGCGCGACGATGACGCGGGCGATCCGTCGCCGTCCGGTGACGCGCCAGAGGCGAGGAACGACGACGAGGGTGACGACGACGAGGACGACGAGTTCGACTCCGCCGTACCCGCGACCACGCGCGCGGCGCGGAAACTGGGCCACGCCGCCGAAAACGCGGGCACGGTGGCGCGCGACGCGAGCGTCGCGGCCGCGCGCTGGGGTTCGGCGACGCTCGGTCAGCTGTTCGCGGATGCGTCCGCGAAAATCGCCGCGCTGCGTGGTCAAAAGGCCGCGCCGCCCAAGCGCCGCACGACGGCGAAACCCGCCGACACCTCGAACGCGCTCGACGCCAAGCGCCTGCGTCCCCAATCGTCTTCCAAGGCGACAGCCGATGCGCCCGAGCCCGAGGCGGCTCCCGCGCGCAAGTCGAACAAACGCGCGGCCATCGTGATCGCCGTTGCGGCGGTTTCAGCGTCGGCAGGCGTCATCGCGCTCCGTCCAGCGAAGGTGGCTTCCAAAACAGCGAGTGCCGCCACGGCGGCGGACGGCGCCAGCGTCGCAACGGACGTCCCACGCGCAGCAGTGCCGCTGGCCTCACCGGGCGTCACCGCGCTCGCGACGGGCGTCACCGGGCTGCCCGGAATGGCGCCGATCACGCCGGGTGGAAACCCCGCCGTGCCAGGTGCCATGGACACGGCGGCCGCGCCCCCTGGTTCACCCGTGACCGCGAACGTGCCGCTCTTCGGCCCGACGCCGCTCGCTACGACCGAGCCGGCGCCGCTCGGGCCGCCCCCGAGCGCAGCCACTCGAGGACTCGAGGCGGCGGAGCTCACCGCCGCCAAGGCCGTCACGCCCCCGACGGCCAACGACGAAGAGTTCGCTGACCCGATCGAGCACGTGGACGGCAGCAAGAAGAACGCCGACGGCAAGAGCGCCGACGGTAAGAACGCTCGCCCCGAAGACGTTCCCGCGTGGGGCAAAGGCAAGATGCACCTGCCGACCGTGCACCGTTTGCGGCTCGACGGGCCCGGCTCGGAGCTCCACGGCGTGTCCGACGCGACCGGCTTCACCGTGCTCGTGCCCGGTCGAAAAATCATGGAGCAGGGCGATTCCATCATCAAGCGTGACCCGCGCATCGGACGCGCCCGCACGACGAACACACCGGGCGGCGCGCAAGTGCGCATCACCTTCCGCGAGACGCTGCCTGCGTACCGTGTGCGCCTGCGCCGCGATTACATCGAGCTCTTGATCAGCGCGTCGGAAGAGCCTGCGTCGGGGAAGCCGAGCAGCAAAGAGGGGAAACCCGCCAAGGACGCGAAGGACGCCAAAGACATCAAGGAGGGCGCCAAGGACGGCGCCAAGACGACGCTTGCGGCGAAGTCGATTCCGGCGAAGCGCTGAGTCACTGCGGGCGGTCAGCTACGCGGCACTTGCGCGCGATTGACGCGGTGCGCCCGGTGGCGCGCTCGACCTTCCGCTACGCCCGCGCGGTCCGCTCGCCGCGGCCCTTGCGGGTGACGCGTGGGAGCGCCGTGTTCGGGCTGATTTCGAGCTCGGTGTCGCGCTCGCCGCGCGCGAGGCGCTGGGCGCCCGCGTAAGCGATCATGGCGGCGTTGTCGGTGCACGCTCGGAACGGCGGAACCACGAGTCGGATGCCGCGGGCAGTGGCGGCCGCGAGCGCTCGTTCACGGAGCTCGCGATTGGCGGCGACGCCGCCCGCGAGCACGAGTGTCCGCACCCCTTCGCGTTCGGCCGCGAGCACGGCTTTCCCGACGAGCGTGTCGACCACGCGCCGCTGAAAACCGGCGCACAGATCGCGCAGCGTCTGATCGTTGCCGGGGCGCCCGTTGCGTTCGACCCAGCGCATGACGTCGGTCTTCAAGCCCGAGAAGCTGAACTCGAAAGAGTTCTTCTGGCGCATCGGCCAGATCAGATCGACGGTGTCGGGATTTCCTTCCTTGGCGAGGCGGTCGATGACCGGTCCGCCGGGATAGCCGAGGCCGAGGAGCTTGGCGACCTTGTCGAACGCCTCGCCCGCGGCGTCGTCGCGCGTGGCGCCGAGCTCGCGAATCGCGTCGACGCTCGACGCGTCGACCCGGTAGAGCGCGGTGTGGCCGCCCGACGCGAGCAGCGCGACGAAGGGATACTCGGGCGCTGCCGGGCACTCGACGTTCGCGAAGCGCAAGAAGGGCGAGAGCAGGTGACCGACCAAGTGGTCGACGCCGACGAGCGGCTTTTCGAGCGCCCAGGCAAGTCCGCGCGCCGCCTGCACACCGACGAGCAGCGCACCCGAAAGGCCCGGCCGGCAGGTGACGGCCACGCCGTCCACGTCGCCGAGCTTCATGCCCGCGCGCGCCGCCGCTTCGACGAGCACGGGCTCGACGTTCCGTAAGTGATCGCGTGACGCAAGCTCGGGCACGACGCCGCCGTAGGGCGCGTGCAGTTTCACCTGGCTCTGAACGACGTCGCTCAGGACCTCGCCGTCGACACGCACGAGGGCAGCGCCGGTTTCGTCACAAGAGGTTTCGATGCCGAGTACGATCAAGGTCATGCTCGTGGGGTTAGAAACAAGCGGACTATATTATTCCAAGCCGGCGGCTTGAGCTCATTCGCGCGACCGCCCGCCGCGCAAGTAACGCACACATTTTTTCCCCGGCAAGGTGCTCATTTCGAGCGTCCACGGGCATAGTTGCGCCATGGCGTCTCGGTGGAGCGGGCTTGCGATTGTCGGCTTGTGGCTGGCAAGCTTTGCGGGTTGTTCGGGTGAGAGCACGTCCGGTAACCATACGGGCGGCACTTCCCACAGCGGCGGCGCGACGCAGACGGCCGGTAAGTCGCAAGCAGGTAAGGGTGGCGGCCACGCAGGGTCGGGCGGGACTGCGGCGGCGCACGGCGGCAGCGCGGGGCACGCGATAGCGGAAAGCGGTGCAGGCGGTGAGGAGACAGCGGGGCGCGGCGGCTCGGATCGCGGCGGTCGAAGCGCGGGCGGTCAGAGCGCGGCCGGTCAGAGCGCGGCCGGTCAGAGTGCGGCCGGTCGCGGCGGCGAGCTCACTGTCGGTGGCGCGTCGGGTGGTCCGGTCGTGGGTGGGAGCGCGGGCAGCGCCGGTACGATCGCGACGGGTGGCGCCGGGGGCACGGGCGGCGTGCCGTTTGGCTGGGGTTGCCGTGCAATCGCGTACCGTGACGGCGTGTGCGATTGCGGCTGCGGCATCGCCGACGTCGATTGTGCCGACGGCGACATCGATCACTGCGAGCGCTGCAACGCCGAGGGCGCTTGCAATGGCGCCGAATGTCCCGGGCACATCGACCCGGACAACACGGCCCGCTGCGAGCCGGCGCCGCTCGGATGGTCGTGCAGCAACCGCTATTACGACGACGGCGAGAGCTGCGATTGCGGCTGCGGCATCAAGGATCCCGACTGCAAAGACGACAAGGCCACGAGCTGCGACGCCTGCCAAGACTTCGGCGCGTGTTCGCACGGGCCCTGCCCGTCGTCGATTGCCGCCGATGACAACTCGACGTGCTTCGTGCCGAAGGGCTGGCTTTGCGGCTTCGACTACGGAGACGGGTCTTGTGATTGCGGCTGCGGCGTCGTGGACATCGATTGTGCCAGCGAAAAAGCCGACGCCTGCGAGTACTGTCCCTCGCTTGGTTGCGCCCCGTACGGCTGCAGCGACGCGATCGTTCCCGACGACAACGCGGTCTGCACCAAGGCTCCTCCCGGCTGGACTTGCGCGGCGCGCCTCTACCGCGACGGCACCGGTTGCGATTGCGGCTGTGGCTTTCCCGACCCCGACTGCAAATCGCAGGATGTCTCCGCTTGTGATCGCTGCAATGACCCTTACTCCTGCTCCGGCCAAGCGTGTCCCGGCATCATCGACGCGGACAACAACGCCTTCTGTTCGCAGCCCCCTCCGCCCGCGGACTGGAAGTGCCAGTACTATTACTGGCTCAGCGATCGGCAGTGCTCGTGTGGCTGCGGCGCCCCCGACCCGGATTGTCGCGGCACTACCACGGATTTCTGCGACAATTGTCCGATTTGCGGTCCCAGCAACTGTCCGATGCAGATCAGCCCGACCGATGTCTCGCAGTGCAAACCGGCTCCTGCCGGCTGGACGTGCGACTCGACCCACTACCTCGACGGCATCTGTGACTGCGGGTGCGGCCTCGTGGATCCGGACTGCGAGTTCGATACGAGTCGCTACTGCTATTCGTGTCCCGTGGAGGGCTGCTCCGCCGGCTACTGCTCGCGCATCGTGCCGCACGACACCTCGCAGTGCACCTTCGAGATCCCGAGCACGTGGACGTGCCCTCGCAACTTCTACTCTGACGGGCTGTGCGATTGCGGGTGTGGGGCCGTCGATCGCGACTGTGCGAGCGCGGACGTCGGCCACTGCGCCGTGTGCAACAACGAAGGCAGCTGCTCGACCACGAGCTGCCCCGGCACCATCTCGCCAACGGACAGCTCGACCTGCTCGCCGTAGGGCAAAGGACCGGGTCTAAAACCCGCAGCCAGTTTCACTACGCTGCAGGTAAAACAGCGCGAATCCGGGGCCGTTGCCCTCATCGGCGCTCATCGGCGGCAGATCCGGACCCGGTCGCAAGAGGCGTACTTCCACGGCGCCGTTGGTGAGCAGCGAGATCACGGCGACCATGGACGTTCCGCAGGTGGAATCGACCCACGCAAAGAACGTGTGCTGCCGGCCCTCCCCGAGATCGGCTTGTGAGAGCGCGTCGTGCAAAATCTCGGGGATGGCGCGCAGCGGCGCTTCGTCGAAGAGCGGCGCCGGTTGGCAGAAGCCGTTGGCGGCGTCGTTCGAGGCGAGCGAGCCGGGGCGCGACGTGAGCGCCGAGGTGTCGAGGCGCAGCCTGAGCGAGAGGTTCGGCGGCGCGCCGCTCGGAATGAAGCCGCCGTTGAAGGGCGGCGTGCCCACGATCGCTCCGCAATACGCGGCAGCACCTTGGGTGTCGAAGCGGGAGAGATCGCGGCAGGAAACCAGCCCAGAGAGCGCGAATGCCGCGAGCAGAGGGGTGCCGAAGCGGCGCGCGTATGCGCTCACTTGCCGCCGAGAAGCTGCCACGCCGCGTTTCTAACACGCGGCTCGGCGTCCGTCTTCTCGACGCGCTCGAGCACGGGACGCGCAGCGCCCGGATCGACCGCGAACAAGGCGCGGACGGCCGCTTCACGCACGAGCGCGTAGCCGTCGCTCGTCGCCGCGCGCGTGAGCTCGGCCGTGCCGCTCGCGACGCCCGGCGCGCGGGCGAGCGCGTCTGCGGCGGCGACGCGCAACGCCCAATCGTCTTCGCGCGTGAGACGCTGGGCGACCGCGGTCGCGACGGCAGGGTCCGTCGTGCGTGCCGCGGCGAGCGCCGCGCGCCTCACCCCGGGATCGGCGTCGCCGAGCGCGTTGACGACCGCGTCGCGCGCGCGCGGCTCCGAGCGGCTGCCGAGAAACGCGAGCGCGCTGGCACGAACGGGCGCGTACGGGTGGCGCGTGAGGGCGGCGAGCGCGGGCACGAGGTTCGTGGCGATACGGTCGACGACGCGCCGCGCACGCGCGCGGGAATCACCCGTGAAGTCCGCGCAGAGGGCGGGCACGGGCGCGCTCTCCGGCGCGAGACCGAGCGCGTCCACCACGGCGCGCGCTCGCTCCGGCGAGCTCTCGGCGCCGCTTTCGCTCGCGCGGCCGAGCGCAGGGGCGAGTCGTTCGAGCGTGCTCAACCGCTCTGCTACCGAGTACGGGCCGGGCCGCCACGCATCGAGCAATGCGCGGACATCGATGCGTTCATCCGGAGCGGGCAAGGGATCGCTCGGCGCGCGGAACTCGCCGCTCGCCCAGGCTGCTGCCGCGGCTGCTGCCACGGCGCGGAGCTCCGGGTCCGGATCGACGAGGCCGTCGGCGAGGGCGCTCGCCGCGTCGGGGGCGCGGAGCTCGGCGAGCGCAAGCAGCGCGCTCGTGCGCAGTTCGGGGCTCGTGGCGCGTGCGAGCGACGCAATCGCTTCGATTTCGGCATGGGCGCCCAGCATGCCGAGCGCGCGCGCCGCAGCTCCGCGCGCGAGGTTACCCGCGTCCGCCGAACCCGCCACACGTGAAAGCTCGGGGATCGCGCTCGTGTCGTGCAAAAGCCCGAGCCCGAGCGCGCCGAGGGCCCGCAGGCTCGGCGCCTCGGTGCCGAGCAGGCGCACGAGCAGCGGTCGCGCCTGCCGCGAGCCCAAGCGAGCGACGGCCCACGCCGCCGCGACGGCCACCGGATCCGCATCGTCCGCCGAACCCCGGCCGTCCGGGAAGAGCACGGCTTCGAGCTTCGGGAGCAGGCTCGGATCGCGCAGCGTGCCTGCCGCGATCATCGCCCGCGTGCGCAGGCTCGCCTCGGCGTTGCTCTTAGCGTACGCGACGAGCGACGGTCCGGCGCTCTTGCTCGCCACGTGCGAGAGGAGCGTGATCGCGACTTGCTGCTGGCTCGCGCGTTCGTCGGCGAGGGCGTCGAGCAGCGGCTTGACGGCACGCTCGCCGAGCTTCGCGAGGGCTCGGCGTGCTGCTTCGGCTTCGGCGGGCGAGCCGGTGCGCACGCGGTGCACGAGCGGGTACGCGATGGCGCCGTAAATCTCGACGAGCAGGCGCCGAAACAGCGGCCGCTCGGGATTGGCGAGCGCGAGCGGCAGGATTTCCCGCTCGAGCGACTCGAGCGTGCCGCGGCCGAGGTTCAGCTGCACGCTGAGCCGCGCGGCGCGCGACACGAGCTCCTCGTCGGGTGCGGCGCGGATCACGCGCCGGAGGAGCAGATCCGCTTCGTCGAGCTGTCCCTTGTCGATCAAGAGCTCGGCGAGCTCGAGGTGCACGGCGAAGGCGCGGTCGTTCTTCTGGATCGCCTGGCGTAGCTCGCCAATGGCGCGCTCGTTCTCTTGCCGCCGGCGGTACATGCGGCCGAGCTTGGCGTGGCCCTCGGCGTCGTCGGGCGCGAGCTCGACCGCGCGTGCTGCGTAGCGCACGGCGTCGTCGTCCTGGTAGAGCTCGGCCGAGTACTCGGCCATGCGCTGGTATGCCTCGCGCGCGTGCTTCGGCTCGAGCGTCACGAGGCGCCCGAGCACGCCGATGGCGTCCGCGAGCTTGCGCTGTTGCACGAGCACGGTCTCGAGCCGTTTGAGCGACTCGACGTCGGCGGGTGCGAACTCCGTGATGCGGCGTAGCGTGCGCTCGGCGGCAGCAAAGCTGCGTGCGCGGAGCTCGGCTTCCGCGAGCAATCGTCCGGCGTCGAGGTCGGGCGGTGTCGCCGCGAAGCGCTTGGCGAGCCCGTTCATACGCTGCGCGCTCTGGCCGCGCAGGCCCCACAGCGTCACCACGTGCTGGCGCGCCTCGCGCGCGAGCTCGGCGCTCGTGCGCTCCCCCTTCAGCAATTTCTCCCAAAGGGCGAGCGCTTCGTCCAAGTAAACGCGCCGCGCGTCGGGGGAAGTCTGCGCGCCAGCCGCCCGCTCGAGCCCGAGCGCGTAGGCCTTTTGGGCGCGCGTCTGTCCGGGTTCGAGCTTGGTCGCCTCGCTCAGCGCCTCGAGACCCTCCTTCACGAGATCGTGATCGAGCAGCACGTCGCCTTCGGCGAGCAAACCTTGGACGCGGTCGGCCGTGAGCACGCGGATCCGCTGCCACGTCGCGACGGCGCGCGCCTTGTCGCCCGCGGCCCAATAACGCGCGCCGAGCTCGACCAGATGCTGCGGATCGCGACCACCCGCCGCGGCGAGCCGTTCGAGCAGCGCGAGGCTCCGCTCCTTTTCGCCCACGCGCTCGTAAAAATCGACGAGCGCGGCGAGCGTGTCCTCGTCGCTGCCCGAGCGCGCTTCGAGCTTGCGGAGCTCGTCGAGCGCGCGCTGCCGGTCGCCCCGTTGCAAGAGCGCGTTGACGAGGCGGAAGACGTAGTCGGGATTGCGCGGCGCGGCCTGAATCAGCGCCTCGTATTCGTGCACGGCCTGCTCGAGCTGCCCCTGCGCTTCGAGTAAGCTTACGACCTTGAGCCGCGTCGCAACGTCGGCGGGCTCCCGCGCGAGCGCTTGCCGGTACGTCGCGAGCGCTTTGTCGATGTGGCCGCTTTCTTCGTAGAGCGAGGCGAGCAGGCGCAGTTCGTCAGCGTCGCGCGCACCCTTCTTTTCGAGCCGCGTGACGAGCTCGGGCAAACGATCCTCGGCGCGATACGCGTCCGCGATCGCCTGGTACACCTCGCGCCGCACGCCCGCTGCGGCCCCCGCCGCTGCGAGCGCCTGCTCGAGCGTCACGATGGCCTCTTTGCGTTGCCCGGCGCGCGCCTGCGCCATCCCCAGGTCGCGCAGCGCCGGCGCAAGCACGCGATTGTCGCCCGTCGCGGCTTTGACCACGGCCTTGAGCTCGTCGATGGCGCGCTCGTTTTCGCCGCGCGCGAAGAGCTCGCGCCCGAGCTCGGCGCGCACGAAAAACGAGCCCTTGGCGTGCTGTTCGAGCTCGCGCTGGTAGCGCGTCGCCGCGGCGAAGTCGCGCTGATCGAGCGCGAGACCGCGCAGCGAACGCAGGAGAGACTCGCGTTCCGTCGGCTCCGTCGAGCGGGCGAGCGCTTGCTCGAAGTGCGCGCGCGCCGCAGCGCTGTCGCCACGCTGCTCGTAGAGGTGGCCGAGCGCGAGCTCGGCGGCGGGATTTTTCGGCTGTTCGGCGGAAGCGCGCGCGTAGCTCTCGAGGGCGCGCTCGGGGTTACCTTCGAGCCGTTCGACGGCAGCCAGCCCGAGCAACGCCGCGTAGCGCTCACCGCCCGTGCCGGCCGCGCGCCGCTCGAGCTCGGCGATCAGTGCGTCGAGCTTGCCGTCGCGCTCGCGATAGAGCTCGACGAGACGCTGAATCGGAAATTCCGCGCCCGGCTGCGCCATCGCCGCGCCCAAGTAGCGCGCGATCAGCGCTTCCCGGTTGCCGCCGCGATGCTCGGCCGTCTCGCCGGGTTCCGGCGTCTTCGAGCGGGCCGCTGGATCGCTCGGCTTGGCAGGCGAAGGAGCGGCTTCGCTCGGTTTCGATGTCGCTGCGGGTGCACGCGCGGGGTGCGGCGTCGCCGGGCCCGGTGCGGGCGCCGTCTTCTTCGTCCGACCGTGCGGATTGAACTGCGCCTCAGCGGTCCCCGCGCTCGCGAGAACCAGCGCCGCTGAGGCCGTGAGCAGCGCGAGGCGCATCTTTACAGGTTAGCGGGTCCTCCTCGGGGGACCAGCTAGCTCGAGCTGCCTTACGGTACCGACGCCTGGCATGCCACGGCGCAGGTGTCACTGAGGCAGAGGGCCGCGTCGAGGGCCACGAAAGCGAGCGAGGTATCGCCGTTGAAGCAACCTAACCAGCACGCGAAGGCTGCGCTGTCGGTGGCTGCTCCCGTGCACGAGCCGAGCCCGCACAGAATACCCTGCGTACAGGCGGGCGTGGCGAAGCACTTCGACGCGCTCGGGCAACCCGAAGCCACGCACGCCAGGCAGTTCTCCGGTGAAGCGCCGGCGAAACCGCCGTCCGGTGCGCCCGCGCTGTTGCCCGATCCGGAAACGCCGCCGCTACCTGCGACGCCGCCCGCACCCGCAACACCACCGGTACCGCCTTTGCCGCCCTTGCCACCACTGCCGCCCCCCTTGCCGCCGTTACCGCCGACGTTGCCGCCGCCACCGACGCCTCCGCCTTCCCCGCTCACGCCACCGAAAGCTCCCACACCGCCGCTCGCTCCCACACCACCGCTCGCTCCCACACCACCGAGCGCGCCGAACCCGCCGGTACCGCCGTCGGTGCCGCCGAACCCAGCACTGCCCGAGATGCCACCGCCGACGCCGCCAGTGCCGCCTCTGCCGCCCGTCGAACCGCCGGTGCCGCCTTTACCGCCTGTCGAACCGCCGGTGCCGCCTTTTCCGCCCGTGCCGGCCACGCCTGCTGGATCCTCGAACAGGTCGGAGCGCCCGCCGCAAGCAACGGCAAGCACGACCAGACTCGAGACCACCAAAGCTCGGCGCATCTCCCCATTGGTAGCATCGAAGGGTTCGGACGTCCCGGGGCGTTCGCGCGCCGCGCGGCTTTGATGTAGAGGAGCCTCAGCATGAGTGGTCCGTCGGAGGCCGGCTCGCCCCAGCCGGCTGCAGCACCAGAGCCCGCGAGGGAGCCGATTGACGGAAACGTGGTCGACCCCGCCACCGACGCGCACTTGGACGCACCGGCCGCCGAAACGGAAGCTCCGAGCCCCGCCGCGCCGAACGCTGAAGTGCCGGCCGCGCCCGCGCCGGATGTACCGCCCTTAGCGGACTCGAGCGACGGCGCGCGTGACGCGTTGCTCGTTCACGGTTCGCGCATCGTCGTGCTCGCGAGCCTGCTCGGCGGAGCGATCGCTTTTTGGACGCAAGTCGCCTTTCGTTCACCGTGGCTCGACGCGTTCCTACTCGACAACGAGCTCGAGCCGGGGAAACGCTCGTCGCTGCTGCTCTTCCTCGTGGGCGGCTTCCTCGTGGGTGGACTCGCGGCGTTCGCGGGCATCGAGCTCTGGCGCCGTCGTTCGCGGCCGATCCTCGAGCTCGAGCAGTGGGCGTGGTTCCTCTCGCCGCTCTTGCTGCTGCCGCTCGGTCCGGTGCTGTTCCGACCCAAGGTGTGGATGGGCCGGCATGACGTGCTGTTACCGAGCCTAGTGCTCATCCTGCTCGTGTTCGAGCAGCTCGCGTTTCGCTGCCTCACGAACGTGCCGCCCGCAGCGCAGACTTGGTGGCTCGAAGCGGTCGAGCAATTCCCGGCCAAGGTGCGCAAGCACGGCCCGCTCGCCATCGTGATCGCGGCGGCGGCGGGCTTCTCAGCCTTCTTCATTTTTTTCACGCTCCGGTGGCACTACAAGCTTCGGACTGGCAATTACGATCTCTCGATCAACAACAATCTCATGTTCGAGGGCTTGCACGGCAAGTTCCTGAATAGCCCGCTCGTCTTCCCGAAAGATCCGCCGAAGTACCTCGCGAACCACGTCAAGCTCGGCGCGTACTTGTTCTTGCCGATTTACGCGCTCTTTCCGCGCGCCGAGACGCTGTTCGTCATCCAGTCCATATTCATCGGCTTCGGCGCCGTGCCGCTGTTCCTGTTCGCGCGGCGCCACGTCTCGGAGTGGACGGCGGCGCTCGTCTGCCTCGCGTATCTGTCGTATTACCCGCTCCACGGCGCGAGCTTCTCGGAGTTTCAGGCCGTTCCGGTCGCCGCGTTCTTCATCTTCCTCGTCATCTGGGCGGCGGATACCAGGCGCCATCGCTTGCTCGCGTTCGGCCTGATCGCCGCGCTCCTGATGCGCGAGGACGTTTCGGTCGGGCTCGCCGTGCTCGGGGCCTTCTACCTACTCACGGGCTACCGTCCCGGGATCGGCCTCGTGATGGCGCTGGTCTCGACGGCGTACTTCCTGCTCCTGCGCTTTTACGTGATGGAGGCTGCCGGCAGCTGGTGGTTCCCCAACATGTACAAGGAGCTCTGGGCCGACGGCGAAAAGGGGTTTCGCAGCGTCATCAAGACGATGCTAACCAATCCCATGTTCACGCTCTCGAAGATCATCGTCGAGAAGAAGCTCATCTACCTCTTGCACCTGCTCACGCCGATCGTCTTTTTGCCGGCGCGGCGCTGGTACCTCTGGGCGGCGTTTCTACCCGGTGCCTTCCTGACCCTGCTCGTCACGAACTACGACCCCCCCATCACCTATTCGTTCCACTACGTGATGCACTGGGCGCCGTACCTGTTCGCAGCGAGCGTCATCACGCTCGAAGCGCTGCGAAACGGCCCGCTCTTCGGCGTCGAACGCTACCGCGCCGCCGTAGCGGCTTTGGTCGCGAGCTCGCTCGTCCTCACCTACAACTACGGCGCGTTCCCGCGGCGCGAAGGCAGCTTCAAAGCCGGCTTCAGCCGCATCGAATTCTCGTTCACGGAAGAGGAGTGGGATCGCTACCAAGAGCTGCTCGAGATCACCTCCATCATTCCGAAGGACGCGAGTCTCGCAGCCACGGAAAAATGCGGCCCGCACCTGTCCTCGCGCATCAACATGTTCACCATGCGTCAGGGCCCGCAGACTGCCGAATGGATCGTGGCCTCCTCACGGGAGCTCAAGCTTTCGAAGACTCGCCCGACACTCAAAGAAGCGCTCGAAAGCGGCAGGTACGGAGTCGTCAAACGCCTCGACGACTTCGCCGTCATGAAGCTCGGCTACTCGACCGCCGACAACCAAGCCCTGCTGGACGACTGGGACCTCTGAGCCCGAGCCCATGAGCGAACTCGAAGCCCGCACCAAACCCGCGGCAGCCGGCGGCCCCGCGCCCGAAGTCGAAGTCCCCGACGCCCTCGCTCAAGCCGGCGGCCTGAAACGCTGGCTCAAGCCCGGGATGAACCTCGTCGCCATCGTCTTCGTCCTCGTCGCGGCGCGCGGCATCGCCAAAGACTGGCAAAGCAAATCCGTCCACCTCACCTGGGGCCTCACCCTCGCCGCCCTCGTCCCGCTCCTCTTCTCCTGCCTTGCCCAAGGCTTCGCCTGGATCGCCCTCATCGAGCGCATGGCCCACCGCAAAGTCCCGCGCGGTCCCGCCATGTCGATCTACCTGGCTTCCCAACTCGCCCGCTACACGCCAGGCAAAGTCGGCCTCCCCATCGTCCGCATGCAAGGCGCCGATCGCCTCGGCGTCCCGCGCTCCGTCGTCGGCGTCTCCGTCCTCATCGAAATGCTCTCCTGGACCGCCACCGGCGCGGTCTCCGGCTTCGCGTTACTCGCTGTCGCGGCGCCCGGCGCAGGCCTCGACTGGATCCTCCGCTTCGCGGTCCCGGCCCTCATCGCCTCCGCGCTGGGCCTCCTCGTCTTGCTAGCGGTCGACCGCCAGCGCTATCCCGCGAAGGTTCGCTTCCTGCTCGGCGCGGAAGGCGCGGGGCCTGTCATCCCACTCGCACTGCCACTGATCCAGTTCGGCTATTGGCTCCTCGTCGCGGCACACGGCTACTTGATGAGTCTCGCGCTCGGCGCGCCCGTGAACGCAGCAGTCACGGCGATGGGCCTGTACGTCATCAGTTCGGTCGCGGGGTTCGTCGTGCTCGCGGCGCCTGCGGGCGTCGGCGTGCGTGAGGGCGTCGTCGCAACGGGATTGAAGCCGCTCGTCGGCGCGGCTCCGGCAGCGGCTGCGGCGATTATTTCACGTGGGGCGTCGCTCGTGGCGGAGGTGTTGATTTGGGGGGCGGTGAGGGTGGTCGTCAGGGGAGGATGAGGGACTGAGGGCGGGGGCCGCGAGGTGGACGGTACGCAGCCCATGTTCCACTCATCTAGGGGTGGGTTGCGGCCATTATCAGCTGACACTGACCGACGATTGGCGCGCTATCTAGCGCCCCGGGCTCGCACCCGTTATCCCGCAACACAGGTCAGTCTCCTGGTTGATTTGGGGCACCCATCTGCCCGAAATTTCGAGGGTGAGCACGGTGGACCTTGCGAGCGACGCGCAGGTCAAATAGGTGTTGGGCGGACAGCGAGAAGGGCGCGAGTCTGGCGATGGGCGGGAACGAATGACAGCCGGGCGCGAGTGCGACCGGAGCTCGTAGCGTCGATCTGCCCCGGGTGGCGCTTGACCGGTGTACGTTTGTGCATACACTGATCCGGTGAGGTTCGAATGGGATCCGGCCAAGGCGCGCTCAAACCTTTCCAAGCACCGGGTCGACTTTGCCGATGCCACGGCCGTGTTCGAGGATCCTCGCGGCCTCACTCGTGATGATCCTCATCCGCGCGAGGAGCGATTCGTGACACTGGGGCTAGATGCTCTGGGCCGGCTGGTCGTCGTCTGCTGGACGCCTCGAGGGAAGGAAGACATCCGGCTCATCTCAGCCCGGCGGGCCACCCGCTCAGAGTCCCGTCAGTACCAACAGGATTGATACCATGCGTAAGCAGTACGACTTCTCCAAAGCAAAGCGCGGCCCCGTCGTCTCGGTTCCAAAAGGAAAGAGCCGGATCACGATTCGTCTTGATGACGACGTTCTCGATTGGTTCCGCGAACAGGTCCACGCCGCCGGTGGCGGGAACTATCAAACCTTGATCAACGATGCGCTGCGCACCTACATGGCTGAGCGCAAGCGCCCGCTGGAGCTCGTCCTCCGACGCGTCGTTCGAGAGGAACTCCGACGCGCTCACGGTCACCGCTGAGGTTCTGCCGCCTAACTCCGGGCTGAAGCAGACGCGGATCTCGCTGGCGCTCGACCCGCGCAGCTTAGCCCTGGTACGTTAGGCGGACCGCTGACGCGTTGATGTCCGGGTTCCGAGGTTGAAGGGTTGAAGGGGCTTGCGAGCGTATTGAGTCCGGCGGTTGATGGAGACCGAGGTCCAAGTGACGACTTCCAGAATGGAACCTGAGCGTCCCCGCTGGCATTCTCTCAGGACGGCCCTCGCGCTCCTGTTGGGGGTGGGCTGTTTCCTGATTGTCTACGCGGGACTTGGCACCGCTTTCGACCACCTGTTCACTGGTCGCGTCATCCATAGGGGCGAGATCGACCACCTCGCTGAAGCGTTCATGCTTGTCATTGCGCTTGCCTCTGCTGGTGCCGGCGGCGCCGTCACTGCCTACGTTGAACCGACGTGGCCCCTGTTGGCTGCGGGGCTCGTCGGCTCGTTCGCAGCAACCACTTTCCTTCTGGCGTACGCGGTACACGGCGCGCTCGTTCTATTCCTTCTACCCGTGGTCGCAGTCAGCATTTTGGGCTCGCTGACCGGCGGGTTCGCTGGCGCTCGTCTCAAGCGCGTGCTTACGCCAGCTAACCCAAGGTCCCATCAAGACGGTGCAAACCCCAAAGGTGACGACTTACGTCCGTCCGCCTAACTCCGGTTTGCAGCAGACGCCGACCTCGCTAACGCTCGGCCGGCGCAGCTGAAACCTGGTACGTTGGGCGGACGGAGAGACCGCGATGGGGCTGAAGAAGATCCGTAGCGAAGGCGGAAGCGGAGGACGCCGCGGTCACTCCAACATGACGCACTGGGCGTAAACCCACGAGATCAAGGACGCCGCGCGCACGCAGCGACGGACGGACGACAAGCAGGCGGTTGGCGAGGCTGATGTGGCTTCGTTGAACCAGGTCAGGTTCAGGTCGGACGCTTCCTCGCGGTTCGTCCAGTCTGCTACAATCGGGGCAATGAGCGAGCCCAGCCAAGTTCTTCAGGCGGCCCTCGAGCTAACGCTTCGCGAACGTGCCGAACTCGTCGAAGCCATCGCTGCAAGCCTGGATGGCTTCAACCTCGGTGACGAGTGGGAAGACGAAATCCAGAAGCGCGTGCGTGACGTTGACTCCGGACAGGTAGTCGCGGTGCCGGGAGAGGAAGTCCTGTCCCGAATTGAACAGCGGCTTCGTGACCGCTAGCCGTTTCCGATTTCATCCCGCTGCCGAGGCCGAACTCGACGAAGCGGCACAATGGTACGAAGAACGACAACGCGGGCTCGGCCTCGAGTTTCTGAGTGCGGTTCGCTGGAAGATCGCCGGCCTACTTGAAGCGCCTGAACGATGGAGCCTCGTGCATGGAACGCGGCGTGTCCTATTGGGTCGATTTCCTTATGCCATCTCCACGCCCCCGAACCGCTCTTCCCCGGCACGCCGCTACCGCTGCCGGCGCCGCCGCCACCGCCTCTCGAGGTCCCACTCGAGATTGTTCCGCCACCCCTTTCTTATGCCTGGTGCGTTAGGCGGACGTTGAACGGCGTGCCGTTTGGCGGTAGGCTGGACGCCAGATGGCAGGGCCGGCCGACGTTGAGGTGACCGATCTTCTTGGAGGAAGGAAGGTTCTGGGTCGCGTTTCAGAGACCGGTGACTTGCTCCGCGCGGTTCGAGATGGATTGCCGTACGCGTCGCTCGAGGCACTGACTCGTAGGCTTGGGCTTGAGCTCAGTGCCGTCGGAGCCGTCGTGGGCATCCCCGCGCGTACGCTCGCTCGACGCAAACACGAGCGGCACCTCTCGCCAGTCGAATCCGATCGCCTCTACCGGCTGGCGTACGTCACCCATGTCGCCTCGGCAGTGCTGGGTGGTGTCGAGGCAGCTCGCCGCTGGCTCGGCCGCTCGAACCGGTCCCTGGGCGGAGCCGAACCGATGAGCTTGCTAGACACTGATATCGGCTGCCGACAGGTTGAAGAGGCGCTGGTTCGGCTCAACTACGGCCTGTACGCGTAGTGAGGATCTTTCGGCTCTGTCGTCGGCCGTTCTCGCGCAGTCCGCTCGATGGTCGAGGTGGGCTCTTCGCTTCCGGGCGGTGGCACACGCCGCGTCGGCTGGTCTGCTACGCGTCGGACTCCTTGGCGCTAGCGAGCCTCGAGATCCTGGTGCATTGCGAACCTGACCTCGTTCCGAGCGATCTGGTGGCGGTCGAGATTAGGGTGCCCGCTGGGGTTGCGGTCGAGGAGCTCGACGCGGGCGCGCTGCCGCGATCCTGGCGGCGATATCCGGCCCCTGCCGCGCTTCAGCGCTTGGGGAACGCGTGGCTCGATCGAGGCTCGGCGTGCGTCTTGCGTGTACCGTCAGCGCTCGTTCCTTCGGAGAGCAATTTCCTGATTAATCCGCTGCATGCGGAGATCCGCAAGCTACGAATCCTTCGCAAAGCGCCGTTTCAATTCGATCCGCGACTTGCGGATCGCTAGACGCGTGCCGCCGAACTCCGGGCTCCGAGGGATCCCCACGAACTCGAAGTCGGACCAGTCTACGGCGAGCACCGGGCGCGGGACGTCGGCCAGCAACGTCTTTGCGATCGCGCGATGAATGCTCGAGCACTCGCGATGCAGGTGCCGGTTGCCGAGCAAGCGGTCCACCGCTTTGATGTGATGCTTCTGACTGGGCGGGCGGGTGACGGGCGTGCGGATTTCAGCTGGGTCTGGTATGGCAGCAGTGAGATGGCGTTGGCGTCGGGCATGTCCGTACCTCTCATCGGGGCTGCCTGCTCGTCCCACGGCGGACTTGATGCCTGGTCGAAGGTGCGGTCCCTCGAGGGTCGCTTCAGTCGGCTCGGCGGTCCGATCCCGATATTCAAAGGGATAGGGGCGACATTCGAAATGCCGACGGCATTTTCTGTACACCCTCATGAACGCAAAACAGTCTTCCACGATTACCCTCGCCTCGGCCGTACGACTGTATTCGATGGAACCACGGCGCCTGTTCGGATGCTCGTATTTACACAGGATGGAGAACGAGCCGAGCTGACGGACTATCGGCGACGCTTTCGCGGTATCGGCAAATGGAGGCGCTGGAACTCGACCGATGCAGCGTATTTCTTCGGTTACGCGCTATTGACGTATTTCAGCGTGCCCTTCTTGCTGAAAGATTGTGAAGTTCTGCGGGCGAGAAAGGACGCCGTCACGGTTCGTCTCCCTTTGATGTTCGAATCTCACTGTGAAGTTCAGACTTTCTGGTTCGACTCGAACGGTCTCATCGTCAGGCACGACTATTCGGCGGAGATCTTAGGCAAAGTCTTTAGCGGCGCGCACTACTCTTCGGACTTTGCGGAGGTTCAAGGTCTAAAGTTGGCACGAGCACGGCGCGTGGTTCCGCGACTCGGTTTGCTGCCGTTGCCGCTGACCATGCTTTCTGCAACGCTTTCGTTTGGCTCGCCGCAGCAGCCGCCGACCTCGCGTTCGCTCGGCGGCGCGGGTTGAGCCGACGGGGATCTTGCAGCGTTTAGCGTACCTGATGCAGTTCGAGATTCAGGATCTTCGCGAAACCACCGAAATCCTTGTCGGTGGTCAAGATCGCGAGCTTGCGTCGTAAACTCACGGCGCACATCAAAAAGTCCGTGTTCGAGCCCTGCAGCCCCTTTGCACGACACCGGTTGAAGCAGGTCGCGGCCTCCTCATAGTCGAGCTCGTCGAGCGTCACGTCCTCGAACGCTCGTAGCCGATCCCGCAGCTTCCGGTACTGCTCGGCTGCGCGGATCCCGGAAAGGATCTCCTGGCGGATCGCTCCGATCATTGCCACGCGACCTTCGCGGATTAGTTCGACGAGCTCCGCAGTCGCACCACGCGACTCGCTTGTCGGGCGTCGCAGCGCCAACGACCACACCGACGTGTCCACCAGCACGTTCACTTGCGCCGCCGCTGCTTCTTGTAGTCGTATCCGACGTCCCAATCCACCTTGCCGAACAGTTCCACGATCTGCTGTTGCTTTCGCCGTTGGATGTACTCGTGGAGCGCTTCCGTCACCGTGGCGCGCTTCGTCTTTTGACCGCCTATCTTGCGAGCCTCTTCCAGGAGCCGGTCGTCGATGGCCAGATTCGTTGCCATGTGTGAAGCGTTACACACGGACGTGTGTGAAACAAGGTCGCCCAACCACAGCAAGGGGGGCCGACAGCGAGTGCATCGCAGCAGCCCATCTGCCGCAGTTCCGCTTCAGGTCTGGGCCGCGCGACGAGCCTGAGGCAGCTCCCAATCGACCAAGAGCAGCAGCACCACCACACAGTTCATCGTGAACTCGATGTTCATGAGCAGGAGGTTCGCGGTATGAAAGGCGAGGGCGAACAACACGAAGACCCAGCGAAAGCCGCGAAAGAACAGCGCGAGCGGTGCGAGCGCCTCGAAGAACGTGGATACGAGGAATCCCGCGCCGACCACGGCTCGAGCGTGCGGGGTGATTTCGAGTAGCCGATAGCCAAAGGTGAAGCCGAACGTGCCGTTCCGGCCGGAGTTGCTGGCGATGTGCCAGATCATGCTGCCGTCGAGGAACGCAGTGGGCGCGCCTTGGATGAGTCGCTCGGTGCCAATCAGCGCGTACGGGAGGAGGAACACGAAGGTCGCGAGCTGCAGCGTGGCGGCGAACGCCTCGGGCTTCACCCGCGTCTGCTCGTCGAAGCGCGGACCAAGCGACCAGACCGTTGCCGACGGACCGAGCGCGAGCACGACGCCGACATAGAGGGCACCGAGCTCGCGATGGCTCGAGCCGATGAGGGCGAGATAGAGCGTGAACACGGCGAGCCCGGCGAGCGCGAGCGGCCGGAAAGGCTTCACCCCGAGCGCGGACGCGAGCAAGAGGAGCGCCGCTCCGTAACGAACCATCGCTAGCCCGCCCGGCGAGTAAAAGACCCGCGGCAAGAGGTCGCTCCAGCCTACGCCGTGGTGGAAGCCCGGTGGGAGCAGGCCCAAGTATTCGCCCGGAACCACGAGCGCGTAAGCGCACAGCATCGAGAACACTACGATGCGAATCGCCGCGAGCTTCTGCGCGCTCACCTGCGCGTGGACTGGGCTCACGGGGTGGAGATCTCCGCGAGCGGCCGGCAATCGGGCACGTACGGCGGTCGCACGGGCATGCGGCAGCGCCGCACCTCGACGCTCGTGATGTCCTTGCCCGGTTCCGCGCGCTCCTGCATCGATGCGAAGCCGCGGAGCGCCGATTCGGCGGCTGCTTTGGCGCGAGCGTCCCCTGGGCGTTCGTCGAAAGCGCTGAGCGTCTGCTTCGCCTCGCCGTCGAGCCCCGAAACCACCGCATCGGAGATCATGCCGCCGGGGACGAGCCGGTGCGCGCTGCCGTCCGCATAGTGCGCGGTGTAACGGAATTGCTGCGGATCCGGCTGCCGACCCATCGGGCTCGTGAACATCTCCCAACCGGCGAGGGGATACAGCCAACGCGTGTGCAGGTGCGCCGCGTCGACGCCGATGACGAGTGCCAGGATCGCACATACGGCGAACGTCGAGCGCGAGCCCAGCGCTCTCAACGTGTTCGAAAATACGGGCTGGCTGGCAAACGCGGTGATGAGGAGTCCACCGAGCAAGAGCTCGATGCCCTGCTTGGGGACGCGGCCGAGCACGCGCTGCAGGCCCGTGAGCATGGGCAGCAAGAGTACGCAGTAAGCCAGAAGGCACTTCTGCCAGCGGGCGAGTGCACGGGCTCTCATGCGCGCGACCGTAGCACGATGAACTCGCGCGTCATCGTCGGCTTACGTCGAAGACGACGAACCCCGTATTCTCGAAGACGCGCGGATAGCCAGAGAGCGCCTGTTCGTGGCCGCGCTCCACCACGACGTACCTCATGCCGTAGCGTGTCTCTAGCCGGGCGACGCGTCTGGCGTCGAGCGCGTCGTAGCCGTTCAGGTCATCGATGCTGTCCATGCGATCCTTGCCCGTCACGTCCTTGAGGCGCTGATGCCAGTCCAGAATTTCGGCAGGAATTGCGGGAATACCTTTCCAGTCGACGACGATGGCGCGCTCGCCGCAATAGCGAGCGAGCTCGTCCGCCGGCGGAGTCAGAAAGACCGCGTCCTTCGGCGTGCGCTCGCGCATGAAGCGGTACAGGCTCGCGTTGCACGGGTGCGCTCCGCCGAGCAAATTCGAATGTTCCCGAATGCGCAGCAGCGGGCCGACCGCAAAGTAGAGCAGGGCAGCGGAACCGAATGCGAGCGCCGGGGCGCGTGCCGAGCGCGGCCAAAAGCGCGCAGGCAACGGGGACGCGCTCGCCGCGCGTCGGGCGAAGCGCATCGCGACGATCACGACCAAAACGAACACGAGGGTAGCTAAAAGCAGCTGTCCCGCAGCTTGGGGCCCGCGCGCAAGGTAGTGCTGAACCAGCAGTACGGCGCTAGCGCTCGCAACGATGAAGTTGCCGCGGCCGTAGCGCCGCCGCAGCAGCGGATCGGTCAATGCGCACAAAGACGCGACGGCGCACGCCTGTAACAAGAGCTCCGCGTGCGCGGTGAGCCGCCATGCAAAGAGGGACCTGATGCGCGCGCTGAAGAGCGCGCCCGCGACGCCCAAGAGCACGACGCTTGCCACGCCGAAACCGATGGCGCCGAGCCTCCGCAGCGCGACCCGCTCGGGATCCGCCGCCAAGGGCAGCGAGAGGGACGCCGCGATGCCGAGCCAGGCGACCAAGGGAAAGAAATCGCGCAGCTGGTCCCGAATGCCGAAATGATGGTGCGCGCGCACGTCCAGGTAGAGGTGGCGCGCGAGCGCTTCGCCTGCGATCGGTGTCGCGGCCCGCAGCAACATCGGCATGAACGCCGCCAGGACGAGCGTCGCAGGTCCGAGCTGCCGCAGCAGTCGCATGAGCAACGCGCGCCGGCCGAGCAGCGCGTGCGCGACCGCCAGTGCCGGGCCGAACAACACGAGCAAGTTGACGTGAAATAGTCCGACCAGCGCGACGAACGCGCCGGAAGCGAGGAACCGTCCGCCGACGAAACATGCGGCAGCGACGAGCGTTGCCGCGCTGCTCAACGCCGACGGTTGAAATTCGAGCTCGAAGATGTACGTCGTGCCTGGCGCGCGCGTGTGTGTCGTGAACGCGAACGCAACGAGCAGCAGGTAACTCGGCAGCGCGAGCTTTCGCCCCGCTGCCCACCGAAGCATCCAGTAGAGCGCGCTCGTGGCTCCGGCGACCACGAGCGTGAGCGAAAGCGCCAATGCCCACCCACTGCGATCGATTGACAGCAGGAGCGCGCCGAGCGCCGCAAACACCGGATGGTACTGCGTCGTTCGTGTCGCGTACCAATCGTTCCGGAAGAGCTCCGGATCGAGCAGGCGCAGCGAGGGGATCAGGTAACTTACCTGATTGATGCTGAGGTAGTTCCAGCCGAAGCTCGCGCCGAACGCGAGTGCCACCACGACGACGAGGGCGACTTCCAGCCGCTCGCGTGGGAGCTTCTCCGCAGGGCCTTGGGACATGAGCGGCCGATGCTAGTACAACGACCGCCTGGTCATGCTCCGCTCCGCTCGGCTCCCGGCCGCACTCGGCATCGCCGCGTTGGCGGCGTGTCATGCCGCGCCCCCGCCGCCCGCGCCGCAGGTGAACGCGCCGTGTTCACCGCCCACGAATGTGCACGAGTTCGTGGTGCTCGATCGAGCCGCGCCGCAAGGCGGGGTCGCGGGCGTGTCAGGCGCCGAGGGCGACGGTGTTCAGCGCGTGCTCGTGTGCGCGCGGGTGCGGAGCGCGCGGCGCGGGCGCGTCATCGAGGAGGCGACAGGCGCTCCGATTGCGAATGCGGTCGTGACGGTGGAGTCATGGGAGACGCCGATGCCGATCGGGGGGCGTCGGCCGGAGCGACGGCTGATGCGCTCGGTGGTCGTGCGGAGCGATGCGAACGGTGCGTGGACGGTTGGCGAGGACTGGGCCTGGATGCGCGGGTATTTGGCGGCTGACGGTTTTCCGCAATTCATCGACGGTCTGTGCGTGCGCGCGGCGGGGTATGCCTCGTTCGTGTTCGATCCGTGGCAGCAGCCGGAGGAGTACTTCGCGCAGCCGCCGTCGACGATCAAGTTGAGTAAGAGCTCGAGTCCCGAGGTGACGAGTCCCTCGCGGGACAAGGTTTCGAGCTGTGGTGTTGCGCTCGAACCGGCGTTTTGACGCAACTGTCACGGGGCGCCTCAGAGCTTTCGCAGGTCGAGTAGCGTCCAGTCGCCCGTAGCGAAGACGGCGAGCGACGGCGTGAGCGCGGGTGCCGCGAAGCCGCCACGTCGTCCGGTGTCGAAGGCGCGTGCGATGTCGGCGTCGAAGGGTGCAAAGTAGCCCGGGCGAAACCTGAAATGACCGCGGTCGATCAGGAGGTGAGTGACGTGCTCCCGATCGCGGAATCGACGGAGAACGTTCGAGTCGCTGGTGAAGTAGGCCGCGAACAACGCGCGGGCGCGGGCGCGCATGAGCTCGGTGTAGCGGGTGTGAAAGGGCATGTGCGTCTCGCGCGCGAGGTAGACGGAGCGGCGCGAAAGATACGGAATGGAGTCGCTGGTTTCGCTCGGGAACGCAGCGACGAGGGCGTCACGGGGCAGCTCGGCGATGGCCGCGAACAGTGGACGATCGACCGCCGCGATGCGGACGGTGTAACCCGCCCAACTGACGCCGCGCGCGCCGAGCAGCACGAAAATGACGGCGTTGGCGACCCACGGCAGGGCACGAACCCAGGCGCGGCGAGCGCCGCACAGTGCGCCCAGTATCGCAGGAACCGTGATGAACACGATGACGGGCACCGCGTACGCGACGTATCGCTCCGGTAAGAAGAGCCGCGGTTCCATCACGAGCGAAGCCGTGTGACAAAGGATCACCGCGAGCGGCAAGAGCAAGAATCGGCGCGCTTCGGGACGACGCCGCGCGAGCCACACAGCGCCAAGCAGTCCGAGTACGGCGACGCACGGCGCGAGCCACGCCCCATGCTTCCGCGCACTGAGCGGCGCCGCCAGCGGCTCGCCGTCACCGACGAGCGCGGCACGGACGAGCGGGAGTGTAGCGGCGGGTAACGCGGGAAACGGTGGGCGATCCGTGGGCGCAAAGCGACCCTCCGCGCCCGCTTCCGGATACTGAGCGAGGAGCTCGGGACCAATCGCCGGTCCCCAGCTTCGCAGCCGCAAGGCGGACGGCAAGAGCACCAGTGCGGCAACCGCCGCCGTAAGAGCAATGAACACGAGCCGGCGGCGGAGTGACCAACTGGAGGCGTCGCCGCGCGTCGTGCTCGGCATGAGCAGTACGAGCGCGAGCGTCACGCCGAGTGTCAGCGCCGCGGCGGGATAGAACCCCGCGCTGACGACAACGAGAACGGCGAGCATTCGCACGCGCCCGTCGAGCAACGCAAGCGCTCCCGCAGCGAGTAGAGGAGCCGCGAAGCCTCGGGGCAGCCCGCCGGTCATGCGCGCGAGCAGGTACGACGAGCCGAGCGCGAGCGCGAGCGAGCCGAACGCGCCGGCGCCGCCCGCGAGTCGCCAGGCGGCCACGGCGAGACACGCGACCGTCACGGCCAACAGCACATAAGGCAACCCTTTGCTGAGGCCGACGACTCCGAACAGCGGCGTCAAGGCGCGGTAGAGGAGCGCGTACGCATCCGGCAAGCTCGCGAGGTAGTAAGTGACGACCGGATCGCCGGGGAAAAGCGCGCGGTCTTCGTTGCGGAATTGGGGATAGATGAGGACGCGCACGTCGTCCGCGAACGTGAAATGCTCGCGCGCGAGCTCGGCGTGCCGGACGAGCGACGGCCCGAAGAGCCACGCGAGCACGAGCCCCACGCCGAGCGCTACGAGCAGTCGCTCGTGGTCGCGAAGGGTCGCGACGGCGGCTCGAAAAGGCGACACGGCGCGCGAGTCTAGCCGAACCGCCGGAAGCAACGGCGCCGGGCGACTTTTGGGATAAGCTCCGCGCCCCTTGCCCTCGTTCTTCACCGGGCCCCGCGCTCGCTCACTCGTCGGCGTGATCCTGCTCGTCGCTGGGGCCGCGGTCTTTTTGCGCGTCGTGAACGAGTCGTACCCAGTCGAGAAGTGGCTGTTTTGGCACTACGCGACGTACTGGGTCGCGTGCGCCGTGTGGCTCGCGGGCGTGCTCGGTGTGGGGCACCTGACGGTGACGCGCGGCTTCCGGCTGTCGCTGCCGCTCGGGGAGGCGACGGTGACGGCGCTGGCCGTGGGCCTGTTCGAGTTCGAGCTCGCGATGCTGCTCGCGGGCATCGTGCACGCGTTTCGCACGGCGATGTTCGTTGCGCTGCCGCTCGCGTTCGTGCTCGGCGGCGCGCGTTCGCTCCGTCACCTCTGGCGCGGCTGGACTCGTTTGTTCCGGCGCCACAGGCCGTCGCTCGGCGTGATGGGCGCGCTCGCGATAGGCCTCGGGATCGTCGTGTTCGCGATGATCTACTTCGCGATGCTTTCGCCCGAAAACGTGCAGTTCGATTCGCGCTGGAAGCACATGTCGCTCGCCGAAGATTGGGTCGCGGCGGGTGGCCTCAGGCGGCACGACGAAGGCTGGTTGTTCGCGGCGCGGCCGCACATCACGAGCCTGCTCTTCACGTGGGCGTTCCTTTTGCCCGGAGCGCTGCTGTTCGACAAAATGCTGCTCTGCGCGCACCTCGAGTTCGTGATTTTTGTGATCACGACCGTCGTGGGCATTCCAGCGCTCGTGCGGCGGCTCGTGCCGCGTGCCGATCCGCGCGTCGTGTGGGCTGCGCGTTTCCTGTTCCCGGGCGTGCTGGTCTACGACAGCACGCTGAGCGCCGGTGCCGATCACATCGGGGCGCTCTTCGGCGTCCCCGCGGCGCTCTTGCTGTTTCGCGTCTGGCGTCGACTCGAGCTGCGCCCGACCTTGCTGCTCAGCGCCGTGCTCTCGGCAGCGCTGCTCGTGAAAGAGACGACGGCGCTCGTGCTCTTGCCGTTCCCCGTGTTCGCCGTGCTGCTCCGCGCCGGCATGCTCGTGGTCCGGCATTTTCGCGGCCAGAGCAACGCCGAGGAGCTCAGGAACGCCTGGCGTACGCCGCTCCTCGCCGCCGGCGCCGCGCTCGTGCTCACGACTCCGCTCTGGCTCGAGAACCTGATTTGGTACGGCGATCCGCTCTACCCCATCCTCAACAAGTTCTTCTCGCCGCACCCGTGGTCGCCCGACGCCGCTTACCGTTTCCATTACGGCTACGAGGACCAGCAGCTCTGGGCGCCGTCACGTGATCTCAAGGGCCTTCTGGACACCCTGCAAGCGCTCGTGACGTTTTCCTTCGAGCCGCACGATTGGAAGCGCTTTCACCACGCCGTGCCCGTCTTCGGCTCGCTCTTCACGCTGCTGCTCGTGACCGTGCCGCTCTATCGCGGGTCGCTGCGGCTCTGGGCGCTGCTCGGCTGGATCCACCTCGGAATTTTCGCCTGGTTCTCGGTGCACCACCAAGATCGCTACCTGCAGGGCCTGATGCCGCTGATGGCCGGCGCCACGGCGGCGATGCTGCTCGCGATTTGGCGCGGCGATTCGCGCCTGGTGCGCGGCGCGCTCGTCTTGCTCGTGGGACTTCAGCTCGTGTGGGGCGGTGACGCCTATTTCTTCCAGACGCACGCGATGGCGCGTTCGCCCCTCAAGAAATCCATCGATTTACTGAGCGCGGGGTTCGAGCACAAATACGATTCGCGCTTCAATATCCAGCAGTCGTACCAATCCGTGGGCAAACTTCTACCGAAGGGCGCGCGCCTGTTGATGCACGAGACGAACATCAACCTCGGCACGGGCGTGAGCACGGTGCTCGACAACCCCGGCTGGCAATACGCCATTGATTACGGCTCGCTCAAAAGCCCTGCCGACATGGTCCCGCTCTTGCGCAGCCTCGGCGTGACGCACGTCTACGCCCGCACCGACCGCAGCAAAGGTAAAGACAGCATCGCCAGCGATATTCGCTTCTTGGACTACGTGCGCCGCCGCGCGACCAAGACCACCTCCGTCGCGGGCGGCACCTTGGTGGAGGTGAGTGACGCCCAGCCCGGCCCCTTCGACGACACGGTCGCGATGCTGAGCTGCGGCTCGGATTACGAGCCCGGTCAGTACCTCGTGAGCGATCTGGCGACGCCGCCGTTCGGCCCGCGCGTGCACGAGTTGCCCCCGCCGCGAAAGCCCGCGACGTTGCCGGACGACGCCGCGCGACTCGTCGAAACGAGTGAGTACGTCGTCGTCGATCCGCATTGCTTCGACGGCGCCGTGCCGCGCGTGCACGACGCGCACACGCTGCTCACGCACCGCGCCGGCTCGGGCGGACGCATGGCCGCGTACGAAATCTGGGTGCGCGGCTCGCTCGCCGCACGCAAATCGCGTCCCGCTCCGAGCGAACCCGAAGACGATCAGGACGAGCCGGGCGAACCCTGAGTTTTGCGCTGCGGCGGCGGCGGCGTGGTCTGCGGGGGCGGCGGCGTGCTCTGCGTCACGCGCGGGAGCGCGCCCGTGCTGCCGCTGCCGACACGCTGCGTTCGCACGTAATACGGCTTCTTGTCCTGCGACTCGTGATACGTGCGCGACAGCACGTCCGCGACGAGCCCGAGCGAGACGAGCTGCAGCCCGACGACGATCAAGAGCACGCCGAGCAAGAGCAGCGGGCGGTCGGACAAGCGCGCATGAAACGCGAGCTTTTCGAACGCGAGCCAAGCGCAGAGCAGGCCCCCGAGACCGAGACTCAAGAGGCCGCCGAAGCCGAAAACCTGCATCGGGCGCGTGAGGTAGGACTGAATGAAGCGCACCGTGATGAGGTCGAGCACGACGCGCAGCGTGCGGCCGATGCCGTACTTCGACGAACCGTAGCGCCGCGCGCGGTGGTTCACGGGCATCTCGAAGATGCGCGCACCGATCCACGACGCGACGGCCGGAATGAAGCGATGCATCTCGCCGTAGAGGCGAAGCTCCTTCGCGACGGCGCTCGTCATGGCCTTGAGCGTGCAGCCGTAGTCGTGAAGCTTCACCTTCGTGGCCATACTGATCAGCCGATTGGCGATCATCGACGGTAGCTTGCGGTTCAAGAACGGATCTTTGCGATACTTGCGCCACCCTGCGACGAGGTCATAGCCCTCGTCGAGCTTCTGCAGCATGGCGGGGATGTCGGCGGGGTCGTTCTGAAGATCCGCGTCCATCGTGACGATGCGGCTGCCGCGCGCCGCGTCGAGCCCGGCTTGCATCGCCGCCGTCTGGCCGAAGTTGCGGCGAAACTGGATCACGGAGAGGGCGGGGTCACTCGCGGCGAAGCCCTCGAGCAGCGTCCAGGTGCGATCGGTCGAGCCGTCGTCCACGAGCACGAGCTCGAAGCGGAAGCCGGTGGGATCGAGCGCGGCGTGCAGCTCCTCGAGGAGCTGCTTGATGCTCTCCTCCTCGTTGTACACGGGGATGATGACGGAAAGGTCGAGGCTAGGTGCGGACATGTCGCGGGCGAAGGCCCGGAGGGTGCACGAGCCGAGGCCGTAGCCGCAAGTCCGCGTTCCCGTCACGCGTTCGTCAGCGGGTTTTGGGGGCTCCGGCGCGCGCGCGGGTCGAACCGGGGCCGCGACGTTCGAAACCTGCTCGGGCCCTGCTACCTTGCGCGGCGATGTCCCAAGGGCACGTCAAGGTCGGGCTGATTCAGACGGCGGTGAGCGCCGACAAAGTCGCGAACATCAAGAAGACGGCGCGGCTGATCGAGGACGCGGCCGCGCGTGGTGCGCGTATCGTGTGCCTGCAGGAGCTGTTCGCGTCCGAATACTTCTGCCAGCGAGAAGACGCCGAGCTCTTCAACCTGGCCGAGCCGGTGCCGGGCCCGACCACGCAGATGATGGCGGAGGTCGCGAAAAGCCGCGGCGTGAGCATCGTCGTGCCGCTCTTCGAGCGACGCGCGGCGGGCGTCTATCACAACAGCCTCGTGCTCATCGGACCGAACGGCAACATCGCGGGCCACTACCGCAAGATGCACATCCCCGACGACCCGCTCTTTTACGAGAAGTACTACTTCACGCCCGGTGACCTCGGCTTCATGAGCATCCCCACGCCCGAAGCCGCCGTGGGTCCGCTGATTTGCTGGGACCAGTGGTACCCGGAAGCCGCGCGCATGACGGCCATGTCCGGCGCCGAGATCCTCGTCTACCCGACGGCGATCGGCTGGCATCCGAGCGAGAAGGCGCAATACGGCGCGTCGCAGCTTTCGGCGTGGCAAACGATGCAGCGCGCGCACGCGATTTCGAACGGCGTGTTCGTGGTTGCCGTCAATCGCGTGGGGCACGAAGGGTCGGCGCCGGGCGGTTTGGAATTTTGGGGGCATTCGTTCGTCGCCGATCCGTTCGGGGTCGTCCTGGCCGAGGCAGGTGAGGGGGAAGAGACGCTCGTCGTGGAGTGCGACCTCGGGCGCATCGAAGAAGTACGGCGAAATTGGCCTTTTTTTCGCGACCGGCGCATCGACGCGTACGGCGGGCTCACCTCGCGATTTCTCGACCAGCGGGCGGGACGCTAAGCCACGATGAAACGCACCAGCGCGAAAACGCTCGCTCGCAAACGTGTCAATCGCAAGCCCGCGCGCGTCGCACGGCGTGTGGCGCAACGCACGTCGCCGCACGGCGATTCAGCACAGACGCCCTTTGCCGAAGGCTACGCCATGCCCGCCGAATGGGAGCCGCACGAGGCGACCTGGCTCGCCTGGCCGCACGAAGCGAGCGACTGGCCCGGTAAGTTCGAGGTGATCGCGTGGGTGTTTGCCGAAATGGCGCGCGTGCTCACGCAGGGCGAACGCGTGCGGCTCATCGTCGGTAGTGCCGCGGAGAAGAAACGCGCGAGCGCCGTGTTCGCGAGCGCGGGCGTGGATCTGAAGCGCGTCGATTTCGTCACGGCGGCGACCGATCGCTCGTGGACGCGGGATTTCGTGCCGAGCTTCGTCGTGAAGCGCGGGGTCAAAGCGCGGCAAAGGGGTGCGCTCGCGGCGGCGCGTTTCCGCTTCGACGGCTGGCATCGCTACCCGAATCACAAAAAAGACGTCGCGGCGGGCCTCGCGGCCTTGAAGTTCGGCGATACGCCCGCGTTCGAGCCCGTGGTCACCTTGGATTCGAAGCGCCATCACGTGGTGCTCGAAGGTGGCGCGATCGACGTCGACGGCGAGGGCACGCTGCTCGCGACCGAAGAGTGTCTGCTCGACGGCAAGCAGGCGCGCAATCCCGAGCTCGGTCGCGGCCTGACCGAGCAGGTGCTGCGGGATTTTTTGGGGGCGCAAAAGGTCGTGTGGCTCGGCCGCGGTATCGCGGGTGACGACACGGGCGGGCACGTCGACGATTTCGCGCGCTTCGTCGCGCCCGGGCGCGTCGTCGTGGCGCAGGAGCTCGACAAGAAGGATCCGAATCACCGCGTACTCGGTGAAGCGCTCGAGCGGCTGCGCGGCGCCCGTGACGCACGCGGTCGCCGCTTCGACATCGTGCCGCTACCGATGCCGGCGCCGATCGTCTTCGACGGCCAGCGCCTGCCCGCGAGCTACGCGAACTTCTACGTCGCCTCGGAGGCCGTGCTCGTGCCGACCTTCAACGATCCGAACGATCGCGTGGCGCTCGGCATTTTCGGCGAGCTCTTTCCCGGGCGCGACATCGTCGGCATTTACTCGCGCGACCTCGTGCTCGGGCTCGGAACGCTGCATTGCTCGACGCAGCAGGAGCCGCGGCCGTAGCTCGCTCACGCGCGGCGCGCCGTGAGCTCGCGTCCACCTGGTGCGTCGCGGCCGCGCTCTGTACCGCCGCGTGCGTCAAGGCGCCGATACGGCCCGTGCAAGCGCCGGCCGTAGCACCCCCAAAAAACCAAAGTCCGACCTTCGAGCTCGACGGCGCGCCCTTTTGCTTCGCGGGCGCGAACAACTATTACCCGATCTACAAGCCGCGCCCGGTGGTCGACGATCTCTTCGCCGCGGCTCGCGCTCTCGATCTGCGCGTGCTGCGCGTTTGGGGCATGCTCGACCGCGGCTCGCTGGACGGCAGCGTGCCCAATGCCGATCCGGGCGGCGGCGACAAAGAAGGCGTCTACTTTCAGTACTGGGATCCTGCGAGAAAGTCGCCGGCGTACAACGACGGGCCGAACGGCCTCGAACGGCTCGATTACGTGCTCGCCCAGGCGGCCGAAGCGAAGCTCAAGCTCATCGTCGTGCTCGTCAACAATTGGCGAGAGTTCGGCGGCATCGATCAGTACCTGATCTGGTACGGCCGCGCGGCGCACCACGAATTCTTCACGGCGCCCGAAGTCGAGCAAGCGTATCGGCAGTGGCTCGCGCACGTGATCACGCGCAAAAATCACCTGAACGGCCGCGTGTACCGCGACGATCCCACGGTGTTCGCATGGGAGCTCGCGAACGAGCCGCGCATGAACGACGGCAGCGCCTTCGACCGCGCGAACGGCTGGGACGCACAGACACTCACGCGCTGGGCAAGCGAGATGTCGGCGTACGTGAAGACGCTCGATCCGAATCACCTGGTGGCCGTGGGGGACGAGGGTTTTTTGAACGGTGGCGGCGAACACTGGGCGTACGCGGCGAAGGACGGTGTCGACCATCGCGCGCTCACGGCCGTGCCCGGCGTCGATTTCGGCACCTTTCACCTGTATCCCGAGAATTGGGGCGTGACGGCCGAGTGGGGCGACGCGTGGATTTCAGAGCACCTGCGCGTGGCGCGCGAGCTCGGCAAACCGACGCTCTTCGAGGAATACGGCGTGAAGGTCGAACGCGCCGCTGGGACGACGGGCGACGTCACGGCTGGCCTGCCCGAGCGCGAGCGCGCTTATCGGAGCTGGAACGAGACGCTCCTGCGCGGCGGCGGTAGCGGTGCTTTGGCGTGGATGCTCGCGGGTATGGATGAAGCGCGCGACGGCAAACCCGCGACGCGT
Organism: Polyangiaceae bacterium; assembly: GCA_025936115.1. Taxonomy (GTDB): domain Bacteria; phylum Myxococcota_A; class Polyangia; order Polyangiales; family Polyangiaceae; genus PMG-095. The sequence continues at coordinate 140,589 of JAICTZ010000017.1, forward strand.
TACCCGGATTACGACCACTACGCGTTCTATCGCGACGACGCGACGGGCCGCTTGCTCGGCGAAGTGGCAGAGCGGTTCCGCACCGCGCCTGCGTGCGTGAACCAGCCGCGGTCGCACGCGCCTGCGTCGCCCTTCGTGCGCGTGCGGCGGGGCGAGACGCACGTCGCGTTCGGTTGGTTCGGATCCGACGGCTGAGTCAGTCTGACGTCGACCGCACGCCGGGCGCTCAATCAATCCCGTGACGCCGCATGAGCTTCTGCACCATCTGACGCGAAACCTCCGCGATGGCCGCTGCGCGCGTCACGTTGCCTCCCGTGCGCGCCAAGATCTGCTCGAGGTACGAGCGCTCGAACGCCTCGCTCGCCTCGCGCCGCGCGACCCGCAACGGCTGGACGTTCGGCGCCTCAGTCGGCGGACGCGAGTCGGCGCCGCGTCCCAGCGGACGGCTGTCCCCCGGCGCGGTCGTGGCCCACGGGTTGGCGAACACGCGCTCCGGCGTCACGATGAAGCGCTGCACGGCGTTCGAGAGCTCGCGCACATTGCCCGGCCAGCGATGCGCCGTGAACATGTTCCAGACCGTGGGCGGAATGTCCGTGAGCTGGCGCGGGGGCTTCGCGCGCGAGAGAAAATGCTCGACGAGCAGCGGCAAATCCTCCGTCCGATCGCGGAGCGGCGGCACGTGGACGTGCGCGGCGGCCAGCCGAAAATACAGATCCTCGCGGAAGTTGCCGCGCGCGACTTCGGCCTGGAGGTTGCGATTCGTCGCCGCGATGAGCCGCACGTCGACGGGCAATGTGCGCTGGCCGCCGAGGCGCCGTACCTCACGCCGCTCGAGCACGCGCAAGAGCTTCGGTTGCAAGTCTTTCGGCAGCTCGCCGAGCTCGTCGAGGAAGATGCTGCCGCCGTCGGCTTGCTCGAACACGCCCGGGCGCGTGCCGCTTGCGCCCGTGAATGCACCGCGTTCGTGGCCGAAGAGCTCGCTCTCGGCGAGCGTGGGCGCGACGGCGCTGCAATCGAAGACGATGAACGGTCCGTCACGCCGTTCGCTCGCCGCGTGCACCGATTCGGCGACGAGCTCCTTGCCCGTCCCCGTCTCGCCTTCGATCAGCACCGTCACGTCGGTCGGAGCGATGCGCGCCAGATCGGCGAAGAGCTCGCGCATGCGCGCCGAGCGGCCGAGCAGGTCGCAGAAGCGCTCCGCCGTCGCTTGTTCCCGCGCGACGACTTCCGCCAGCGGTTCGATGGTGAGCACGCTGTCGCCGACGCGCACCTGCACCGTGCCGCCCACGACCACGTCGTACACGCGCAAATGCCCGATGAACGTGCCGTTCGTCGAGCCTTCGTCGCGGATGCGCACGCCGGACGGCAGCGGCTCGATCGAGCAATGCCGGCGCGAAACGGTGCTGTCCGTCAGCGCGAGATCGTTGTCCGACGAGCTCCCGACGCGCAGCGGATTGCTCACGAGCTCCCGCACGGCGCCGCTGTCGGGGCCGACCGTCACCGTGACTCTCAGCTTCGAGTACTGGACGACGATCGGCAGGGGCTTGGCGAGCGTTTCGGTCATGACCGGGCCCGCCGAGCACGCCTCACATGCTCTCCGAATTGGCGTTGCACCAATCGGGCTGAGTGAAGTCGATGGGTGTGTCGTTCTTCCACACGATGCGATCGTCCGCGGCCGAGTAGTAGCTCTTGAGCGGGGGATCGTAGCTCGGGCCGTTGCCCTGGTTTTGCAAGCACCACATGGCGATGTCGCTGATGGCTTCGCCGGTCACGTTGTCGAAGTTGAGCGGTCCGCTCGCGCCGTCGAAATTGATGCATGCGCCGTCCAGCGATGCCTTGCCGAAGTTGTCCAAAAATCCCCCCGGACCAACTGGAGTCAGCAAGCCGTCGTCACAGGAGACGCGCGTGAGTGCGGCCGCCAACTCTGGACCCGTCGGAAAGGGCTGCTGGCTAAGGGCGATCGCGTAGACCAAGAGGTACGCGGCGTCGTAGGCGAATTCGGCGAGATTACCGGGCGGTCGCTGACTGAATTGGCCTTTGAAACGATCGCTGAAGTTGTTGTAAAGCCTCGATTGGCGCGCGCCCGGTGCCGTCCCGATGATGCGCTGCTCGAGCCGGAACTGCGGATTTTGGCCGACGAAATCCGTGAGCTGCCCGACGCGATCGCCCTCGGGCAGCATGTACCAGGGCTGCGGAAGATTCGAATTCCACTTCGCCTCGATGCGCGGCATGAGGTACTGCGCAAATTCGCTGGTTCCGAGGGCCATGATGACATTGGGGCCGTAGCTCACGACGCGGTCCGCGTGCGACGACCAGTCGACCGTGTCGAGGTTTTGCGGGTTCGGATACTTGTCTTGAAGGCCACTCACTACCGGCGGCGCGGCCTGGTTCGCGTTCGGCATGGTGGTCGCGCCAAGTTGTAAGCCGCGACCCGCGCTATCGTCTTTATAGAGGATGGCGATCTTGGGATCGCGATTATCGGGGATCGTGCCCGCGCTCGTCAGTTGGCTGGTCAGTTCGACCAGGAGGTACTTCATGAGCTCGGTCTGCACGACATCGGACGGACAGGTGCGCCAGAAGAGCCCATTGTCGGCGACATCGGTGAGCGCCGGGCTCGTCGCGGTGGCCGAGATGACGAGCGTCTGGTCCGGCACCGTCACGTCGAGCACGTCGAGCGTCACTCCGCTGAACGAGGGCCCGATGATGGCCGGGACTTTCACGTCCTCCGCGAGATGCCGGGCGACTTTCTTCGGATCCGACCCCTCGTCGCACACGAGCATGCCGACGTGACGCTGGCCCTGATTGCCGACTCCGGGAAAGCCGTTCGAGTTCGCTTGGATTTCGTCGAAAGCGAGCTCGGCGCCTTCTTTCGGCGGCGTGCCGTAGCTCGCAAAGTCGCCCGTCAGCGCCCCCATGTAACCGAAGAGAATGGTGTTGTCCTCTTGGAGGATCCCCTCGGGCAGCACTTGTGTGCACTCGGTGGTCAAGAGCTTCACGCAGCTCGACTCCACGCACGCGCTCGGCTCGCCATAGCGCGACGTGCACTCCGCGTGCGTCGAGCACGGCTCGCGCTTCGACGTGTCGACGACGAGCGTGCACCCGGCGAGCGGCACGACGAGCCCAGCCGCGAGCAACGAGCGGAACGCTCGCCACACGCCGAGATGGCGCGCAGTATGAGCACCGGTGGACATGACGGCGCGCATGCTCAAAAACTCGTCTCCAAGCGTACGCCCCGTGGCGCGACCCCGACTCTGAACGACCGCGCGCTCGCGCTCGCCGCGCTGGCTTTCTTGCCCGACAGATGATCGAGCGTCAGCCACAAACTCACGCCCCCCGCCACCACGGCGCCGGCCGTCAGCACGTCCGTCACGATCGCGAGCGTGCGCACGTGGGACGCCTGGTCTTCGATTTGGGCGTCGCTCACCTCGAGCCGGCCACGATCGTCCGCGAGCTTCGAATTCTTCGAGAGTGTCACGACGCCGGTGACCGTGGCGCCCACGGCGAGCGCCCCCGTCGTCGCCCAGCCGACCCACACGGCCGTGGACGAAGGGTGGTGGCGCGTCGCATCGGCTTGCGGCGAGCTCTTCGAGCCGAGCGATCCCTCGACCGCAAAAGGTGGTGGCCCCGAGCTCGACACCGGAGCCATCGGGCTCGTGCTGGTCGTCGCGTTGGCGCTGGCCGCTTCTTGGCCCGCAGGCGCGCCGTGGCCGACCAGCGTGAAACTCACCTTGTCCTGCACGTTGCCGGCGAGCGTGATGCGGCGGGTTTGCGGCAGGTAGTCCGGGTGTCGCACCGTCACGAGCCGGATCCCCGAGTTGACAATCAGCGGCCCCGCGAGCGGGCTCGTCCCCACGGGTGCGTCGTCGATCAGGATTTCCGCGCCGGGCACGTCGATGTCGATCGTGAGCTTGGCGACGCGTTGCGCGAGCTCGTTCAGCTCTTTTTGCACCTGCTCGCGGCGTGAGCTCGGGATTTTGTCGCCGCCTTGATCGAGGTAACGCCGATACGCGTCGATGGCCGCCGCGTAGTCGTGCATCGCGTAGCGAACCTGCCCGATGTTGTAATAGAGCTTGTACGACGGTCGAAGCTCGGCCGCACGATTGAGCTCGACGAGGGCCGCATCGTACGCGCCCTCTTCGTAGAGCTTCACGGCGTTGTCGTAGCGCTCGCGCGCCTCGCGCTCGGGATCGGCGGCGTGCGCACGGCCGGCGAATCCGAGGACCAGCCAAAAAGCCAGCATCGCCGAAAGAAAAAGCTTCGCCATCTCGATTCTAACCAGCCCCTGGGCGCCAAGCAGGAGCTCACCAAGGCGACTCGCTCGTGTCAAGCGCCGGTGCGGCGGGCCGCGCGCGTTTGCGCTCGGGAAAATCTTGATACAGGTCGTCCGGTCGCTTGGCGGGCGCCGTGCGAGAACGAGCAACGGCCGCAGCGGGCTTGGCCGTGGCATTTGGCGGGGCCGGCGGCGACGCTGAAGCCTCCGGAGGCGGCGCTTCGGCGAGGCGCACCTCGAGATCGAGATCGTGGTCGAAGTGGAGCTCGAAGCTGCGCGGGTCGTAACCCGGCGCGCTGACGACGAGCGTGTGCACGGAGCCGTCGCGCGGTCGTTCGGTATCGATGGGATTGTTGCGGAGAGGTGTCCCGTCGAGCGCGAGCGTCGCGGCTTCGGGCATGGCGCGGAGATGGAGCCGCAAGGTGTCGGCTTTCGCGGGCGCGGGCGTGGTGTTCGCGCCGGGGCTCGCGTTCGACGTGGTCTCGGGCGCTCGCGGGCGGAGTGCCGCGATGATGACGAGCGCGACGCCGAGCGCGCCGAGCGCGAACGTCGCGGCAAACCAGCGCTTTTTTCGCGCATTCGGCGCGGTCGGCGTGCCGCTCGCGCGCGAGACGTCGAGCGGCGGCGCGCTCACGTTGTCCGCTGAGGGTGCGGAGCTCGTTTGTGGCGGTTCGATGGACATCCCATTCCCCTCGTGCAGGAGGCTCGGCGCCGTCGTCGGGGCCGTGACGGGCGACGACTTGGGCGCGCTCGACGCCTGCGCCGCGAGAAATTGCAACGTCGGCAGCAGGTGAACGGCGTTGATGCGCCCCGACTCGTACTCCGCTTCGGCGTCATTCACCTCGCTCATGGCTTGGCGAATGACCTCGGCGATCTCGGCGCGTTCCCTGGCGAACATCGAGGAAACCCGTTCGCCGAGCTCACGCGTGCTCACTCGCTTGCGGGTGTCGAGGAACGCGAGCAATTCGTCGCGAAACGAGCTCGCGTCGGCGTGGCGATCCTCGGGCCGGCGCGAGAGCGCGCGTTTTACGATGCGTTCGAGCTCGGGCGGGACGTTCGGCGCCGCTTCACGCAAGCTCGGCAGCGAACCCTGCACGACGCTCCGTAAAATCTCGTACACCGAGGCCGTCCCGTGCATGTGCCGGCGCGCGATGGCTTCCCACAGAATCACCCCGACGCTGAACAAATCCGCGCGGTGATCGATGGCGCCGCCCAGCACCTGCTCGGGCGACATGTACGGCACCTTGCCCTTGACGACGCCCGCGCGCGTCTTGTTCGACTCGAGCGTCTTCGCGATGCCGAAGTCCACGAGCTTCGTGTGACCGGCGTAGGTGACGAAAATATTCTGGGGCGAAACGTCGCGATGGACGATGTGGAGCAAACGCCCGTCGTAGTCGCGCAAGCTGTGGGCGTAATCGAGCGCCTCGAGCACGCAGCAGAGCACCTGCAGCTGCATCTCGAGCGTGAACTCGGCGCCGTCCGATTCCCACGTGCGATCCTGCAGGTGGCTGAGCGGCTGGCCTTCCAGAAATTCCATCGCGATGAAGTCGTGGCCCTCTTCGGACCCGACCTCGTGCGACTGCACGATGTTCGGATGGCTCAGACGCGCGGCGAGTCGTGCCTCGTCGTGGAACATGCGCGCGAAGTCGGCGCGCTCCTGCTCCGGCAGATCCGAGCGCAGCACCTTGAGCACCTGCAGCTTGTTGAAGCCGGCCGGGTTGCCGGTCACCGCCAGGAACACCTCCGCCATGCCGCCGCTGCCGAGGCGAGCCAGCAGCCGGTACTTGGAGAAAATTCGGTAGTTCCCCTGAGTTGTGAGTGAGCTGAGCGGCCGGGCCGGTACCGGACTGAAGCGTCCACTGCCGCTCGAAGCTCCGCCCACACCAGCACCTCGTGGCGGCAAGGAACCAGGATTTTGGCGGGTGCTGATGGTCGCCTCCTCGCGGACCCCGAGCCAGCAGCAATGCCCGACCCGGACGGCCAGTCTACCACGCGGCGCCGTGGAGCACGCGATCCCAGTTCGAGCTCAGAACCGGTACAAGTGACCGTCGCGCCCGCTTCGGGGGACCGGCCCCCAGGCGCCTGGGTTCGACCCGGCGGAAGCGCTTCACTTGAACCACGTGGCGATCCGCGAAAAGACTCCCGCTGTGGCGCATTGCCCTCGACGCCGGCCGTCGCGTTCCGAGCGCTCGCTCGGTCCGTGCCGCATCGCGTCGCTCGCGGCGTTGTGCGTGGTGGGCTTCGGCGCCAGCGCAGCGGCGCGGGCGCCCGAAACCGGCAGTCGCTGGTTCATGCAGAAGCCACCGCCGTCCACGCAGGTGCAAAAGTCGTCCGCCGAACGCGGCGTGAACCCCTGCAACACGCCGGATCCTGGTTTTGGCGCCTACGAGCACTGGATCAAGACGGGCTCGGCGCTCGTGCTCTTGCCGCGGCGGGGGATGGTCAATGCCGCGGGCGAATTCGACGTTGTCTTTCACTTTCACGGGCACGAGCCCGCGCGCAAAGAGTGGGTCCAGGTGATGCACGGCGTCGTGCTCGTCGGGATGACGCTCGGCATCGGGTCCGGCGTCTACGAGAATACGTTCCGCGACCCGGCCGCGTTCGAGCGCCTGCTCAAGAGCATCGAAGCGACGGTCGCCGAGCACAGCGGCCGCAAGGAAGCGCACGCGCGTCGCATCGCGCTGAGCTCGTGGAGCGCGGGCTACGGCGCTCTCGAGGAGATCTTGAATCAGCCGCTCGGGCGTGAACGCGTCGACAGCGTCATCCTGCTCGACGGCCTGCACTGCGACTACGCCGGCAACGGCTTCGTGCAGACGACGCTCGAGCCCTTCGTTCGTTTCGCGCACCAAGCCGCCGACGGCAAGCGCCTCATGTTCGTGAGCCACTCCTCGATCATTCCGCCGGGCTACGCGTCGACCACGGAGACGGCCAATTTTCTCATCCACGAGCTCGGTGGCCGGCCGCACCCCGCCCGGGCGCGCGCGAGCGATCCGATGGGTCTCGAGCTCATCTCCCGCTACGACGCGGGCGGCTTTCACGTCCGCGGTTACGCCGGCAACGCCGAGCTCGACCACTGCGCGCAGATTGGCCTCTACCGCGACATCCTCAAGGTGCACCTAGCGCCGCGCTGGAGCCCACCGCGTGCCGCGCGACACTGAGCCGAAACCGCCTGCGGTCGTCTTCAAGGACGGGACACACACCGCAGGCGCCGCGGGTCCCCTCGATCGTTTACTGCGTGCGGCGTACCCGGGTGCGAGCTGGAACGCGGTGCGCGCGTTGATTGAGAGCGGCAAAGTCGCGGTCGACGGCGCCGTCGTGCGCGAGACGAACCGTCCGGTGCGCGCCGGGAACGAACTCCGCGTCAGCATGCGGGCGCCGCGCGCGAGAGAAAACGCGCTCGCGCCCGAGCTCATCGCGCATCTCGATCCGCACGTCGTCGTCGTGCGCAAGCCTGCCGGCATCAGCACGGTCCCGTACGACGAAAACGAAACCGGGACGCTCTCCGAGCTCGTCGAAGCCGCACTCAAGCGAAAGGGCGGCGGCTACGCGCCGCTCGGCATCGTGCACCGCATCGACAAAGAGACGAGCGGCCTCGTCGTCTTTTCGCGCAACCTCGCGGCCCTCCGCGCCCTCAAACAACAATTCCGCGTCCACAGCGTCAAGCGCCGCTACCTCGCGCTCGCCCACGGCCAAGTCGCGGCCGGCACCTTGCGCTCGCGCCTCGTCAAAGATCGCGGCGACGGCCGTCGCGGCTCCACCGACAACGAAAACCTCGGCCGCGACGCCATCACGCACGTGCGCGTCCTCGAACCTTTGCGCGGCGCCACACTCATCGAATGCCGTCTCGAAACCGGCCGCACCCACCAAATCCGCATCCACCTTTCCGAAGACGGACACCCCCTCGTCGGCGAACGCGTCTACACCAAGAACTTCAGTGGCCCACTCATCCCGGCGCCGCGCCTCATGCTGCACGCCTTCGAGCTCGGCTTCGAACATCCCGCAACGGGCGCGCCGCTGCACTTCGAAGAACCGATGCCGGACGACATGCGCGGTGTGCTCGCACGGCTGCGGGGACGTTGACGCGCGACGGCGCGCGAGGCCGTTCGGCGTGTGACGCCGTGCGTCGCCGTGCGTCGCCGTGCGTCGCCGTGCGTCGTGTGACGGCGCCGCCTCACGGTGTTGCGCGTCGCGCTCATTCCAACAACAAAAGCCCGCGTTTCCCGTCGCTCGACGTCGTATCGATCGCGTCGAACAGACGCTTCGGCTCCACGAGCCACGGCTTCCACTTCGCGTTCACATCGAGCACGAACACCAAATCCTGCTCCGCGAGGTACCCGCCAATCGGCGAAAAGTGCCCCGTCCCTTTCCCCATCAACATCCCGCGCTGAAAATTCGCGATGTAGCGCCGCTCAGGCTCATTGAACCGCGGCAACAGCGCGCGAAAATCCGCGTAGCTGAGCCCTCGCAGCACCGTCACCTGATGCTTCGTATTGCGTCGTGCGATCGCGGCGAGCTCATCGAGCGACAGCCCGCCCCAACAGATCCCGCTCCAACACTTCCCCGTCCCCTCCAAAATCGAGCGCTCATCCGAGCTCAACCCGAACGACCGCTCCACGTCCGACAGACTCGTCGGTCCACAAGTCGACCCGTTGCGCTGATACGCAAGTGACGTCTTGTACGAGCGCGCGACCGGCAGCTCCCACGCCGTGGCGAGCAACTTCGGATCCTGATACGCCGCGGTCCTCTGAATCGGCGTGACCGCAAAACGCGGCGGAAAGAACACCCCACGGATCACGAAATACGCGGGGAACGCCACGAGCAGCGCGAGTACGGCGAGGACCCAGCGGAGGACACGGCGTGGACGCCGCACGCGGGACGCGCCGGGCGTCTCGTTACGGCCTGCTTCACGCCGTTGCGGTTCCGTCACGTTCCCGTTCGTCATCGCTCAGGGTGCTCCTTGGGCGTCACCGTACCAAGCCTGGGCCGCGGCATCGCGCCGTCGACGTTCGGCTGGCGAACGGCGCGCCTTCGCACTAGGCTCCGCCCCCTCGCACGAGTGGCGGAATTGGCAGACGCGCCGGATTTAGGTTCCGGTACCGCAAGGTGTGTGGGTTCAAGTCCCTCCTCGTGCACTCGCTTCGCTCGCGCCCGAGGAGTGCTTTAGGCCTCGTCTCCAGCTCGGGGCTGGAGACTTCGGAGCAAGTCCCTCCGGCTTTCAGCCGTGACACGCTGCGCGTCGCTTCGCTCGCGCCCGAGGAGTGCTTTAG
>JAICTZ010000036.1 GCA_025936115.1 Polyangiaceae bacterium
AGAACGACCAGCGACGCGAGAACGACCAGCGACGCGAGAACGACCAGCGACGCGAGAACGACCAGCGACGCGAGAACGACCAGCGACGCGAGAACGACCAGCGACGCGAGAACCACGCTCGTGGCGCACTATTGTTCGCTCGTGTCTCTCTCTCGTTATGTCACTACACGCGGGTGGTGGTGAAACATCGCTTGACGAACAAGTGGATATCGATTAGCCTCTTTCAAGGTTCAGGGCGGCAGTCGGTGCGCCGCTCCATGCCATCGTGAAGATGCGGCGCAAGAACGAGACGCAAATCGCTCTGCCATTTCCGAATAGATGGGGCGGGGCACGTCCGAACGCCGGTCGTAAGCGTTCGGCGCGCTCGAACACGCCTCACCGCGCGCGTCCCATGCATCGCGCGGGCGAGCCGGTGCACGTCACGATGCGAGCGCGGCTTGCTCCGCTACGGAGTCAGTTCGTGTTTCCGACGGTCCGCTTGGCCATCGTGCGGGCCGCGCGACGCGAGCCGGAGCGCTTTCGGATCGTGCATTACTCGGTGCAACGGGATCATCTGCACCTCATCGTCGAAGCTACGGATGCCCATGCGCTTTCCCGCGGGGTTCGAGGCCTGGCGATTCGGACGGCACGCTACGTCAATGACTTACTGGGACGGCGCGGGGCGCTGTGGGCGGATCGCTGGTACGGTCGCGCGCTCCGCTCGCCGCGGGAAGTGCGAACTGCTCTCGTCTACGTGCTTGCGAACTTTCGCAAGCATGGGGCAAACGTCGTGCGACCCGGAATCGATCCCTACTCGTCCGCGCGCTGGTTCGACGGCTGGCGCGCATGGCATCCTGGTTCGGGCGTTCCCCCGCCATTTGCCGAACGGGACGTAGCCGCCGCGGAGAGTGTGCAGCGCTCAAACGCAGGGGAAATTCTACTTGGCGACGCGCTGCAGTCACGTACGTGGTTAGGAACGTGCGGGTGGAAACGCGCCGGCCTCCTTACGCTTGCCGAGAGCCCCCGCGGCGAGAATCACCGACGGCATGAGCGGACGTCGTTGGCCTGCCGCGTGCAGCGTCGTCCGCGCGCGCCGCGGAATAAAAGCGCGATGTGGCGGCGTCGCGCACCAGCGCAAGGCGCGTTACGACGCGCCACGCGCTTCGACAGTCGCACGCTGTCTCGCGTGTACCTCAGAGCTTCGTGCCCTTGAGCGCCGCCTGGAGGCGCGCTTCGTCTTCGTGCGAGAGGGAGGTTTTGAGGACGGTGCCGCCCGTGCCGGCGAGCTCTTCGAGGACTTTGTCGGGGGTGGCTTTGCGGACGAGAACGAAGAGGGCGGAGCTGCCGGGTTTGAGGGTGGAGGCGAGGTCTTTCATGAAGTTGTCGTCGATGCCGATGTCGGCGAGTGCTCCGGAGACCGCTCCGGACGCGGCGCCCACGGCGAGGCCCAAGAGCGGATTGAGAAAGATGAGACCGATGAGTGAGCCCCAGAAGCCGCCACTCAGAGCGCCCGCGGCCGTGAGGTTGACTGCCTGGTTGAGCTTGACCTTGCCTGCGTCGTCCTTGACGGCGACCACGGCGTCTTCGATGTCGAGCAGGTATTCACGCTGGAGCTTGCGGAGCTTCAGGCGTACCTCCTCGGCGGTGAACTGGTTATCGTAACCGATGACGACGAGCGTGCTCATGCGGCGGTCCCTTTCTCGCCTCCTTGCGAGAGGCGCGCTCGTTATGGTTCCGCTTCGCGCGAGGCGTCAATGCGGCGAGGTGTCACGGCGGGGCGTCACATGAGCTCCACGCTCTTCAAGAGCTCGGGGACGAAGTGGGTGCGCGGGCGCGTGAGCAAGCCGAGGCCTTTGACCGGCCGGCAGACGATGCGCGGAATCGTCCCGTCTTCGAGCGTGGCGTCAAGGGCGTCCGCGTCGAACGTCACGCTGTAGTCGGGCCCCGTGCCTTCCGAGACCATGGGATTTGCCACGGATGCAGGCGCCGTTCGCGCGTCGGGACCACGCTCCTGGGTGATTTGCGCCGCGGCTGAACGAGGTAAAAGAAACCATGAGCTCAACGCGAGCGAGAGCATGAGCATGCGCTGCATAGTGCGACCTCCACGCATTTGACACCCGTCAGGCGACGGCCTTGGCTCGCAGGGCCGAAGCGGATAGCCTCGCAGCGAATGACCGACACGTCCTCGTACGATCTCGTGGTCATCGGCGCCGGGCCGGCTGGTGAGAAGGCGGCGGCACAGGCCGCATTCTTCGGAAAACGCGTGCTCATCGTCGAAATGGAGCCGAAGCCGGGCGGGGCGGCGGTCTTCACCGGTACGTTGCCGAGCAAAACCCTGCGCGAGACGGCTCTGTATCTCTCGGGCTATCGCTCCCGCGAGCTCTACGGCGTCGCCGTGCACCTCGATCCCATGGCGACGCTCCAGCACCTGATGTCGCGCAAAAAGGAGATTTCCGAGGCGGAGGCCGACGCGTTTCGGCGAAATTTCGAGCGGCACCACGTCGAGTACGTGCGCGGCCGCGGCCGCGTGGTCGACGCGCACGATGTCGCCATCACGAATGATAGCGGCGAGCGTCGCGTGCGGGCAGAATTCATCCTGATCGCGACGGGCTCGAAGCCGTTTCGGCCCGCAGACATGGATTTCTCCGATCCGTGGATTCACGATAGCGACGAAATCCTCACGATCGACAGCCTGCCGACCTCGATGACCGTGCTCGGCGCGGGAGTGATCGGTTGTGAGTACGCGTGCATGTTCGCGGCGCTCGGCTGCAAGATCACGCTGGTCGACGCTCGTCCCGAAATCCTGCCCTTCTTGGATCTCGAAATCGTCGGCCGACTCAAGCAGGCCATGGACAGGCTCGGCATCGAGCTCGTTCAAAATCAGCGCTGGCTGGGCGCGCGGCGAGCAGGCGCCGGCATCGAAGCGACGCTCGAGGACGGGCGCGTGCTCAAGGCAGAGCAGCTTCTTTACACCGCCGGGCGCACGGGATGCTCCGCCGAGCTCGGGCTCGAGGCTATCGGCGTGACGATCGACAAGCGCGGTTACCTCCCCGTGGACGCGCACTTTCGCACCAACGTGCCGCACGTGCTCGCGGCGGGTGACATCGTGGGCTTTCCAGCGCTCGCCTCCGTCTCGATGGAGCAAGGCCGCGTCGCGGTGTGCAACGCGTTCGGCTTCGCCTACAAGACGTCCGTCGCGCCGGTCATGCCCTACGGCATTTACACGATCCCCGAAGTGTCGAGCTTTGGCGAGACCGAGGAGACGTGCAAGGAGAAGGGCATCGACTACGTGATCGGCCGCGCGCTCTTCCGCGACAATCCGCGCGGTCTCATCGCCGGGGATCTCGAAGGCGCCGTCAAGCTCGTGGTCGAGGCGGGAACGCGGAAAATCATCGGCGTGCACGTGATCGGCGAGCGCGCGAGCGACCTGGTTCACATCGGTCAGGTCGCGGTCACGCTCGGTGCCAAGGTAGACCTCTTCATCGACATGGTCTTCAACTACCCGACGCTCGGCGACAGCTACAAATACGCCGCGTACCACTGTTTGATTTCGCTCTCCGCGCGCGAAGCGGATTCGAAACGCTCGGCGCCGCCGCGTCCCGTCTGAATCGAAACCACGTCACTCGAGCTGGAACGTCACGACGCCGTCGACGTGCAGCTCGGGGTGCGTGAACGTCACGCCGTCGTCCGCGATGTCGCCATGACAATGGCTGCAGGGATAGCTCGGGAGCGGGTGCGGCGTGGGCGGTGGCACGCCGTGGCAGCTGCCGCACTTGGCCTGGCTGCCGTCGACGCGGGTCCACGTCGGCGTGGTGTTCGAGCCGCCCGAAGGGTCGTCGGGGAAGACGGCGCCGTGGCAGCTCGTGTTTCGGCAGCTGCCGTTTCGATATTCGGGCTTTGCGCCGTGAGCGAGCGCGACGCCCGAGAAGGCGAGCTCGGCGGGGAGATCCGAGTCGATGTGCCCGGCGTCGAGCACCTTCTTCGGCACGACGTGGCATTCTCCGCACGGCACGGCGCGCGAACGCTCGGTGCCGAGCACGTGCGTCTGGTGAGCGCCGACGCCGGCCGCGCTCGTCTTCGTGTGGCCGAGGGTGTCGGAGGGGGGCGCGGGATTGACCGAACCGTGGCAGCTCGTGCAGTCGCTCGTGACTTTCACGTCGACGGTGCCGTTTACATGACGACTTCGGTCGATGATGGTGTGGTCGTCGGAGCCGACGACGTCGCCGTGGCAGGCCGAGCAAGTCGTGGTCTGCGGGTGCGGTAGCGGCGGCGGGGCGCCGTGGCACGACGTGCAGTCGAGTGGCTTTTCGACGTTCCACTCAGGTGAGCTGCGCTCGTCGCCTGGCGAGGGCGCGTGACAGTAGCCGCCGGCGCACGTGGCGCTCGCGCGATCCCAGCTCGGGTGATGCCCGGCGGTCTCCGCGACGCCGCTGAACGTCACTTCGGCGGGCAGTCCGTCGATGTGCGTCGGATCTTCGACGTGTTCGGGCACGACGTGGCATTCGCCGCACGCGAGCGGCCGGCCGAACGCGCCACCCTGCAAGTGCACTTGGTGAGCTCCCACACCGATCGCGGCGACATCGACGTTGCCGAGCGTATCGGCGGGCGGCGCCGGGTTCTCGTCGCTGCCGTGGCAGTTCTTGCAGTCGCCGGCTTTGTACTCGACGACGCCGTCGACGTGCAGCTCGGGCGCGATGATGTGCCCCGCCGCATCGATCACGTCAGCGTGGCACGTCGAGCAGCGGTCGGACTGCGGATGCGGCGACGGCGGCGGTAGCGCGTGGCACGTCCCGCAGGCGTCAGCGCTCGTGCGCGGCAGGCTCCAGACGGCGTCGGAGCTCCGGTGGCAATACGTGTTCCCGCAGCTCTGCGTCGCGGCGTCGAACACCGGCTCGCGCTCGCCCGTCTTGCCGAGCGTTCCGAACACGACCTCCGCCGGGAGCGCGCTATCGGCGTGACCGGGCGAATCGACTGCCGCGGGCACGACGTGGCACTCGTCGCAGGCTATCGCCGCGTGCGTGCCACTCGCGTTCAAATGGATGTCGTGCGCGCCGACGCCCGGATAGCTCGGGTCGGTGTTGCCGCCGAGGTCGACGGGTGGCGCCGCGCGGCGCACGAAATCGCCCGCCCGGTGCGGGTCCCCGTGGCAACTCGTGCAGCGGGCGACGTCGGCGTTCGTCACCGGTTCGTCGCGTCGTTCGAGGCACGCGGGCGCGCTGAGCGCTGCGATCACGGCGCCCGCGAGCACGACTCCGAGCGAAAGCGTCGCGCCGCGGGCGAACGCCCGACCCCGTCGTGGCCGCGGCTCAGCCATGGCAATACCTGCACATCTCGGCGTCGACACCCTGCGAGCTCTTCCAGCCGCGCGGGTGCGGGTTGCCTCCGTTGCCGCCCACTTTGTGACAACGAATGCAGTTGGTGGCGGGACCCGCTTCGTGGCAGCCGGCGCAAGCGACGACAGAGCGCCGCGCGACCGTGCCGTGGAAGCTCGGCGAGCTCGTATCCGGGCCCACCCAGCCGATCGGGTGTGGATTCTGCGGATTGGCGACGTTCGCGCTCACGCCGCGCGCCACGTGACAGGAGTCGCAGGTCTCGACCGTGTGGCAGGAGAGACAACGCGCCGGCTCCGAGCGCGCTTCGATCGCATGGCGTGTGACGAAGTCGCCGCGGTGCACTTGTCCCGACTCGAGCGCCTCCGGCCGGCGTGCTTCCACGGTCATAGCCTGCGTCACGTCGTGGCACTGCTGGCACTGCGATTGCGTGTGGCAGCTCTGGCACAATACGGCTTGTTGGCGCTGCGCGAGCACGTCGCCGTGGTGACGCAAGAAGGCGGTGTCGTGCTTGAGGAAGCTCACGGGCATCGTTTGGCGTAGCGCCACCGGGTCATGGCAGGGCGTGCACTCGCCGCGCTCCCATTGCTCCTGGTGCTCGTGGCAGCCGAAACATTGGCTCATCGGCGGTAGCGGGGGACGCTTCGCATCCACGACGCCGGCGTGGCACGGCACGCACTGGCCGCGGATCTCGGGCAGCGCCAAGTGCTGGTCGTGATCGATCGTGATCTCTCCGCTCACGCGTACGGGCGCGACGGCGAGCACGGCGCGCGTCTCGTGCGCGTCTTTGTGACAGCGGTCGCACACGGCCGCATCGGGCATGCGGTGGTTCGTGTCGTTTTCCGCGACCGAGTGGCAGCTGACGCAGTTCATGCACGCCGGCTTGCCGGGCGCGCCGCACGCAATGCCCGTGAGGTGCTTTTGATGGGGGAAGCGCGGCGGCGCCGAGGCGCCCTGGCAAGCGATGAGCGCGGCGAGCGCGACGGTGAGCCACAAGACGAACGTCGCGGACAATGAGAGCGCGTGGCGGCCGTTCATCGGATCCTCGGGCGCACCGGCGTGTCGAAGCGGTAGGTCACGCGCAGCATGGTCTGGGCATCGAGCTCCGCGTACGGTGAGCGCGCCAGCGAAACGCTCCACAGCACGTCGAGCGGATCGAGCACGCGGTACGACGCCGTCCCCGCATACATCGACGACGTGCGGTAGCCCGCGACGGGCGCATCGTAGAAGTAGCCGTACCCTTCGAGCGTCGCCGACAGCCGCTCGAAGAGGCGACGACTGAGCGAGATCCGCATGGCTTGATAGCCGTTCTGCGGCGCGATCACTCGCGCGTAGGCGATGCGCACGAACGTCGCGTGGCCTTGGTCGAGCCTGAGGCGCGTGGCGATTTCCCCGCGCGCGCCCGGCCCGGTGTCGCGATAGGCTTCGACGTAGCCGTTCGCTTCCAGTCTGAGCCAGCGCCGTAGCTTCGCGCCGAACGTGCCGCCCACTTCTTCGTACGTGTTCGTCGAAAATACCGACAAGACGGACTGGCGCGAAAGCAGGAGCGACGGCTCGGAATGCAGGTATTCGGCGCCGAGATCGATGATCGGGTGCGGCGTGGCATCGACCCACACGCGCCCCTGCGCGACGCGACCGCTGTCGAGGTCGAGGATGGCACTCCCTCCCGACGAGACTTCGTCGATGGGCTGGACCCCCACGTCGAGGCCGAGATTGCGGTGCTCGACTTGGCCTCTTGCCTGCTCGTCGTGAAACGACACGCTGCCGCTCACGCGGCCGAGGGTGTACCCGACGCGCGCGCCGGCGAGAAAGTGATTCTTGCGTTCCGGCGGCGGCAGCGGCGCCGTGAGCAGCGTGTCTTCGGCGGCGCCGAGCTGATGGTACCCGAGCCGATCGTCCCAGCGCGGCAGCACCGTGAACCCGCCGTAGCCCTCCGCGAACAGGCCGCCGACCTTGCCGCCCGCCATGACGCCGTCGAAACGTGCGTAGCGCGCGGCGCCGCCCGCGATCTGCTGCCGGCCGAGCCGCGCCCAAGCCGGCCCCGCGTCGAGCCTGACGCTCGCGGTTTGCACGTCGCCGTCGAACGGTCGCTCGAGCGCCGTGCTCGTCGGCCAGAGTTGGCCCCAGGCCGCGAATTCGAAGCTGATGGCGTCTTTCTGCCAAGGCGCGTCGACGTCGCGTGCGTTCGCGTACAGGTATTCGTTCACGGGCACGGCCGTCTCCGTCGGCACCGCCGTTCCGTTCTGCCCGGGCACGAGCGCGCGGCGATAGAGCTGCACGTACGTCTCGCTGCGCCCGCTCACGCTGAAGCGATCGGGCGTGTCACTCGGCGCTTCCTTACCTACAGTCGCGCTCGTGCCAGCGGCCGTGCGCGTGCTCGCGCCCGTGCTCGTCGTTGCCTGCGGCTCTGCGGCTCGGGCGCGCCCCGTCACGAGCACGAGCAACACCTGCGACGAGGTCGCGAGCACTCGTCGAAGCCCAGCCGCGCGCCTCATACCCGGCGGCCAGCATTAGTGCCGGCGCCGCCGCGGAGCAACCGCATACTTTGCGGCAACGCAGCACGATCAGCCGGCGTTTCGGCGCGCGGCCACGCGACGACAGCCGCCTACTCACGGTGTCTTCGTGAAGAGATGACACCCGACGCAGCGCGGGCTTTCGGGGAAGTGCTGGTCGCGGTCTTTGTGGCACGTCACGCATACGCTGCGAGCCATCGCTTTGGGGTCGTTGTGACCGCTGTGGCACTGGGTGCACGGCTGGTGTTTCGACTCGGCGTGCAGACCCGGCAGCTCGCTCGGTTTGTGGCAGCTCGCGCAGGCCGGAACGGCGGCGACGCCCTTCGGACCGTGCGGGCGATGACAGGTTTGGCAGCCGCTGCCGATTTGGCCGTGAGCGCTGTGCTGTTCGCTCTGGTGGCAGTCGGCGCAGGCTTTCAACGTGGGCAGGCCGGCATGCGGTTCGTGGCAGTTCGTGCACGCTTGGTGGCCGGTAGATGCGGTCTGACGTTCTGTTTTATGGCAACTCGCGCACGCAGTGCCTTGCGCGCCGGAGTGCGGCTCGTGACAACCGATGCACTGCTTGTGACCTGCGTTGACGAGGCCTGCTTCTTTGTGGTGACAACTCGAGCAGGCGACTTTGTCGACCTCAGGATGGTGGGGAAGGCCGGCGTGGCAATTGGTGCAGGCTTGATGGCCCTTGTTTGCGGCCGTCTCGTGGACGCGTTCGCTGTGGCAGTCGGAGCAAAGCGTCGTGCTCGCGAGCTCGAGGCCGAAGGCGTGCGGCTTGTGGCACTTCGTGCAGTCGGTGTTGCGGTGAGCGCCGTCATCGCTGTTCGCGATTTTGTGGCACGTCGTGCAGCTGCGGACGTCGACGGTCGCGGCGACGCGCGCGGGGTGCGGGTCGTGGCACGTGACGCACGCGCCTTGCTGCGCGGGATGATCGGAGTGCACGTCCTTGTGGCAGTTGGCGCACGCGCCGAACGCGCTCGCTTTGACGTTGTGCGGCGAGTGGCAGTTGGTGCAGCCGTTGTGCGCGCCGATGCGGCCGCCGCCGATGACGTTCAGTCGTTCGTGGCAGGAGCGGCAGGCGACCGCTTGCTTGGCGTCGAAATCGTGAGGTTTGTGACAGCCCGTGCACGCCGTGTGACCTTTGTCGAAGAGCGCCGTCGCCGGGATGATGGGTTCGTGCGTGGCGTGGCACGCGGTGCAGGTGCCGAGCGCATCCTTGGCCGGGGCATGTCGATGCTCGTGGCACGTGGAGCAGACTTCGACGAGCGTCTTGCCGGCCGACGCGTGCGTGGTCGCGATGTCCTTATGGCAGCCGTCGCAGGGCGCCGACGTTGGCGCGCCTTCGTGCGGTTTGTGGCAGCTCAGGCACGGCTGCGTGCCGTGGACGACGACGGCAGGGGTGTTGCCCTGCGCGGTCGCATGACAGCGTTTGC
The DNA here is from genome assembly GCA_025936115.1 of Polyangiaceae bacterium. Lineage (GTDB taxonomy): Bacteria > Myxococcota_A > Polyangia > Polyangiales > Polyangiaceae > PMG-095. Next base: position 9,247 of record JAICTZ010000036.1, read on the forward strand.
AGTCACTCGCTTCGTAAGATTCGATACCGAGCGCGAAGTTGCCGGCGCCGCCGTCCATGGGAACACGGGGCGGCGCGCCCTTGAGCATGGCCTCGTCGTGTTTGGTGCCCTCGAGCGTGAAAGCGTGACAGGTGGTGCAAACCGCCTTCGTTCCAGGGCCGAAGCGCCGCTCGGCTTCGGCGTGGGCGTGCTCGATACGGCCCTCCTTTTCGTGACAACTCACGCAGCGATCGGGCGTCACCGGGCCCATACCGCTCTCGGTCGGCGCGTGGCACTTGGTGCACTCGAGCTTGTTCTTGACGACGTGGATACGGTGTCCGGTCACCTCGCGCGCGACGGCGAACGCCTTGTCGATGTAAACACCCTCGCCCCACTGACCCTTCTTCGAGGGTTCTTTGTCCGCGCACGCAGCGAGCACGGCGATGACGAGCATCGCGACGAGCGCCCACGTGGAAACGGCTTGCCGCTGCTCCACGCGCCCATCCTAGTGCAGCGTGTCCCAAACTAGCGACGTACTTTACCGCTTGCCTGCGCGCGGCTTTCCTTGGAGTATCCCCGTGCCGTGCCTCATGCTGGCCCTTGGCTTGGCTACGTTGCGCTCGTCAGCGGGGCGATCGCTGCGAGCATTTTGCTCTATTTCTTGATCAAGCGGCCGCCGCTCGATCTGGGGATGAAACTCGCGCTCTTGCTCGGACTCGGCGTGTTTCCGGCCGTTTGCGCCGCGACGTCGACCGTCGCGGGCATGGAGCAGACCACGCACCGCGAATTTTGTGGCTCCTGTCACACGATGGACGAGCACTTCGAGAACGCGACCGATCCTCATGCCCAGTCGCTGGCGGCTCGCCACACCAGAAATCCCTTTTTCGGCGAAGAGAGCTGCTACGTCTGCCACGCCGATTACGGCATGTTCGGCTACGCCCTCACGAAGTTCGGGGGCATGAAGCACGTTTACTATTACTATCTGGGCGGTTATCGGGGGATGACGAAAGACGAATCCCGGCGCGACGTCCATATCGCCAAGCCCTACGACAACACGAACTGCCGGCAGTGCCACACGACGACGGCGCACGTTTGGCGTTCAGTGCCCGATCACACCGCGCTGCAAAAAGAGCTCGCCGCAAACAAAGTGAGCTGCGCGAGCCCCGGCTGCCACGGCTTTGCCCATCCCTTCACGAAAGGTCCGAATGGGCTCGGGGCACTGCCGCCGGCGTCCTCGAGCGCCGCCCCGGCTGCCGCCGCGGATTTTGCGCCGAGCGCGTCCGGCCGACCGGCAACGGGACACGCGCCGTGAGCGTCTTTCACCGCGTTCGCGAGTGGGCGATCCATCGTTTGCGGCAGCGTTCGATCGTGTTCACGGCGCGCGCTGCGTGTTGGGTGGCGCTCGTCGGCCTCGCGGTCATGTGCTCCTCCATCATCTATCCGATGCCGCTGCTCATCATTTTCGCGATGAGTGTCGGTCAGGTGATTGGCATCGTCGCAGTGCTGCTGTACTTGGTGTCCATCTTGGGAGATGTGATCCGCGGCAGTGATCACTCACCAGACGCTCCTGGCCCCGCGCGCAAATTTCGCGCGTCGGACGGGACCAACGCGCCATAACTCGACACGATTTCCGGCGCCGCCGAGTGCACTCGAAGGTTGACGCTCGGAGTCTCGTCTGCGAGCATCCCGCCCGCGCTCGCTACTCGAAGCGCAGTGCTTGTCGGAATCGGAGGAAGCGCATGAAGAAGTCTTGGGGCATGGCAATCGTTTTGGGCTTCGTTGTCCTCGGTTGCTCGGGTGAAGACGGCAAGCAAGGCGCCACTGGCCCCGCGGGTCCCAAGGGCGCGAAGGGCGATACCGGCGATACCGGTCCGGCAGGGCCGGTAGGCAAAACAGGACCTGCGGGACCCGAAGGTCCTGAAGGTCCTGAAGGCCCCGCGGGCCCGGCGGGCGAACCCGGCGGTGAAGCGGGTGCAGGCGGACAAGGAAACACGACCGTCCCCACGGGCACCTTGAACGCGAGCTGCATGATGCCGTGCCACACGTTCTCCGGCATCGTCGAACAATGGAAGACGAGCCGCCACTACGCGACCTACGTCGCGAACCTCGGCGGGGACGAAGCCGAATCCTGGACGGGACCCAAGGCTTGCGGCAACTGCCACGCCGTCGACGGTGTGCAGCAGCGGACCACCGGTAACGTCGCGTACAACAACGCCACGGGCTCCGAGGATCCGGAACACGGGCAGCTGAACTACAAAGACTCCGTCTCGGGCAAGGTGAGCGAGACTACGTACGCAGGTCAAGCGACCGTGGCTCAGGTCGGCTGCGCCACGTGCCACGACAATTCACTGGAGCATGATCCGCACGTGACCGGGGCTGACTACGCCAGGGGCGATTTCCCGCTGCGAGTCCCCTCGGATACGGACGACTACGTCCTCATCGAAAAGAGCTCCGCCGTTGGTACGGTCGACGGCACGGCGATCAAGTACACCGCAGGCAACGCCTGCATGTGGTGCCACAAATCGCGCAAGGACGTGACGAACTACATCCTCGCGGGTGACACCAGCAATAACATCACGAGCAACACCTGGGGCCCGCACGAGGGGCCCGCCGCCGACGTCTACTCGGGCAAGGGCGGCTACGAGTGGTCCGCTCAAGGGGACTACAGCAACTCCTCGCATCAGGGCTTTTCGAACGGCTGCGTGCGGTGCCACATGCCCCCCGTCGCGGACAACATGAACATCGGTGATCACTCGTTTTATCCGCAGCTCCAAGTCTGCACGACGTGCCATGCCGGCGCGAAAAGCTTCGACGTCTCTGGCGGACAGACCTACATCAAGCAAAGCCTGCAAAAGCTGCGCGTCTTGCTGAACACGGACGGGCTCCTCACGCGCGACGGCACGAACCCGCTGAATTCCACCGATCTCAACGATCAAAACTGGAACCAGGACAACGCGCTGCCGAAGAGCGGCGTCTCGGCCGATCACGCGGGCGCCCTGTACAACTACTTCTTGATCGCGCGCGCCTCGGGCTACGGCGTTCACAACCCGAACTACGCGAAGGATCTGCTCTTCGATTCAGTCGCCAAGATGGGCGGCAGCACGAGCGGTATGGTGCGGCCCTAGACGGGCTTTCACCGCCTCGGTCGCCTGCTGACCCGCACGGGGCGCGCGCCATGGAGCGCGCGCTCGACGAGGATGCGCCGCCACGCCCGATATCTCGCTGAGTGCTCGCTCGTGTCGTGAGCTTCTGCGCCGCGTGCTGCGTCCGGAGGGCAACTTCGTGGTAGTGACGACGCCCCGAGTTGCTGGAGGTACGAGCGTGGCCAAGAAGGACAAGAAGAAGCACAAGAATCAGCGCCACGAAAACGGGCAGGTCGAGCCGCTCGTGGCGAGCCCGTCGAGCGCGCCGGCGAACTTCGGACGTAAGGAGTACGACGCGGAGCTGAAGAAGCTCCACGTCGAGCTCGTGCGCCTGCAGCGCTGGGTCGTGCACCGCGGGCTCAAAGTGTGCATCGTGTTCGAGGGGCGCGACGGCGCCGGTAAGGGCGGCACGATCAAGGCGCTCAGCGAGCGCGTGAGTCCGCGCGTATTTCGCGTCGTCGCGTTGCCTTCGCCGACGGAGCGCGAAAAGAGCCAGATGTACGTGCAGCGCTACGTGCCGCACCTGCCGGCCGCGGGAGAAATCGTGATTTTCGACCGCAGTTGGTACAACCGCGCTGGGGTCGAACGCGTGATGGGCTTCTGCTCGGACAAGGAAGTGCGCTGGTTCTTACAGACCGTGCCGCAGTTCGAGTTCGCGATGGTCAAATCCGGCATCATCCTGCTCAAGTACTGGCTCGAGGTGAGCCCGGAGGAGCAGGAGCGGCGGCTCAAGGCGCGCATCGACGACGGCCGCAAGATCTGGAAGCTCTCGCCCATGGATCTGAAGTCGTTCGATCGCTGGGACGACTACACTGAGGCGCGCGACGACATGTTCCAGGTGAGCGACACGGAGTGGGCGCCCTGGTTCGTCGCCCGCTCCGAGGACAAGAAGCGCGTGCGGCTCAACGTGATCTCCCACATCCTTTCGCGCGTCCCGTACGAGAGCGTGCCGGAAGACGACGAGCGCATCGAGCTGCCAGCGCGCAAAATCGGCCGTCACGCGCCGAAGGACTTGCCGCTCAAGTACGTGCCGGAACGCTTCTGACGAGGAGCACGACGCGGAACGGCACGTCCGCGCTGCGACGCCGCCTTACTTGACGGCGTCTGCCGTGATGCTCGGCAGCTCCACGGGCGGCGTGCTCGCGTCCGGCTCGTTGCGCACCCAGGCGGCAAAGAGCTCGTAGCCGACCGCGAGCACGACGGAGCCGACGAAGAGCCCGATGATGCCCGAGCTCAACATGCCGCCGATGGCGCCGATGACGATCACGAGCATCGGTACACCGGCGCCGCGCCCGAGCACGAGGGGTTTCACGACGTTGTCGATGAGTCCCACGACGACCGCCCACACCAAAAATCCAATCGCGACCGGCTTGCTCGCGGTCGCGAACAGGTAAATCACGACCGGTACGAGCACGAGCGCGGAAGGCAACTGCGCCACGGCCAGGATCAAGAGCACGAGCGCCCAAGCGCCGGCCCCCGGCACGCCCGCCACGGACATGCCGAGCCACGCGAGCGCGGCTTGCAACACCGCCACGCCGAGCACGCCTTTCGCGACGGCACGCACCGTGGCGCTCGCGAGCGTCAAGATGTTCTCGCCGCGATGCGGCGCGATGCGGTTGAGCACCGGCAAGAGGGCGCCGACACTCGTGTCCGCCTTGACGAGGAACGCGATCGCGAGCGCGACGGCGAACAGCGATTGCAGGAGCGCGAGCGAAATCCCGCCGAGCGACTTGACGAGCCAGCGCCCCGCGTCGCGCAGCTGCGGCAAGTACGCTTCGACCACGGATTGCGGCGTGTGCACGGACTTCGTCCAGAAGGCGTAGAGCTTCGGCCCGATGATCGGCCAGCCGGCGACGTCGGCGCGCGGCGCCGGCAGCTTGAGCTCGCCTTGCGTCCACTGCTTGCCCACGCCAATCACGAAATCCGCGACCGAATCGAAGAAGAGCCAGGCAGGCGTCACGATCACGGCGAGCGCGACCACGCCGAAGCAGGCCGCGCCGAGCGATCGACGGCGTGGAAAGAGCCGCACGACGAGCGGGTAGGCCGCCGTGGCGATGATGCCGCCCCACAGGATCGGCACGAGGAACGGCAAGACTATTTGCGCGCACCAGGCGAGCCAGCCGCCGAGCAGTACGACGCGAATCGTCGCGGCAGTGACCTTGCCGAGAAAAGCTTGGTCGTCCGTGTCGCGATGCATGGCGGGGCGCCGGAGGCCGTTCAGCCCGGGCTCTTCGGTGGGTTTTTTTGTGCGGCTGCGGCGTCTTCCGCCGCTTTGCCCGTGGGCCAGCCGCCGCCGAGCGCTTTGTACAAGCGCACGAGGGATTTCGAGTGTTCCGTCGTGGCACTCGCTTCGTCGAGCTCGGCCGTGAAGAGCGAGCGCTGCGCGTCGAGCACCTCGAGGTACTCGCTCACACCGCCGCGGTAGCGCATGTCGGCGAGCTCGAGCACGCGCTGCTGCGCCGTGACGCGGGCCTTTTGCGCGGTGCTCTCCTCGCCGTTCTTACGCAAGCTCACGAGGGCGTCTTCCACTTCGCGCAGCGCCTGAAGCAGCGTCTTTTCGTACGAGTAGAGCGATTGCCGATTTTGCGACTCGCGCATCTCCACGCGAGCTCGGTTCTTACCGGCGTTGAAAAGCGGCTGCAAAAGGCCTGCAAACACACGCCAGGTTTGGCTCGCCGGATCGAGGAAGCTGCTGAGATCGGTGCTCGCGAGGCCGTAGGACGCCGTGAGGGTGATCTGCGGGTAGAGCATCGCCTTGGCTTCGCCGATTTGAGCGTTGGTCGACATGAGCTCCATCTCGGCGCGCCGGACGTCGGGGCGGCGCTCGAGCAGCCGGGCGGGTAGATCCGCCGGCACTTGCGGCGGGACGGGCGGGTCTTCCGTCGCGGTGCCGCGCACGACGGCCTCGGGGTTGTGGCCGAGCAAGAACGAGATCTCGTTTTCTTTCTGCACGGCGAGCTTCTCGAGGTTGAACGAGAGCGCTTCGACGCGGTGGAGCTCCGCTTCGGCTTGGCGCCAGTCGACTTCGTGCGTCACGGCGCCTTCGAAGCGCGTCTTCGAGTATTCGACGCTCTCTTTGCGTGAAGCGATGGTGCGCTGCGCGATCGCGAGACTGCGATCGAGGCCGCGCAAGTCCAGGTACGCGGTCGCGACGTCGGCGACGAGCGCCATCGCGACGGCGCGGCGCGATTCTTCGCTCGCGAGCAGGAGCGCGCGTTGCGCTTCGTTCGCGCGCCGGATGCGCCCGAAAAAGTCGAGCTCCCACGAGAGATCGAGCGTCGCGATGCCGAGGCCCGTCGTGGTCGTGTTCTCGTCGGGCAGGTGAGTGAGCGAGCCCTTGCTCGGATGCAGCGCGCCGAGGTCGAGATCCGCGGCGAGCTTCGGATACAGGTCCGCCTTGCTGATACCGAGCGCGGCGCGCATCTCCTCGATGCGCTCGACCGCGATCTTCAAATCGCGGTTTTCCTGGAGCGCGATTTGGATCAGCCGCTTCAGCTGCGGATCCTGGAACAGATCCCACCACGGCACGTTGGCGATCGACGCGCCGGGCACGGCCGCCGGATCGCGCCACTTGGTCGGCATTGCGACCTCGGGACGCTTGTAGTCGGGACCCACGGCGCAGGCCGCGCTCACCAAGGCGAAAGCTGCGAGACGGAACGAACGCGAGAGCATGTTAGTGCGCGACCTCCACCGAGTGCGCTTCGTCGGGAGTGACGGGTGGTGTCCCGCCGGGAGCAACCCCAGGCGCTCCCGCCTTCTGCTTGCCCTTGAAGAGCGACAGCACGAACACGAAGTTACCGGGGATCAGGAACACGCCGAACGCGGTCGCGACGAGCATGCCCCAGAACACGGCGGTGCCCATCACGTTCTGAGCGCCGGCGCCGGCTCCCTTGGCGCGCATCAGCGGCACGACGCCGAGGATGAAGGCGAATGCCGTCATCAAAATCGGCCGGAAGCGCAGGCGCGCCGACTCGAGCGCGGCTTCCACGAGTCCCATGCCTTCGTCGTGCTTCGCCTTCGCGAACTCGACGATCAGAATGGCGTTCTTGGCGGCAAGTCCGATCAGCATGATGTTGCCGATTTGCACGTACACGTTGTTGTCGAAGCCCATGAGCCACACGCCGAAGAAGGAGCCGAGCGCGACGAGCGGTGAGGCGAGCAAGACGGCCCAGGGCAGGCGCCAGTTCTCGTAAAGCGCCGCGAGCAACAGGAACACGAAGACGATCGCGAGGATGAGTGTCGGCGCAGACGGCGGCGCGGTCTTCTCCTGATACGACATCGACGAGTAAGCGAAGCTCATCTCTGGTGGCATCGACTGCTTGAACGTCTCTTCGAGCGCGGCGAGGGCCTGGCCGGAGGTGTAGCCGGGTGCGGGCGCGCCGCTGATTTCGACGGAGCGGAACAGGTTGAAACGGTTCGTGATTTCCGTGCCCTGCGTCGACTTCACGGTGACGAGCGTCGAGAGCGGGACCATATCGCCCGTCGATTTGCTGCGCACGTACACTTCCCCGATGTCGTCGGGCTTGAGGCGATACTTCGATTCGCTCTGCACGTAGACGCGGAAGAGCCGCCCGAAGCGGTTGAAGTCGTTCACGTACGTGCCGCCGAGCGAGGCCGAGAGCGCTTGGAACACGTCGTTCACGGGCACGCCGAGCTTGCGCGCCTTTTCGCGATCGAGCTCGACGCCGACTTGCGGGTAACTCGGGTTGAAGGACGTGAACAGGTTGCCGAGCTCGGGGCGCTGGCGCGCGGCCGTCAAGAAGGCGCCCGCTTGCTTGCCGAGATCGTCGATCGTCAGCGAGCCGCTGCGATCTTGTAAGAGGAAGTTGAAGCCCGAGGACGCGCCGAAGCCCGCGATGGTCGGGATATTGAACGGGAAGATGATGGCTTCCGGGATCCCGGCGAAGGCGCGCTGCAGCTTGCCCATGATCGCCCGCACGTGCAGGTCCTGGCTCTTGCGCTCCTCCCACGGCTTGAGCCGCACGAAGATCGAGGCGAAGTTCGGCTGGTAAGTGCTCGTGACGGCGCCGTAGCCGCCGATGGCCTGGAACGAGTCCACGCCGTCGGTCTTGGCGATGATCTGCTCGACCTTTTCCATCACCGCGCTCGTGCGCATGAGCGACGAGCCCGGAGGCAGCTGCATGTTCACGCCCATGATGCCCTGGTCTTCGTCGGGGACGAAGCCGGCAGGCAGCGCGCGACCGAACAGAGCGGCGCCGGCGATCACGCCGCCGACGAGGACGATCGTGATGAAGGAGTGGCGCACGAGGTGACGCGTGACGCCCACGTACCCGCTCGTCGCGCCGTCGAACGCGCGGTTGAAGCCGCGTGAAAACCAAGCGAAGGGCCCGCGCTTCTTGCCGGGCTTCGGCGCCTTGAGCAAGAGCGACGCGAGCGCCGGTGAGAGCGACAGCGCACTGAACGCCGAGAGCAGCACGCTGATGGCGATCGTGAGCGCGAATTGCTGGTACATGCGGCCGGTCAGGCCGGGGATGAACGCGACCGGTATGAACACGGCCGAAAGGATGAGGGCGATGCCGATCACGGGCGCCGACACCTCCTTCATGGCTTGGACCGTCGCGTCCTTCGGTGAAAGCCCGTGTTCGATGTGGTGCATCACGGCTTCGACCACGACGATGGCGTCGTCCACGACGATGCCGATCGCGAGCACGAGCCCGAACATCGACAGCGTGTTGACGGAGAAGCCGAGCAGCGGAAAGAAGATGAACGTGCCGACGATCGAGACCGGCACGGTGAGCAGCGGGATCAGCGTGGCGCGCAGGTTCTGCAGGAACATCAGCACGACGATCGTCACGAGGATCACGGCCTCGAAGAACGTGTGCAGGATCGACTCGATCGACGCCTCGACGGCCGGCGTCGTGTCGTAGACGATCTTGTAGTCCATGTCCGCGGGGAAGAGCGCCTTCGCCCGCTTCATCGTGTCGTAGATGGCCTCGGACGCTTTGAGTTGGTTCGCGCCGGGCAAGAGGTAGAGCGCCATCGCGCCGGCAGGCTTGCCGTTCAAGCGGCCGAAGGAATCGTAATTTTGCGAGCCGAGCTCGGCGCGGCCCACGTCGCGGATACGGACCTGCGAGCCGTCCGCGTTCTCACGAATGATGATATTTTCGAATTCCTCCGGCTTGATCAAGCGACCGGGGGCGCTCACCGTCAGCGTGAATTTCTGATCGGCGGGCGTCGGCGCCTGGCCGATGCGGCCCGCGGGCGCTTCGAGGTTTTGCTCCTTGATCGCCGAGATCACGTCCGACGGTGTCAGCTTGAGCTGCGCCAGGCGATCGGGCTTGAGCCAGATGCGCAGGCCGTAATCGGTGCCGCCGAACAGATCGACCTGCGCGATGCCGGGGATGCGCAAGAGCTGGTCGCGCAGGTTGATGCCGCAGTAGTTGATGAGGAAGTTCGCGTCGTACGAGCCCTTCGGGCTGTAAAGGCCAATGAGCATCAAGATGCTCGGGCTCATCTTCTTGACGGTGACGCCCTGGGCAACGACCTCTTGCGGCAGCCGCGCTTGCGCGGAGGACACGCGATTTTGCGTGAGGACGTTGGCCATGTCCTGGTTCACGCCGACGGCGAAGTTCACGTCGAGCTGCATGCGGCCGTCGCTCGTGTTCGACGACTTCATGTAAATCATGTTCTCGACGCCGTTCACCTCCTGCTCGACGGGCGTGGCGACCGACTGCTCGACGCTGAGCGCGGAGGCGCCCGGGTAATTGGCGGTCACGCGAATCGTCGGCGGCGCGAGAAACGGATACTGCTCGACCGACAGCTTGGTCAGCGAGAACGCACCGAGCAGCACCGTGAGGATCGCGATCACGATCGCGACGATGGGACGCCGGATGAAGAAGTTCGCCATTTATTGCGCCTTCTTGTCGCCCTTACCGTCGAGGCTCGCGAGCTCGTCGAGCGGCACTGCTTCGGGCTTCACCTTGAGCCCCGCTTTGACCTTCTGAATCCCTTCGACGATGACGCGCTCGCCCGCTTTCAGTCCGGATTCGATGATCACCAGGTCGCCCACGCGGTCGGCGACTTTCACGGGGCGCACCTCGACGGTGTCGTCGGCTTTGACGACGGCGACGCTGCTGACACCCTGCGCTTCCGTCACCGAGCGCTGCCCGACCAGGACCGCGTCCTTCTTCACGGAGACCGAAGCCCGCACCCGCGCGTACTGGCCCGGCCGCACCAGGCCCGTCGGATTCGGGAACGCGGCTTCCATGCGGATCGTGCCCGTTTGCGGATCGACGTTGCGATCGACGAACACGAGACTGCCCGGGTAAGCATGCGTGGAGCCGTCGGCGAGGATCATCTGAAACGGCGTGCCGTCGGCGGCGCCTCCGTGCGCTCCGGCATCGGGCAGGGCTGCTCCGGCGTCGGTCGCTGCGGCCTGCGCGGCTTCGCGCCGGCGCGCGTACTTCAAGTAGTCGGCTTCCGGAATGGCAAACCGCACGTCGATGGGATCGATCTTGGACAGGCGGGTGAGCACGGTCGTCTGCCCGCGCCCCACGAGCGTGCCGGGGTGCACTTCCGTGACGCCGATCAGGCCGTCCGTCGGTGCCGACACCGTCGTGTAACCGAGGTCGATGCGGGAACGATCGAGAGCGGCCTTGGCGGCGGCGACCGCCGACTGCTGGGCCTTTTCTTGCGCCACGGCAGTCTCGTACTCCTGCACGGACACCGCGTTCTTCGCGACGAGCGGCGCGTAACGGGCGACGTCCTGATGCTTACGCACGAGCTCGGCGTCGGATTGCGCGAGGTTTGCTTGTGCTTGAGCGACATTGGCTCGGAATGGGCGGCTGTCGATCGTGTAGAGCACCTGCCCCTTCTTCACGAAGCTGCCCTCTTTGAAACTCATGGTTTCGAGGAAGCCCTCGACGCGGGCCGAAATCTCAATTTCCTCGTTGCCGCGTGTCTGTCCGATGGCTTCGACGTAAATCGGCACGTCGCGGGTGACGGATTCCGCGACTTTCACGACCGGAGGCGGTGGCGCGGCCCGTTTGGCATCCTCCTTGTTGCAGGCGAAGGCTGCGAACAGGCTCAGTGCCGAGGCGAAAAACAGGCGTTGCGATAGGATCATGGGGTTCTCTCACCCGAGCGGCGCGCGCAGTTCCGAGTAGCGGACACGGCTCTGCCTGACGCGGCAGTCCGTTCTCGAACTTCCAGGCGGCGCCGGAGGCACCGCCTCGACCCAGGTGTGGCTGCTATGTGCGACAGGACGCCGCTGCGTGCAAGAGCCGTGACATCGAGATTTGGGTTCCGAACGAATTACGGCGGTTCGGCACGAAAAAACTGCGCGTCATCGGCCAATGGCGCGAAACGCGCTTTCAGCGCCGAGCTCGGGCGATTCGAGCGATTCGGCCCTCCGTTCGCACTTTGCGTGCGGCGAACCGTTGAGCGCGCCCGCTTTCGATGAGAAGAGCAGCAAACTGCATGATTTCGGCGCTGTTCACCTTGTTCGCGTTGCTCGTCGCGGGCTATTTACTGCGACGGCTCGGGCGGCTGCCGGACGACGCTGCGGACGTACTCAATCGTTTCGTGATCGACATCTGCGTGCCGGCAACGATTCTCCGGCTGGTACCCAAGCTGACGCTCGGCAGGGGCCTCGTCGTGCTCGTGATTGTGCCGTGGGCGATGGCCGGCATCGCTTACGTAATCGTTCGGCTCGTCACGCGTCCGCTCGGCCTGGATCGGACGCAGCGCACGGCGCTGTTTTTGGCGACCGCGCTCGGCAACACGTCATTCATCGGATTTCCGCTGTGTAGCGCCCTGCTCGGCGAGCGCTCGCTTCCGCTCGCCGCCGTTTACGACCAGCTCGGTTCCTTCTTGCTCTTGAGCACCGTGGCGCCATTCGCGCTCGGCGCCGTCACGGCAGGCGCGCCTCCGCGGGCGAGCGAGATCGCGCGGCGCGTGCTCCTGTTCCCGCCCATGCTCGCGCTGCTGGTGGCACTCCTGCCTTTGCCGCACCCGGCGTTGCTCGAAGCGCTCTACGCCGCGGCGTCTTCGCCGCTCGTGCCGCTTGCCGTGGTCGCCGTGGGCTTGAAGATTCGGCTCACTCCGCCCCGGCCGCTGCGTGTCTTCGCGTTCGGCCTGACGCTGAAGCTCTTGCTCTTGCCGATCGCGGCCTGGGCCATCGCGCGGGTGCTCGGTGCGCCGGTCTTCGTCACCCAGGTGGCGGTACTCGAGAGCGCGATGCCCACGATGATCACGGCGGGTGCCTTGATGATGGCCTACCGAGTTGCCGGCGAGCTCGCGGCGGCTTTCGTGGGCTGGGGGCTCCTCATCTCGCTCGTCACGGTCCCCGCCTGGTCGTTCGTCCTGCGCTGAACCGCTGCGAGTTGGGCGGTCTTGGCAGGAAAGATCACGCGCTCGAGTTCGGCAGTCTGCACGGCGACCTCGCTCAAAGTCGAGCGTCCGTTGCCGACCACTGACCCACAACGCACAGGTGCTCGCCGGTTTTTCACGTAGCTCTTGGTTACTCGTGCCGATCGCGATCTGGTCTTCCAAGACCGCCAAACTCGAGGCGCGCCCGCGCCCGCACGGTGCTCCACCACGCGCGCACGCGTTCCGCGGGAGGAGCCGACGGCGACGCGCCCCCGCGCGGACCGAGCAAGTTCAGCCCGAACAACAGCAGTGCGGCCGTGAGCTTACTGTCGCGCAGCAGCCCTCGAAACAGCGGAAAAGCGTGCTCTGCGCCGCGTTGCCACGCGAGCGGCCAGCCCAGGAAAAACGCCACGACGAGCAGTAGAGGGCCCGGCCGCGTCGTCGCGGCGGCACCGAGCGCCACCATCAAAAAAACGAAATGATGCTCATAGGTATAGACGGGGAGTAGCGTCATGAGCACGAGCAGCGCTCCGATCGCGTTCGCGTCCGGATCACGGAGCGAGCGCCGAAAACGGTAGGCCCAGAGTGCGAGCAGCAGCACGGCCGTCAACGTGGTGAGGTGGCTCGCGGCCGGGGAGAGGTGATGGCCGTCAGGGCCGCGCCAAAGACCGTTCCAGAAGCCCGGGATCGAATGGTTGGACGTCATCCCAATCGGCAATGAAAGGCCGTGGTACTCGCCCGACGAAAAGCTCGGCAAGACCTCGAGGTAAAAGCGGCGTTGGGACTCGAACCCGACGAGCGGCAGCGTCGCCACGGAGAGCGCGAGCGCCGAAGCGGCGGCCGCCACGAGCGCCGACACGCGCCGTTTGAGCACGAGGTACGCGAGCATCAACGCCGGGCTCATCTTCAACATGGCCGCGACGCCGACGAGCGCGCCACCGAGCCACGGCTTTTTTGGCGCGAGCGCGAGGCCGGCGAGCAGCGGCACGAGCACGAGTAGATTCGCCTGGCCCATCTCGGCGTGATCGAAAATGGGCGAATACAGCGCGACAATCAGCGCCATCACCCAGAACGCCACGCCGTACCAGCGCACGCACATGAACGCGCAAGCCGCGAGCAAGAGCTCGTTGAGCGCGAGCAGGCAGAGATAGCCCTGTCGCAACGTGAGCTTCGAAGCGAAGGCTTGCGTGAGCAGAAACGGCGGCGGGTAAAAGAAGGGATTGACGCGCTTGCGCGTGTGCTCCCGGCGCGCGAGTCGCTCGAGCGCGGCCGTGTCGTACGGATCTCCGCCCGCGCTCGCGACGCGGAAGGCGTAGTAGTAGCTCGCGAAATCGCGGCCGTCGGTCGTGCGCGCGTGCTCGTAGACGGGACGCAGGCCGACGAAGACATGCACGAGGAGCGCCCCGACCAAGAGGACCCAACGCCACACGGGGCGCGAGTGTACGTCAGGCGAGAGCCGTGGCGAGCTCAATTGCGTCAGCGGCGAGCTTCGGGCACGCTCGGGTCGCCATGTTGATCGTCCACATCGACGTTCGCGTGAAACCGGAGGGCGTCGAGACGTTTCGGCGCGCCACCATCGAAAACGCTCGGGCAAGTCTCGAGGAACCCGGCGTCGTGCGCTTCGATTTCGCGCAGGCGCTCGACGATCGGACGCGTTTCGTCCTCGTCGAAGTGTATCGCGACGAGGCGGCGCCCGCGCGACACAAGGAGACGCCGCACTATGCCAAGTGGCGCGACGCCGTGGCCGAGCTCATGGCGGCGCCGCGCACGCGTGTCGAATATCGCGCGGAATATCCGGAGCCGGCGCGCTGGGAGACCCCGCGCGGGACGCTATGAACGGCTTCGAGTTCGCGACGGCGACGGAAATCGTGTTCGGGCGCGGTCGTTCGGCAGAGCTCGGAGCGCGCGTGCGGGCGTTCGGTGCGCGCGCGCTGCTCGTGACGGGCGCGCATCCGGAGCGGGTGCGTCCGGTGCTCGAACGGAGCGGGGCCGCTGAGCTCGTCGTGGCACAGGTCGCGATCCCCAGGGAGCCGACCACGGCCGAAGTGGAACGCGGCGTCTTGCTCGCGCGCGAGGCCGGCGCCGAGGTGGTCGTCGGGCTCGGCGGCGGCAGCGCGCTCGATGCCGCCAAGGCGATTGCGGCGCTCACGACGAACCCGGGCGAGCCGCTGGATTATTTGGAGGTCATAGGTCGTGGCAAACCGCTCGCGCTCCCGAGCCTTTCGTGCGTGCTCGTGCCGACGACGGCGGGAACCGGCGCCGAAGTGACCAAGAATGCCGTGCTCGCCGTCGAAAGCGAGCGCGTGAAGGTGAGTCTCCGCAGCCTTTTCCTGTTGCCACGCCTCGCGCTCGTCGATTCGGAGCTCAGCCACGGCGTCCCGCCCGACGTGACCGCCGCGACCGGTCTCGACGCGCTGACGCAGCTCATCGAACCGTACCTTTCGAGAGCGCGCGGCCCGCTGACGGACGCGCTGAGCGTCGAGGGCATGCGACGTTCGGCGCGTTCGCTGCGGCGCGCTTTCGAAGACGGCTCGGACGCCGAGGCGCGTGACGATCTCGCGCTCGCGAGCCTGTTCGGCGGCTTGTGTCTCGCCAACGCGAAGCTTGGCGCCGTGCACGGCTTCGCGGGCCCCCTCGGCGGCGCGCTCCACGCTCCGCACGGCGCCCTGTGCGCGCGCCTCCTGCCCGAGGTGATGGACAAAAACCTCGCGCGCGCCCGCCGAGCGGGCGACGCCGACGTACTCGGCCGCTTCGGAGTCGTGGCTCGTATCCTCTGCGGGCGCACCGACGCCGAACCGGAAGCCGGCTTGCTTTGGGTCCGCGAGCTCGTGGAGGCGCTCTCGATCCCACGGCTTTCGCACTACGGCCTCACGCCCGAGCGCACGGGCGACATCGTCGAGCGCGCCCGCGTCTCGAGCAGCATGAAGGGCAACCCGTTCGAGCTCGACGAAGACGAACTTTACGACATCCTGGAACGGGCAAGCTGAATGACACGCCCCAAAGCACTCGTTTCGTGGAGCAGCGGCAAGGACAGCGCGTATGCGCTCTGGGAAGCGCAGCGAGCGGGAGAGCTCGACATCGTCGGGGTCCTGACGACGGTCACGGCGGAGTTCGAGCGTGTCTCGATGCACGGCGTGCGCGAGCTCCTGCTCGACCGGCAAGCGGCGGAGCTCGGCCTACCGTGCCAGAAGCTCCACATTCCTTCGCCGTGCCCGAACGAAGCGTACGAAAAAATCATGGGCCAAGCGCTCGCGGACGCCAAAGCACGCGGCATCACGCACTTCGTGTTCGGCGACCTGTTCCTCGCCGACATCCGCGCCTATCGCGAGCAAAAACTGGGAGCGGTGGGCGTCCACGCGGTTTTCCCGCTGTGGGGTCGCGACACCCACTTGCTCGCTCGCGACATGCTCGCGCACGGGCTCCGCGCTCACACGACCTGTATCGATCCGCGCAAGCTCGCGCCGTCCTTTGCCGGGCGTGCATTCGATGCCGCGTTCTTGAGCGAGCTGCCGCCGGGGGTCGACCCCTGCGGTGAAAATGGTGAGTTTCATACCTTCGTGACGGGCGGGCCCATGTTCGCGCGGGAAATTGGCGTAGAACGCGGAGAAATCGTCGAACGCGACGGCTTCGTCTTCGCCGACTGGGTGCCGTCCGCGTGAGTGGCGAGCGCGTGCGCGAAGAAGCTTCGCGCGAGCAACACGCGAACCGCCGTGGGCTCTGCGCCGATACGCTGCGCATCGTTTCGCTCTTGCCCTCGGCGACCGAGCTCGTTTGCGCGCTCGGTGCCGGTGAGCGGCTCGTCGGCGTCTCGCACGAGTGCGATTTCCCGGACGCGGTGCGAGGGCTGCCGCGCCTCACGCGCTCGCGCATCGACCCGCACGGGGCGAGCGGCGCCATCGACGCGGCCGTGCGCGAGGTGATCCGCGACGCGCTGAGTCTCTACGCCGTCGATGAGCGACTGCTCGGCGCGCTCGAGCCGGACCTCGTCATCACCCAGGATCTCTGCGCGGTGTGCGCCGTGTCGCTCGACGACGTGCGCGCCGCGGTCGCGCGGCTCAGCCGGCGTGACGACGTGCACGTCGTGAGCTTGCAGCCGACGCGGCTCGAGCACGTCTTCGGCGACGTCGAACGTGTCGCCGAGGCCACCCTTCGCCCGCAGGCGGGCCGCGACGTTCGGCGGACGCTCGAAGGGCGGGTACGCGCGATCGCGGAGCGCGCCAGAGCCTTGCCGGGGCGCCCGCGCGTGGTGTCGATCGAATGGCTCGAGCCGCTCATGCTGGGCGGCACCTGGATGCCGGAGCTCATCGAGCTCGCGGGCGGCGTCGCGGCGGGAGCGTCCCCGGGCGAGCCGGCTCCCACCGTCAGCGCGCGAGAGCTCGCGGCGCTCGAACCCGAGGTCATCGTCGTCAAACCTTGCGGCTTCTCGCTCGAGCGCGCGCTCGGCGAACGCGCGCTCATCGAACAGGCACTCTCTGCCGCGACGGCGCTCGCGCCCGGGGCACGCATCTACGTGACGGACGGTTCGGCGTACTTCAACCGTCCCGGGCCCCGCTTGGTGGAATCGCTCGAGATCATGGCAGCGTGCGTCCACCCCGCCGCGTTCGGAGATTTCCGAGTGAAGCATCGCGCCGTCATCAGCGAGCTCGGCTGAGTTCCGCTCGGGTCCGTTGGCGCAGGAAACCTACGCGGTGGGTGCTCTTTCGCGCGCCGCGCGCCGTGCTAGAATCGTTCTTTCTTGTGATCAGGAGGGTCCCTGACGATGCGTAGTGTGGGAGTAGGTGTTCTCTTCGGTTTACTCGGGTTAGCTGCTGCCCGAACGGGCTCGGCACAGTCCGCGGCGCCGGCCGCTCCGGCAGCATCCGCTCCGAGCAGCACTGTCGCGCCGCCGCCGCCCGTGACTGCGGCGCCGGCAGCCGCAGCGGCACCGCCAGCGCCGGCCCCCGCCGCGCAGCCGGCGCCCGTTCCGCAAGGTTACATGTTGGTCCCGATTCCAAGCGGGACCGAGGCGCAGACCCGCTACGACGTGCAGTATCCGCAGACACGGGGCGCGCTGCCACCGGGCATGGAGCTGCCCTACGAAGAGGGCGATCCCATTCCGCCGGGTTACCGGCTCGTGACGCGCAAGCGGAGGGGTCTCATCATCGCGGGCTCGATCGTGACGGGCGTGCCCTGGGCCTTCGGCGTGATGGCGGCGGTCGGCAACGACTTTCAGGACAACACGGGACTCTTGCTCATTCCCGTGATTGGACCGTGGGCGATGCTCGCGACCAATACGGCGCGCGACGGAAGCTGCGGGCCGACGGACGCCATCTGCGAGGGAAGCAAAGCGGGTTTGCGGAGCGTGCTCGTGTTCGACGGTATCGTGCAGCTCGCGGGGGCGAGCATGTTCGTGGCCGGTATGTTTTTCCCGCGCACGCGGCTCGTCCGCCGCGACGTCGTGGTGAGCGTCGTCCCCACGACACTCGGCCGCGGCGGCTACGGTATCGGCGCGGTCGGCACGTTCTAGCTCAATTCACCACCGAGAGGTTCGCCTCGAGTCTGGTCTTGGCACGCTCGAATTCGTGCTCGAGCTCACCCAGGAGCTCGGCGCGATTCGGCGGATTACCCTCGAGCTGCACGCACACGCTCGCCATGCGCGGCACGCCGATGGCGAGGCAGCCGCCCTTCAGTCGGTGCGCGGCTTGGCGTACGAGCTCGGGATCGCCCGTCGTGATGGCGGCCTCGATCGCCTCGATGTCGCGTGGCGCGTTCTTCAAGAACAGGCGCGTCACGCGCTCGCTGCGCTTGACGTTGGGATCGAGCGCGGAGCCTGGGCCGGCGTTGGGACGGACCGCGTTGGGCGCGGGAGCTACGGCCTTCGGAGCAGGCTCCGCGCCGTCTTCCGGCCACCAGCGCTCGAGCGCGTCGGCGAGCGCCTGCTGGCTCACGGGCTTGGAGATGTAATCGTCCATCCCCGCGGCGATCACCTTGGCCCGCTCCTCGGCGAAGGCATGGGCCGTGCAGGCGATGATCGGCACTCGCTGCCCCTCGGCCTCGCGCCGGCGAATTTCAGCGGTCGTCTGGTAACCGTCGAGCACCGGCATCTGGCAGTCCATCAAGATCAGCGGGTAGGCACGCTCCTCGAGCAGCTCGAGGGCGAGCTGGCCGTTGTCGGCGAGGTCGGCCTCGTACCCGAGCTCGCGCAGGATTTCCGTCATCACCTCTTGGTTGATGGGGTTGTCCTCGACGACGAGCACGCGCCGGTCGTCCACCGGTCGCTGCACGCTCGACACGTTGAGCTTGCGCTTGCTGCTCTGGTACTTCGGCGCGTCGCTCGAAAGCAGGCGCCCGATGCACTGCGCCAGGTCGTCGGCGCGTACGGGCTTTTGCATGAAGCCGTCGACGAAGAGCGCCGCCTCCTCCGGCAGCGAGTCCTCGTTGTGCGAGGTGAGCAGCACGATCACCGGCTTTTTGCTGCCCTCGAGCTCGAGCACGCGACGCGCGAGCGTGAGCCCGTCGATCTCCGGCATGTTCATGTCGGTGACCATCAAGCCGAAGGGACGTGCCTCTTCGTCTGCGCGCGCGATGAGCTCGAGCGCGCTCTTCGCGTCCGCGGCGCTCGCGTGCTCGATGTTCCACGTCGTCAAGAGCTCCTCGAGCACGAAGCGGTTCGTCTCGTTGTCGTCGACGATCAACGTGCGCACCTGCGCGTGCGGTATCAGATCCTCCGCGGCGTCCCCCGCCGCTTCGACGAGCGGGATCCAAAACCAGAAGGTGCTGCCCTTGCCGGGCACGCTATCGACGCCGATCTCGCCGCCGAGCAGGTGCACGAGCTGTTTCGAAATCGCCAAGCCGAGGCCGGTGCCGCCGTATTTGCGCGTGAGCGAGCCGTCCACCTGCGAAAAGGCGCCGAAGAGGCGGGCCTTGGCTTCCTCGGAAATACCGATGCCCGTGTCGGAGACTTCGACGCGCAGGGCCGGCTTGCCGTTCTGCGTGGCGCGCAGGGCGCGCAGCGCGACTTGTCCGCGCTCGGTGAATTTGACGGCGTTGCCCGCGAGGTTCGAGAGCACCTGTTTGACCCGGTCGCGATCGACCAGCATGTACGCCGGTAGCGTACGATCGGTGTGGCACACGAGCTCGACGCGTTTCAAATGCGCGCGCGCCGCGAACAGCTCACCGACTTCCTCGAGCAGGTCGCGCGTCTTGGTGGGCACCGGGTGCAGCTGGACCTTGCCGGCTTCGATCTTCGAAAAGTCGAGGATGTCGTTCAGCACGGTCATGAGCCCGTTGGCCGAAGCGTGCAGGGTCTTCGCGTAGCGTTTCTGCTTTTCGTTGAGCTGGGTGCCGTGCAAAAGCTCGATCATGCCGAGCACGCCGTTCATCGGCGTGCGGATCTCGTGGCTCATATTGGCGAGGAACTCGCTCTTGATGCGCGCAGCCTCGAGCGCCGCCGCCGTCGTCTTCTCGAGCCGCTCGAAGGCCCGAGCGGTGACGCCGAGGATCGGCGTAATGTAGAGCTTCACGAACGCGAGCGCCGCGAACAGCCCGAACAGCGCGGCAATCCCGGCGCCGAACAAGATATTGCGCTCGAGACGACTGCCGGCGTCGAGCCGCGCGGTGGAAATGGCCACGCCGACCCGTCCGACCGCGGCGCCCTCGATCACGACTTCGTCCCACGCGCCGTACCAGCCGGCCTGTTCGTGCACGCGCTGGGGCGGGCCGGCGAACAGACTCGCCGCGCCGTCGGGCAAGGTGCCGTACGTGTGGAGCACACGACCGCTCGCGTCCGCCGCGACCAGGGCGAGCACGTCGTGATCCTTGGCGTACGCTTGGAATTGTTTGTCGATTTGCGCCGTGTCCGCGAGCACGATGCCCACGTCGGCCGAGCGGGCGAGCTCGGCCGCGCCGTGCGCCGCTTTCCATTCGAGATCGGCGCGGATCGACGGCGTCAGCCGTGCGAAAATGTGGGACACGAGCGCGAACACGAGCGCGGTGAGCGCCACGAGCACGGTGGCCGTGAAGAGCGTGAAGGCGATCCGAATTCGCGAGCCCGAAAGGATCTGCCCGTGACTTTCCATACTCTCGACCTGCCTCTGCGTGGTGGTGCGAGGAGCGCGCACCACCTCGGTGCTTGGATGAGGGGAGGTGACAGGGGGCTTTTCCACGATTCCGAGCTACGGCCGGCTCAGTCTATGAGATAACCAGAAAGCGAGGATTTGGTCGAACATTAATTCCGAACGAGAGTGGTCGTTCGGAGGGTGGATCGTACTTTGATGGCAGGACCTGCGCGAATCCCTACGACACCTGTGGTGGTCGTCGTCGATGACAGCGAGATCGCTCGCGAGGCAGTGAAGGACACGCTCGAGAGCTCCGGCTACGAGGTGGTGACGCTCGAGAGCGCCTTCGGCTTCATTCGCACCCTTCGCGAAAAGTCGCCGGCGCTCATCTTGCTCGATGTGGGGCTCGCCTCCATGAATGGCACGAAGCTCGTCCAGCTCGCGCGCCAGCACGTCGGTCCCGGTACGCGCATCGTGCTCTACTCGGGCCGTTCGCCCGAGGAGCTCGCGAGTGACGCGCGTGGCTCGGGAGCCGATGGCTTCATCAGCAAGAGCACGACGGGTCGCGCTTTCGTGCTCGCCGTCCAGGGCTACCTCGGCGGCTTCCATCCGTCGGGCTGAGCCTCGCGGGCGCGCGCCCGTCCGTTCAGCGCGCGGGAAGCGCGGTCACGAAGCTCACGAGCACCGGCGTCAGCGGATCGTCCGCCATGCCCATACGGACGATCATCTCGTTGTGTTCGAGGCCGGGAGAGCGGCGCGGAGCGTGGGCTCGGCGCGCGCCGTGCGCGTAGCCCGGGACGCTTCGCAGTCACCGTGCCCGTTCGGCCGGCGGTGCAGGAGCCTCTGGATCCCCGCCGTCGAGCTCGCCGCCGAGCGCCGTGCGTCCATCCGCGACCTGTCCCTGCCAGCTCGCCAGCTGAAGGCGCACGGCGTCTTGCGGGCGGAAACCGAGCGCGCGTGCCGGTGGAGCGAGCGCGAGCGCGCAGACGAACGGCATGCTTGCCACGCGATTCCGAGTTCGACTCCCGCGCTCGGTGTGTATGGGCCGTAGCTCTTCGGTCATGGGTTCAGCCTACTGGCGTCCGGCACGGGCGCGGTGGTGAAGCCCGCTGTGCGAGCGCATGGAGCGCCGATTTCCGGCACACCGGCGGCGGGGTTGCGACTGTCGTAAGACCAGCCGTCGGCAAAATGCGACGAACCGCGCACCAGGGGTGACGAACCGGACGCGTTCCTTGCCGACCCGCGCCGCGATGAACATCATTTGGGGCATGGGCAGCGCCGTCAAAAGGCCTTCCGCAGAGCTCGAGCAGCTCGTCGCGCTGCTCGCGGCCGGCGACGTGTTCGTGCTCACGGGCGCGGGCGCGAGCACCGACTCCGGCAGTCCGGATTACCGCGACGAGCGCGGCGCGTGGAAACATCGCGCGCCCATGCTGTTCCGCGAGTTCACGGCAACCCTTGCCGCGCGCCGTCGCTATTGGGCTAGAAGTCTCGTCGGCTACACGCGTCTCACGCGCGCCCGTCCGAACGCCGCGCACCACGCCCTCGTCGAGCTCGAACGGCGCGGCGGCCTATCGCTCACCGTCACCCAAAACGTCGACGGTCTGCACGAGGCGGCGGGCAGCCGGGAGGTGCTCGACTTACACGGCCGCATCGATCGCGTGGTGTGCCTCGGTTGTCGCCGCGCCATGCCGCGCGCCGAACTCCAAACCGCTCTGCTACGCGAGAATCCCGACTGGGCGGAGCGACACGCGGACGTAACCCCGGACGGTGACGCCGAGCTCGGTGCCGTCGATTATTCGGCCTTCCACATCGTCGATTGTGCGCATTGCGGCGGCATGCTCAAGCCGGACGTCGTGTTCTTCGGCGAAGGTGTGCCGCGGTCGCACGTCGAGCGCGCCTTCGGCGCTCTCGAACGTTCGCGCGCGCTGCTCGTCGTCGGCTCGTCGCTGATGGTGTTCTCCGGCTTTCGCTTTGCGCGGCGCGCCGCAGCGCTCGGCTTGCCGATCGCGATCGTGAATCGCGGCGTCACGCGCGCGGACGAGCTTTCGGGCCTGCGCCTACGGGGCAACGCGGGGGAGATCTTGACGAGCGCGATCGCGGGGCTTGCCGGAGCGGGAACCGCCGCTCAGCGCGTCTTCTGAGCGCTCGCGTGCGCTGGACGCGACGCGCGAATCGCGCTGAGTAGTGCGCTCTTGCTGACCGGTACCGTCGAGGCCGACGAGACGTGGCGCGCGCGACGAGCTTCCGCCGGCACGACTTTGGGGCCGCTCGGCAGCACCTGAGTGACCGGGATTGCGGCCCGTAGCGCGACGCTGACGCTGTCGCCGACTGGCGCTGCTTCAGCCGGCTGGCTCGTGGGCGAGTCCAGCAGCGCCTTGTCGTCCGCGCTGGACATGAACAGCTCCGGTGGGTCTTCGATCGTGGTCTCGACGGCGATCTGTTGCGGCAGCGTGACGGCGCCCCCGGCGGTGATCGCTGCAGTCGCAGTTCCGTCGCGCGCTGAGACGTCCGAGGGACTCGCTTCGTTCCGTGACGCAGCGTGGAGCAGACTTGGCGGCGCTGTTTGCGCGAGCGCTCTCTCGTTCAGCTCGGTAAGCGTCGCGCGTCGCGTGAGGCCCACGAGCGTCAAGGCGCCGAGGACACCGAGCGTCACGGCTACGGGCCGGATGAAGCGAGCGCGCCGTGCCTCGCGCTCGGAGCTCGGCGCTGCTTCGGCCACGAAAAATTCCTGGTCGAGCGTGACGGGACGCTCGCTCGTCAAGGCGTCATCCGGCGGCGGTACCGAATGGAAAAACTCCTCTTCGGAGTCGGAAAACGCGTCGGTGACCGGTTCGGGCGCCATGATCTCGAGCCAAGTACGTATGTAAGTACCACCAGCGAAGAAAACAAGGCTGCCGGGCCCGCGCGAGCTCTGCGGGCGCGCTGCTTCGAGTTGTCTGCTTTTCCTGTCGAGATTCTGACGACTCCTGTCGAGATTCTGACGATGCGCGTCGCAGGCGCTCGAGAAAACTGATGCTAGGTTGGACGCGCTTCGATGTTGCGAACGTTTCCGTATGGGGCGCGTTTTTCCGTTTCACCCGCCGTGAGCCTCCTCGCAGTGCTCGTCGTGGCGTGTTCCAGTCAAAGCGCTCCGCCTGCAGGCGGGAGCGCAGGCGACACCAGCCACGGCGCGAGCGGTGGCGCCATGAATGGTGCGGGTGGTCAGCTCGCGCAGGGTGGTGCTCCCGGCACGGCGGGCTCGTTTGCAGGTCGAACGAGCACAGGCGGTATGAGTGCCGCTGGTAGTGGCAACGGCGCCAGCGCTGGTAGCGGCGGCCAAAGTGCAGCTGGCGCGGGCGCCGCGCAAGCTGGTGCGTCGAGCGGCGCGGGTGGACGCGTCACGATGGCCGGCGGGGGCGGAATGACGATGACCGGGGGCGTATCAGGCTCGTCCATGATCGCGTCGGGCGGCGCTTTCGCGGGTGGTATGGGCGGTAGCGCCGGCGCTGGAATCGGCGGTGGTTCTGCCGCTGGCGCGACGAGCAGCGACTGCGGCGCGCTGCCGCTGTGCGATTCATTCGAATCGACGGCCGTCGGCTCGCCACCGAGCAGCACGCTCTGGACGCTCGTGCCCTCGAGCGCCTCCGGCATGGCGACGGTCGACTCGATGGGTGCGCACGGCTCCGCGCATTCGCTAAAGGTCGTGAGTCCCGATCGCCTGTACCTCCGAAACACCTCCGTCATCGGCACGCTCGGCAACGTCGTGCACGTGCGCTTCTACGTCCGCTTCGCCGCGGCGCTCGCGGCGGGACACGGCGCGCTCATCGTGACGCACCCGACGATGGTCGACCAATACAGCCAATCGAACGAGCTGCGCTTCGGCAGCCAAGACTCCGTCTTTCACTGGAACACGGACTCGGATGCGGCCAACATTCCCGACGTGAGCCCGAACGGCGACATGACGAGCTTCAAGCCCGTCGCCGACACCTGGTATTGCGTCGAGCTCACCATCAACACGAACGGCAACTTGAACACCGCCGTCGACGGCACGGACGTGGCTGGCCTCACGGCGGACGGCATGCCCACGCCGAACATCGATCAGGCGTGGGTCGGCAGCACCGATTCGCTCGCGCGCTATAAGACGCTCGCCGACTTCAACTTCGGCTGGCAGAGCTACGGCGGCGGCGCCCTCACGCTCTGGTACGACGACGTGGCGCTCTCGGGTTCAGCCATCGGCTGCCAGTGACGCACGCTCGGGGGGGGCGGTCGCTCCCATTCGAGATCGTGAGCTCGCAGTGGCTGACTTGCTGGGCGATAGCCGCCAGCGCGGCGCCGACCTCGTGCTGGAAGTCGCTGCCCTCCAGGTACGCGGCTTTGGTGCCGCCGGCCGCCGCGATGCGATCGAGATTGTTCAATGCGCTCGCGTCGGCGCCCACCGGAGCCGGTCTTGCCGCTCGTGCCTCCATTCATGCTGCCGAGCCCTGCCGAGTCTGGCGCACCGCTCCCGCTCGAATCGCGTCCCGCGTCGTTCGAACGCCCGCCGCCATTCGCCGGGGCGCTCGCCTCGTGCTCCGTGCTTTCGCCGCAGCCGCCCGTGAGATTCAGCGCCCGCGACGGCGAGCGCGGCCGCCGCGCCTGCTCGCAGCCGTCCAGGCCGGGGCCGTCCCGGTCCAGCGCTCCCACCGTCCGCCGCTACTATTCGGCCCACCTTCGACGAATCACATCGACGGCCGACTTCGTCAAAAGTATTCGCTCGGCGCCCTCGTTCGCGCCGACTTCGGGGTCAGTCGGCGGCGCGCGTGAGCGCAATGAGCAGCCGCTCGAGTGTCGCGAGGCCCCGAGCACCGAGGCGCCGGCGCGCGCGCGCCGTGAGCGCCAGCTTGAGCTTGCGTGACTCCGCGAGCAGGCGGCTGCCGCGCGGCGAAAGCGTGACGCTCGTAGCTCGGCCGTCGCTCTGGGAGGCGGCGACGGAGACGTAGCCCGCGCGTTCGAGCTTCTTCACTTCGCGCGCCGCAAATTGCTTCGTCGTGCCGCTCGCGGCCGCGAGCGTCTGAATGCTCGCGGGTCCGTGCGCGAGGCGCGCGAGCAGGCGCGCTCCGGCAAGTCCAATGTCGTCGAAACCGCGCGCGGCGAGCTCGCCCACGAGCAGGCGGCGTTCCTGCTCGGTCGCGCGCGAGAGCAGGCTGAGGAGCGGCGGTGAAACAGGGGCTGGGTTTGACATTCGACACCCTCGATGTCTAATTAGACACCGACGGTGTCTAAACCATGACCTACAAACCCCCGCAGCACAACGCCGTTTCTCCGTTCTTGCGCGCGCGTGACGTGCCGCGGCTGCTCGCCTTCCTCGCTGCGACGTTCGAGGCGGAGGAGCTCATGCGCCTGGACGGCCCGGACGGCTCCGTGCGACACGCCGAAGTGCGCATCGACGACTCGATCGTGATGCTCGGCGAGCGTCCGCGCGGCGACCACGACGCCGTCTGCTCGGTGCACGTCTACGTGCCCGACGTCGACCGTGCCTACGCCGCGGCGCTTGCGGCGGGCGGCAGCAGCATCGTGGCCCCGCGCGACCTGCCCTACGGCGATCGTTCGGGCGGCGTGAAGGATCCCGAGGGAAACCTGTGGTGGCTCGGCACGCACCTCGGGCGGCGGAGCGCAGGCTAGGCGCGCGCCGAGCCCCGAGGCTAGACCCCGAGTACCGCCTTGAGCCGGGCCTCGCCGGAGCGGCTCACGGGCACCGTGCGCCCGTCGGCGAGCACGGCGACCTTGCTCGAGTGACCCCAGGGCTCGAGCCGGGCGACGCGCGTGACGTTCAAGAGGTACGAGCGGTGCACGCGCACGAATTGTCGCGGCTCGAGGCTCGTTTCGAGGCTCTGCAGCGTCTGCTGCGTGAGCGACGAACGGCCCTCGTGAAACACCTCGACGTAGTCGTCTTGGCCTTTGACGAAGTCGATCGAGCGCGTCGGAATGATGAGGATCTCGGCGCCGTCGCGAATGACGAGCCGATCGAGGAAGGTCCCGGGGGCGCGTGCAGCCTGCGCGAGCTCGGGCGCTCCGAGCGCTCGAGGCGCACCGAGACGCTTTTCCACGCGGGCGAGCGCCTGCGCGAAGCGCTCGGCCGTGAACGGCTTCAAGAGGTAGTCCACCGCGTGTACTTCGAAGGCGTGCACGGCGTACTCGTCGAAAGCCGTCGTGAAGACGACCGCAATTTCGGAGGGGATCAGCCCGAGCACCTCGAAGCCGTCGAGTTTGGGCATCTGCACGTCGAGCAGGATCAAATCGGGTTTCTCCGTGCTCGCGAGCGTGACGGCTTCGAGCCCGTGCTTGGCCTCGCCGACGAGGATGAAGCTCGGGTGCGCATGCAAGTACTCGACGACCAGACGCCGCGCCGGCTCTTCGTCGTCGGCGACGAGTACCCGGTGTTCGCTCGCGAGCTTCGTCATCCTACGTCCTTGGTTTCCGGCGCGCGCGCCGGCACGTCGAGCACGACGCGAAAGTGTGCGGGATCGCGTTCGATGCGCAAGACGGCGTCCGAGCCGTAATGGGCGACGAGCCGAGCCCGCACGTTCGCGAGGCCGACGCCGCCAGGCCGCCGGCGCGGCAGCGGATCGATGCCGTTCTCGAGCTCGATCAGGAGTCGAGCGGCGTGCCGGCGCGCTCGCACGCGGAGCGGCGCCGGCTCGTCGACTCTGGCAATACCGTGCGTCATGGCATTTTCGACGAGCGGCTGGAGCAAGAGCGACGGCACGAGGCACGTTCGCGCGTCCTCTTCGAGCTCGACGTCCACTTTGAGTCGCTCGCCGAGGCGCAGCGTCTCGACGCTGAGGTAGCGCTCGCAGAGCGCCCATTCTTCGCTGAGCGGCACGAGCGCGTGTTCTTGCGCGCCGAGCGTCCCGCGCAGGTAATCCGCGAGCAGCACGCAGGCTGCGCGTGCCTTCGCCGTGTCGTAGCCGATGAGCGCGTTCACCGTGTTCAGGCTGTTGAACAAGAAGTGGGGGTGCACCTGGGCGCGCAGGGCTTGCAGCTCGGCGCGCTGTGCGTTCAGCGCGAGCGCGCCTTCCCGTTCGATGGCGTCACGCCGGAGCTCGAGCTCGGAGAGCATGTAGTGGAAGGTCGCGACGAGCACGTAAAAGAGCGCGCCCACGCCGAGCAACGCGGGCTCCGCCGCGTCGATGTCCCCCGGCAGCTTGTGCCAGGCAGGCACGAGCGCGAGCACCTCGACGAACGCTTTCCAGCACACGAGGAACACGAGGCTCCACACCACCGCGGCCGCGCCCTGAGCCGAGACGACGCGCCCGAGCCGCCCCGGGTCGAGCGGCAGCGCGCGGCAGAGGTACCAGGACGGCAGCGTCACGAGCGCGAACGCGAGCGTGCAAATCAGCGCGAGCAGGAGCGCTCCGAGCTCCGCCGTCGAATGCAAGAGCAGCCACGGGACCACCGAAAGGCCCGCCCAGAACGAGAGATAAGCCGTGAGCGAGCGGCGCTGGGCGAGCAGGGGATGCACGGCAGAACCCGGGCGAAGTCGGCGGTACTCGGCAGCTCAGTGACGCACGGTGACGCCGCCGAGCGTCACCGTGCCGGTGATGCGCAGGCGCGGAGCGTCGGCGGAGCCCTGCGTCGTGCGCGTCGTGTCGTCGGCGCCGCCGAAGAGCGGCGTTACTTCGCAATACACCTGCCATGTGTCCGGCACGCGAATATCGATGCCGCCCATCACGACGCGTAGATCGAGGACGGCGCCTTCGGGCGCGAGCCGCGCGTTACGCAGGTCGATTTCTACTCCGCCCGCCGTGACGCCGAGCTCGCCCCCCCGCCAGGCCTGTGACTCGATGTTGAGCTGAGCTCCGGAAAACGTGTACTGCCGGCGCAGCTGGTCGGCGTCCGTGGTTTGCGTGTGCTGGTGGAATGATTCGTCCTTGCTGAGCCCGTGGCCACCGCCATTCGCGTCAGCGCCGGGGTCGCCGCTGCTGCGGTCGCCGCCGCACGCGTTCGGGTGCTCCCAGCGTCCGTGCCGGTGCCGCCCGCGCACGATGAACGAAAGCCCCATCAGCACGAGCAGCCCCGGCCAGAGGCGCGCCGCCGGGAACGCGATCATACCCAGGTTTCCCGCGAGCAAGAGCGCGCCCATCGCCACGAACGCGAGCGCGAAGAGCCCTGCGATCAGGCCCCGTCCGCGCCCGAGGGCCGAAACACCCATCACGACCACGAACAAGGGCCAGAAGTCGACGACGCGCACGTGGTGCGGCACGAGCCCGAACTCACGCGCGAGGAGGCCCGCGCCGACCAACACCAAAATGAATCCCGGCCAAATCCCGGGTCCACGCTTTCTGCGCATCACGGCACACCTCCTATCGCACGCTCAGGCCGCCGGCTACGACCGTGCCCGTCACCCGCAGCCGTGGCCGCGACGTGTCGGCAGCCGCGACGAAGCGATCCTGGCTGATCCCGCCGCAGACGGCTTCCACGTCGCAAGAAACCTGCCAATCCTTGGGCACCAAAATCGTGATCCCGCTGAGCGCCGACTGCACGTCGAGCGTTGCGCCCTCCGGGCTCGGCAGCGCCTCACGCAGGTCCACGGTCACGCCCGACAGCACGGCGGTGACGCGCCCGCTGCGAAGCGCGCGCGACCTCACGACGATACGAAACCCGTCGAACGCCGCGCCCTGCTCGAAGCACTCGTCGTCCGTGACGAACGGCTCGCTCAGTTCCTCGAACTCGTCTTCCTCGAACCAATCCTCCGCCGTCGCAAAGCGCAGATTCTTTTCCAATGCTTGAATTTGCATACTGACCTCCGTGGGCGCTCTCCGGAGCGACCTTTCGTGAAGCTCAAACTAGGGGACGCGAGCGCCTCGAGCCCGCGCGCTTCGGCGAACGCTCCGGGCGTGCCGGTGAATGACGGAGCCCTACCGGTGGACGGATGTGGCTGCCCACCCCCCGTCCGTGCTCGCCGCGTTGCGGCTGCGCGCGGGCGGCCCCTCCCAAACGCTCGCGGACTCGCGTGGGAGGGGAACACGGACGTCCGCTCCGACGTCCGCGCGGACGTTCCACGCCGCGGTAGCGCGCGAGCAACGCCGAACATTCGCGCCAGTTCAGCGCAGGGCGCGCTCGGCACATCGGTTGCACTCCGCGTCCGTCGACTCGAACGCGAGAGGCGACCCCATGCAGCGAAACCCAAGACGGCGACGCACGTCACTGAAAACGTTGGCGCTCACGGCGCTCTACGGCGCAGCAAGCGCCTGCGCCAATCCGGCACCTGCCGATGACGGCGCATCGCCGCACGGCACGGCCGGCACCGATGGCGGAACGAGCACGCCGAACGGCGAGCTCAAGCCCGACGCCTCCGGCTGGGTAGACCCAGCGAGTAACGACCTCGGCATCCAAGGCGCATTCTATCCGTACGGTGATCGCTACGGTGTCGCCAAGTGCGTGAACGTCGGTATGCACGCGCCCGACGAATGCTCGCTCATCACGGCACCGCCGCCGCCTCCAGCCACGGGCTTTCCAAATCAAGACGGTAAAATGTGCACTAGCGGCGCGACGGCCGTCATTCTGCCCTGTAAAGCGGGCGTGACGACTTCGGGTTGCCCCGAGCACGACTTTTCCAACATGTGGGGCGCCGGCATCGGCTTCGACTTCAACGCACTCGGCGGCACGGACGGCGGAGTCACGCTCAAGAACCCCTGGAACCCCGACGAACACGGCGTCGTCGGCATGGCGTTCGAGCTCGACGTCGTGCCGGCGCCCGGCCTGCGCGTCGAATTCCCCCTTCGCCTCACGGACAGCGAAGCACAAGCCGTCAACCTGCCGCCCGGCTCGACGACGGACGACCACCCCGACGGCGCGCCGTACTGGGG
Source organism: Polyangiaceae bacterium (assembly GCA_025936115.1). Classification (GTDB taxonomy): domain Bacteria; phylum Myxococcota_A; class Polyangia; order Polyangiales; family Polyangiaceae; genus PMG-095. Next base: position 39,562 of record JAICTZ010000036.1, read on the forward strand.
CGGCAACGCGAGCTTCTCGAACTCACCCGTTCAGGCCGGGCACAACGAGCTCCGTTGGGCCGACGTGAAGAAGCCCGGCACGACGCCCTCCTACGTCTTCGACAAGGCGCGCCTGCTCGGCATTCAATTTCACGTGCCCGCAGTGCAAACGGCTGCGCCCGGCGCGTACGCGTTTTGCGTGAGCCATCTGACGCCGCTCAGGCAGTAGGCCCGGCGCGCGCGCTCTGCCCGCGCCGTGATCCGCTCGACCGCCGCGCGGGAATGATCTCAGCGTCCTCGGTGAGTCAATCGGTCGGCGCCGGCGTGAGCCGGAGGCGCAAGCATTTTAGGTGGTGCACAGGTGGGATCGGCGGAGGCGGGCATCGGTGGAGGAGGGACTGGCCCCCGGGGGGGGCGGGCCGGTGCCCTCCCGATTACCCCGCCCCGTTGCGCAAGAAATCGACGACTTCGGCGAACCGCGCGCGCAGGAAGCCGCGTGTGTCGGCGTCGAGCTGCTGGGCTTCGCCGCCGGGGCTTCGGGTGCTGGTCACCGTCGCCCGAGCTTAGCGCGGGACGGCGAGCGGACGACTCCGCGGCGGATGCAAGCCGTGCGTGACTGAGGTGACTCAGTTCAACGTCATCTTGCCGGCGGGCGCGCGTACGCCCAGCGCCACCACCGCTGCACGGAGTTGTTCGACGATGCGGCGTAGCCGCTCGCACGGATCCGGCTCCGCGAGTAGTGCCTGACTCGCGTCGGGGTCGCCCGCGAGCAGTGCCGCGATGCGATCGGCGAACTGGCCCGCGCCCGCCGCTCCGCGGGTCACCTCGCCGAGGTCACGCACCGCTTCGGGCAGACGCGGTGCGAGCGTGCGCCAAAGTGAGACGACCTCTTGCTCGAGGCCGGCGCTCAGGCGCGGGTCGAACGGTAAGTCCTGGATGAGCTCCGCACGCACGACGCGATACGCTTGTGCGGCGGGCAGCTCCCGGACGAGGCGCACGCGCGCGAGGCCGAGCAGCATGACGTTGTAGCGGCCGTCGGGTAGCGCCGTGTGTTCCAGGATGCGACCCGCGCCACACACGTCGAACACGGGCGGCCGGCCGCCGTAGTCCGATTCGAAGCCCGGCTTGAGACGCGCGACGGCAAGGGTGCGTGAGCCGGCGAGCGCGTCGGTGACGAGCGCGCGGTAACGCGGCTCGAACACGTGGAGCGGCAAGAGCGCTCCCGGAAACAACGTCGCTTCCGGCAGCGGAAAGATGGAAAGCGCCGCCAAGTCGGCGGGGGACAGCGACTCTTCGGGCATGCGGCGATCCTGCCACACGCGCTGCCCCCGGCGCGCTCACCTTGCCCTATACCCGTGCCATTCCGGGATTCAGCGGCCAAAAACGCGCGCGCACTAAAGGGCGGCGCGAGGCTGACCGTTCGCGTGGGCAACCCGACTCGACGTGCCGCCGTGAGTAGCCCCAGTTTCGACTTCGTAGACGTATTGGTCGTGGACAGCGATCGCGGTCGCCTCGCACGCACCTGCGGCTGGCTGCTCGGCAAGGGCTACGACGTGACGACGCGGAGCACGGGTCACGAGCTCACCGCCGCCGTGCGCGAGCTGCGGCCCGCGATCGTGCTCATCGACGTGATCGTTCCGGACCTCGGCAGTCAGGAGCTCCGGCAGTTTCTTCAACACTGTGAGGCGAACGCCGGGCCTCGGGTGATCGTCCATTCGCACCTGTTGCCGAAAATCTTGCGCGCGGTCGTCGATACACGTCTGATTCTCGGCGTCGTTCGTCCGACCGAGGACGAACGCGACTTCTTCCGGCAGCTCGACGCGCTCACCGGCCTTTCACCCGACGCGCGGCCGCGCCGCCCGACGAGCGGCACGCACCGCATCGATTTCGCCGAAGCGGCGGGGTCGTCGCGCGACCGGCGACAAGCGGGTTGAGCCGCCGCGCCGAGCGGTTTTCGTTCAAGCCACGCGCGGCTCGACGGGAGTCGGCAAAGCGAAGGCGGCGGCGTTCGGTCCGCTTTCGGCTGCGTCTTGCAGGCGCTGTCTCAGCTCGTCACGCTGTTTCACGAACTCGGCGGGCAGCCGCTCGAGCATCGGCGCCAAGAGCTCGTCGTGCGACTCGGCTTCGGCCGTGGCGCTCGCGAGCTCGAGGCGCATGAGCCACGCGAAGTCCGCCTCCGAAAGCCCGAGACCGGCGACGACGAGATCGTCGTAGCGCGGCACCCAGCCGTACGGGCTCGAAACGGCGCCACCGCGTCCGTGAGCACGCTCGAGCATCCACACGAGCACGCGCGCGTTGTCTCCGAAGCCGGGCCAGAGGAAGCGCTGGTCGTCCCCGCGCCGAAACCAATTGACGCGGAAGACGGGCGGCGGCTGCGCGAGCTTTGCGCCGAGCGCGAGCCAGTGCGCGAAGTAGTCGGCCATGTGGTACCCGCAGAACGGCAGCATGGCCATGGGATCGCGGCGGATGGCCGGTAGTCCGCTCTCGGCGGCCGCGGTCGCTTCCGAGCCGAGCGTCGCCGCGGCGTACACGCCGTGCGCCCAGTCGAAGGTCTGGAACACGAGCGGCATCGTGCGGCTCATGCGACCGCCGAACACGAAGAGCTCGAGCGGTACGCCGTTCGGATCGTCCCAGCGCGCGTCGAGTGACGGGCAGCGCGCGAGCGGAGCCGTGAAGCGGGCGTTCGGGTGCGCGGCGGGCTCGGGGCTCTTCGGCGTCCAATCGCGGCCGCGCCAATCGACGAGGTGCGCGGGCGGCTCGTCCGTCATGCCTTCCCACCAGACGTCGCCGTCGTCGGTGAGCGCCACGTTCGTGAAGATCGTGTCGGCGGCGATCGCGAGCATCGCGTTCGGATTCGTCAGCTCGCTCGTGCCGGGCGCGACGCCGAATAGGCCATTTTCCGGGTTGATGGCGTACAGTCGTCCGTCCGCGCCGGGCGTGATCCAGGCGATGTCGTCGCCGAGCGTCGTCACCTTGTAACCGGCGAGCGCGGGCGGGACGACCAGCATCGCGAAGTTCGTCTTGCCGCAGGCGCTCGGGAACGCTGCGGCGACGTAGCTCTTCTCGCCGGCCGGCGATTCGACGCCGAGCAGCGCCATGTGCTCGGCGAGCCAACCCTCGTCCCGCGCCATCACGGACGCGAGGCGGAGCGCGAAGCACTTCTTACCGAGGAGCGCATTGCCGCCGTAACCGCTGCCGAACGACCACACGGCGCGCTCCTCCGGGAAGTGCGCGGAAACAGCGCGCGAAGCCGCGCTTTCATGGCCCCGGGCTCCTGCCAGTGGTTGGTGGGCCCGGCGTCTACTTCGTGCTCGGAGCAGATGAACGTGCGGCTTTCGACGCGCGCCACGTCGCGCGGATCCGAGCGGCACAGGTAGCTATTCGGGCGCTTTTCCGGGTTCAGCGCGAGCAGGGTGCCGGCCGCGAGCATGTCTGCGACGAGGGTCTGGCGCTCCTCTTCGCTGCCGTCGCACACGTGCACGGAGCTCGGCGCACAGAGCTCCACGATCTCTTGGACCCACGCCGCCAGTGCCGCGTTTTCGAGGGAGAGATTCAGCGCCATGACACCTCGCTCCAACTTGGGTCTGGTGCATGCCGAGTGCCAGGGCGCACGTGCTCGATTTCGGCGCCGCCCGCTCGGGCCACGGGCGGCGACGACTGACAGGCCGATCAGGGGCCGTAACGAATGCGCAACGACTGCGGGCGTTGCCTACATCCGCGCCTACACTGCGCGTCTCACTGCGCGCGCGCGTACCAGGCGACGATCTTCGGGTGCGCGCTCACGTTGGCGCGCACGGCCTCGAGCTTGGCGAACGGCGAGAGGGCGTCGGCGGGCACGTGATCGAGCACACCCTTTTTGAACCAATTCGCCAAAATGAAGAGCTTGATGTCCGCCACGCTGAGCTCACTGCCGCCCGCGAAGGGACCGGTGATTTGCTTTTCCATGTTGCCGGCCCAGGCGCGCAGCGGTCCTTCGACGAGCGCGGCGCGCCGGCGCTTGAGCTCGTCGGCGTCGGCGATGCCGAACGTGGCGCCGACGGCGGCGCGCAAATCCTCGCACGCGCCCAGCAGGGATTCGAGACGTAGCGCCTCCCATTCGTCGGAGGGGAGCAGTCCAAAGCGACGCCCGACGTAGGCCAAAATCGTGTTCGACTGGCTGATCGGCGGCTTGCCCTCGAGCTCGAGCACCGGTAGCGAGCCGAACGGCGTCGTCGGCTTGAGCGCGGGCCAATCGGCGCGCGCGACGCGATTGTCGACGAAATCGACCCCGGCCGCGAAGAGCGCGAGGCGACATTCCTCGCCGCGGCTCGTGGGGGCGTCGAAATACGTGAGCTTGAACTTGGGCATGCGGCGGAGCCTAGGGCCCGGCGCTCCGAATGTCACGGGTGCGCATCGGTGCGATATGTCGTTTCCGAACCTTCGGCGCTCGAACGCGTATCGCTCTCCAACGGGCCCGTAAACGTGCCCGTGCCCGTGCCCGAAGAGACGTGCCCGTGAACGTGCCCGTGCCCGAAAATGCAACAGCGTGCCCCGTCGCGCGGATGAAGCGCGATGCAGCGACTCCTTACGGATCCTCGGGCACGTTTACGGGCACGTTTACGGGCACGTGGGGGATGAGTGGCGACGCCCCGAGCGTTCAGCTTGCGAGCGGTGAGCTCTTGGCGCGTTCCTCGTCGGCGCCTTCGATTTCCGACTGCCAGCCGAGGGCCGAGTGACGGTGGATGTCCCTACGATCCTGCTCCATTTGGCGCTCGAGTTGTTCGCGAGCCGTGCGCGCGAAGTTGGTGCGTTCGGTCTCGTCGCGCCAGAGCGGCAGCATGCCTTCGAGCGTGCTCACGTTGTGGTTGCGGAAGAGATCGGCTCGCTCGCGCGCTTCGTACGGGCGCACGCCGAGGCTCTCGAGCGCGTGCCGTCCGACGACGAGGGCCGATTCGAACGTCTCGCGTTCGACGACGCGCACGCCGAGGGAACGGAGCGCTTGCCAGTGCGTCACGTTGCGGGCGCGCGCGACGATCGTGAGCGCGGGGAAATTCTCCCGCACCGTTTCGGCAACTTTGGTGCTCATCATGGGATCGTCGATGGCGAGCACGAGCAGCTTGGCTTTTTCGGCGCCGGCGGCGCGCAGCAGGTCGAGGCGCGTGGCGTCGCCGTAGTAGACGCGAAAACCGAAACGCTTGAGCGCTTCGATTTGATCAGGGTCGAAGTCGAGGACGGTCGCCTTCACGCCGCTCGCGAAGAGCAGCCGGCCCACGATCTGACCGAAGCGCCCAAAACCAGCGATGATCACGGGAGCATGCGCGTCCTCGATCGTGTCCGCCGTTCGCTCGCTTTGCGTTCGGCGCAAGAGGACGCGATCGTGAACGATGAGCAAGAGCGGTGTGAGCGCCATCGAGAGCGCAACGGCGAGCGTGAGCATGCCGTCCCAGTCCCCGGGCAAGAGGCGCGCTGCTTTGGCGACGCCGAACACGACGAACGCGAATTCGCCGCCTTGAGCGAGCAGCGCCGCGAAGAGCCAGCGGTCACCCGGAGCCACGCCGAGCGGCTTGCCGATGAGACGCAGGACCAGCGCTTTGACGAGCTGAAAGCCGAGCACGAGCCCGAGCACGAACCAGGGCCGATGCACGAGTAGGCCGAAATCGACGCTCATGCCGACGGCGATGAAGAACAAGCCCATCAAGAGGCCGCGAAAAGGCTCGATATCCGTCTCGAGCGCGTGCCGGTACTCCGAGCTCGCGAGGAGCACTCCCGCGAGGAACGCGCCGAGCGCCATCGAAATGCCCGCGCTCGCCATCAGGAACGCGACGCCGAGCACGAACAGCAACGTGAACGCACTGAACACCTCGCGCAGGCCGGTCTTGGCGAGCGCGCGCAAGACGGGCCGCGTGAGAAAGCGGCCGATCACGAAGACGGCCGCGACGGCGCCGAGCACCTCGAGCGCCGCCATCCCCCGCGAGCCGTGCTCATTGCCGGCGGGCACGCCGAGTAGCGGGACCACGGCGAGCAGCGGGATCGCCGCGATGTCTTGGAACAACAGGACAGCGAACGCCGTGCGTCCGACGGGAGTGGGCGTGAGGTTCTTCTCCGCCATCGTCTGCACGCTGACGGCCGTCGATGAAAGTCCGAGGGCGAGGCCCACGACCAGAGCCGTCTGCCACGGCAAACCGAGCGCGATCGCGCCCGCGCCGAGCGGCACCGCGCAAGCGAGGAGCTGCAGCGTTCCGCCCCCGAACACGGCGCGCCGCATCGAGACGAGCTGCGCCGGATCGAGCTCGAGGCCGATCACGAACAGCATGAGCACCACGCCGAGCTCGGCAAAGTGCAGCGTTTCTTGTGGGTTTTGGATCAGGTGCAAGCCGAACGGGCCGATCACGAGCCCGGCTGCGAGGTAGCCGAGCACGGAGCCGAGCTTGAGCCGACTCGCGAGCGGCACGCAGACGACGGCGGCGCCCAGGTAGATGATGGCGCGGAGGAGCGGGGACTCCGTGCTCACGCCGCGGCTCCCTGCTTCACGAGCGCGGCGACGCGTGCGCGATAGTTCTGCGCGTACTCATTCAGCGCCGGCTCCGGCACGCGGTGTGCCCCTTTGATGATGAGCGGCTCTTGCCAGCGCATCCCGCAGAACACGGCCGTTTGCTCGACGACGGGCGTGTACGCTTCGAACGGACGGTTGTGCATGCCTTCGGGACGGTAGGCGTCTTCGTCGCCGCCGGTCGTGGCGACCCAGAGGCAACGCTTGCCGCGAAGCGCCGTACCACCCTCACCGTACGCCCAGCCGCGGAGCAGCACTTTGTCGAACCAGTGTTTCAGAAGGCTCGGCGTCGAATACCAGTAGATCGGGTGTTGCCACACGACGGCGTCGGCACGCGTGAGCGCCGCCTGCTCGCGTGGCACGTCGATGTCGAACGTCGGGTACTCGTCGTAGAGCGAGCGCACCTCGACCCCTTCGAGATCGGAGACGGCGTCGAGCAAGTGCCGGTTCGCGCGCGAGCGATCGGGGTAGGGGTGAGCGAACACCAAGAAGACCATCACTGTCCGCCTACCATCTAGCAGCTAAAGGCGCGGGAAAGCCGCCCCGTGATGTCGTTGGGCGGCCGCTGGATTACACTCGGCTGCTGGCGGGTGTCCCTTTCCAGCGATAGGTAGTGTTGCGCATGACTTACGGACGCGAGCGGCAGCGATGGATCGTGGTAGCGGTGCTCCTCGTGAGCGGGGCGGCTTGCGGTGGGCGGTCGACGGAAGAGGAGTCGGGCGGTACCGGCGGGCAAGCCGGGTCCAGGTCAGGCAGCGGTGGGGCCAAGTCGAGCGGCGGGACGACGCTGGGCAGCGGCGGGTCGAAATCGACCGGCGGTACGACGTCGAGCACCGGCGGTACCGGCGGTACGACGGTGGGCAGGGGCGGTACCACCACGGGCGTGGGCGGTACGACGACCACGGGTGGCACGACGAGCGTCGGCGGCACCGATTCCGGCAGCGGTGGCTTCGCGGGCGAGGGCTGCGTCGACGGTACCGGCACGTACCAAGACCTCGGCGTCACCTGGGTGACGCCTGACGGCTGCAACACCTGTACTTGCACCGAGACCGGGAATGTATGCACGACGCGCGTCTGCCAGGCGGCCCTCTGCGACGCGCTGACAATGAAGTTCAATGACGCCGCGACGCGCGCCATGCAGTGCATGCCGGGCGTCGATACCTGCGGTCAGGTTGCTAAGTCGCTCACCTGCGGTTGCCCCTTTTACGTAAACGATGCAACCGAGCTCGATCAGATCGGCGCGGAATATGCGATGCAAGGCTGCCCGATGAGCGCGTGCCCTTGCGTCGCACCCCTCCCCGAGCACGTGTGCACCGTGGACGGTTATTGCGCGGCCGTTGCTTCCGGCGGCAGCGCGGGCACGGGCTCGAGCGGTTTCGGCGGCATGGCGGGCACGACGGCAGCGGCCGGCTTCGGTGGTCTTGCGGGTGCCTTCTCGACGGGGGGCTTCGCTGGTTTCAGCGGCGGCTCACCCGACGCAGGCTTCGGCGGTTTTGCGGGCAGCGTCGCCACGGGGGGCTTCGGCGGCTTCGCGGGCGACGCGCCGACCGCAGGCTTCGCCGGGGGTATACCGGCTGCGGGGTTCGGCGGGCTCGACGGCGCGTCCGGCTCGAGCTCGACGGCCGCGGGCGGCCTCGCCAATTAGCGTCCGTGATCACGCATCCCGACAAGCTGCTCTTTCCGGCCGACGGCATCACGAAAGGCGAGCTTGCTCGCTACTACGAGAGCGTCCAAGCCGTGCTGCTCCCGCACCTGCGCGGTCGCCCGGTCACGCTCGAGCGCTTTCCCGCGGGCATCGCGCAGAAGGGCTTCATTCAAAAGGACATCGGCCGCGGCGCGCCCGCGTGGCTCGAGCGCGTCGAAGTCCCGAAGAAGGGCGGCAAGACGACCTACGCGCTCGTCGATGACGAGCGCGCGCTCCTCTGGCTCGCCAATCTGAACACCATCACGCCGCACGTCTGGGTTTCCCGCGTCCCCGAGCTCGACTGGCCGGACCTGTGCGTCTTCGATCTCGATCCAGCGCGCGAAGACGACGGCGCGCTGCGCGACGCGGCGCTCGGCGTGCGGGCGTTGCTCGAGGAGCTCGGGCTCACGAGCGCGATCAAGACGTCGGGTTCGAAGGGATTTCACATCGTCGTTCCGCTCGACCGCACGGCGAATTACGACACCGTTTGGCGCTTTTCCCACGCGTTCGGCGCGGCGCTCGTGAAGCGTCACCCGGACGTTTTCACGCAAGAGTTCAGCAAGGCCGATCGCGGAGGGCGCATTCTGATCGACACGGGTCGGAACGGCTACGGCGCAACGTTCGCCGCAGCGTACGCCGTGCGCGCGCGACCGGGCGCGCCGGTATCGATGCCGTGCACGTGGGACGAGGTCGCGCGCGGCTCGGTGCTGCCGCGCACCTTCACGCTGCGGAACGTGCCAGCGCGAATCGCCGAGTCCGGTGACGCTTGGGCGGAGCTTCACGCGCGTCCGTATGCACTCACCGTCCCGCTCGAACGGCTCGCGACGTGGCTCACCGCGGACGATCTCGCCGCCGCGCACGCAGCATCCGTTCGCCGTCCGAAAGCGCGGAAGCGATGAAGCCGCGCGCTTTGGCACTCGCGCTCGTCGGCTCAGTGCAGTGGCTTGGCCGAGCGCTCGACCCGTGCCAAGGTCGTTGACCGCCATCGTGCAACCGAACACGGGTTTGCCCGTCCCCCAGCCGCCCCGGCCCGAGCCACGCTTCGAGGAACGCGCGGCCGGCTTGCCGGTCCCCGCGAGCGCGCCGCCCCAACGCCGTGGGCTCGGCGCGGCCGGTGCCGTGCTCTTGGCGCTGCTCGCCAAGGGCAAGGGGCTCTTGCTCCTCGTCAAGGGCTTGCCACTCGCGAAGCTCTTGCTCACGAGCGCCTCGATGTTCGCGATGATCGCGTTCGAGGCGCGCCGCTCCGGCGTCTGGTTCGCGGTCGGATTCGTGCTCACGATTCTCGTGCACGAGCTCGGCCACGGCTACGCCATGAAGCGCAACCGCGTGCAGGCGGGCTGGCCCGTGTTCATTCCGTTTTTCGGTGCGATGATCGCCATGAAGGGGGAGCCGCAGGATCGCGAAATCGAGGCTCGCATCGCCTACGGCGGGCCGCTCGCCGGGACGGCCGCGTCGCTCGTCGCCGCCGGCCTCGGCCTCGCCACCGAATCGCGCGTGCTCTTGGCGATCGCCTACACGGGCTTCTTCCTGAACCTGTTCAATCTCACGCCGTTGTCGCCGCTCGACGGCGGACGCGTCGCGCAGGCATTTTCACGACGCGCTTGGATCTTGGGCGCTCTCGTGATGGGCGGCATGTTCCTTTTGACGCGCGCGCCCCAGCTCGCGCTGATCGCGGTCCTCGCGCTGCCGCGCCTCTTCGGTCGCAACACCGACACGCGCGAGCTCTTGCCGCGCTCGCGGCAAATCGGTTGGGCGGCGCGCTACTTCGGCCTCGCCGTCTTCCTCGCCTTCGGGCTCTACTTCACCTCTGCGCTCCTGCATCCGGCGGCACGCGACGACCAGGACGGCGTCATGGCGGGGCACGCCCAGCCCGCGAGCCCGTATTCGGCCACCTTGTCCTTCTTGGCGTCGAAGTCTTGATACCGCGCGCCGTTCACGAAGTGAGCGCTCGCGAGTAGCGCGCTCGCGTCGGCGCGGTGCGCTGCGAGCTGCTCTGGATCGGTCACGACACCAGCATCAGCGCACCGCCGGTGGGCGCGTTACAATCTCGCGATGCCGAAGCAGAACTCGATTGATGCGGCGCTGGCAGAGCTCCGAGCTTTCGGACTCCGCTATGCCGGCGCGCATCTGAAAAGCCCGTGGCCCGGTCATCTCGACCTGGCGGTGAAGGACAGGACGTTCGCCTACCTCAGTGCCCCCCGGCGAGCCGTTCTCGATCAGGAACCCGAGCCGCCGAACACCGAGCGCAGGGCTCCGACCAAGGCGACTTCGACCAAGGCGACGACGAGCCCGAGCCGGCGCGCTTGCTCGGTGAAGACGCGGGCCAGCCGCACGCGCGCGAAAGCAAAGCGATCTAGCTGAACTCCGGGCCGCCGGGGTGGGGCCCGGGGGGGCGGGGGGCCCGGCGGGAGCGACCGGCTTTCGTACGACGCAGGGGGGCCGATGGGCGCAAAGGTGCGACAGTTCTTTGGGGGTTTAGTTGCACGTCAAACGATCACGGTGTTAATGTTCTTGGTTGGCTCGAGTGACCCGCTTCAGCACGGCAACGAGGACGAGAGCGCGCGAGAGCGCGCGTGGCGGGCTCCGGCGAGCTTGCCACGGGATCGGCTGTGCACTCTGGCTGTCCCTGCTCGTGCTCTCCTGCGGCCAGAAGGACGCGAGCGTGTTCGGCATCGGCGTCGCTGCGCCCGGAGACGGACACGGCGTCAATCCGTGCGCGACGCCGCGGTCGGGTTGCGCGTGTGACGAGCCGGGGCGCGTGGTTCCGTGCGGCGAGACCGCAGCGCGGAGCGAAAGCTCGCTCACGTGTTCGGTTGGCGAACGGACGTGCGACGCGGGGACGTGGGGAGAATGCGTGGCAGGCCACACGCGAGTGCAAGCCGTGAGCCGCCCGAGCGCGGCCGCGGGTAGGCTCACGCCGCTCGGGTTTTCGCCGAGCAGCGTCGGCTGCGACGAACCGTGCGACCCCTACTGCCGCAAAGTCGACGACACCCCGGACGGACTCGCGCTCGGCCCCGGACTCGACTCGAGTCCAGACGGCGTGACGCTCACGCAGGGCGAAAACGCCGGCAACTGCCCGGAGCTCACGCTCAGCCCCGCCATGGCGACGATCACGATCACCCGCATCAACGCCGACGGCACGCTCGTGGCGTCGCCTTCTCAGGCCGCTTCGTTCACGGCCACGTGCGAGGCGAGCGGCACGGTCGTGGTGCCGAGCTGGTCGCTCGACGCCTACGATCGCGCGGTCGTCGATCAGGACGGCAAAGTAACGGTCTTCTCGGGCACGGCGGGGTCGATCACCCTCACCGCCTCGAACGCGCTCACGAGCGCGACTGCGACCGTCAACGTCGTCGTCAGCATAGCGGATCCCGGGACCAGCCCGACCGTGGCTGCCGATTTCGTCGGCACGGGCCCGACGGGCAGCGCCAGCACGCTCTATCCCTACGAAAATACCGTCTTTCCCTTGGATTTGAAAGCACCGCTCGTGCAGTGGATGAGCGGCGGCAACGCCGCGACGGACGTCGAGGTCGCGTTGCGCTACCCATCGGGCACGGCCGCGCCCACCTTCTCGTACTCCAAGATCTACAACGGCGGGCCGCCCAAAGAGGGCACGCTGGATCCGAGCACGCCCGCGTGGCGCCCGCCGCAGGAAGTATGGACCGCGTTCGGTCGCAGCGCGGCGCAGGGCGCGACACCCGCGGCGCGCACGGCGGACATCGTGGTGCAGCGACGCTATTCGAGCACCGTGCACGCCGAGCTCGTGATCCCCGTGACGTTCGCCACCGAACCCCTGCGCGGCACGGTGTACTACACGCAGTACCTGCGCTCGCTGTTTACGACGAGCTCCTCCTCGTCGATTTGCTCCGGCCAGACGGATCTCAACCCGGCGAGCTACACGCCTGGCTTCGTCTGCCCCGTCGGCAATTGCACCCACCCGGGCACGTCGGGCACCTCCTCCACGCGCGCCATCGACCTCTCGACGCCGAGCGCGCCGAACCTCGACCCCTTCAACGGCATAGCGGGTTGCCCAGTCTGCCATTCCGTGTCGGCCGACGGTCAAACCTACGTCTCCGGCAATCAGTTCTGGCAGACGAGCGGCGGCGGCACGAGCCTCGGCATCGACGCCATCGGGCTCACGAGCGGCGCCGCGCCGTCGTTCTCCGCGCTCGACAAGGCCCCGAGCTACGCAGCGTCTGGCAACGACTTCGACGCCAATTGGCCGACGGAGCAGAGCCGCGGCTTCGCCTATTCGGCGTTGAGTCCGGACGGCGCGCTCGCGCTGCAAGCGTCGTCCTTCTGGGGCAACACCGCGAACACGCCGTCCTCCAACAACACGCAGGACGCAACCGTCAAGGGCGTGACCGGACACGTGAAGCCCATCTTTGCCGTCCCGACGGACACACCCGGTCTCGGTGTCATGTTCGCGACCACCGGCACGCTGCCCAGCAACAGCGCGAGCGGCAGCACGCTCACCGCGAGCTCCAACGGCGCCCTCACGATCGACGGGCAGGTGATGGCCACGGGTTACTCGGTGCTGGTCAAGAACGAGACCGGCACGAACGCGAAGAAGAACGGCGTGTACGTCGTTTCGGCAGCCGGCGGATCCAGCGCGAAGTGGAAGCTCACGCGTCGCAACGACGCGGACGCGAACGGCGAGCTCGTGAGCGGCATGGACGTGCGCGTGTCCGACGGCAACGTCAATCGCGGGGGCGTCTTCTCGATCACGACCACCGGCGCCATAACCATCAACACGACGGCCGTCACGTTCGCTGCCGGCACGGCGCCGAGCTTTCCGGCCATGATGGTGCCCGCGTTCTCTCCCGACGGTACGAAGGTCGTGTACGTCAACGCCGACAAGGACTCGATCAGCGGCTATCCGGACACCGGCTGGCGTCGAGGGTTGTCGATGTTCAGCTTCGATCCGGCCACGCTCGCGGTCTCGAACCGCAAGCGGCTGCTCAACACCTACCGCTCTGCCACTGCGGGCACGCCGATGAAATGGCCGTTCTTCGAAAGCGACAGCCGCAGCATCGTCTACGTCGAGACCGACCCGAGCGAGTACTGTGCATCGAATAGCCCCGGAACCGGCAGCCCTCAGTCGCGCGCCTGTCAGGAAGCGGCGTATGGCAGCATGAGCCCGACCACCCGCGGCTACTGGCCGGGTAAAATCTACTCGATCGACAGCCAGAATCCCGCCGCCACCCGCGTCGAGCTCTCGGCGCTCACCAACGGTGAAGACGCGAACGATTTCGGGAAGAGCTATCAGCCGACGGTGCTGCCCTTTGCCGTGGGCGGCTATCGCTGGGCAATTTTCACGAGCCCACGCGCCTACGGCAACCAGTTCAACGCGCGCGCGTCGGCGGGGAGCTCGCTCACGGGTACGCCGACCGATTTCACCTGCTCGGCATCGATGCTGTGGGTCGCGGCCATCGATGACGGCACCGCCGACGGCACTGACCGCAGTCACCCCGCGTTCTTCTTGCCGGGCCAGAACGTCGCGCCGATCACGAGCCAAAACCACTACGTGAACGAGCGTGGCTATCTCGTCCCGTCGCTGTGCAAGGCGGCGGGCGAAAGCTGCACGCTGAGCGGGGAATGTTGCGGCGCCGGTGACTCGCCGCCCTCGGCAGCGTGCCGCGTGGTGAGCGGTTGGACTCCGAGTGCGGGCGCGCCGGCGCGCACGTGCCAGGCCCTCGGCGGCGCGTGCGCCAGCGCCGGCGACAGCTGCGACACGTCGGCTGATTGTTGCGCGGGCGCCACCTGCGTCAACTTCAGCTGCTCGGCGCCGCCGAGCTACGAGCCGGCGAGCTTCAGCCGTGACTATTCCGCGGACTGCGGGCCCGGCGATCACCCGCGCTGGCAACTCTTCAGCTATCACCTGGACACCCCCGGTGACAGCTCGATTCAATTCGAGGCTCGCACGGCGGAGACCAGCGCGGATCTCGACAGCGCCGAGGTGGTGAGCCTTGGTGCCTCGACCGCCACCGTACAGAGTCCGGCCAATCCGGAAGGCAAGGACGTCGGCAGCGCGCTCGAAGCGGCCAACCTCTCTGCGAATTTGGGCTGGCTACGTATCTCGATCACACTCTCGCCCTCGAGCGACGGCCTCGCGACGCCCGTGCTCGAGGACTGGAATCTGAGTTACGACTGTGTTCCCGCTGAATGAGCTCGGGCGGCCGGCGCGCACGCTCGCGCGCTGGGCTATGACGGGGATCGGCTTGGCCGCGCTCGCGAACGGGTGTGGAACGGAAGCGGAACGTGCGCCGTTCGGAAGCCGCCCGCCAGCGAGCTCGGCGGGAAGCGGAGCGAGCATGACCAGCGGCAGCGGCGCACATCCGGCGCAGTCCGAGGGCGGCGTCGACGCGAGCGGTAGCGGCGAAGGTGGCTGGTACGGCGGGGCCAGCTCGGGCAAGGGCGGTGGCCGAGACGCCGGGGGCGCTTCGGACGGCGGCGTGACCAACGCGGCCGGCACAGCTGAAATCGGCGGCGGAACGGGCGAGGCCGGCGCACCCACCGAAGCAGAGCCCCCGCCGGTTCCGATCTGTTCGCGCACGACGCGCTTCGGGCCTGGCCAGCCGCTCGCGCTTTCGACTTCGGACGACGACTTGCTCGAGGGCATCACGCCCGATGAGCTCACGCTCGTGTTCTCCACGGGCAACCACTTTTACGTGGCCGAGCGCGGCTCGGTTACGGAGGATTTCGGCGCAGCCGTCGAAGTTGCCGCCGGGCTCGACTTCCTGTCGCTGACGGTGAGCTCGGACGGTCTACGCCTGATCGGCGCCCGCGTCTCGGGGTTCGCCGAGCTCGCACGGCCCGCGCGGAGCGAGGCGTTTGCGGGCGAGCCGAACGATGCTGACTTCGTTCCCTTCAACGCGGCCGTGAACGGGACCCCCACCGACGAAATCGCGGTCGAACCCTTGCTCGCCCTGAGCGACACGCTGCTCATCTATTCATTCGTGTCACCGAGCAACGAGGGCTCACGGCCGACGCTCTACGCTTCGGAGTGGCTCGGCCAGTGGTCGTTCGGACAACCCTTGCTCGGCGCCGACCGGCTCTGGGCGTCGGGGCAGGCGCGTCGGGTAGCGACGGGCGTCTCGAGCGACGGCCTCACGCTGTTTTATCGTGATGAAGTCGCAGGAGAGCTCCGGAGCGCTTGGCGCCGCCGTCTCAGCGCCGAATTCGACGCGTATCAGTCGCTCGGTGCTCTGGAGCGCGCCGCGCCGAACGGTGCGTGCGACGAGCTCTACTATTCGGCCGAGAATGACGGCAGCCTCGATCTCTTCGTCGCGAGCACGGCCGGAACCGCCGCTGACTGACGCTCATTGCGCATCGGTATTGTGCATCGGCCGCCGTGGGACCTAGGCTTCGGAATCGATGCTCGAGGACTCAGCTCGACCGCCGGACGTGAATTTCTGGGGTCGTCGCGGCGTGACGCTCGCGTGGGTCGCGACGGGCCTGCTCACACTGCCCGCGCTTCGCGCCGAATTTTCGCTCGACGACTTTTTGCAGCGACTCGTGCTCGAGGGACGTGCGCCCGAGCTCGGGCTTGGCCCGGCGACGCTCTACGATTTCACGGGCGGCGGCCTGCACATGAGCGACTGGCTCGAGCGCGGCTACGTGCCTTGGTTCACCGACCCGGGCTTCGCTCTGCGGTTTTTTCGGCCGCTCGGTAGCCTCGCGCTCGCGCTCGATCAGCGCCTGTTCGGCCGTGCGGCGCTGCCGTCGCACCTCGCCGGAGCCCTGCTTTTCGTAGCGGTGACGGCCATCGCCATTCACTTCTTTCGCCTGATCCTGCCGCAGAACCGTGCGGGGCTCGCGGCGCTGATTTTCGCGCTCGCGAGTGGACACAACGCAAACCTCACCTGGGTTGCCGGGCGGCACGTGCTCGTGAGCGGGATTTTCGGCGCCCTCGCCGTCTTTGCGCACGTGCGGCACCGGGAGCGACCGGCGCAGCGCGGCGTCGCGAGTTGGTTCGCGCCGCTCGCGCTGCTCGTCGCGCTGCTCGCGAGCGAAGCGAGTCTGGCTGCGGCGGCGATCATCGCGGTCTACGAGCTCTTGGTGCCGCCCGCTGAGCTGCGGCAGCGCCTGTTCCGGGCGGCGCCTTGGGTCGGGGCGATGCTGCTCTATCTCGTGCTCTACGCCGCAGCCGGCTACGGGGTGCGGCACAGCGCGCTCTACATCTCGCCCCTGTCGGCGCCGGCCGCGTTCCTGCGTGCGGCCCTCACACGCTGGCCGATCTTGGTCGGTGAATTGAGCTTTGCCTTACCGGCCGTCGTCTGGGGCGCCGCGCTCCACGCTCGGCCGCTATTCGCTCTCGCCGGCGTTCTGTCCACGGCGCTCGTGGTCCGGCTCGCTTGGCGCGCGGCAACGAGCGAGCCCGAACGGCGTCGCGTAGGGTGGCTGTTCGCGAGCGCCGTCTTCGGCACGCTGCCCATGGTCGGCGGCGTTCCCGACGGGCGGGTGCTCTTGATTCCGATGCTGGTGTCGGCGCCGCTCGTCGCGACCGCGATCGAGCACGCGTTCGGTGTCGCGACGCGGCCGCAGAAGCTCGTGCGGTTCGCCGGCGCCGCGCTCTGCTTCATGCACTTGATCTTTGCTCCGCTCGTGCGCCTCGCCATGACGGCGGTCATGACCGGCGTGGGGCAGAAGCAGCGAGCGTTGGCGGAGAGCGCGGATTTTTCGCAGTGCACCGCGGGTTCTCCGTTGTTCCTCGTCACGGGCTCCGATCCCGCGCTCTGCCTTTCGGGCGGCACCTCGCTGCGCTATTACCGCCCCGATTTGACCGAGCGACACCCGAGCTTGGCCGTGCTCTCGCTCGCGCCGCACGATCTCGAGCTCGAGCGGCCGAGCGAGCGTGAGCTCGTGCTCACGGTCGACGGCCGGCCTCGTCACGTCACGATCTTCGAGCGACTGTTCCGCGACACGCCGTTGATTGCCGGTCAAGGCGTGAGCTTCGAGCACTTTGGAGCCCGGGTGTTGGCCGTCGAGCAGGGGGTCTTTACGCGCGCTGCGTTCGAGCTCCCGCAAAATGCGTGCTTGCTCACGCTCGAACGGCAGAAGCTCGTGGGCCGACCGCAACCCGCCGTCGGCACGCGGGTCCGCGTCGTGCATGAGCCAGGCCCGCTCGGGCTCTGACGCGCACGCCGACCAGCGACCGCCTCGCTCAAGCGTGGGCGTCGATGTCGAGCGTGAGTCTGCGTGCCGCGCGGCAGCACCGCTCACTTTGGTCGACGCCGATTGCGTCCAAGCCGAACGCATTGGCGACCGCGAGGGCGGTCCCTCGACCGCAGAACGGATCGACGATGGTGCGCGTGTTCGTCTCCGCGAGCACGAAACGAACGGCGAGTGCGCAAGCCTCGACGCCCATCGCCTTGCGTGACGGCTCGAAGCCGGCGTCCGGCAACACGTCCGGTAGCGCATGCCGGAAGGCGGGTCGCGCCTGACGCGCCAAACACAAGAGGTGCGAATAGCCGGCACGGCCAGCGCTCACGGCTCCGGGCGCCGTCCGACAGACGATCTTGTGCCAGACGAGGTGATGCCCGCTCGCCTGGGCAGCCGAGAGCACGAGAAAGCTCTTGTCGAGCCAGACGCCGCGCGAAAGGACGTCGGTTTGAAAGAAGATCGCGACGCCGTCGTCCTCTACCCACGCGAGCACCGCGCGTGCGGCCGCGACGAACCAACGCCGCCATTGCTCGACGTCGCACTGCGTGAGCTCCGAAACGTCGGGCAACGACGTGATCACGCTCGTGCCCTGCGCGGTCGGATTGTTCGCGAGCCACGCGAGCGCGTCGCCACGGATCACGGTACGTCCTGGGACTTTCGCCGGGCTGGACATGGGGAGACGGTCGTACTTACACCCAAAAGCGGCGCCGGGCGCCGGACCCGGCGTCGCGGCACCCGGCGCGTGTTCGCTGGCCGTCAGTCGTTGTAGAGTGCGCGAGTGACGACGAGGCGGCCCGAGCATCCGGGGACAGCTGCGTCCGCCGCGAGTGGCGCGTCGGATGCGGCGGCTTCGGCCAAGCGCGTTTTCGCGGAAGCGCCGTCCGTCGCCGAGCTGCGCGAGGCCATCTTGCGTCGGATCATGCGCGCGGCGTGCATCGTGGGGGCGCTCGCGATGGCACTCGCCATCGCGTTCGTGCGTCCGTTCGAACTGCGCGCGGCGTTCGTCGGAGGTGCCGCGCTGGCGGTCGTGTTCGCCTCCACGCTCTTGCCGCGACGGCTCCGCGTGCTCTCGGTGATTTACCCGTGGGTGCTGACGCTGACGGGCGCCGGGTTGGCGCTCACCATGGGCCCCAAGGCCGAGCCTTTTCTGTTCCTGTGCGGTGGTCTGTTCATCGGCTCCCTCGTGCTCGAGAGCACGACGCTCGCGTTGCTCTCGCTCGTCACGCTCATTGCGACCGCCATCGCCATCGATCTCTCGGCGGAATCGTTCGTGCCTCCGTATCGCGCGGCTTGGCTCAACGGGCTCACCTCGCTCTTGTCCGTGGCACTACCCGCGGCGATTGCGGGCAGGATGCTCGTGAACGCCCTGACCTCGGCGCTCGCTGAACGCACGACGCTCTTGCGCGATTTGCTGGAGGAGAGCCGAGTGCGCGAAAGCACGGCGCGCGCGCTCGAAGAGACGCGAACGCAGCTCACCCACGCCCAAAAGATGGAGCTTATGGGGCAAATGGCGGGCGGCATCGCCCACGACATGAACAACGCGCTCACGGCCATCATGGGCGGCGCGTCGTTGCTCGACCGGGACTCCGGTGAGATGCGCGAACAAATTCAAGAAGCCGCGGCCCACGCGGCAAAGCTCACGCAGCAGTTGATGGTGTTCAGTCGGCGCGATACGAGTCGGCCGCGGCCCATCGATTTGACCGCCACGATCGCCGAGCAGCTCAAGGCCATCCGCCGCTTGCTCACGAGCGACATCACGCTGAGCTCGGAGCTGCCGGGCGAGCCCGTCGCCGTGATCGCCGACCCGACGCACGTCTTGCAGGTGCTCTTGAACCTGACCACCAACGCGAAAGACGCGATGAGCGCGGGGGGGACGCTGAGCATCGCGCTACAGCACGACCGCGAGCGGCGCGAAGCCGTCCTGCTCGTGAGCGACACCGGCGCGGGCATTGCGCCCGCGCTCTTACCCCAGGTTTTCGAGCCATTTTTCACGACGAAGCCCGCAGGCAAGGGCACGGGCCTCGGCCTCGCGAACGTCCAGCAGCTCGTCGAGGCGATGGGCGGTTCGGTCGTGGTCGAGAGCGAGCTCGGTCGTGGCACGACGTTCCGCCTGCGCATCCCGACGACGGAGGAGCCCGTTCGCCGGCAGATGCTGGAGACGCGGCGGCAGAGCGCGCGTTCGGGCACGATCTTGGTGGTCGACGACGACGTGCGCGTGCGCGCGACCGTCTACGTTGCGCTCGAACGCATGGGCTATAGCGTGCTCGAGGCGTCCTCACCGGACACGGTCGAGGCGTTGCTCGCGCGCCCGAACGTCAAACTCGATCTCTTGTTGACCGACGTCGTGCTGCCGGGCGGCGGCGGCGCAAAAGTGATCGGGATCGTACGGGAAAAGTTCCCCGAAGCGCGCGTGCTCGTGATGTCCGGTTACAACGACGACGAGACCTTGCGGCGCGGGATTGCGCGGGGCACGTTTCCCTTCATCGCAAAACCGTTCACGGCCGAAGCGCTCGGCCTCGCCGTCGATGACGCGCTCGCGGCAAAACCCGACTGACGCTTTTCTACACGAGAGGCGCGCTGCGGGGGGCATGACCATTGTTGACACACAATGATTGTAGATCCACAATCGTTGCGTGATCACAAGGAATGCGCGCCCCGGCCTGGTCCTGGCCATTTGCTGCTTGAGCCTGCTCTTGGTCTCGATGGACGTGACGATCGTCAACGTGGCTTTACCGGCCATTCGTCGCGATCTCCGCGCCACGACCGCCGGTTTGCAGTGGGTGATCGACGCCTACACGCTCGTGCTCGCGAGCTTGCTGATGCTCGCAGGCTCGCTCGCCGATCGCTTCGGCCGTCGCCGCGTGTTTCAGCTCGGTCTGGCCCTCTTTACGCTGGCTTCGGCCTCGTGCAGTCTGGCCCCGACCCTCGGCGTGTTGATCGCGTGTCGTATGTTGCAGGCCGTGGGCGCCAGCATGCTGAATCCCGTGGCGATGTCGATCATCACCAACGTATTCATCGAGCCCAAGGCGCGCGCGCGAGCCATCGGGACGTGGGGCGCCGTGGTCGGCGTCTCGATGGGGCTCGGCCCGCTCATCGGCGGCGCGCTCACGCAAGCAGTCGGCTGGCGTTCGATCTTTTGGGTCAACGTGCCGGTCGGCGTCGTCGCGCTCGTGCTCGCGCAAATGTTCGTGCCGGAGTCGAAGGCGCCTCGCCCGCGCCGGGCCGATCCGCTCGGCCAGCTCTTGATGCTGGGCGCGCTGGCCGCCGTGACCTACGCGGTGATCGAGGGCCCGACGCTCGGCTGGGGCTCGCCGTTCATCGTCGGCCTGTTCGCGGGCACCGTCGCGCTCGTGGCCGCGCTCCTCGCGTACGAGCCGCGCCTCGAGGAACCGCTGCTGGAGCTGCGATTTTTTCGCAGTGTGCCGTTCTCGAGCGCTGCGCTCGTCGCCGTGCTCGCGTTCGGTGCGTTCTCCGGGTTTCTGTTCCTGAACGCGCTTTACCTGCAGGAGGTGCGCGGTTTGCCGGCTTTCACGACCGGCCTCTACACCCTGCCGCTCGCGCTCGCGACCGTCGTGTGCTCGCCCATTTCCGGCTGGTTGATCGGGCGGAGCGGCACGCGCACGCCGCTGTTCCTGGCGGGCGGCGGTATCGCGCTCAGCGCGCTCTTGCTCGCGAGTCTCGACGCGCGGACGCCGCTTTCGCTGGTCGTGCTCGCGTACGTCGTCTTCGGTATCGGCTTCGGACTCGTCAACGCACCGATCACGAACACGGCCGTCTCCGGCATGCCACGCGCGCGTGCCGGGCTCGCGGCAGCGATCGCCTCGACCAGTCGTCAGGTCGGCGCGTCGCTCGGTGTCGCGATCGGCGGAACGATCGCCCAGGGACGGCACGGCGCCGCCGGTGGGCTCACGGGCGCGATGCACGTGTTTTTCGCGCTCGCCGCAGGGGCGGGGCTCTGTATCGTCGCGCTCGGCGCGCTCTCGAACAGCGCGTGGGGTCGCGAGACGTTGCAACGCACGGCCAAGCTGATTGAAGACGGCGATCGCGCCGCTTCGGGAGCCGTCCGATGAGCGCCGCTGCCGACCGGGTGTGGAATGCGCTGGTCGCGGTCGTGATGGACACGCGCGGCGACTGGCGGCGCCGCGTCGTCGAGGCCACGGGTGTCTCCTTCGGAAGGCTGCGCGCGCTCAAGCGCCTGAGCGAGAAACCGCTGGCTCTCAACGAGCTCGCCGAGGCCATGGGCGTCGACGCGCCCGCCGCGACGGTCGCCGTGAACGCCCTCGAGAAACGCGGTCTCGTCGTGCGCACACCCCACCCCACGAACGGGCGCATCAAGCTGGTCTCCCTGACCGCGGCCGGTCGCGCGACCCTGGGTCGCATGAAAGCCGTGGTCGAGCACGCGCCGGCGCCCTTCGCGAGCCTGTCGGCGCGAGAGCTCGCAGCACTCGAGCGCGCCCTCGACGGCTTCAAAAAGTGAACGGGCGCGCAAAGGTCGGAGGTTCAAACCCTCCCCGCGCAACTACACGTGGACAACGCCCTCCCTCGGAGGGCGTTTCTACTTTGTCCGTGAGCAAGGCGAGCGGCATGAAATCGCCGCGCGCGACGTAGGCGAAGCCGTCGCCGTGGGGCTCGGGCGTCATCGTGATGGTCCCGTCTTTGAAGTAGCTCCGGAGGGCGCTGCGGGCGCTTTGAACGTCGGTGGACTCGGTAAGGGCGCGGAGCGAGAGGACGCGCTCGGTGAGCAGGTCGATCGGCGGGAGGCGGATGGGCGCCGACGCAAGGGAGCGGAGGTCAGCGATGGCGGTGCGTTCCTGGGCGGCTTGGGCTTCGAGGTCGGCCCGCATCTGAGCGACCATGGGCGAACGGTCACCGTCGGCTTGCATGGTGATGAGGCCGCGGATGCGCTCTTCGGTGCGCTCGAGGCGGGCGGAGCGCTCGGTGAGCTCGCGGCCGGCGTTGCGGGAGGCCGAGCCGGCGCGCTCGGCTAGGCGTTGGCGGACGTAGGCAATGGCCTTCGGAGTCGCGAGGGCTTCGCTTATGGCGGCGAGGACGCGCGCCCGGGTGAGGCCTTCGCGCACGCTGAGTCGGTTCGAGCAGGTGCCGCGTTTTCGATTGGCGACGCAGCGGTAGTAGCGTTCAGAGCTGCCGCCCATGATCTGCATCGGTGCGCCGCAGCAGCCGCAGCGGAGAAGGCCCGTCAGCAGGTAGTTCGTCTTACCGTGTGGCGCGGCGCGCGCCTTGTATTGCTTCGTGTGCTCGGCGAGCAGCGACTGCACGGCGTCCCACGTTTGACGATCGACGATTGCCAGCTCCGGCCGCACGGCGCGCAGCACGTCGGCCTCTTGATTGGCGCGCGCGACTCGTCTGCGCGTGGTCGGGTGTCGCTGCCACTTGCGGACGCCGAACGTGAAATCGCCCACGTACTTGGGATTGCGAAGCATCTCGCGGATGCACGAGTGCATCCAGCCGATACCTGCCCGGCGCCTTCCGCGCGGCGCCGGAACGGCGCGATCGTTGAGCTTCTGCGCGACCACCGCGTAGCCGTGGCCCTCGAGGTAGAGGTGGAAGATGAGCCGCACCGTGGCGGCCTCCACCGCGTCGATCTCGACCTTCCCGTCGACGACCTTGTAGCCGTAGCAGCGCCCGCCGGTGCTCTTCCCTTCGCGGTGCGCGCCGCGCAGCCCTCGGCGCGTCTTGGAGCCGAGATCGCGAAGGTACTGCGCAGCTCCGGCGCTCTGAAATGTGAACGCGAGCGACGCACCAACGGTCCCGTCGTAGGTCATGCCGTCGAGCGTGACGACGGAGACGCCGTAGTAGTCGAACGTCTTCTCGAGCCGCGCCGCGTCTTCCTTGTCACGCGACAATCGGCTCACATCCTCGACGAAGACACGACGGACACAGCCGGCCTCGACGGCGGCGAGCAACGCCTGGAGCCCGTCGCGTTGCCAAATCCCGCCGCTGACCTCGGCATCACGAAAGACGAGATGATCGTCGAAGCGACCGCCGCGGCGCTCGAGAGCTTGGCGGAGCTCCGTGACTTGGTCATGGCAGGAGCGCGGGTTCTGGAGCTCGCTCGAGTAGCGGGCGTAGATCGCGTCGCCTGCGGCTACTGGTCCTCGCGTTGCCATCGCTTCAGCTCCTCGTCGACCAGCCAATCGAAGAGCGCGCGCACATTGTCGGCCAGGAGAACGGGGCGGTCATGGGGCGTCAAGCCTCGCGGGTTAGAGCATTCGATTTCGCTCCCTTGGCTATGCGCGCTGCGTTTGCCGTCGTCGCTACGGCGCGACCGGCGACGTCCCGCGTGTGTCACGGTGGCACCCTCGATCGCAACGCGCCGCGAACAACCGCCTCAATTTCTTCCGCTGCCTGCGACTGCTTCGGTGTCAGCTCGGCGACCTCAAGGAGGGTGCACGCGACGCCGCGCCTGTGTCGGATAGCGTCCCAGGCGGCACTCGTAATGATCGCCACCGGCTCGGCCGGTTCCGCCTCCTCCGCGATGACAAGCTCTTCATTCTCGCGTTCCGCACCGAGACCGACGAACTCGCGCAGCCCGCGCGACCACGTCAGCATCTTCGCACCGCGCATACCTTCGCAGTAGGAGCGCCATAGCGCCTCGTCGTTTCCCGATGCTGCTGACGCGGCGATCTGAAGCGGCGTTCGATTCTTGCCTCGAGCCTTCTTCGTGCCGGGGTCGGTCAGCTCGAAGGAAAACTTAGCGAGGTAGTCCGCGCGTTTCGCCGAGCGGATGTCGACGCCATGCTCGTTCGGGACGAAGGCGCCTCCCAACGCGCGCTGTACACAAGCGGCCCAGCGCTTCTGAAGCCAAGCGCTTGCTTCGGCTTGTTCTTCATCCGTCAGCTTGGTTTCGAGGAAGAATAGAATGTGCAGGTGAGGGTGCCAGCCGTTCGCGCCGTGCGTGACCTCGATCGCGCGCACGTGATGCTGAATGCCAAGTTTCCTGCAAAAACGTTTCCACGGCGCGCCGTTGATCAACCGTCCAAAGCTGTGCGAGATGCCTTGCCGCACGGCGCGCAGGTCGTCCCCGAGACCGTGCCGAACGGTGAGCGAGAGCATCGCGACGGCGTCGGCCCCCCACTGCTCAACGGCGTATTTCAACTCCTCCGCGCGCTCGGCCCTGATCTGCAGCGCGCAGACCGGGCACTCCCAAACGGAACCACAGCGACTGATGCCGACGAAGTACGCGTGCTGGTAGGTGCCGCCTGCCTGTCGCTTCACCTTCGTTCGGACGACCTCGACCTCAAAGGCGATCCGCTTCCTGCCGCAGCCGGCCACGCGCGGCGTACCGAACGGTCTCAGGCCGTCACGCAGCTCGTATGCGAACCGCCGGCGCTTCCGACGTTCCGATGACATCGGCCGCGGGGGGTTAGAAAACTCGTGATCTTCCCAAGAGGCAGTGTCGGTCGGCGACAACAGCGCGACGGGGCCTCCGGCGGGACTCAGAGCCGACTTCGTCGGCGTACACCCCTGGGGGCAAACCAACGCGGCCAGCTCACCGGCTTGCTCCAACGAAAGGAAACGCGGCCGAGCAGGCGCTTCGACGAGCGGCGCTGAAGCCTGCGAGCGACCGGTGGTCGCCCCCAGGGGTGTCCCGCGAGTAGTCAGTTCGCAGGCTTCAGCGCCGAAGTCGGGCCTAAACACGACCAACTCCGACCCCAAAACGGACCAAAGTCGGTGATGCGGCGCAGCAAAGCGACCCTAAATCGACCCGAAGGCGGAGGGGCGCTTGAGCTCGAAGGGGGTAAACGGCACCTCTTTCGACCCGAAGACGGAGGGTCGCTTGAGCGCGAAGGGGGTAAACGGCACCTCTTTCGCGCGTACGCTTTGCTGGAGGCATCTCGCAGACCGCTTCGAGCGGGCATGCGCTCAGAGCCGCTGACACCAGGTGATTCAGCGGCACTGGGCGGTCCCCGAGGCGATCATTTTCTCAAAGGCATCTCGTGGAACGACGCGATGCTTGCCGAGTTTCACGCTCCCGAGCTTCCCGACTCGAAGCCAATGCCGGACTGTCGAGCGCGAGACGCGTGCCTCTCGAGCTACTTCATCGACGCGAAGGAAACGAACGCCATGCGTACCGTTCATGTCGGTACGTATCGGTCCAAGCCGGCGTCATGCGGTAGCCGAAGAAAACGAGAGGAGTTCTTTTAGGGTCGGCAAATGCCGAGGGGTGCCGGATACTGTCGAGTATGACCATCAACGAACGATACGGGTTCGATGTCGTCGGGACGCGCATTCGGCTCGAGGACTGGTGTTTGGAGCACTTTGCCTTCCCGCTTCTTGGTGGGCTTCCGCAGTGGCCAGGCGGCAGACGCGATGGGGTTCAACTACTTCTCGATCAGCACTGGGGGGAACACGGCGTGCACCGTGTCACTAGGAACGAGAGCGGCGAACTGGGCTCTGCGCCGCGCTGCCAGGACGATCCGTGTCGCGTTCTCGGCGTCGCGCTCGCGCTAAGGGAGGTCGACGCGCATCAGGCGGTGCTGGCGGAGCTCGACGAAATTGACTGGCTCCGGGCGGCAGAACAAAGGTTCTCGATTTCGGAGTCGACGCGGGCCGAGTTCCTCGACTACGCGGACTACCTTGAGGCAACGCGCATCTCGCGAGCGATCAAGAGGCAAACGTCGGGGCGGCCGAAGCTCACCCTCGCCCAAGGCATGAGTCAGCAGCTCAAAAGGTACGGATTCAGTCAGCGAGAGATCGGCCTGTTTATGGGTGCGACCGTTGCCGCAACACGCGAACGGCTCAAGGTCGAAGACGTTCGGACGCTCGGTGCACTCGTCGGCCTCGAGGGCTCGGCATAACCAACGCCACTCGGCCGGCTTCAATTCTCCCAACTAGGGAGCCTCGGAAAACACGGGGCCCTTTAATCCGAGCCTAAATCTCGTTCTTCCCGTTGAAATACGCGGAGGCAGCCAACGTTGATCACGGGTGCAAGCCCGCCTAGGCTCGATGGTCCGATGGCGGTCATGTCGCAGGCGGTAGAACCAGGACCGGTGGACCTTCGCTCGCGCCAGGGTGACCTGGTGAAAAGACGCGTCACGCCAGGGAATCGTTGAACCGACCTTCACCTGCAGCAGTTCAACAACTCAACCTTGATCAGGGACGCAAAGCTTCATACCTTCTGTGTCTCTGATGGTGACGAAGCGCGAAGCTCGCGATCTCGTAGCGCGCGACGAGTCGCTGACGTGGTGGTGCCGCCCTCGTGCGCTAGTAGCGAGCCCGTCGGGGCTCGCGGCGACGGCGTAGAGAGCGAGCATGGAGGTGGCCCTTGCCGGAGCTGACGCACGATCGAGATCGTGAGAAGGATATCGAGTGGGAGGCTGCTGCAACACCGATCACGCTGGAGCGGGTTCAACTCCCCAAGCCCTTCGTTACCGGAATCACGAAGGTGGTGATCAGCCGCAAGGACGACCTGTCCCTTACGCTTATTGCGGAGGGGAAAGTCGCGAACAAGGATGAGCTCGCGGCCGCTCGACAACTAGACGAACAGCAAGCGATCGGCTCGTTCGTTGACCCCGTTGAGCTTCGCTTTGATGCCCACGGCGCAGCCTGTCGTCTTCGTGCCTTTGTGAACAACGAGCCCGACGAACTACGGGTCACTGGCGAGGGTCCCCCGCGCTTCAAGCAATATGCGTCGCATATCGTGTTCTCCCAGACTTGGACGAAGAAGTTCCAATTCGACGAAGCTACGGATACGTCTTCGCTGGTGCCACTCGGCAGTGAAGCGTGGCGCTCGGATTGGTACATCAACGGGCCCCACCGACCCTTCATGCGTTGGACCAAGCGGCGCCGCTCGGCAACCTACCATCGAGAGCGGGGCGACACCGGGCTCACTCTAAGTGAGCTGCCATCGGGGCGGAGCGGGCGTGACCATTGCCTAGTGGCGACCTCAGATGTCCGATTCACGATTGGCCGGGTTCCCGAAGAGTTCGCGCCACCGTGGTGCCACGCCACTGCAATCGAATTTCCAAGTCCCATTCCCAACAAAGAGACCAGAACGGCCATCGCCGAGCTCGTCTCGTTTGTGACTGGACGGCGACTCATGCCGATCGGGTCAACCGTCTTCGACTCAGAAGGATGGCCGATTCATTGCGAGGTTAGAGATCCGTGGGGTCAGCAAATTCGTGCTCAGTGCGAACACAGCGATGTCGAGCCGATTCCGATGCCGGTCCTCACGCATGAGATGGAGATGGTATTAGCTAACCTGGTGCCGTTATACCTCGAAGCGCGCGAACAGTTTAAGTTGCGCGATTCACTGCTAACGTACTGGTTGGCAAATGAAAGCTATTCAGGCGTAGACCTCGCTTTATACGGCTCAGCAGTCGAAGCGCTGAAGCATGCCTGGTTCAAGTCCTCAAAGACGCGAAGCAAGGGCGTCCATATGTCGCAAGGCGAGTTTGAGCGGCTTGCTGCTGATAGCCTGCCGACCTTGCAGCAGCAGCTCATGGACGGTGGTGCGCCAAGGGCGATGATTGAAAAGCTTAGTGGCGTATATCGGATGGGAGGGAACGAGCAGCTGAACACGTTCTTCGCGGAACTAGGCTTGACGGTGGGTAAGGTCGAGCGCGATGCGATTAAGGAGCGGAACCGGCCTGTGCACGGAGGGCTTGCAGCTGGAACCGACCAGCGAAGGCTTGTTCGTGCGGGCAACGCGTATCGGTGTCTTTTTGTTAGGGTGTTCCTCAAGATGATCGGCTACTCGGGCACATATGTCGACCGCACGACACTCGGACACCCTTCGAGGCCACTCGATGAGCCGTGCGGCGGCAAGGAGTGAAGTGTGTATGGTGTTACGGCGTTTGTTGAGGATGGCGGCCATGACGATAGTCATCGCTGGTTCGACCTGACGGGCGACCATGACGAGGCCAACCACCTAGCAACAAACTCTGCCGAAATGGCCGACGCATAGAGCTTCCATTGGTCGCGCGTCGCCGTCCCTGCCGACCCGGGCGCGGTGCGATGGAGGAACCGGGCGGGCCACGACCGCCAGGACATTTCGGCAGGCATGTCCGAAATTCCGCGAATCATTAAGAACCCAACCAACTTGCCCTCGGCACGTGCGTTCTCGATGGCTTCGCAGGCTCCGGCGGCCTCCATTTCGATCGCCTGTAGCTCCGCCCGTGCTTGCAGGATGGCGCGTACGAACGGCGGGTCAAGGTCGTCGATCACTTTCTCCCCGGAACCGATCATACCGAGGACGAGCTTCGGTTGCCGATCGGGGTCTGGTGGTCGCAACCCGCAATCCTTCCACTCGGACGTCGCGCTGTCGAACGAGCGAGCCGAACTTAAAAGTCCCTTGTCGACAGGGAACGAATCTCGGTGGCGCGGCTTGTACCTGCCTTCGGCGATCTTACCGTACTCGTAGTACCAGATGGTTTGGGAAAGAACGACATCGCCTTGTCTGAGCTCGTCTTTTCGTAGCCCACCTGCAATGCCTGAGAATAGTACATGCCGCGGCCGCCAACGATCAATCGTGCGCATGGTTGCGATGGCCGTCCTCAGATTGCCAGAAGACCCCGCCCAGGTGACGACGACGCGGCATTCTCCGGCCCCCGCCATGGGTATCGTGCCAAGTACCCAGCCATAGAGGTTGGGATAGGTATTCGAGCCCATCGGCACGTTGTACTGGCCGGTTAGGCGCGCCTTCACAGCCTCATACTCCTCCTTGAGTGCCGTTACGATTGCAACGTCCACGGTCTCCGTTGGTTCTGAAGGAACCACAAGAGTTTTCGAGTTCACTGCCTGATTGCCTTTCGGAGGAGCCGAGTCTTCTTCGTCACCAAAAGCACCAGCAGGAATGCTCGGCATTGCAGCTATGATTGGAGCCTCCTCGCGCTGCAGTCGCTCACGTGCCTCGGCGGCGGCGATCCCCATCTCGGCGGCGGCTGAAATCGCGTCGAGCAGCTTTTCCGCGCCGAACTTGTCACCGATCTGTGCCCGCGCGAATGCCTCGTTGTAGCGGACGCGGTCAAGGTTGTCGCCAGGTGGGAGCTTTGCCTTTGCTGCTTCCGCCGCGTGCAAGGCCTTTGACCAGCTTCTTGTCTGTAAGTACAGAGCCGTAAGATTTACCAACGCGACGTCGTCTGTGGGCTCGGCCTCGAGCACCCGATGAAGGACTTGTTCTGCCTCGCGTGGTTTTCCTGTGCCAAGAAGTGCCAGCGCTCGCATGTTTTCGACGAACCGCGAGTGGTAAGAGAAGGCCAGCGGCTCCGGTTGTGGCTCAAGGGCCAGGATTTCCGGCCATAGTTCCTGCTGCGCGAGCGCGCTCGCCAAAAGTGCCCGAGCACCGGGCAGAAGATCGCCCCCACCGTCATGTGGATGAGCCTCAAGCAAGTCGAGCGCACGGGTGGCCAGTCGTTCTGCTTCGCGTGCCATTCCGGCTACCTGGAGCTGGCTTCCAAGCTCCAGTGCGAGCCCGAGTGCGACGCCGTCCCGGTCGGCGAGTAGGTCATTTACCATGCTGCGCAACTTCGGTTGCACGAGCTCCGACAACGTGTGCATAGGGCCGATTCCCGCCGTGATGTAGCCGAGAATGGTCGGCTCAATCTCACTGGTCAAGAAGTCACGGATCCATTTCGGACTGCCTGGCACGCGCCTGAACAGCCGCCCGATTCGGGCGAACAGTAGCTCGCTGAGTGGCCGATCGTGCGTCCCCACCAGTGGTGCCAACACATACCAAGCGAAGGCACCGAGCTCGTTGCGCCGGTCGGCGTCGTAGAGCTCAAGAGCAGCCCGCAGCGGCTGGTCGAACGCTTCAATGACCAAGCCGAGAGCTACCAACGTCTCCGCATGCGCGCGGAAGATCGCTGGAACGTCATGGGCGGGGTGAGGCTCCTCAGAAATCGTCCGGGGGCCTAGGTCAGCCTGGGCTCGCCTGACATATGCCTCGCGATCGAAGGGGCGAAGCAACCTGTGCCAAGCCTCATCCTCGGTTCCCAGTGTGGTATGCAGCTCGGAAAGCAGCGACCCATGTGCCCACAGCGCGCGTGGGACGCACATGCGCTCGACCTCGAGCGCTAGCTTCGCCTCGTAGCCGTCCACGATCGCCGTTGCGAGCCGCTTTGCCAGCGGCTTGCGACCGGTTGTTCGCAGAGAAGCGAGCAGTTTGAGCGCAAAAACGATGGACGCGTCGGAATGCTTGGTGCGCGCGCGAAAGTAGTTTTCGAGCTCGAAAACATGACGCTCGCTATGCTCGGGATCCGCGAATACTGTGACCCAAAGATCTCCTCCATCGTAGGCGATTTGGTCCATCGGGCTGGGCCTGGCTGCTCGCGCCCTTTGCGCGAGAACCTTCGATTCATCGTGAATGCCGAGTGCGAGGAGACTTGTCCAATCGGTGGTATCGTCCACCAGCAGCACGAGCTCGCGCCCGAGGCGTTGTGCTTCCAACCACTCATCAGTCAGCTCCAACTGCTCGCCCTCAGGGAGGGGCAGTTTTCGCCATAGGCGCAGCAATGCGAAAACGCCCTCCGCGCGGAAGGGGCGCTCCCAGAGATAGGTGGCTATGACCGAGGGGCGGTTGAAGCATACCGCATCGATAGCGGCCAACAGGCTTCGTCCCGGGGGAAGACGGAGCAGCAGATTGCCCAAGGCACTCGCGTCCGCTATTCGCGCGTACGCTGAGGCAACGCTCTCATAATATGGCCTGACAAGGTCGTGGTCCGTGTGGTCTAGGAAAGCAGCCGCTTCGAGGAGGTCTGCGAGTCGGGACTTAGGCAGCTGCAGGCGCAGTCGAGCTATCATGTCTGCTGCGAGAGCTTCGTTGGCGCCGTCCGCGAAAAGCGACAATCGAGCGCCAGTAATCAGGTCCAGCCTGTCGGCGGCAGCGTCCAGCTCTGCGCCGAGTAGGACAGCCAGCGAACTGGAGCACGCGAAGGGAAGCGCCGAAAAATACGGCCGTTCGAGACGAAGTGCGAGCGAAAGTTCCCATTGCCGGCGTATCGCTTGAGGAGTGAGATCCGCTAGGGATGCGGCGACAAGGGCCGAGACGGTGTCGGTGCAGTTCTCAAAGGCGCCCGATGCGATAATCCGATCTCCATAGAGCTCGACATTGCGGAACCGTTTGCGAAGGAGTTTGTCCGTCAATCCTTCCGCTAGCCCTTCGGTCTGGGTCGGCACTAGAATGGCCCAGTCATAGCCGGTCGAAATCCGAAATTTCTGCCTGCGTACCGCAACTTGGTCATCGAGCATCAGAATGCTCTTGTCGCGCTGCAGCTCGTCGAGGTTCAGTCCAGCCAGCTGCACATAGATTTCAAGGCCGCGGCGGTGGCTGGGGGGTGGAATGGGAAGTGCCGCACGCAGAATGGTGAGCCATATCGGCCATTCGTCTCCCGTGAACTCGGCCTCCCTTGGGGGCCTCGTCGGCTGAGTTGAGTGCAGGGCATATTGCATTTCCCAGGCGTTGAGGAGCGCTTGGAGCCGTCTCCTGCGAAGTCCGGAGTTGTGCGGTGCGACTCCGTATTGCTCGGCGATCTTCATAGATATTCGGTCCTGAGTTGCTGCCGCGCCCTCATTTGGGTCACGCTGGAGGTTTCGACCCATCGCCCTAGGAACCCGCGGTCGCGTGCGGGCTCATGTTGCTGACATGCTCGGCGTCGAGCGGGACAATCTGCGATGTTCCGCCCGCCAACTCGACACACGAACCCTGTCCGATGCCAAGGGTGGTCCCGTCGGCCGGGCCCCACGACGCCACACATGCCAGGGTCGTCATTGTCACGAAAGCGTCCGGCGCGGTCTGGGCTATGTCACCCGCGCCGCAACCGCCACCGCAAGCCCGTCCCAATGCAAGCTCCTTGGTGACGAGCCTTGGCGGCTGATCTGCTGAAGAAGCAGCGCGCTTGCGTACGATTTCATGCGACTCCGACCAACGGGGCTATGATTTCCCAGCCTGAGCCCCTGCGCAGAACGTCGTGGATTCCCGGATTTCTTACCCAAACCGTCCGAAGGAAGTCTCCCACCCGCGGGTCTATTTCGATGACACGAAAGCAGTATCTGCCTAACTCAATCCCGGTTGCGTCAAACAAAACCTCAAGCGCCTTCGTCCCGTCGGCGAAACACGCAAGGGCTCGCCATATGAATTTGGGCATCGATTGCTCCAAGAGATCACGACGCCGCGCAGCGGGCAGGTGAGAGGCGATGAGCTCCGTCTTGTAGCTATTCACGCTGCTCAGGAAAACGTCCCACTCCAGTTCAGGGATTGGCGATTTCGCGAGTGTGATGAGTCGCCGAAGCACTGCGTCAAATCCCGCCACGTATTCGAGGACCGATGAGAAGGTGATCCGTACCTTGTGATAGAGGGGAATCAGCAAATGCTCTGGCGTAAAGCGGATCGAGCCACGCGTGCCTGACTCTCCGCTCCGCCAGGATGTGGAGATTGAGAAATGCGGCGCCTTGCCGTCAGCTTCCATGCGCGCGAACGGTCCGACCTGATCATCGTGGCAATAGATTTTGTCGATGCGGGAGGCCCGCAACAAGAATCCGTGGGGCCCGACCGGTGAGGCCGCCGGCAGTCCGAGGCTATATCCCGTCACCGTAACCGCATGCAGGCCGATCGCGTGCCCCGGCGGCGTGTTCGTCTCGACAAGCTTCCCCAATAGCAGTGCAGGTACCCCACCCCTTGCGTAAGCGTATGCCGTCCCTTTCAGATCCCACTCCTCTGCGGCCGAGATCAACAAGGGTTCCAGGTTCACCTGACGAATCGCGTTCGCCATCTGAATCTTGTTGAGGCCCGCGGAAGGTAGCGCCCTGCTATCAAGAAGACCTTGAACCGTGGCGCTGTGGGTAATTTCTACTGGCGATGGGATCTTATGCTGAAAAAGTACCCCTGTGCCGTGGAACGCGGACCAAAGCGCGCTTGTTGCGCAAGCCGCGGCGACTCTATCCTGCTCTTGAAACGCGAGGGTATTGACCGCTAGCTGTATGCCGAACAGATTGACAGAGTATTTGCGGGTGATGGGGAAATTCCGCCGTCCGCCGTCCGCATCATACGTTGCCAGGCATGTGCGGCCGATAATCGTTTGGGGAAGCGGCTTGACCACGATAAACCCAACGTAGGTCTGTTCAAGGCGGCCGCGCCGTTCGACGGCTGTTCCGTCCAAAATCGCCGCGAAATCCGTTGGCGAGAGAGCCTCTGTGAAGAAATGTAGTCGTGCGCATGTACGCTCGTACGGCTGGAAACACCGCACGTAGTACGCCGCAAAGTCTTCAAGAAAGTCTCGATCGATGTAGTGATTCTCGATGAGAATTGCGCGGACGCCGACCTTCTTGAAGTATTCGCAGAAGTACTCCAGATGGTCCTTACGTCGAATGACTTCGAGCGCGACGCCTGACGCTTCCGCAAGCGCGATACACAGTGCGTCGTCTGAATATCCAACAACCGTCCAGGCAGACTTCGGTGTTGCGTCCTTCAATACGCGCTGCTCCCTCCCCTGGAAACTTGTCTAGAGGGTGATTCGCTCGTGCAGCGAGTTGGGATCAACTCGTTGGCGGTCGCGGATCTCCTCGAAAAACTTCTTGGTCTCGGCTAGGGCATCCGAAATCGAACGTGAAGCTTCCGTGGCATCCAGGTGCGTAGACTCGACGCGTTCGTTCGACGGGCTCGACTCTTGGGACATTGTGCTTAACCCCTTCAGCATACGCGCAGCATGCGAGCCATCCTAAGGCCGATCCGCGATCTGTCGAAGCTTAGCAAGCACTTTTTGGAGCGCACGCCTGTTCAGCTAGTGCCTGATGTTGAAGGGCTTTTCAATAGTATTATTTTGAGAATTTTCAGAAACATAAGATATTTCAGCGTGTTAAAAGTTCAGGTCGGACATTGTTTGGCGTGTCAAGTTGTAAATTGCTGGATTTGCCGCGGTTTGCTCCCGAGGCAAGCATGGGCGACCTCGGATTGTCGGTTCTCGGAGGTGTTAGGCGACGCGGACCTCAATGGCCACGGAAATCACCGTTGCCCATGTTGGGTAGCGCCCCCGCGCAACTACACGTGGACAACGCCCTCCCGGCTCCAGAACGTCGAAAAAATCGCCTGTGAGGTTCCGGGACGCGGCCTCAACATCGCGCTGATCGACCCCTTCGCACTCAGCGCTCTCAAGTTTCAGACTATTGAACAGTTGGCGAACCCCATTCTTGCGAGCTTTCGATTTGTGAGGTGCGCGCGAAGGGCGGAGTGGCTGCTTCTTGACTTTTCGCACTCGCGGCTCGAGCCCAAGTTGGTGCCTTGGATTATTCGGTGTCTACGGGCACGGGCGGAGCGTCGCGAACAGTCATCGCGAAGACGTGGTCGTCGTCGATGCGGTAGAGGATCCAAATATTTCGCCCAGTTACGCGCCGCACGAACGCCCGCCCGACCCCGAACGTCGTCTCGTCGTCCCCTGGTCCCGGCAGCTGATCCGCGCTCGCCAGCGCCGCGACCGTCGCGAACACGGCGCGGAACCCCGGCGACCCCGGCGAGAGCCCGATGTCGATGACGCTGCGTCGGAAGGTCGTGCTTAGCTGGGCGACTCGTCGGGCCACGGCGACTCCCCCGTGGCGGCGCAGTGTTCGAGCTGCTCCACGGTAAGCTCGATGTAGTCCCCGCTGTCGAAGTCCTGCTCCGCCTGAAGGAGCTCGCGCTCCAAATCGACGTCCGCTGCGACTACACGCCGGGCGACAACCGCCGGTACCGCGTCCGGGGAGGGTAGAGCCTGAGCCTCGCTTGGCCTCGCCATGAGTCAACCATCGCACCGGCCGGCGCCGAAGTCACGAAACCGGCCGGCGTGCGACCGCCTACGCCACCCTAATGTCAATCGCCACGTAAATCCCCGTTGCCCACGCTGGGTATCGCCGCCGCGCAACTACTTTCCCGCGGAATCGAGAAGCTCTCGGTTCCGCGTTTGATTCCCCAAGAATCAACATCGGAATCATGCCCGTCGCCGTCCTCCGCTAAGTCCTTTGACCTCGCCGAGCCCTTTCACCATCACCGGGTCGCGATGATCGAGGAAGCTGCTCGTCTTCGTATCGAGCGTCGCGATGGCTGTCTCTTCGGCGCTCAGCTCGAAGTCGAACACTGCGAAATTCTCGACGGCTCGCTCGCCACGTGCGCCGCCACCGCCGATCACTCGCTCGTGTGCTGGGGCATTCGCGGGCGGCGCGATTGCGACAGGCCGTCCAATCCAGACTCAGCTCCGGCCCCGTTCGCGGCGCCAGCGACGACGGGAACCCTCCAGGTATCTGTGGTATGGGGATCGGTATGGCGACGAAGAAGGTCACGGTGACGCTCGACGCGGATCAGCTGGCAGCCATCCGCGCGCTGGTGGAAGCGCGTTCCGCGGGTAGCGTTTCGGCGTTCGTGCAGCATGCGGTTGCCGTATCGCTCAACGACGTCGCCGGTTGGGGTGCGCTCCTCGCGTCAGCACTCGATCAAACGGGGGGGCCCCTCACGCCTGCAGAACGGACCTGGGCAGATGACGTGCTCTCGAAGACCCGTGGCAAGCGCAAGAGGACCAGGGGTCGTGCCGCATGAGCGGTGTGACTCTCGACGCGGGGGCGCTCATCGCGCTCGACCGCAACGACCGCAAGGTGCTCGTGCTTTTGGCTCGCGCGAAGGAACTGGGTGCCCGTGTGACCGTCCCCGCGACGGCGCTGGCTCAAGCGATCCGACAGCCTGCCACGCAGGCACGGCTCGTGCGGCTGATTCGTCAACCAACCACGGACGTCAGTTCTCTCGACGTCGTCGATGCAACCAGCGTCGGCATCCTACTGCGAGCGAGCCGCACCAGGGATACTGCAGACGCGCACGTCGTCATTTGCGCGAAACGCGCGAAACAAGCCATCGTGACGAGCGATCCGGACGACCTTGCCCGCCTCGACCCGTCCGCCACCCTCGTGCCGATCTGAAGTCACGATGCAGTCGGGTCACGCGACGAGCGACCTAGGCAAAGCCGTCGCCGTGCGGCTCGGGCGTCATCGTGATCCTGCCGTCTTTGAAGTAGCTGCGGAGGGTGGTGCGGGCGCTCTCGACGTCGGGGACTCGGCGCTCGGTACGCTGGAGCAGGCGCTGTGGGCCCGCCGCTGCCTGCCATCAGCATCAGGGGTGACATAGGTGACATAGGCGCCCGCCGGTCCCGAAGCCCCGGAAACGACCGACCTGCGCACACCGGGCGGTCCTTTCAACTCTGATTGCTTGCCGTGTAGCGCCGCGGCAGAAAATTGCACCAGCCGCCGGCGTGCGAGGGAACTGCTACATTGGGGAAGGAGTTTCGTCTTGCGCACTGTTTCATCTTGTCTGTCCGTTCTCTGGCTGGCCGTCCTTCAAGTGGGTTTAGTGGGTTGCGCGTCGACTGGTGACGACCAGATGGGCGCAGGCGGATCAGGAGGCCAGGGTGGTGGAAATGGCTTGCCCCGTGGCGGCGCGACATCCTCCGGCACGGGCGGCGTTAGCGGAGCGGGCGGCACGAATGCCGGGACGGGTGGCGTAAGCGCGGGGACGGGTGGCACGATCGCTGGGACCGGTGGCACGATCGCGGGGACCGGTGGGAGCTCGTCGGTCCAGGGGGGATCGGGGGGGAAGACCCAGATGGGGGGCTCGGGAGGCGTCGCCGGTGGCGCTGCCACGGGCGGGCGCACGGGCGAGGCCGGCGCGGGCGGAAGCGGGGGTGCTCCCGGCGGCGCAGGAGGTCGGGGCTCGGGTGGCAGCGCGGGCGGCGGCTCCGCCGGCGTTGGAGGCGCCGGCAGCGGCGGCACTGGTGGCACCGGTGGCACTGGTGGCGACTGCAAGCCGCCCACGAGCTACGCCAATCTCTTCGTCACTGTCTCCGGTCACACCCAGGCGGACAGCGACTCGAAGATCAGCCAGGCCTGGTCCACGCTCTTCAATCCCAGCGGTTCGGGGACGATCTACTACAACGGGCCCGGCTCGAGCGAATCGTATGTCCAGGACATCTACAACAATGACGTGCGCACCGAAGGCATGTCCTACGGCATGACTATCGCGGTTCAGCTCGACCATCAGACCGAGTTCGACCGCCTTTGGAGCTGGGTCAAGAACCACATGGCGAACGGCACCGGCGAG
>JAICTZ010000023.1 GCA_025936115.1 Polyangiaceae bacterium
CCGCAGTGAGCAGCGTGTTCGTCGCAGGCGCCGACGAGTGCGAGGATGCCTACGAGATCCCCGCAGCCGGCGGCCGCTTCGAAGGCAACACGGCCAATCAGTACGCGCAATACGAGGCCAGCTGCGATTACGGCGGCCAGAGCCCCGGCGGCGGTCCCGAGCAAATGTTGAAGCTCACCCTCGAGGAACGGCGCCGCGTGATCATCGACGCGAACGGCAGCGACTACCAGACGCTCGTGGTCGTGCGCAAAGCCGACACGTGCCCCGGTGACGAGGTCGAAAGTACGTGTTCACTCACGTTTACGCCATCGGCCGGCGCCGCTCCGACGTATAGCTTCATCGACACCGTGCTCGACCCCGGCTCGTATTACATCCAAATCGACGGCTACAACGGCGACAACGGCCGCTTCACGCTCGAGGTCTTCACGAGCCCGACCAGCGGAAACTCCTCGGGATGACGACCTCGTCCCTCTTGCCTCCCGTCTCGCTCCGCGGCCGTCACATCGATTCGGAGGTTCAGCGCGGGGTGCGCTACTACCTCGAGCGCCACGTCGGCGAAGGCGGCATGGGCCAGGCGTACCTTGCACGCCGCGAGGGACCGGAAGGAGCGGGTCCCGTCGTCGTGAAGGTCGTGCGCCCCACGGTGGGCGAGGGGCGGATCTCGGCCGAGCTCCTGGCGCAAAAGGAAGCCATCGCGCTCGGACGCTTGAACGAGCGCATCCCGCCCTGTCCCTTCGTGGTGCGCTTCATCGACACGGGCAGCACGCAGATTTTCGGCCCGCACCCGACGCCCTGGATCGCCATCGAGTACGTGCACGGCGGCGTCGAGGGAACCACGCTCGAGGACCGCGTCACCTACTCGCTTCACAAGACGCAATTCGCGTTCGATCCGGTGCGCGCCTCGCACGCGATCCGCTGTCTGACGGCGGGCTTGTCGGCGATTCACGCCGTAGGGGTAATTCATCGGGATCTCACGCCCGGTAACGTCCTCTGCTGCGGCTTCGGCGAAAGCGAGATCTTCAAGATCTCCGATTTCGGCTTGGCGCGCCCCGAGGGGCTCGCGCGCACCTTTGCGGGGCTCGGTGTCGGAACGATTGGGTACGCGGCGCCCGAGCAGGCGGGCGACGCGGGCAAAGTCGTGCCGGCGACGGACGTGTTCGCGCTCGCGTGCGTCGTCTATTACTTGCTCACGGGCACGCACTACTTCGACGGGCAGTCGCCGGTCTCGACGTATGCGGCGATGCAGCGCCAAGAGCGCGCGGCGTTGCTCGACGCCGAGCTCTTGAGTCCCGAGCTCCGTGCGCGTCCCGACGCCTGTCGCGCCATCGACGCCGCGCTCGCCCGTGCGACGTTGCGCGACCCCGAGCTGCGCCCGCGCACGGCCGAGGAGCTTGCGACCGCAATCCTGCCGTGGCTCGGCGAACAACCGTCGGGGCCGCGCTCGAGCCGGCGTTTGATGGGCACGCTGGTCGGGCTTTCGCCCTCGCAGGATTTGACCGGCTGGAGCTGGATCGTGCGCCAAAAGCCGCGCGAGGACGTGATCATCCAAAGCGCGGCTTGGGACACGGACGGCCACTGCTTTGCGTTCACGCCAAGCGGACCGCTGTTTTGGAACGGCCAGGCGTGGGTCGGCGCGGGCGGCGCGCTGGTCGAGCTGCCGCGCGGTATGATCTTCGCGCGCCGGAGCGAAGCGGGTGGCTGGCTCGTCGGTGGCTCCGGGGGAACGCTGGCGATCTTCGATACGGACGGCGTGCGCAATCTCGCGCAGGCGCCGGACGCTCGCGTCGAATTCCTCGAAGGCAGCGGGCGGCTCGACGATCTGGTCACGGCCGTCGGACGCCGGCCGGGCGAGGCACCTTGCCTCTGGGCGATGTCGGGCGGACGCTGGCTCAAACCGCTGCCGCTGCCGCACGTCGCGAGCGTGGCGGGCCTCGCCCGTCTCGACGATCTGCGCTGGCTCGTCGTGGGGCGGCGCGTCCAAGGCGGCGGCTTCGCCGCGATCTACGAGCCGATGCAGTGGCAGCTCCACGAGCTCGGCGTGCCGGCGACGCGCGCCTTCGTGAACGCAACGGGCAGCCTCGAGCGCGAGATCGG
The DNA here is from genome assembly GCA_025936115.1 of Polyangiaceae bacterium. Classification (GTDB taxonomy): domain Bacteria; phylum Myxococcota_A; class Polyangia; order Polyangiales; family Polyangiaceae; genus PMG-095. The sequence goes on from JAICTZ010000023.1 coordinate 2,095, forward strand.
TTTGATCGTCGGCAGTGAGGGCTTCGTACTGCGCGTCGACCCGGACGGCATGACCACGTCACGCGTGCACGGCCAGCCCGATCTATCGGCCTGTGCGCTCGACGTGCTCGATCGCGAATGGGTGACGAGCCTTGGCACGCTCTGGACGCGCGGCTACGCGCTCGGCGAGCCGTGGCGTCCGGCTTGGGCGGACCCGACCTGGCACGCGCCGTTCGTCAGTCTCATGGCCGATGCCGGGCTCGTCGTCGCGATGACCGCCGACGGCGGGATCATCGAGGGGCGCTCCGGCTCGCGCAGTCCCGGCCGATCGACCAGGCCCCCGGGCCGCTAAGCCGTCGAAGATGGGCGCCGGGCCTAGACTTTCTGCGAAACGCTGGCGAAACGCGCCTATCGCCGGTACGCTGGGCGGTCGATGGCGCGGCTCAGGATCGTTCCGCTCCTCGTCGGCAGCCTCCTCGCCATGGAGGGTCCCGCCCTGGCCGAGCGGCCGGATCACCGGGCGCCGCGCGTGCCCGCCTTTACACCGACGGAGCGGCAGGCGCTGGTCGCCGGCGCGACCGTCTCGCGCCCGATGCATTTCAAGCGCGGCGCTGACGGGTCGTACATCGGCGGCGTCGCCTACCAAGTCGTGAACGCAAGCCCGGCGCGCGTGCTCGCCGCACTGGCCGACCCCGAAGCTTTGCCCCGCGCCTTGCCGCACACCGAGCGCGCGACGCTCGTGAGCAGCGACGGCCGGAGCGCTCGCATCGAGCTCGTGCAGGGCAACGCGCCGTTTCTCGCGACGTACACCGTGAACCTCGAGCAGACGGCGAACGGCCGCGGCATCCGCTTTTGGCTCGATCCAACGCGGCCCCACGACGTAAAAGACGTCTGGGGATACTTCCGCGTGACCCCGTTCGGCAAAAAGCAGAGCCTCGTGACACTCGCCGTCGCGCTCGATCTCGGGCCCGGCATCGCGCGTCTCTTGCTCTCCGACCGCGTCGAACGGCTCATCCTGCACGCGCCCGGCAGGATCCGCGAGTACGTCGAGCCCGTCCGGCTCACGTCCGCGCGCTGACGCATGCTGACGCGCGCCTTCGTCATCGCGCTCAACGCGTACCGCGAAGCCGTTCGCGCTCGAATTTTGCACGGCCTGTTCGCGCTCGCGCTGGCGACCGCGGCCTACGCGCTCGTGGTCGGCGCGTACGCGAGCCGGGCGCGCCTGCGCGTCGTGAGCGATCTCGGTGCGGCCTCGACTTCGCTCTACGCCATCGTGGTCGCGGTCGTGCTCGGCGCGACGTCGCTCTACCGCGAGCTCGAGCTCAAGACGATTTTCCCGATCCTCGCGCGACCGATTCGCCGCTCGGAGTACCTCGTCGGCAAGCTGCTCGGTACGGTGCTGACGCTTGCCGTCTTCGTCGCGGCCAACTGCGGCGTGCTCCTCGTGGCGCTCGGCGTCTTGAGCGGCGCCGCCCTCGCGCCGCTCGCCATCGGCGCCGCATTGCTCGTGCCGGGCGTGGCCTTGGCGGCTTGGAAAGCGCCCCGGACGCGGAGTTACTTGCCGCTCCTCGTCGCGCTCGTGCTCTCCGTCGGCGGCTGCTTGCTCGCGAGCGGCGCGCCCGACGACCGGCGTGTCGTCTTGGGCTCGGCGGCGCTCACGCTCTGCGAGGTGCTCGTGGTCGCTTCGATCGCGACGCTGTTTTCGTCGTTCTCGTCGCCCTTTTTGACCGCCGTGTTCACGCTCGCGTTGTTCGTGGTGGGACGCTCGGCTGACGCGCTCGCCAAGTTGCCCGTGCGCCAGTTCGGAGCCGAGATCCACGCCGCGGGCGCGTTCGTCGCCAAGCTCGTGCCCAATCTCATGTGGTACGTGCCGCCGCGGCCGCTACTGACCGGCGAAGCAGCGGGGGAGAGTCTCGGCACACACGTGCTCTTGGCCGCGGGCTACGCCGCTTGTTGGGCCGTCGCGCTGCTCACGATTGCGAGCTTCGTGTTCAAGCGACGGGACTTTTTGTGATCGGCGCGCGTCGTGCCTCGCTCGCGCTCACGCTGGTCGTGCTCGCGTTCGCGGCCATGACGGTGCGCGTCGTGCACGACGGCGAGCAAGCGCTCGCCGCGAGTGACCGAGCCTTCAATCGCGGAGACCTCGCGAACGCGGTGCTTTACGCGCGCCGCGCCGCGATCGCCTATGCGCCGGGGGCGCCGCACACGCGCGCGGCGCTCGCCCGGCTGCGTGCGGTCGCCGTCGGCTCCGAAGGGGTCGGAGATCTGGCCTCGGCGCGCCTCGCCTGGGGGGCCATTCGCGCGGCCGCCCTCGAGACTCGCTTTTTCATCGAACCCTACGCAGCGGAACGCGAAGAAGCGGACCGGGCCCTCGCGCGGCTGGTCTCGGAGCCGGGCGCAACCGACGCCGAAGCCCGTGCGCGGGCGCTCGCTCGAGCTCGTGAAGCCCTCGCGCGGATTCCCGGGCCGTCGCCTCTAGGCTCGCTCCTGCTCGTGCTCGGGCTCGGCCTCACGGCGCTAGGAACCGGCTGGGTCGCGGTGAGCGGCATCACGCGCGAGGGGCGACTGATGCCCCGGGCGTTCACGCTGGGGGTCGCAGTCTTCGTGCTCGGCGTCGCTTGTTGGACCTTTGCGGCGTATCGGGCGTAAAACTGCGAGGATCGTGCAAGCCGAGCCCCCTCCCGCGCCGGACGCTCTCGAGCGGCTGGTCCAGCGTTTTCGCGAGCACCTCGTGAGCGAGCGGCGCGCCTCCCCGCACACGGTCGCGGCGTACGTCCACGACGTGAGCTCGCTCGCCGCCTACGTGCGCGAGCGGCGCGGCGGTGCGGCGAGCGTCGACGACATCGATAAGCTGCTCTTGCGCTCGTTCCTGGCCGAGCTTTCGCGCACGGTGTCGCCGTCGACCATTGGCCGCAAGCTCGCGAGTGTGCGCACGTTTTTCGGCTGGCTCGAGCGCGAGAGCGTCGTGCGCAAAAATCCCGCCGCCGCGCTCGCGAGCCCGAAGCTTCGACGCAAGCTGCCGACGTTCTTGAGCGCCGACGCCGCGGGTGAAGTCATGAGCGTCCCACTCGACGCGGCCGTGACTCAGGCGGAGCGCGTGCGCGACGCCGCGCTGCTCGAGGTACTCTACGGCTCCGGCCTGCGCGTGAGCGAGCTCGTGGGCCTGGATCTCGACCACGTGGCGCTCGAGCGCGACGAGCTACGCGTGCTCGGCAAAGGCAAAAAAGAGCGCCTCGTGCCGCTCGGCACGAAGGCGCGCGAAGCCATCCTCGCGTACCTCGGCTTGCGTCCCGAGCTCCGCAACGAGCGCACGGGCACCCAAGACGGGCGCGCTCTGTTTCTCGGCCGGCGCGGCACGCGGCTCGGCGTCCGGCGCGTGCAGACGCTCGTGCAGCGTTACGGCGCGCTCGGAGCCGGGCGCAGCGATCTCCACCCGCACGCGCTCCGCCACTCGTGCGCCACGCACCTGCTCGAAGGCGGCGCCGATTTGCGCGCGATCCAGGAGCTGCTCGGCCACTCGAGCCTCGCGACGACGCAGCGCTATACCCACGTCTCCCTCGACCAACTCATGCGCGTGTACGATCGCGCTCATCCGCTCGCGCACCGCGCGAACGCTCGCCGCGAGCGGGGCTCGCCGCCGCGCTCCTCCTCACGATGAACGCCCTCAAGCTGGCCGGCTTTTCACGGCGCCTGGCTGCCGCGCTCGGCGCCGCTGCGCTCGCGGGACTCCTCGTCACGCTGATCGACGCGGCGTACGCCGCGGAGGGAGCGCCCCCCGCACATTTGTTCTTCGCGGAGCTCGGCCTCGTGGCGCCGCTCACGCTCGTGCTCGGGGTGACCGGCGCCTGCGTGGCCGAGCTCTTCTTGCCCCCAGGATTTCCACGCGTAGAGCCGATTTTAGCGCGTGTGCGTGCGGAGAGCCCCGCGCGGCGGCGTGAGCTCGCGGGGCGCTTGGTCGCCGGCGCGGTGTTCGCGTTCGTGGCGCTGATCGTGACGACACGCGTCGCGTTGCGCGTGCTCGCGGGTACGGATCCCGCGCTCGCGTCCGGCGCCGCGATGGCGCTCGTTGCCGTTGGAGCGTGCGCGGTCGTGGTGTTCGGTGCGGTGGGAGCGGGAGTATTGGTCGAGGAGCGACTGCCGCACCTGTCGCCGGATCCGGTGCGCGTCGGGCTGTTGACGTTCGGATTGTTCGCGCTTTCGTGCGCGTTGCTCGTCGCCTTTGGCACGACGAGCGGCGCGGGCGGCCTGCTCGCCGTGTTCGGCGTGTTTCGTCGGCAGGAGCTCGATCTGCGCGCGCCGGCGCTCCTGGTCGTACTCTTCGCGGCAGCAGCGTGCGCGCCGCCTGTCCGGCGCCGAACCTGGGCGCTCGTGCTCGTGCTCGGCGCGCTCGTGCCCTGCCTAGCGCTTTTTCCAGCCGCAACCTCGTCGTTCGATCGCCACACGGGGCTCGCGGTCGAGCGGCACGCGCCGCTCGGCAAGCTCTTGCTCACCGCCGCGCGTCGCGTGGCGGACCGCGATCACGACGGCGCTTCGGCCTGGTTCGGCGGGGGCGATTGCGCCGAGGGCAATCCCAAAATCAGCCCGAGCGCCGACGATATTGCCGGCAACGGCATCGACGAAGACTGCTCCGGCGCGGACGCGACGCTCGCCGTCGCGGCGCCGCCGCCCGCGCCGCTCGCGCAAGAGGACACGGCGTTCGTCCGCGATCACCTGCCGAAACAGCCGAACGTCGTGCTCATCACCATCGACGCCACGCGCGCCGAGCTCGGCTTTTTGGGCTACCACGCGCACCCCGTCTCGCCGCACTTGGACGAGCTCGCCAAGAAGAGCACCGTGTTCGAGAACGCGTATTCACTCGCGTCCTACACGAGCAAGAGCCTCGCGCCCATGTTGATCGGTCGTTACGGCTCGGAGACGCACCGCGGCTGGCTCCACTTCAACCGCTTCACGCGCGACGACGTCTTCGTCTCCGAACGCCTCAAGCGCGCCGGCATTCACACCGTGAGCGTCCAGGGCCACTGGTACTTCTTCAAGAACTACGGGATGGAGCGCGGCTACGACGTCATCGACACGCAAGCGACACCCGCCGATCAACCCATCGAAGGCGATCGCACCTCGAACGGCGACGCCCTCAGCGATCGCTTGATCGCAGAGCTTTCCCGCCCCGAGCTCGACACACAGCAGTTTTTCCTCTGGTCGCACTACATCGATCCGCACGCCGAGTACGTGCCGCACGCCGAGTTCGACTTCGGCCATCACGGTCGCGAGCTCTACGACGGTGAGCTCGCGTTCGTCGATCATCACTTGGGACGCGTGCTCGACGCGCTCGCCAAGCGACCCTTCGCCGAGCGCACCGTCGTCATCATCACGAGCGACCACGGCGAGGCGTTCGGCGAGCACGGCCTTTACCGCCACGGTTTCGAAGTGTGGGAAGAGCTCGTGCGCGTACCGCTCTTGATCTACGTGCCCGGCGTCACGCCACGCCGTGTCACCGTGCGGCGGAGCGCGATCGACATCGTGCCGACCATCCTCGACATTTTCGGCGTGCCGAGCCCCGCGCACGACGAGAAGGGCGCGTTGCACGGCGTCTCACTCTTGCCCGACGTGCTCGCGCCGCCCGGCCACGTGCCCGCGCCGCGGGTCGTCTACATCGACATGCCCGCCGGCCCCTACAACGATTCGCGCGAGGCCTACATCGAGAACGATCTGAAGCTCATTACGAGCGGCAACCGCGCGCTCGGCCTGTTCGATCTAAAAACCGATCCGGGCGAGAAGCGCGATCTGTTGGACGACACGAGCAAGGCGCGCCCGCTCCTGTCCAAAGCCAAAGCGTTCCGCAAGACGCTCGACGAAGTCATCGAGCGACCGCACTGACTCGAGTTTTCGCCGTTCTGCACCCGAGACTGAGGCAACGCTCAGCCTAGGCTCGCCGCCGCGAACGCTTCCGCCTGCGCGAGCAATCCCGGGATGCCGCCCGTGTGCAAAAAGAGCGCGCGCTTCGGCTTGTCCTCGAGCCGGCTCAAGCCGAAGAGCGCTTTGCCCGTGTACACGGGATCGAGCAAGAGCCCGGTTTGGCGCGCGACCTCGACGATGAAGGCGATTTGTTCGGCGCTCGGCAGGCCGTAGGCGGGGCCCCTCCACGCGTCGTGGACGACGGGACGGGCGTGGGCGTCGAGTGAGCCGTCGAGTGCCGCCGTCTCGCCGATGATGCGCGCGATGACGGCGTCGAAATAGGCGCGATCGTCGCAGACGGCCATGGCGTGCGTCACGGGCGCAATGCCGTACTTGCGCGCGCCGAGCGTCGTGCCCGCGGCCGTGCCGCCGGAGCCGCAGGCGTGCACGACGGCGTCGAACGAGCGCGTTCCATCAGCGAGTCCGCTGTCGAGCTGAGCGCGCACTTCGGCCATCGCGTCCACGTAGCCGAGCGAGCCCAAGCCGTTCGAGCCGCCTTCGGGAATGACGTACACACGCTCGTCACGCGCGGAGAGCTCGCGTGCGACGCCGGCCATGAGCGCGTCGCGCTCGCGGTATTGGACGGGCGTGATGAAGCGTACTTCGGCGCCCACGAGGTAATCGAGGAGCAGATTGCCGACGACGGGCGGCGGTGTTTCGGGGTTGACCGTGCGCAGGAGCAGCACGGCGCGCAGGCCGAGCTCGGCGGCGACGATCGCCGTCGCGCGCGCGTGGTTCGATTGTTGGCCGCCGCAGGTGACGAGCGTCGTCGCGCCGCGCTCGAGCGCTTCGGCAGCGAGGTAATCGAGCTTGCGGATCTTGTTGCCGGCGGCGCCGCTCGCCGTGAGATCGTCGCGCTTGACCCAGACTTCGCAGCCGACGAGCGCGTCGAGACGATCGTGACGCCAGAGCGGCGTGGGCACGTGGGCAAGCGTCAGCTTCTTCGTCATTCGAGCTCCAAAAGCGCGCTGTCGCGCTCCACGGTGTCGCCAATCTGCACGCGGATGCGTTTCACGACGCCCGCGCGCGCAGCCAAAAGCTCATTTTCCATCTTCATGGCTTCGACGACGACGAGCGGCGCGCCCACGCTCACCGCTTCGCCCTCGGCGACCAGCATCTTGAGCACGCGACCCGGCATGGGCGCACGCACGATGCTGTCCGTGTTGGCGTGCCCGGTCGCGCCCTGCGACTCGCGGCGCGGCCGCGCCGTCACCTCGAGTTGCTCACGGCTCGGATGCGCTACGAATCCGCCCTTGGTCGGAACGAGCGTGAGCACCCGCCCGTCCACCACGACAGCCGTCGCCCCGGCGCGCCCGAGCAGCGTCACTTCGAGCTCCGCCTCGCGGCCGTCGATGCGCACCCGAAAGCGCTCGGGCGTGACGCGCTCGACGTCGACCGTGGCCGTCTGCTCGTCATGAGTCACGAACCAGCGACGGCGAGTCACGGCGCGAGCCCCTCGCTCCCGCGCGGCCGTGCGAGCTGCATCGGGCGGGCGCACACGATCGTGAGACGGCTCGGTGTGTAGAGAAACAACGTGACCACTCCGGCGAAGCTCGTGAAAAAGTCCGGGGCGAGCTCGATTTGCGACCAGCCGCTCGGGCACAGCCGTCCGAGATCGTAAGGCCTGCCGCCTGGCGTCGTGCCGAAGAAAAACGACGAGTGCCACCGATTCTCGTAGCCCCGAGGTGGATCGCCGGGCGGCAGCCCACTGTAGACACGGGTTTCCGCGCAGCCAAAAAGCCCCATCACGAGCAGGAGGGCGGGCAACCGACACATGGGCTTAGGGCCGCGGGGGGGCGGCCGCGCCGCCCTCGCAACGCAGCCAGAGCTCGCGTGGGGTGTACACGCCGAGCGTCACGACGCTGAGCGCGACGGTGGACGGCGTCGATGCGAACTCCATTTCGGTCACGTGGCCGCTGCACAGATCCCTCGTGTCGAAGTCACGCTGCTCGAGGGTGCCGAAGAGATAGCTCGGCAAAAGAATGCGGCGCGCGCCGCTCGAAGGCGTCGCGCACGCGGTCCCTGCCAAGCAAAACCCCGCAGCCGCAGCAAGCTGGAACAGGGGGTTTCGGATGAGGACCTCCGGGTGGGCGCAGTAGGGATCGAACCTACGGCTTCGTCCGTGTGAAGGACGCACTCTACCGCTGAGTTATGCGCCCGAAAGACCGCCGCCTGTGTAGCGCGCTCGGCTTCTTCTCGCAATAGTAGTAGACGAAGCGGCCCTGCCGATGAGCGATCCGGAAGTACCCCCTCCCCAACCAGCCCCGACAGTGCCCCACGCCGATGTTGCGCCGGATTTCGGTGCAGCAACACCGGGCCCGGGGCCGACGCCCGTCTCCGAACCGCCCTCCGTTTCACCGACCGATCCCGTCATGCGGGAGGTGATCGCACGCCAGCGTGACAAGTGGCTCGGCATGGCCATCGTGGGTGCGACCTTCTTGCTCGGGCTCGCCATTTCGCTCTGGGCGAAGCACGCGTCGAGACCCGAGACGAGCGCGCCGCCCGGTCCGCCCACGACCGAAGGCATCGTCGGCTGGCCTGCGCACGTCGACGTGACCGCGACGCTGGCGGGGGCTCGCAAAGTGACGCGGCGCAACATCTTGCGCGGGTTCACGGCCGAGGGCGTGAGCAGCGACGGCAAGGTCGATCTTTCCGAAGGTCCCGGGCGCGTGCGTTACGCGTTCCAGAGCGCACCCGGTCAAGGGCCGCAACCCGAGAGCGAGATTGGTCCCTTGCCGCAACGGCCGCTCTGCGGCCGGCAAGACGTGTTGCTCCGGCGCGAGGGGCTCGTGGCCGATCCCGATCAACCGAGCTTTCCGTGCCCGCCCAAGCAGCCCGATCCATTGCCCGATCCGCAGTGCTCGCTTGCCACGATTTGGCAGCGCGCGCTCGAACGCGGCATTCACGGCGATCGACTCGCGCGCATCGAGTACTACCGCGCGCGCGGCGGTCCGGCTTGGCGCTTCGAGCAAGCGGAAACGGGCTCGAATTTCGTGCTCTACGGCGACTGCCGGCGCGAGCTCAAAGGCGCGGCGACGACGGGTCACGTGCCGTAAGGTGCGCGCGTCACGTCGCCGGCTGCTCGAGACCCACGCCCGAGAGCACACGGCGCCAGAGCGCGTCGATGCTCGCCGGATCCGACGCGCTCACGCCGATCACGCTGAAACCGCCGCGCGCGATCGCGGCGAGCGCCGGCTTACGCTGAGCGAGCGGCAGCTTGTCGAGCTTGGTCGCGACCATGAGCACGCGCGGCGCGGCGCGTCCTCCGGGGCGGGCATCTTTGAGCATCTTCAAGAGCTCGAGATCGTCGTGTTCGGGACCGCGGCGCGCATCGACCAGCACGATGACGAGCGCGAGCGGCACGCGTTCGAGCAAGTAGCGCTCCACGAACTCGCCCCAGGCGAGGCGCTCTTCCTTGGCGCGCTTTGCGTAGCCGTACCCGGGCAAATCCACGAAGGTGAGAGCGCTGCCGCCGCGCGTCTTCACGCCGAAGAAATTCAGGGTGCGCGTGCGGCCCGGTGTCGAGCTCGTGTGGGCGAGCTTTTGTCCGAGCAAGAGATTCAGGAGGGTGCTCTTGCCGACGTTCGAGCGCCCGGCGAAGGCCACTTCGACCGAGGGGGAGGGCGGCAACTCGTGAGCGTGGCTCGCGCTGCCGAGAAAGTCGGAGCCGACGGCCACGGGCGCGTAAATCTGATCTTTTTTGGTCATGAAGGTGCTCCACCGCCTCGTCGCCGCGCAAGCTTCCGCCGAATTTCCTCGCGCAGCGTCACGAGCTCCGGACTCTTCAAGCAGAAGGCCACGAGCAGGAAGGTAACGCCGAATGCCACCGCGCCCAGCAGGCCCGGCAGTGCGCGCGCGACGACTCCGGCGTGCGGCCCCCGATCGAGCGCGAAGGCGACGCAGCGTCCTGCAAGGACGGCGGCGGCCGACGCGCCCGCCACGCGCAGCACCGACCCGGCGATGCCCTGGCCGGCGACGCTCGGCACTTTCTTCCGGAGCAAGAGCCAGAGCAAGCCCGCCTGCACGGCGCTCGAACCGCTCACGGCCCAGCCGACTCCCACGTGCCCGAGCGGCCCGCGCAAGACGAGCGCGAGCACGATGAATGCCACGAGATCCGTCGCGGCGACGTAAACGGGCGTGCGCGTGTCGCCCACGGCGAAATAGACCGCGAGCAGCTGCCGCACCGCCGCGACCAGCCACACCCCCGAAGCCTGCGCGACGAGCGCCGCCGCCGTCTGGCGCGCCGCCTCGTGATCGAACTCGCCGCGCTGAAACAAGAGCACGACGAGCGGCTCCGCGAGCCCCACGAACAGCGCCGTCGCCGGGATCGCCACGAACAGCGCGAGCCGCATGCCGAAGGCGAACGTGCGCCCGAGCTCGTCGCGCTCGCCGCGTGCCGCGAGCCGGGCGAGGCTCGGCAGCGCCGCGGCCTGCAGCGCCATCACGAAGATGCCCTGCGGGAAATCGCAGAGCCGCATCGCCCACGAGAAGTAGCTCTGCGCGCCGAGGCCGAGCTCCGACAAGAAGCGCCGCGCGAGCACGACGTCCACGTAGTAAACGCCCATGCCCGCGAGCAGCGGCGTCATGCGGCGTCCGACTTCACGCACGCCGGGGTCGCGGAGCGTGAAGGAGAGCGCGCCGAGGTAGCCGATGGCGTTGAGACTCGGCCACTGCGCGACGACTTGCAGCACGCCGCCGAGCAGGGCGCCCGCGGCGAGCGCGAGCCCCGGGTCGTAGCCGTGGGCGCCGAGCACGGGCGGGAGCACGAGCGCGAGTCCGATGAAGGAGACGTTCAAGAGCCCGGGCGCGAACGAGGTCGCGACGAAGCGCCGGTGCGTGTTGAGCGCGGCCGCGCCGAGCGCCGCCGTGCCCATGCACAGGACGTAGGGAAAGACCCAGCGCGTGAGCAGCACGGTGCGCTCGAGCTCGCCCGGCACGCTCGCGTAGCCGCCGGCGAAGAGCGAAACGAGCGCCGGCGCGAAGCCGATGCCGAGCGCGGTCGTCGCGACGAGCGCCAGCAGCGAAACGCCGCGCACGGCGCTGAAAAATCGGCGCGCTTCCGCTTCCCCGCGCTGCTCGCGGACTTTGACGAGCACGGGCAGGACGGCGTTTTGCACGGCGCCCTCGCCGAGCAGTTGCCTGAGCACGTTCGGGATCGTGAAGGCGACGAAGAACGCGTCCGTCACGCCACGCGGAAAGAGCGCGGCGATGGTTTGATCACGGCCGAGTCCGAGCAGGCGGCTCGCGAGCGTACCGGCCGCGACGATGCCGGCGCGCTTGGCGATGTTTCTGCGCTCGCCCGCTTCGGCGGCGCCGGGGCTCACGCGCTCGTTCACGGCCGCCCTTGTATCACTCGCGGACATGGGTGCCGTCCATCGCGTCGCTCGACGCCGCATTCTCGGGTTTCACTCGAGCCCTGCGTGAGCTTTGAGCACGGCGTCGACCAAGTCCGAGGCGAGCTCGGCGTCGTCGCTCGTGAGATCCTCGGCAGCGCCCGTCACGGCGGCGCGCGATAGGCGGTCGCGCGTCGCGGCGTCGAGCCGCACGCGCGCGCCGCCGCACGCACGGCACACGAGCCCGCCATGCTGCGGATCCACGAGCGCCGCCTGATCGCGCGGACACTCCTTGCCGCAGCGTACGCAACGTTCGAAGTCGAGCCCCCAGCCGAGCGTCGCGAGGATGCGCAAGCCGGCGGCCGCGAGCAGCCGTTTCGGCTCGATCGGCTGCTCGCGGCGCGTGAGCTCGTCGAGCAGCGCCACGACCGCGTCCCAGAGCTCGGGCTCCGGCGTGCGCGGCGGCGCGGCGCGGCGCGCCCACGAGAGCGCTTTGCCCGCGGCCTCGAGACGCGCAAGGTTCTCGATCAGGCCGAGGCGCGGCACGGCGATGCGCGCTTCGCGCAGCATGAAGAGCTCGGTCTTCGGTCGTTCTTCGAGCCCGACTTCGAGCGTGTGCATCGGCTCGAGCGCACCGCCGAAGCGGCGCGTGCTCTTGCGCGCGGCGCGTGCCAGCGCCGAGACGCGCCCGTAGCGTTCGGTGAACAAGCTCAAGACGAGATCGGCTTCGCCGTACTCGATGCGCTTGAGCAGCAGTGCGCGCGTCGTGCGCACACTTTCGTGAGGTCGCGCGCGCGCGACGGCCACGTTTCAGCCGACGCCGTGCGTCGTGTGATCGCGCGCGGAGAGCTCTTGCGGCATGTCGTCGCTGCGTGGCCGGAGCACGATGCTGAGCGCGAGCGTGAACAGAATGAGCAGGAGCACGAACGCAATCGCGACACCGAAACGACGACTACGCGCCGGCCGCACCGGGCTCGTGATGGGCAGCGGGGTCACCCACGCCACGCGACGGCTCGCCGTGTAGCGCGCGAGGACCTCGTCCGCGGGCACGTCGAGCGCTTTGGCGTACGCGCGCAAAAAGCCACGCACGAACACTTCGCCCGGCAGCTCGTCGAAGCGATCTGCCTCGATCCGCTCGACGCTCGCGATCGGCACGCGCGTCTCGCGCGACACCTCGGCTAGGCTCATGCGCTTGGCTTCGCGAAGCTGTCGCAGGTGCTCGCCGACCGAGGTCATGGGAGCGAGAGACTACTTTAGTTTCGCGAGGATGGAGCTACATTCTTTGCCCGCCGGCGTCGTCTTCGACAGGGCGAGGCAGTGCTCCAAATCCGTCTGGGCGTCGGACCGGTTGGCGCCGCGTAGGCGTACCCGAGCACGCCCGAGCCAGGCATCTTGTAGGCCAGCGCAGCCGGGCGCTTCGGTCTCGACGGCATGCGTGTAAGCGGCCTCTGCTAGCGGCAGCTCGCCGAGCTGCTCGTAAGCTACGCCGAGGCGGTAGTTTCCCACGCAGAACTGCGGCTGCGCTGCGATGCTGCGCCGGAGGGCGTCGACGGCGGGCTCGAGCTTTCCGAGCTCGAGGTAGGCCCAACCGAGATTTCCCCAAGCATCTTCGGGGGTCTGGTAGAGGATGTCTTGCGTGAGCGGTACGAGGATTTGCGCGGCCTCGGCGGCGCGATGCTGGTGAATGAGGATGACGGCGAGCGTGTTTTTAGCCTCGCGAAAATCGCTCTTCACTTCGAGCGCGTGCCGTGCGAAGCGTTCAGCCTCCCGGAGCCGGCATTCGGCCGCGTTCCGGCTGCAAAAGTCGAGGTAGAGCAGCGCCACGAGGTGCGCCGCCTCGGGATTGCCGTCGTCGAGCTCGGCAGCTTTGAGCGCGTGCTCGAGCGCGCTCCTCGGATCGCCTCGGCGGAGCCACAGATCGCGCGCCACGTCGTACTCGGTCTCGGCTTGCCGAGACGCGTCCTGAGCGTGCGGTCCCGCGCCTGAGCTCGACGAGCACGCGACGAAGACGGGCAAAAACGACAGCCAAGCGCAGCGCGCCAACGAGCGTTGTTTGCTCACGCGAGCCGACCCCGTTCGCGCTCGGGACTGCCGCGCAGCTGATCTTTCAGGCTCAAGAGCGAGTAGAGCTCCTTCATCGTCTCGATATCGGTGACCTCGACGCGCTCGTCGTGGATGCGAACGTAGCCGCCTTCACGGAGCTGGGACACGACACGCTTGACGATCTCCACGTCGAGCCCGACCTTTGCCGCGAGCTCGAGCGGCGAAACCTGGAGGCTGACCTCGGCGCCGTTGCCGCCGCTCTGCGCCATCTCGCGCTGAACGAGCTTGGTGAGCGCCACCACGACCTTCGATTGGTGATCGCGCATCATGAGGATCTCGATTTGATCTTCGGCGTCGCGGAGCCGGCTCAAGAGCTGCTGGAGGACGCTCGAGCCGACGCCCGGGTGCATCGCGAGCACGTTTTCGAAAGTGGCGTGGTCGACGGCGATGGCGGTCGAATCGTCGAGCGCGACGGCGGTCGACCGGCGGGTCGCTCCCGGGATCAGCGCTGACTCGCCGAACAAATCGCCCGGGCGAGCGACGCTCAGGCTGCGCTCCATCGCGCCGACTTGCTTGAACAGGCGCACGCGGCCGACCTGCAGCAAGTACGCGAAATCAGCCGGTTCGCCGTCGCGGAACAGCACCGTGCCCGCGCGGATCGAGCGTCCGAAGCGGGACAGCAGGTGCTCGCGGTCGCTCGGACCGTCGGAAGGCGTCGCCATCAGCCGGGAGATGCTAGCCGATCTTGGAAACTCCGGGGTGGGTCAGTCACGGGCAGGGACGTCTGGATCTCGCGTCAGTGCGCCGTGCTCGAACCAAAAAATCAAAGCGGGGAGGGAGGCAGGTTCGGTAGCGTGGCGCCCGCGCCGCGCACGTAAACCGGCTCCGGCCGAGCGCTGGCCGGTTCGAGCACGGCGCCGAGCAATGCGACCGAGCCGGCGTGCGGCAAGTCGAGCTCGCTGCCGGCGAGGTGCGAAAACCCGTCCCCGAGCAGGCTCGCGCTTTCGCCGACCGTGACGGCGCCGCGCGCGCCGAGGGTGCCGAGCAGGAGCTCACGCGCGGCCTCGGGCGCGAGCGCAGTCGGCGCGACGAGCTCCTCGCCGGCCGGCGCGTACGCTGCGATGAACAGCTCACCGCGGCGCGCGTCGAGCACGGCGATGCGCACCCGCTCGTCGGTCGACGTGACGGCCTGCGCCATGGCGCGCAGCGATCCCACGCCGACGAGCGGCCGTTCGAGCCCGAGCGCGATGCCTTCGGCGAGCGCGATCCCGACGCGCAGCCCGGTGAACGACCCCGGCCCGACGCCGACCGCCAGACGATCGAGCGCCCGGCGCGTGAGGCTAGCGTCTGCGAGCGCTCGCTCGACGAGGCCGAGCACGCGTTCGGCGTGAGCGTTCGGCTCTTCGTGTGTTTGCACGCTGACGACCTTGCCGTCCACAGCGAGCGCGACCGAGCCGCGCCGCGTGGATGTTTCGATGCCGAGAACTCGCACGGGCCGATGGTGATATCGTGAAGGGGCGATGTCCACCATCCTCCCGCGCTTCGACTTTCGAGCCGACTCCGGGATGGCGAGCGACAAGGGTGCACGTCGCGCGCACTACGAGGACGCGGCGCTCCTCGCGCCCGAAATTGCGCTCTTTGCCGTGGCCGATGGGATGGGCGGCCACCAGGCGGGCGACGTGGCGGCGCGCCTCGCCGTGGACACCGTGCGGCGCGTCCTTTCGGGCCGCGATTCCCAGCGCGTGATCGACGCCTACGTCGCGAAGGCCGATCTCGAAAGTCGCCGCGCCGTCTACGCCTGCCTCCGAAGCGCCTTCGAGGAAGCGAACCGCGCCGTCCTTGCCGACGCCGCGGCCGACGAGAAGCACCGCGGCATGGGCGCGACGCTCGACGTCGTTTGGCTCGCGCGCGGCAACGCCTTCATCGCCCACGCCGGTGACGGTCGCATCTACCTCGCGCGCCTGCGCGCCATGCTCCAGCTCACCCAAGATCATTGCGCCCCGAGCGGCGGGCGACGGAGCTCCGGCATCACCAACGCGATCGGTCTCGCCGAGCAAGTCCAAGTCGATACGCTGTTCGTCGACCTGAGCCGCGGCGACCGGCTGCTCCTCTGCACGGACGGCGTCCACGGCCAAGTCGAAGCCGAAGCCGAACTCTCCGAGCTCGTGCGCGGCGGCTCGGCCGCCCAAGCAGCCGGCTCGCTCGTTGCCCGCGCGGCCGAACACGGCCGCGACAACGCGACCGCCGTCGTCGTCGAAATCGGCGAACGCTTCGTCAAACGCACCGACCACGACCGCGGACTTGCGGCCGCCGACCTCGAGCGCGCGCGCCAGAGTCCGCTGCTCGTCGACCTCCCACAGTCCTTCGCGCTGAGCGCGCTTTCGGCCGCCGTGGAAGTCGAAGTGCGGGCGGGGGAGCGCATCCCGCGCCAGGTCACGAACAATCTCGTCGCCTACATCGTGCTCGACGGCGTCGTCCGCTACTCGAACGCCGAGCGCACCGTGGGCGCTGGAGCCCTCGTCTTCCCCGAATCCCTCGTCGGTCTGGCCGGCCAAGGCGACCTCCCCATCGCCGACCAACCCTGCCGCCTCCTCCGCGTCCGCTCCGACGATTTCGCCGAAGTGTGCGCCGACCCGCGCCTTGCCGCGGAACTTTACCGTCGGCTCGCCACGCACATCGCGCGCGTCACGCTGCGGAATCGCTGAGCGTTCGCGTCGCTCGAGCGTGTTTGCGCGCGTTGGTCACGATCGCGTGGGTTCGCTGCGGTGCGGAGGGTTCGCGGCGGGTCAAAAAGAACCGGCGGCGAAGGCTCTTGCAATCGCCGTGAAAGCGACTAGGTTCCGCCGGGTCGATGTCCGGGCGCGAGCTCGGACGTGGTCGGATCGGGGCGTAGCGCAGCCTGGTTAGCGCACTTGACTGGGGGTCAAGGGGTCGGCGGTTCGAATCCGCCCGCCCCGACCATTACTGGCCCCAGCGGTGGCCCACCTGAGGGGGGGATAAGCTCGCGGTCTCGCCGTCCATGCCATCGGCCGTGGACGCGAGCAGCGCGCCTCCACGCCCGCGGCGCCCACCGCGCCGACAACCACGGGGCCATCGGTAAGCGCCCGCTCCCGACGTTACGTTGGTGTTGCAGGACGGCTTTGCGCTCTCACTCCGCGGGTTGAAGGGCAAGGTCGTCGTGCTTTTCTTCGCTCGCGCCTTCAGCGTGCCGGCTCACCCCGAACGCCCACTCACCTCGGTCGCGGGCCGGACGCGTTTGGTCGGATAGCTCGCGGCGGCACGCGTCCCCCTCCCAGGTGAGCTCGCAGCCGCAGAATAACGGTGAGGCGCCTCCGCTCCGCTCCGCTCCGCTCACGGCGAGCTCTTGCCGAAGGCCGCCGAGCACCGTCTCCGCGACCGCGATCACCAACTCGATAACGAGCTCGACGTCGTCGCTCGTGAGGTGAGAACTAGAAGCGGCTGATGACCAATGCAGAATCATAGCACTCGTGCGCCGGCGCCGGCTTGCGCTACGCTGCGTAGCCCGTGCGTTTCTTCGTCGAGGCTTTCCCGCTCATCGTGACGGTTTCTGCGGCCGTATGGGACGCCGCGGAAGTGCGGGCGCTGATGGATGGCTTCGAACCTTACTTCCGGGGTGCCGAGCGCTATGCAGTGCTGTCGGTGCCGACTCCCGGAGCTCCCGCACCGGGCCATGCCGAACGCAAGCTGCTCGGCGCGTGGACGAGTCACCCTCGCGTCCGTGAGGCGATCAAACGACTGTGCGTCGGCGCCGCCACCGTGGTCCCGAGCGCCATCGAGCGCGCGGCGCTTTCGATCATCTGGGCACTCGGCAAGCCACCTTGCCCCAGCGAAGCGGTCCCCACCATCGAACGCGGGCTCGATTTCTGCCTCGAGCGTATGCGGCAAGAAAAACTCCACTTGGCCAAACCGCCGGATCTCCTTCGCTACGAGACGCTGCGCGCCGTGAGCAACTATTTTGCGACCAACTCGCAATGAAGGTCGACGTCGAGAACCAGCTGCAGAAGCGGGTGGCGGTGATGCACCACCGCGGCCCCTACATGGAGATCTCGCAAGCGTTCGGTCGCCTCGGCACGCTCGCCGGCAAGGCAGGGCTCTTCGAGAGTCCCGTCGCCGCGATGGTGGGGATCTATTACGACAATCCCACGACCACGCTCGTCGCCGAGCTGCGCTCGGACGCGGGCTTGGTTGTACCGAGCGGCATCGTGCTGCCCGAGGGACTCTCGGAAGTCGAGTTAGCTGCGGGCAAATACGCGCGCACGAGACACGTCGGTCCCTATCATCTCCTCAGTGACGTTTGGGCGCGTCTCCTGAACGAGTGGCTACCGCGGAGCTCCTATCGTGCGGGCAGCGGTCCGCGCTACGAGCGCTATTGGAATACGCCCATGAACGCGAAGCCGGAGCAGTTGAAGACTGACCTTTACGTGCCGCTCGCCAGCTGACGCAGAGGCGCAGCCAGTTCCGACGCTGCTCACCGGTCTCGCGGCGTTGACCGAGCCCCGCGCTGCGGCTACCCTGCTCGCGCTTGACCAATCTGCTCACTCGCGGCATCGGCCGACTCACCCGCACGGCCCGCGGGCTCGTGAGCGAGCTCAGCGGCGCTTGGCGCGTCACCGACGATCTCGGCTCCTTCGGCCGCATCGCCAGCGACTTCTTGCTGTTTCGCGTGCTCTCCGTCGTCTCGCTGCCGACCATCAACCAAGAGCGAACCGTGCGCTTGCGCGGGGACATTGCGCTCACGTACCGCTTGAATCGCGGCGACATCCAGTCGTTTCGCGAGGTCTGGCTCGACGACTCCTACCTTTTGCCTTTCTCACTCGAGCCGCGCACACTCGTGGATCTCGGTGCCAATATCGGGCTCACGAGCCTATGGCTCGCGAAGCGCTATCGCGCGGAGCGCGTGATCGCCGTCGAAGCGTCGCCGGACAACGCGCGCCTCGTGCGCAAGAACCTCGAGCAGAACGGCATCGCGGCGGAGGTCATCGCGGCAGCGGTGGGGCCGCGTGACGGCACCGTTCGCTTCAATCTGCACAGGAACTCGAACCAAGGCAGGATCCATCCCGACGGCACCGAGGTGCCGATGGTCAGCATGGCAACGGTCCTCGCGCGCGTGCCGAATCGCCCGGTGGACCTCTTGAAGATGGATATCGAGGGCGGCGAGCAAGCGCTGCTCGAGGGGGATCTGGCCTGGCTCGACAGCATTGCCGCCATCATCGCGGAGTTTCACCCGCTGCTCGTGGACTACCCGAGGTTAACGTCGAAGCTCGAGAGTGAAGGCTTCCGTTACATTCCCGCCAACTCTGCGCATCCGAACTCGATGGACGCATTCTTGCGGCCGTCCAGGGCGCAAGACGGCGCCTAGACTTCAGCGGCGCTTCGACCGTCGAAGCTGGACGGCTCGAACGCGATCGCGTATCCCGAACGGATGACGGCCCCCCCGCGACCCCCGTCCGCGGAGCCGGAAAGGCCCAAGTCGCGCGGGTTGGCCGTACTCGGGATGGCGGGCGCCGTGCCCTACGCGTGGTCGCTCGCGTTCGGCGTGGTCCTCCTCGTCGCCTACTTCGCGTTTCATTCGCTATTGCTCGTCAGGCGTTTCGGTGTCGTCATCGACGCCGTGTTGCTCGCCCAAGTCGTGCGCGGCGAGTTGCGGGGTGAGCCGTGGACGCTTCAGTTCGCCAAACGTATGGCGCCGCCCGAACGCTGGAGCTCGCGCGCCTTCGTCGAAGGCAATCGGTTCCTTTCGCGCATCTGGGCGCTGATTTTCGTGCTCTCGCTGCTGATGGCGGCGTTCGGGCATAGTGCCCTCGTGCTCTTCGTGTTGCCCAACGTCTTGCTCGTGGTGGCACTCGCGTCCGGGCCCTCGCTCGCCCGTTGGTACGGTAGGCGGCTCACACGGTGACGGGATCTGGCGCCCCTCGCAGCGGGCGGTGAAGCGTCACTTGGCGGGGCGGAAGCGCATGGCGCTCCACACGGAGTCGAGCGCGATCTGCCGAACGCCCTGCACGTCGCTCTTCAGCAGTCGTTTCCAGAGCACGTCGCGGTTCAGATCGGTATCGAGCTGACCGGCTTTGGGGTAGGCGACCCACGCGAGGCTGTCCACTTTGGCGGCAGCGATGACGGCAGCGCACTTCTCGTCCACGTCCGCGAGCTTCCGCACGAAGGCGAGCACGCCGTCCGCCTTCGCCGAGGTCGTGAGCTTCACGTCACCCAGATCGACGTCTTTCGGTTTGCCGAGCGCGCGCAGTGTCATTCCGTCTTTGAGGTTCAGCTTCTTGGCGAGGCTCACGGCGCGGGAGCATCCGTGGACGGTGCCGTGGCGTCAACGAAGCAGAAACGTTGGCAGAGCGGCGCGAGCCCGTGGAGCACCAGATCGGCCGCGAAGCGCGAGAACCGCTCAGTTGCGCAGCACTGAGGCAAAAAATGACGACTTGGTGCTCAGTGTGGCGGCTCCTCGGCGCGAGAAGGGAAAATTGAGGCGGCATGGCGCGTGCTTCGCGACCGATCACCACGCATGCATGCACCTCAGCTCCCCAAGGCGCGTAGATCCAAGTCGCAGGGTCGTGTCGTCCAGTTGCTGCGCCACAACGGGCTCTCGCTTGCGCTGTTCGCGCTCTTTGCCGCCTCGATGATCGGTCAGATCGCGAGTGGGCTGTCCAGCTACAATGAGGATCGGCGCGACCACGGTCGCCCGGCTGTTACTCTCACACGATATCTTCGAACTGGGCACTTCCTCGAAGCGACCTTCGAAAACTGGGAGAGCGAGTTTCTGCAGATGGGACTGTTCGTCGTGCTGACGATTCACCTGCGCCAACGCGGCTCGTCGGAGTCGAAAAAAATAGAGGGACGTTCCGAGTGCGATCAGGACCCTCGCCGGCACCGCCAGGACACGCACGCGCCCTGGCCCGTACGTCGCGGGGGCCTCGCTCTCGCGCTGTACGAGCGCTCCCTGTCCATCGCGCTCCTCGCACTATTCGTGCTCTCCTTCTCGCTCCACGCGCTCGGAGGGCTCGCGCACTCGAACGAGATCGCGCTCGAGCACGGACACGCCGCGAAAACCCTGTTCGGCTACGTCTCGTCCTCGGAGTTTTGGTTCCAATCATTCCAAAACTGGCAGAGCGAGTTTTTGTCGGTGTTCGCGCTCGTGATCTTGTCGATCTTTCTGCGCCAGCGTGGCTCGCCGCAGTCGAAGCCGGTCGCGGCGCCACATTGGGAGACTGAAGGGTAGGGCGCTCGCAGCCGCGGGCGCGTATTCGAGCCAGAACTGGCGCTGCCGACGAAAGCTGGTCGTCGAAAGCGAGCTGTCGTCCGAGCCGCCGGCCGAGTTCGCTCGACCACCGCTACGAGCGACTTCGAAGGCAACGCGGTCATCTCTCGAAGCCGACGTTCCATCCGAGTCAACCGGTTTGCGTGCGTGTAGGTGGAGCGCGCACTGCCGAACTCACCGATTCACGTGGCAACTGCGCCAATATGGCCGGCTGCGAGCCCGATCCGTCGGGCACCTGTGCGGGCACGCCGACCTATTCGTCCCACCGATTGCGAGCGACTCCCGAACGACACGTGCTCGCAAACCCCCCGGCTGCCAGCTGGTGCAGACGACGGGCTTCTGGTCGCCGCGCACGACCGCGGCGCAGCCCTACAGGTCACTCACCTGTCGGGCTCGTGCTTGCGAACCGTCGGCGGGGAGCAGGCGCCGGGTCTCAGCCGTCCAGGAGTAGTAGTTCGGGCTTGCCGGGCGCGTCGAAGGGGGTCGCGCCGGTACCGGCGAGCCATGCCATGAGCTCGATGCGTCCGGACAAGTGCAGCTTGCGGAATACGGCCCCGAGTTGGTTCGCTATGGTGCGTCGCGAGGTCCCCCGTAGCCCGGCCATCTGCGCGTAGCTGCGCCCCTCCATGCAGAGCGCCGCGACCAGACCCTCGCTCGGCGACAGCACCTCGGAAAGGCGCAAGTCGGGCCGTGAGAAGCTGACGACGGTCATGTCGTCGTCCCCGAAGCGGAGTGCCGAGCAGCGGCCGACCTGTAGGCTCTTCGCGTCGCGGCGCGCATGCACGAGCACGACGAGCGGCAACGGAACCCTCGAGCAGGTGCCTTCGACGTCGAGGTACCGCATCACGGCCTTGCACCGAATGGCGACGGTCGAAGCCGCGAGCTCCGCGTCGGCGGCCACGCACTTCTGAGCGCGCCCCAAGAGCACGGTTTCGAACGTCTCGAGTAGCTCGGGGGCGAGGGCCCTTCTTGTAGGTTTCTGATCGTACTTGAGCACGCATAGGCAGCGCTCCGAGGTGAGGAACCAATCGAGTATGCGGCGGCGGCCCGTCGTGAGTTGAATCCAGAGCTCGGGAAGTAGGATCCCCGTCGTGCTCGCATTGTCCGCGCGGATCGCCTGTTCACGCAATGATTCCGGATGTTTAACGAGCCCCTGCATGCCGTGATCCTTTCGTGACGGGTCGACGCTCGGCCCGTGCTGCGGGCGAGTGAGACATTCGCCGTCGGTTCCGGGGATACGACGACCGTTCCGGACACGTCCATTTCAACCGGCTTTCAGTCGGGATGGCCGCGCGCGCGTTGCAGGATCTGCGGGTCTTTGGAAAGCTGGAGTTCGAGATAACCCGGCTTCTGGGAGTGGCGAGTGGGCGCCTCACGGGGGTCTAGGCGAGAAGCGGCGTGCGAGTTACCATCCTGGGCTGAGGAACCGTCCATGATCGTCGAACCGCGCGTCGGTGCCTCCAGCTTGGCGCGGGCTCTGGATGGCAAGTACCGCGTGCTCGAACCCCTCGGCGCGGGCGCCAGCGGACAAGTTCATCGAGCACTGCAGGTCAGCACAGGGCAGACGGTGGCCATCAAGGTGTTGAGTGTCGGGGAGTTCGAGCCGGCAGTCGCCGAGCGACGTATGGAGCGCTTCCGGCGGGAGATAGCCATCTGCTCGACCCTCTATCACCCCGACATCGTACGTTTGCTCGACTCGGGAGAGCTCGACGAAGCGACACATTATGCCGTCTTCGAGTACATCCCGGGGACCACTTTGGCGGAGCTCTTGCGCGCTGAGGGGATGCTCAGCGTCAAACGCGCCAAGCGTCTGATGACACAGCTGCTGGCGCCGCTCGCGTATGCCCACGCGAACGGCATTACCCACCGTGATCTCAAGCCGAGCAACGTCATGGTGACGAGCGACAGTCCGGGCGAACGTGTGAAGATCCTGGACTTCGGGATCAGCGTCGCTATGGCGGCACAAGGCCTGACGCGTCTCACGCAGAGCCACGAGTGGGTCGGCACTCCCGCATACGCAGCCCCCGAGCAGTTGCGCGGTGAACCCGCCAATGCCAAGTCGGACCTCTACGCTTGGGGGCTGATTTTTCTCGAGTGTCTGACCGGCGTCGCCGCGGTGCAGGGCAAATGGCTTGCCGACATCATCGAACAGCAATTGCAACCGGTGCCGCACCCGTTGCCGCCCGTACTGGCCGGGCATCGCTTGGGTGCGCTGCTCTCCAGAGTGCTCGAGAAGGATCCGCTCCGTCGGCCACGCGACGCTGCGCAGCTACTCACGATGCTCGACCGTATCGCGAGCGATGCTCTGGAGGACGCGAGCGGGTACCTGCGGGACGCACACCCCGCGCGCCCTCCGCAGCCGCGGCTCACGGACACGCTGACTGACGGGCACCTCGACGTGCGCATCGAGCGCCGGCGAGCGACGGTGCTCTGCGCCAAGGTCTCGCTCGCGAGCTCCAACGAAGGCATCGATTTGGAGCAGCTCGATCAAGTGCTCGAGGACGCGAGCGCAGTGGTCGGCGAAGTACTCGAGCAATACGGCGCTCGCTCGGCTCAGTCGCTCGGCGGCTACTCGCTCGGCTACTTCGGGATGCGGCAGTCGGGAGATCCCGACGGGCGCATCGCCATGCGCGCAGCGCTCGAGCTCGCCAACCGCGTCGAAAAAGGACCGCGTTGGGCGAGCGATCACGGACTTTCGTTGCGGGTTCAAATCGGCATCCATCACGGGCCCGTGGTCGTGCGCGTCTCACGTGAAGTCCGCGAGCAGGTCAATGGTCTCACGGCACGCATCGCCATCGAACTCGCGGAGATCGATCGCGATCGGGAAGACGCGAACGCATGCATTCTCGTCAGCGACGATTTCCGGCAACTCGTGACGCGCCATGCCGAATTCGCCCGGGGCCGACGAGACTACGTCGCGAACCTGCCGTGGTCGTCGGCCCCTCTACGCGGCCATCCGCTTGCGGGGGAGTCGCGATCCGGATCGCTCGACCCGGCGGGGTCGCGTTTCGTGGGACGCGCCGCCGAGCTCGACGAGCTCGTGCAGTCCTGGCGCACGCGCCAAGAGGGCGGCACCGCCACGGTTCTGTGCGGCGAGCCCGGAATCGGCAAGTCGCGGCTGTCCGCCGAATTCCGTCAGCGCCTCGAAGAAGAGGGCGCGGACTGGCTGGAGGCCCGCTGCCTGCCCGAGTGGAAGAACGCGTTCTTGCGGCCTCTCGCCGTGCTGTTCATGCAGCAGTTCGGGTTGAACGCCGTGAGCGCGGGCCAGGCGGGAGCTCACCTGGAGCAGCAGCTCCGCGCGCTCGGAATCAATACGCGCGACGCCGTGCCACTGATCTGCGTCTGGTTGTCGTTGCCGCTGCCTGCCGGCTACACGCCGTTGACGTGGTCGCCGCAGAAGCAGCGAGTCCTCCTGCACCGGCGCGTCGCCGAAACGCTGATCGCGCGCATGCAGCGCCGCGCCGTGCTCTTCGTGGAGGACGTGCACTGGGCCGATCCGTCGACCATCGAGTGCCTCGACTTGCTGCTGCGGCTCTTGGAGAAGAGCGGTTGTTTCGTGTTGCTGACCACGCGAGAGGACGGCGCACCAGTCTGGTCGGTCGCTCCGCGCCGGATCGTGCTCACTCGTTTGGACAATGCTTCGACGCGGACGCTGGCCGCGACCTTGCTCGCGCGCGACGGCACGGACGACGCGTCGACGCTGGAGATCGCGGAGCGTTCCGACGGCATCCCACTCTATCTCGAAGAGCTTGCCCTCGCGCTGCGAGGCTTCGTCGCAGAGACGTACGCGAGCACGGAATCCGGTTCGCGTCGGGCGCTACCGACGGTTCCGGCGAGCCTGCGCGCCTTACTGACGAGCCGATTGGACGGCTTGGGCGCCGCGCGCAAGGTGGCGGAATTCGCGGCCGCGATCGGGCGGGATTTTTCCTTCGAGCTGTTGGTGGCGCTTTCCGGATCCGATGAATTCGGTTTGCTGGGGGACATCGAGCAGCTCGTGAGCGCGGGAGTCCTCGTCAAGCAACTGCGCGTCGACGGCGCCGTGTACAGCTTCCGTCACGCGCTGATTCGCGACGCTGCCTACGACGAGATGGAGCCGCCGATCCGTGCAGCGGTGCACCGGCAGATCGCGGCGAGACTCGAGTCGGATTTCGCCGATCGCGTCGAGTCCGAGCCGGACATCCTCGCGCATCACTGGGAGCACGGCAAGAACCCCGACGCGGCCGTGCGTTATTGGCATACCGCCGCGAAGAGAGCACGGTTTGCCTCGGCACACCAAGAAGCGCTCGAGCAACTCGATCGCGGCCTCGCTCTGCTGCGCGGCTTGCCGGATTCTCCCGAGCGCAGCGCGGCCGAAGCGGACCTGCTCCTGACCCGCGGCACGATCGTGTTGGCCAAGCACGGCTACACCGCACCCGAAGTGGCGAGTCACTTCAGCCGCGTGTTGAGCCTCTTGCCTGCGGGTGGCGCCGTGACGGAACAGGCTTTCGACGCCCGCTGGGGCCTCTGGTACTACCACAACACTCGCGCGAATCTCGAGCGCGCTGGCGAGCTCGCGGCTGAGCTCCGCGCGAACGCCGCCACGACCAAGAGCATCCGAATGAGCGTGAGCGCGTGGGAAGCAGTCTGCGAAACGCGCTTCTACGGGGGAGACTTGGCCGGGGCGGTCGAAGCCAGCAGAAGCTGCGAAGCGGAGTACGACTTCGAGCAACACCGGCAGCTCGCGACGTTGCGGGGTGACGATCCGCATCTGGCGTGCCTTTCGTTCGAGGCCATCGCCGAAATGGCTCGCGGTCGCGTCGCCGCGGCCATCGCCCGCGCCGAGCAGGGGCTCGCCCACGCCGAACGGCTCGGGTATCCGACGATGAAAGCCGCCATGCATTGTCAGGCGGCGCGTGTGTTCCTGCTGTGGGGTACGGCCGGTGCGTCGCGACCGAACGTCGTGCGAGCGCGGGAGCACAGCGCCGAGGCGCTCCGCATCGCGCGCGAACAGGGCTACGCATTCTGGGACGCGTACTCGCGCCTGATCGACGCCGCAGCGGCGATCAGCGCGGGTGAGGCTTCGGCCATGCACCGCCTCCGCGAGGCCTCCGATCGTTGGAACGGGATTGGCGCACGTCTCGGACGCTGCTGGCACTTGAGTTTCGTGAGCGAAGGTTTGCGACAGCAGCGGCAATTCGACGCCGCCCGTATCTCGCTGCGGGAGGCACTGGAATTCTGCGAGCTGAGCCGTTCCCGCTTCTTCGAGCCCGAAGTCCGCCGACGCAGGGCCGAGCTGTTCGTCGATCCGGAGGATGTCGGCCGCGACGAGCAGGCTGCGCGTGACGAGTTCGAGCGCGCTGCCGCCGTGGCCGACGCTTGTGGCTCATCCCTGTTCGGCCTCGCGGTCGCCGTGAGCCGGGCGCGCGTCTCGGCGACGCTCGGAGCCCCCAATCTGGCGGAGCTGAGCCGTCGCATCGAGCGTTGCGAGCTCGCTGACGCTCTGCCTCCTCCGATCGTCGTCGAAGCGCGCGAGCTCCTCGGCGCCCTCACGCGTTGAGCTCCACGGAAATTCGGCCGCTTGCCGGTGAAATCCAAGGTAGGCCTTGGCGCTCGTACCGAGCGCAGCGTGCCACACGAGCTTGAGATCCAGGAAGCGACCGCCGCGGAGCGCGCGCTCACCGCCGGGTTCACGCAGGACGTCGTGCAAACGCGTGACCTTCTCGGAGCTGGCGAGTCCGGCCGCACACCACCGCTCCAGGATCGCCCTGCGCAACGGATCGCTGTCCGGTCCGCGCACGACGTGTTGCTGCGCGACTGCGAGACCGAGCGTGCAGGTCGCTCGGTCTCGTAGGTTGCTGAGATTCACGTCGACGAAGGCGAGCTCGCCGAGCAGATCGGCCGGATAGAGCTGGTCGAGGAGCTCGGCGGCCACCGCCCGATCGCCGGCCCATCCGATGAGATCGAGATACGGGAGAACGCCCGCGCGTGGAAGTACGCCGTAGAGCTTGAGGGCTGCCGGGGTGCGTCCCAGCATCCGGGAGACGTGAATCCAGCGCGAGCCTTGCGGAAGCGATGGGTAACATTCCGCGAGGAGCTCCTGCTCGGCGGGGCTCGCCGGTGCGTCGAGCAATTCCAGGATGCTAGCGATGAGCGGCAGCTCGCGCGCAGGGTCGTTGGGGAAGGGCGCCTGACGTCGGTCGTAGCTCGGCGTCAGGCACACGCTCACGGAGGGGAAGCGAGTCCGAGCGTCGACCGCTTCGATATCGTCGAACTCGAGCCAGACGGTGGGTGCGTACAGGGAAATCGGCGAGAGGCCGTCCGCCCAGGCTGCGGTGAGGGCCACGAGCGGCTTCCAGCGCTCGCGTTCCAGCGCAGGGGTAGCGGCGAGCGCGCGCTCTAGCGTCGCCGGCAGCGACTTGGCCGCCGCCCGGGGCAGCGCGAGCAAGTAATCGAGCTCGCCCCGACGCGCGTCGAGGCGGCACTCGAGATACCGTGCATCACACGGCAGTTCCAGTTCACGCCAACCCTCTGGATCGAGAAAGGTCGGCGTTCCAAGCGTTTCGCGCAAGCGGGGGGGATGTTCCAAGCCCATCACCACCAGGGCGGGAAGCCGATGAACTCCTCCACCAGGACATCGCCGAGCGCCTCGGCCTCGGGATCCGACATTTGCGCAGGCTCGTGCGCGAGCTTCTGATCGTAGAACTGCTGCAGCGTCGCCTTCACGCCCGGATCGAGCGGCAGCCCATCGATCATCGCGGGCACGTTGCCCAAGCCTGGATCGGTCAGTTGATTGAGAAACAAGACGCCGAGAATCCGAAGCACCGGGCGATCGCTACCGAGCTGCGCGATACTGCGCGGGTCGGTGTTCGGTCGCGGCGCGGGCGCCGTGCTGCGGATTTCCTCGAAGATGCGCGCGATACCCACGCGGGCTTGGTTCGGAGTCGGGTAGTACAGCCCCCGGGAATCCGGACCGTTGCTGGGGACGTCGAGCGCGATCGTCTTGATGGTGTCTTCGGGAAACGCGGAGTCTCGGTTGTAATTGTCGAGATACCCGCGGTAGTCGCGCGGAGGGGTCTCGGCGCGCGCAGCCGCCCAGCGGCCGTGCTCGCGCTCGCTGAAGGGATGATCGGTGAAGAGGGCATAGAGGAAGGCGAGGACCGGATATCCGTTTTGGTAGTAGTCAGGAGGTTCTAGCGGCATGGAATCACCCTTGATGGAGGATTGAGACGTCGTGAGCAGATTGAAGCCCGGTGCGGCTATTCGGCTACTTCGCGCAGGCGCATGACGCCGATGCGGAGGCGCTTGGCGTCGTCGCGCTCGATCAGGCTCGCCGTGTTGTGCACGCCGGCCTCTTCGAGCAGCTTTCGGACACGATGGATGTCGACGTTGACCTTCTCGGGCATGCAGCCTCGCGCTTCGGCAAGCTCCGCCGACGAGATCCAGCCGGCGTCCGGCTGTACCGGTCCGGCCCCGATGCGCAGACGCGCGAGCGCGAGCAGCGTGTACAGGCAGGCGCGCGAGGGTAGCTGCACGTGGTTCGGGCCTTGATCGATGCGCAGCGCCACGCGCTCGGCACTCACGCGAAACGTGAGCTCGGCGTGCGCCAAGTCGAATTCGTAGCGAGCCGTGAGATCGTTGCGAGTCGCCGAGATCTCCGGCAAGAGCAGGCGCCAATATCCGCTGCTCAGGCGCACGATGTCGCCGCATTCCGGTCGGGTCAAGCCGTTGCCGTCGTCGAGCAGCCACTGATCCCCGTCCGGCAGCACGCTCGCCTCGGGCTCGTCTGCGGACGGCAGGACGAGCAGCGTCTGCGTTCCCCACGTGTATGTCTGCGGGCCCAAGAGCAGCGCGCAGGGCTCCGGACGCGACGTATCGGCGACGGTCCAGACCTCGTCGCCCCCGAACGTGATCTCGCTGCCGCAGACGAGCGTCACTCGGTCGCGCGCGGCCACGGGGCGGCTGTCTACCGTCGTGCCGTTGCTACTGCCAAGATCGCGCAGCACCCAACGATCGGCGTACCAGCCGATCGACGCGTGCTCGCTCGATGCGCGCCGGCTCTGCAGGCGGAAGTCCGCGAGGGTGGAGCGGCCGACCAAGCTGCGGCAGGCCAGTTTCAACTCGCGGTTTCCGCTCGTGACGATCGCCATTGCAGTCAAAGGATAGTGGTTCGAACTCCGCGGCAGAAGGACGATGAGCGGAGTGGGACCTGCTCGATAGCGAATCGACGCCTCGGCTAGCCATTTCGATCGTATTTCAGCGTGCCAGAGCCGGCCGCCACTGACCTTGGTATGACGCGGTCCCGTCGTGTCCGCGGCACGGGTCGTCGACGTTAGGAATTACCATTTCAGGAGCGCACGCTGCCGTGCTGTTAATCCGTGACGCTGACGGGCGTGCTGACAGGAGGAGTTTGATGGCGAACGAAAATTCGTATCCTTGGCAACACACGCAGTCACCGCGGGGCTTCGGCCATGTGGCCGCGTCCCGCTCCTACGAGGGTCGCTTCGGCCGAATGTTCCGCGAGCTGCCCCCAGCGTTATTTTCCGAGGTCAAGCTCGGAGCGCTCGCCCGATCGATGGTTTCGCCGGCCAACAACGTCCCGCTACAGGACGCGCAGGGCAGCAGATTCGCCGACCAGGACGAGAACCTGAAAATCCCCGCCGGGTACACCTATCTCGGCCAGTTCATCACGCACGACCTCACCTTCGACCCGAGCCCGCTCGGTGATCGGCAGAACGATCCGGAAGGCGTGCTGGACTTTCGAACGCCGCGCTTCGATTTGGACTCTCTCTACGGCCGCGGTCCCGTTGATCAGCCGTACATGTATCAGACGGACGGCAAGCTCCTCGTGGGCGAGTCGCGCTCGACGAGGAATCAATTCGCGGGACCGGACCTACCGAGGGCGACGAACGGTCGCGCGATCATCGGCGACCCGCGAAACGACGAGAACAAGATCATCTCGCAGTTCCACGCGCTTTTCACGCGTTTCCACAACGTCACGCTGGATCGGTTGCGCGGCGACTTCGACGCTGCGCAACTGCAAGTGCGCTGGGCTTATCAGTGGCTGGTCGTGAACGATTTCCTGCCGCGCTTGGTGCCACGAGCGATCATCGACTCGATTCTGGTCCCCGACGAGGACGCGATCCACGACGATGACTACGTGAAGGTACCCGGCGGACCGTCGTCGGTGCGGCGCTTCGAGCCGAAGCTTCGCCATTTCATACCGCGCAAGCACGCGTTCATGCCGGTCGAATTCACCGCCGCCGCATTTCGTTTCGGTCACTCTATGGTTCGCCCCGCCTATCTCCTCAACGATTTGGTTCGGCCGAATGCCTCGTTCAGAATCCCGCTCTTTGCGCCTGGGGGGAGCTGGACCGACGATCTCCGCGCTTTTGGCCCGCTGCCGGAGAACTGGGGCATTCAGTGGGGCTACTTCTTCGACCTGCGTAAGGTCTCGTACCTGCCGCAAGGGAGCTATCTCATCGATGAAACCCTGGCGTTGCCCCTCGCGAGTCTACCGAACCCCATCGTCACCGAGGGCGCGTCTGCTCTCGCTCAGCGAACTCTAAATCGAGGAGTCCAGCTCGGCTTGCCGTCGGGACAGGACGTCGCGAGCTTGCTCGGGATGAGCCCGCTCGACGACGAAGAACTCTTCCCGGATCCGGGCTTGCGGGCGATCTTTTCCGGCAGCGCGCCCCTTTGGTATTACGTCTTACGCGAGGCCACCGTCCATGCGAGCGGTGTGCGGCTCGGCCCCGTCGGCGCCACCATCGTGGCCGAGGTCATCATCGGCCTGCTATGGCACGACCCGCAGAGCTACCTGCGCCGAGCTCCGCGTTGGAGGCCGAAGTTCGGCGACGACATGGCGGCCTTGATTCGCGAAGTCGGGGCGCCCATCTGACCCAGCCCCCGGCCTCCAGCGTGGAAGCAGCGGCGCGTTGTGCCGACCAACTGCGCCGCTACTGCAAGGGCGAAGTGTTCGCCGGCGGTGCCGTGCCGGCGGCGCTCGCGCGCGACTTCGGTGGCATGGTGGAGCGGCGGCCCGCGCTCGTACTCCGGCCGGCTCAGGTGTCCGACCTTGCGCTGGCGCTCCGTTGCGCGGCCGAGCACGAGCTCGACGTTACGGTGCGCGGTGCCGGGCATAGTCAATCCGGCCAATGCCTTGGCGTGGGGCTTCTTCTCGACTTGACGGGCTTCAATCGAGTCTCCGTGTCCACTTCCGCGGCGCTCGTAGAAGCGGAAGCAGGTGCAACGTGGCACAGCATCGTGACGGCCGCAGCCGCCCGACACTGCATGCCGCTCGCTCCGACCCATGCGCTCGACATGACGATCGCCGGTACATTGAGTGTCGGCGGACTCGGCGCGGAATCGTTCCGCCACGGTGCGCAAGTCGACCAGGTCGCGTACTTCGATGTTCTCGTTCCGGATGGGCGCGTCATCCGCTGCGATCGAGTGACGGAGCGTAGCTTGTTCGACGCGGTTCGGGCCGGGCTCGGCCAATGCGGGGTCGTCGTCCGCGTCGGCTATCCGCTGCGGCGGTGCAAGAGACAGCTGCTGACACGTTGCTTCGCATTCACGGAACCGGAACGCTTTCTCCTCGCTGCGCGAGAGCTCGCCGGGGAAGACTCGAGTGCGGGCTGGCTCGCCGGCGCGATCCGCTCGCAGCCAGGCCGTGCACGCCCGATTCTGTATCTACTGCTCGGACAAGAGTGCGACTCGGCTGCGGACGCGCCAAAGCTCGGTGATCTCGGAGAGGACTTCGAGCTGCCAGCGCGTGTCTTCCCCACGTGGACCCCCGCACGGGCGGCGGGGCATCCTTTTTTTCGTGTGTTCGGGAGCGACGGCGGGCAAGCGAGGCTAAATCCTTGGGTCGATCACCTCTTCGGCGAGAGCGACGCATCGAGCGCCCTCGCGGCGTTTCTCACCGAACCGCACGAGGTTGCGCGACGCGGCACCACGAACCTTGGTTTCGTGCGGCGTGGGGACGCGGCCGCGCCGCTGCTACGCGCGCCCGCCGGCGAACTACTCCTTTGCATTTCCGCGCTGCCCGTCTTCGATGTCGTCGAGCGCCTGGAGGCGGAGGAGATCATGCTCGCGTATGCCGAGCGCGCGCGCGCACGCGGCGGCTTTCGCTATCTCTCCGGCTTTCTCGGGCCTATGGTGCACGCTGCATGGTTACGCCAGTTCGGCGAAGCGTGGCCAGCGTTCAAAGCCGCCAAAGAGCGCCACGATCCAGCGCAGCTCTTGAACCCGGGCCTCATCGACTGGGGCTGAGCGCTTCGACTCGCTCAGCGCTTGGCCTCGAACAGTGCGGAGGAGCCGAGGCCCCACTTGTGCGCGCGGTATTCGAGCGCGGTAAGGCAGCAGAGGACGCCGTAGCGCAGGCTGCGCGGGAAGTTGATGGACGACGCTTCCGCGAAGTACTTCGTGGGACAAGTGAGCTCGGCGATGCCGAAGCCGAAGTAGTGGGCTTGAACCAAGAGCTGATTGTCGAATACGAAATCGTCGGAGTTTTGCTCGAAGGGGATGGTTTCGAGCACTCGCCGCGTGTAGGCGCGAAATCCGGTGTGATACTCGGAGAGCTTCTGATTGATGACCAGATTCTCGAATAGCGTGAGCGCGCGATTCGCGATGTATTTGTAGAGCGGCATGCCGCCCCGGAGTGCGCCGTTGCCGAGGATGCGTGAGCCGAGGACGATGTCGTACACGCCTTCGGCGAGCACACTGCACATCGCGCGAACGAGCTTGGGCGTGTACTGGTAGTCGGGGTGCAGCATGACGACGATGTCGGCCCCGAGGTTCAGCGCGGCCTTGTAGCAAGTCTTCTGGTTGCCGCCGTAGCCGACGTTCACGTCGTGCTCGATGACGTGGTGGATGCCGAGCCGCGTTGCGACCGCGAGCGTGCCGTCCGCGCTGCCGTCGTCCACCAGCACGACGTCATCCACGATGTCATGCGGGATCTCGGCGTAGGTCGCGGCGAGCGTCTTTTCCGCGTTGTAGGCCGGTAGGACGACGAGCACCCTCTGGCCCAGGATCACGCCGAAGCTCATACCAGAGGCTCGCGCTCGGGTCGAACACACCGGCTCGGCTCGTGCTAGCGTGCGGCGCGAGCGTGACTCTGCCCCGCTTTACACCAGGGAAGATCGCGCTGGTCCTGCTGCCGACAGCGCTCCTGTGCTTGCTCGTCGTGAGCGTCCGCGACGCCGGATTGGCGCAGACGCTGTTCGTCAACGCGACGTACTACCTGCTGTTCGCGAGCGTGCTGTGCTGGATCGGCACCTACGTTCATGCGGCTCGCCCTTGGCGCAAGGAGACGGCCCGCGCTTGGGTGAAAGACAACTGGCCCGGCTTGCTCGTCGCGTTCGCGGTCGCCCTCGTCGTGGCCTTCGCCGTCGAGCCCGCGCTGCGCATTCTTTCCGACGAAGCGAACCTGGTGGGCACCTCGAAGAACTTCTTCGCCGCCAAGACAGCCACGTTCACGGTGTCCGGCAAGAACTACTACGACAGTTATTGGGATATCGACGTAGCCATCGACCGCCGACCGACGCTGTTCCCGTTCCTGGTGAGCCTCGTCCACAGCGTCTGCGGCTATACGTACAGGAACGCGTTCGCCTTCAACTTGTTGCTGCTGCCGGCGTTCTTGCTCCTGACGTACCGGCTGGCCAAGTCCCTTGCTGGCGAGACCTTTGGCGTCGTGGCGTCGCTCTGCGTGGCGGCGCATCCGATCACGCTGATGTCGGTCCGGTCGGGTGGCTTCGATTTCCTGGCGACCTGCTTCGGCCTGCTCGTGCTCAAGAGTCTCCTCGACTACCTGCACGAGGTCTCTGCGCCACGGCTCGCCCTGCTTTGGCTGAATCTGTGCCTATTTGCCGAGATCCGCTACGAGACGGCGCTGTTCATCGTGCCGGTGGTGGTGCTGCTCCTGGCCTTCAGGCTGCTCTCCGTTGCCACGCTGCGCCCGTACGCCTTCATCTATGCCCTCACGCCTGTTTATCTGCTTCCGCGGATTTGGCAGGCGCTCTTGCTCGGCAACGTTCCCGAGCAGGAGCCCGGCACCGTCACGTTCAGTGTCGAGAATTTCCTGCGCAATGCTCGCGAGTACTTCGAACCGATCCTGTCGCCCCTCGATTCGCATCCCGCTCACTCCGCGATCGTCATCGCCCTCGGCGTGCTCGGGGCACTCAAGTGGCTGAGCTGGCTCGTCGCGCGCGTGCGCGCGAAAGAGTGGCACGTGACCGAGGTACGCTTCGCCGTCTTCGCGACCGCCTGGATGCTCCTCCAGATCCTGATCGCCTTTACCTACGTCTGGGGGCGCGCCCAATACCCCTCGGCCGCGCGCCTCGTCATGCCGATCGATACGTTTTTCTCGTTTGCCGGGGCCTGGGTCCTGACGTCGGCGCTCCGGCGCTGGCAGCCGCTCGTGCCCGTGCTGCTGGCGGGCGCGCTCCTTCTCACCGAGCTGCCCGTGGCCGCTCAGCACCGCATGCTGAACCGGCTCACCCAGACCAGAGAGAGTGCCACGGAGTGGAGGTTTTTCGAGGGTCTTCGCGAAAAGCGCATCCTCATCGTCAGCGACCGCCCGAACCATTTCACGATCATGGACTACGGCGCCATGAGCTTCGAGAGCGCCCGCGGCGATCGGTATCTGCTCACCGCGTTTGCGCGACACCTCTTCTACGATATTTACGTGATCCAACAGATCCAGCTGTCGACGAACGAGCCGCTGCCCGGCTATGACCTATGGCCGACGCGCAAGCTCGAACCCGTGCTCGAATTCCAGAACGACGCCAACGTGCTCGTGCGCATCTCACGGCTCGCTCATTGAGCGCGGCCCGTTCGGCTCGTCCCGCACTCAGAACTCGTAGAGCCTGAAGGGTCCGCTCTCGAATACCGGATGGTCGGCGATTTGCGGGGGCCAGTCGACGCGGTCGCCTCGCTCGAGGACGAACCAACGGAAGCCGAACGCGCGCGCCGTAGCGACGATGAGCTTCGGCTGCCGGAGTCCCATGAAGTGGTCGATGGCGGCCGTTCGCGTGTCCACCATCTCGCCCCGGAAGGGATTGCGCGTCATCGTGTGCGTGACGAAGGTCCTGCGCTCCGACAGAGCCGCGAGCGTGTACGTCTGGTCGAACTGAGAATCCTGGAACACGTCGTCGCTCCCGCCGTGGCTGCGGATGTAGTCCGCCACGGCGATCAGCGAGACCGGCAGTCGAACGGGCGAGATGCGGGGCATGGCCCACATCAGCTGGACGCCGGGCCCGAAGACGGCAGGTACGACCATGAGCACAGCGGCCAAGCCGAGCAGCGCGGCATGAGCGCGACCGGCCGGAAATCGCGACGCCGCGAGGAGCCGGCCCATGGCACCGCCGAGCCAAGTCACCACGAAGAAGTACACGATCATGATCGGCCGGTGAGAGAGTTCGTCCGGTGTGCTGCTGTCGAAGTCGAGGGCCAGCCCGAAGAACATGGCCAGGAAATTGACGAGCAGCAGCAGGGGAAACAAGAGCTCCAGCCGCGGCGTGCGCTTGCGCAGCAGCACCACGAAAACCAAGAGCAGCGGCAGGAACAGCCCGAGCGCGGCGAGCGAAACGTAGGGAATGCCGATCAGCAGATTCGAAGTCCAGGGCGACGCGGGCCCGGTGTGCGCCTCGAGGAAGTCGCGCAGGCCTCCCGGCTTGGCAAAGGACCGAACCAGGCGGAGGATCTCCCCGGCGCTCGAGCCGTCGAAGCGAATGAGGGGTACGCCAGGTACCTTCTGCCCGAAGATCAGCGAGACCGCGTAGAACGCGACGGCCGACGCCGCCCACGCAGCGCGCTTTCGCGCGCCGAGCTGCCGCTCGAAGAACAGCGCCGGAACGAGGAGCAAGAGCAGCGCGCTCGCGACGACGTAGTGCAGCTTGTAGCCGACGAGCAGACAGGCGACGGCCCAGCCGGTCGCGAGTTGCACCAAACTACCTTGCCGGCAACCCCGCACGACGAACAGCCATGCAACGGCCAAGAGAGCCAAGCCGTAGGTGGCGCTGGGCGAGATCTGCGTGAGGAAGTGGTAGGACATGAACGGATTGGCCATGCCCTGTTGCGCGCCGTCCGGCAGCAGTAAGAGCGCCATGCAAGCCGCCACTCCGGGCCAAGCGCCCCAGAGCGATCCGAAGAAGGCGTACGCCGCAAGGCCCGTGAAGAGCACGCCGACGGGCGCCAGGATGCCGGCGAACGCCGCGTAGGAGGGGACCCCCGCAGCTTGCTTCACGAGAGCAGGCAACAGGTACATGCCGTAGTGGTAGGGGCGCGCCGGAACACCGGCCAGACGAAAGTCTTCGATCGACGCGCCGCCGTGGCTCAGAGCGAACAGGCGAATGTGCACGGCGTGATAGAAGCCGTCGACCCACGGCTTGACGAGCACCCACGTGCCACGATCGGACATGGGATGGATCGAATCTTGGCACCACAGCGTGGTGGCGACGACGCAGATGCCCACGACCCAGCGCCCCGCGGGTTCCCCTGGGCTCTCTCGACGCGCTCCCGTCGCGAAGTACAGCGAGGCCGCGAGCGCGCCGACCGCACAGAAGTTCAGAACGACGCCGAGCGGTGAAACCCAAGCGAGAACGAGCAGCGCCGTGTTCACGACGGCGTACCCGGCCAGCAGGCGCAGCGGCAGATCGAACAGAATGCCCGTCGCCAACGGCTTCCACGCTGCGAAAAGCGAGCCGACGAGATAGAACGCCAAGAACGCCGCCTCGGACGCCAAGAGCACGCGGAAGGAGAACGCACCTGCCGCCACCGCTGCCCAGACGGCAACCACGGCCGCAAGTAGCGAGACGACCGCCAGGTCCTGCTTGCTGTACGTGAGCGTCACGGCGCGGAGCGCGCGCGGCGAGAACGTCATGGGGCCCTCCGTCGTCGTCTGCCGTCTCGCGTCTTGCGTCCCTGGAAGAACCCCGGCACGAGCCGTTGGCACAGCCACATTCCGAGATACAGGGGAACGGCTTGCCAAGGATAGAAGAGCCGCTGCTTACGAGTCGTCGCGAAGGCAGCAATCGCCTGCACGGTGCCGTCGAGCGACGCAGAAAAAGCGTCCTTGAGCCAGACCATCCAGGCGGGAAACTTGTCGGCCATCGTGTACATCGTCGTGCGCACCGGACCGAGCATGACGCTTTGAAAAACCAGATCCGTGCCCGCGTACATTCTGGACCAGACTCCGAAACAAGCCGTCAGGGCCTGCTTGCTCGTGTGATAACCGAGGCCGTATGGATTGCCGACGTAGCTGCTGAGGGAGCTGATGGCGACGAGGTGACGTGGAACGGGGCCGGCGGGAAGCCGGGTGAGTGGCTGAATGAAGTTGAGGACGCCGTAGAGATTCGTGTCGAGGACCGTCTTGTAGGCGTCGAGGTCGAATGCTTCGTCGTTGTCGACGAGGTTGATCCCGGCGTTCAAGATGAAGACGTCCGGCGGCTCCAGCAGGCCGCCGACCAAGCGCGCGACGTCCTCGGCCGAGCGTACGTCGACGCACTCGAAGCGCACGGCAGGGTACCGCGCTTCGAGCTCGGCATCGCGCCGGCGGTTCACGGCAATGACCTTCGCGCCGCTTGCGGCGTAGTGCTCGAGCAGCGCTCGTCCGATGCCCGAGGTCGTGCCGGTGATGAGAACGCCTTCAGCCCGCATCGTCGTGCAGCGCGTCCGTGCCCAGTCGCCGCCGGGCCGCCGGGTCCCGCGAGCGCTCGCGCAGAAAGCGCGAGAGTTCACGCTCGCTCGCGAAGTGCTTGCCGGCGTGCCGAATCGCCTTGCGGATGAACTTGGGGCGCCGCTTCGTCTCTTCGACGATCTTGATCACGTACTCACCGAGCACGGCCAAGGCGAGCAACTGGAGACTGCCGAAGAACGCGACCAGCGCGAGGACGAGGGCCGTGCCGTGGGGTGCGTCGGGGCGGCGCACCACGTCGACGGCCAGATAGCCGAGGGCGAGCAACGAGAGCGCCGTCATGAGCGCTCCCGCGTACCCGAGCACTTCGATCGGCAGGAAACTGAACGAGAAGATGCCCTTCTTCGCCCACCAGACGTTCTTGAGCTGCCCGTGCGTCGAACGCCCAAACGCGCGCTCGGGCCGGACGTAATCGACGCCCACTTGGGTAAAGCCAATCCACGCCCGCAGCCCGCGCAGGAATTGGTCCGTCTCCGGTAAGGCGAGCAGCGCGTTCACGACTTTACGATCCATCAAAGCGAAGTCGCCCGCGTCGACCGGCATCCGTACGTCGGACACGCCGCGGAAAATCCGATAGAAGACCTTGCAGCAGAGCGCCAAGAGTGCCGACCCTTCGCGCTTGGTCCGGCGTCCGTACACGACGTCGTTGCCTTGGCGCCACTTCGCGTAGAACTCGCCAATCAGTTCGGGCGGATCCTGCAGGTCGCCGTCGAGGAGGATGACGGCGTCACCGGTCGCGAGCTGCATCCCGCTCACGAACGCGTTCTGCGAGCCGAAGTTGCGCGAATGCTCGATCGCGAGCACGTGGTCGTCCTTGGCCGTCAATTCCTTCAGCACGGCATCGGCGTCGTCGGGACTCGCGTCGTTGACGAAGATGATCTCGTAGCCGGCGCCCAAAGCCCGGAACACCTCCGTGAGCCGCGCGTGCATCGGGACGAGCGCCTGCGCGTCCCTGTAACAGATGATGACTGCAGACAGCGTCGGTTCAGGCACGGAGCAGTGTCTCCAGGCGGGAGACCAGCGGCCAACCGGCAAGCCCGCTTTCTTCCTGGTGCCAGCGCTGGCTCCCGTAACGTGCCGAGGGATAGCCCGCGGCGTAGAGACAGCTCAGGCTTTGCGGAATGACGCGCGACGTGAGGAAGGCGTGGCTCAGGGCTTCGCCGAGCCCGCAGGAACGATAGTGCTCCTCCATGGTGATGACGCGGCGCTTTTCTCGGATACTCGTCGCTAGCTCGGACGGAATCGCTTCGAGTGGCAGCGTGCCGACACTCCAGATCTCGAGCTCGTCGAAGAGCTCTGGCGTGCTCAGCTGATACAGTCCCTGGAGGACCGGGCCCATGCCGATCACCACCGCGCTGCGTCCGGATTTGAGCTTGCGCCAGGCAGCGAACGGCGGGACGCCTCCGGGGATTTCGGCGGCCACGTTCAAGCGCAGGTAGTTAGGTGACGGGTCCGCTGCCATCGCGTTCACGACGAGAGGCACGTCGTCGGCGACGAGCGGAAGGTAGAGCTTCATGTTCGGCAGCGCGCGGAGGGCGCCCACGTCCTCGAGCGCGTGATGCGTCGGTCCCATGATGCCGTAGCCGTAGCCGCCGCCGTTGCCGACGAGCTTGACTGGAAGCTCGTGCAAGCAAACGTCGTCGCGAATTTGCTCGAAGGGCCGCAACACCGCAAAAGCCGCGATGCTGTACACCCAGGGCAGGAGCCCGGCGCGCGCCAGTCCGGCAGCCACGGACACCGCGTTCTGCTCCGCGACGCCCGCATTGACGAAGCGTTCTCCGTACGCCTGCGCGAGGCCCTCGAACGCCAGGTAGCCGAGGTCACCGGTGACGAACACGAGGTCCTTCCGCCGCCCGAGGAGCTGCAGCATGGCCTCCGCGAATTCAGCGCGCATTCCGATACTCGTCGAGCCGGGCCCGATGTGCGCGCGTCAGCTCGTCCAAACCCCGCTCGTATTGCTCGTCCCCGAGGGGCAGGTAATGGGAGTCCACCGTGTTCTCGAGCTGGCTGATGCCATTGCCTTTCACCGTGTTCGCGATGATGGCGACCGGCCGCCCATGAGTGTCGAGCTGGCGCGTGGACTCGTCGCGTGCGGCGAGCAGGGAAGGGAAGTCATGGCCGCCCGTGACCACGACGTGAAAGCCGAAGGCGCGAAGCTTGGCGTCGAGCGGCTCGAGCGCCATGATCTCCTCGGTGCGACCGATGCCCTGAATGCCATTACGATCGATGAGCCAGACGAGATTGTCGAGCTTGTGGTGGGCGATGAAGAGCGCCGCTTCCCAGACGCTCCCCGCGTCGAGCTCGCCGTCGGAAGTGACGCAGAAGAAGCGCCGCGACAGGCCCTTGAGCCGCGCGCCCAGCGCCATACCGGCACTGAGCGAGAGTCCGTGGCCGAGGCTTCCGGTAGCGAACGAGATCTCCTCGAACGTGTTGAACGGGGGATGCGCCGGCAACTCCGTCCCGTCGGCACGGTAGGAATCGATCTGGCTCGGCGTGAGGACGTCGACCTCCGCCAGCAGCGAATAGAGCACGGCCACGGCGTGCCCCTTGGACAGCAGGAGCGCGTCGTCGTCGCTCATCCAGGCAAACTTGAGCAGTACCAGGAGCTCAGCGCAAGACAGCGCGCCGCCGATGTGGCCCGCGTGAGCCCTCTTGGACATGGCGAGCAGGCGCTGCTTGATCGAGAAGACGTGCTCCTCGAGCCTGACGCATGCGGCCGCTATGTCCTTCGGCAGCGGTGGTTTTGAGCTACTTCCCGTAGTTCGTGCTCACGATGTTCGCGTGGATGGCGTTGTCCGTCGTGTCCGAGGGGTACCCGGATACGATGGCCCCTTCGTAGAAGGTCCCCTGGCTCGCATTGTTGTTGCTGTAGCAGCAGTCGCCGCCGCTGCCGAGCACGATGGAGCCTTGCTTCTTCATGGGGTTCTTCCCGGGGGGGAGCGCTCCCTTGTAGTACGTGTTCAACGTCGGGGCCGTCGCGTCGGCGGCCTTGAGGGCAAACTCGGTCGTCCCGTTGTTCTTCTCCATGGCCGTCACGTACGTCGACGTCTGGCTCATGAGGTTGTTGTTTTTGCCGCTGCCGCCTTGGGCGACCATGCCGTCTTCCATGTCGGCCATCACCCACGGGCCCGTACCGTTCCCCGTGCCCCACGTCGTCGAGCTACCGAAGTAGAGCGAATCCATCGAGGGGCCGGCCACGTAGGTTCGGCTGGTCTCGCCGTTGCCGTAGTCGTAGCAACACCCCGAGTTGAAGTGCTTTCCGCTCGTGACGATGTAGATGCCCTGAGGCGCGGCAGCGAGGGGCATGCCCGACTTCGAGCCGTCTCTCCAGTATGCCTGACTGGTCTTCGTGTAGAGCGAGTAGACCTTGTGACCGTCGACCATCAGCGACTCGGCGGTTGCGCTCGCCGCCGTTTGGCCTGAGTGACCGCCGACAGTGCTGTCCGGGGTCTCTGCCTCGAGGACGTTGTCGTGGCCGGATTGGTCATAGAGCTTGGTGATGGTGCATTGTGTGCCCGAGCAGAAGGTGTCTTGCTGGGCCGAGTCCGCAAAGCCGCCGGGGCTCGCGACGGGGATGTCCTTGGTCGTGCCGTCCGAGCGCTTTACCTGGTAGAGATTGCCGGTGTACGCGCCAAAGAGCGCGCGAATCGTGCTGTGGGCTGCAACGCACGGAGTGTTGGCCGCCGCATAGATGTCGCATGGTCCCATGCCCGTTGGACTCGAGCCCGCGCTGCCACTCCAGCCGCCAGCGCCGGAGGCGCCGCCACCACTGCCACCCGTCCCCGCTCCGCCACGGCCGGCGGCGCCGCCCATGGAGCGGCCCCCGCTGCCGCCGCTGCCGCCACTGCCAGATGTCCCGCCCGTGGACGGCATGCCACCGGCTCCTCCGGTCGCGGGAGCACCGCCCGTCGGGGACGCTCCACCGGTGCCGGCTCCGCCACCGGCTCCGCCCGACGCAGCGGCGTTCTGGAGCGCGATGGTTCCTCCGAGCGCTGCCATGTGGGGGGTGACGGTCAGGGTGTTACCCGCAGCGCAGTACGCGTAGGTCAAGCCGTCATCGTTCGTGAACGTGTTGCCCGAGCTCGTGTCGGCCCCGTGCGTCGACGCAACGGACGAGACGAACCCGAGCCCGCCGGGCTGATTGGCGGTGAGCGTGCAGGTGCACTTGCCGTTGGTATCGGCGCAGGCAGACGTGGCCCAGCCGAGGGCTGGGAAAATCGTGCCCGCCTTCTCGCATGAGACGGGAACGGAGGAGACCGTGAGACAGGCCTGCGACAGAGGAAAAGTCACCGAGCCGGTCGTAGTCGTATTGTCGACGTAGGAGCCGTCAGCGTTGACCGTGTAGCTCCCGGTGGTGTTTAAGGAACCGGTTGCAGGTACCGTAGAACAGCCGAGGCTGGCGAGCGTCACATCCATGTTGCCCGCGATCCGCAGGCACGAAGACGTGACGTTCCAGGTTCCGACCAAGCTGCCGCCACAGGCCGACACGTTCGGACACTCTGCGCTGCCGGAGCCCCCGCTGCCGCCGGAGCTGCTGGTGCCCCCCTTCCCGCCGGTGACTACCCCGCCGCCTGCGCCACCCACGCCGCTGCCGCCTGTCCCCGTAAGAGTGCCGGCGCTGCCACCGCTCGCGGTGTTGTCGGGGCTGTTGCTGCAGCTCGCGGCTGTGACGGCGGCTGCGAACGGCACCGCCCCGACGAGGGCGTTTCGTAGCAGTGCGCGGCCAAGAGTCCTACGGGAGTACAGCTTCATGTGCTCGCTGATCTGAGGAGCCGACGGACTATTTCCGCCGGGCCTGTCCGGGCAGTGCGCCGGATGTCTCCCGTCCGTCAGAAATTGTTCCATGCGCCCCGGCCGACGGAGAAAGTGGAGCCCTGCCGCCGCACCGTCGCGGTGAGCGCGCCGTCGTGGCACACTAGCTTCGCTCGATGCGACTCAACGCCTTGGTCCTGCTGGCGACCGCTGGCGTTGGTTGCGCATCGCGTAACGACCCGATGCATGTCGGAACGGGCGGGAGCGCAGCGAGCTCTCAGGGCACGAGTGGGGAAAACGCTGGCCGGAATGCGGGCGGAGTGACGGCCGTCGGCGGCGCCGGTGCGACCGGCGTGAGTGGTCTCGGCGGCAGGCCCCCCGTGGCCGGCGCGGGAGGTCAAGGTACCGGAGGCGTCGCCGGTGCGACGACCGGAGGATCGGCAGGAGCCAGCAGCGGCGCAGCGGGGGAGGACACGAGTGGCGCGTCAGGCGAGGGCAGCGGCGGGAGCGCGGGCACGACGCTCGGCGGTTCCGGCGGCGCTGGCACCACGAGTTGGTGGAAGCCCGCGCCGAACACGACCTTCTACTGGGATCTGCAAAATACCCCGCCCGACAACACGAAAGACGTGGGCGCCTACGACATCGATGGTTGGGGCAACGCGGCGAGCGAGGTGACGGCGCTGCACGCGCGTGGGATCAAAGTCGTTTGCTACATGGACGCGGGCACGTACGAACCTGGGCGACCCGACTCGGCTGATTTCCCGACATCGCTCAAGGGTAACGCGGTCGAGGGGTGGCCCGGTGAGCTCTGGCTCGATGTCCGCCCGAGCGGGCCGAATTACGCCGAGCTCCAAGCCATCATGCTCGCGCGCTTCGAAGTCTGTCGGCAAAAGGGCTTCGACGCCGTGGAGCCCGATAACCTCGATTCCTACCAGAATCATCCCGGATTTTCGACGAGCGCTGCGGATCAGCTCGCGTACGACGAATGGCTGGCGAGCGCCGCGCACGGGCTCGGCCTCGCGGTTTTTCAAAAGAACGACCTCGACCAAATTGAAGAGCTCGAGCCGTTCTTCGACGGCATCTTGGACGAAGAGTGCAACGAGTACTCGGAGTGCGACGCGCTCCTGCCGTATGTCGCCGCCGGCAAACCCGCGTGGAACGCGGAGTACACCGAAGACGGAGCGACGACGGCCTCCTTCTGCGCCGCTGACGTGAAAGCCAAGATCGCGGGTGCCCTGTTCGCGTTGGCGCTCGACGGGAGCGTGTTCGAGCCGTGCTCGAACGACCAGGGCATTCACAACTGACCGCGATTTGCGCCGCGCGCGCGGCCGGGTTTCAGCTTGCTTGCGGCTTGTATTTGACGGTCGCCCAGCCCTCGG
Organism: Polyangiaceae bacterium; assembly: GCA_025936115.1. Taxonomy (GTDB): domain Bacteria; phylum Myxococcota_A; class Polyangia; order Polyangiales; family Polyangiaceae; genus PMG-095. The sequence continues at coordinate 45,487 of JAICTZ010000023.1, forward strand.
CCGGGATCGCGAACGTTAGTCTTTTGCCGCCGATCGCGACGGTATAATCGCTCTTCGCGGCGCTGCTGAACACCACGGCCACGAGCGAGCCGTCGGGGTTCTTGAACGCCACCGCGTCTCCGCCGCTCGTTGCCAAGACCTTCGCACCGGGGTCCACGAATTGCGAGAAGTGACGGGCGACGTAGTAAGCCTGCGTCGCGATGAGCTTCCCGCCGTCGACGACGAGCAGCGAGTTTTGCTCCCACTCGCGCGACGTGTCGTTGCCGAGGCCGAGGCTGTCGAGCACCATGTGCGGGAAGGTGTAGGCGGTGACCTTGGCCTTGGTGATCGAGTCGCGAATGTACCACCAAGTCTCGACCCCATACGCTTGATCGTTCGGAGGTGGCTCGGCGTACGCCGGAATCGGCGGCGTCGTCGCCGTTCCCTTGATGGGCGCGGCGACGAACGGGTAATTGCCGCACTTGTGCTCGGTCACCCAGACGGGCACACCATACGCCAACGGACTCGCTTCCACCCTGTTGAGGACGTCCCACTCGACGCCGATCGAGGCGACGAAATTCCGCGCCGCCGGATCAGCCATCACCGCCGTCAGCAGATCCAAGTCCGGCTGCTGATTCGCCAGAAATCCGACCATGATCTTGGTGCCGAGATTCGCGCTTGCGAGCGCTGGCCCGAGATACTGGCCGACGTATGCCGTGTACGTGGCCTGGTCCCAGAGACACGAGGGGTAGTTTTGTTCGAACGTCGGCTCGTCCTGCGGCGCGATGGCAGCGATGGTGATGCCCTCCGCCTGATAAGCCTGAACGAACTTGACCATGTACTCTGCGTAAGCCCTCAGCGTCGAGACGTCGCGCTTGATCGTGCCGCCGTCGAAGTACGACGGCTTGTGCGCCGGCGTGTCCGAGATGGTGCCGCCGCTCTTGTATCCGCTCTTCATCCACACGGGCGGCGTCCAAGCCGCGGCCCAAAAACGGACGTTGGGGTTCTTGGCGAGCGCAGCTTTGATGTATGGAATGAGTGTTTGCTCGTCACGTTCGATGGAGAAGTTCGTGAGCGCGAGATCGGGCGGCGGCCGATTCGACTCGCTGCTGTCGGCGGTGACATCGCTGCCCGTGTCATCGAGCGTGTAGCGCTCCAACGAGTAGTCGCTCGCGCCGATGGGAATGCGCGCAAGAGAAAATCTTGCCCCCTCGGCGCCGAAGAGGAGGCTCATTGCCTCGTCGACCAGTGCGCTCGTGGTAAGTAGATTGAAGCCCATCTCGTGGAAGGCTCCGCCGAAGCCTTCCCAGGTTTGAGCCTCGACCGTGTCGTTGACGGTGACGTCGGCGGTGTCCCCGGTCGTCTCGGTCCAACTCGCGCTGGTCCAAATCCCGTTGGCCGACGTAACGAGCGCATTGGCCGGCGGCGAGCTGCCGCCCGCTCCGGCGTAGCTCGCTATTCCAGCCACCCCTTGGATAGCGCCCGCCTGACCCTTACCCGCATTCCCGATCGTCCCTCCGGAGCTCGGCTTCCCCGCTGCGGAGGTCAGCCCTCCAGAACCCGTCCGTCCTCCGGCACCTGCCGCAACACCGGACGCCCCGTTGCCGCCGGAACCCGTTGGCGCTCCACCCGGGCCATTGACGCTGCCGGCGCTCGTGCCGCTGCCGCCGCTCGCCGGCGTGCCCGCTCCACCGGGGCCCTCGCCGCCGGCACCGCCGCTTTGACCCGCTGCCGAGGAACCGCCCGTGGCGGGATTGCCCTCCCTGCTGCTGCCACAGGCGACCGCCGTGAGCAGCGTCCAGGCGAGCGCGCGTCGAACAGGGTGTCCGAGTTGACGAGGGTTCCGATGCGACACGCCCCTGAGTGGGAGGACATGGACCGCGCGATCACGAGACGTAGTCCCCCGGCGCTCGCCCCCATCCGCTTTGTTTGGACCGATTTCACGAACGCCCGCAACTGCCGCAGTGCGAGACCGCCTGAGCCGGTCCGGTTCGAGCTGGGACGCGTGAGCATCGAGGAGCAACGCCCCGTCATGACTGAGCACCCGCTACGTTGGATCTTGTGTGCGGGGGTGCTCGGCGTCGGAGGCGGTGGTTGCAGCGGTCCGAACGCTGGCGCGAGCGGCGCGAGCAGTGGCGGCGCAGTTGCCGGCGCGCCCGGATCACCTGTCGACGGTGTGGGGCAACCGGCAGCCGGAGGACGGACGAACGCAGCGGGGAGTGCAGGCTCAGTCACGTCCGCCGGCACGACGGCAGCAGGCGTGGGCAATCGCGGCGGCGCCTCGCCCGGCGGCGCGCCCGGTGCCGCAAACGTCGGCGGAGTTTCGGGAAGGGCTGCCGAGCAAGCGGGCGTGAGCGGCCGTTTCGAAGCGGGGGCCGGCGGGCAGAGCGGCGGCAGCTTCGGAACCGGCGGCAGTGGTCAGGGCAGCGGAGCAGGCGGAGCCGAGCATCGCGCCGGAGCGGGCGGGCAAGCCGGCATAGCGAGCGGCGGGGCAGGACAGGCGGGCCAGGGCACGGGCTCCGGCGGAGAAGGCGGCGCAGGGGGGCGCAGCATCTCGTTTGGTACGCTGCTCGACGCTCGGTCAGTGATGAGCTCTGCGCAGGCGCTCGCCAAATCGCTGGCAAGCCCGAACTCCTCCGCGTGGCGAGCCAAGGGTGATCAGCACAGGAAATATCACTTTGCAGATGCCAATACGGACGAGCCCTATCGCATCTACGTTCCCAGCAACTGGGACGGGAGCTCGAGCTTACCCATGGCGGTTTTTCTGCACGGTTCGGGCAGCGACGAGAACAGCTACCTCGACCAGAACAATCAACAAATGCTGACGCTCGCCCAGGAGCACGGCTACCTGCTGGTGTCGCCGCTCGGCGACCAGGGGGCGTACGGGAATTTCCTGAGACTCACGGCACCCTTCGGCGATGAGGCCGGCGCCGCAGAACTGATGGCGGCGGTCACGCCGGACAGCGAGCGGATCAACGAGCTCAGTGAAAAAGACGTGATCAACGTGCTCGAGCTCGTGTTGAGTGAGTATCCCGTCGATCGCACTTCGCTGTTCCTCTTCGGGCATTCGATGGGGAGCGGGGGCACCTGGTACATCGGCGGTAAGTACGCCGGTTACTGGAGAGGCCTTGCTCCGATGTCGGGGCCGTTCGTCGAAAAGACGGGCTACCCGTGGGACAGCGTCCGTCCCCTCGCGCTGTTCGTGACCGAAGGCACGCAGACCCCATCGGTCGATGCCAGCCGGCTACTCCGAGACTGGCTGAAGGACAACGGCTTCCAGGCTACGTACGAGGAGGTGAATGCCGACCACGGCGGTATGATCCCGCTCGTCCTGCCCGATGTCTTCGACTTCTTCGACGCCGCGCGCTCGAAGTGACAAAGCGCTGAGCGAAGACCACTTGCTCTGTTTCGCGCTTCACCGCCGCACATGGACAAGCGATCGAACGTCCACGGTTGACGGTGTTGCCGCCCTCGCCGAGCACGTGACCCATGACCGGCGCTCCCGAGCCGGGCCATGAAATCGAAGGCTTTGTCGTCGGTGAGCTGCTGCACACCGGCGGCATGGCAACCGTGCATCGCGTCAGCCGGGCGGGGACGGCCGAAGCGCTCGTCTTGAAGGTGCCGCGACTCGGGGGCGACGGCTCGAGCGAGAACGTACGCGGGTTCGAGACGGAGGCGACGGCTGCTTGGCAGGCGTGACGACCGCCGGAGCGACCTCTTCGCGCTCGGTGTCGTGCTCTACGAGGGGCTCACCGGCAAGCTGCCGTTCGGCGAGCCGGACACCGATGTGCGCAATCGCTTTTCCCTCGGAGGGCGCCCGCGCCTGGTCGCAATCGGTCGCGGCGAGCGTCACCGCGCGAGCGCGCTGCAGCGTGCACGTGGTGCGGGTGCGCAGACACTGAGCGCCGTGAGGATGGAATAGTGCAGTCGGAGCGTGGCGGAAGCTGCGATGGCGGCAACATCCGCGGCGATGGCTGCTCCCGTGCTTGCTCGAATCGTCATACGATGAAGAGATGTCACTGCGCGCTCTGACGTTCGGTCTGACCCTCGGCCTTACGCTGGTGCTCGCTGGTTGCACGGACGCGGCGGACGCCACGCTGCCCACGGGGCTCGTGCAAGACCCCATCGTCGGCGGACAGCCGGATTCGATGAGTCATAGCGTCGTGGGCATTCTCACGCGTGAGGGCGAGCTGTGCTCCGGTTCGCTCATTCTGCCGAACCTCGTGCTGACGGCGCGGCACTGCGTGGCCACGCTCTCGAGCGGCGAGTCCGTGCAGTGCGGCGTGTCGACGTTCGGCTCGGTGCATCCGGCGAATGACTTCGCCGTTTCCTGGGACGACAATCTCACGGGCAACGTCGATAGTGCGTCGGTCTACCACGCGAGTGCGGTGCGCGTGCCGAGCGAGGCCGGAGTGTGCGGCAACGATATCGCGCTGATCGAGCTCTCCACGAACGTGCCCGCCGAGCAGGCGACGCCGCTCGTGCCTCGCATCGATTCGGCACCGATGAACAACGAAGTCTTCGACGCCGTCGGCTACGGGCTCACCGATCCGAACGACCAGCTCGGGACCACGGCCGGCAGGCGTATGCGTTTCAACGGCGCACACGTGACCTGCGTCGGCACGGCGTGTGGCTCCCTCGGCGGGGTCGCGTCGGAGTGGGGCGCCAATGCGCCGGTGTGCAGCGGCGATTCAGGAGGACCGGCGCTCGATTCCGCCGGCCGGGTCATTGGCACCACGTCGCGCGGCCCGCAGGCGTGTAACTTCGTGGTCTACACCGGCGTGAGCACCTGGAAGTCCTTCATCGTCGACGGGGCGACGACCGCCGCGACCGACGGCGGTTACACGCCTCCCAGCTGGGTGACGGGGACGAGCACGGGGGCCGGCGGCATGTCGAGCGGCGGCAGAAGCGGTATGTCGCAAGGCGGCTCGTCGAGCGGCGGCGCGTCGAGCGGTGGGCGAAGCGGCGCAGCTCAAGGCGGCACTTCGAGCGCTGGACGAAGCGCCACGTCGCAAGCCGGCATGTCGAACGGCGGACGAAGCGGCATGTCTCAGGGTGGAGCGTCGAGCGGCGGAAGAACCGGCGTACCTCAGGGCGGCGCGTTCGGCCGTGGCGGCACCGGGGGCGTGAGCGGCACGTCCGGCGGCGGGCGAAGCGGCATGTCTCAAGGCGGCGCGCCGAGCACGGCGGGCTCGGGCGCCCCCGGTGGCGGCCCCAACATCGCCGGGACCGGCGGAGCGTCGGGTACCGCAGGCGCGAGCGTGGCGGGCGCCGGCACCAAAGCGATGAACGGTAGCGCGGGTACGCGCTCGGGCGCGTCGGGGAGCGGAGCCGTGCCGACGACACCGCCGCTCGATACGGGCTGCGGCTGCCGGATGGCGCAGAGCTCGACGCCCGCGGGCTTCGAGCGCTGGTCGCTGCTACTGGCGGCGTGCGCCGCAGCCGCACGCCGTCGAAAACGCGTGCTCCGACCCGGTGTGTGACCTTTTGCATCAGCGCGGCGGGCAACGGCTGCAACTCGAGCGCCGTACACGGATCGGGGTGTGAGCCCAGTGAGCACAAGCTGCGCATTTGCCCTAATGCGGGCGCCTCGGAGTGCCGTTGAGGGGGCTGTAACGGGAGAGAGCCCGGGAACAGACCCCCATGAGCCAAAAGAAGTACAAACTTTTCGGCGACGCCTCGAAGCTCGCCAGCGTGGCGCTCGATTTCGGCGTCGAGCAGGTGCCGCTCACGCAACGCAGCCACCCGGCCGCCCGCGCCGTGTACGGCTATACCGCGCTGCGCCTGGCGGCCGAGCTGCTCGCCACCTTCGCCCGCAAGCAGATGACGCCCAAGGAGCACGCCCGCATGCTGCGCAAGGTCGAACGCGAGGTGCTTGCGCCGATGCGTGAGAGCATCGAGCGAGTGACCCCCGAACGCGCGACGGGCGCCGCGATCGTCGCTGCCGCGCTCCGGGCGGAGCTCAACGAGCGCGGCTAGCTCGGCCGAGCGCTGCTCGTCGGGGCGATCACTCGGGCGTTCGCGCGCACGCAAACTCGTCGGGGCAGCCCGTGATCACGCCTTCTGCGCGATCACGATACGCAGGTGCCGTATCCCGCGCGCGTCTCTACCAAGCTTCGCGGACAGCGTTTTCGCGATCGTCGCGACATCCCGATCCTCGAGCACCCGGAAGCCGTGCTGCTCGAGCAAGCCGCGCATCGCGTGTGGCGTGAAAACGGAGCGGAACGGCTCGCCCACACGCCTGACGGCGAGCCCTACGACCCAGAGCAGCAGCGCCGGGCTGATGTACGCGATCATCAGGCGGCTGCCCGGCGCCGAGCGGCGCATGACTATCTCGAGCGTCGCTTCGACCTCGGCGCGCGTGAGGTACATGACGACGCCTTCCCAGATCCAGTTCGTGGGCTCGGTTTGAACGTGCCGAGCGGCGGCGAGCGCAGACTCGAGGTCGTCGCGCGTGAAATCGACGGGAACGAAGCGGAGCTCGCGGGCGAGTGCCGTCAGCGTTTCGCTGCGCGCGCGCTTGTCCCGCTGAGTATCAGGATGATCGACTTCGAAGACGACGGTGTCCCGGAGCTCGGGCATGCGGAAGGCGCGCCCGTCGAGCCCGCTGCCGAGGATGACGAGTTGAGGCGCCGGCGCCGCACGCACGGCTTCGTCGATCGCGACGGTGCGCGCCACCATCATGCTCGCGCGCTTCTCGAGAAACGTCCGTTCGACCCGTTCGCGCCGTGTCTTCGGCTGCGCGCCCGCGCGAGCGAGCTCGACGCGCGCGCGGGCCTCGGCGGGTAACAGCACGAGCGCGGTCGGATCGGAGAACTGCTCGACGTCGGTAGTGCCGTGAGCCATGGCGCGTGCCATGCACACGAGTTCGGCGGTTTTGCTTCCGGTTCCGGGTTTCACGGGTCGAAGGGTAGCCGAACCGTCGGCTCACGGCTTCAGGCGGTACCCCGTCTTGAAGATCCAGCGCACGGCGAGCAAGCAAAGGACGAGGAACACGAACGTCATTGCGAGACTGAGCTCGACGCCGACATCGGACTGGCCGTAAAAGCTCCAGCGAAAGCCGCTCACCAAGTAGACGACGGGATTGAACAGCGTGATCTTCTGCCAGACGGGCGGAAGCATATGAATCGAGTAGAAGCTGCCGCCGAGGAAGGTGAGGGGCGTGACGACCAAAAGTGGAATGAGTTGGAGCTTTTCGAAGCTGTCGGCCCAGACGCCGATCACGAAGCCGAACAAACTGAAGGTGACCGACGTGAGCACCAAAAAAGCCACCATCCACGCTGGGTGTTGCACGCCGAAGGGCACGAACAGCCGCGCGGTCACGAGAATGATGACGCCCAGCATGACGGACTTCGTGGCTGCGGCGCCCACGTAGCCTGCGACGATCTCGAATGCCGAGATCGGAGCCGAGAGCACCTCGTAAATCGTGCCGGAGAAGCGCGGCATGTAGATGCCGAACGACGCGTTCGAGATGCTTTGACCGAGGATTGCGAGCATCGTGAGACCGGGGACGATGAACGCGCCGTAGCTCACGCCGTCGATCGCGTGCATGTGGGTGCCGATCGCCGAGCCGAACACCACGAAGTACAGCGAGGTGGAGAGCACGGGCGAGAGGATGCTCTGCATCAGCGTGCGAAAAGTCCGCGCCATTTCGAATTCGTAGATGGCGCGGACGGCCCGGAGGTTCATGGCGTGCTCACGAGCCGAACGAAGATGTCCTCGAGCGAGCTTTCGCGCGTCGCGAGATCCTTGAACTCGAGTCCGAGCTCGCCCAGCCGCCGCAACAGGCCGGACACGTTGCCGTCGTGGCCGCGCCGGTCGAACGTGTAGACGAGCTCCGTTCCGTTCCCCGAGAGCTCGAGCGGCTCGCCCGCGAGCGCTTCGGGTAGCTCTGCGAGCGGTCGCGTGAGGGACAACGTGAGTTGCCGCTTGCCGAGCTTCTTCATCAACGTCGTCTTTTCCTCCACGAGCACGAGCTCACCCTTGTTGATGACGCCCACGCGGTCGGCCATCTCTTCGGCTTCGTCGATGTAATGCGTGGTCAATATGATGGTCGTTCCGTCGGCGCGGAGCGCACGCACGAGGTCCCACATCTGCCGGCGGAGCTCGACATCGACTCCCGCCGTCGGCTCGTCCAAAAACAAGATCTTCGGCTCGTGCGCGAGTGCTTTCGCGATCATCACTCGCCGCTTCATGCCCCCCGACAGCGTCATGATCTTGGAATTTCGCTTGTCCGTGAGCGAAAGCTCGCGCAATAGCTTGTCGAGGTAGGCGGAGTTCGGCGCCTTTCCGAAGAGCCCTCGGCTGAAGCTCACCGTACTCCACACGGTCTCGAACAGATCCGTCGTGATCTCCTGCGGTACGAGCCCGATCTCCGCTCGCACTCGGCGGAACTCCTTCACTACGTCTCTGCCATCGGCGAGCACGGTGCCTTCGCTCGCCGTCACGATCCCGCAAACGACGTTGATGAGCGTCGTCTTGCCGGCGCCGTTCGGCCCGAGCAGGGCGAAGATCTCGCCCCGTTCGATTTCGAGCTCGACGTTCTTGAGCGCTTGGTAGCCTGAGGCGTAACGCTTGCCGACGTTTCGAATGGAGATGGCGGCGGGCACGAGTGGCGGCATGCTAGCTGCTCGCCGCGCGCTGGGCCACGACCCAAGCCGGTTGTCTTCGGCACCCACGCCGAGCATAGTCGAGCGCGTCGCTGGCGGCCGCTTCGGATGGGGTGGCTCGCACGCGGCCAGGCGCTGCGGCTGATCATGGATTTCGCGTTCGTCGAAGAAGTCCCGGTTTTCTGTTACGTCGTCCGACGCGAAGGCGACGACTTCATCCTGGTTCAGCTGAACGCAGCCGCACGCAAGCGGAGTCCCGCCCTGCTGGCGTTCATCGGCCGTCCCTTGACGGAGCTCTACAGCGACCAGCCGGCCGTTCGCGCTGCCGCCCTGCAGAGCGTGGAGACGAGCACGACGGTCGAGCACGACGTCCCCTTTCGCAGGCACAACCGCACGGAAGCGACCGAATGGCTGCGGCTCCGCTACGTGCCGATGCCAGAGGACTTCGTGCTCATCTACGTGCTCGAGCTGCATCGCCCCGAGATGTCGGAAACGGCGCTGAGCGAGAGTGAGTCCCGGTACCAGAGTCTCGTCGCCTCACTCCCGGACGCGGTGATGCTGTGCGGTGCCGACGGCCGCGTGCTCTTTTGCAACGACGTGGCGCTCGAACTTTTCGGAGCGGCGAGCCACGCCGATCTGCTCGGCAAGAGCGATGTCCTGGGGCCCGAGGTGATGGTGCGTGACGAAGCGGGCGCGCCGGTCGACGTCACCAATGTGCCGAGTCTGCGGGTGATCCGGACCGGCACGCCGGAGCGCGGCCAGATCTACTCCTTTGAGCGCGTCGCTCAGGTGCGCTGGATGCGTGTTGCCGCTCAACCGATCCGCACGGCGGACGGCCGAGTCACGGGCTCGGTCACGACCTTCACGGACGTAACCGAGCGGGTGACGGCGCAGACGGCGCTCCGTGAGAGCGCGGCGCGGCTCGAGCTCGCGCTCGCCTCCGCGCGCATGGGCGTTTGGGAGTACGAGCCTCTGACCGACCGTGGCTGGTGGTCGTCGAACCTCTCCGACATCTTCCACGTCGGTCGCGAGAGCCGCGGCCTCGCCAGCTTCCTCGAGTGCGTGCATCCGGACGACCGCGCCGGCTTCGAGGAACGGGTGGGCGCCATCAGCGGGGGACAGCACGGCCAGACCTACGAACACGAATTTCGTATCGTCGGTGACGACGGCGTCGTGCGCTGGGCGCGGACGCACGGCCAGCTCACCGTCGATGGTTCACGACGCATGCTCGTCGGCACGTCGATGGACATCACCGAACAACGCCGGCTCGAGGAGCGACTCCACCTCGCGAGTCGGCTCGAAAGCATCGGGCGGCTCGCGGGCGGCGTGGCGCACGACTTCAACAACCTGCTCGCGGCGATGCTCGGCTCGCTCGATCTCATCGACGCTGAGGTCGGCGAGGAGGTGCAGAAGGATCTTGCCACGATTCGTCACAGCGCTCTCCGCGCTCGCGACCTCACCCGGCAGCTGCTCGCCTTCGCGCGCAAACAACCCGTGACGTGGCAGATCGTGGATCTCGGCGTTCTCGTGCGTGACGTGCAGCTCTTGTTCCGGCGACTTGCGGGTCCGCGCATCGAAATCACGATCGTCACGCTCGACGAGCCGCTCGTCAGCGCCGATCCGACGCTGCTCGAGCAGGTGCTCGTGAATTTGGTGGTCAATGCGCGCGACGCCATGCCCGACGGCGGACGTCTCGAAATCCGTGTCGAAAACGGCCCGCCCGATCCCGTGAGCGCACCGCACGGCACCGCCTGCCTCAGCGTCACCGACTCCGGTGTCGGCATGGACGAGGCCACGCGCGCGCGCGTTTTCGAGCCGTTTTTCACGACCAAGGCTCAAGGCACCGGACTCGGCCTCGCGAGCAGCTACGGCATCATCCAGCAGCACGGCGGCGACGTCCGCGTCGAGAGCGCGCCGTCGCGTGGGACGCGCTTCATCGTGACGTTGCCTCGTGTCGCGCCAGGGACCGACGCCCAGCAGAAAACGACACGCCCGTCGTCGTCCGTTCCCGCGCAAGGCACGGTCCTGGTGGTCGACGACGAGGACGCCGTGCGCCAGACGAGCACTCGCCTCGTCCAGAGCCTCGGCTACGTCGCGCTCGAGGCGAGCGACGGAGTCGAAGCCAGGGCGCACGTCAGCGCGCACGTCGGGCACATCGACATCCTACTTTGCGACATCGCCATGCCAGGCGAAGACGGGCGCGAGCTCGCCGCCGAGCTCGTCGCGCTGAGGCCCGAGCTCCGGGTGGTGTTCATGTCCGGCTACTCGAGCGACATGCCGGACATCCGTGTCGAAGGAGCGCTCTTCTTACAGAAGCCCTTCGACCGTGAAGAGCTCGCCGAACGACTCGCCACGGCGAATCTGAAGCCCGCGCACTAACCGGCGAAAGCGTCAGCTGCTCGGGACTTTCCTGCGTCGCCAGCGCGCCGCCGCGAGAGCCGCAAAGGCGAGCGCAGCAGCGGCGTGAGACATACCGCCCGCGCTGCCTCCTGCGACGCACCCGCATCCGCCCCCGTCTGCGCCGTTGGCTGGTTTGACGCCACCGGACGTTCCGCTGGTAGGGGCGGAGCCGCCAGGAGACATAGCGCCGCCGACTCCGGGCTGCCCGCCCGTGGCCCCGTCGACCGTGCCGACGACGCCGGCTTGACTCGGCGCGCCCGCGCTTGGTTTTCCTCCGCCACTCGCTGGCGGCATCCCGCCGGAGCCAGCCATTTCGGCCGTACCGCCGCCCCCGGCGTGGCCAGCGCCGCTGCCGGCAGCGCCCGATACGGCGCCGCCCGCGTTGTTCGTGCCGCTGGCGCCCGGCAGACCACCCGCGCCCGTACCCGCACCCGCACGGCCTCCACTCGGCCCAACACCACCGCCGTCACCGGCGCTCCGGCCTGCCATCCCGCCGAGCCCATTGCCACCGGCACCCGTGCCGCCCATGCCGCCCATTCCGCCCATTCCGCACGCCACCGTTTCGGGATCCGCCGCGCTCGCGGTGTCGAGGCCGAAGTACGCGGCGACGGCGTTCCCGTCGAACGCCACCGCGTGCGCCACACCAGAAAGAGCAAACGTTTCGTAGACGGTGTAGCCGCAGGCGTTCTTCCAGAACTGGTGGGTCGTGCCGCTCTTCGGCATGTCGCTGCCGGTCGGCGTTTCGCTCAGTCCGAGCAGATTCGTCCACTCCTTCACGTCCTCGGCGAGGTTCTTGAAGTTGAGGGTCGTGTCGGCCGTACCGTGCCAATGCTGGAGGCGCGGTCGGTGGCCCGTGTAGCCCGGATAATACGAGCGAACGAGATCGCCCCAGGCCTGCCCCGTCTTGGTTACGCTGCCATCGGCGCAAGAGCCGCTCCACTGCGCCGTGGAACCATTGCCCGTCACGTCGTTGTAGCCTGCGGCCCAGCAACCGCAGGGCACTCCCATCAGCGATACGCCCGCCATGAACACGTCCGGATAAACACCGAGCAGTGCCTCCGTCATGATGCCGCCCGACGAGCCACCGACGGAGTAGACCCGGCTAGCATCGGCTCCGTACTTGGAGATCGTGTACTTCACCATTTGCACGACGGCCCCCGTGTCGCCGCCGCCGCCGTGGGTGAGGGAACGCGTTGACCCGGCGTCCCAACAATTTTCACCCGTCGCCTCGGGAAAGATCAGAATGAAGCCGGTCTTGTCGGCAATCGAAACTAGGGTGCTCATCTCGCTGTAGGTGCTCTGCGCGGTTCCCTGACAGTGATGAGGCGCAACGACGATGGGCGGCTTCGTCGCCAACTGCGCCGGCACGTACGTGTACATATTCACGTAGCTCGGCAGCCCGCTCGCGCCGGCCCACCAGTCGGTTTGGTTGACCTTCTGCATGGAGGCAGCGCCGGCGTTCGTCGCGATGAAAAGCCCGAGCGCGACCACGGCCCCGCCGACAGTCGAGGCCCGCGACCACGGCAACGTTGACCCACTACGGCTCATTCCGCGCAGTGGCCCGAGCGGGCGCGGTCCGTCACCTCGGCGCTCGTGCCGTGACGCCGTTACGGCGCCGTCTTGAACCCGAATCGGCTTGAATGGGTGAAGCTGCCGTCGCCGTTCGCCGGACCCTCGGGTCGCTCGCCGCCGAGGGCGAAGGCATCCAGGTAGCCCTTGGGACCGGCCATGTCGTCGGTGCTCGCGAACTTGCCGTGCGTCTGAACGTTCCAGGTATGCACTTCCGCGGGCATGAGCTTGAACTGGCCTTGCACGACGGGCAGGTCGCCGAGCGTGAATTGGCGACGGCTCGTGACGATGTACATGCCCTGGTAGTAGTTATAGTCCTCGATGTGGATGAGGTAGCCGGAGTTGTCGGCATTGCCGGCTCCGAAGCTGAAGGTCGTGGTGTCGCTCACGTTCATGTTGCCGGAGGTGGGCGTGACCGGTGTCGCGGGAGCGGGGATTTCGAGGTCGACTCCCGTGTCGCCAGGGCCGTGACCATCGCGGTGCGCCACGGCGTACGTGTCTGCGTCGAAGTCTTCTTCCGCCGCCGCCACCGTGATGCTGCCGTTCGCGAGCTGCGGCACCACGTACGTGTAAGGTGCGACGCTCGTGTCAACAGCATCGACGATCGGCAGCGCGCCGCCGCTCGTGAAGCGCACGAAGACGGAGTTGGTGCGTCCGACGCCCGTGTTTTGGATCACGTTGCCCGTGATATTGCCGCTCGAGATCGATTGGGCGGTCAGATCCATCTCTAGATCGTGTTCCGCGTCGCCGTCCGTCGCAGGTACGGCCGCGCTTTGATACGCGGTGTAGGCCGTCGGCAGGTCGCCCGTGAGCTTGAAAAATAGGCTGTGTACCGTCCACTCGTTGGTACTCGGTCCCTGCCAGTCGGGCCTTACGTCGACGCCGCCGGACTCGGGGCTCGACGTCAAGGTCCCGCTATCGCTGCCGAAAGCGAGCCGCCAGGTCGCGCCGCTGCCCGTGAAATCCCCATGCGTTTGCGTAACGACGAAGTGCGTCTCCCTGTCGCTGAACGCCCGCGTCACCTGCAGCGTGGGATCGCGCCGCGACAAATCTTGGAACACCCAGCCGTAGGTCGCGTCGGGGTTCTGCCAGTGGATGACGAAGCTTGCGTCGTACCGCTCGGCGACCCCGGCAATCGTGAACTTGCCGTTCGCGTCGGACATCGTGAGCGCGTCACCGATCGCGACCGGAACGTTGGGTACGGGGTGATGCCAAAAATCGATGATCGTGCCGTGCACGGTGGAGTCGACCGGGTTGCCCCCGCCGCCCTCGCCCGCGGCGCCGGCGCCGTCACCGCCCGACCCGCCGGAACTGACGGAGCCGCCTTTGCCGCCCGTGGCTCCGGTTGCGCCAGCGTCGCCGCTGCCGCCGCTGCCGCCGCTGCCGCCGCTGCCGCCGCTTCCAGCCGCGCCACCGGTGTTGCTGCCGCCCGTCGTGCCGCCGCCGGTGCTGCCGCCCGCGCCGCCGTTCGCCCCATTGGCGCCGCCGGTGCCATTGCGACCGCCGGGCACGCCGGCGCTTCCGCCTCGGTTCGTGCCGCCCGTCCCGTTACCCGCCTGCGCGCTGTCGCTGCCGGCGGAACCGTCTCGCGGGTTCGTGCTCAGATCGTCGATCCCGAGGAGCGACGAACAGCCTGCGAGCACTGTTCCGAGCGCCACGAGCCCGGCTCGCGACGGCTTCGTCCGATGGGTGACCGTAGACGCCGCCATCAGAAGCTCCTCCGCGCGACGATGGACCCAGGTCCGATACCGATCGCGGTTTGCTCTTTCCCCGCTCCCGCCGTCACGAACAGCACGATGCCCGTCGCGAGTGCAACGCCTCCGGCGATGAACGCGACCGTCGAGATGGTCGCTTTCGATTGTGCGGAGTCTTGCTTGTCGAGGCCCTCCTGCGTGCACTCGTAGGGGTAGTCGCGACAGGCCGCTTTTGCGTCCTTCCAGGTGGAAGAGGCGCTCAGTCCGAAGAACGTGCCGAGCCCGAGACCGACCACACCGACCGCGCCGACTGCGATGGCGATGGGGCGCTGAGGCGACGATTTGTGCCCGCTCGCTTGATCGGGAGGGGCCATCAGCGCGGCGGCGTCGGAGCCCGTGGCGGGCTCGAGCTTCGGAATTTCGACGACCACCTTGTCGGCGTTGGCCCCGACTTCGACCTTCGAGGACCACGGCTTCTGTCCGGTGCTGGAAGCGGTGACTTCGTGAGGGCCCGGATCGACGGGAATGGGCATGCCGAGCTGTGCCCGGTCGACCGAGACGCCGTCGCGCCGTACGTCGAGCGCGGCATCGCCGCTGTTGCCGCCCATCGCGCGGATGGTGAGCGTCGAGAGCCGTGACTCGAGCGTTTTCGAGCAATCAATCGCGAGCTTTTCCCGCTCGCTCGAGCCGGCGGCGCGCGCGAGCGGGATTGCTTCACGGTATTCCGCCCACGCGCTCGCCGTCTTGCCGATTTTTTCGTAGCAGTCAGCGAGATTCAAGAGTGTGCCGAGCCCTGGATCGAGCTTCTGGCTGGCCTCGAACTTGGGACAGGCCTCGACGAACTTACCTTCATTCGCCAGGCGCCGCCCTTCGACGAAGAGCGCCTCCGCCGCCGCCGCATTGGAAGAGCCCGACTGCGCCCGTGCAGGCACGGCCAACGCGAGCACCAAAGGTCCCGAAAATAAGGTTATCCACCGCACCAGGACTTCGGTATCGCAGCCGGCGCGCGCTGACAAGCCTCGCTACCGAGCAGGTTCGAGTCATGCTCGGCAACGACGGTGATTTCAACGGCTGCCGGAGCCGGTCGAGCCCGAGCCACTATCGTAAGCCGGGGAGCTAAGGCTCGCCGCGGCGGTGCGAGAGCTCGTCGAGCAAATGGCCGGCGCGCTCGAGCGTCTGCTGGTTTCGCCGTTCTGGATGCCGGAGTGTCACCACGAAGCGGACGGCGAGGAAGATCCCAGAAAACACGAGCAGCCCGCCCATCGCGCGGAGGAGCTTGGTGTTGAGCTCGGGCGTGACCTGCAGTTTTCGCGCCTTCGTCACGGCGAGCACCGTGCCGAACCAGGCGACGGAGCCGAGTGCGACGCCCAAAGCGAACCCTGCCGCCGAGCTGAGCTCTTTCGACAACCAGCCGTTCGCGTAAAGCGTGCTGACCGCGACCGTCCACGTGGCGATGAGCGTCGGGTTGAACAGGCTCGATAGCGCGCCGCGCACGAAGCCACGCTTCGCGCTCGTCTGCGCGGCGCGCTGCACGATGTGCGGACGGGTGAGCAGCACGGTGCCGAGCGTCGTGACGACCACGGAGCCGAGCGCGAGCGACGCGAGCACGACGGCTTGCGTTCTGCCGACCAGGTGCGGCAGGGCAAACGCGACGCCGAGCGCATACGCCGCTTCGACGAGCGACCCGCCGAGCGCCACGAGCATGGCCGGCCCCCTTTCGGCGTTGAGCATGCGGGCCATGAACAGCACCGCGACTGGACCGCTCATCGGAACCGAGCCGAAGAAAGCGAGGCCGAACCCGAGTGGAAAGGCGAGCGTCAAAGGAGACTCCGAGCATGGCACGGCAATGCCCGTTCCAGCGCCAGCGGCTCGCTGCAGCCGCTCTCAGCAGTCTTTGCGGCTCGCCAGCGCCGCGCTGAGGCCGAAATGCATGCCCGGCGGTCGGGCTCGGTCAGCGGGTCGGCCGCGCTTCACCGCGGCGAGTCGTAGGTTCAACGCAGCGTGCCCGTCGTATTGGCAACGAGCGCGCAGCGCTCCGCCCGGCCCTCGCAATCACAAGCGAGCGAGCTCGTGAGCGCCGTACGCGCGTCGCGCAGCTTGGCAATGCGTGCGTCGAGCTCGGTCACTTTGGCGCGCGCGATTTCACGCCACTCTTCGCGCGTGCGGGTCCGTGCGTCGAGCGGCATGAGCCGGCTGATCTCCGATAAGCGGAAGCCCGAGCGCTTGAGCGCGAGCACGAGGCGCAGCCCGTTGAGCGCCTCGGCACCGTAACGGCGGCGTCCCGAAACGCGCGCTGGCGGCTCGAGCAATCCGAGACTTTCGTAGTAGCGCAAGGTTGGCACACTGATCCCGAGGCGCCGCGACAATTCGCCGATCTTCATGCTGCCGTCAGTTTGCCACTTCGTGTACGAACCGCACGCCTCGAGCGACTTGACCTCGAGCGTACTTGAGCTCGTAGCGTCCTCTCGCGAGCGCCCCTTGCGTATCGCGATCAGGAACCACCCATGTCTCTCGAAAGCACCGAACGACCCATTGCCTGCGATCTCACCCAAATCCCCGCTGAGCTACGCGCGCGACTCGGCGCCGACCTGCAGCGCATCTTCGGGCGCGCCACGGCTCTCCGCCCGTTGCCGGACGGCTTTGCGCTCGAATTTTCGAACGAGCACGGCACCGTCGCGACGCTCGGCGAAATCATCGAATACGATCGCCGCTGTTGCCCTTTCATCCGGCACACTCTGGTCCATGAGCCGTGGGACGGCCCAATCCGACTCGAGCTCACCGGCGCGCCGGACGTGCGCGAGCTCATCGCCGCCGAGCTGTTGCCGTTCTTGCCGCCGGAGCTCGTGCGAGCGGCCGGCATGCACTCGAGCCCTCGAGCTGGGACTTGACGCGAGGCAGGAGCCTGAGCCCGCGTCCAAGCTCGTGCTCGAGGCCGGGTCCAAGGCACGGCCCTGCTTGGCACACGAACGCACCGCGAGCAGCCGCGTCGATCGGCGGCGTTTCGGCCTCGGCCGCGTCCACGCCTTCCGAACCTTCCAGTGTCTCGTGCTTTTCGCGGGCAGCTGCGCGATCGCTGGCTGTGGTTCGGGGGCCCCGCGGCGTGCGGCGGGCCATTGCTGGCCCGTCGAGGCGGGCAGCGCGCTTTTAACCACATCGCCCGTCGCTTCGGCCGCCGCGAGCGTCTCGGCTGCGATACCCTGCGCGTTCGCAGAGCCTCCGGCGACTGAGCCGCTCCGTTTCGATTGGGAAGTCGAGGTGGTGCACGGAGGGTTCGGATGGATCACGACCCTCGCCGCGAATCCGGGCGGCGTGCTCGTCGCTGGCGCCGAGTCGGACGTGAGGGCTCGAGCTGAAGCGATTGTTGCCAGTTTCGACCGCGACGGCCGCCAGCGTTACCGCGTGAAGCTCGGGCAGCCGCAGTCGTCCCTCTCTCCAGCGCGCTCCGTTGCCACTGCCATCGCAGCCGCTCGTGCGGGTGAAGCCTACGTCCTGTCGACCGCTGCTCGAGCAAGCGGGAGCGCGGCTGTCGCGCTGTCGCTCCTCGACCCTCAGGGCCGCGTGCTGTTCACCGATCCGCTCGAGCTCTCGGCGCAGAGCTCGCCGTCACTCGTCGTGGACGCCGACGGTGCTGTCATCGTCGCAGGGACGCCGCCTGGAGGTGGCGGGTTCGTGCTGCTGAAGCTGGCGCACGACGGCGCGCGCCTCTGGACGCAAGCGTACCCGTACGTGAGCCTCTTCGAGCCGCGTCTGGTGAAGCTCGGCGAGGGATTTGCGGTCGTGGCCTCCCTGCACGGGGCCGCGCAGTTCGGTGCCCAGGAGCTCACGCGTCGCGAAACAATCTCATACCGCTGCAGCGGTCAGGCAACGACGTGTCAGGAGGGTGCAAGCTCGCTACTCGTCGCCGAGCTCGACGCTAGAGGTGCTCCGTTGAGGCAGCGTCTGCTCGGGCCGTCGGGCAGTCGCCTCCTCGTGTCCGATGTCGCCGTGACGGCTGACCGACGCATCCTCGTCACGGGCGAGTACGCAGGTCCGGCTATCGCTCTCGACAACGTATCGCTCTGTGAGCTCGAGCCGGGCATGCCTGAACGGGAAGAAAATCGGTTTCGTGAAAGCGGTTACGATCGTCATGTCTGCGACTGTCGCGGCGATCGGCGCGATCTGTTTCTGCTCGAGCTCGGTGCCGACGCCGAGCCGCGCTGGGCAAGGACGCTTGCGGTCGGCGGTCGCGCCCCGCGCGTTTCGGTCAACGCGAGCGGGGAGGTGCGCTGGGCGGCGGAGCTCGCTCGTCCACTCCAATCGACGCAGTCGTGGGAAAATGCTTTCGAGCTCTGGGCGCTCGACGCGAATCGAACGCTCGGCGGTCGTCGCAGCGCACCCGTATTGCTGCGGCAGATGGCGGCCGGCGAGGGAGCTCTGTACATGACCGACCAGCACATGCTCCGAAAGACGAGCTGGTAGGCAGGCGATCGCGATTTTTACGTCCTGCGGGTCTTGGCGCGGGAGCAGAATTCGCGCGAGACTGCGCGTCCCGATGCCCCTCGAGTTCGCGCTTCGCCCGCGCTTCGACCTGGAGCGCCCCGCGCCCCAGCAGAAGCGACGCAGGTTGCGAATCCCGCCGCTCGCGCTGTTCATGCCAGCGTATTGGCTCGCCATCGCGGGTGTCACGAAGCTACTGCTCCGGAGCGCGGCGGAGGAGCCGATGGTCAGCCATCCCGGCGACGCCACGACGCAGGCGGCGGAAATCGCCGCGCAGCCGAGTCCCACCTCAACGCCCAGCGGAGCCGTCTCCGCCTGGAGCTCGACGCTCGCTATCCCTCCCGAGCCGTCCATGGAGCCTGTCGCCAGTATGCCAGTGGCTCCCGAACCAGCACGCCCTCTCGAGCGACCGCTCGAGCCGAGCCCTCCAGCACGGCAGCTGGCAGCGCCTCGCGTGTCCGAACAAGCCACCCCGCCGCTGCACGTCGATCGTCCGGCGCCGACACGGCCCAGAGGCATCGACGAGATGCCCGCCAAACGGGAATTGGAAAAAGCCGCCGTCGCTCGCGAGCCAGAGCCGTCCGTCACTCGCGCACCGGAGCGGCCCGTCGCTCGCGAGCCGGAACGAAATGAAGCGCGGGGGGCCGCGCTCCCGGGCTGCGAAAGCGCGGCTGCGTCTGCGAACCAGAGCATGGACCTCCGCGCTGCGCCGGGGGCGCCGGACCTTTCGCGCGAAGCATTCGCTGCCATTCTCGACAACGGCGCCTACCTCGCGCCTTGTGCGATTCCCTCGCGGACGGCGCTCGAAATCTGCGTTGCCGTTCAAAACGGCAAAGCCGTAGGCGTGAGCGTCTCGTCCGAGCCGCGCGACGCGAACGTGATTGCGTGCGTTCGTCGTGCCGTCGCCGCGCTGCGCTTCCCGCAGAGTGATCGCCTCGATGTCACGCGCACGCGCTTCGCGGCGGCTCGGTAAGTCAGCAATGGAGCGCCCGGCGCTCACGCTCGTTGCTTCGGCTCAGCGTACGGCGTTCGAGTGGCGTGCCGCGCGCCGGCGGCCAAGGCATGCGAAGGCCAGACCGAGCAAGGCGAGGTGAGTCATCGCTCCGCCGCGCGACTCGTCGCCCGCGGTGCGGCAGCTGCAGCCGCCCGGCGCTTTTGCGCCGCCGTCACCGGCCGTGCCGCCAGACGTGCCCGAAGTGCCGGCGCCGGAAGTGGTGCCGCCGCCGGCACTCACGCCGCCCGCGGACGTTGTGGCTCCCGCTGAATTGGTCGTGCCGCTCACATTGCCCGTGCCGCCAGCGCCGACGGCGCTGCCACCCGTCGTTCCACCGGCTGGCGTCGTGCCTCCCGTCGAGGTGGTTCCGCCGGTCGAGATGGTTCCGCCGGTCGAGGTGGCCCCGCCGGTCGAGGTGGCCCCGCCAGTCGAGGTCATCCCGCCGGTCGAGGTGGTTCCGCCGGTCGAGGTGGTTCCGCCCGCCGATGTGGTCCCGCCGTTCGATGTCATGCCGCCCGTGGAAGTCGTCCCGCCCGTAGAAGTCGTCCCGCCTGCGCCCATGCCGCCGCTGCCCGTCGTCGGTGGCGTGCACGTGTTCGGCGTGGCGGTCATGACGGCTCCGTTCGCGTAGCTGCCTGCGTCCGGCTTGCCGCTACGCGCTTTGGGGTGGAAGCACTGCGCGACGCCGCCGATGCTCTTGATGTAGTCGTAGTCGATCGAGGTTTGCCACCAGCTGGCCGCCGCCATCATGCCGATCATCGTCGGTGCTTTCTTGACGATGCATTTCGGATCGAAACCCGAATCGACGGAGGGTACGCCCGTTCCCGACGTGCCCGTGCCGATGAGCGCCGTCGCTCCCGCCGCGATCGTGAAATCGACGTTGGCGCCTTCGGCTGCCGTGAAATAGTTGACGGTCCCCGTGGCCGTGACGTTGTTCGACCAGCCGCTCGTCGGAGTGTAGTTCGTGGCCTTCAGGCCGTGGCCGCTGCCGAGCGCGACGAGCACGTTGTTCAAGAACGAGACGCCGGTGATGGTGGTCGTATCACTCGGAGCGTTCGTGAAATACGTTTCGTCCGGATCGTCCGGACCCGTATCGGCCGCGTCCTGGGCGTCGTGGTAGCAAGTATTGTTGACGAATTGGACGTCATGGCTCGAGGTGAGCCGCAGGCACGAGCCGCCGTTCAGGAAGGCGAGGTTGTTGGTGAAAACGGCGCCGTGCGAGCCTTGGTCGGCGATGAAGCCGCTACCGTCCGTATGCTTCTGGGCGTCCATGTTCTCGAACGAGACGTTCGAGTCGATCAGCGCCGTCAACGACGAATAGAGCGTGACGCCGCTCGACCAAGAGTGGGCGGTGCTGCTGCCGTTGTGCGCGGCGATGCTGTGCTTCAGCGTGAAACTGGTAGCGCTGAAAAAGGTGAATCCCGTGCGGCCGTTCATGTCCGCGATGCAGTTTTGGATGTCCCAGTTGCCGTTCGAGTCCTGCGCTTTGTTGCCTGTCCAGCCGTTGCCGAAACCGGTGCTCCACCCGCGCGACACGATGCCGTCGAAGCGAAGGTAGCTCGCCGTCGCCGAGTAGACGCCGGAGTCTTGGTTGTCCTCCGCGGGACCCACCCCGGGCCCTTCGATGATCGGCGTGGAGCATTCGTCCGCTTTGAACGTGATCCAGGCGGACGCGGTGCCGCTATTCGTGATGTTGAGCCCTGTCTTGTAAACGCCGTCCATCAGAATGACGGTGTCACCGGCGGCTGCACCGCTCGCGGCGCTCGCGAGACTGCAGGGCGCGTCGCGCGAGGTGCAGCCGCTCGTCGCGGTACCGCTCGGCGAGACGTACCAAGTGGCCGCGCGCGCGGGCACAGCGCAAAACAGCGCGGCGGTCAGGGGCGAGACGAGGACGAGGGCGTTTCTCACGATACGGAAAGCTAGCGGCAGCGGGCCCGGCACGCCGCCCCGTAGCGCGTGCTGCGACAGCAATATTTTTACAGCCGGACGGCCTTCCGTCTAGCGAGGTATCATAATAATTTCAAGCAATTAGCATGCATCTTGCTCGCGCTGAGCTTGCGCCGTTCGAGTCGGAGAACAACCCGGGCCAACCGGGGAACGCTCGCGCCGGCGCGATTTCTTGCGATAGGACTCCTCCCGTCCCGGACTCGCGATGACCACGAACCAACCGCACCGCATGCTCGTCGTCCACAACGTCGTGGGCGCGGGTGACCGCGTTCGAACGCTCGAAGCCAAACCCTTTCGAAGGTTCGCGTTCGGCAGCCTCTTGGCCTACGCGGACGAGGTCGCGGGCCGTCTCGGCCAAGAGCGCCTGCTCGTGAGTGAGTCGCTGGTACTGCCGCGCGACGTTCCGCTGTACGGGCCAGAGCAGCTCGAGGGGATTGCAGTCGTCGATCGATACGACTCGGTGATGTGTCACTTGGTCTTGGACCACGGGGGCGTCGTGTCCGAGGATTTCTTTGCGGCGTTGCGCGCGGGGTTTCTCGCGCCGGGCGGCACCTTGCTGAACGCAGTGAAGAGCAACACCAAGCGCGACGTTGCGCGCGCGTCGCCGTTCGAGCTCGAGACGCAAACCGCTCCGTGCGTGATCAAGAAAAGCAACAATTACAACAAACCGGAGACGGTGTTCGAGCTGCACACGCAAGCAGAGCTCGACGCATGGCGCGCCGAACACGCGACTGAGGAGCAGAGCCAGTACGTCATGCAGAAGCTCCTCGGCTACTACCGTAGGCGAGAGGCGGGCCTCTACCAGCTCGAACGCTGGGTCGTGCTGTTCGACGATTTGACCGTCAATTATCGCTACTCGGACGAGTTTTACATCAAGACGGCGACGGCGCTTTCGTACTTCGTACGGGACGAACGTTGTCTGAGTACGGATCTCGTGCAGCTCGGGGCTTCCGGGTTCAGCTGGAAAGGGCGGAGCATCGACTGCGCGTACGATCCCGATTCGGAGGCGTGGAACGCACGCTACGCGCTGCTTCGCAGCTTCCGCTCGGCGTTTCGCTTGGACTACGCGGAGCTCGACGTCATGCGCGTCGCGAGCGGCGAATTCGTCGTGATCGACGTGAACCACACGCCCGGA
This sequence comes from Polyangiaceae bacterium, assembly GCA_025936115.1. Lineage (GTDB taxonomy): Bacteria > Myxococcota_A > Polyangia > Polyangiales > Polyangiaceae > PMG-095. Next base: position 68,290 of record JAICTZ010000023.1, read on the forward strand.
CCGTCGTACAAGAACGTGCACTGGCGCGAGCTCGCCGTGCGCTTCCTCGCCGAGCGTCTCCGCATCAGACCGAGCGCAGTCATGCCGCCGCAGCAAGCGGTACTCGGCGTAGAAGCGCCGAAGCGCGAGGCGTCCGTGTTGCCGACGCGCAGCCATCCGCGCACGAACATCTGCCTGTGCATGATCGTGAAGAACGAGACAGCGGTACTGCCGCGCCTCTTTCGCTCGCTTAAGGATTACGTCGACTACTACGTCATCGTCGACACCGGCTCGACCGACGACACCATCGCGGTCATCCGCCGGGAAATGAGCGCTTACGGCATCGACGGCGAGGTGCACGAACGAGCGTGGGTGAACTTCGGCGTCAACCGCCAGCAGGCACTCGAGCTCGCCGTGGCGGCGGGCAAGGCCGATTGGTTGCTCTTCATCGACGCGGACGAAGAGCTCGGCGTGAGCGATCCCAAGTTTTACGAGAAGCTCGAACCCGGCGTGAGCTACGACATCGAGAAGCACCAGGGGGGCACGCGCTACGCCGTTCCGCACCTCGTCAACATCAGGAGCGGGCGTTTCAAGTGGGAAGGCCCCGTGCACAACTACCTGGTGACGCTCGCGGGACCGAAGCAGCGCGTGCTCCGCAAGGACGTGTGGATCGTTTACCACCCGGGTGAGGGGGCCAAATCACACGGCCTCACCCAGGAGGAGAAGTATCTGCGAGACGCGAAGCTGCTCGAGGATGATCTCGCCAAAAACCCGGGCAACGCCCGCAGCCAATTTTATCTGGCGCAGTCGTATCGCGATGCCGGTCAGTACGAGAAAGCGTACGACGCGTACAAACGACGCGCCGGCATGGACGGTTGGGTCGAAGAGACGTTCATGGCGCAGCTCGAGGCCGCCCGGATGGCGCTCCGAGTCGGCAAGCCGGAGGACGTGGTCGTGCGCGAGTACCTCGAAGCGTTCAACCGGCGCCCGACGCGCGTCGAGCCGCTCCACGATCTGGCGCGCTACTATCGCGGCAAGAAGGAGTACGGGAAGGCGTACGTCTTCGCGAGGACGGGCGTGGAGCTCGAGCGCCCTGACGATTCGCTCTACGTGATGCAGCCCGTCTACGATTGGCGCATCCTCGACGAGCTCGCGGTCGCCGCGTACTGGGTGGGCGACTACGCGGCTTCGAAAGAGGCGTGCGAGACGGTGCTCTGGCGCGTGGACCACGGCATGGAAATGCCTGCCGATGACCTTGCTCGCGTCAAAGAGAACCTCGCCCACGCGCTGAAAAAGCTGCCGCCTGCGTAGGTCTTGGCTGAGCGACGTCGCGGTGCGCGCTGGCTCGTGCCGGCGCGCACCGCGGACTCAGCTTGCAGTCAGTACGGCGGTTTAAGCGCCTGCGCCGCCGCGGCCGCCGAAGCCGCCGGAGCGACCACCGCTACCTGCCGTTCCGCTTCGGCCGCCACCACCGGCACGGCCGCCGCCGCCGCCGGACATGCCGCCCGCGCCGCCACGACCACCCACGCCGCCCATGCCGCCCATGCTGCCGGTCGCACCCGTGGAACCAGTCGATCCGGTCGAGCCCGTTGATCCGGTCGAGCCCGTCGATCCGGTCGAGCCCGTCGATCCGGTCGAGCCCGTCGATCCGGTCGAGCCCGTCGATCCGGTCGAGCCCGTCGATCCGGTCGAGCCCGTCGCACCCGTGTGCATGCCACCGGTGGCGGAGCCGCTTGCACCGCCAGCACCACCGTGCGCGCCGCCTGCGCCAGCGGCCGGCATGCCGCCAGAGCCAGCGCCGCCGCTCGACGAACCACCGGTCCCCGGCGGTTTACCAGCGCTGCCACCTGCGCCAGCAGCGCCGTCGTCGTCGCCCGAATGGCCGCATCCGAACAACGCGAGCGTGCTCGCTCCAGTGACGTAGATGAGAAAGTCTTTCCTGCTGCAGGCGAAAGGCATCGTGAGCTCCAGTGAGTTAGTGAGCTGAGCTCATACCACGAGATCTCGGGGAAGGCGCGCGCTTCGTCCACTTCTTGGTGCGCCGCCCCGCGCTTTCTCGCGCCGAGCAAGTGTTCCTAGCGGGGCAAAGCAGGCACTCCTGCGGCGCAGGCGGATTTTTGTCCCGGGGCTCGCAGCCTCGTCTCTCCGGCCGATGCGAATTGGTAGCGAATTGTGAGAAGCCTGGGCTCCTGCGCGCTCGCGGCGGCGTGTGCGCTCTGCGGCGGCGGCGCAGCCCGCGCAGGCGTGGTGAGGCCGCAGGGTGCTGCGGGTGCCGCCGTAGATGCTGGTGCCGCGGAAAGTCTAGCTCGGTCGGTATAGTGCGGCGCGATGCTCGGTGAGGGACGCGGCGTTGGCGCGGTGCTCGGGATCGCAGCGGTCGCTCTGCTCTCTGCGGGACCCGTGTGCGCAGAGCCGGCAACACATGAAGACACACGGCGCCGCGAACTCACGGCGCCGCTCGACGCCAGGATCGAAATCGAGCGTGCACCCGGCGCCGAGGCGTGTCCCGACGCGGCAGCGGTATTTCGCGCCATCAGACGGCTATTTCCCGAGCTCTCGTTGCGACAAAACACCGGCGCCGAGGTGAGCGCCGCACAGGCGCGCGTCGCCATCCGGCCGCTCGCACGGGGCTACGAGGCAGTCATGACCGTGCTGCAACCGCGCGCCGGCGAGCGCGTCATGCAGGAGAAAGACGACGACTGCCATGGACTCGCCGACGCGCTCGCCCTCGCGTTCGTCATGCTCGTCGAGCCGGCGGAGGCGAAGACGTCTTCGCCGGGCAGCGCTGCGACCGCCGGTGACGCCTCGCCTGGCAGCGCGCTCCATGGCGCCGTCAGCAATACGCCGCCCGCCGCGGCAACGGCAAGCGCGGCCTCCCGTGCGGCGCCGCCTTCCCAACCGGTGGATACGCGCCAAGGCGTGCCGTCCCGAGGACACTCATTTCACGCGGATCTCGGTGCTGCAGCCGTTGGTGGCCTCGGTGTGTTGAGCGAGCCGGCTTTCGGCGGCGCGGGCCGGCTCGAATTTTTAAACCGACGTGGTTGGGGCGGCCTCCTCGAGGGGATGCGGCTGTGGTCGGCGCCGGCGAACGCTCAAGGTGGCAGCGTTACCCTCACGCTGTGGGCCTGCTTGTTGGGTCCTTATTACCGTGCTCGAATCACCACGCGCTCGAGCCTGCAAGCGGGCCTGCTCGTTGGTCTCGGCGCGCAACGAGCGACAGTGAGCGGCTTCGCTCCGGTGCCGCATCCCGGAAGGTTCCCGTGGACCGTGCTCATGCCCGCGTTCGACTACCGACTGAGCTTCGGCAAGGTGGCGAGCGCCTTCGCCGGGATGGGACCCGTGATCCAGATCCGCCCGCAATCGTTCAGTGTGGTGGTGGACAGCACCCGACAGACGGCGGAGGTTGCGGCGGCGCCGAGGGTCGGACTCATGGCAGAATTGGGCCTCACGCTCGGCGCGGATATTTTTTGATACCTTTCGAGCGGCGGTGATCGATTGGAGCGCGGGCCTCCACCCAGCTTGGCACCCTTGAACTTCGAGCACATCTACCGCACGCACCATGACTTCGTGTGGCGCACGCTGCGCCGGATGGGCGTGAGCGAGCGCGACGCGCTCGACGCGCGACAGAAGGTGTTCCTCATTGCACATCGAAGCCTAGGGAGCTTCGAGGGTCGCTCGAGCGTCAAAACCTGGCTGTGCGGCATCGCTCTGCGGGTTGCCTCCGACTACCGGCGGAGCGCCGTGTCACGCCGTGAAGTCTTGGTCGCCGAAGTGCCCGTGGGCGAGAGCTGCCAAGCCGAGCAGCTCCGACAGCTCGAAGAGCGTGAGCGCATCGCAGCGCTCGACGCGATTCTGACCGAGTTGCCCGTCGATCAGCGCACCGTGTTCGTGCTGTTCGAGCTCGAGGAAATGTCGGGCGAACAGATCGCGGCGCTCTTGGTCGTGCCCGAGGGCACGGTTCGCTCTCGCTTGCGGCTGGCTCGCCGCGCCTTCTCGCGGATCCTCGCGGAGCGGCAGGGCCGAACCGCGTGCCTCGCCGCTGGAGCTCGTCCATGACGCGCGAGAGCCGCTGGCTCGACGAGCTGCCGCTCGAGTCCGCCGAACGCGAGCTGCTCGTCGCCGGCAAAGCCGCGCGGCCGAGCGGCGACGATGTCGACGCGGGTTGGCGAGCATTTTCGATCGCGGCGAGCGCAACCACCTCTGCCGCGGCGAGCGCGGGCGCAGGGCACGCAATTTCGGCCAAAGCGGCGGCGGGCACGGCGGCGACCAAGGCGTCTGCGGCCGTTCTGCTGAGCGCCGCAACGCTGAAGTCGTTCGCCGTCGGTATTGCACTCGGCGTCGGCGTCAGCGCTGCCGGTGCCATCGTCGAACGGGTGCATCCGCGGCAGGCGCCGTCCGCGAGCGTTGCGCGCGCAGCGCTCGCACCCGGAGCGCGTTCGAGCGGCCGCGCGCCGCGCCCGCCGCTTGCCGCGGGCGACCCCTTGGCGCTACCGGTCGTACCTTCGACGCGCGAGCAAAGCGGCACCGCGGAGCTCTCCGTGCGCGCCGCGCCGCACCCTGCGACCGCGGTCGCATCGAGCCCCGTGGCGAGCTCGGCGCCCAGGGTCGCAGCGCCGGAAAGCGCCTCGGCTGGGCCGTCGCTTGCGGCCGAGGCGCGCCAGCTTGCGCAAGTGAAGCGGTTGCTCGACGCCGGGGCGACTGCGGAAGCGCTCCGCCAGCTGGCGGCGAATTTCAGCGCCGGTGAGCCCACCCTGCTCTCCGAGGAACGCGACGCCCTCTACGTGCAGGCGCTCACTCGCGCCGGGCGCGGCGCCGAAGCTCGCGCGCGCGCTCGAGAGTTCCTGAGCCGCTACCCGCGCAGCCCGTACGTCGAAAGCATACGGCGCGTCGGCGAAGAGTGATCGCGCGCGCTACGCGCAAGTTGTCGCTCAGCGTGACAATCAGAAGCTGACTCCCCACATCGGGGCTGCGCAGGCCCCGTCAAAGAAAAAGGGCCGGCCGCGGTATACGCGGACCGACCCTTTCTCGACTGCTGACGAGGAGCGACGAACTACGGCTTGACCATCACCGTCGCCCAGCCTGCGGCCGGCATGGAGAATTGCACCTTCTTGCCGCCGATGGACACGACGTAAGCCGCGTTGGCCGCGCCGCTGTTGTACATGACCGCGACGAGGCTCCCGTCGGGGTTCTTGAACGCGACTGCGTCGCCGCCGCTCGTGCCGACGACCTTCGCGCCCGGCACCACGTATTGCGAGAAATGACGGAATACGTAGTACGCCTGCGTCGGAGTGACCTTGCCCGAATCGGCGACCAAGAGCGCGTCTTGCTTCCAATCACGTGAGGTGTCGTTGCCCAAACCGGACGCGTCGAGCACCATGTTCCACGCGCTGTACGACGTGACCTTGCCCTTGTTGATCGCGTCGCGGATGTAACCCCAGCTCTCGACGCCGTACGCCTGGTCGTTCGGCGCCTTGGTCTTGTTGTAGGAGGACATCCACGGGTAGTTGCCGCACTTGTGCTCCGTGGCCCAGATGGGCAGACCGGAGAACGTTTGGCCGCCCACGACCTTGTCGAGCACGCCCCATTGCGCGCCGACCACCGTGACGAAGCTCTTCGCTGTCGCATCGGCGAGAACGGCGCTCGAGATGTCGAGATCGGTGCGACCGCTGTCACCGGCATTCGACAGCGTGCCGAGCATGACCTTGACGTTGATGGCCTTCATGGCCGGCCCGAGGTACTTGCCGACCCAGCTCGTGTACGTGGCCTTGTCCCACAGGGCCGAGGGGTAGTTCTGCTCGTAACCAGGCTCGTTCTGGGGCGAGACGAGCTCGATGTTGATGCCCTTCTCTTTGTAGCCGTTGACGAAGTTCGTGTAGTACTTCGCGTACGCCGAGAGCGTCGCGTCGTCGTTCTTCACGGTGCCGCCGTCGAAATACGACGGCTTGCAGGCAGCCGTCGTGCTCGAGCACAGCGACGCCGTCGTCCCGCCTCCGTTGCCGGTCATGAACCCCGTCTTCATCCACACGGGCGGGGTCCAGGGGCTGGCCCAAAATTTGAGGTTCGGGTTTACCTTCTGCGCGGCCTGGATGTACGGGATGAGCTTCTGGTTGTCCCGGTCGAGGGAGAACTTCGCGAGGGAGGTGTCGGCTGGCGGACGATTCGAGTCGCCGCTCATCGCGGTGACGTCGGTGCCCGTGTCGTCGCAGGTGTAGCGATCCACGGCGTAATCGCTCGCGCCCATCGGGATGCGGCCCCACGCGAAGTGCGCGCCGTCGGCCGCGTCGAACAGCAACTTGAGGGCCTGGGTCTGCATGTCCGTCGTGCTGAGGTACTTCCAGCCGAGCTCGTTGAACGCGCCGCCGAAGCCCTCCCACGTTTGGCCGGCGGACGCGTCGTTCACCGTGACGGTCGCCGTTCCGGTCGAGTCCGCCAGTGTTCCGGCGGTCCATGTGCCGTTCGTCGAGGTGACGACCGGCGGCAGATTCGGGGTCACGTTGCCGGTCCCCGCCGAGCCAGCAGCGCCCGCCATGCCGGCGCCGCCTATCATGCCCGTGCCGGCGCCGCCCATCATGCCCGTGCCGGCGCCGCCCATCATGCCCGGGCCGGCGCCGCCGCCCGCACCGATCCCCGCGCTGCCGGATGCACCGCCGGTGCCAGTGCCGCCGGTGGCGGTGCCGCCGGTGCCCGTACCGCCGGTGGCGGTGCCGCCCGTGCCCGTACCGCCCGTGCCCGTACCGCCGGTGGCGGTGCCGCCGGTGCCCGTACCGCCGGTGGCGGTGCCGCCGGTGCCCGTACCGCCGGTGCCGGTGCCGCCCGTGCCCGTGCCGCCCGTGCCCGGTGTCCCTGCAGAGCCGCTCGTGCTGCCGCCCACGGCACCCGAGCCTCCGGAGGTGCCAGCCGGGGTGTCGTCGGAGCTACAAGCCGCGACGGAGAGTGCGAGCCCGAGGCTCGAGATCGTGAGGAACCCAAAGCTAGAGATCGAAACGAGTCTGATCATGATTTTCCCTGATTGAGGCTACTTACCGACGAAGGTCGTGACGGTCATGGTGTCGAGCGCCGCCGTGAAGGTCCCGCCGCTCACCGCGACGGCGGTCTTGGACGCGAGCTTGTCGGTGGCTGATGTCACCCAAGGGGTCAGCATGGCGGGCGCCGTGCCTCCCGAGATGGTGATCGGTACGCTGGCCGCCGCGCTGCCGTTGTTGATGGCCACGATGACGACGGTGCCGTCCGTGCCCTTGTAAGCCGAGAGCAGGACGCCCGACGGAGCCGCGCCCGTGATGTCCACGCGCGTGTAGCCCGGCCGCACGAATTTGCTGTAGTTCGCGATGGTGTAGTGACGTTGGGTATCCGCGCCGCTCTTGAGATAGATGCCCTCGTTGTCGTCGGTGTCACCATTGACGTTCCACCACCACCAGAGCCATGCCGAGGCATTGCCGACGGTGAGCGCGCTGTGGATCCAGCCGGCGACGGCGACGCCGTTCTTGATGTCCGAGCTCGGCCCCTGCTCGGGCCACCACTTCACGCCCGACATCTCCGTCTGCCACGTGGGCTTCTTCTCGGTAACGTCGGCCGGCCACGGCTCGGCGTGTTGCGTGTCGTACTCGTGCACGCCCATGATGTCGAAGGCAGCCCAGGCGGCCTTGTCCGCAAACATGGCGTGACCGTAGTCGTAGCCCTTGCCCGCGGCGCACATCGTCGCGGGAAAACCGCACTTGAGCGGATCCGAGCTGTTCTTGTTGCTCGGCTCCGAGCCGCTAGCCGACGTGTTCGACCAGTTGTGAATCCACTCCGACGCCTCGGGCCCGATCACCTTGATCCCGGCTGCTTGGAGCTTCGGCCCGGCTACCTTGAGGAAGGCCACGTACTCCTCGGCCGTGTACAGCGTGGTCGGGTAGTTTCCGTTGCAGGGTTCGGTCTTGCCGCACGAGGCAAAGTCGGGTTCGTTCGCGATCGACATTGCGTAGAGCCCGTTGCTCTTCGCAAAGTTCGTGATGGTCGTTGACCACGAGTCGTAGCAACTCGACTTCACGTGTCCGCCATCGTTGATGTTGTTGTTGTCCTTGCAGTTCGCGGGAGGGCTCCAGCACGAGCCGATGATCTTGGTCGCGCCGTGCGACTTCGCCTTGGTGATGTCGGCCGTGATGTTGCTGCTCATCACCGCGCCCTGGTCGTTCATGCCGACGCGGAGGATCGTGAAGCCCATGCCCTTGTCGGCGCTGAACATCGCGTCCGCGTCGGAGTCGCTCATCGCGTTCGCCCAGGTATCGTTGATACCGAATCCGTCGATCGTTTGTTCGACGCTGCCGAGGTTCACGGTGACCGGCCCGGGCATGCTGCCTGTGCCCGCGCTGCCGCCCGGACCTGAGCCGCCGGGGCTCACGCCCGTTCCAGCCGAGCCGCCGGCGCCCATTCCAGCGGTTCCGCCGAGGGGGCCCATACCGGCCGTCGGAGCGGCACCGGCGGAACCGCCCGACGCGCCACCCGAGCCGCCTGTCGTGACGCCCGTCCCAGCCATTCCTGTGCCGCCCGTGCCGCCGGTTGCCGTATTGCCACTGCTGCCGCCGGTTGGGCTAGCGCTGCCGCCCGACCCGCCGGTCGTACCGCTCGTGCCTCCGGTTGCGCCGCTCGTGCCTCCGGTTGCAGTTCCGCCAGTGGTGCCGCCAGTGGTAGCGCCACCGGTACCCGGTGCCGCACCGCCCGTTCCGGTTCCCGTTCCTCCGGTTCCGCCCGTTCCGCCCGTTCCGCCCCCGGAGCTGCACGCGGCGAGCGCGCACAGGATTCCCACGTCTGCGATCGAAAGTCTGATCATTACCGAAACCTTTTTGATTGGTACCCGCACATCAGTCAGAAGCGGCTCGTTCTAGGTTCATGCAATTTTAGCCGTGAGAACGTTTGCCACGCGGGTCTGTTGAAGCTAGCTCTGTCCCTAATTCCCGGATCCGGGGCATTGGCACAGCGGAAGCGCACCTTCTTCGTATTTCTGGCGCAACCCTCGCTTCTTTTTGAGTCCAAGCGGTTGCGCACTGGTGGATCAACGTCTTTTCGGATCGATGCTCGCTTTCTTGCGCGCACAACGAGTTCGCTCGCGTGCGGTGACGTTTGCCCCTATGACATTGCCGTCAGCCTTGACGCGGCGCGCTCGGCGTGAGCGCGCGCTCGGCACCGTTGGCGGTGGCCGAGTCTCTCGCTCGGCGTGAGTCTGCGCGCGATGAGCTTCCATGCTCGTCTGCGTATTCGACAGACATGCTCGTTCCCGCTCTCCGAGGGCGACAACGCCACTGCGCTACCTCGAAACAATCATCGCGCAGTTGCAGAGTGCCGTGTCATCGGTGATGTCTTGTGCAGCGTCGAGCCAGCGAACCTCTTGCCCGAAGGCGAGTTTGAACATGGTCTGGCACTCAGTCGCTGACTCGACGCGGTGGCACCCGTGAGCCTCCGGCTCTGCGACGAGTCTCCGCTCCTGTCGTAGCCGGCCGCGCGACACACGAAGCTCTCGCCGGTAGCGCCCGCTTTCGGGCTCGTCGGTAGCGTGTAGTTGCAGTTTGCAATGGGTTGCCGGCGGGAGGTCTGGCCACGCGCAACGCAGAGTCATCGTGCAGACCCACTGCTCGGAGGGACACGCGAGCTCGCCCGCCGCGCCGGCGTCGGATCGTCTGAGACCGCCGCGCGCGCCGCCGAGCACGATGATGTCCCCGCGTCCTCGCGCCGGGCGTGAGCGTTGCGAGGTGAGCCCAGCCGACACGACTGCGCGAAACCTCATCCGCCAAGTGGCGGCGGTTGTGCCTTCGCAGAGCTCCGGATCCGTCACGCCCTTTCGCGCGTCGGCTCGAAGGGCACGCGGGCAAGTGTTGCCGCCATCTCGTGGACGTCGGGAGACGCTGCCGCTTGGGCTCATTCGCCGCTGATTTCGTGCGCGTGTGCATTTCTTCTTGCTCTTGCGGTGCGAGTGTCCTAGGGGCTCGGCTGGAGCAGTCTACGCTCTCGCCTTCGTCACCCGTGGGTCTTGTACGCGCGCAGCACTGCTTGCTTGCGTTCATATCTGCGGGTGAGCGCTCAGTTCTGCCTCGGGAGTGACAAATCACGCTCGCCGTAACGGGTGAAGAGCACGCGACTCGCGAGCTACACACCGCTGAAACAGGGTTCCGGCTTTTGACGTGGTCATGCTGCGAATGCACGTGCGCGCTCACTATCCGGACGTTCCGAAATTGCCATCAAACGTTCGTTGAGCTTCGCGAAGATCTTAGGTAAGACGCGCGCATCTTAAGGCGGTGCGTCTTCGCGCCGCAGAGGGGGCGGGGAGGGGACCTCCACTCCGAACCGCTTCACATGCAACAGGCCACCTTAAGTCCCTCGTCCTTCGCGCCGAACCCCGTCGCGCATCTTTCGCTTCATCGCCCGCAGATACTGCGCCCCGGCGACGCCGGGGAGCGTGCGGTCCTCGAAGCTCTCCGTTGCGAGCCCGGCATCGAAGTCCACGACACCTTCCGCGCGCAGCTCGCAGGACTACTGAAGTCACGACGCGCGCGCCGTCCTCCGACCCAGCACGAGCTCGACACGGAGGTCCAACGCCATGCCGAAGGTCGTTCGCTCTTCGAGCTCGGCGTTTGGGTTCACTACCCCTGGCGCCGCTCGCTCGTGCACCTGCTCGACGAGCCGGACTTCATCGAACTTCGCACGAGCCGCAACCGCTACAAGATCACGGGCGAGGAGCAGGCGCTGCTTGCGCGCCGCAAGGTGGGAGTCGTTGGTCTGTCCGTCGGTGGTCAGGTCGCGCTCACGCTCGCGATTGAACGCAGCTGTGGTGAGCTCCGGCTCGCGGATTTCGACGCTCTCGAGCTCAGCAACCTGAACCGGCTGCGCGAGGGCGTTTTTTCCCTAGGTATCAAGAAGACGACGCTAGCCGCGCGCTCCATCGCCGAGATCGATCCGTTCCTTCACGTGGTTTGCTACGACGACGGGCTCAGCGCTCAAAACCTCGAAGCGTTTCTGACGGCGGGTGGGCGTCTCGATGTCTTAGTCGAGGAGTGCGACGGCCTCGCCATGAAGCTCAAGTGCCGCGAGCGAGCGCGTGAGCTCGGCATACCCGTCGTGATGGAGGCAAACGATCGAGCGACGCTCGACATCGAGCGCTTCGATCGCGAGCCCAAGCGGCCGATCCTGCACGGTCTGCTCGAAGGCCTCGATTTGAGTCGCGTGAGCGAGCTCAAGACCAACGACCAGAAGGTGCCCTACCTGATGCCGATGGTCGGGGAAGCCACGATGTCGGACAAGCTACGCGCGTCGCTGCTCGAGGTCGGTGAGTCGATCGAGACGTGGCCGCAGCTCGCCTCCGACGTGGCGCTCGGCGCGGGCGTCGTCGCCAACGTCGTGCGGCGCATCTTGCTCGGTCAGCTGAACGACTCCGGACGCTACTTCGTGGATCTGGAGGAGCTCGTGCGTGATCGGCCGGAGAGTGCGCGACCCGAATCGGGCGCGCCACAGCGCAGGGCGGCGCTCGGCACGACGTCGCTCGGCGGCGACGAGCCCGCGCCGCAGCCGTTGCCGGGCCAGCTCATGCCCTCGGAAGCCGCTCTCGCGTCGCTGCTCGAGGCAGCGACGCTCGCGCCGAGCGGGGGCAACGAACAGCCGTGGCGTTGGCTGCGTGCGGGGAGCGAGCTCTGGCTCTTGCCCGAGCGTGCCTTCGGCGATTCACTCTTGAATCACCGACACAACGCGAGCTTTCTCGCGCTCGGCGCAGCCGCGGAAAATCTGGTCCTGCGTGCCCATGAGCTCGGGCTCGCCGTCGAGCTCTCGCCCCCGTCGGCGGACCAGCCGAAGTGCCGCTTTCGCTTCTTTCCCGCCGCGGCGGAAACCCCTGCAGCGGAGTCTCACGTCTGGGACTCGCTCGCTCCCTTCATCGACGAACGCCACACCAATCGCCGGCGCGGTGACACGACGCCGCTCGCGCGCGCGGTCTTGGACGAGCTCGCGCGGCCACTCGAAGCCACGCCCGGCTTGAAGCTCCACGTCGTCACGCAGCGCGCAGCCATCGCCGAGGTCGCCGAGGTGGCGGCGCGTGCCGATCGGATTCGCATGCTGCATCCGGAGGGACATCGCGACCTCGTGCGCGAAATCCGTTGGACGAAAGACGAGGCCGAGCGCGAGCGCGACGGCATCGATCTGTCGAGCATGGAGCTTACGGCAGCCGAGCACGCGGGCCTGCGCATGCTGCGCTTCGAACGCGTCGCCGAGCTCTTGCGCAGCTGGAAGCAGGGGCGGGGCCTCGAGCGGCTCACGCGCAACGCGGTGCTCGCGTCTTCGGCGGTCGGTCTGCTCACGGCACCGGGGGATTCGGTCGGCGACCGCTTCTCGGCGGGACGCGCGCTCGAACGTGTCTGGCTCACGGCGACGCGCCTCGGGGTCGCGCTGCAGCCACACACGGCGTCGTTGTTCTTGTTCGCGCGCGCTCTCGGCGGCGGTGGCGCGGATTTCGACGCCGAAACGATGGGAGAGCTCCTCGGCTTGCAGGCGCGCCTACGCGGCGTGTTCCAACCGTCGGGTAGCGAGCTCTTTCTGTTTCGATTGTTCCCCGGCTCGGAGCCGCTAGCGCGTTCGCTGCGCCGGCCCGTCGTGCTCGGCGAACGAACGGTCGAGGGCTGAGCTCATGCTGCGCATCCGCGTTAAGGCGTACTGCGCCTCCCAGGCTGTGGGGAATTGTATGAGGAGCGCAGAGGTGCACGCACAAGTGCTCCAGAGGTACGACATCGGCAACGTTACGTCGGCGAAGGACGGCTGGTGGAGAAACGAGCAGACGTACGTCGTCTTGCTCGAAGAGACGCAGACGGGAGAGCCGCTCGGCGCCGTGCGCTTGCAGCGCTGGGGCAACGGCGTGCCGCTGCCGATCGAGTCGGCGCTCGCCGGCGTCGATCGCTACGTGCACGCGTGGGTCGCGAGCTTCGCGAACGCTGGCGTCGGCGAGCTCTGCGGGCTCTGGTGCTCGCCGCGCCTCAAAGGTTTCGGCGTCGGAGGCGTGCTCACGAAGATGGGCCTGTCGCTCGGCCCCGAGCTCAAGACGCGGACGATCTTGGGCCTCTGCGATACGCGCAACGTGGCGACGAACGTAGGCTTCGGCTTTGCGCGCGACGCTTCGCTCGCGACCGGCGGCTCGTTCGAATACCCGCGGCCGGGCTTGGTCGCGCACGTGTTACGCGTGCCCGACTCACGTCGGCTCGAGGGCGCCGCGGCGAGTCACCGCGGCGACGTGGAGTCGTATCGGCGCTCGCCCGTGGGCGTCGAGATCCTCGAAGCCGGCGGGCAGTACGTCGAGCTCGAGCGCGATTTGCGCATCGGTTTGCTCGAAGCGCCGGCGCAACGCCGCGCTCGCGCCTCGCGCCCGAACGCGTCGCGTGAGCCGCTGCTGCTCGAACGCGCGCCGGAGCCGTACTGAGCCAAGCGCGCCGGAACGCGGCGCGCGCCGCTCAAATCTGCGAGAGGTGCTCGCGCGGCACGCTCTGTTCGAGCGAAAGCGCCAGCGTGCGGATGTCGATGGGCGCGCCGCGCTCGCCGAGCCACAGTGCGGCGCTGCTCGGCGAGCCGCACACCGTTTCTGGAAACGGTTTCTTTACGAGCCAGTTGATGGCCTTGAGCGCGAGGATATGAAGCGGCGAGTCGAGCACGAGCGCGAAGCCGACGAGCGAGCTCAAGCGCGTGGCTTCCGAGCGGATGAACTCGGCGAGCATCTTGCGCTGATCCGCCGTGGGCGAATCCGCACGGTGCGCGATGCAGACGAGCGACGGACGCACGGTGGTGCTTTCGAGCATTCGCTTGCAGTGCTCGACGTAAGCTCGCCAGAGCTCGTCCGTCGACGTGCCAGTGAAGTAGAACCACCAGGTGGAACCGGCGGTTCCACACCAATAGTTACGGCCGCGTTCACCCCCCTCCTCGCCGACGCTAGACAGATCGGGAGAAGGCATCGTCACTCCATATTCGGGCGCTCAGCTTATCACGAAGTCGGGAGCGATTCCCTAACGCGGCGTCGCGCGCGTCGTTCGGGGATCTTGCGCGCGTCCAGGTCGCGCCGCGCGCGTCGTCGCCGCTCTGCGCGCTGCGTGAAGGTTCGCGGACGGCGTGCGGGTAGGGAGGAGGAAGGCACTGTGGGCGCATGTGGCAGACGGGCCCTCGGCGCGAGCGTGGCTTCTGTCTCATGGTACTCGAGAGGAACTGCGCAAGCGGTGCACGCGCCGAGAATGCGGCAGAGGCGAGGCGAGGGCCCACTTTACTGAGAGTCGGCAGTAGGGCCGCACGCGCGAGCCTCCACACCGCGCTCGTTCGCTAAAAGCCGCCGAGCTGTACGAGCTCGCGCCGGCGCCGCCAAGCCCAGCCGAGCACGACCGTGCCGAGCGCGAGCGTGAGCACGTTGATAGTGAGCTCGACCGCGACGGCGCCCGTATCGGGTGCGCCGTAGACGCCGTTCTCGAGGTCGAACAGCACGTCCAGCAGTCCGAGGTAAATGCTCGTCGCGCCCGCGGCGACACACCACACGAGCGCGCTCGCTCGGCGGCGCACGAGCGCGACGCTCGCCGCGATGCCCGTCGCCACCATCCAGGCGTCGGCGAGGGGGAACGCGTTCTCGAAGGCGTAATAGGAATCCGTGTGCGCCGAAGCGAGAATTTCGCGATCGACGCCGAACCACACGACCCAGTACGCGACCGTCGCGACGATGCCGAACACGAGCACGCCGAGGATGAAGCGCCGCCCGGGAACGTCGGCCGCCGCGCTGGATCTGGCGTCACTCACGAGAACGCTCTTTTTGGCCGAAGCACGTCTTGAGGCATTGGCGGACGAAGCCGAGGATCCCGAAGAAGACGATGCGAACGTCTTCGCCCCACGGGCTGCGGCGACGCACGAGCGACCCCTTCAACCGACGACCTCGCCGAACAGGCCCGGATCGAGCCAGCGCGTCTCGTCACCGTCGATGAGCAGCACGGACTCGAATTTGGCGCCGCTGCCGTTCTTGCCGAGGTGGGGCTCGACGGCATAGAGCCCGCGCGCGCGGCCGGGCGCGTGCGCGCGCAAGAAGGGGTAGGGCGTGCCGATGAGATGATGAAGTACGATGCCCTTGGCGTAGGTGAGCAGAAGCGGCAGCTGGAAGCCGGTACCGACGCGCGGCGCGCTCGAGCTGAAGTTCGGGAAACCCTCGAGGGTGTGGGCAAGGACGTTCGCGGGGTAGCGGGTGTGGATCACGTCGAGGTGCGCCAGAGCGACGGACTCTTCGACTTGGCGGCACACGTCCTCGGCGAGCGCGCCCGGACTCGCCCAGGTCACGAGCTCTCGCTTGAGCCGAACGAGCTCGTCCAAGAGCTCTCGGTGTTCGCTCGCCCGTTCCGGCGTCGCTGCGGCCGCGAGCCCGGAATACGCGAAATCGGCGGGAAATCCGCCCACGATCGGGGCCGCATCGAGGATGAACGGTTCGCCTTCCTCGAGCTTGCGCTCGCTCGGCAGCGCCTCGAGCTCCCACGTGCCCTGCCAATCGAAGCGGGTGCGCTCACCCCACCAGGCGTACGGCGTGTGCAGCCAATGCTGGACCTTGGCGAGAGCGAGCTCGTGTTCGATGCGGGCGCAGACGGCGCGCTCGGTTTCGCCCGGCCGCACGCTCGCGGCGACCGTGAGGATGGCTTCCCGCGCCACGCGCTGAGCGCGCGCGATGCCCGCGACGTAGGCGGCGCGCTTCACCGCCCGCTCCCGTGCGCTGCGGGCCGATTGAGCGAGGCCACGACGGCGCGCACCCAAGCGCGTGGACTCACCCTGAGGAGCGCCACGCCCACGCGATTGAGAAAACCGTGCACGGCGAGCACGCGTCCCGCCATGAGCGCTCGGTAGGCCGCGAGCGCGACGCTTTCGGCCGTCGCGACCTGGAGTCGAAAGAGCTTCGACTGCCCAACGCCCGATACGTCGCCGAACTCGGTCTGGGTCGGCCCCGGGCAGTAGAGCGTCACGGTGACGCCCGAGCCGCGGAGCTCGTAGGCGAGTGCTTCACTGAAGTGATTCACGAAGGCTTTGGACGCGTAGTAAGTCGCCATGTAGGGGCCAGGCTGGAAACCCGCGGTAGAACCGACGTTCAAGACGCGACCCTGGCCGCGCGCGAGCATGGCGGGCAAGAACGCGCGCGTGAGGCGCACGACGGCCGTCACGTTGAGCTCGGCCATCGCGACCTCCGCCGCCGGATTGCTCTCGGCGAAGGCGCCCGTCGTGCCGACGCCCGCGTTGTTCACGAGGTAGTCCACACCGAGTCCGAGCGAGCCGATGTCGCCCACGAGGCGCTCGACGCCGTCGGTCGCGGCGAGATCGCACGCGATGGGCCATGCCTTGACGCCGTGCTTCGACTCGAGCTCGCGTGCGAGCTCGTCGAGCCGCTCGCGCCGGCGCGCCACGAGCACGACGCCGTGCCCGTCACGAGCGAAGAGTCGCGCGAGCTCCTTGCCGATCCCGGATGACGCGCCGGTGACGAGAGCGATACCCACGGCGACCGAGAACCTACCACCGACGCGCTGCCGTACGAACCGTGAATTTCGCCACCCGCCGCCGGTGTCAGCGACAAGAACCGAGCTCCTCGGGGGCGGCGCGCTCGCTCGTGCGTACGGCAGGCAGCGGCTTGACGATTCAAACAGCTGTTTTATACAGACGTTTGACCCATGGCCGAACCCAAGCGTTCCCCGCGCCGACTCTTCGTGGTACTCGCGCTCGCTGTGGGCGGCGTGTTCGCCTATCGCGCCTTCGACCGCCCGCCTCAGACCGTGACGCTCACGGGCGTCGTCACCACGGACGATGTCGTCGTCAGTCCTCTCGTCACGGCGCGGCTCGACAAGCTTCTGGTGAAGGAAGGCGACAGCGTCAAGCCGGGTCAGCTCGTTGCCGTGCTCGCCCCGGGCGAGCTCGCCGCCGAAAGTGAGTTCTTTACGCACAGCGCCCAGGGCTTCACCGGCCAAATCGAGGAGAACGCTGCCGCTCTTCGTTACGAGGAGCTCCAGACCGGCCAACAGATCCGCCAGGCCCAGGCGACGCTCGCGGCGGTCGAAGCTCAGAAAGCCGAGGCCGACGCGAACCTCGAAAACGCGCGGCTGACCCTGAAGCGCACGCAGACGCTCGTCGAGCGCGGAGCCACGACGGAGCAAGAGCTCGACCAGGCGCGCACCGCCGCTTCGGTGGCGGTGGCTCGCGTCGCCGCCGTAGCCAAGCAGGTCGATGCCGCGCGGGCGGCCGTCGGACTGGCGCGCGCCAACGGCGAACAAATCACGGCGAAAAGGAGCGCGCTCGCCTCGATCAAGCAGCAAGAAGCCGCGGCGGTCGCGCAGGCGCAGAAGGCGACCGTCCGGCTCGGCTACACCGAGATCCAAGCGCCGATCGGCGGCGTCGTCGACGTGAGAGCGGCGCGCGCGGGTGAAGTCGTCACGGCGGGACAGCCGATCATCACGCTCATCGATCCGGACGATCTCTGGGTGCGTGTCGACGTGGAAGAGACGTATGCGTCGCGCCTGCGTGCCGGCGACGAGCTCGACGTGCACTTGGCTTCCGGCGAGACGCGGCGCGGCAAGGTGTTCTACCGCGGCGTCGACGCCGGCTTCGCGACGCAGCGTGACGTGAGCCGCACCAAACGGGACATCAAGACGTTCGAAGTGCGGCTCCGCGTCGATAACCACGACCGGCGCTTGGCCGTCGGCATGACGGCTTACGTCGTCTTGCCGACCGGCGTGTGAGGCAACGCATGAACGCCATCGAGGTCCGCTCGCTCACGAAGCGCTTCGGCACCTTCACGGCCGTCGATCACGTCTCGTTCGAGGTGAAGCAAGGCGAAATTTTCGGCATGCTCGGTCCGAACGGCGCCGGCAAATCGACCTTGATCCGCATGTTGACGACGCTCGTGCCGCCGAGCGAAGGCACGGCCATCGTCGGCGGCGCAGACATCACGGGCGATCCCGACACGGTCCGGCGAGCGATCGGCGTCATTCCGCAAGCCATGACGAGCGATCTGGAGCTCAGCGCCGAGGAGAACCTGCTCATCTTCTCCAAGCTCTACGGCGTGCCGCGCAAGCGCAGAAAGGAGCTCATCCGCGAGCTGCTCGCCGCGGTCGAGCTCACGAGCTGGGCCGACAAACCCGTGAAGAACCTGTCGGGAGGCATGCGGCGCCGCGTCGAGATCGCGCGCGGCCTCGTGCACGAGCCGCGCATTTTCTTCTTGGACGAGCCGACGACGGGGCTCGATCCGGTGTCGCGCACGGCCGTGTGGGAGATGCTGAAGAAGATCAAAGCCGAGCGCGACCTCACGGTCTTGCTCACGACGCACTACATGGATGAAGCCGACAAGCTATGCGATCGCATAGCCATCGTCGATCACGGCACGCTCAAAGCGCTCGATTCACCGATTCGGCTCAAGGCCGAGCTCGCCGGCAAGGTCACGCTCGAGGTCGGGTTCGCGAACCCGCCGTCCGGTTGGCTCGAACGCCTCCGAACGCTGCCGGGCGTCGATGCCGTCTCCGGCGACGAGCGGCTCGCGCGCGTGACGTCGTCGACCGGCCCGGGTACGACCATGGCGCTGCTCGAGCTCACGCACGCAGCCGGCGTTACGGTCCAGTCCCTCTCCGTCAACTCGACGACGCTCGACGACGTCTTCGTGCACTTCACCGGACGACAGCTGCGCGACGCGCTGCAAGAGCCGTCGCCCGCCGATCGCCACGTCATGTTCCGGCGCTGAAGGAGGGATGCTCATGCAACGCACTTGGGCCATCATCGAACGCGAGCTCCGCCGCTTCCGCCGCAGCCCCATGCTGGTGGTGATGTCGCTCATGCTGCCGATCGTGCAGCTGATCGTGCTCGGCTACGCGTTCGGCGGCAGCGTCAAGCACCTGAATTTGGGTCTCGTCGATCAGGACCGGGGGCTTTACGCCGTGAAGGTGGAGGAGCTGACGGGCGCCATCGCAGCGAACGCGCGCACGTTCGAGACGGTGCGCTACGCCGATCTCGGCGCCGCGGTCAGGGACCTGCGCGAAGGACGCTTGAACGGCGTGCTCGCGATCCCGCCCGGATTCTCGCGGCGCGTGCTCGCCAAGGAGGACCCGCGCATCTCGCTCATCGAGGACAACACGGACAACTTCGTCGCGGTGACGCTCGCGGGGACTTTGAATGCTCTCGTCTCCGCGCTGCCCGGCGTGCACGCGACGACGGAGCGCATCAGCCGCGCGCCCGTGCTCGACGTCGTCGAAGTGTACCCGTACGTCCCGTACATCCAGTACCTTTTGCCCGGCTCGATCACGATGTCGATCTTCATGATGGTGATGATCGGCGGCGGCATCATCTTCATGGACGACAAAGCGCGCGGCCTGCACGAGGGCTACCTCGTGACGCCCATCACGCGGCTCGAGCTGATCCTGGGCTTCAATCTCTCGGGCGCCATCAAAGCCGTGATCTCGGGCAGCGTGCTCATGACGCTCGGTTCGCTGATCGCAGGCGTTCCGGATCCGTTCGATCCGCTGCGGCTCTTACGCTTGTTCGTCGTGATCGTCCTCACGTCGACCGCGCTCGTGAGCATGATGTTCTTGCTGATGGTGCGCATGACCGACCCACTCCTGCCGCGCGCGCTCTTCGGCGTCTTGAACACCGTCTTGTACTTCCCGAGCGGCGCGGTTTACCCGCAGCAGGCGTTTCCCGGCTGGATGCGCGCGATCGCCAAGGTCGACCCGTTCACGTATGCCGTGCACGCGCTCAAGTGCCTGTTGCTCAAGAACACGGGCTTTTCGGCGATAAGCTTCGATCTCGTCTACCTGACCATCTTCGCGCTCCTCACGCTCGGGGGCGCCACGTTGTTGTTCAAGAGGACGCTGTGACGGCAGGTCGTGCCTCCCGAATTGCGAGCGGCACGGCTCCGCAGGACGTGGCGACGCGCAAGCGCCTGCTCGAGGCCGCGACGGAGCTTTTCGCCGAGCACGGCTTCCGCCGCGTGACCGTACGCGCCATCTGCGAACGGGCGCGCGCCAATGTCGCGTCGGTCAACTACCACTTCGGCGACAAGCAGCGGCTCTATCGCGAAGTCGTCGAAGCGGCCCTCGACACCGTGCGCGACTTTGCCGATCACGCCATGCGTTCGCCGGACGCGGCGACCGCCGAACAAAAGCTCGCCCATTACATCGACGCTCACCTCGCGCGGGCGCAGAATTCGAGCATGCCCGAGCGCTCGCCGCTCCTCCGCGAGCTCTTCCGACACGAGCTCAGCGAGGCCACGGAGCTCGGCACTTACATCATCGACCAGGCCGTCAAGCCGCGGCTCCGCTACCTCGCGGCGGTCGTCGGGGAACTGCTCGGTCCCGGCGCCGCTGCCACTAGTGTCGAGCGCTGCGTGCTTTCGATCCAGGCGCAATGCCTGTTCCCAGTGGCGGCTCCCGTGGCGCTCACGCCGATGTTTCGGCGGACGCGCGCGGACTACGAGGCCCTGGCGCGGCACGTCTTCGAGTTTTCGCTCGCGGGGATACTGGCGTGTCGAGCGGACGCGCCCGGACGCCTCAAAGCGGCGTCACGCGGCGGGGGTGTGAAATCCGGGCGTCCCGCGCGCGCCAGAGCCGCTCGAGCTCGCGCCGCCCGCTCCTGAGCCCTTGCCGCCTTCGAGCGTTCGCGCCACTCGAGGGTGATAGTGTGAGGGACCAAGCTCGAGGAAACGTCCATGGACCATCCGCATGTGCTCCGTCAAATTCCGCTATTCGAATCGATGGAAGACGCCGATCTCGCCGCGCTCGGCGTCAAGCTGGCCTCGCGCTCTTTCCAAGAGGGGGACGTCGTCTTCGCGCAGGGTGATGAGGGTGACGCGATGTACATCATCGAGGAGGGCGCGGTGGATATCGTCGCGGGCACGGGGACGCAGCGCGTCACGGTGGCGTCGCTCTTCAACGGTCAATACTTCGGCGAGCTCTCGCTGCTCGACGGCGCTCCGCGCTCGGCGGCGGCCGTCGCCGCGCGGCCGACGCTCGTGCTCTCGCTCGAGCGCGACGACTTCGTCGAGTTCGTCAAGCGTCGCCCCGAAGCGGCGCTCTCGATCATGCACGAGCTCGGAGAGCGCATGCGCGCCACGAACGAGCTCATGACGCGCACGGTGTCTCGCAACGTCGTCGAGGAGGTCGAAGAAAACCTGTCGCTCGGTGACTTCGTCGCCGACAGGGTCGCGGCGTTCGGCGGTTCGTGGCCGTTCATCTTCATTTTCGGCGGGTTCATGGCCTTTTGGATGACGTGGAACTCCGTGGCCGGAAAGCTCGCGTTCGACCCGTTGCCCTTCATGTTCTTGAATCTATTCCTCTCGACCGTCGCCGCGCTCCAGGCTCCCGTGATCATGATGAGTCAGAACCGCCAGTCGTCGAAGGACAAGGCGATGGCCGTCAACGACTACCAAGTGAACCTCAAGAACGAGGTGAGCATCGACAAGCTCTTGCGCGGACAGGGTGAGCTCGTGCAGCGGCTCGCGCATCTCGAGCGCATGGTCGGACCGTTGCGGTCGGTCGCGCCCGAGCCGCGAAACTGAGCGCGCCAGGCGAGCAGCGAGCTCGCTTCGAGAGTGTTTCACACAGTGTTTCGTTGCGATTGCACGTGTGTAACGCGCCGCAACGACGCTTCGCTTTCTGCTCCATGGCGGAAGAATCAGGGTTCGATCACGTGGGCGCCATGCTGTCGGTCGATTAGAATCGAAGGATATGGATGGCGCTCCGCACCGCCTGCTCAGGAGGCGCTGGCGTTCACGCTTCATCGCTCTTCGGCGCGGGCTTACCGCGGAGCCTCGCGGCTATTTGGTCGGCGCGCTCGTGACGACGTGCACGACGACGCTCGCCTTCAATATCGCGGCGCACGCCGAACTCGCGCACGTGATGCTGATTTACTTGCTGGGCGCCGTGCTCGTCGCGACGCGCTACGGCGCGGCCGTATCGGGTTTCACGATTGCGGCGAGCGCGCTCTGTTTCGACTATTTCAACATTCCGCCCGTCTTCGCGTTCGCGCTGCCCGACGCACACAGCGTCTTCACCCTCGGCGGCATGTTGCTCACCGCTGTCGTCATCTGTGTGCTCCTCCATCGGCTGCGCCACCAACGCACCGCGGCGCGCGCGAGTGAGGCGCGCACGCTCGAACTCTGCGAGCTCAGCCTCGATTTGTCCGAGGTGTCACGGACCGAGGAGCTACCCCGCGTCGCCGAGCGGCATCTCGCGCGCCTGTTCGGGCCCCAGTCGGGCGTGCACTTATGCGGGCCGAGCGGCGAAATCGCGGCAACGGGCTTGCCCGCGGCGCGAGAGCTGGCGCGACGCGCGGTCGCAGCGCGTGAGCTCACGATGCTGGTCGTCGACGACGGAGTCATCGCGTTTCAGCCGATCGCGAGCGGACGGGAACCTCTCGGTCTCATCGGCGTCACGCTCGCCTCCGCCGAGCCGGCTCACGAGCGCGAGCAGCGCGTGCTCCTCGCCGCTTGCGCCGATCGCATCGCCGTGGCGATTGACCGGCTTGCGCTCGGCGCGGCGGCCCATCGCGCGCACGTCGAAGCCGAAGCCGAACGCTTGCGCAACGAGCTCTTGAGCGCAATGTCACACGACCTCAAGACGCCGCTCGCGTCGATCCTCACGGCGGGTACGACGCTCTTGAGTCCGAGCGAGCGAGCCGAGGGCGTGCGCCGCGAGCTGCTCGAGACCATCGTCGACGAGACCGAGCGGCTCAATCGACTCGTCACGAATCTACTCAGCGTCACCCGCCTGGAGTCGGGTCGTGTGCACTTGAACAAGATACCCGAAGCGTTGGACGAGCTCGTTTACGGCGTGCTGTCGCGCCTCTCCGGCCGACTCGAGGGCAGGAGCGTCGAGGTGGAAGTGCCCGCGGAGCTGCCGTTCGTGCCGATGGATCCCGTGCTCGTCGATCAGGTGCTCGTGAACCTGATCGAGAACGTCCTGCGCTACACGCCGCTCGGCTCTCCTCTGGCCATTCGCCTCCTGGCGTCAGAACGCGAAGTCACGCTCGAATTGGCCGATCGTGGGCCCGGCATCGCCGGCGAAGAGCGGGAACGAGTCTTCGATAAATTCTATCGTGGCCGCCACGCCAAGCAAAAGGATGGCGGCTCGGGCCTCGGACTCACGATTTGTCGCGCGGTGGCGCGCGCACACGGCGGACACATTCGCGTTCACCCACGTGCGGGAGGCGGCACGCTGGTCGAGTTCGCGTTGCCGACTTCTGGCGCGAGCGCGGAGAGTAGGATTTCCGATTTCTCCGACCAGTTGGAGGTACGCGCATGATTCCCGCCGTTCTCGTGATCGAAGACGAGCTGCCGATGCGTCGCGTTTTGCGCTCTGCGCTCGACGGCCAGGGCTACCGCGTGTGGGAAGCGGGCAGCGTCGAAGAAGGCCTGTCCGCCTTCGCCTCGCGTTCGCCGCAAGCGGTGTTGCTCGACCTCGGGTTGCCGGACGGCGAGGGGTTTCAGGTCGTCGAGCGCATTCGCGAGACCTCGGAGGTGCCCATCGTCGTCATTTCGGCGCGCGGGGAGGAGCGGGATCAGGTGCGCGCGCTCGACGGCGGAGCGAACGATTACGTCACCAAGCCCTTCCGCGAGGCCGAGCTCTTCGCAAGGCTCCGCGCCGCCCTGCGTAGCGCGGCACGTGCCACGCGCCACGCCGAGACGCTCACGATCGGCCCGCTTCGAATTCAATGTTTCGAGCGGCGCGTCTTCGTCGACGAGGTCGAGATCGCGATGACGCCCACGGAGTTCAGTTTGCTCCAGGTGCTCGCCCGTGACGCCGGGCGCGTCATCACGCACCGGCAGCTCCTGCGGCAAGTCTGGGGCCCGAGCTACATCGACGACGTCCAATACCTGCGCGTGTTCATGAAGCAGCTCAGGCAGAAGCTCGAGCGTGATCCGACGCGGCCGCAGCTGCTCGTGACGACGCCGGGCGTCGGCTACCGGTTGCGACCGCCCGAATGAGCCGCCCGCGGTTGCGTCGATGAGACGCGCCCACGCACTTTGGTCAGCGCGCTTTCGTCGGCCGCACGACGAGCACGGAGCAGCCGGCCTTGCGCATGAGATTGTCGGCGATCGAGCCGAGCAGTAGCCGCTCGAAGCCCGAATGGTCGTGCGTGCCGATCACGAGCACGTCGCCGTGGATCTCCGCACGTACCCGCAGGATCTCGTTCGTGGGGTCACCCACGATGAAGTGGCCCGTGACGCTGTTGCGGCACTGTAGCCGCGCCGAGCGTACGTGCGACTCGAGGTGATCCTTGGCGTCGGCGAGCGCGTCCGGATTGGCGACGGGGGCGCCCGCATGTGCGCGGTCGAACCGGCTCGTGCGAAAGACGTGGACGATGTGAAGCGCGGCGCCGGGAAAGGCACGAGCGAGTCGCGCCGCCATGGCGACGACGCGCGTCGCGCCGTTCGAGGAATCGACGGCCGCGACGATCACTTCGGGGTCTTCCCCGGAATTGCGCAGTACTTCGCTATCTTGCGTCATGCCTCATGCCTCAGGTGTCCGAGCCTCGAGCCGTGCCGAGCTTCGGAAAGTGGGGTCCGAGAGGTGCGCAGTCCACGCTAGCGCTCCATCAGGACGAACACGGTCGTCATCACGACGTGTGCCGGCAGCATCGCAAGAAAAGCGAAGATCGCATAGCGAAAGAAGCCTGGTAGTGCGTAACCCGAGCGCTCGGCGATCGCTTTGACCATCAGATTCGGCCCGTTTCCGATGTAAGTCGTCGCGCCCATGACCACGCTACCGGCGCTTACGGCCGTCAGCATCAGCGGGTCGACTCCGGCGACGAGACCAGCGTGCCCCTGGCTCAAGCCGCGTCCGAGCGCGGCGAAAGCCGCGTAAGTCGGGGCGTTGTCGAGCACCGCCGAGAGGCCGCCCGAAACCCAGAAGAGTTGCCAGCTCTTCTGCAGCGGCAACTCGTGGGCTCGCACGGCAAGTCCGAGCTCGATCGGCACAAGGCAGGCAAAAAGGCCGGCAAAGAGCAGGCCGACCTCGAGGATGGGCGCGAGTGAGAAGGTGTTCAACGCGTGGACGTCACGCGCGGTCGAGAAATACGAAAGCGCGGCGATCGAGAGCATGGCCACCTCGCGGAAACCGGGCGGCAAGAACGCGGCCGGGATGATCGCCAAGAGGAGCGCCACGTTCAGCCCGCCGCGAAATTCGAGCGGCTTCTTCTCGTCGCGATCACGCGCGAGCGCCTCGGCCGGCTCGTCGCGGTACGCGCGGCGATCGACCACGTACAGGGCGACTGCGAAGCTTGCGACGTAAAGCAGCCACACGGGAAAGAGACGCAGAGTCCAGAAGAAAGGCACTCCACCGATGAAACCGACCAACAGGGGCGGGTCCCCGAGCGGCGTCAAAAGACCACCGGCGTTGGCGACGGCCAAGATCATGAAAGGCGCGAGGTGCGCCGTGTTTTTACGCTGCGAATTCGTGCGCAAGAGCGGACGAAGCATGAGCATGCTCGCACCGGTCGTGCCGATGATGCTCGCGAGCACGGAGCCGATCAGCAAAAAGAGCACGTTCGTGCGCGGAGTCGCCTCGAGATCGCCGTTGGCATAGATACCGCCCGCCGTCACGAATAAGGCGCCGAGCGTCGCGATGAACGCGACGTACTCGGTACCGGCTTGCGCCACGTGCGCTGCGTGTCCGTGCGTCAAAAAAAACCAGAGCACTGGCGCGCCACAAGCTGCGACCACGAGCGCTTGAAACCATCGCTTTGCCCAGGCGTGGGGCCAAAGCATCGGCATGAAGGCCATCGACAGCACGAGCCCGACGAACGGGAACATGGTCCACGTGGGAAGCATTTCGTGATTCACGGTGCGAAGCTCGGGCGGAGAGCGCCAAATATCAAAGTGGCGCGACGCCGTGAGGCGCCGCGCCACCTTTTACTCACGCTCGGAACTCAGCCGGCAGCCTTCGCTGCCCCGAACTCCGGCACGCTGCCGCTCGCCTTGGCGGCCTCGAGCTCTTCCGCCGCCTTTTCGGGCGTCATGAGCGGGAGGAACTCCGGGTAGCCGGGGACGCCCATCTCGGGCACGTCGAGGCCGGCGATCTCCACTTCCGCCGAGACGCGGTTACCGCCGACGACCTTGCCGACGACGTAGAAGATGATGCCGCCCATGACGACGTTCCAAGTGAGGCCGACGCCGGTTTCGACGAGCTGCGCGATGAGCTGCTTGCCGTCGCCGTAGAACAGGCCTGTGACACCAAGCCCGGCCTTGCCGAGGTAATCGGTCGCACCGACGCCGTTCCAGCCCTGGCCGTAGCTGCCGTCCGAGAACAAGCCGACGGCGATGAGGCCCCAGGCGCCGTTGACGCCGTGGACACTGATCGCGCCGACCGGATCGTCGATCTTGATCTTGTCGAAGAAGAACACGGCCACGATCACGAGCACGCCTGCAACGAGACCGATGGTGAACGCACCCATCGGTGTCACGAAGGCACATGGGGACGTGATCGCCACGAGGCCCGCCAGCATGCTGTTGCACATCATGGAAGGATCGGGCTTGCCGTAGACCTTCCACATGTAGAGCACGCCGCTCAAGGTCGCGGACATGCCGGCGATCATGGTGTTGGTCGCGACGATGCCGATGCGACCGTCACCGGCGGCGAGCGAGCTGCCCGCGTTGAACCCGAACCAACCGAAGGCCAGGATGAAGGTGCCGAGCTGCACCATCGGAATGTCGTGCGCGAGGATGGGATTGACCTTGCCGTCCTTGCCGTACTTGCCGATGCGCGGGCCGATGAGAATGGCCGTGATGAGGGCGAGTGCGCCGCCTTGCAAGTGCACGACGCCGGAGCCGGCGTAGTCGACCGCGCCGTGGCCGAGGCCTGCGCGGTAGCCGAGCTGCGCGAGCCAGCCGCCGCCCCACACCCAGCAACCGAAGATCGGATAGATGAAGCCGCCGACCAAGATGCTATAGAGGAAGAAGCTCTTGAAGCTCCAGCGTTCGGCGCAGGCGCCCGTCACGATGGTCGCCGTGGTGTCCATGAACACCATCATGAAGAGGAAGAGCACGATCGCTGCGGAGTCGTAACCGGCACCCGAGAGAAAGAAGCCGGTGGTGCCGAAGAGACCCCAACCGTGGTCGTTGGCGACGGAGCTACCTACCGTGAACATGTGGTTCAAGGTCGGAACACCGCCGAGGCTCGCCGGTCCGCCGATGTTCGTGCCGTTCATGCCGCCGCACATCAGCGCAAAGCCGCAGGCGAAGAAGCCGAACATGCCGAGCGCGTACACCATGAAGTTCATCGACATGGTGTGCGCGGCGTTCTTGCCGCGAATGAGGCCCGTCTCGACCAGCGCAAACCCCGCCTGCATGAACATGACGAGGAAGCCTGCGACCAGCACCCAGACGAAGTTCACGGAGAACATCGCGTGCGAAGCCGCTTGCGCCGCGGCATCGACCGCCACCGCGAGCTCTTTGTTAGTGGCCTTTTCCGGATCGGGCTTGACGTAGCCGGGCACGGAATAAGGCGTCGGGGTGGTCTGAAACGCGCCCGTCTTGTCTGGAACGGGCTCGTCGGCGCGCGCGGGAGTGGCAAGCACCCCGAGCACGCCGAGGGCTAGACCGACGGCGGCCAGCCAATGGCGGAAACGATCGAGAACTTTGTGCATAGGTCTACCTTTCGATGCTCCGGGTGCTGGAGCGGTCAGCGCGAAACTAAAAAGCCCTGCTGCATTCGTTGGATTTTTCGCTTGAGCCGGGCCGCCCAAAGCGCGCCCACGACGGCGCCGAGCTGCATGGTCGCGAAAAACGCGATTGCGGCAGCGAGGCGGTGCGACTGGACGAAGACCGCTACGGTCACCGCCGCGATGGACGCCTGCGTGACGAATAAAGTGCGTCTGTATCTCTCGAGCATCGAGACACACACTCGCCCACCGCCCTGGCGCCCCCGGTTTCTGATCTATGTCTAAATAAGTCTGAGGGCGTTAGGGGATCTTTATACGGCGCCGAAACTAATTTTTACGTTTCGCGCGCATATCGCGGTCAGGAGTCGCTCGTGATGGCGCGCGCGCCGTCACGAAAATCGCGATAGGAGACGGCGGCTTGCAGTGTCGAGCTGCTCGGGCGGCGGCAGCAAATAACGCATGCCGTGTGAATCGGTGAGCAGGTGTCGTCCGTCGTCGAGCGCGCGCACGTGCTCCTCCTGGTCGACGACGAACGTGACAGTGCCGCGGTCCGTTTGAACGCGCCATTCCCAACGTGCGTCGTGGGGTGTGACCGCGTCGATGCGCTGCACCACCGGCAAGAACGTCGACGCCGCGAGCGCCGCCTCGAGCGCAGTCCGGGATTTCGGGTCGAGCGCTGCTGGATCCTCGAAGCAGGCGCGCTCGTGGCCCCGCTCATCGGCGAGCGCAACGAAATGGTTGGGATGAGTCAAGGGGAAGCAGCGGCGTGGGTTCACTCGGGTGCGGCTCCCGTCGGCGGCTACGGCGACGAGGCGAGCGCCGGCCTCCGTTTCGAGGCGAAGTCCAGCGCAATCGAGCGGGGGTGCCTCGGGTGCGTCGAGCTCGTCGTCGTCTTCCTGGACGGCTCCCGCGTTCGCCGCGTCGGCCGCGGCCGCGTTCTGCGCTCGCCAGAGCCGCGCGTACTCGCCGTCGCGCGCGAGCAGCTCCGCCGGCGCTCCGTGCTCGACGACGCGTCCGTCTCGGAGCACGACGAGCAAGTCCGCCTTGCGCAGCGTGCTCAAGCGATGGGCGATGGCGATCGTCGTGCGTCCCGCGACGACGGCGTCGAGCGCTCGCTGGATCTGACGCTCGGTGCGCGCGTCGACGGCCGAGGTCGCCTCGTCCAAGATCAAAATGCGCGGATCGACCACGATGGCGCGAGCGATCGCGATGCGCTGGCGTTCGCCTCCCGACAGTGACTGACCGCGTTCGCCGACGAGCGAGTCGTAGCCCTCGGTGAGCTTGAGCACGAAGTCGTGCGCGCGCGCCGCGCGCGCGGCCGTGAGAATTTGCTGCGGCGTCGCGTGCGGCAAGCCGTAGGCGACATTCTCGCCGATGGTGCCGAAGAACAAGAACGGCTCCTGCAGCACGATACCGATGTGACGGCGGTGCTCTTCGACCGAGAGCCGCCGCACGTCTATGCCGTCGATCAGCACGGCGCCGCTCGAAACGTCGTAGAAGCGGCAGACGAGATTCGCGACGGTGCTCTTGCCCGATCCCGTGTGGCCCACGATGCCGACCATGCGCCCCGGCTCCACGCGGAAGCTCACGTCGTCGAGCACGAGCCGGTTGCCGTGTCGAAACGAAACGTGCTCGAACGCGACCTCTCCGCGGATCTGCGGCTGGCGCACCGGGTGTTTCGGCTCGAGCTCGGTGGGGGCACGATCGAGAATCTCGAACAAGCGCTGCGCACCCGCCGAGGCCTTCTGCGTCTGCGTGAGCATGCGACTCATGCTCTCGACGCGCGTGTAAAAGCGACTGATGTACGCGATGAACGCCGTGAGCACGCCGACCGTCACGCGTCCGTGCAGCACCTGCCACGCGCCGACCGCCCACACGACGAGCAGCCCCGCTTGGTTCAAGAGCTGCACGAGCGGCCAAAAGAAGGTCCAGAGCCGGTTGATGCGTGTGTTCACATCGACGATGCGCTGATTGGCTCGCTCGAAGCGCGCGATCTCGCGTTGCTCTTGCGAGAACGCCTTGACCACGCGAATACCGGGAATGGCGTCCGCGAGAATGCTCGTCATCGCCGACCAGGCTCGCCCGCCGCGCAAAAAGCCGTGCGACAGATTCCCGCGAATCGTCACGATCAGCCAGGCGATGGGCGGAAACGACGCGACGGCCGCCACGGCGAGCAGCGGATCGAGCGACAGCAAGACCGCCGAGGTGCTCACGATCATGAGCACGTCCGTGATGAAGTCGATCAGCGTGTCGGAGAGGAACGCGCACAGGTGATCGGTGTCGGAGCTGATGCGCGCGACGAGGTCCCCCGTGCGCTTACCACCGAAGTACTGCAGGCCGAGGCGCTGCAGGTGCGAGAAGGCTCTGTTGCGCAGGTCCGCCGCCATGCGCTCGGTGACGGCGGCGAGCACGGCGCCTTGCCCCCAGGCGAGCAGCCACGCCACGAAGGCAGCGAGGCCGAGCCCCCCGAGGTAGAGCGCGACGTCGTGGTAAGCGCGATCGAGCCCGTCCTTGAACGCGCCGTGCGCGCCGGGAATGAGCACGTGGTCGACGAGCGGCATCGTCAGGTACGGCGGGATGAGCCCCGCCGCGGTGCTGAGGAGCGTGAGCAGGAGCCCGAGCGACACGGCGCCGAGGTGCGGACGCGCCAGGCCGAGCAGCCGCAGCAACGGAGACCGGCTCGTGGGAGTCGAAGGTGCCCACTCGTCCACCTCCGGGATCGAGTGCCTGAGCGCGCGTGCCGTTCGCGGGGCACGCAGCTCCGAGAAAGCGTCGAACAAATCGGACGCGGCGCGTGCCTGGGCGAGGGTATGCGTCCAAACGGCAACCGACTGGCCGGCCTTCAGAGCTCGAAGTTCTCCGACTCCTCCACGTTCGGAGCGTTCGAGATCCAGCCCGTCCTCGATGGGGATCTCCGTCCATTCACCGTTCGGCAGCCGATGGCGCAGGCGCCGATTGGTTAGGACGAGGACGCTCGACTCGTAATCAGGCCGATGGTTTAAGTCCGGCTGGAATACCGCGAGAATGCTCTCGCCTTCGTCGAGCGGGAAGTGGCCCAAACCGGTGTGTTCCATGGAATAGTCCGCCCTCAACGCGGGCTCAGCCGGCGCCGACGTTGCCTTTTCGTGTCGCTTCGCGCAACCGCAGGGCAACCGAGCCGATACACCGACCTCGTGCGTCCTACCCACGGTTCGAGAGGTGTCGCCTCCGGCGCCCGCCTCGACTCGGCATGCAGATCCAGCAGGTAGTAGCGCTCAAGGGCCCGAATATATGGGCCAATTTCCCCGTGCTCCAGGCGCGGGTGCACCTCGAGCATTACGAGGAGCTCCCGAGCAACAAGCTGCCGGGCTTCACGGACCGGCTGATGGGATGGCTGCCGAGCCTCATCGAGCACCGCTGCGGCGTAGGGGAGCGAGGTGGATTTTTGCTTCGCCTGCGCGAAGGGACATGGCTCGGTCATGTGCTCGAGCATGTGACGCTCGAGCTCGAGTCCTTGGCGCACCTGCCCGTCGGGTTCGGGCGCGCCCGCGCGGCAGGGCCGCACGGCGTCTATCACGTGGTCGTCCGCGCCGACGAGCCCGCCTTCACGGAGGCGTGCATGCGCGCCGCGCGTGAGCTCGTGATGGCGGCCGCCGAGGGGCGAACGTTCGACGTCGAGACCGAGCTTCGCGTCTTGAAGGAGCTCGCCGAAAAGCTGTGTCTCGGCCCGAGCACTCAAGCGATCGTGAGCGCGGTACGCGAGCGCGGCATTCCACACCTGCGTCTGACCGACCGCAGCAATCTCGTACAGCTCGGCTACGGCAAAGCACAGCGGCGCATTTGGACGGCGGAGACCGACGGCACCGCAGCCGTCGCCGAAAGCATCGCGCAAGACAAGGAGCTCACGCGCACGCTCTTGCGCTCGGTCGGCGTCGCCGTGCCGGAAGGTCGTGTCGTCAAAACGGCGGAAGACGCGTGGGCTGCGGCGAGCGCTCTCGGCCTGCCCGTCGTCGTCAAGCCGCAGGACGGCAATTGGGGACGCGGCGTGTCGATTCGACTCGAAGATCGCGCGGCCGTCGAAACCGCATTTCAAATTGCAGCGAATGAGGGCTCGGGCGTCGTCGTCGAACGCTTCGTGCCGGGCTCGCAATATCGAGTGCTCGTCGTCGGCGAGCAAGCCGTAGCGGCGACGGGCGGTGAAGCCGAGCACGTGGTCGGTGACGGCGTGCACACCGTCGCCGAGCTCGTCGAGCGGAAAAATCAAGAGCCCACGCGCGGCGCGACGACGTCGCACGTGCTCACGAAGCTCGTCATCGACGACATTTCACTCGAGCTCTTGCGGCGTCAGGGTTTCACGCCCAGGTCGGTCCCCGCCAGCGGACGCGTCGCGCTCATTCACTACAACGGCGATCTCACCGTCGACGTGACCGATCGCTTGAGCCCCGAGATCGCCGCGAGCTGCGTGCTCGCAGCGCGTACCGTCGGCCTCGACATCGCCGGCATGGACATCATCGCCGAGGACATCTCGCGCTCGCTCGAGAGCCAAGGCGGCGCCGTGATCGAAGTGAACGCGAGCCCGAGCCTCGCGATGCATTTGCGCCCGCTCCAGGGCAAGCCGCGACCCGTGGGTGAAGCGATCGTGGATCACATGTTCGGCCTCGGACAGACGGGCCGCGTGCCGCTCCTCGCGATCACGGGCTCGAAGCGGGCGGACGTCGTCGCGGCGCTCGCCGGGCGCCTCGTGGCGGGCGCCGGTTACAACGTGGGCCAGGTCGACGCGGACGGCGTGCGCGTCGGCGATCACTGGCTAGAGCGCGGGGAGCCGTCGCGTGCGGCGGGTGCACGGCGCTTGCTCATGAATCCGTTCGCGAACGCCTTCGTGTTCGCCGTGACCGAACGGAGCGTGCTGGAAGAAGGCCTGGCCTTCGATCGTTGTCAGGTGGCGATCGTCACCGACGTGAGCGAGCCGCCGCCCGAGCCGGGCGTCTCGGGGCCGACGCACGCGTGGCGCGCGCTGCGCACGCCGGTCGACGTGGTGTTGCCGAACGGCGTCACCGTGCTCAACGCAGACGATCCGGCGGCGGTGCGCATGGCGGAGTTTCGCAAAGCCAAGGTGCTTTACTTCGCCGAGAGTCTCGCGGCGGCTCCGCTCGCTCAGCACCTGGCTGAAGACGGCAGCGCCGTCGTGCTCGAAGAGGGCGCTGCCGTTCTACGTCAAGGTGCGAGCCGCACCGAGCTCGTCGACGCGGAGACATTGTCGGCTGCTCGGCTCCCGGGACTTACCGTAACGCCTGCCGACTGGCTTGCGTTGCTCGCGGCGGGCATCGCGCTCGGCATGACTGTAGAGGCCGTAAGTAGCGGCTTTTCGCATGAATTTGATGGACGTCCGGCTCGAGCTTCCGAGCGGGAAGCTACCGGCGTCGCGACCGTAGGATGATGGCGATGAAACTCGAATCCAAACGTTTCCTCCGAGGCCCGAACCGCTGGTCCGACAAGACCGCGGTGGAGGGTGTAATCACGCTCGACCCGTCGCAGCCGCTCGTGGATTCGTGGAACCGGCTGCTCTGCGACTACCCCGAGCTCATGGCGCCCGTTCAAGCCGGCGCACCGCGTGACACGACGTCGGCGCTGTTCTGGGCACACGTCGTCGGTAGGCTCGCGGTCGAGCTGCAGGGGCAAGCGCAAATCGGCGTGACGCTCGCGCTCGCGTCGCCACTCGATGCGCCGCGCGAGGCGCGCTTCGTCGCGGAATATCGCGAAGAGGCGAGCGGTGAGCGCGCCGTCGAGCTCGCGCTCGAGCTCATTGCCGCCGCCCGTGAGGGGCGGCGCGTTGACGTCGCGAGCGAAGTCGTTGCGCTCCGCAAGCTGCACGAAGAAACGCGTCTCGGCCCGAGCACGGGTGCGATCGCCAGAGCAGCGGAGGCGCGCGGCATCCCCGTGCGGCGCCTGACCGAAGGCAGCCTGCTCCAGCTCGGTTACGGCGCGCAGCAGCGCCGCGTGTGGGCCGCGGAGACCGACCGCACGAGCGCGATCGGCGAGGCGATCGCGCAAGACAAGGAGCTCACGAAGCAAATGCTCGAGCTCGTGGGCGTGCCCGTGCCCGCCGGGCGTCCCGTCGAGAGCGCGGACGAAGCTTGGGCAGCGGCAGAGGCCATCGGCTTGCCGGTCGTGGTGAAGCCTCGCAAAGGCAACCAAGGCAAAGGCGTGTCCGTTCGCCTCCACACGCGCGAAGCGGTGATGAGCGCGTACGAGATCGCCGCCGAATACGACCGTTACCGCCAGGTGGTCGTCGAGCGCCACATCGAGGGCATGGATTTCCGCTTGCTCGTCATCGGCGGGCGCTTGGTGGCCGCGGCGCGGCGCGAGCCTCCGAGCATCGTCGGCGACGGCAAGAGCACGATCCTGGAGCTCGTCGCGGTCGAAAACAAGAACCCGCTGCGCGGCGACGATCATTCGACTTCGCTCAGCAAGCTTCGTCTCGACGAGATCGGGCTCGAGACGCTCGCCGAGCAGGGGCTCACGCAAGACAGCGTGCCGGCCGCGGGCCAGACGGTCGTCCTACGCCGCAACGCCAACTTGAGCACCGGCGGCAGCGCGACCGACGTGACCGATGAGGTGCACCCGCTGGTCGCGCAGCGCGCCATCGAAGCCGCGCGCGTCGTGGGCCTCGACATCGCGGGCGTCGATCTCGTGGGGTCGCGCGTCGATCGGCCGCTCGAGGAGACGGGCGGCGCGTTCGTCGAAGTAAACGCCGCGCCGGGGCTGCGCATGCACCTCGAGCCCTCGCACGGCCGCGGCCGCGCCGTGGGCGAGGCGATCATCGACTCCATGTTCGCGCGCGGCGACGACGCGCGTATCCCGATCGTCGCCGTCACGGGTACGAACGGCAAGACGACGACGACGCGCTTCATCGCGCACCTCATGCGCCAGCGCGGCCTGCGCGTCGGCATGACGTGCACCGACGGCATTTACGTCGAGGGCAAGCGCATCGATACCGGCGACTGCAGCGGGCCGAAGAGCGCGCGCATGGTGCTCGGCCACCCGCGCGTCGACGTCGCGGTGCTCGAGACGGCGCGCGGCGGCATGCTGCGCGAAGGGCTCGGCTTCGACTGGTGCGACGTGGCGGTCGTGACGAACGTCGGCGAAGGCGATCACCTCGGGATGAACGGGATCCACACGCCCGAGGAGCTCGCGGCCATCAAGGCCATCCCCGTACGGCGCGTGTCGCAGCGCGGCGTCGCCGTGCTCAACGCCGACGACCCGCTCGTTGCGAGCATGGCGTCGCTCTGCCCCGGCACGGTGATCTTCTTCAGCCGCGATCCGAACTCGGCGGTGATCGGTCGGCATCGCTCGGCGGGCGGCAAAGCGATCCTCGCGAAGGAGGGTCACGTCGTGCTCGCCGACGGCCGGCTCGAACGCCGCGTCGGCAGCCTCGCGGAGCTGCCGCTCACCCAAGGCGGGCTCGTCGGCTTTCAGATCGAGAACTTGCTCGCCGCGCTGGGCGCGGGGTGGGGCCTCGGCTTGCCGATCGAGGCGCTGCGGTTCGGCGCCGAGACGTTCGAGAGCAGCCTCGGCACGGCGCCGGGTCGCTTCAACGTCGTGACGCATCGCGACAGCACCGTCATTCTCGACTACGGCCACAACTCCTCGGCGTTGCTCGCGCTCACCGAAGCCATCCGCGGCATGCGCCACCGCCGGCGCAAGGTCGTCTACACGGCCGCGGGCGACCGCCGCGACGAGGACATCGTCCGCCAAGCGCAAATTCTCGCTGACTTCTTCCACGAAATTTACGTGTACGAAGACAAGTGCACACGCGGCCGCCCGGACGGCGAAGTGATTCGCTTGATGCGCGAGGGTTTCGCGCAGGCCGGCGCCGCGCCGCGCATCGTCCAGCTGAGCGGAGAGCTGCGCTCGATCGGCGCAGCCATCGGCAACCTCGAGCCGGGCGATTTGCTGCTCTGCCAGGTCGATCAGGTGGAGCTCGCGCTCGAGTTCGTGACGGGCCTGTTCCGTCAGGCGGAGTCGCGTTCGGTGTCTTCCCTCGCTCAGCTCGCCGCCGCCGCGCTCGCGGCGCTCGGCATGATGACCTGAGCGTCGCCGTAGTCGGGGGCGCCTCCAAACGAGCGCGGTAGCCGTCGTCACCCTCGGGCATGACCACGCGCTGCGTAGACGCCTGCGCGCTCGAGTCGGGCCTTGCGAACTCGCGGGCGAACGCTACTCTCTCGGGTCGATGAACGATCTTATTTCGTTGGGGGTGGACCTCGGGGGAACGAAAACGGAAGCAGCGGTGATTGCCCGGCAGGGGATGGGCACGACCGTGCGCAAGAACGACGATTTCCGCGTGCTCGCGCGCCAGCGTGTGCCGACCGGCAGCGAGCGCGGGTATCAAGCCGTGCTCGAGACGGTGGTGAACATCGTGCGCTCGACCGCGAAGGAAGCGGGCGTCGAACCGAAGAGCATTCCAATCGGCGTCGGCATGCCCGGCTCGGTCACGCGCATCGGCGGCTTGATCAAGAACTCCAATACGGAGTGCTTGAACGGCAAGCCGTTCCGTCAGGATCTCGCGCGCACGCTCGGGGGCCGCGTGCTCTTCGACAACGACGCCAATTGCTTCGCGCTCGCAGAGGCGCGCTGCGGCGCGGCGCGCGCGTTCATCGACGGCGTCGTCTTCGGGGTGATCATGGGCACCGGCGTCGGCGGCGGCATCGTTGCGCGGGGACGCATCTGGGGCGGCTTGCAGGGCCTCGGCGGCGAGTGGGGCCACCACGCCGTCGGCCCGTGGCGCAGGCTCGACGCACCAGAAGAGGAGCCGATCTCGGGCACGGGACTCGGCGAGCGGCCGATCTGTAGCTGCGGCAAGATGGGCTGTGTCGAGCTCTACGCGAGCGGCGGCGGCGTCGAGAAGGAGTACCGGCGCCGCACGGGGCAGTCACGTAGGCTTGCCGAGCTCGTCGAGCGCCGCGCGACTGACGCGACGGCGGCGTTGCTCGTCGACGAGCTCGTCGAGGCGTACGGCCGCGGCCTCGCCAACGTGATCGACATCCTGGACCCG
>JAICTZ010000074.1 GCA_025936115.1 Polyangiaceae bacterium
GGCACGACGGGCGGCGTGGGTGGCACGACGGGCGGCGTGGGTGGCACGACGGGCGGCGTGGGTGGCACGACGGGCGGCGTGGGTGGCACGACGGGCGGCGTGGGTGGCACGACGGGCGGGACGGGCGGCGCTGGCGGCATGGGCGGAACCGCAGGCACCGGTGGTACCGCAGCAGGCAGCGGCGGCACGCTGGGCGGCTCCGCGGGCACGACGGGCGGCTCGACCGGCGTCGATTCGTGCCTCGGCGTGACGTGCTCCGGCCACGGGAC
Organism: Polyangiaceae bacterium; assembly: GCA_025936115.1. Classification (GTDB taxonomy): domain Bacteria; phylum Myxococcota_A; class Polyangia; order Polyangiales; family Polyangiaceae; genus PMG-095. The sequence continues at coordinate 270 of JAICTZ010000074.1, forward strand.
GTGCAGCGCGGCGAGCGGCAGCGCGTCGTGTGTTTGCGACAGTGGATACGGTCAGCCGCTCGGCGACACGACGGCGTGCGCCGACGTGGACGAGTGCCTACTCGCGAACGGCGGGTGCGATTCGCTCACGACTTGCTCGAACCTCACCGGTAGCTTCGCGTGCGGCGGGTGTCCGGCGGGGTACGACGGCAACGGGGCGAGCGGGTGCGTGCCGCACGTTTGCAGCGGCGCACCGGACTCGACGTGCGCGTGTCTCAAAGTCGCGAGCGACGGCAACGATGCGGCTGCGGTCGCGAGCAGCGGCATCGCGCCGTTCGCGAATATCCAGGCGGCCATCGACTACGCCGATCAGCATCGAAATCACGCGACGTCGGTCTGCGTCTCGCAGGGCTCCTCGTGCAGCATGAACGGCGTGTACGCGGGCTCCGGCGACTTGACGATGCGCGACGGCATCGCCGTGTACGGCAACTACGAGTCGACCACCTGGTCGCGCTGCTCCGAGACCCCCGGCGCCGTCTGGCTCGCGTTCAACGGGCCGAACGGCGTCCTCTTCGGCAACGACATCAGCTCGCCTACCGTGCTCGACGGATTTCACGTCGAGCTCCCCGGGATCGACGTGAATGGCGGGCGCAACGTCAAGCTCCGAAACATCGAGGTCGCGAACCTGAACAGCACCGCGAGTCCGGCGGCCCTCCGCACTCAGGGGAACATCGACGGGCTCGAGTTCACGCACTCCCGGGTCCACCTGACGGGCGACGGTTCGGTCGTGGGCATCTCTCTCGGCGGGTGTGCTGGCGCGGCGTACATCGCGGACAACCAGCTGTACGCCCAGGAAACGATGCCCGATGGTATCGCCCTAACGTTCACGGCCGCCGGGACTTGCACGCCCTTGATCGAGGCGAACTCGCTAGAGAGCGCGGGCGGCGACGGGATGACGAACATGGCGCTGAACTACGTCGCGCCCTGCACCATCCGCAACAATGACAGCATTCTCGTCACCAAGTCGGGCAACCTCGCCCCCCTCAACCAGCCGCCGCCGTACCGCGGCCCGATCACGGTGCTGAGCTGCGACGGCTGCACCGAGGTGAGCGGCAACGTGGTGACGAGCAAGCTGCCGACGAGCCCGTTCTACAACATCCCTCCAGGATATTCCGCGACTGGCGCCTACATCCGCAACACGGCGCTCGTCGCTCGTAACCGTATCTCGAGCGGCTGCGCCGACAACGCGGTCGGGGCCGATGCGGCCGGAGCGCGGCTCGAGAACAACGTGATCCTCGCCGGCTGCCCGCCCACGACCCAGCCGCTCCCCGTCTGGGTCATCAATGGCATTGGTCTCAAGGCGGGCGCGAACCTCGACGTGAATTCCAACGCGATCGGCACGTTTGCACCAGGGTGCCCGTCCTGCCAAGCGTACGGGATCGCCTTCACGGGAGGGCCGACGATTCTGCGCAACAACAGCGTCGGCGGGGCCGGAGCGGCGTTGCAAACCGCGCCCCTCGTTGACTCGAATGGGACGCTCTCGCTCGTATCGGGGCTCACCGTCGAGAACAACGACCTGATCGAGCCCATCTTCCCGGGCGCGACCAGCCCGAGCTATCGCGATTTTCTGGCGTTATCCGGAAATTTTTTCGACATCTGCGAGACGACCGCGGATGATCACCTCATCAGGGGCTCGGCCTGCATCGACAAGGGCACGCCGGTCGGTGCGCCGAGCAACGACTTTGACGGCGAGCCGCGTGATAATCATCCCGACGTGGGTCCCGACGAATACTCGGCCGCCCACGACCCGTGCGCGAGTATCACCTGCTCGGGTCACGGCCAGTGCACGCTTCTCTTCAACGCGCCGCACTGCAGGTGCGACGACGGCTACTATCCGCCGCAGGGCGATGCGTTCAGCTGCATCGCCGACGTCGACGAATGCCAGACGAACAACGGAGGTTGTGATCCGGTGGTCACCTGCACCAACACCGACGGCGCGCCCGTGATTTGCGGGGAATGCCCGTCCGGCTACACGGGCAACGGGTACATGGGCTGCATCCCCGATCCGTGCCCGTCCGGCTACACCGGCACGATCCCCTCGGGCTGCAGCGACGTCGACGAGTGCCAAACGAACCACGGCGATTGCGACCCGCTCGTCACCTGCACCAATACCGACGGCGGTCACACGTGCGGCGCTTGCCCCAGCGGCTACTACGGCACCGGCGACACCGGCTGCACTGCTACCTGCTCGTGCGAGCACGGCGGCACCTGCACGACCGACGGAAGCGCTTGCGTTTGCCCGGCGACGTTCACGGGCGCGCACTGCGAGATCGCGTTCACCTCCGTGTCAGCCGGCGAAACGCACGCTTGCGGCCTGCGCAGCGACGGGCAGATCATTTGCTGGGGCTGGAACTACTTCGGGGAGCGCAACCCGCCCTCGGGCAGCTTCAGTGCGGTCGCTTCGGGCCTCTATCACACCTGCGGCATTCACGCGGATACCGGAGCCATGCAGTGCTGGGGGCAGCTCGTCGTCAGCGATGCGGGGCCTTTCACCGCCGTCGCAGCGGTCAGAGACACGGACGTGGCGATCGCAGCCGACGGAACGCTGCACGGCTGGACCGCTACCAGCGCGATGCCTGCGCTACCTGGTGGAACGTTCCAGCAGATCGCTGGCAGTTTCATCAGATTCTGCGCCATCGGTACCGACGATCGGATCAACTGTTTCGGTGACTCCGTCACCTATCAGGACCCGCCGACCGGTGCGGTCGTTTCGGTCGGCGACGGCCTAGCCGGCAGCTGTGCCGTCATGACCGACGGCACGCTCACGTGCTGGCACAACGGGTACAACGGACTCACCCCGCCGGCGGGCACCTTCAAGAGCGTCAGTATCGGCTTCTCGGGCGCGTGCGCGATCCGGTCCGACGACACGCTCGTCTGCTTCGGCGGCGACGGCTCGCTCGCGAGCTACCCCGGTGGGACCTTCAAGAGCGTGTCGGTCGGCTATTCGTACGCCTGTGGCATCGCGACCGATGACCGACTCGACTGCTGGGGCTTGGACCAGGGCGGCTTCGGGATCTTGACGCTGCCGTACTGAGGTCGGCGACGGTTAGGTCCGCAGCGGCTCGAGCCGAGGTCGAGCTCTCCATCATTCCCGTCGTGCAGTGCAGTCAGCAGAGCTCGTCGCCGCAGCACTTGTCTAGGCAGGTGCCGTCGCTCAGAGAACACTCCGAGTCTACGGCCGAGCAACAGCCGAGCTCTTTGCAGACGGCCGAGCCGGCGCAGTCGTCCGAGTCTCGTACGTCGCACTGGTAGGGAAGCTCCGGGAGCAGCGAGCAGGCTCCGAATTTCACGCAGAGCTCCGATGCTCGACAGTCGTCGTCACCTCCGGGGACGCAGGCGGGCCCGTTGTCGTTCGAGCCGAGCTGGCACTGGCCGTAAGTCGCGCACGCGCCGTTCGGGTGCTGGCAGTCGTCGACTGAAGTCGGGACGCACTCGCCGTTCAGCAGGTGGCACGCGCCGCTCAGCTGGCACAGCTCGCAGTTGCACCCCACGTCCATGCCGACGCAGCCGCACTCAGTCCCACGCTCGCACGCGTCCGGCGCGCACACGGCGGACTTGGCGCCGTGGTTCGGCGCGTCGTTCGTGCTGCTCGAGCCGCACCCCGAAGCGCTCAGCACGCTGCACGTGAGGAGGGCACTCAGCCACCGACCGACCATTTTAGAACTCATCCGAACAGCGTTAACGGCAGGCGAGACTGAGTGCAACGGCATCGAGAACTGACTGACGTGCTGCCCGGACGGGTGCAGCCCAACCTGCACGGACACCGGCTGCGCTCGAAGCGGGCCCCGGCGCCGCACGGGTCGCTCACTGCGGAACGACCGTGCACCCCGCGTCGGCGCACGTGCAGGTCGCCCCCGCCGAGCAATTGATGGTGCAGTGGCCGGCCGTGCAGTCTCCGATGCTGCAGGTGTCGAGGGGGCCGCATTCGATGGTGCAGTTTCCGCCGGGGCAGCTGGCGATGGTTTGCGTCGAGCCCTCTTGCCGGGTGCCGACCACGCCGATGCTGCAGTAGCCCTCGGTGCATTCACCGATGTGACAGTCGAGGCCGCGGTCGCACGTGATGCTGCAGCCCGCTCGGCAGTGGTCGATGTCGCAGCGCGGTCCGTCACACGTGAGGCTGCAGCCGCCCTGGCAATCGGTCAGGTGGCAACCCGCGCCGTCGCTGCAGGTCATGGTGCAGCCGCCACCGCAGCTGTCGATGGTGCACTCGGTGCCCGCGCCGGAGCACGTGTCGGTACAGCCGCCGCCGGAGCAGGTCGTGACGCACTGTGAGCCACTCTCGCAGGTCGTCGGGCAGCCGCCCTGACACTCGATGTTGCAGGTGGCGTCGCGACAGCCGAAATCGCAGCCGCCGTAGCAGCCGACGTCGCAGCGTGCTTGTTCGCACGAGCCGCTGCAGCCGCCCGTGGGGCAGCCGAAGTCGCATTTCGTGTTGGTGCAGGCAAAGTCGCAAGTGCTGCTCGTGTCGCCCGCGGTGCATTCGAGGTTGCAGGTCGTATCGGTGCATTCGCAAGCGGTGCCCTGGCAGCTCTCGAGCGGCGGTGTGCCGCCCGCGCCGGCCTCGCCATCGATCGCTCCCGCTTCGCCGCTCTTGCCTGCGTTGCCCGTACCTGCTTTGCCGCCAGCGGCAGGATTGCCGGCGCTGCCGTCGCGGCCGGACGATCCCCCGGCGCCGCCTCCTGCCTGGGTGCCACCTTTACCAGCGCTGACCGTGCCACCAACGCCCGCCGTTTCGGACCCGGACTTGCCACCACCACCGGCGTGCGTGCCCGCCACACCTTTGCCGGACATGCCTGAGCTCGCGGCAACTTGTCCCGCCGAGCCGGATTGCGACTCGTTTCCGTGCGTGCTCTTGCTCGAGCCGCCGCACGACACGCCCAGCAGGAGCGGAAGCACGAGTCCACCAACGAAAAGTAAGGACTTTCGCGTCGTCACCTGGCCCGCACCACGAGGGAGTATGCCCAGAACTGACGGCGTCGGTAAAGGCCGGGAATGTCGAATGCGGCGAAGCAATGAGGGCCGGGTGTGCTCGAATTCAGTTCGACATTCAGCGTTACCTCGACTCTGGACGGTGCGGCACGCGCACTTTCAGCGAGCCGAGATGACTTTCGCCGGATTGAAAGGTGACGGAGCCCACGCCCTCCGAGCAACAGGAGTCGAGCCGGAGGTCCGCGTGACGAATCTATCGACGAAAATCCTTCCTTGGTTGGCGTTCGCTTCGTCTCTGATCCCGGCCTGCACCGGTGGCTCGAACGGCACAGGTAACGCCGGCAACAGCGGCGGCGTGGCCGGGACGACAAGCACCGGGGGCACCGGCACGAGCACGGGGGGCACCGGCGGCACAACGGGCACAGCCGGCACGCAAACCAGTTCGGCGGGCACGCCGGGTTCCGGCGGTACGATGATGGGCTCCGCCGGCACGAGCGTATCTGGCTCCAGCGGCAGCTCGGCAGCGGCCGGAGGCGGGGACACCGCCGGTTCGTCGGGCACCGCCGGAGGCGGAGGCGGCGTGACGGGCTCGGCGGGCACCACCGGCGTCGGCGGCAGCTCGGGCATGGGGGGCGCCGCCGGTTCGCTCGGGCCGGGCGGCGCGCCGCCGGCCTGCCAGACACCGGCCGCGATCGGCGGATCACCCGGCAGCGTCGACGTCGATCTGACGATGACCGTGAACGCGTCGGTCAGCCCCGATCTGATGGGCGTTCACACGTCCGTCTACGACGGGAACATGCAGCTCCCGACCACGCCCGACCTGCTGAAGGCGGCAGGCGTGAAGTCGCTGCGCTACCCCGGCGGTTCGTACGCCGACCTCTATCACTGGTCGTTGCACAAGGGGACGTACACGCCGGCGTCGGGGTCGGGCAGCAACATGATCTACGTCGCGCCCGACACGCACTTCGGCAAGTTCCTGACGTTCATGGAGAAGGTCGGTGCCAACGCGCTCATCACTGTCGACTACGGCATGAACTCGCTCGGCAACGGCGGAGGCGAGCCGAACGAAGCGGCGGCATGGGTCGCCTACGCGAACGGCAGCACCTCCAACACGATGACCATCGGCCCCGACAGTAAGGGCACCGACTGGAATACCGTCGCTTTCTGGGCGGGTCTGCGCGCCGCCGCGCCGCTGCCGGCCGACGACGGTTACAACATGTTCCGCATTAGCCATCCGGCCCCGTTTGGGATCAAGTACTGGGAGGTCGGCAACGAGCTCTACGGAAACGGCTGGTATTACGGCGGTTGCGGCTGGGAGGCTGACATGCACCTCCCGTACCCCGAGTCGGGCACGTGCACCGATCGCATGAACAACGCGGCGCTGTCGCCCGCGGCGTACGGCAACGGCGTGAAAGCGTACTCGCAGGCAATGAAAGCGGTCGACCCGAGCATCAAGATTGGCGGCATCGTCGTCGCACACTCGGACACCGAATACACGAACTGGAACAGCATGGTGCTGCCGAACGCGTGCGCGAGCATGGACTTCGCGTCGGTGCACTGGTACGCGGGGACGTCACTGGCGACGCTCGCTACGGTGCCCGGGCCAGAAATACCGAAGGTGTTCCAGCGCGCGCACACGGCGACGGGCACGGCATCCTACAACTGCCCCGGCGGCGCCAACATGCCGGTCGCGATCACGGAGTGGGGCCCGAACACGAACGGCAACAATGTGAAGATCCCGATGTCGACCGCGACCGCAGCGCCGGCCGGCTCGCAGATCATCGGGCTGTTCGCGGCCGAGTCGTACGCCAACTTCATGGAGCAGGGCGCGATGGCCGCGCATTGGCTCGAACTGCACAATGGCAGCTATCTCGCCGGCGTGGATGCGACGAACGATCCGTTCACGACGATGAACGACTCGCCGCGCTGGGGCTATCACGCGGCACAGCTCGCGCATTTCCTGGCGACGGGCGGCGACAAGATGGTGAAGGCTGTGACATCGACGACCGGGTTCGGAACGGACGTGAAGTCGCACGCGGCCGTGCACGAAAACGGCGACATCGCCGTGATGCTGACGAACGTGAACGCCAGCTCCGACGCCGCGATGACGGTGAACGTCACGGGCGGCACGCTCGCTTGCGTCGGCACCCGCTACGCGTACACACCCGTGAACGGCGATCAGGACGGCGGTCTCACCGGAGACTGGCTCTTCGCCAATGGCCAGGGGACAGCCGTGACCGTGCTGGTGCCGAAGTACTCATCGGTCGTGGTCGTGTTCCCACACAAGTAGAATCGGTCGACGGTAGTCAGGGTAGCGCCACATCGACCGCCGACCCGTCGTACGTGACGTTCTTGTCGGCAGTCGGAGTGAAGCTGAAGGGGACGGCCTTGCCGTTCTTCACGAGCACGAACGAGAAAGTGCGCTGGCTGAGCATGCCGGTGAAGGAGCCCTCGCGCGCGCCGATCGTGACCGTGCTCGTCGCATCGTTCCAGACGAAGGGAATGCGGGTGAACGCGCCGGTCTCGTAGCCGTAGCTCGTGCCGTCGTCCTCGTAGAGTTCGAACGCGCCGTCCGCGCCGGCGTACACGAAGAGCGTGACTGGATCCGCCGGTTTTTCGCTCGTGTACGCTAACTCCGGGCCGAACGGCACGAGCGAACCCGCGCGAGCGAAAACGGGGATCGCGTCGAGGGGCGCGTCGGCCATCACGGTGCCGCCACCGTGCGCCGGGGCCCCCGTCCAGAAATCGAACCAATCACCCGGTGTCGCAGGGAGGTAGACCGCACGCTGGGTCGCCTGGTAGTCGGTCACGGGGCTCACGAGCAACGAGGGACCGAAGAGAAACTCGTCCTTTAAGTCGAGCACCGCGGGGTCGGTGCGAAAATCCATGACCAGTGGCCGGAGCGGTGTGCCGTCGCGCAGCGTGGCGGCTCCCGCGAGCGAATACACGTAGGGCAGCAGCCGATAGCGCAGCCGATCGAACTTGAGCATCGCCTGATAGGCCGCGCTCGTGTCTCCTCCGAACTGCCACATCTCGCGCGGCGGCGCCTGGCCGTGAACGCGCAAAAGCGGCAAAAACGTGGCGTACTCGAACCAGCGCGTATTGAGCTCTTGCCACTCGGCAGCGTTCTGTCCGTTGTTGAAGCGCGAGGGCACCGCGAAGCCGCCGCTGTCCACCGTCCAGTACGGGATGCCGGAGAGCGAGAAGCCGAGACCGCCGGGGATCTGCTTTTTGAACGCAGTCCACGTCGAGCTGATGTCACCGGACCAGGTGGCGGACGCATAGCGTTGCTGGCCGCCGAAGGCGGAGCGAGTGAGAATGAAGACCCTTTGAGCGGCCGCAGCGGCGCGCTGACCCTCGTAGATGCCCTCGCTATTGACGAGCGAGTAGGCGTTGAGCATCCGCGAGCCGGTACCGGCCGCCGTCGGGTGCATGTGCGTCTGATAGAGCTCACGGCCTTGGGCGAGACTCGTGTACGGCCCCTCCACGACCTCCGGCTCCGTGGCGTCGAGCCACCACGCGTCGACGCCGAGACTGAAGAGCTGGTCGTTGATCTGCTGCCAATACATGGCGCGCGCGCCCGGATTGAACGCGTCGTAAAAGGCGAAAGGCTGGTGGAGAAAATCCAGCACGCTCGTGTCATACGGGTACATGAAGCCCGCCTGCTGGAGAGCCGCGTAGTTTGCCGTATTCGTGTAGAACTTGGGCCAAACCGACAAGAGTAGCTTCACGTTCTTTTGGTGAAGCCCCGAGATGAAACTCGCCGGCTGCGGGAAGCGCGCAGGATCGAACTGGTGCGAGCCCCACTGCCCGTCGGGCCAATACTGCCAGTCTTGCACGATGACATCGAGCGGAATACCGCGCGAGCGATAGCCGTCGACGGCGGCGTTCACTTCGTCGGCGGATTGGTAATGCTCTCGGCTCTGGAATAAGCCGAAAGCCCAGCGCGGCATCAGGGACGCCTGCCCGGTCACGCGCCGGTAGCCGGCGATCACCCGATCGAGATCGGGCCCGAACATATAGTAATAATCGATGCCGTCGCCGACCTCCGACCAGAGTGACGTGGTCGCGGGCGCGGCACTCGGCTGCTTCCAGGAGAGCGCAAGCGTGTCGACGCTGCCGTCGGCCGTCCATTGCAGGCGTACCGAGACGGCCTTGCCCCCCGTGAGGTGCACGCGCGCGACCTCCTCGTCCGGCAGCCAGCCTTGGCGCCAGTGATCGATGACGCGCGTGCCGTCGATCGTCAGCTTGACGTCACCGGAGGCGTACGTCTTGAAAATGTAGTCGCCAGTCGAGGCGGGCGTCACCTGCACCGTCGTGTCGACGCTGCCGCTCGAAGCGCCGTTCACGTTGCTGGAGCTGTCGTACGTGACGCCCGGCACCTTCTCGTAGTCGCGCAGATCCCCGAAGCGCGTGTACGACGTGTTGTCCCAGTAAATGCCGTAGCCGCGGCTCGAGACCAGCGTGGGCACGACGGCATTGGTGTTGTATTGCGAGAGCTCGAGGTCGTACCCCTTGATGTCGAGCAAGCCGAGCTGGTAATTCCCGAGGCCGTAGAGCGCCTCGCCGTCGTTCGGCTCCCATTCCTGCCGCACATGGTTCGTGGTCTCGCCCTGCACCGTGGCCGGCTCGAGCGTGCGGCCTCCGTCCGCTTTCTCGGTGACCAAGAGGTTGCCAGCGCGATCGAAGAACGCGATGCGTCCCGTGCTCGTGTCTACCTGCAGCTCGATGCGCGACGTGCGCAACACTTCGGCCCCCGATTCTTCGCTGAGCTCCCACGGTGTGGTCGCGTCGCAGCGTTTGGGAGCCGTCGGCAGGCTCGTGCGCGTGAAGAAGCTCGGAGTGGTGGCGAACGCCACGCGAATCACGTCCTCGGCGCAGACCTCGAGCTTCAGGGTGCCGCCCGCCACGCTGAGCGGCGGCGGGTCACCGGTCATCGTCATGCCCCCGAGTCCAGCCAGCCCGCTCGCGCCCCCTGCACCGCTGCTGCCTCCTGCTCCTGAGCCCGCGTTGCCGGCGGCTCCCGCGGTAGCACCCGACCCAGCTCCGCCCGGCGCCGTGCTCGACCCCGCCGTGCCTCCGCCTTTGCCATGTTGTGCTCCAGACCCGCCACAGGCAAAAGCCGCCAATGTCACGCCCAGGAGCTCAGCGTGCGCGGCATGCCAACGGCGGGAAACGCGGCGAGTAGTCATTGCAACTTGATGCCATTCCCGCAGCGCGCGCGGCGTTACCTCATACCACGATACGCACGCTGGACAATGCCACCAGAAGGGCCCTTACGGGGTTAGGGCTTCGCCCAGTTGTTCGGCGATTGCAGGCCGTTCTGGACGCCCGTCATGATGCCGCTGACGACAGTCGGGAACGTTTGAGACCCGCTGTTGCGGTCGAAGAGACCGAAGGAGCTCGCGCCCGAGCCGCCGTTGTCCCACCAGATGGGAACGAGCCCGCCCGTGGTCGTGTCCTGTGCATACGCGAGGGCGTGTGCGGCGCGGTTGGTCGTGGTCTGAGCGGCCATGGAGCCCCACTCACCGATGAACACGGCCTGCTTAGGCAGCCACACGCGGATCTGCTGGGCGATGGAGTCCTGCATGCTGCTGTAGTCGGAGGCGCTTCCCCAAGCGTAGGGGCTGGTGCTCAGGCCGAAGTTCGTCGGGTAATAGGTGTGAAGCGAGATCACCAGATTCGGGTCGTCGATGATGCTTGCTTTCTGCATGGACTGAATGCCGGCCTGGATCGGGCTCGCGCCCACGGGCTGAATCATGACGATGCGCGTCGCGTTGGCGCCCCCGGTCCCCCGGATCGCCTTGACGCAGGCCTCGAGGTACAGGTTGAGGTCGGTTTGGGCTTGTGGCGTGTTGCCGCCGCCGGCCTCGTTCGGCTCGTTGAAGCACTCGAACATCAGTCGGCTGTCGAAGGACGCGAAGGCCTTCGCGATCTGAGCCCACACGGCGGTGACTTCGTCTGCCACCTTCATGGCGTCAGAGGTGGACTGCGGGAAGGTCACCCAGCCTCCGTTGCCGTCCGCCTCGTGATGCGTGTTGACGAACACGTACATGCCCGCGTCGACGGCCCACTGAGCGGTTTGCTTGACCTTGCTCATCCAGGCCGCGTCGATCGTGTAGGCGGGACCCGTCCCCAGGTGATCGGTCCAGGTGACCGGCAGCCTCAGGGTCTTGAAGCCCGCTGCGTGCACGGCGTCGATCAACGCCTTGCTCGGCGTCGGGTTGCCCCAGCTCGTCTCGTTGGGGGTGGCGTCGAACGAGTTGCCCAGGTTCCAGCCGGGAGCCATAAGCTTGACCGCCTGGTCGGGAGGCAGGGTTCCGGGACTGCCGCCGCTTCCGCCTGCCCCGCTCGCGCCGCCCGCGTTGTTACCCGCGCCCGCCATGCCGGCGCTGCCCGCTGCGCCGCCCCGCCCTGCGGACGCGCCCGCGGCGCCCGAACCGCTCATCCCTGCGGCGCCGGAGTGCCCGCCGCCGGCACCTGCTCCGCCCGCGGCCGAGCCTCCGCGCGATGCGCCCCCGCTTGCCGCACCGCCAGCACCGCCCGTGCCGGAGGCGCCACCGCTCGCCGAGCCCGCCGACCCCGCGGCCCCGGCATGTGCTCCGGCGGCGCCCGCCGGCTGCATTCCTCCGCCGCCCGCCGTTCTACCGCCAGCGCCGCCGGTGCTCGCGCCGCCAACGCCCGAGGGCTCGCTCGGGCCACCCGAACAGGCTGCGGCGATCAGAGCCAGACCGAGCACGGCGCTCTTTCGCGGGACGACGCCGCGCCGCGCGGGCGCGAGCACTCTAACGTTCGGGGGGACGATGCTCACGGTGCACACTTTCCAAAGCTAGCAGAACCTGGAACCGGTTTCGGCTCCGGCGGTGATCCGAGCGGAGCGGCTCCACGTTGAGTATGAGGCCCTATCGGGGGTGCCGCATCGCACTCCTTGGGGTTTTGTCAGCGCTTGCTGCTGAACGCGACGTGCCGGGGCCCCTGGACCTGCCGCCTACCTTGATTTTCCGGGTGCGCCCCAGGGCGGCCGTCCTTGTTCCGGCCGTGTCCGCCGTTCTTGTCCGCGCGCTTCGCGGACAAGGGCTGCGTTCGGCATTCGACCTCGAGGCTCGCATGCGCGTCGCCAGCATCCGCAGGACCGCGCCGCGCACCACACGGACCTTTGAGTCCTCTCCCCGGCCCCGCGCCCGCCGTATAGTCTGAATTTCGACCATGGCGCCCCCGATGACGCGGCAAGTGTTGATCGACAACATCGTGCGCCAGACGACCATTCTGATTGCGCAGCTCGCCACGTCGGGCGGAGTGCGGTCGCCGCTCGCGCGCATCGCGGACCAGGTTTTCTTGGATCTGGCGCGCGAGCTCGATGCGCAGGGGATCAGCCGGAAGGTGAGCGCCGATATGTTCGGGATGGCGCTCCGGAGCTATCGGCGGCGGGTGCGGCAGTTGAGCGAGAGTTCGACGGAACGCGGGCGTTCGCTGTGGGAAGCGGTGCTCGGGTTTCTGTCGGGCGGCCGGCTCGTCACGCGGGTGGAGGTGCTCGAGCGGTTCGCCCGTGACGAGGAGGAGCTGGTGAAGGGGGTGCTCACGGATCTGTGCGAGACGGGGCTCGTTTTTCGCACCGGCGCTGGGCGCGGAGCAGCGTATCGCGCCGCAACGACCGAGGAGCTCGCTGATCTCGGTAGCCGCTCGGACGGTCTGCGGGAGCTGCTTTGGATGCTGATTTACCGCGAGGGTCCGCTCGCCGACGCCGAGCTGTGCAAGCGGACCGGGCTCGAAGCTGCGGCGATCGAAGTGAAGCTTGAGGAGCTCGTCGATGCGGGACGCATCACTCGGACGGAGAGTGGGCTCAATCAGGCGGAGTCGCTGGTGCTGCCGCTCGGCTCGCCGTCGGGTGCGGAGGCAGCGCTCTTCGACCATTATCAAGCGGTCGTGAAGACGATGTGCGCTCGAATGCGGCGTACCGGCAACGCCAAGCAGGCGGTAGAAGCCGGCGGCAGTACGTACTCGTTCACGATCTGGGCCGACCATCCGCACGAGGAGGAAGTGCTCAGTCTGTTGCGGAACTTTCGGCAGCACTGCTCGGAGCTCAGGGAGCGCATCGAACGGTACAACGAGAACACGGCCGCTCCCGCCGAGCAGATGCGTGTGACGGTGTACGGCGGCTTATGCGCCGTTGGCGACGAGGCGGACGATTCGGAGCAAGGCGATGACGAATAGGTTGGGTAGCTTATTGGTGGTGCTGCTTGGGGCGAGCTTATGGGGAGCTCTCGCGGGAGGTTGCGGAGGGAACTCCCGCGTTGCCGGCGGCGGCAACAGCGAGACGCATTTTCTTGCCAGCTGCTCGGATCATTGCGCCGGTGGGCTCGAGTGCGTGTGCGGAGTGTGTACGCTCACTTGCACTAACACGCGTGATTGCCGCGGCATGGCTGCCGCCGCCGAGTGTCTGCCGGCCTGCGGTGACGAACAGGCCGCCATTTGCGACGTGCCGTGCAGCGCGAGCGCGGATTGTAGCGCGCTCGGCGCGACGCTCGTGTGCGAGTCGGGCCGGTGCCGATCCGGCGCTGCCGGATCGAGTGGTGCGGGCGCAAGTAATACCGGTGCGGGTGGCACTGGGACGGATGAAGCGGGAGGGAGCGGCATCGCGGCGGGTGCCGCAAGCACGAACGGCGCAGGTGCAGGCGGCGAGGAGTCGAGCGCTGGCGGGCGCGCTACAGCGGGAGGCTCGAGCGGAGCGACGCAGGGCGTGACCGGCGGCACGGGCGCGCGCGACAGCGGTGCAGGCGGTGCCGGTGGCGAGGGAGCGAGCGCCGGCGGAGGAGCGATCTCGGGCGTCGTCGAGCGGGAGGACTTCCCGCGTGCGTTAGCCGAAGCGATCTGCCCGGGCATGGCTCGTTGCTGCACGAATCGCGGCTGGCCCGTCAATGCGAACTGCATCGATCAAATCACGACGCAATATGCCGACGACATCGCGAGCTTCGCGCCCTACCCGGGCGTGAGTTACGATCCGGCGCTCGCCGCAGCATGTATCGAGGCCTATCGCGCCGCCGTCGAAGACTGCCACGAGCCGGCAGCGGAACCGGGGCGCACGGCGGAGTGCCAGGGCATGTTCTACGGAACCGTGCCCATGAATGGTGCGTGCTCGAGAGGCGACGAATGCGCCGCGGTGCCGGGCGCGTTCGCCGATTGTGTCGACGGCGCCTGCCAGGGAGGACAGCCGTTCGATCCAAGCCAACTCGCGAAAGACGGAGAGCCGTGCGGCGAAACCTGCGACAACATTCTCGGCACCGGCTATTGCGGCGGCGTGTACAACCCCGATCCCAATCCACCGACGGCTATTTGCTTGCGCAGCGACGGACTCTTTTGCTCGGAAACGAGCCATGTCTGCCGGCCCATCGCAGCGGTCGGCGAGCCCTGTGAGAACCTCGGCTGCACGCCATACGTGTCGTACTGCGACGGCAGCTGCATCGCCTACGCCGATACCGGCCCATGCAGTTCCGATGAGTCCGGCCCTTACTGCAGCCAGTCGTCCTATTGCAATCCCACGACGCAGATGTGCACGCCACGCACGGCCAACGGGCAGGCTTGCACGAACAGCGATGAGTGCGCCTCGGAGCGCTGCTACGATGGCGAGTGCCACGAGTGGGCGGCGGTCACCGAGTCATTTTGCGTTGGAGCTCAGGCACCTTGAGAGCGCGTCGTGCTGCGGCCAGGGAGAGCAAAGGGAAGAGGGCTTGGGAAAAGCTAAGCTGGTCCTGACGCCCCGAGCAACCCCTCCGCACTCCCGTGCACGCGACGACGGGCAGGACCTCGAGTCGGAGGATTCAGACGCGGCCGCTGCCTGGCGCGACGAGATCAAGCGACGCGTTGACGAGATCGAGGCCGGTGCGGCCGAGCTCGAAGACTGGGAGACCGTTCGAGCTCGGCTCGAAGCCGCCGGTCGACGATAGAGGAGCTTGCGCTTGGCGGGATGACCGAGAAGGACGACGATGGCAAGACGCTGCGCTACGGCGCGCCCCCGAAGTCGACGTGGCAGACATTCCGAAAGACGTGTGGCTGCTATCTCACCAATGCGCCCGGCATCTTTGGCAGCGCGAGCGCCTACCGCTCCGCCCGGCAGCTCGGCCACAGCGTCGAGATCGCCGAGCGCTACTATGTGAACGTCGTCCGAGGCATCCCGAAGAGCGCGCACACCGTCGAAGCGGCGATGCAGATCACGAAGCAGCTCGAACGGATCATTGACGCCGTGACCACGCTTGCGCCGCATGAACGCCGAGCGCGTCGAGCCGGAGCGCGACGTGGCTCGCCGGCGCCGAGTGGTACCGTTTCGATGGTGTTAGGATGAGGAATCGGTTGAGTATTCAGCGTGGAGATGCGGTGGCTGAGTTGCTGCCGCAGCTGATCCAAACCGGAACGCTCTGGCGTAAGGCTGGCCTCGCGTCGAAGTCCGTCATCCTTCCGGTGTTGTCAAAGCTGGCCGAGCTGGGCGACGAGCGGGCAGTCCCGTGTTTGTCTGGCGTGCTCGGTGCGGATGACGCGTCGATTCGAGACGCGGTTGCCCATGCCGTAGAACGCTTGATGCCGAGCGATCCAGCGGGTCTTGTCCTGCTCGAGACCACGATCCGTGATCGCAATGCGTATGTATCCGACCCGTGGTGGCCCTTGGACCGGCCTGCGATCGATCGTCACATCCCAGAACGCGTCGCGCGCGTTGTTGTCGCCAGCGAGCCGCCAACGAGGGTTCTAGGCTTGTTGAGCTTCAATCCGAACGGGCATACGAGGGAGCTAGCGACGCGCGCTTTGGCGTGGAGAGCTGACAGGGAGGCCCTCGCGTTCTTGTTGCTTCGCGCCAACGACTGGGTGCCACAGGTTTCCGCGCTCGCGCGAGGTGCGTTGGTGCGACGCTGCGTGCCAGAGCAAGCGCCAAGCTTCGTTGCGATGCTGCCACTCGTTGAGCGGCTCAGCGCGCAGCGCCGAGTCGACAATGCCGAGTTGGTCGCGCAGATCGAAGCGTCGATCACCGAGACGGAGGGAGCAGTTGCAGCTCTGGCAACGGCGCTGGCCTCAGAAACCAATCGGGATGCCCGTCGGGCAATCGCTCGACTCGTTGCTGCACGTGCCGTTCCGATCGCGGGATTCGAACGCGCGTTCATGGATCAGGATCCCGTCGTGCGGACGCGGGTCGTACTCGGAGCGCTGAAGCGCGGCTCAGGTGCGGAAATTCGGCGCTGGTTGCCGCAATTCTTTCGCGACCCCGCGCCACGG
The DNA here is from genome assembly GCA_025936115.1 of Polyangiaceae bacterium. Taxonomy (GTDB): domain Bacteria; phylum Myxococcota_A; class Polyangia; order Polyangiales; family Polyangiaceae; genus PMG-095. The sequence goes on from JAICTZ010000074.1 coordinate 16,494, forward strand.
ATTCGAAGCCTAGCTTTCCAGACTGCCGACGCGAAAGCGCCCGATGCGCTGATGGCCGTGCTGCCCGACCTTCTTTTCGATGGCAACTTCTGGATGCGTGAGTTCGCGCGGCAAAAGATGGGTCGCGAGCGAAAA
>JAICTZ010000076.1 GCA_025936115.1 Polyangiaceae bacterium
ACGTTGCCGGCGAACTGCAATCTGGCGTCCATCGCCTGGCGCAGCGAGAGTGCTTCCGGCGGCGGCGGCGTCTTGTGAACGGCAAGGCAGAGCGTCGCTAGGATTGCGCCCGCTTGTTCAGGCGTGACGGCGCCGGTGCCCGTAGCCTCCTTCAGGGTCGGTCCATCGAACCGCGGCAACACGATACCGAAGCGCCCGTCCAGCGTGACTTCGCCGAGCACCTCCGGCGCCGGGCCGCCGGCGGCGAAGACCGCGCGGGTCATCCGCGCTTCGTGCTGGAGGACAAAATTCGGGATACCTGGCTTGGACAGCTTGACGACCTGACCGGGCGCCCAGGCGTGGACTTCCGCGAAAACACCCTGACCGATCTTCTCTCCCAACGATCCCTGCATGTCCGTTCTCCGTCATACAAAGGAAACACCGGCCGCGAGCAAAAAGGAATCCCCCTTCGGCAAGGAGTCCGTATCCGTCGGGATCGAAGGCGTCGTGCGCGAGCGATGGGCCGAGGACGTCTACGAACCAGACGTCCTCGAGAACGCAGACAGGATCCGATTCGCGGGCACGAAGCGCCCCGTGACGTACGTCCTCACGCCGGCTCGTCTCCACTTTGGGCGAGCGCGAGGGCGTCGGCGTTGTCCGGCTCTTCCCGGAGGACCTCGCCGATAGTTTTCGCCATGAGCGCGCGGTGCGCGTCGAAACGCTGATAGAAGGCGTGGAAGGCCGTACGGTTCTGGTTCTTGGATTGCGCGGCCAGGGCTACCGCGCGACGCCGTGCTCCGAGTCTGACGAGGGCGTGCGCGTTGAAGAGCAGGTTCTGAACGTCGCTCGGGTTTGCGGCGCACGCCACCTCGAACCAGCGCTGCGCGCCAGCGACATTACCCTCGCCGTCCAGCGCCATCGCCTTGTTGAATGCAGCGACCTCATCTCCCGGATAGCTGTTCAAGACGGCGTCGCAACGGGCGATGACCTCGGTCGGATCATAGGGAACCTCGCCGCTTACGAGGCCTTCGAGGTATCCGTGCAGCGCACGCCGTTCGTCCTCGTGGAAGAAGGCGAGCGCAAACTGCTTACCGGTTACCAGGTTGACGAGACCGAGCACGATTTTTTCTCGGCCCCTGCCCAGAATCGAATCGATGCGGTGCGGGACACCGTCCAGTCGGCCTGTCGTCCCCACTAGATCTTCGGGGCGACTCCGATTCGAGCCCGGATCGGGGATCCATTTGCGGGCCGGCAGCTCCGCACTGCTCTCCGCGCGCTGCCGTGCCGAAATGACCGCTGCCGCATCCGCGATCGCGTCCGCGGGCGCGCCGGCCTGAGAGCATGCGGCGTCCTCTCCGGCGCGAGCGACGGCGGTCATCGGATCCTGGGCGGGCCGGGCGCCCGTGAAGGTGGCGATCCGAGCGACATCCTCCACCTGGAGGACGAACGATTCGTCCGGGCGCATGACGTGCAGGAAACGCGCGGCGGACGCGAGGAGGTCGCGGTTTTCGCTGCGGAGTAGCCCGATGAACGCTCGGTAGAGCGCGCCTTCGCTCGCGAGCAGGTCATGGAGCACGGCGAGCGCCCGCATCGTGCCAAAGCAGGCACTCTCGAGCTCAAAGCTCGCACATCCCTCCTGGCGGGAGCCGTAGAATCCGCTCCTCTGCTGCGTGGGCGGAGAATACAACAAACACGCTCGCACGGCTTCGTGCGCCGTGTCCGCGAGCCTGCCGCTGGCCATCGCGCCGAGCGCCAAGAAGATGCGGCTGACATGGTGGTTCATACCGAGCGTCTCGACCATCTTCCCGAGAAGGCCCTGCAGACTCCCGTAGAGCTCGCGGGTTTGCTGGGCGATGGCCTGCTCGCGCTCGGACTCTGCCGCGAGCGCACGGGCGCGCTGTGTCGTCGCTACGACCTGCTCGACTAGTGCATCGAGCGACCCAGCGACAGAACGCACGGTCGCTGCGGATTGTTCGGCGACATTGCCGCCCGTAAGCTCACGCACTTCCACTTCGAGCGCTTCGAGTCGCGCGGTTTTGTCCGGATCGTCGAGCTCGTGGGCGAGATGGCGAACACGTTCGAAGTCGCGCTGCACGAGCGCAATCTGCCCCGCAGCGTCTTGGTGCTTGCAGAGCAAGAGCCGAGTGGTAAGCGCGGAGATTGCGGCTTGCCAGATCACCTCGCGCGCGACTCGCGCATGCGGCGTCCATCGGGCGACCGCGTGCTCGTCATCGCAAATGGATAGGGCAAGGGAGTTCGCCTCACGCCACCAAGGCTCCGGGGTTTCGGCGTGAACTTCTGCGAGCAATTTAGCCGTCGTGACCAGGTTGCTGGTCGCGACGAGCACGGGCATGCTGGGCTCGTGACCGCTCAGATGCTGGCGGAGGGCGAATGCCGCGCCGAGATGCTCTGTCACCGCGAAGGCTTGCGCAAGCACATTGGCGAGCAGGACGAAGAAGGCTACCGAAGCCGGATCCACACGAGCAGACGCGCCGATGCCCTTCTGCGCGACGGCGATAATTCGCTCCATCGCGTCCCGGCGGCCATCGGGCAGGAACGGGACGAGCGCGTACATCGCTTGGGCTTGCGCGAGTGTTGCGCTCGCATCACCGCTGGCGGCGCGGCTGCTCGCGGCGAGTGCATCGATCAGATGAGGTAACGGGCCGGGCAGACCGTCCGTCGCCCGATGCTCCGGGGCGCCGCGCGTCGTCCCCGGGATCACGAGCTCGCAGAGCGCACGCAGCGCCTCCGTCTCACGCGTCTGGTCCGCGTCAGGGTGCAGCGCTCCTATCGGGTACGTGCGGAGACGTTCCGCGACGCTTTGCCACCCAGCTACGTCCAGGTCATGGCCCAGAAGCACCGCACGGAGGGTGGCATCGACGAGTGACCCCGTGACGGTGTCCATCAGCCGCCCAGCAGCGCAAGCACCGCCGGAGCGGCGTCACGGGCCTCCTCACGATACCCGAGCTTCACAGCTTCCCACTCCGCGAATCTGACGGTCAGCTTCAGCAGGCCGAGGTCGCGCGCCCTTTCTCTCTCGGAGAGCGTGCGGCCGGTGAATCGACCCGAGCCCGCATCGCGGATGATGACGTTCCCATCTTGGAACCCGAAGTTCTCGGGATGCAGATCGCCGTGCAGGACGCCTTTCATGTGTAACTTGGCGGCCAACGCGCCCAGGCGGAAGTAGAAGAGAAGCGGATTGTCCTCGAGCGCGGCACGCATTCGTTCGGCGTTGAAGGTTCGGCTCAGGAGCACGTACCCGAGCTCCTCGATGAGCTCGGCCACGCCGCCCCACTCGTCTGCAGCGCCGAGGGGGGCAGTGGCGGCTCGGCAGACGAACGCGCGCTGGAAGAGGTGGAGAATGCTGGCATCGTCGGGCGGTTCGAACGGGACGTGCGCGTAGGCGCTCTCCACGAGATCTGCGGTGAGGAACTCGGGACCGCCGGAGCCCTTGGTCCTGGCGACGGAGCGCCATGGCCGGGAATCGAGCTCGACGCTTCCTGAAGTGCCCTCCGGCAGCGTCATGGCGATTCCTTGCGCGTGCGCGGGCTCGACGAGGCGCAGCAGGAGCTCGAACGTGCGCCGCGCGGACTGCCGGAGCGATTCCGTGCGCAAGCCGAAAGGATCCGCGTACGGCTCTTCCTCGTAGGCGGGGAGCTCTTCGGGCTCCAGCAGCTGCTCGGCGATCATGCTGCGCTCTCCGGGACGACGCTGAGGAGCTCGTATGCAAAGGGTGTCATGGCCTTGCGCGGTGCAGCGCCGCGCATGCCTACCGCCGATCGCGGTGTGGGAATCGTAAGCGGAGGATAACGGTCGATCCGGCCGGGATGCGCGGCTTTGGACCAGGCCTGCAGCAGTCGCTCGATGCGGCGACCGCGGTCAGCGGAGACCAAACAATCCGCAGGGCTGGGCAGTAGAACGCTGGGTTCGGCCGGTGCGCGACCGGACAGCTCCTCGCAGTGCTCGAACCAGTACCGATAGAGCGGAGCCCGCTGGGGGTGAGCAACGATCGTAGCGTCGTACCGACGGGCCAGCGCGAGCGAGGAGTGGAGGTATATACATGCGTGCCGCACGCTTTCACTCGCATTGCCCTTCGAGCTCGCATAGCGCGCTGCCGAGATCTGAAACCCCGGGTCGGCTGCCCAGGACTCGATGAGAGGGTCCCCCTGTTCGCTCTCTACCGCGGAGCCCTCGAGCGGTATTGTGAGGACGATGTCGCGGAGCGCGCCCTCTTCGCGCAAGAGCAGTGTGTGAAGAACACTGCCGAACTGGTTTTCGACCAGCACTCGATCGAAGCTGCCGAGCGCGTATGCGATCACGACGAGGCTCGCGGCGTCGACACGACGCGAGCGACCGCCTGCTGGAAAGGCGACGAGGAGCTCGGCGGCCAGGCGCCGATCGAGGAGCGCGAGACGCTTGCTCGGACGCGAGGGAAGCGGTCGCTCGCCCCGGATCCCCCAAACGAGCGCGTCCACACCGTCATTGAAGGCGCGCTCGTCACGAAAGTCTACGTAGTTGCGGTTCGCCAGAAATCCAGGGAGCTCTGCTCCAGGCAGCAGGATGGGAATGAGGCGTGCGCCATCGGCGAGCTGGCACAGATTGAGCGCTCGCGAGTACTCTTCCTGAAGCCAGCCGGAACTGAGCGCATTCGCTGAGGCGATCAGCGCTACGGTTCGGCTTGCCTCCAGCCCGCGCTCGAGCGCCAGCACAAACAGATCGCCGGGGCGGATTTCCTCGCGATCGCGCCATACCTTGAGCCCGCGTGCGTCGAGCGCTGATTTCAGCTTCAGGACGAACGCTTCATCCTGACTGTTATAACTCAAGAAGACATCGAACCCTTCGGTCATCGGAGCCTCTTCGCCGCGGGGAGCCTGAGCTCCGATTGTATATCGGCAATACGGTTGGACGTAGAACCTCCGCGCCGCTTGGTCCCTATAAAAGAACTTACTATGCTCGAGGCCGCACGCGAACCTGCGTATTCCGCTCGATCCGATCACCCGTGCTGAAGGGATCCGATCATCGTTCCGACCACCGAGACCGTGAGGTTGGGCTCGAGGTCCCCCGCACGACCGCCCGTCAAATCACTGCTTCGTCGTCCCCCGCGCCTTCCCCGTCCCAGCCTTCGCCGGCGCCGCACCCTTCGCCGGCCCCGCCTTCAGCGCCGCCCCATTCGCCGACTCAGGCGCCTTCGCCGCGTCCGCCTGACCCTGCCCCGTACTCGCCGAGAGGAACCGTTCCGCCTCCGCGCGCGCCGGGTGCTTCTCCGGCGCGTCGGCGAGAAAGCGCCGAAAGAGCTTCTCGGCGTCGCCCGGCCGCTTCATGTAGTCAGCGTAGAGCACGGCGAGGTTGAACGTCGCCGCCAGATTCTTCGGTTCGCGCTCGAGCACGCCTTGTAGGAGCCGTTCACTCTCCGCATACGCCGCTTGATCGTCGTGTTTGGCGCGGCCGCGGATGGCCGCGGCGAACGCGATGGCCGCGGCGTTGTTGTCGGGCTCGCTCTCGACGACCGCTTTGAGCTCGCGCGCGGCTTTGTCGTAGACGCCGGCTTGGACGAGCACGATGCCCGTGTTGAGACGCGCCGTCGTGTCGTTGGGATCGAGCTCGCTCGCGCGTTGAAAATGCCGGAACGCGACCGCGTCGTCGCCGCGCTCGAGGGAAATCATGCCGGCCGTGCGCTCCGCCACGGCGCTGTCCGGCGCCGCCTTGAGCGCTTCTTTGCTCAAGAGCTCCGCCGTGTCGGCTTCGTTCTTCTCGAGCTCAGCGAGCGCGAGCTCGGAAAGCGCGTACGGATCGCTCGCACGGCGCACGAGCGCGGCTTGCGCCTGCGCGATGGCTTCGTCGATCTTGCCGTCCTCGCGTAGCGCCGAAACGAGCGCCGTGCGCGCGACTCCCGCGTCCGGCGTGCGTTTCACGAAATCGCGCAGCACCTCGACGGCGCCGCCGTAGTCGCCGAGCCGCCGCCGCACCTCGCCGAGCGCCACCACGACGTCTTCGGCGTTCGGCGCGAGCTTGTACGCCGCAGCGAGCTGCTTCTCGGCGGCTACCAAGTCGCCGGACTGCGCGAGCACGATGCCGAGGTTGTAGCGGCCCTCCCACAGATTCGGGTCTGCGTTTACCGCCTCTTGCAAGAGCTCGATGGCGTGCTTCTGACCGCCCTTGTCCTTCGAGGCGTTCACGCCTTGCGCGAGCTTCGTTACGGCGACGGGATTGGCCGGCGTCACGGGCGCGACGGCTTGCTTCTTCGGCGCGCCGCCGCACGCGACGAGCACCACGCCGAGCACGAGCGCGCGCTTCACGTCCCGCCTCCCGCGTTCTTCTCTTTCGCGCCCTTCTTGTCCTTCTTCTCACCGCCCGCATCGGCGGGCGCCGGCACCAAATACGCCTGGCTGTGCCCCGTCGCGTCCCGCCGCGGCCCTTGAATCAACGCCGGCAACGGCGCGGGACCGCGTGAACGGAGCTCGAACCCAATCTCCTTGAGCGGCGGATAAAGCTCCGCGTTCAGCCGCCCGAGCGCGTCGCGCATCTTCGCCGTCCAGGCATTGAAAATCCCGAGCTCGATCGCCTTCTGCCAGCCGCTCTCGTACGCCTCGAGCGCGCGCTCCTCGATCGGCACCACGAACTCGTCGATCGATTGCTGATAAATCTCTTTCTCGTCGGCGCTCAAATTCGACGGCGCAGGCGAGCTCAAGAGCGCCTTCGAGAACGACTCGTACGTGAAGCCAATCTGATAGAGCGACGCCGTCGTCCACTCGGCGACGCCCATCTCCGCCGTGCCGAGGAAGGCTTCGGCCGCCTTTTTCAGGAGCTCGCTCTTCTTCTTCAAGCGCGCTTTCAGCTGCTTCACGTCGCCTTCGATCGCGACGGCCTCGTACTGGCGGAGCACCGCTTCGCCCTGCATGTAGCGCGCCTTGGCGCCGTAATACTTGCCCCGATCGCTCAAGCGCGACTTGTTCGCGGAGGCGAGCTTCACCGCACGCTCGAGCGCGCTCGCCATCGCGCGCTCGTCGCCCTTTTCGACCGTCGCGAGCCGCACGAGCGCTTCGATCTGACTATCCACGCTCTTCGCGCTGCGTGAATACTTGTCGTAGAGGGCTTCGGCGTCTTTGTTCTTGCCCGCCTTCTCGTGCGCCTTGCCCATCAAGAACATGACTTCGTCGGCGAGGTCGTCGCGCGGATACAGCCGGCGGAACGTCTCGCCGCTCTGGATCGCTTTGTCGTGCTCGCCGACCGTCGTGCGCAGGAGCACGGCGTTGTACGCGGCGTCCTTGTGGTGCTCCGATTTCGGGAAATTATCCGCGATGATCGCGTGATAATTCGCCGACTCGCTGAAGAGCCCGACTTCCTGGTACGTCGTCGCCGCGACCCAAATCCCCTGCGCGGCCTCCGGCCGATCCTTGTGATACTTCACGAGCAGCGCCGCCGACGCGCCGAGCGTCTCGAGATCCGCCGCGCGCCGCGCCTCCACCTCGGCGTTGACGGCCGCCTGCGCCGAACGCGGTTCACGCGGAAATTCCTGCGCCGCACGCAAATACGCCTGCGCGGCCTTTTCGTGATCGCCCGTCTCCGCGAGCTGCTCGCCCTGCTTGAACATCGCCCCCACGATGAGCCCGTCGAGCCGCGCCTGCTGCTCGGGCGTTTGGAACGCGGGCGCCTTCTTCAAGCGCCGCGCCCAGGTCTCGATGTTCACGTAATCTTTGCTGCGATTGAAACAGTCGAGAATCAGCTCGCCCGCGCCCGCGGCGAGCTTGTGCGTCGGGTACTTCTCGAGCAGGAGGCCCCACTGCCGCACGGCGGGATCGTAAACGCCGTAATCGTAATAGAGCTTGCCCTGACGAAAGAGCAGCTCGGGGATCTGCTTGTCCGTCGGGTACGTGTGAACGTAAAGCTCCATCGCCTCGGTGAGCTTCTTGTCGGTCGGCGTCTCTTCCTGTTTTTTTCCCGCCTTCTTCGCGGCCTCGAACTCGGTGGCGCGCGCGACCTCGAGCGACGCGAGCGCGTTGTAGAGCGCCGTACGCGCGAGCGGCCCGTTCGGCTTCATGCGCACGGCGCCGAGGTACGCGTCCGCCGCGCAAATCGCGTCCTCCAGCCGATAAAAGCAGATATCGGCGAGGTTATAACTCACGTCGTACGCTTGCTCTTTCGCGCCGAAGCGCGACAGGTACGTGCGATAAAGCACCACCGCCGCCTCGAACTCCGCGCGGCTCACCTTGTCGGCTTGCGCCTTCGCGTGCAGGCCCACGGCGTCTTCACGCAGCTGCTTTTCGACGGCCGTCTCCGACTCCGCGCGCGTCCCCGGCGCCTGCACGGCGAGCCACGCCGAACGCTGCGGCGCCGGCTGTCCCGCTTTCACGGGCAAGGGCTCGACGTAGTCTTTGAGCGCGCGCTTGTAGTCCTCGTCGAGGAGCTTCCAGCGCTCCATCGTCGAATCCGCCGCCGCGATTTGCAGCACGTAACGATAGGCGTCGGGACTCGTCGGCTCGAGCTTCAAGAGCAGCTTGTACGCCTCGACGCCGCGCTCGTACTGCGCTTGATCGTAGAGCGCCTCGGCGAGGGCGCGCACGATACGGCCCGCGAACTTGTCGCCGCCCGCCTGCACGAGGAACTTGTACATGTCCTCGGCGCTGTTCTTCTCGTCCTCGACGAACACGGCGACCAAGTTCTTGAGCGCCTCGTTCTGCAGCTCGGCGAGCTCGTTGCGACTCCGCTTCTTCGCGCTCTCCGAGCCCTCCTCCGTCGCCTTGAACACCTGCAAAAAGCGCTGCGCCGCCTCCTTCGTGCGGCCGAGCCGCCAGAGCGTCCACGCGCTCTTGAAAAGGGCGATATCGTAGAGCTCGGTGTCCTTGTACTTCAGCACTTGCTCGTACTCGTCGTACGCGTGCTGATAATTCGGCGCGTCTTTGGTGAACTCGAACTCGGCGCGCATCATGTGCGCGTCGGGCACGAAGCGGCTCTTCGGGAACCACTCGAGGATCTTGTTGAAGCGCCCGAGCGCCTCGTCCGGCTTGCCCGACTCGTTCGCGAGGAAGCCGTCGATGTAGAGCGCTAGATCGTACTCCTTGAACGTCTTGTAGTTCTTGAGCACGCGCAGAAAGCGCGCGCGCGGCCGCGCGTAGTCCTGCTCCGGCGGATCACCGCGCGTGTCGACCGGCGTCTTCTCCCACGCCTGAAACTCCTTCAAGAACTTGTCGCGCGACTCCTCCCACTCGAGCTCGCCGATGCGCACGAGCGCTTCGGGCATCTCGGCCGAGTCCGCGGGCGACTCGGCGATGAACTTCTCGAGCAAGTCGTGTGCCTCGCTGCGCAGCGCTTTCGTGGCCGCGATGTTCCGCGCGATGCGCTGGTCGATCTTCTTGGCGAGCAGCGGCCGGAGCGCCTCCGGGATCTGCAAGCTGACGCGCACCTCGCGGCGATTTTCGGCCTTGGCTTGCGCTTTGTGTTTGATGGTCGGACGCGCCTGCGCGCCGAGTTGTCGCTCCGCGGCCGGCTTGATTTTAGAGGATTCGCCCGCTAGCGCGGGCGTCGCGGAGGGGTCCTGCGCGGCTCGCAGTGCCGTCGGGAGCGCCAGCGCGACCCAAAACGCGGCCCCCGCCAGGGACCGGCAAGGTAGCGTCCGCGTCATCGCAGGCCCTCACCGCCCACGTACTCGTCCGCCCAGTCCTCGCCCTCGTACGGCCAGTACTCCTCGTCGTCGCCGAGGTACCGCGCCGCATCGAGCGAATCGACGATGGTTTGCGGCAGCAAGCCCTGCGAGAGCGCTTGGACTTCGATCTCGAGCGCGCGCTTCTTGCCGAGCACCGTTTCGACCCGCCCGAGCCGCGCGCGGCGCAAGAGCCGCGTGAGCCGGCGATCGAGCCGCTCGAATGCGTCTTTGGCGAGTGTGAGCTGCTCGGCCTCGACTTGCTTTCGCACCCCTTGCGACGCCGTGTAGAGATCGGCCGCGCGCGACTCATCCCGCACGAGCAAGTCGCCCAGATCGGCCCCCGCGGGCGCTCCGTTCGTCGCCGGTCGCGCCAAGACCTGCTCCGCGTCCCGCGCCGCGCGCGCCCGCAGCTCGAGCGCTTCGAGCTCCTTTTGCAGGGCGCTCAAGTCCGCGTGCCGATTGTTGCGCTCGGCCTCGCGGATCAGGCGGCGCACCTCGGCGATTTGCGCTTCCACGCGCGCCTGCTGCTCCGCGTTGCTCATGCCGAGCGGCCCCGCGGCTTGCGCTCGGAGGCCCTTCGGCTCGCTCAAGCCGCGGTTCGCTTCCTCGAGCTCGGCGATCGCGGCGAGCAAGCCGTTCATCTGGTAATCGAGCTCGGCGAGCCGGCGCGTCGCGTGTCCGTAGCCGGCGTCGACGCGCAAGAGCGAGCCGAGCGTGCGCGCCGTTTCGTCCGGCACGCCGAGACCCGCGCCCGCCGGATCGGCGCCCGTGCGCAGCGACTCCGTGAGCGAACGCATCGCCGTGGGATCCGACGCGAGCTTGTGCGCGGCGTCGCGCACCGGCTCATAGCGTTTCAAGAACTCGCTCAGCTTATGATCCGCCTGCGGAAAGCGGCAGAGCGCGAGATCGATGTACGAGTCCAAAATCCAGGCTTCGTCCTCGTACGGATGATTCGTCGAAACGCGATGGAGCTCGTCCATGGCGTCTCGCGCGCCCCGATAGTCCTTGGCTTCGTAGCGCGTCGTCGCCGTCTCGTAGAGCGCTTCGGGCAGCCGCTCCGAATCGTGCGGCACGAGGTAGTAATAGTAACGCGCGTCATCGAAACGATACTGCTCGTGCGCGACGCGGCCGAGCCCGAGGCGCGCGAGGTCGCGCACGCGGAAGAAATCGTTGCCGCCGAAAAAGGCCGCGTGCTTCGGCGTGAGCTTCGGTTCTGCGACTTTGCAGAACGCGTTCTCGCCCTCCTTGTAGCGCTTCTGCTCGACCTCGATCACGCCGGTCAGGTACGTCGCCTGCGCCCAAAATCGCGAACGCGCGCTCACCTTCGCGTATTCGGCGAGCGCGTCGTTCGGCTTGCCTTCGCCTTCCGCGGCGCGTCCCGCGAGGTACGAAATGTCGCCCCGGATCTCGTCGCTGGCGCTCGGCGGCACCGCCTCGAGGTCCTTCAAAAAGACGCGCGGCCGCTCACTGTCGAGCCCGAAATCGACGAGCGAGTGCACGGCGCGCCGGTAGGCGCTGTCGTTCGGATCCCCCGTCAAGAGCGCGACCAAGTACGCACGCGCCACGTCGTGCGCGCCGCCGCGGCCGAGAGCGTCCCCGAGCAGAAAGCGCGCCGTCTTGCCCTCGGTCGACTGCGCGAACGGCGCAAAGCGCGGCGATTCGACGATGTACACGAGATCGCCGACGGCCTCGTCGCGCCGGCCGGCACCGATCTCCTCTTCGATGCGCGCGAGCTCCTCGCGCAGGCGTTGCGCGCTGAGCGCTTCGGTCGCCGCGAGGCGCCGCTGCTCGAGCGCTTTCTGGTAGGCCATGAACGCGGAACCGCGCGTGTCGAGGCCGCCCGGTACCGTAGCGGAGCGTGCGGTCGCGGCGTCGTTCGGCGCGGACGCGCCGTTCGGCGCGGACGAGTCGTCCGGCGGGTTCGCATTCGGTGCGCCGGATGCGGTGTTCGGCGCCGCGGACGCAGCGGGCGGCGCGGACGCGCCGGGCGGCGCGGACGCGCCGGGCGGCGCGGCGCCACTCGGGCCCGTCGTGGGGTTCCCGGGTTTCGGCCCCTGCGCGCGTGCAGGCGCGGCGAACGCGGCCGCGCAAGCCAGCGCGAGCGTCGAAACGGAGCGCAGCGGCCGGCGCGTCCCGCGACGCCGCTCGTTCAATCGACCACCCGCGCGCGCAAGCGGACGCGCAGATCGTACTCGCCGTCGTGGCCTTTCGGAAAATCGCCCGCCATGTCCGAGGCATCCTTGATGCGGAAGCTCGATTCGAGGTGCTTACTCTCGGGCACGATCACACTGAATTTCGAGCTCTGGTACGTGCGGTACTCGCGGTTGCGCGCGTCGTAGCGCTCGATTTCGATGCCGAGCATGTGGTGCCCCGGCGCCACGGCGTGCTCGTAGACGACGAGCGGCTCGCCGCCGCCGAAATTCTCGGGCGCCGCGTACACGACGCCGTCGTCGAGCGTCACGCGCAGGCTCGCGATGCGCGCGTCGTCGCCGTCGACGCTGACGAGCACGCGCAGCTTGCTCGAAAACAGCGTCGTCGTGACGGCCGCCACGCGGCTCCGGAGCGCGGCAATGTCGGAAAGCAGCTGATCGTACGCCGGCGGCGGCGGCTTCGGAGCGCCTTGCGGAAACTCGTTCGGCTCCGGCGTGAGTGGCGACTTGCGCGGACCTTGCGTCTCGTTCGTCTGCTTCGGCGGCGGCGCGCCGAGGTCGTCCCCCGAAGTGACGCTCGCGTTACCGCTCGTCGCGGGCGCGTTGTCGGCCGCGGGGGTGTCCGGCTTCGTTGCGTCGGGCTTCGAGCTTTCGCTCGCTGCGGGCGCGGATGCAGCGCTCGGTTTCGCCGGGGGTGCGCTCTTCTGCGGCCGCGCGACGCGCGCCTTGTTCGGCTGCGCCTCCACGCTGACCGCGCAAAGCAACATCCCGAGCCCAAGGAGCCGAACCCAGCCACGCCGTGCCCGCATGAGACGGTACGAAGCTATCACGGTCACCGCGCATCAGACACAGCGATGCGCGGCGGTCCCCGACACCTCCGTCGACACGCACCTACATTGGCGACAGCCGATCGCGATCTGCTCGTGCCAAAGACTTCAGCGGTAGTGTTAGCCGCCCTTCAACTGATTCGCGACGGCTTTGGCCGCCTTCTCGGCCGCTTCGGGATCGCCCAAATAATAGCCGGGCTTGGTCGGACGCAGATTGTCGTCGAGCTCGTAGACGAGCGGGATCCCGGTCGGAATGTTGAGCTCGACGATGTCGCTGTCGCTCACGCTGTCCAAGTGCTTGACGAGCGCGCGCAAACTGTTGCCGTGGGCTGCGATGATCACGCGCTGACCACGCTTCACCTGCGGGGCGATCTCGCGCTCCCAGAACGGCAAGAAGCGGTTGACCGTGTCCTTCAAGCACTCGGTGCGCGGTAGCTCGGTCGGGGAGAGGTTCGCGTAACGTGGATCCTTGCCCGGGTAATACTCGTTGGTCTCGTCGAGCGCGGGGGGCGGCACGTCGTAGCTGCGGCGCCACGTCTTCACGAGCTCCTCACCGTGCCGCGCGACCGTCTCGGCCTTGTTCAGACCCTGGAGCGCGCCGTACATGCGCTCGTTGATGCGCCAGCTACGCGTCACGGGAATCCACATCCGATCGAGCTCCTCGAGCACGATCCAGAGCGTCTTGATCGCGCGCTTGAGCACTGACGTGTACGCCAGATCGAACGTAAACCCCTCGTCCTTGAGCAGGCGCCCGGCGGCCTGCGCCTCCTTCATCCCGAGCTCGCTCAGCGGCACGTCCACCCATCCCGTGAAGCGATTATCGAGATTCCACTGGCTCTGCCCGTGGCGCAAAAGAACGAGCTTGGTCATGCCCGCCGATTTAGTTCCCTCAAGCCTCCGCCGCAACACCTCACGCACGCAGCCCCGCCCCCACGAATCCCCACCCACTCGTCTCCAACCCGAAACCTCACCCCTCCCCGTGCAAGCGCTCCCGCCGGTCACCGAAGCCAAGCCGCCGTTTCATCCGCTCGTTCGCTCCTAGCCTCCCGAACGCCGCCCCGCCCTTCGTGAAAACCAGCGCGGGCGCTCGGCGCCAGCCGAGCCTGCCAAGCCCCATGAGTCTTGGAAGACCAGATCACGATCGTCCACTGCAGCCACCACCCCCACGACAAACCGGCGAGACCGGCGCTAGGGCACTTTCAAGTCGCCACCGTCGCCACCACCCCCACGCGTACCACAGCGCAAAATACTGAACTCGCCCGGCGCCAGCCGAGCCTGCCAAGCCCCATGAGTCTTGGAAGACCAGATCACGATCGTCCACTGCAGCCACCACCCCCACGACAAACCGGCGAGACCGGCGCTAGGGCACTTTCAA
>JAICTZ010000080.1 GCA_025936115.1 Polyangiaceae bacterium
CGGCCCCGCAAACAACCGAGACAACGGCCCCGCAAACAACCGAGACAACGGCCCCGCAAACAACCGAGACAACGGCCCCGCAAACAACCGAGACAACGGCCCCGCAAACAAACGAGACAACGGCCCCGCAAACAACCGAGACGCGGCCCCGCAAACAACCGAGACACGGATCCGCGCTGAACACGCCGGCGCACACCCTGCGACAAATCGACGTGCGTCCTGGCGCTTCGCACTTCCGTCGCGCCGGCGTTCACGGCAACATGGTTCGATGCGCGCAGCGTCACCGCGCAGGTGGAGCCTCGAGCGGTCGCTCGTGGGGCTCTGCTGTGTGGTCTACGGCTGCCACGGCAGCATCGAGCAGCCCTCGCCGAGCGCGGGAGGCTCGAACGAGCCCGGCGCCGGCGGGACGACGTCCGGCTCGAGCGCGACGGGCGGCTCGAGCGCCAAGAGCACGGGCGGCACGAATTCGTCGGGCGGATCGGGCACGACGGGCGGCTCGGCTGCCGGCGGGAGTAGCGCGAGCGGCACTTCGGGCGGCGGCGGCGCGCAGGCGGGCGGCTCCGCGGTCCCGACAGCGCTCGAAAGCGTCGGCCGGCGGCTCACGCGCACCGAGCTCGACAACGTGGTCCGCGACGTTCTCGGCGATCAGACGGCGCCCGCGTCGAAGTACCTCACCGAAGACCAATACACTCCCTTCGACAACGACTACACCCTCCAGCGCGCGTCCCAAGCCCTCGTCGATTCGCTCTCCGCTTTCGCCGAGGACGTAGCCACGCGCGCCGTCGCTGCCGATCATCGCGCGAAAGTCGTCCCGTGCACGCCGTCCGGCGCGGGCGATACCAAGTGCTTCGAGCAAACGGTGACGGCGCTCGGGCGGCGGCTGTTCCGGCGACCGCTCACCCAGGACGAAATCGCCTCGTACCTGACGCTGCAAGCTTTCGCGACCGAGGACAACCCCGCCGTCCCGCACGACTTTTACACGGGCATCGCGCTCGTGCTCGAGAGCATGCTGCAAGATCCGGAGTTCTTGTATCGGCTCGAAATTGGCACGCCGAGCGCCGATGCCGCGGTCCTCGCACTCGATGATTACGAGATCGCGACCCGCCTCTCGTTCTTGCTCTGGGGCAGTACGCCCGACGACGCGTTGCTCGATGCCGCCAAGGCGTCGCGCTTGACCGATCCGGCGGGACGACGCGCCGAGGCGGAGCGCCTGCTCGGCGATCAGCGCGCCCGCGACGCCATGCACCGTTTTCACGCGATGTGGCTGGGCTACCGCGCGATCCCGGGCAGCGCCGACTTGCTCGCCTCGTTCGATACGGAGACCAAGCACCTCATCGACCGCATCGTGTTCGACGAGCCCGCGAGCTATCTCACGCTCTTTACGTCAACGGAGACGTACCTCGACGATCGCTTGGCCGATCAATACGGCTTGCCGCACCCGACGGGCGGCGCGGGTTGGGTGAGCTACGGCTCGAGCGGGCGCGCCGGGATCCTGTCGCACGGCAGCGTGCTCGCGGCGTTCAGCAAGTTTTCGGACACGAGCCCGACCCAGCGCGGCATCTTCGTGCAGACGCGGCTGCTGTGTAACGTCGTCTCGCCGCCGCCCGCCAACGTGAACGTCGATCAGCCGCCGAGCGCGCCAGACGCCGTCTGCAAGTCCGACCGTTACGCCGCTCACCGCACGTCCTCGAGCTGCGCGAATTGCCACAGTAACCTCGATCCCATCGGCTTCGGTCTCGAGGCTTACGACATCGGCGGCCGCTTCCGCACGCACGACGACGGTCATCCCGAGTGTCCGGTCACGGGCGACGGCGAGCTCCCCGACTACGGCACCTTCAATGGCCCGGCGGAGCTCGGGCAGAAGCTCGTGGACAGCGGCAAGCTCGAGCATTGCTTCGTGCAAGAGTTTCTCGACTATGCGCTCGGCCGTCCGCTCCGGTCCGGCGAGGACGGCGTCGTCGACGCCATCGCGTCCGACTTCAAAGACCAAAACTACGACGCGCAGTCGCTGTTGCTCGATTTCATCGCGAGCGATCGCTTCGCGCTGCGCCGCGAGGAGCCCGCACCATGACCTTCGTTTTACCGCGCCGGACGGTGCTTCGCGCGCTCGGCGGGATCGCCGTCGGCCTGCCGGTGCTCGAGTGCATGCTGAACCGGCACGGCAATGCCTACGCGGCGTCCGGCGCGATCCCGCTCCGCTACGCCATCGTCTTCGCGGGGCAAGCCATCGGCGGCGACGGCTGGGAAGAAGACAAATCGCAAGTGATGGGGACCCGCATCACTCAGAGCGGCGACTTCATCGTGCCCGCGGAAATCGGCGCGAGCTACACGCCCACGACGCCGCTCGGCCCGCTCGCCGACAAGAACCTGCTCGGCGATTTCAGCTTGGTCTCGGGGCTCAAAATCCCCTTCAGCGCGAGCTCCGTCGACGCGGCAGACGTCCCCGCGGGCGGCGCCTTTCGCGATTTTCACGGCGGCGGCGCGGGGCCGCTGCTCTGCGGCACACGCTCCCAAAGCTCGAGCTTCACCTGCCGAAGCGCGACTTCGGATCAAATCCTCGCGAAAGCAACGACCGGGACGACGCTGTCGTCGCTCGTCGTGCGGGCGCAACCCGCCTGGTACTTGAGCGGCTCGAGCTTCTCTGGACGCCAGTACATCTCGTACACTGGCGACGGCGATCCGGTCGAGGCGCAGGTGAGTCCCGGTATCGTGTACCGCTCGCTCTTCGACGGCTTCACGCCGGCCACGAGCGCCGAGGACACGCAGCACGATTTCGACGTGCGCGCGCGCACGAGCGTGCTCTCGCTCATCCTCGACAAGCGCGACAAATTGCTCGCCCGCGTCGGCGCGGCCGATCGCGCGCGGCTCGAGCGCCACTTCGACGAGATTCGCGATCTCGAGACGCGCATCAGCGCGATGCCGGCGACGAGCGGGGGCGCCTGTCAAAAACCTGCCGCGCCGCCCGCCGATCCTGCCGTCGGCGGCGACAACGCCGGCGCGAGCTCCGACGAAATCGCGACCAACACCGGCTACAGCGACGAGGACACGCGCGCGCGCTTGCTCGCCGACCTCATCCACATGGCGTTCGTCTGTGACCTCACGCGCGTGGCGACGCTTCAGATCACGTCGTTCCAATCGCACATGAACGTCTATCCCATCACCTCCGCGCTCGGCTTGCCGGTGCGCGCGGATTTGCACGAGTGCGGGCACAACGGTGACGCCAACAACCGCGGCCAGCTCCCCGTGAGCACCTGCCTCAAGTGGCACGTCTCGCACTACGCGTACCTGCTCGACAAGATGAAGCAGACACAAGAGGGCGCCGGCACGCTGCTCGACAACTCGACCGTCATCTTCATGCCCGAGGCGGGGCACGGCGTGCAGCTCAACGACGCCACGAGCGTGAACCAGACGCACTCGGTCGAAGAGATGGTGCTCCTCGTCGCCGGTCGCGCGGGCGGGCTCGTCCCGGGCGGGCACGTGCCGAAACCGGGCGCCCATCCCGGCCAGGTGCTGCTCACGGCGATGCAGGCGGTCGGCTACACGGGCACGAAGTTCGGCGAGGTGAGCGGCACCGTGCCGGAGCTTTTCGGCTAGCGCTTGTAGCGTGTGAACGCGCCGTGCGGCACGCGAAATGCGCGGCTCAGTTCCCGAGCATCGCGCTCAGGATGCGATCGAGCTCGTCCCAGGAGCCATATTTGACGATGATTTCGCCCTTGTCGTCGCGATCGCGGAGCTCGACCTTCGTGCCGAGCTTGCGCTCGAGCCGGGCTTCGATGTCGCGCACGTTCGCGGATTTTCCCTTCGCCGCCGGCTTGCCGTTCTCTTTGGCCTTCACGCCGCGCACGAGCGACTCGGTCTGCCGCACGCTCAAGCGACCCTTGACGACCTTGTCCGCGAGCTCGACGAGCGCGTCGTCCGACGGCGCCCCGAGCAGCGCGCGCGCGTGTCCTTCGCTGAGCTCGCCCCCGACGACGCGCTCACGCACCGCTTTGGGTAGCCGGAGCAGGCGCAGCGCGTTCGCGATGGTCGAGCGATCCTTGCCGACGCGCTGGGCGAGCGTCTCCTGCGTGTAGCCGTGCTCGCGCACGAGCCGGTCGAGCGCTTCGGCGAACTCGATGGGGTCGAGGTCCTCGCGCTGGACGTTTTCGATCAGCGCGAGCTCGAAGGCGTCCTTCGCGGAAACGTCGCGTACGACGACGAGCACTTCGCGCAGGCCGGCGCGCTGCGCTGCGCGCCAGCGACGTTCGCCCGCGATGATCTCGAACTCGCCTTCGCCGCGCCGCCGCACGACGAGCGGCTCGAGCAAGCCGTGCGTCTTGATCGACTCCGCGAGCTCGTCGAGCTTCGCGTGCTCGAAGTGCTGCCGCGGCTGGCCGCGCTGCGGCACGATGCGCTCGATCGCGCAGGAAAAGACGTTGCCTTGGCCGTAATCCGTCGCCGGCCGCTCCGGCGTCGATGGCGGCGTGCGCACGGGCAAGAGCGCGTCGAGGCCACGACCGAGTCCGCGCAGCGGCTTCTTCGGCGGCTCCGTCACGCAGCGCCCTCGATCACTTCGCGCGCGAGGCTCAAGTAACCTTGCGCGCCCTTGCTCTCCGCGTCGTAGAGCAGGGCGGGCAGGCCGTGCGACGGCGCTTCGCTCAGGCGCACGTTGCGCGGAATGATCGCGTCGAACACGCGAAAATGGCGGCGTACCTCGTCCGCGACCTGATGCGCGAGGCGGTTACGCGGGTCCCACATCGTGAGCACGATGCCTTCCATCACGAGCTCGGCGTTGAGCGAGCCGCGCACGCGATCGATCGTCGCCATCAGGTAGGTGATGCCCTCGAGCGCGTAATACTCGGGCTGGAGCGGTACGATCACGCGCTTGGCCGCGACGAGCACGTTCAGCGTGAGCACGCCGAGCGACGGCGGCGAATCGAGGATCACGTAGTCGTACTTCGCGATCTCCGGCGCGCGCAGGAGCGTTGCCAGGTGCGTGCCGCGATCCTGATCGAAGAGCTCGTACTCGACGCCGATGAGATCCTGGGTGGACGGCGCCACGTCGAGCGTCTCGATCTTGGTCGACCTGAGCACGTCGGCGAGCGTCGCGGAGCCGATGAGCGCGTCGTAAATGGTCCGTTCGGCCGTGCCCGGCGGCACGCCGACGCCGCTCGAAGCATTGCCCTGCGGATCCATGTCGACGAGCAGCGTCCGGCGCTCGGCCGCGGCGAGGCTCGCGGCGAGGTTCACCGCCGTCGTCGTCTTACCGACGCCGCCCTTCTGGTTGGCGATTGCGATGATTTGGGGACCGGGCATGCGAGTCGAAGGCGCGAGAGTAGCGTCTCTCGGCCCCCGATCACCTCGCTACTACTCCAAACGGGAGCCCGACTGGTCCCGCGTGAGCGCGCGCGGGGCTTTTTCCGCGCTGGTTCACGTCCGTCGTTCGTTGTGCAGTTAGCGAAGCGCGTGCGCGAGGATGCCAGCGTGCCGCTTTCTTGGAGGCTTCACTCACCGAGCCTACATTGTGGTCAGGTGTAGGTCTAAGTGGGAAAAGGTAAGTCTTAGGCCAGAGAGGAAACGCAAGGAAATGGCGAGCCCCCGAGAATATTCGAGCTACCAGGACTTCACGCGCGAGCAGATCCGTCCGGACATGCGCATCGGTTGGTCCACCGACGAGCTCGAACACAGCGGCGCGGAGGCGCTGGATTTTGACATGGATCCGTTTGAGCAAGCGTTGTGGCAGGCGGAAAAGGATGAGGATGAGGAGTGAGGTTGGGCCTTGCCGAAAGGTCTTGGGTTAGAGCGATTTTGGCTGCGGGTTGACGGCCCCGCCTCCGGCCTCGCCGGCAACTTCGTGGGGGGGCGTGGCTGCTCGGGGCGATCGTGATCTGTTCTGCCAAGACTTTGAGGGCGATCCGGGGCTGGGCTTTGCCCAGCCCGGTTCCTTGCTGGCAGGTTCTTGGGCGTGGCTTGTTTTCAGGTTCGGAGCGGGCCGTCGCTTGCATGTTTTCGGAATGGAACTTCGGCGCGCTCGTCACGCTTTCCTTTGTCCTGCGTGAGTGGGCGGGCGAAGTCGGCGGCTACGCCGTGTGAGTGATTGGCGTGCTTTTGCAGTGGCAAGGGTCGGCCGTCGCAAGTACCTTTCGCGCCCCCATGCAGGTCACCGTTCAGCGGCTTAGCCCCGTCGTCGTCGAGTTCAACATCCAGGTCGAGAGCGAGCGCGTCAAAACCGAGGTCGAAAAGGCGTACACCGCCGTCGCCCGGAACGCGCGCGTTCGCGGCTTCCGTCCGGGCAAGGCGCCCCGCAAGGTGCTGTCGCACGTGTACGGCTCGCGCATCGCGCGCGACGTGGCGGACCTGCTCGTCGAGGAGACGTATCCGAAGGCCGTGAACGAGCAGAAGGTACAGCCGGTCGGCGATCCCGCGATCGAGCGCAAGGAGTTCGCGGAGGACCAGCCGTTCTCCTACACCGCGCGCGTCGAGGTGCTGCCCGCGATCGAGAGCGTGAAGTACGAAGGCCTCGAGGCCAAGCGCGCGAAGGTCGAGGTCACCGCCGAACAAGTGCAGGCCGAAATCGATCGCCTGCGCGAAGCGCACGCGACGCTCGAGGATCCGAAGTCCGCGCGCCCGAGCACGAAGGGCGACGTCGTGACGATCGACTTCGACGTCGAGGTGGGCGGTGAGAAGATTCCGGACGCGGGCGCCACGGACTTTCAGGTTTGGCTCGGCCGCGGCCAGCTCCTGCCGCCGCTCGAAGACGAGCTCATCGGGCTCTCGATCGGCGACAATAAAGACATCGCCGTGCCGATGCCCGCGGCGCACCCGCACAAGAAGCTCAAGGGCAAGACGGCACAGTTCAAGGTCACGCTCAAGGCCATGAAGGAGCGTGTGCTCCCGAACGCCGACGACGAGTTCGCGAAGGACCTCGGTAAATTCGAGACGCTCGCCGACCTCGAGAAGGATCTGCGCGAGCGGCTCGAGAAACAGGCGAACGAAGCGGCCGAGAACGCTCTTGCCGAGCAGCTCGTCGTCGACCTCGTGAAGAACAACCCGATTCCGGTCCCCCCGAGCCTCGTCGAGCGACAGATGCGCCTGACGGAGCAGGAGATTTTGCAGCGCGCCCGCTCGCAGGGCAATCAAGCGACGGGCCTCGGCGAGGAGCTCCGCGACAAAGTGCGCGCTGACAGCGAGCTCAAGGTGGCCGCCGGCCTGCTCATGGCCGAGGTCGCGAAGAAAGAAGCGCTCCAGATCGGAGACGCCGAAATCGAGAAGGGCCTCGAGGAGCTCGCCGAGCAAACGGGCAAGAACGTGGCGAAACTTCGGGTCGAGTATCGCGAGCCCCAAAAACGCGAGATGTTAATTGGTATGATTTTGGAAAATAAGGTGCTGGACATCATCCAGGCGAAGGCCAAGATCGAAGAAGGCTGAGGAGCACCCATGGCACGACGACGACCCGAGACCCGCACCGACGCGCTCAACCTGCTCGAGAGCCGCGCGGCGGCCGAGCGCATCACCGACAACGTCATCTACCCGCACGTCGTGGAGACGACGCACCGCGGCGAGCGGACGTGGGACATCTTCAGCCGACTGCTGAAGGATCGCATCGTGTTCCTCGGGAGCGCGGTGGACGACGACGTGGCGAACATCGTCATCGCGCAGTTTCTCTTTTTGGAGAGCGAAGATCCCGACAAGGACATCCAGCTCTACGTGAACTCGCCGGGCGGTGTCGTGACCGCCGGCCTTGCCATCTACGACACCATGCAGCACGTCCGCTGCCCGGTGAGCACGATCTGCATCGGCCAGGCGGCGAGCATGGCGGCCGTGCTGCTCGGCGCGGGCGAGAAGGGGCGGCGCTCGGCCCTGCCGAACGCCCGCATCATGATCCACCAGCCGCTCGGCGGCGCGCGGGGTCAGGCCACGGATATCGAGATCCAGGCCCGTGAAATCCGGCACATCAAGGACGTGCTCGTCGGCATCCTCGTGCAGTCCACCGGCAAGTCGAAGGACGACATCATCCGCGACATCGAGCGCGACTTCTACATGGGGCCGGCTCAGGCCAAGGAATACGGCATCATCGACCTCATCTTCGACCCCCGTAAGAAGGCGTTGGAAGCCGCCCGTTGACCCTTTCGCCCCAACACCTATTGGACGCGGGAGGCTCGGCGCTGGGCCCGCCGGCGCGTGAAACGAGCCGCAATAGGCTTCAATTTGCTTGGGCGGTTACCATCCCGGCCCGCCCCCTGAACTCGAGGCCGATTATGGCCGTATCGTTCGGCCGAGGCTTGCCCATATTGGGACGCGGCCATAGAATTTCTGGACGGCCCTAAGGTCGCCAAGGATCGACGTGGAACGAAGGCGCGACGAATCGAACGGGAATCTGTGCTGCTCCTTCTGCGGCAAATCGCAGAAGGAAGTGAAGAAGCTCATCGCGGGGCCGACCGTCTACATCTGCGACGAGTGCATCGCGCTCTGTAACGACATCATCGCGGAGGAGGTCGAAAAGGACGAGCCCTCGACGGGCGCCGATCCGACGCCCAAGCCCGCCGAGATCAAGGCCATCCTCGACGACTACGTCGTCGGCCAGGATCGCGCGAAGAAGATCCTCGCCGTAGCGGTGCACAACCACTACAAGCGCATCAACTCCAAGGTCTCGACCGATGACGTCGAGCTCGGCAAGAGCAACATCATGCTGCTCGGGCCGACCGGCAGCGGTAAGACGCTGCTCGCTCAGACGCTCGCCAAG
>JAICTZ010000012.1 GCA_025936115.1 Polyangiaceae bacterium
CCACTACACGCTGCACGCCGTCGAACGCGCTGCACGCCGTCGAACGCGCTGCACGCCGTCGAACGCGCTGCACGCCGTCGAACGCGCTGCACGCCGTCGAACGCGCTGCACGCCGTCGAACGCGCTGCACGCCGTCGCGCTGCGAAGCGCTACATAGCGAACCACCGCACGCCGTCGCCCACGCCGCGTCCCGTCGCGCCACGAAGCGTCACCCAGCGAACCCACTCCGCCCCGCGTCGGCCCCCGCCGCCGTTCACAAAAGAAACGACACCCCAAACGTAATATACGGCGTGACCACGAACGGGATCCCCAAGCGTAACGTGAGCGTCGTGTTGTCCGTAATATGGTAGCGGCCGCCGACCCATGAAACGAAGGGGGAGAAGCCGAAGTCGGACATGTCGTCGACGCGGATGGCGGCGCCGACTTCACCGAAGGCGGACCAGCGGCGCGCCAGCCAGAAGTTCCACTGAAGGACGACGGGGATCCAAAGGTAGTCGGTGTTGTCGTGGCCGCTGCCGGCGACCTGAGTGCAGATGTTGGTGCCGGCCGGGCCAGGGGTGAATTGGGTGCAGGTGCCGCGCGGGCCCGTGCCGTCGCCGACGTAGTGGATCCAGTCGAGGCCGACGCCGATGCCGACGGAGTTGTTGAGGCTCGGGATGAAGCCGTGGTGGACGATTTCGAAGGTGCCGCGCGCGCCGACGCCGGCGCCTTCCCCCGTGCCGAGGCCGGGTGGGTCGATCCAGCCGAGGTTCAGGTGCGGTTCGAGCTCGACGCCGTAGCTCGGGCGCGCGCCGTATTGTTTGATGGTGCTCTGCGCGGCGGCGGGGCGGGTCAGGCCGGCCGCGAGCGCGAGCGTCGCGACGAACGCGGGGAGTTTAGCAACCGCAGGCATCGGAACCGTCGTTGCACATGATCGGGTTTTGGCCGGGGCCGCCGCAGAAGATGCGGCAGGTGTTGGTGCCGAGGCAGTCGACGCGACAGCTGCCTTCGCACACGACTTCACACGTGGTGGCGTTGTGGCAGTCGATGGTGCTGCCGTTGCCCGCGTCGACGCCGCAGCGCTGCGTGTCGTGGCAGATGTAGTGGGAGTCGGGGCCGACGATGGCGCCGCACGAGACGGTGTTTCCGCAGGTGGCGTAACAATTGGCGCCGCACGAGGTCGTGCAGTCGTTCATGTCGTGGCAGTTGAAGCTGCAGTGATCGTCACAGACGCCGCCGCAGCGGATCTGGTTTTCACACGTCTCCCCGCACCCGGAGCCGCTGCACGAGAGGTAGCATTCCTCGCCACCGTGGCAGTCGCACTCTTGGCCCGGGGCGCAGGTGCCGCCGCTGTCACACGCGACGAGCAGCAGCGCGAGGATGCCGAGGAGTAGGCCGATGAGCCGAGTCACGAGGCTCCACACTCTATCAAAGATTTTCGTGCGGCGTATTTCGCGATTTTTTGTGGGGTCCGCGGAATACGGCCCCGCGCGGTACTGACCGAGCGGGTTACTGGCAGAGCGCGTTGTTCGTCGAGCGGACGCTCGTCGTCGAGCAGTCGGGCGCGTCGCCCGAGCAGTGGCAGTACTCGCAGGCGTTGACGGTGCCGTTGGCGCAGTCGCCGTCGCGCACGCCGCAGCCGCAGTCGCAGCCGTCGTCTGCGGCGTAGTAGTCGGGGTCGCACGTCCAGCCGCTCGGGAAGCTCATGCTGCCGCTCGTGAGGTGCAGGCAGCGTCCGTTCGCGACGGGCGTCGAGACGTGCGTCGTGTCGTCGATCGTGACTTCCACGAGCGTCACGTCGGTGAGCGTCACCGTCGGGAAGCCGTTCATGTGATCCGAGCCGCTCGCGATGACCATCGTGCCGGCGCTCGCGAAGAAGAGCGCGTCGTCGGCGGCGCCGCTGTCTTGTTCGGCGAGCACGCAGCGCGCACAGGTTTCGAAGTTTGCGTCCGTGCCCGTGCCGAGGGAAAATGTTCCCTTCTTGTCGCCGTCGTAGCTCGGGTCGACGCCGGGGCCGTAAAAGTCGACGTATGCGTAGTCGGGGCTCGAGCCGCCGAGCGCGTTGATGCGGTACTCGTAGTCGACGAAGTCCGGCGACTGACTCACGTCGCGCAGCCACATCATCGAGGGCAGGGTGATCTCCTTGCAGCTGCTCGCACCGCCGTTGCCGCCGGCGCCGCCGAGGCCGCCGAGGCCGCCGACGCCTCCAACAGCGCCCGCGCCGCCGCTGCCCGAGGCGCCGCCGAGTCCCGCGCTGCCGGCAATACCACCGACGCCGCTCGTGCCTGCGTTGCCGCTCATGCCGCCGGCGCCACCCGCACCGCTCACGGCACCCGCGCCGCTCGCGCCCGCGACAGTGTTCATTCCGCTGAAGCCGCCCGCGCCGCTCTGCGCGCCCGTGCCGACCGCACCGCTGCCGGCGCCCGCGCCGCCGCTCGACGCACCGCCGCGATTGCGCGCGCCACCACGGCTGCGTGCGCCGCCGCGCGCCGTCGCACCGCTGCCGCCGCTCACCCCGCCCGTGCCGCCCGTCGTCTGACCGGGCTCACCGCCCGTTTCCGTCCCCGGCTCACCGGCCGCGCCGGCGTCGCCGCTCGTCCCGTTCGTGCCACCGCTCGCGCTCTTCGTGCCGCCGGTCGCGCCCGAGCCGGTATCGCCGGCGTTTTCCTGACCGGCAGCGTTCGTGCTCCCGCCTTGTCCGCCGCGCGAGGTCGCCCCGCCGCTACTTCTGCCGGCGTTCGCTTGGCCCGCGCTCGCCTGCTCGGGTTTGACGCACAGGTGGTGACTACTGCACACGAGACCGTCCGCGCAGCTGTCGTCCGCGCGGCAGCTGCAGTCGGCGTTACCGGTCTTGCACTGAAAATCGTTCGTCTTGCCCGAGCACGCGGCGATCCACGCGCCCAAGAGTGCCGCCCCAATGGCCCACTTGCTTCTAAGCACGGTTCGTCTCCACGCGAAGGTAGTCTCGACTTGCGCAGTCTCGGAAGAGCAGAGCTCGATCGGCGCGAGCCGGCCCGCACACTAACGAACTCTCACGCGCTCCGAAAGCGCAGAGTCCGTTTCGCGCGCCAAGCTCAACTTTTATTCGCTGTAGCGGAGAACGCTCGGCGGCATTTCAGCGACGCTATCCCCGTCGTGCGACGGAGCGGCCGAGATGGTGCGCCCGCGGCCCGGCTGAGGAGGCGGAACGTACACACCCCACACGTCGCGTGCGTACCCGAGGAGCGTGCGATCACTCGAAAAACGCCCGCAAAGCGCGACGTTCAGGATCGAGCGACGCGTCCAGCCGCCCTGGTCGTGGTACGCGGCTTCGACGCTGCGCTGGCAGTGTAAGTACGAGAGGAAGTCGGCGAGCACCATGTACGTGTCACCGCCGTAGAGCAGCGAATCGACAACCGGACGGAAACGTCCCGGATCGTCCGGAGAGAACAGGCCGCCGGCGATCGCGTCGAGCGCCTGCCTGAGGATGGGCTCGGCGTAGTAGGTCTGCATCGGGTCGTAGCCGTGCTCGCGGGCAGCGAGCACCTGGTCGGTGGTGAGGCCGAACAGGAAGAAGTTCTGCTCGCCGACGGCTTCACGGATTTCGACGTTGGCGCCGTCGAGCGTGCCGATGGTGAGCGCGCCGTTCAGCGCGAACTTCATGTTGCCGGTGCCGGACGCTTCCGTGCCCGCGGTCGATATCTGCTCGGAGACGTCCGTCGCCGGCATGATGAGCTCGGCGAGCGAGACGCCGTAGTTCGGCACGAAAATCACGCGCAGGTAATTTTTTACCTGCAAATCGCTGTTTACGACCTGCGCCACGGCGTTGATCAGGTGAATGATGCGCTTGGCCATGTCGTAGCCGGGCGCGGCCTTGCCGCCGAAGAGGAAGGTGCGCGGGACGGCGTCGAACGGCGGCTTTTGCTTGTACTGCTGATAGAGCGAGACGACGTGAATGATGTTGAGCAGCTGACGCTTGTACTCGTGGATGCGCTTCACCTGCGTGTCGACGAGGTGCGTCGGATCGAGCTCGATGTTGAAGCGATGCAGGAGCGCCTGCGCGAGTCGCTCCTTGTTCTGGTGCTTGACGGCGCGCCAGGCGAGCTGGAACTCGGGATCGTTCGCGTAGGGCACGAGCCGCTCGAGCTGGTCGAGGTCGACCTCCCAGCCGTGACCGATGCGCGAGCTGATGAGCTCGGCGAGCGGGCGGTTGCACTTGAGGAGCCAGCGCCGCGGCGAGACGCCGTTGGTCTCGTTGATGAACTTGTCCGGCTCGTACTCGTAAAAATCCTTGAACAAGTGCTCGCGCAAGAGGTGCGAATGCAGCGCCGAGACGCCGTTCACCTTCATCGAGCCGACGACGGCGAGGTTCGCCATGCTGAGCCGCTTTTCGGCGCCTTCTTCCACGATCGACATGCGGCGCAGGCGCTCGTCGTCTCCCGGAAAGCGCTTCTTCACCTCCGCGAGGTGGACGGCGTTGATGTCGTAGATGATCTGCAGGTGGCGCGGCAGCACGCGCTCCATGAGCCACACGGGCCAGCGCTCGAGCGCTTCGGGCAAAATGGTGTGGTTCGTGTACGCGAGGCAGCGCTTCGTGAGCGAAAACGCGTGATCCCACGGCATGCCGTGCTCGTCGACGAGCAAGCGCATGAGCTCCGCCACGGCGAGCGCGGGGTGCGTGTCGTTCATCTGGAACACGGCTTGCTCGTGCAAGTTGTAGAGGTCGGCGTGGTAGCGGACGTGGCGTGCGAGCACGTCCTGCAGCGTCGCCGAGACGAGCATGAACTCCTGCTTGAGGCGTAGCTCCTTGCCGGCCGGCGTGGAGTCGTTCGGATAAAGGACGCGCGAAATGTTTTCGCTCGCGCTCTTTTCCGCGACGGAGCGGATGTAGTCGCCGCGGTTGAAGTACGAGATGTCGAAGTCGCGCGTGGCACGCGCCGACCAGAGCCGGAGCGTGTTCATCACGTGGTTTTTGTAGCCCGGGATCGGTGTGTCGTAGGGCAGGGCGATGATGTCCTGCGTGTCGACCCACTCGTGCACGGTGCGACCCGATGCGCCCGTGTACTGGATCACGCGCCCGCCGAAGCGGACCTTGTACGCGCGCTCGGGCCGGGCGATCTCCCAGGGGTTACCGAAGGCGAGCCAATGGTCCGGTGCCTCCTGCTGCACGCCGCCGATGATGTCCTGGCGAAAGATGCCGTAGTCGTAGCGGATGCCGTAGCCCATGCCGGCGATGCCGAGCGTCGCCATCGAGTCGAGGAAGCAGGCGGCGAGACGGCCGAGGCCGCCGTTGCCGAGGCCGGCATCCGGTTCCTGCTCGAGCACCTGCGCGATGTCGATACCGAGGTTCGCGAGCGCTTCCTTCGTTTCGTCGAGGATGCCGAGGTTCACGAGGCCGTCCTCGAGCAGGCGGCCCATCAAGAACTCGAGCGAGAGGTAGTAGACGACTTTGGGCTGTTGTTTGTCGCGGCGCTGCCAGGTGCGCGTCCAGCGGTCGTACATGCGATCGCGCACGACGCGGGCGAGGCTCATGAAATGGTCGAGCCGCGTGGCCGCGCTCGGGTGCTTGCCCTGGTTGTACTGGACCTGCTGAACGAAGCTCTTACGGATCGACTCGGGATCGAGCGGGAGCTCGTAGACCGGGATGCTAGGCCTGGGCGAATTTGACACGTTTTGCGTTCTACCAACCCCAGTCGGTGCTGCCTAGACTAGGACTGCTGCCGGGCGCGATTCCGGAGCCTCCGAATCTCCTTCGATTCTTCGTGTTCGCATGCGGATAGGTGTCGGTCGGGTTTCAGGTGCCGCCCTCAGGGCGTTGAGTGTCTGCGTGCGTGCGCCTGCAGCCCAGCGTCTGCTCGCCAAGGTCGTGCGTGCCGAGCTCGGCATTGACGCGCTGCGCGCGCTGTCTTGGGAAACGCGCGGGCCGGTGCCGTTCGGGCTCGAGCCACGCCGCGCCCGCCCCAGTCACGCTTGGCCGTCGGCGGAGTTGCCGTTGCCCGACGGAGGTGGGGTCCCGCGCACGGCGCGTCGCCTCACGGATGCGTACGGCCGCCGTGAGACGACGCCCCTCGCCGTCGCGCAGCGCGCGCTCGAACACGCAGCGACGTTCGACCTGCGCGCGCCGCTCCACGCGCGCAACGACGAGCGCACTTTTGCCGACGCACGCGCGAGCACGGAGCGCTACGAGCGCGGCGCCCCGCTCGGTGAGCTCGACGGCGTGCCGTTCGTCGTGAAAGAAGAGCTGAACGTCGCCGGCTACGCGACGCGGCTCGGCACGTCGTTCATGCCTGCCACGCCCGCGAGCGAAGACGCCGTGTTCGTCGCGCGCCTGCGCCGGGCGGGCGCCGTCGTGCTCGGCCAAACGCCGATGACGGAGTACGGACTCTCACCGCTCGGCGCGAACGCCCACCGTCGCATGCCGCGGAACGCGCACGACGAGACGCGCCTCGCCGGCGGCAGCTCGACGGGCTCGGCGGTCGCGGTCGCGCTCGGACTCGTGCCGTTCGGTGTGGGCACGGACGGTGGCGGCTCGGTGCGCGTTCCGGCCGCTTACAACGGCGTATTCGGGTTGAAGCCGACGTACGGCCGTATTCCGTGCACGGGTCACGGCATGTACGGCGGCACTTCGGTCGTGCACTTCGGCGTCATCGCCGCGAGCACGACCGAGCTCGCGCTCACCCTGGAGCTCGGCGCGGGCGCTGATGCCGGCGATCCACCGTCGCTCGCGGGCCCGCAGCTCGCAGCGGGCGAGCTCGAACGGGCCCTACGGCGAGGCGTGCGGGGTCTCAGGCTCGGCGTGCCGGCGAGCGAGTGGGCCCGAGCGGATACGGACGTTGCGCGTGCGGGTGAAGCAGCGCTCGATGCGCTCGAGCGCGCCGGCGCGACGCTCGTGCCCGTGGAGCTGCCGCTCGCATGCCACGCCGCGGCCATGGGCTACCTGACGGTCGCGATTGAAGCCGGCGCGGCGCTGCGTGAAGTCGCCGCCCTGAAGGGCCGCGAATTGGGGCACGATTTGCAAGTCTTCCTCGCGGGTGTCCACGGCTTCGCGTCGGACGACTACGTGCTGGCCCAGCGCCTGCGCGAGGCGTTGCGCGGCGAAGTCGAACGCGCGCTCCGCTCCGTCGATCTCATCGCGCTGCCCACGACCGCGAACGTCGCCCCGGCGGTCACGGACGCCGAAGCAGCCTCGGGCCTGCTCGACACCGGCGCGCTCGACGCCGCCTGTCGCTTCGCGTTTCTCGGTAACTTGCTCGGCCTGCCCGCCTGTTCCGTTCCGGTAGGTACGGGCGCGCACGCGTTGCCGGTCGGCCTGCAACTCGTCGGGGACGCGTGGGACGAAGCGAGCGTGCTCGCGGCCGCGGCCGAGCTCGAACGGCTCGGTGTCGCGAGTGTGGTTCGCGCGCCGGGAGCTCTGGATCTATTGGGCTAGGGCGTTTTGCTGAGCCGCGCGGTCGAACCCGGCACCCGCCGGCGCGGCGAGTCCGGCCCCCGACTTGAATTTGCCCCGTCGCCCGAAGAAACCCGCTAGAGAGCAGCCATGCAGGGCAGCGACGAACCGGGCATCGACCGTCGTGACCTCTTGCGGATGCTCGCAGGAGTCGCCGCGGCCAACGCGCTAGGCGTCGCGACCTGGGGCGCGCTCGAGGCGCTCTTGCCGAAAGGCAACGCCGACTCCTGGACGAAGGCGGTGTGCCGGTTCTGCGGTACGGGCTGCGGCGTTCAGGTGGGGATGCGAGACGGCAAAGTGACGGATGTGCGCGGCGACGAGCTGGCGCACAACGCCGGGGTCATTTGCGTCAAGGGCTCCATGCTCCGCGCGCTGCCGTACGTGAAAGGGCGCCTCACGACGCCCATGATCCGTCGCGGGGGCAAGGGCTCTCCGCTCACTGCCGCGACGTGGGACGAGGCGATGGGGCTCGTCGCTTCCCAATTCCAAGCGGCGATCGCCGCGAGCGGACCCGACAGCGTCGCGTTCTATGGCTCCGGGCAGCTCTTCACCGAAGAGAGCTATACCGCCAACAAATTATTCAAGGCCGGCATCCGCACCAACAACGTGGACGGCAACCCGCGGCTTTGCATGGCCTCCGCCGCGACGGGTTACACCCAAACGTTCGGCAAAGACGAGCCTCCCGGCAGCTACGAAGACATCGATCACGCCGATTGCCTGTTCGTGATCGGCGCGAACCCCTTCCACTGTCATCCGCCGCTGCACGAGCGCATGATGCGTCGCAAGCGCCTGCACCCGGAGACGACGATCATTTGCGTCGATCCCCGACGTACGGACACGGCCGATCACGCGGACATTCACCTCGCGCCCATACCGGGCACGGACTTGCTGCTGCTGAACAGCATGGCGCAAGTCATCTGCGCGGACGGCCTGGTCGACGTCCCGTTCGTCGAGCGCCACGTGCGGTTCACCGACGGCAGCGCGCCGCTCGACTTCGCCGCCTTCAAGGCCTTTCTCGACGCGAGCTACGTCCCCGAGCAAGTCAGCCAGGAGCTCGGCGTCCCCGCGCTCGACATTCGACGCGTCGCCCACCGCTTTGCCACGGCCAAAGCCACGATGTCGCTCTGGACGATGGGGCTCAATCAACGCACGCAAGGTACGGCCCTGAACGCCATGGTGAGCTCGCTGCATCTCTTGACCGGTCAATTCGGCCGCCCCGGTGCGACGCCGTTTTCGGTCACGGGGCAGCCCAATGCTTGTGGCGGCGTGCGTGACACGGGCGCGCTCTCGCACGCGCTGCCCAACGGTCGGGTCGTGGCCAACCCCAAACATCGCCAAGAGATGGAAGAGCTCTGGGGGGTGCCCCCCGGCACCATCAGCCCCAAGCCCGGGTTACCCGCGGTCGATCTCTTCCAGGCCATGGGCGACGGCAAGGTGCGCGCCGCGCTCATCATGTGCACGAACCCAGCGCAGAGCTTGCCGAACTCCGCGGTGCAGTGCGCCAACATGGGCAAGGCGTTCCTCGCCGTGGCGGAAATTTTCGGCGATTCGGAGACCGCACAGTTGGCGGACGTGCTGCTCCCGGCCGCTTTATGGATCGAAAAAGAGGGCGTCACGGGCCAAGGTGAGCGGCGCTATCAATACACGCCGCGTCTGCTCCGGCCGCCGGGCGAGTGCCGGAGCGATCTCGCCATTTTGGTCGAGCTCGCCGACCGCTTGGGGCTCGGCAAGCTCATCTCGGCGCGCACACCGGAAGCCGTCTGGGACGAGTGGCGTCAGATCTCCGCGCACTCGAAATACAACTTTGCCGGCATCACCTACCCGCGTCTGAAGGCCTTGCGCGGGCTGCAGTGGCCCTGCCCGACGCCGGACCACCCGGGCACGCCTCGACGCTTCGTCGAAGGGTCGGATCCCCTGGTGGCGCCAGGCACCGGCATCGAGTTCTACGGCTTTCCCGACGGCAAGGCGGTGATCGCGACGCGACCCTACGTGCGCTCGCCGGAGCTGCCGAGCGCGGAGTTTCCGCTCCAACTCACCACCGGTCGGGTCGTGGAGCAGTGGCACACCGGCACCATGACGATGCGCATTCCCGAGCTCCGTGACGGCGCCGGGCCGGCACACATCGAAATCTCGCCGAGCGACGCCGACCGCGCGCACGTCGCCGAGGGCGCGCGCCTGCGCGTCATCAGCCGCTTCGGCAGCATCGAAGGGCTCGCACACATCACCGATCGTTGTCGTCCGGGCACGCTGTTCGCGTCCTTCTACGATGTGAAGCTCTTGATCAATCGCGTGGTCGCCGACCACGTCGATCCCGTCTCGAAGGAGCCGGAGTACAAGGTGACGGCGGTTCGCTTGGAGCTCGCGCAAGCATGACTTGGCTCGGCTTGGTCCGCGTCCTCGGGACGCTCACGTGCGTGCTCACGATCGTGGGCGCCTGGTTCATTGCCCGCTGCAGCTTCGCGCGGCTGCGCGAGCGACCGGACGTTTCCATCGGCATCACCGTGCTGACGGCTAGCGCCTTCTGGAAACTGAGCGCCCTCGTCACCATCGCGGCGTTGCCCGTAGCCACGATCGCCGTCGCGAACTATCACACGTTCGTGGGTATCCACGAAGTGCAGGCCTGCAGCCAGTGCCACGTGATGCGTCCGATGGCGAACGACCTGCACGACCCCAACTCCGATACGCTCGCCGCGAGGCACTTCAAGAACGGCTACATCCCGACCGGGCAATGCTACGCGTGCCACAGCGACTACGGCTTCGACGGCGATCTCGCCGCCAAGATGGAAGGCTACCGCCACCTGGCTCGCTACACCTCCGCCACGTACGCCGAGCCCCTCACGGCGCGCACGCGCTTCGACAACCACCAATGCCTGAAATGTCACCAGGGCAAGACGGCCTTCGAGCGCGTGCACGTCCACAAGGACGTGCTCGGGCGACTCGTATCCTCCGACATGAGCTGCCTCAACTGTCACGGCCGCGCGCACCCGACGCGCGCCGACCGCACGCCGGGCTCCGCAAGGTACGACGCGCTGACGAAAGCTCCCGTGTTCGCGGAGGCCGATCATGAATGAGCTCAAATGGGAGGCGATGGCCGTGAGCCTCGCCTCGCTCATCAGCCTCATTTACGTGTGGCGTCCCGGTCCGTATCCCATGGGCGCGTTCACGTTCATCGCGCAGCCCCTATTTCTGGTGGCGATCGCGAGCTACGTCTGGAAAATCGTGAAGGACCTGCGCGAGCAGCGCGTGCTCTAGATCTTTCCCGCGCGAGCCTTATCGATCCATTCGCGGATCTCGCCCTCGATCACGCCGAGCGCTTGGTTTTTGAACGGCCGCAGCAAGAACGGCACGTCGAGATCGAGATCGATCGAGCGGTCGAGCACCTCGATCGCCCCGCTCAAGCTCATGCCTTTGACGGAGAACGAGATGTTCGCGCGCGAGTCGCTCACCCACTGGGTCTGAGGATGGTACTTGGCGAACTTCTGTTCGTACGCGGCGATGGCGGCTTTGGCGGCCTCCTTGGCGCGCTGCTGGCCGAGATCGTGCGAGACCGAGTGCTTCATGCGCCAGCACCGTACCGCGTTGGAGGAAAAAAGTAAGCCGATGTATGCCGGGGTGAGCCTTTCGGCGCGCGGAATGTGGCGCTATGGTTCGGGGTTCAGGGTCGGTCACCCCGCGCGGCGAGGCGACGGACGCTCATCGAGGATGGACTGATGCTTATTGGCGTCGACTTCGGCGGTACCCAAGTAAAGGCTGGCATCGTGGACGGCGGCGACGTCGTGCGCTCGGTCGTGGCCGATACTTTGCCGGGCGCGGCAGTGAGCGAGGTGCTGACGACCCTCACCAGCGTGGTGCTCCAGCTCTCGGCAAAGCCGGACGCTGTGGGGTTTGCGATTCCAGGCGAGGTGGACAGTGAGGGTCGCTGCTGGCGGCTGACGAACGTGCCCGGGTTCGAAGGGGTGCACATCGGCCGTGAGCTCGCCGAGCGATTGAACTGCCCCATCGCGGTCGAAAACGACGCCACGGCGGCCGCCCTCGGCGAGCGCTTGTACGGCCACGGCCGACAATACCCGAGTTTCCTCATGATCACGCTCGGCACCGGCATCGGCGGCGGGCTCGTCATGGGTCACTCGCTCTATCCGGGAACGCACGGCTTCGCAGGCGAGGTGGGTCACATGAACGTCACCCGTTCGCTCGACGCGCCCCTCTGCGCCTGCGGCCAGCGGGGTTGCATCGAAGCCTACGTCGGGACCAAGGGCCTGCTCCGCCGCTTTCGTGAGCTCGGCGGGCGAGCGGACGAGGTGCTCCCCATCGCGCTTGCGGCCCGCAGCGGTCAAGAGGCGGGCCTGCGCGTCTTCGAAGAGATGGGCGAAGCGCTCGGCAAGGGACTCGCGAACATTCAAAACCTGCTCGATCTGAACGCGATCGTATTTTCGGGCGGCATCTCCGCCTCGTTCGACTTGCTCGAGCCGCACGTGCGGCGGGCGCTGCGTGAGTACGCGTTCGCCCCGCCCTTGGCCGAAGTGCCCTTGCTCGTGAGCGAGCTCGGCGAGCGCGCCGGCGTGATCGGGGCCGCGCATCTCACCGAGCTCTGAGACTCGCTCTTCCAACGCCGCCCTAGCACTACTTCGCCGGTCTTTGGCAGGAGCAGATCTCGATCGTGATCTGACCATTCAAGACTGGCGAAGTAGTTCTACTCGTGGCTAAAACGCTCGCATGCGAGCGGTCGTCGTCAGGACGCCGGGTGGCCCCGAAGTCCTCGAGCTCGGTGAGGTGCCCGATCCGGTGCCCGGCGAGCGCGAGGTCGTGATCGACGTGCACGCCGCGGCTCTCAATCGCGCGGATCTGCTGCAGCGGCGCGGGGTGTACCCGCCGCCGCCCGGCGCGTCGACGTTGCTCGGTCTCGAATGCGCCGGCACCGTCTCCTCGCTCGGTCCCGGTATTGCCTCGGCCAAAGTCGGCGACCGCGTGATGGCGCTCCTGCCGGGCGGCGGGTACGCCGAGCACGTCGCCGTGCACGAGCAGCTGCTCTTGCCAATCCCCGACGCCCTCGACTTCGTTCAGGGAGCGGCCGTGCCGGAGGCGTTTCTCACGGCGAGCGAGGCGCTCTTTTCGCTCGGGCGCGTGCTGCCCGGCGACTGGGTCCTGATTCACGCTGCGGCGAGCGGCGTCGGTTCGGCGGCGGTGCAGCTCGCGCGGCTCGCGGGCGCGCGCGTCATCGCGACGACGAGCGCCGGCAAAGTGGAGGCGGTGCGCGCGCTCGAGCCGGAGCGCGTGGTCGCGCGCGAGAACGAAGACTTTGCGAGCGTCGCGCTCGAGCTCACGGACGGGCGGGGAGTCGATGTCATCGTCGATCTCGTCGGGGGGGCGTATTTTGCGAAGCATCAGACGTGCCTCGCCGTGCTCGGACGGCACGTCGTGGTCGGTCTCGTCGGCGGCGCGAAGGCCGAGCTCGATCTGGGCCGCGTGCTCGCGCGCCGTTCGTCGATTCTCGGTCTCGTCATGCGCACGCGCCCCGTGGCGGACAAAATCGGCGTCGTCGAGCGCTTCCGCCGCCAATCACTGCACCGCCTCGCCGACGGCACGCTGAAACCGCTCGTCGACAGCGTGTTTTCGCTCCGCGACGTCGCGTTGGCGCACGCGCGCATGGAAGCGAATCAGAACGTCGGCAAAATCGTGCTCGAAATCCTGCCGTAGCTCGGCTGCCTCACCCCAGGTGCGAGCGGATCCGAATCAACCCGGGCCCCGGCAGTACCTCGGCCTGACACGCGAGGCGCGAGTTCGGGCCGCCGCCGAGCAGATCCAAAAGCTCCTGCTCGAGCGGTTCGGCGGGCGCCAGGTGCTCGATGCCTTGGACGATCTCGCTATGGCACGTGCCGCAGCTCGCCGAACGGCAAGAGAACGGCACCGGGCAGAAGTGTTCGTCGCAGATGTCGACGAGCGCGCCGCCCTCGGGTGCGTCGACGGTCTTGGTGGCGCCGAAGCCGTTGCCGAGAAATTCGATCGTGGGCAAAACGGTCGAGGAGTCTTACACGCGCCGCGACCTCGGGCGAGGCCGGGGCGTCAGAACGCTCGCCGCGAATCGAGCAGCAGCGTGACGGGACCGTCGTTCACGAGCTCGACCAGCATCGACGCACGAAATCGCCCCGTTTCGACCGGAACCGTGGCGCGACAGCGCGTGACGAAGTGCTCGAAGAGCACGGCGGCGGGCTCGGGCGCCATGGCGTCCGTGAAGCTCGGGCGGCGGCCCTTGCGCGCGTCACCGAGCAGGGTGAACTGCGAGACGCAGAGCAGCGCGCCGCCGACCTGCTTCACGTCGAGGTTCATCTTGCCTGTTTCGTCCTCGAAGACGCGCAAGCCGACGACTTTGTCAGCCAAGCTCTGCGCGTCCTCTTCGGCGTCACCCGCCGCGACGCCGACGAGCACGCAGAGCCCCCGCTCGATACGACCGACGCTCGCGCCCGAGACCGTCACCTCGGCGCGCGTGACTCGCTGCACGACGGCGCGCATTCGACTCCCACCTCAGGCGCGCGGCCGGGGGGCCAAGTTCGGGAGACTCGCGAAGCCGAGGCCGGCGATCAGCGCCACGAGTAGCCATGCCGTGCTGACCGCGTCCGGACCGAGGCTCAGGCCGAGCCCGACCACGGCGAGCGAGCCGACCGTGACAGCCCAGCCGTCGAGCCGCCACGGTTCACCACTGAGCGGGGCCTTCTGCTCGTCGCGTGCGAGCAGCTCGCAGGCAACGGCAGCGACGGCTCCGGCCGGCACCGTGGCGGCGAGCGCGAACTGGGGCGAGCCGAGAGCCAGCGCAAGAGCGAGGCAGAACACGTCCACGAAGAGCAGGAGGGTAGGGACCCGGGGCACGCGGGCGCACCATACTTTGATATGCTCGCGGTCGCACGATGGGACGACGCGACCCGTTCATCGGCGAGCTCGTCCCGAGCAGCCTCCAAGCCGGTGTGAGCTACCTCATCGAGTCCCGGCTCGGTGAGGGCGGTACCGCGCTCGCCTACCGTGCCCGGCGCCGGGCGGCCGACGGCGAAGCCGTCGTCGTCATCAAGGTCATCCTGCCCCACATCGTCGCCGAGTCCGACGAGCAGGCGCTCACCATCATCAAAAAGGAAGCGGTGGCGCTCGGTCGGCTGAACGAGCGCATCCCTCCGACGCCGAACGTCGTGCGCTTGATCGATACGGGTAGCCTGCCGTGGGGATGGCACGGCCGCACGCTCGAGTTGCCGTGGCTCGCGCTCGAGTACGTGCACGGCGGCGTCGAAGGCTCGTCGCTCGAGAAGCGCGTCGCGTACTCGGTGCGGCACACGGGCTTTGCGTTCGATCCGATTCGCGTCGCGCGCGCGCTCGAGAGCCTCGCGAGCGGCCTCTCGGAGATCCACGCGGCCGGCATCGTCCATCGCGACATTCATCCGGGCAACGTGCTCTGCTGCGGCGCCGCCGAGACAGAGCTCTACAAGATCTCCGACTTCGGCATCGCGCGTCCCGCGGGGCTCGCAGCGACTTTCGGGCATGCGGTCGTCGGCACGCCCGGCTACGCAGCGCCCGAGCAATTCATGTCGAAATTCGCGCTCGGCGCCCACACGGACGTGTTCAGCCTCGCGTGCGTGATTTTCTTCATGCTCACGGGCGAGTCGCTGTTCGAAATCAGCTCGCCCGCGATGGCGGTCGTCGCCGTGCAGTCGGCCGAGCGTCGCAGCGTCACGAGCTCGCCGACGCTCGCGTTCGAGCTGCGCGAGCGCACGGCCGCGACCCAAGCCATCGACATGGTGCTCGCGCGCGCGACCTCGTTCGTACCGAAGGAGCGCCCTCCGAACGCGCGCCAGCTCGCCGACAGCCTGCTGCCGTGGCTGCGCGGCGACTCCGGCAGCAAACCGAGCGAACGCTGGGTCGGCAGCCTCGACGAGCTCCACGCGCGCGACCTCGTGCTCGAGGCCGTGTGGCTCGTGCGTCACCCGCCGGGCGGCGATCGCGTCGTCACCGACGTCGCCTGGAACGCCGGCGGCCAAGCGCTCGCCGCGACCACGACGGGCCTCGAGTTTTGGGACGGCTCGACCTGGGCGGACGTGACGGCGAGCGGCGCCGCAGAAATCGGCGGCGTGCGCTTCGTCGAACGACTCGATCCCACGCGCTGGCTCATCGGCACGCGCGACGGCCAACTCTGCGAGCTCTCGCACGAGGGCGTCCGCGAGCTCCTGCGCCACCCCGATCCCGACATCACCGTCACCCACGCGCTGCCCGACTTCGACGACGTCGCCGTCTTCATCGGCGAAGCCCCCGAACGCCCCCCGCTCGTCCTCACGCACATCGGCCGCCGCTGGCTCAAACCGCTGCCCGCGACCGACGCCGCCTTCCTCACCGGCCTCACGCGCATCGACGACGAACGCTTTCTCGTCGTCGGCCGCGGCAAAGACGACAAAAGCTACGCCGCCATCGTCAAACCCCTCGCGTGGGAGCTCGAACGCATCCCGACCCCGCCCGGCCGCGTCCTCCTCGCGTGCGCCGGTCGCCCCGAGCGCGGCATCGCCGTCGCCGTCGGCGTCGAAGGCGCTGTCCTCACCCTCGAGGGTGAGACCCCCTACGCGACCACCCTGCCGGGCCTCCCCGACCTCGCGACCGTCGGCCTCGACCCCCTCGGCCGCGCCTGGGCCGCCGGACGCGGCCGCGTCTGGTCTCGCCGCGCCGGCGGCGAATGGTCCTCCGTCTGGGAGCACCCCGAATGGCAACCCCCTTTCGTCGGCATCATGGTCGAAGTCGGCTCCGTCCTAGCCGTAGCCGTCGACGGCGCCATGCTCGAATGCCGCGCCACGCCCGCGGGCCGTCCGTCGTTCACGCCCGTGTGAGCTGAGGAAACGCGCTGTGCGTCGGCGCGTGCGTTCTTGGAACGCAGAGTCGAAGACCGGCTGTACTTCCCGGCCGTCGGGGTTGTCGACTGCTTCGCAATGAATCAAAATCGCGAGTGCGCGTCGATGATGGTCAACGGGTAGCACTTGCTCCCGTCTTGCGTGCGGAAGTGACCCTTGAAGTCGACGCACCAGGTGGCGTTTGGCCCTGTCACCTCCGCAAATGGCTGCGCGCTTGCCCTCGTTGCTCGCACTCGCCGGCGATGCTGCAAAATCAGCCCACGCCGCCGCAGCCCCTCGCCGATCGTACTTTGCGCCGGCAGCTGTAGCTCGGGTCTGTAGTGCGCAAGCCATGCCCGCAGCTTCTTCGGCCCCCACGTCCGGTGCAGCTTGCGCGCCCCTACCAGCAGCTCCTCCATTTCGTCTCCGACCTTCGTCGGGCTCTGGTGCGGCCTACGCCCTCGGTCCAGCGCCTTTCCCATTCCAACACGAACTTCACACGCTCCTTCATCGAATCCGTTTTCTTCCACGGCATGCGCGCCACTGTCAGGAATGTCCTCGGATTGCACGAGCAAAGTGTCAGGCCTGTCCTCGGCTCGATCTGTCAGGACTGTATCCGGTTCATACCCTCGGACCCTCGGACCCTCGGACCCTCGGACCCTCGGACCGAGGAAGAATGAGGTGGTGGGCAACACAAATAGCTGCCATATTCAAGTTCTCAGATGGCAATTCGTAAGGACACGGCAAGGACCAAAACGCAGCAGGCGCGTCAAAATAAAACAGGTGGGCAGGCGCGCGGGCGGAGCACGCGCAAGCAGGCACAAGGTGTGCTTCCGTTTCGGACCTGGGGTGGCGCGCGGGCGGGTGCAGGTCGGCCGCGGACTTCGCAGCGGGCGTCGCATCTGGCGCGAGTGCGCGTGACGCGTCACGTACCGCTGCACGTGACGTTGAGGTTCGTGCGCGGGCTGCCGAGCTTGCGCGAAAAGGCGGCGTTTCGGGTCGTGCGGGAGACGCTTGCGAAGCCGCGGCGTGGGGGGGTGCGGGTCGTGCAGTATTCGGTGCAGTCGAACCACCTGCACCTGATCGTGGAGGCGGCGAGCACGCAGGGGTTGACGCAAGGGATGCAGGCGCTCTCGATTCGTCTCGCCAAAGCGCTCAATCGGCTGTTCGCCCGTTCGGGGCGGGTTTTCGCGGACCGATTTCACGCGCGTGCGCTCGGCACCCCGCTCGAGGTGCGGCGTGCGCTCGCGTACGTGCTCAACAATTTTCGCCGGCACGCCGACACCAAAGGGCCGCGGTTGCCGCTCACGTTTCGCGACCCGTTGAGCTCCGCGCACTGGTTCGACGGCTGGGATCCGGAGTGGGTCTACGAGCCGCCGGACAAGCGCGCTTTGCTCGATCCGTTACCGAAGGTCGAGTCAGGAGTCGTGCCGGCTCGCTCATTTTTGCTGCGGAGGGGCTGGCGTCGCCACGGAGTCTTGCAGCCGTTCGACGTGGCGGAGCACGGCACGGAGAAGAAGGCGCGCGAACGCGCCAGCGCCAAAAAGCGCAGAGAACCGTCGTCGACCAAACCTGGATGAGCACGGCCGCGCAGCACCGGCGCGGCAGCGACACGCCGCTGAAGGCTGCGCAACGGCGCGGCGTTTACGCTTCCCCGGTGTCATCTCCCGGACGTGCGGCAATGCGGGTGCGCAACGCGGCGACCGCGTACGTGCGGCGGAGCGGCTGCGAGACCGGGCGATCGCGCACGTGCGGCGGAGCGGCTGCGAAACCGGGCGACCGCGTACGTGCGATCGAGCGGCTGCGAGACCGGGCGATCGCGCACGTGCGATCGAGCGAAACCGAATGTCTCTGTGCGTTCCGCGGTTTGGAGCGCTCCTGATGCAATCGTGTCGCGCATTCAAGGTACGAGCGCCGTATGTCGGGGCTTTCGCAGGCCATCGCGCCGCGCGTCTTTGCGCGCCGTCGTCCGTCGTGCCGCCCGCCGGTACTCGTGCTCGCCGCGTTTGCCGCTGGCGCGCCACGACGCGCTACCACCTCCTGAGCGCGCGGATGCGCGCGATTTGGGGTGGTCGGCGGAGTCGGCGGCGCGCAGGCCGCACGTCCGCGCGCGCGTCGTGGCGGATGCTCTTCGCGCGTTTGTCTGCGCGCGCGTAGCAAGGGCTCGTTCGCTCGCGTCGTAGCCGACCCGTGCGCCTGCGCGCCGCGCTCCAACGCGCTCCAACGCGCTCCAACGCGCTCCAACGCGCTCCAACGCGCTCGTTCTCGGGCGCCGTGGGCGGGGCCTAAAATCCGAGGCGGTAGAGCATCATGTAAACGACGACGCCCGTCACCGAGACGTAGAGCCAGAGCGGTAACGTGACGCGCGCGAGCGGGCGGTGTTGGTCGATGCGGCCGGCTAGGCCGCGGCGGATGGTGACGATGGCGAGGGGGAGGATGGTGACGGCGAGGAGGACGTGCGGGATGAGAATGACGAAGTAGACGACGCGCGCGAGGCCTTGGCCGTGGAAGGCGACGTTGCCCGTGAGGACGTGGTGGAGGAGGTAGGTGAGCAGGAAGAGCGCCGAGATCGCGAACGAGGTGAGCATGAAGCGGCGGTGGAGCTGTACATTGCGACGTCGGATGCTGAGGTAACCGGCGCTCAAGCACACGACGGAGGCCGTGTTGAGGCACGCCATGAGGGTCGGCAGCGGGCCTTCGGGCATCACGCGAGAAATCTCACTTCGCGTTCCACGCTGGTTTCGTCGGATGCGCGTTCGCCGGCTTCGGCTTGCTTGAGCAGGCGCCAGATGTGCGGGCCGATCAAGTCGAGCTCGGTCGACATGTATTGTTCGCCGCCGAACGCGCGCACGGTTTCGCTCTGGGCGCGGAGGACGCGCGTGTCCTGTTTGAAGATCGAGAGCGCGACGGGTTCGAGGAAGGGGCGCACGAGCCAGGCTGGGATGGGCGAGCGAAAATCGACGACCGCGAAGAGTCGCGTCACGAAGTCGGAGACGGGCGTGCCGAACGCCGTGACGGTGAAGTGGCTCTCGCGGCCGAGCCGGTATTCGACTTGCGCGATCGAGGGCAAGATGAAGCGGTCCCAGTGCTCGACGGTGCCGCCGCTCGGCGAGAGCAGGTAGCCCACGGCACCGCTCGGCCGCGGTTCACCCGCGTATTCGACTTCGACGCGATCGGCGGAGCGACGCACGGTGGCGCGGATTTCGTTGCGCTTGCCCGCGCCGCGAAAGAGCCCGCGGTGCAAGAACGCGGTGTGCGGCACGTCGAGGGCGTTTTCGAGCGTCGCGTGCAGCGTGCCGGGCGCCTCGACGTGTCGCACGACACGCGTGTAGCCGGCCGGCGCGTCGCCCAGCGCGAACGGTTCGCGCGTCGGCTCTTCGTCGAGCTCGGCCCACACCCAGATCAAACCGCCCTGCTCACGCGTCGCACAGGCCGGTGCACGGCGTTCCCGTGCCTCGCTTCCGCCGACGAGCCCGGGCACGAGCGCGCAGCGGCCGCCGCCCTCGAATTGCCAGCCGTGGTAGGCGCATTCGAGACGCCCGCCCGCGACGACGCGACCGAGCGACAGCGGAGCATTCCGGTGCGGGCAGCGGTCGAGCAGCGCTGCGGGCTTGCCGCCCTCGGCGCGAAAAAGCACGAGCGGCGTGCCGAGGAGCTCGACCCGCAGCGGCTTCTTGCCGAGCTCCCGCGCTTCGCACACGACGTACCAGGCGTGCGAAACCCGGGCAATCGAAACGTGCCCCTTCGTGGGCGGCGGAACGAGCTTCGCGTCGGGCACTGGTTTTCTTCTACCACCTGCCGCGTCCAAATGGCCCCGTGTCCGAGCCCTCACGCCCCGAGACCAGGGGTGTTACATTTCTCCGCATGGTCGATCGGAAAACGGCGAGCTTCATGCGCTCGCTTTGCATGGGGCAGATCGTCGAGGACATCGTATTGCCGTTCCCGGAGATCGCGCAGTCCGACAAAGAAACGCTCGAGGGCGTGTTCACCACGATCTCGCAGCTCTTGGGTTCGCGCGAAGCCGACCTCAAAAAATGGGATCGGGAGGGGGAGCTGCCGGCCGAGTTCGTGAACGAGCTCCGCGCGGCAGGTCTCTTCAGCTTCGTGATCCCGGAGGCGAGCGGGGGGCTCGGCTTCGGCAGCAAGGCGTACTCGCGCGCGCTGCAAGAAGTCGCGAAATACGACGCGTCAGTCGCCGTGACCGTCGGCGCGCACAGCTCGATCGGGATGCGCGGGCTCTTGCTCTTCGGCACCGACGCGCAGCGCGCGCGCTACTACGAGAAGCTCGCGACGGGCGAGATGATTGCGGCGTTCTGTCTTACCGAGCCGGCGTCCGGATCCGACGCCGCTTCGATCCGCACGACGGCCGTGAAGGAAGGCGACGCTTGGGTCTTGAACGGCAACAAGATCTGGATCACGAACGGCGGGATCGCCGATTTTTTCACTGTGTTCGCCAAGACGACGGCGCCCGACGAACGCAAGGGTCTCTCCGCCTTCATCGTCACGCGCGACATGCCGGGCGTGACCACGGGCCCGCACGAGGACAAGCTCGGGATCCGCGCGAGCTCGACGACGACCGTGAGTTTCGACAACGTGCGCGTGCCGCTCGACCACTTGCTCGGCGAGGAGGGCAAGGGCTTCAAGGTCGCGATGAACATCTTGAATTCCGGGCGCACGGGCCTCGGCGGCGGGGCCGTCGGCGGCATGAAGAAGCTGATTTCCCTCGCGACGCAGCAGGCCAATCAGCGTGTTCAGTTCGACAAGCCGATCCGCGAGTTCGGTCTCGTCAAGCAGAAGGTCGGGCAGATGGTGATCGACTGCTACGCGACGGAAGCCACCGTGACGATGGTCGCGGGGCTCACGGACGACGGCTACGGCGACTACGCCGTCGAGGCCGCGATCAGCAAAGTCTTCGCGAGCGAAGCCCTCTGGCGCAGCGCGGACGAGGCGCTGCAGATCGCTGCCGGTAACGGCTTCATGACGGAGTTTCCTTACGAGCGGCTCTTACGCGACTCGCGCATCAATCGCATCTTCGAGGGCACGAACGACATCCTCAGGCTCTTCATCGCGCTCACGGCCATGAACGACGTCGGTCAGAACCTGCGCGACGTCGGCAAGAGTCTCGAAGGGGCGTTCACCGATCCGATCAAGGGCTTCGGCGTGATCTCGGAGTACGCGCTCCGGCGCGCGGCGTTCACGACGGGCATCGGCCGCGAGGGCACGACGTTCACGCGGCTGTCGCCGGCGCTCAAAGTGCCGCAAGGCGTGTTCGAGGACGGCACGCGCGATCTGGCGGCCGCGACGGACCGCATCCTGCGCAAGCACGGGCGCGCGATCATCGAGAAACAATTCGCGACGCGACGGCTCGCCGACATCATGATCGACCTCTTCGTGCTCGCGTGCGTGCTCAGCCGCGTCGATGCTTCGATTCGCAAAAACGGCGAGGGCGCAGCCGCGCGAGAGATCGACATCGCCACTGCGTTCGCCGGACAAGCGCGCCGGCGCGTGAAACACACGGTGAGCGAAATCGACGACAATCAGGACGAGCACGTGAAGACGCTCGCCGATATGGCGTTCGAGACCGAGCGCTACACGTGGGACGTTCTGTGATAGCGTGCCGGCCGGAATTGCTTCATGACTCGGCTTTTTCGCATCGGGCCCGTGGTCGCGGCGTGCTTGCTGCTCGGCGCTTGCGCTCAGCTCCTCGACTTGAACAAGTACGACGAGGTGGAGGGCGCGTCCGGCAAGCCGTCGAGCGGCGGTAAGGGTGGACACGCCGGCGCAG
The DNA here is from genome assembly GCA_025936115.1 of Polyangiaceae bacterium. Lineage (GTDB taxonomy): Bacteria > Myxococcota_A > Polyangia > Polyangiales > Polyangiaceae > PMG-095. Next base: position 22,040 of record JAICTZ010000012.1, read on the forward strand.
GCGGTAGCGCCGGACACGCCGGTGCAATCGCGGCGGGAGGCGGAGGCAAGCCAGCTGGTGGTGCGGGTGGCACCAACGCGCTCGGCGGCGCCGCGGGCGAATCTGCCGCGGGCGCCGGCGGGATCGAGGAAGCAGGTACGGGGGGAAGGTCGACGGCGGGCGCCGGCGGCGTGGGCGGCTGCAGTTCGACGATCGAGATCACGGTCCAGGGCGCGCCGACGGCAGATGACCAGCTCGACTCCGGCTATTACAGCTACGAGTACAATGTTGACCCGCAGCTCGGCAGCGCTGCCGGAGACTACCTCTGGCTCGATTTTTACACGGGCGGTGAATACAACGGGGAGGACACGGGCAGCTTCGAGCTCGGGACGGGGGACGATGCCAACTACGCCTCCTGTTCCCGTTGCGTCTGGCTCGGCGTCGACCTCGGAGATTCCGGCATCGCCAAGACGTATTTCTACGCGAAATCAGGGCGACTGGACATCGCGGCCGACTCCGACCAGCTGAACGGCTACCCGGACGTGCACGTCAGCGACGTGCTCTTGTCCGAGATCACGCTCGACTCGGATACCCACGTTTCGGCCGAGGTTCCCGGCGGCCGCTGCCTGCACCTCACGTCGGCTGCCGTCGTCATCTCGAAGGTGCCCGACGGCTGGAACTGCCCAGGGTACGCGTACGGCACCGATGACGGCTGCGATTGCGGCTGCGGCATCGCCGATCCCGATTGCGTTTCGGCCCAGGTCGGCGTGTGCGACTTCTGCGACGACGAGGGGAGCTGCGGCCTCTCGGATTGCTCCAATATCACGCTGACCGACAACGCGAAGTGCAGCACGGCGAGCCAGGGCTGGACCTGCGACCCCTACCACTACGGGGACGGGGAGGCCTGCGACTGCGGCTGCGGTGTCGTCGACTACGACTGCGTGGGCGTCGATGCGCTCTATTGCAACGTTTGTAATGATCCGAACGCGTGCACCGCGAGCCGCACCGGGACGTGCACGGACATCGACGCGAGCGACAACAGCAAGTGCCTGTGAGCGCCGCGCGAACGATGGCGCTGGTGGAACTCTGAATCGGTACTGCATTTGCCGCTAGTTCGTTGCGTGCATGAGCCGAAAGCGCCGGTCACCCCCACGCGATGAGACGTGACCGCGCTCTGCGAGCGCCGACAAATTAAGCAACGCGTTGGCCTTGCGCATCCAGCAAAGCGGTCGGAGTATTGAGGAGCAAAACATGTCCTTTCGCGCTCGCCTCGCTCTCGTCTGTTCTCTCCTTCTTCTCGCGCTCGCGTTCTCCTGTTCCGCCAACAAGACCAGCAGCACCGGTCTGCCCGGCGATGACAGCAGCAATCCGAATGCGGGAGGTTCTGGTCCTGGTACGGGTGGAACCAATTCCGCAAGCGGCGGTGGCGGCCTGTTCGGGCCGATCGACGTCGACCCGACGCCGGAGACTCCCGGCTGCGGCAACGGCATGCACGACGAGGGTGAGGAGTGCGACGACAGCAACACGAAGGGCGGCGACGGATGCAGCCCCGCCTGTCGTAAAGAGGCCGACTACGTTTGCCCGGACTCCGGCGTCGGCGCGTGCACGCCCGACATGTGCGGCAACGGTCACCTCGCAAGCTTCGAGACTTGCGACGACGGCAACATGATGTCGGGCGACGGTTGCTCCGCCGACTGCATGATGATCGAGCCGGGCTGGGAGTGTCGCGTCCCCGGTAAGAAGTGCGTGCCGCTCTGCGGCGACGGTCTGCTCACCGGCGGTGAGAAGTGCGACGACAAGAACGCCATGAACGGCGACGGTTGTTCGTCGACCTGCTTGATCGAAGCCGGTTCGAGCTGCGACAACACGATGCTGCCGAGCAAGTGCACCAAGGCGCAGTGCGGCAACATGATCGTCGAGGCGGGCGAGGGCTGCGACAAAGGTCCGGACAACGGGCTCTTCTACGGCGACGGTACCGGCTGCTCGAAGACGTGCACGCCGGAACCGAAGTGCCGCGACGCGAGCGGCGTGACGGGCCCGTGCGAAACGCACTGCGGCGACGGCAACAAGGACGAAGGCGAAGACTGCGACGACGGCAACGGTCAGGACAACGACGGTTGCTCGCACGACTGCAAGGTCGAGGCGGGCTTCACCTGCGGCGACATGGAGAAGCCGGACACGGTGCCGTGCCCGAGCAACCCGGCCTTCCAGTGCCTCGTGCTGCCGATGATCTTCCGCGACTTCGATCCGAGCACGAACCCCGACTTCTTCTACCTCGGCAAGAACAGCGTCACGTGCGTACCGGACGCGAGCGGTACCGCACCGACCGCCGTGGCCGCGGGCGGCGCATGCCCTGCCGATGATCACTCAGGCGTCTGCCAAGGCCTCGCGAGCGCGACGCTCGACAAGGACGGCAAGCCCGCCGCGGGTAAGATCAACATGTGCCGGTGCATCTTCACGGACCATGACGACACGGGCGTCCTCGCCAGCGCGGGGACCTGCTCGCGTTCGGACGGTTCGAGCCGCCATCACATCGACACGATGATCACCGCCGTGCACGACATCAAGACGTGGTACGCGGGCGCCGGCACGCACGGCACGCTCGAGCTCGCCCAGAGCGGGACTCAGTATCAGTTCTCGAGCAGCGTGATGGGCGCACCTGCCGGTGCCATGGGGACCACCATTCAGGACGACATCCACGCCAACTGCTTGGGTACTGCGACGCCGCTGCAAAGCGGGTTCTTCCCGTTCGATACGGCGGGTGCTCACACGACGCCGGGCGGCACCGGAGCCGCCACGACGTATTGCAACCTGTGGCCGTATTGGGCGCTCGGAACCTCGGCGACCACCTGTGCGACCGGCTCGAGCCTAACGATCAAGGGCCAGTGGGATCCGACGGCTGCCTGGGACGCGTGCCCGATGGCCGGCACGGACGGCAGCTTCGTGCCGAAATCGGACGGCACCGGCACGCCGCTCCAGGGACAGTTCCACGACTTCTACTACACGACGGAAGCGCGCTATCTGTTCCGCTACACGGGCCCGGCGTCGCTCTCGTTCTTCGGTGACGACGACGTGTACGTGTATGTCAACGGCAAGCTGAAGCTCGATCTCGGTGCGCCACATCAGCGCCTGATGGGCACCGCCGCGATCGGCGACGCAACGGACGGTTTGGTCATGGGCAAGATCTACGAGATTGCCGTGTTCCACGCCGACCGTCACCCGCGCGACGCGAACTACCAGCTGACGCTCTCGAGCTTCTCCACGACCGAGTCGAACTGCATGCCCACGTGCGGCGACGGCGTCGCGACGGCCGCGGAAGAGTGCGATCTCGGCACGGCCATGAACACCGGTGAGTACGGTGGCTGCACGGCCGATTGCCACTACGGCGGCTGGTGCGGTGACGGCACGACGAACGGCCCGGAAGAGTGCGACTCCGGCAAGGCCAACGGCGTGAGCTACACGCAGGATCCCGATCCGAACGCGTGCTCCTTCGGCTGCACGAAGGCGCACTACTGCGGCGACGGCAAGATCGACGCCCACGACGGCGAGGAATGCGACGACGGCGCAAACAACGGCATGGGCCGTTGCCTCAAGAGCTGCTTGCTGAAGGACGTCAACCGCTAAGGGCGCGGCCTGCGCGGCTTTTGCGCGTGCGGCCCCACCCGGGGCCGCACGATTCACGAGTCCGTGCTTGACGCGCGCCGCTTCGCGCGTATTCTCGCGCGCGTTTCGGCCACCTTAGCTCAGTGGTAGAGCAACGGTTTCGTAAACCGTAGGTCTCGAGTTCAAGTCTCGAAGGTGGCTCCTCCTCGCTTCGCTCGTCGTTCGCTGCCTTCGAGACTTTAGACCTCCGTGCGGTGTGGGGGCGGGGCCGCAGCTGGCCGTCCGTCGTGGTGCGACGCTGGGCCGACGGTGCAAGTCTCGAAGGCGGGACCTTGCTTCGCTTCGCTCGCTCGGTGCCGGCGGCGTCGCGCGTCGTCGTTCGTTCGGACCTCCGGCGCTCGAGTGACAGGGCGGATTGATCGTGCAAAGTTCCGGGCGCATGGCTCAGCCAGTCGCTGGTTTTCGGTTTGCGGCGGTCGCGTCTGGAATTCGTAAGGACGGGCGGATCGATACGGCGCTGGCCTTTGCCGAGCGGCCGGCGACGGCGGCCGGCGTCGTGACGCGCAACCGCGTGAAGGCTGCGCCGATTTTGATTGCGAGTGAGCGGCTGCGGGGCGGGGAGCTCAGCGCGGTGCTCGTGAACAGCGGGTGCGCCAACGCCTGCACCGGGGAGCCGGGGCTCACTGCGGCGCGCCAGGCGACGGCTGCCGTTGCCAAAGAGCTCGGCGTGCCGGAGGCGCGCGTCGTGCCGGCCTCTACCGGCGTCATCGGTGAGCTGCTGCCGGCCGAAAAAATCGCGGCGCACGCCCCCGAGCTCGTGCGCGCGCTTTCAGCCACGGGCGCCGACGACTTTGCGCGTGCGATTTGCACGACCGATCGCTGGCCGAAAGTCGCCGAAGCCGTGATCGAGACGCCGCGCGGCGCCGCGCGGGTGCTCGGGATCGGTAAGGGCGCCGGCATGATTCATCCGGACGTGGGTCCGCCGCAGGCGACGATGCTCGTGTTCCTCTTCACCGACGCGAAGGTGAGCGAACGCGAGCTCTCGGGAGCACTCGTGCCGGCGGCCGATCGGACGTTCAACGCCGTGAGCGTCGACGGCGACACGAGCACGAACGATTTCGTGCTCGCGCTCGCTTCGGGCGCCTCGGGCGTGGAAGTGCCCGCGGACGCGCTCCGGGCGAGTCTCGAGAAGGTGTGCGGCGAGCTCGCCCGCTCGATGGTGCGCGATGGCGAAGGCGCCGAGCACGTCGTCGAAATTCTGGTGCGCGGACTCGCGACCGAAGCGGACGCGCGCCAGATCGCCAAGACGATTGCCACGTCCTTACTCGTGAAGACGGCGCTGTTCGGCCGCGAAGCCAACTGGGGCCGCTTGCTCGCCGCCGCGGGGCGCGCGGGCGTCGCGTTCGACCCGAACGTCGCGAGCGTCTCGGTCGCGGGGATTGAGATCGTGCGCGGAGGCGTCTCGCTCGGTGCAGAGGTGGAAGCCGAGGCGCAGCGCCGGATGCAGGCCGAGAGCTTCACGGTGGAGCTCGGTCTCGGCAGCGGCGCCGCACGCTTCGCTTACCTCACGAGCGATCTCGGGCACGGCTACGTCGACGTAAACGCGGGCTATCGCTCGTGAGTCTTTGACCTTGGCGGACGGCGCGCCGAAGAGCTCAAGCGTGCCGTGGCTCGCCACGCTGGGGCGTTTCGCCTGTTTTGCCTGCTGCTTGGCGCTGGGCCTCGCTGCGTGCGGCCCGTCGAAAGGCACGATCGGAGCCGTGCTCGCTCGGGATGCCGACGGTCGGCTGTTCGTGCACGACGCGCCCGAGGGCCTCGCCGCCGAGCGCGCCGGGCTCGAGCCGGGTGACGAAATTTTACTGATCGACGGCCGAGACGCGCGGGCGCTCGGGCCAGAGGGCGTGCACCAGGCACTCTCCGGTGACGTCGGCGACCCGGTGAAACTCACGCTCGTCCGCCGGGGCGAGATTGTGCGCGTGACGCTCGCCCGCACCGTCCCGCGTCCCTACCCGGTCGGCGCGGACAGCGCGGCGCCGTGAGCGCGGCAGACCGGCCTTTCGAGCCCTGCCGCCCACCAAATCCGCCGGGCTCGCCTGGGAAATCATGCTAGGTTGCCGGGCCGTCGGGTCGGGGCAACAGCTCCCGATTCCGAGCTCGGCGGCGCGCTGCCGAGCGGCTCTTCGCACAAGGAAATCGATCGATGTCTAGCTATCTTTTCAGTTCCGAGTCCGTCACCGAAGGTCATCCGGACAAGATTTGCGACGCCGTCTCGGACGCCGTTCTCGACGCCGCCCTCGCCGGTGATCCGAAGAGCCGCGTCGCTTGTGAGACCTTGTGCAAGACGGGCTTCGTCGTCGTCGCCGGTGAGATCACGACCAAATCGTCGATCGACTTCGGCAAGATCGCCCGGCGCGTGATCAAGGACATCGGCTACACCGACTCCTCGATGGGCTTCGACTACGAGACGTGCGGCGTGCTGACCGCCGTCGAGCCGCAATCTCCCGACATCTCGCAAGGCGTGACCGAGGGTGAGGGCCTGTTCAAGGAGCAAGGCGCCGGCGACCAGGGCCTGATGTTCGGCTACGCCACGGACGAGACGCCCGAGCTCATGCCCGCGCCGATCATGTACGCGCACGCGCTCACGCGCGTGCTCGCGGGCGTACGCAAGGCAGGCAAGGTGGACTTCCTGCGCCCCGACGGCAAATCCCAGGTCACGCTCGAGTACGAAAATGACCGGCCGAAGCGCATCGAGACGGTCGTCGTCTCGACGCAGCACGCGCCGAGCGTCAAGCACAAGGACCTCAAAGAGGCCGTGATGGAGCTCGTGGTCAAGAAGGCTCTGCCGAAGAACCTGCTCGACTCGAAGACCAAGTACTTCATCAATCCGACGGGGCGCTTCGTCATCGGCGGGCCGTTCGGCGACGCGGGCCTCACGGGCCGCAAGATCATCGTCGATACCTACGGCGGCATGGGTCGTCACGGCGGCGGCGCCTTCAGCGGCAAAGACCCGTCGAAGGTCGATCGCTCGGCTTGCTATTACGCGCGCTACGTCGCCAAGAACATCGTCGCTGCCGGCCTCGCGTCGCGTTGCGAGGTGCAGGTCGCCTACGCCATCGGGGTCGCCAAGCCGATGGGCGTTTACGTGCACACGTTCGGCACCGGTAAGATCGAGGACGAGAAGCTCGCGGCGTACGTGAGCGAGCACTTCGACATGCGCCCGCGCGCTCTGATCGAGGAGCTCGATCTCTTGCGCCCGATTTACCAGCCGACCTCGTCGTACGGCCACTTCGGCCGGTCCGAGTTCGCCTGGGAAAAGACCGAGCGCGCCGCCCAGCTCGCCGAAGACCTACTCGGCGTGAAGATGAAGGCCGCTCCGATGAAGGCTGCTCCGACGAAGGCGCCGAAGTCGCGCGCGAGCGCCAAGGCGGACGGTAAGACCGACGGCAAAGCCAAGGAAGCGAAGAAGGCGAAGGCGTCCGCCGCCAAGGACGAGGACAATCACAGCTCCTCGAACGGCGTCTCGACGCGCAAGCTCCGCGCGACGGCTCTCCGCGCGTAGTCCAGAAGCCCGGAAGAAGCGGCGTGCCGAGCGACGGTTCGGCGCGCCGCTGCCTGGGTCCTACTCACACGCAGACGCGGTTGCGGCCGGCGCCCTTGGCTTGGTAGAGCTTCGCGTCGGCGCGCTCGTACAAGTCTTCGACGGTTTCGTTGGAGGCCGGCGAATACTCCGCCACACCGATGCTCACGGTGACGGCGAGGCGCTTGCCCTCGAAGCTGAACTTGTGGGCTTCCGTCGCTTTACGCACGCGTTCGGCGACGTCGGCCATCTGCTTGGCGGAAGCGCCGTCGAGCAGCGCCGCGAACTCCTCGCCGCCGACGCGACCGAACGTGCCGTCGGGTCCCATCGCTTCGCGCGCGACCGAGCAGAGCTCGCAGAGCACACCGTCGCCCACGACGTGGCCGTGCGTGTCGTTGATTTTCTTGAAGTGGTCGAGGTCGAGCACCATCAGGGAAAACGGCGTCGAGCTCGCGCGCGCCGTGCTCGCGGCCGTGCGCAGCGCTTCCCCGAAGCTCGACTTGTTGAAGACGCCCGTGAGCGCGTCGAAGCGCATCAGGCGCTGAAATTCCTCGTGGTACGTCGCCTCGATGTTGCCGCCCGCGATGTACTTGAGCAAAACCTTGCCGATTTGCACGCGGTCGCCGTCGCGTAGCTCGTGCTGCGTCACGCGGGAACCGTTGACGAAGGTGCCGTTCGTCGAGCCGAGATCGACGATGCGGTGTGACGAGCCGAGCCACTCGACGCGCGCGTGCCTACGACTGACCGAGTCGGAATCGATCAAGAGTCCGCCGCGCGCTCCGCGCCCGATCTCCACGGGCGCTTCCGCGAGCAGCACGCGGCTGCCGAGGCACGGCTCCGACAGGACGATCAACAGCGCCTGCTGTTTGGCCGCAACTTCGACGAGCTCTCGCATGTCACGCGAGACCGTCACTTCGAGCGTAGATTCGTAGGCGTCGCCCACGTTCGGCCGGCTAGGTCCGGAGCCCATGATTCGTCGTTCTGCGATCCGTGCGGGTCCCCCGAAGAGACATGGGGCTTTGCCCCACGGCAAGGCATTCCCTGCCCTCCGACTTTAGCATGGTCCGCGGGCGCGTCTCTCGGCGTGTGCTTGCGCGATGTCGACACGGCAGCGTGCGGGTGCGAGATCTGCCTACATCGAGGCGGTCATGACGCGTCCTCGGCCGGCCCGTCAACCTTCAGATGTCGTAGTAGAGAAAGAACTCGTAGGGGGTCGGGCGCAAGCGCATGGCCTGGACCTCCTGCTCGCGCTTGTAGTCGAGCCACATCTCGATGAGATCGCGCGTGAACACGTCACCTTTGAGTAAAAATTCGTGGTCCGCCTCGAGCGCGTCGAGCGACTCTTCGAGCGAGGCGGGCATGCGGGCCACGTCCTGGAGCTCCTCGGGCGAAAGCGCGTAGATGTCCTTGTCGAGCGGATCGCCCGGATCGAGCTTTTTTTGCACGCCGTCGAGCCCGGCGAGCAACATGGTGGCAAAGGCGATGTAGGGGTTGCAGCTCGGATCGGGGAAGCGAAGCTCCAGTCGACGAGCTTTGGGCGACGGCGAGTAGGTGGAGATGCGGATCGCCGCCGAGCGATTGCGGCTCGAGTAGGCGAGGTTCACGGGCGCTTCGTAACCGGGCACGAGACGGCGATAGCTGTTGGTGGTCGGGTTCGTGATGGCCGCGATGGCATGGGCATGCTTCAGGATGCCGCCGATGTAGTGGAGCGCGGTGTCGCTCAGCCCCGCGTAGCCGTCGCCGGCGAAGAGCGGCTTGCCTTCCTTCCAGAGCGACTGGTGGCAGTGCATGCCGTTGCCGTTGTCGCCGAACATCGGCTTCGGCATGAAGGTCGCCGTCTTGCCGTTACGGTGCGCGACGTTCTTCACGATGTGTTTGAACCACATCAGCTTGTCCGCCATGGAGACCAGGCTGTCGAAGCGCATGTCGATCTCGCCCTGCCCGGCGGTCGCGACTTCGTGGTGGCTCACCTCCACCTCGATGCCGAGGCGCTGCATCTCGAGGCAGATCTCGGTGCGCAGATCCATGTGGCTGTCCTGCGGTTGGACCGGGAAATAGCCCTCTTTGTGACGGATCTTGTGGCCGAGGTTCGGTCCCTGGTCGGCGCCCGTGTTCCAGGCGGCTTCGCCCGAGTCGATCGAATAGAACGCCTCGTTCGAGCCCGCCGCATAGCGCACGTCGTCGAAGATGAAGAACTCAGCTTCGGGACCGAAAAATGCCGTGTCGGCGATGCCCGTCGAGCGCAGGTAGGCTTCGGCCTTTTGCGCCACGTAGCGCGGGTCGCGCGTGTACCGCTGCCGCGTGATGGTGTCTTGGATCGTGCAGATGAGCGACAGCGTCGGGTGCTTCGTGAACGGATCCATCGCGGCAGTCGCCGGATCCGGCATGAGCAGCATGTCGCTCTGATTGATCGGCTGAAAACCCCTGATCGACGAGCCGTCGAAGCCGAAACCTTCCTCGAAGGCTTCAGGGACGAGGCGATGAAAGGGGACCGAGGTGTGCTGCCACTTGCCGACGAGGTCGATGAATTTCAGATCGACCATCACGGCAGCATGCTGCTTACCGAGCTCGATTGCGCGATTCGCGTCCATCTCTCCGAGACTCCCGAACGAACTCGGGCCCGTGCTCGCCGACCGCGGCGGCCAAACCCTGCGGCACTGTACTGAAGCGGGCCGCCGCTAGGTAGCTCTGTCTCAGTGGCGGAGCCTTAGATCGCTTCCTCGGCCCGCTCACCGGTACGAATTCGTACGGCTTCATCGACGGGAGATACGAAGATTTTTCCGTCGCCGATGCGTCCGGTCTTGGCGCTCTTCTCGATGGCGTCGATGACTTGGTGGACCAGCTGGTCGGGGACGACGATCTCGAGCTTCACCTTCGGCACGAAGTCCACGACGTAGGCAGACCCGCGATAAACTTCTTTCTTTCCACCCGTTCGGCCGAAGCCCGTCACCTCGGTAACGGTCATGCCTTGGATCCCAACCTCGGACAGGGCCTCCTTCACCTCGTCCAACTTGAAGGGCTTGATGATGGCCTCGACTTTCTTCATGACGGTCTCCGTGAACTCTTTACGGGCGGATAGTTAGGGAAGGGGCCGCCCCTCCCGTTTCATGCGACCACCGGCTGGCACTGGAAAGCATTCCGGGGCGACCATTCCGACCTAGCGGTGGCCATGTTTCCGAAGTGTTTCGCATAGAAGTCTCGGTGATTCGAATCTGAATCCTCGGGATTTTGCCGACAATTCACTGTCGGCCATTGGGCCGGCGCCCCGGGTCGAGTATGGTTAGGGCCGCGCGACCGGTGGCGACGCCCCGCGCGCGCCGCGAGCGAGGATGGCCGTTCAGAACAAGTCCAACGTCCCGATCGGTACGGTGCTCGAGGGCAAGTTCCGGGTCACCCGCGAGATCGGGCGAGGCGGCATGGCGGCCGTGTACGAGGCCGAGAACATCGACATCGGCAAGCGCGTCGCCGTCAAGGTGCTCGCGGCAGAGCTCATCACCTCGCGGGTCGTGCGCGAACGTTTCATCCGCGAGGCGCGCGCCGCGTCCGCCGTCCGCAGCCCCCACATCTGCGACGTCTACGACTCGGGCATGTTCGAGGAGCGCCCGTTCCTCGTGATGGAGCTGCTCGAGGGGGAGAGCCTCTACGATTTACTCACGCGTGTGCGCAGGCTCGACATCCAGGCGACGCTCAGCGTGATCACGCAGACGGCGCGCGGGCTCGCCAAGGCGCACGAAGCGAACATCGTGCACCGCGACCTCAAGCCCGAGAACATCTTCGTGACCCACGAAGAGGAGGGCGGCCTCCGCGTCAAGCTGCTCGACTTCGGGCTCGCCAAGTTCTACGAGCCCGTGAACGACGGCGACCCCAAAACCGTGCGTCTCACGCGTGAGGGCGCGCTCTTCGGCACGCCCGCGTACATGAGCCCGGAACAGGCCAAAGGGCAGGGGGAAGTCGATCATCGCTCCGATCTTTGGGCGCTCGGCTGCATCGTCTACGAATGCCTCACGGGCCAGACGGTCTGGAGCGTCGAGCAGGGCGTGGCCATGATTCTCGCGCAGGTCGCGAGTGCACCTGTGCCGCGGCCGTCGCGGTTGCGGCCGGATTTGCCGCTCGCGTTCGATGCTTGGTTCGCCAAGGCGCTCGATCGCGACGTCGCACGGCGCTTTCAGTCCGCGCGCGAATTCTCGGACACGCTGATCGAAGCGCTGTCGGGCGGTGGCGAACGCAGCGCGCCCTCGGCCGCACGCGTGCGTGAACAGAGCATCCACAGCGAGGACGAAGTCTTGCAAGTGGACGAGCTCATGGCCGCGCAGGGCCAGAGGACAGACGCGACGCTCGAGCTCGCGCCGGAACCGGATTCGAATCGCGACGCCGTCACCCCCGAACCGATCGTCAACCGCGGCGCGAGGCGTTCGAGCGGCGTGGGCGCGCTCTTGGCCGTGGCGGCCGTGGTGCTCGGCGGCTACGCGGCGTGGCTTCATTGGCTGCACCCCGCCGGTGAGCGCGGGGCCGCGACGGCGAGCACGCCGCGCCAGGCGCTCACGACGTCTCCACGCGCCAAAGCAGCGCCCAAGGTTGCGACAGACCCCGACACGGCACCGTTCGCCGAGCTCGTGCGTGAGGCGCAAGGCCTCTTCGCCAAGGACCCGAAGGGTGCGGTCGAGAAGCTCAAGGCGGCGTACGCGCTCGGTTCGGCGGCGCCCGTGCGCTCGCTCTTGTCGCACGCGAGCGTCGCCGTCGACGACGTGACGCCGCGCGGTTGTCGCGTCGTCGCCATCGCCCGACCGAGACCCTACGAGCTCGATCAAGCGGCGTCGCAGCCGGCGCTCGCGCGTACGAGTGAAGGCGTGCTGCTCGGCTGGGTCGATAATCACGCCGACGCGCGTCGCCGGCAGGGTCACGTCGTGCTGCTCGACGATGCGCTGCGCCGCAAAGGTGACGCACTCGCCGTCACGCCCGAAGCCACGACCGTGCAAGACTTTTCCATGCTCGCGGTGGGCGACAAAGTCGTGGTCGCGTTCCACGACGACAGCAGCAAGCAGCCCGGCGTGTACGTGCGGCAGCTCGGCGCCGACGGCCGCATTGCGTCGCCCCTGCGCCGCATTTCGCATAGCAAGCCGAGCGACGGGTCACTTTCGCTCGTCGCGACGGGCGACGGCGGTTACGTCGCCGTTTGGGCAGAGGAGCTCGTCGCCGGCTCGACGGACCTCGTGATTCAGCGTCTCGGCTCGACCCTCGAACCGGCCGGCGACGCGCAGCGTTTGACGGCGCTGCCGCCCGTGAAGGGCGTGCAAGAGCGCGTCTCGATGCCGGACGCCGCGGTCGCTCACGGTGAGCTCGAGGTGGCGTTCGCGCTGCTCTCCCCCTATCAGCACGCCCAGGTGCTGCTGCTCAACGTGCCGCTCGCCGATCTGGAACGCGGTAAGTCCATCGACGGCGCGCCTCGTCCCGGCAAGCGCGGCGCGCAGCCGGCCGAGATCGTGGTCGGCACCCTGCGCTCGGTGGCAAAGACGGTGGGACGCGTGCCGCAGCCGCGCGTCGCGTGCGAAAAAGACGGCTGCCTCGTCGGCTGGGACGAAGAGAAAGGAGGCGCGAACGTCGCCTTCCTCGAACGCGGTAAGCCGCAGCCGCTCTGGCATCGCGACTTCGCGGACAAGGGCGCGCGGCCGGCGGTCATCGGCGACGACAGCGGCCTTGCGACGGCGTGGTACGAGGACGCGCGCCTGAAGCTCGCGCCGCTCGGGCGTGACGGCGTCGGATTGCCGAGCGTCGTCAACCGCGTGAGCGGCTTGCAGCCGCATCCGGCGCTCGCGCGCGGTTCGAAAACGGGGGAATGGCTGCTCGCCTGGCGCGATTTCGAGGCCGGTCATTTCGAGCTATTCGCTCTGAAAGCGGAGTGTCCATGAAGCAGTCCAAAGCGGAACGCGCGTCGTTCGGCCTGGAAAAGTCACCGCAGGGGCTCACGTTCCCCGCGCGTGCGCAGCTCCGCCGCTCCCCGCCGGCGAGCGGCCGCACCGTGCTCGTCCCGATCGACGCGGGTGACGGCCCCGAGCTCTGGGAAGCCGTCGAGGGCTCGCGCTGGCACCTCGAGCGCTGGCTGCCGTGGGTGCCGTTCAACTCGTCGCCGGAAGCGAGCATGCGCTACGCCGAGGCGTGCACGCTCGACTGGGACGCGGGCCGTGCAGCGCGTTTCGCCGTGCGCGACCGCGTGACGAACGAGCTGCTCGGCGTGGTGGGCCTCGACTCGTGTGTGCACCTGCACCGGGCGTGTGAGCTCGGCTACTGGCTCCGGCGCGAAGTCACGGGGCGGGGGCTCATGACGGAAGCCGCGCAGACTTGCCTCGATTTTGCGTTTCAGCGCATGGGCGTGCATCGCGTGCGCTGCGCCGCCGCGACGGACAATGCGCCGAGCCTGCGCGTCATCGCGCGACTCAACTTCCATTTCGAAGGCATCGCGCGGCAGGCCGAGTGGGTCGGCTCGCGCTGGCTCGATCACGCGCTCTTCGCGCGGCTTTCGAGCGACGAGTGAGCGGGCGCCCGCGGCGCTAGCGTGGGATCGAGCCGAACTTCGCAGCATGCGCCGCCGCCGCTGGCCCTCGTTTCTCGTGCTCGCGCCTGCCGTCGTCGTGGTCGTCGGGCTCTTGGCCGCGGTCGCGATCGGGGAAATCGGCCTGCAGGAGCTGCGCCAGCAGGGGGACTCCGCCGCGATCCGCGACAGCGAGCTGCTCGTGAAGACGCTCGCCGCGCGGCTCGGTGCGGTCGCGCCGAACGAGCGCTCGCCGCTGCTCGAGCGTGCGGCGTTGCGCTCGGGGGCGGAGTTTTTGCTCGCCGACGAGGACGGCGTGGCGCTCGTCGACGTGACGCGCGGCGTGGAGGAGCCCAGTCGAATCGCGCGGCTCATCGCGCGCGGCTCGGGTGAGACCAAGACGGCCCTCGGGCGCGCGCGTTTTCACGCCGCACGCCTGACGCGCCCCTGGCAACGGCTCTGGCTCATCGCCTTCGTGGGCGCGCCTGACGCGCCGTTCGCGACGAGCTCGTTGATTCGCTCCGTGACCGCGCTCACGGCGCTGCTCGTCGGCGGCGCCGCGCTCGTCGCCTTCTCGCTCGCGCGCGACGTGCACGCCGACGTGCGCTTCGTGCGCGGCCGTATCGTCGCCATGGCTCGCGCCAAGCACCAACCCGCGGGCGCGCCGATCCCGGTCGGCGCGGTCGACCAAGTGGGCGTGCTCACGAGCGCGTTCAACGTGCTCGTCGATCGCTTCATGGCGGCCGAACGGGCGTACCGGCAGGATCTCTCGGGCGCGCTCGCCTACGACCGCGATCGCAGCGCGTTCCTCGCGGCGCTGAGCCACGAGCTCCGGACGCCCCTCAACGCGATCCTCGGCTTCACCGACGTCATCTTATCGGAGGTCGACGGCCCGCTCGTGCCGGAGGCGCGTGAGGCGCTCACGATCGTGCGCACGAGCGGCGGCCATTTGCGCGCGCTCATCGACGACGTGCTCGACCTGTCCGCGCTCGAGTCGGGCGAGCTCCGCCTCGACTTGAGCTACGTGGACGTCTTCTCGGTCGTGCAGGACATCGTGCGCGAGCTCAGCGTCACGGCCGAAGCGAAGGGCCTCGTGCTCGCGCTCGGCGGCTCGCAAGCTCACGCCTTCGCCGATGAACACCGGCTGCGCCAGATCGTGGGCAACGTCGTGGGCAACGCCGTCAAGTACACCGAGCGCGGGCGCGTCGAGGTCCAGGTCGACGCACTGCCCGACGAAGTCCGCGTGCGCGTAACCGACACGGGTCCCGGCATCGCGCCGGCCGATCACGAGGCCATCTTCGAGGAATACTGGCAGTCGAGTGAAGCGCGCACGCGCCGCGCGGGCACGGGGCTCGGCCTGGCGATCACGCGCCGCCTCGTGCAGATGCATGGCGGGCGCGTCGAGCTCGAGAGCGAGCTCGGCCGCGGCTCGACCTTCCGCATCGTGCTGCCGATCGAGCGCGCCCCGGATTCTCGACGTGATCGCTCGCGGCCGCGCGCCTCACGACCCCCGCCGCCGCTCGAGCGTGCGCCATGAATCCCGCGGCCTCCCACTTGATCCGGCGCGTGCTCGGCTGGAGCGCCACCTTCACGCTGCTCGGCGCAGCGCTCGTCGCGCTGCTCGCGCCGCGGCTCTTGCTGCTCAGCGGGCGCGTCGCGATCGAGGGCGCGACGGCGCTCGGCTCCGGCATGCTCGCGGGCGGAGCCGTGGCGGCGATCGTGCGTGGCGTGCGGCTTTCCCGCTATCGGTTTCTCCTGCGCGCCCTCGCCGTCGGGTCGCGCGCCGTCGAAGCCCACGAGCTCTACGAGCTCGGTCACGAACCGCGGCGCGCCATCGTCGGCTGGCTCGTCCCTTCCTGCGTCGGCGCCGCCGTCGCCACGATCCCGTTCGCGCCGCGCACGCTCGACCCGAACACCTCCGTGACGCTCTGCTTGCTCGGGCTCACGATCGCCACGGCGGCGTCGCTGCCGCTGTTCGTCGTTTTGCGCACGACGTTCGCGCGCGCGCTGATGCTCGCGCCCGTCGAGGTCATGCGCGAAGTCGAGGAAGACGCCGAACGGCTCGGCCACATCGAGGGTCGCGTGACGCGGCGCATGGTGCTCGCCGTCACGCTGCCGGTCTTGTGCCTCGCCGTCGGCGCGTCGCTCGTCGTCGTCGGGCATTTGCGCCGGGCCGACGAGCGCAGCCGCGAAGAATCGGCGCGCATGCTCGCCCGCTCCGTGCTCGAGCCGGGACCGGGCGTCGAGCTCTGGGGCGGGATGGCCGACGCCGTGCTGCAGGCACGCGCGCTCGGTTTTTACGCCTATTCCCAGGCAGAGAGCGAAGACTACCGCGTGACGCGCGGCCGCGCTGGCCGCATCACGCTGACCATGCCGCTCGACCACGGCAGCGCGCGCGTCGAATTCGCGAGCTCGACGGCGGCGGTCGTGAGCCCACTCGGGTTGCTCGTCGCGCTGATCGCGGTAGCGGTCGCGGCGCTGCTCGGGTTCGTGATCGGTCGCGCCTTGAGCGAAGACCTGACGAACGCCACGCGCGACGTGCGCGAGCTCGGCACCGAAGCCGTGATGGAAGGCGGACGCCGCGTCGTGAGCTCGGCGCGCTTTCACGTCGTGGCGCAGCTCGGCTCGGCCATCGCGCGCCTGGCCGGCCGCTTTCGTGTGTTCGCGCACGCCCAGGAGCGCAGCATCGAGGCGCGCAACGCCGCCACGCGCGCGCGCGGCCTCTTCTTCGCGAGCGTGAGCCACGACTTGAAGAGCCCGCTCAACGCGATTTTGGGCTTCACCGAGCTCGTGCGGCGCGCGCAATTCATCACGCTCGGCCAGGCGGAGAGCCTGGCCGTGATCGAGCGCCGCGGCCGCGAGCTGCTCGCGCTGATCGAGACCATCCTCGACGCCGCGCGCGTCGAGGCCGGACAGCTCACGCTCGTGCTCGACGCAATCGAGGCGCGCGTCGTGATCGAGCAAGCCGTAGCGAAGGGCCGCGATTTGATGGACGGCCGCGAGGTGCAGGTGGTCGTCGAAATTGCGCCGGGTCTGCCGCTCATCCGCGTCGATCGCGTGCGGCTGTCGCGCGCGATCGCGACGTTCGTCGCCTACGCCATGCGCGAGGCGACGACCCCGGCCCTGCGCATTGCCGCCGGCCTCGAGACGCCCACCCATGTCCGCATCGAAATCGAGGTCCCGAGCGAGCGCTTTCGCGAAAGCGACCTCTCGGGCTTACTCAAGCCGCCCGACGCGCCCGGGGCCGCCGAACATCGCGGCCTCGCGCTCGCGCTCCGGCTCGGCCGCTCGATCGTCGAGCTTCACGGCGGCACCGTCACGCCCGCGCGCCGCGCCGGCGTCGGCGTGTTCTCGCTGCTGCTGCCGGCGGGAACCTGACGTGTTAGGGAACGTGGCGTGACACCCGAGGCCGAGCATGGCTAAGCGCAAGGCCGCCGCTCTGGGCGCGAGCCCCGAAGAGCGGGCGACGCGCGAGGACGAGCTCCTCGCTCCGGGCACGCACAATGAAGACGAGCGCTTCGACCGCGTCTTTCGCCCCGAATCACTGGAAGAGTTCGTGGGGCAGGAGCAGCACAAGCAGAACCTGCGCGTGTTCGTGGAAGCGGCACGCCGGCGCGGTGAGCCGCTCGACCACGTGCTCTTGTGCGGGCCGCCCGGCCTCGGCAAAACGACGCTCGCCCACATCCTCGCCAAGGAAATGGGCACGCACCTCAGCATCACGAGCGGGCCCGCCGTCGAGCACAAGGGCGTGCTCACGGGCATGCTGACGCGTCTCGAGCGCGGCGACGTGCTCTTCATCGACGAAATCCACCGCCTCTCGGCCCCGGTCGAGGAGGCGCTCTATCCCGCCGTCGAGGACTTTCGCATCGACGTGATGATGGGCGAGGGGGCGTACGCCGAGAGCCTCACGCTCGACGTGAAACCGTTCACGCTCGTCGGCGCCACTACGCGCACGGGGCTCTTGACGAAGCCGCTACAGGAGCGCTTCGGCGTCACTTTAAGGCTCGATTTCTACCCTCCCGCCGACCTCGAGCGCATCATCTCGAGAAGCGCCAAGCTCCTCGGCGTCCCCTGCGACGCCGAAGGTGCCCGCGCGCTCGCGCTCCGTTCGCGTGGCACTCCGCGCGTCGCCAATCGCCTGCTGCGCCGCACGCGCGATTTCGCCGAGGTCGAAGGGGACGGGCGCATCACGCGCGCCATCGTCGAGCTCTGCTGCGAGCGCGTCGGGGTGGACGAGGCAGGCCTCGACGAGATGGACCGTCGCCTGCTCGGCGTCCTCATCGATCACTATGACGGCGGGCCCGTGGGCGTCGAAACGCTCGCCGCCGCCCTCGCCGAACCGCGCGACACGATCGAAGACGTGTACGAGCCGTACCTCTTACAGCAGGGATTTCTCGGCCGCACGCCGCGCGGCCGGGTCGCCACCAAGAAGGCGTTCGAGCACCTCGGCAAAGAGGTGCGATCGCGCGCCGAGCAAGGTAAGCTCTTCTGACTTCTACTTCGACGCGATGACGACATCCGCCGATTTCAGGGAACGACCGACGCGGCCCGGCAGCGAGCCATGGTCGGCGCCGGGCATGGGACAGCGCGCCCGCACGGGCCTCTTGCTCGTGCACGGCTTCACGGGCAGCCCGGTTTCCCTCCGCCCGCTCGCTGAATTGCTCGCCGCCCGCGGCTTTGCCGTCGATCTGCCGCGGCTGCCCGGCCACGGCACGAGCTGGCGCGAGATGCTGCCGACCCGCTACGACGACTGGCGCGCCTACGTCGAACGGCGCGCGATTGCGCTCGCCGAGCGCGCCGACCGCGTCCTGCTCGTCGGACTCTCGATGGGCGGCACCCTCTCGCTCGACGTCGCGAGCGGCACCGCCGCAAAGATCGCGGGCGTCGTCACGATCAACGCCCAAATCCTCGATCGCACGGGCATCGTCGTGAAACTCGGCCCGTTCCTCGAGAAGATCCTGCCCGTCGTGCCCGCAGCCGTCGCGGGCCTCACCGCGAACGACATCGCCAAGCCCGACGTTAGCGAGCAAGCGTTCGGCTGGGTGCCTTCAGCGGCGGGCAATTCGCTCCTGCGTGCACTGCCGCGTATCCGCGAGCAGCTCGCGCGCATGCCGTGCCCCGTGCTCGTCATGTACTCGCGCAACGATCACAGCGTTCCGCCCGCCAATTCGAAGGCGCTGCTCGAGCTGATTCGCGGGCCCGAGCTCAGCGAGCTCGTGCTCGAGCGCTCGTATCACGTCGCGACGCTCGACTACGACCAGCCGCTCATCGAGGAACGCGTGACGGCCTTCGCCGATCGCTTGAGCGCGGCGCCTTCTACGGGTTTTTTTGATGCGAGCACGGCCTCTTCGCACGACGTGCCGGCGCGCCGTGCCGGTGACTGACCCACCCCGCGCTGTGTACGTGCCTAGCTCGGCCGGCCGGCCCCTCGTGCTAGGGTGCCGCGCCTCATGAAGGTGCGTGCCGTCGCCGTCGCTTCCGAGCGCAGCAATGCGATCGGCACCGTCGAGCTCGAGTGCACGCCGCACGGCCTCATGCTCGTGCACCTCGGCGTGGGTTCGTTCAGCGAGCACTACGCGCCCGGCGCCCTCACGACGGGCACGCGCGTGCTCGTGCCGTGGGCCGCGATCGAACGCGCCGAAGCCGAAGCCGACCGGCTCTTTCTAGCGTTCGATCCCGCGCTGAGCCCGCACCATCGGCTCCTGCTCGCGAACTTCTCGACGGGCCAGAGCGTCGAGCCGCAGAGCGTCCAGCGCCAGCGCCTGATCGTGCGGCTCGCAGCCGGCTCGGGGGCGCTCATCGTCGCGCTCGCCGCGGCCGAAGCCGCCAGTCGCTTGCTCGGCACCGGCCCCGCGCTCGCGACGGGTCTCGCGCTCGGCGGCGCCGTGGCCGTGTTGCTCGTCGGCCTCTTCGCCGATCGGCTACTCGCGCAAGGGACCGAGCCGCCCCCCGACGGCGTGCGCGAAGCGTTCGAGCGCGAAATGGACGTCTACCTGCCGGCGCTCGAGCGCTCGGAAGTGCCGGCGGCGCCGAAGAAGTTCCGAAAGTTCACGCTGGCCGAGCTCCAGGGGCTCTTGCCGCGCACGACGTTCGCCGTCGTCGTCACCCTCACGGCGAGCGGCCTCGCTTTCGTTTTGGTCGCGCACTGGGCGCTCAGCGGCGAGCCCGAGCGGCGTCCGCTCGCGGCCGCCTACGACAATCGGCGGACGCGTCCCGCCGCGGCCCCGCCCGACGAACCCGAACCTACGGCGGCGCGTCCCGCGATTCACTCCGCGGCGGCCGCGCCCAAACCCGGCGCGCCGCCCCCGCCGTCGGCCGCGGGCGAGCTTCGGCTCGGCGATCCGTGCCGCTGCGCGCGCGCCGATTCCCTGCTCTGGGCCGAGCCGCCGCCGCGCCTCAGCGTGCTCGTGTTGAAGCAGCGCGTGCGTCCGGGTCGCGGCGCGCTCGAGCACGAGAGCGTGCGCAAGCGCTACACCGACCTCGACGTCGCCGTCGTCAACAACGGCGCGAGCGAGCTCAAGCAAATCACGCTGCAAGTGCTGTTCTTCACGCGCGACGCCGCCACCTCGCGCAAGGCTCAAACCGACAACCGCCCGCTCTTTTTCGAAGGCCCGCTCGTCGGCGGCCAAGCCATCAAATGGAGCACCGACGCCGAGGGCACCGAAGTCGAAATCCAAGGGCCGGCCCTCGGCAGCCTCGGAGCCGATGGCGAATCCGCGGCGCCGTCCGATCGCTTCGCCGAGCTGCTCGAGGCGCACCACCGCCCCGTGCGGCTTCACGCCGTGATGATGCTCGCCTACCTCGGCGACCCGCGCGCGCGCGAAGCGCTGCTCAAGCTGCGCGAAGCGTTACGCGAAGACGAAGCGCCGTACCTCGACCGCCTGCTCCAAGCGACCTCGGAGCTTCGCGTCTGCCGGCTCGCCGTCAAACAAGAGCTCGGGGGCGGCAGCGTGAGCGGCTGCCTGTTCAATAACGCGGCCGAGAGCAAGAAGGACCTCGGCATCAAGCTGCGCGGCCTCGACGCGCCCGTGCTCGCGAGCGATCCCGTGGGCAACCCGCCGAACCTCGTCGCCGAAGACGTGCTCACGGTTCCGGGCGAGCTCCCGAGCCAAGCGGGCGTCGTGTTTTCCGGCCGTTTGCCGTCGCTCGACGCCGTCCCCGCCGCGTGGGAAGCCATCGCCGACCGGCGAGATTTGCTGCGCTAGGCAAGACGCGGCGAGATTTCTTCCGAGCTCGGCTCGCGCTCGGCAAATGCCGCAAGCAGCGCGTCGAACGCCGTACTCGCGCCCTCGACTCCGAGCTTGCCTTCCTGCACGAGCGCGCGCGCGTCGGCGCCCTGAAAGAGCCACGCGCGCACGTGCGAAAGACGTCCGTTCACGCGCACGTCGGGACGCGCGGCGCCTCCCTCGGTGACGCTGAGCCGCGCGGGCGTGAACGCGAGCTCGAACACGCGTTCGTCCACGCCGAGCTCTGCGACCAGCGCGAGCCCGCCGCGATAGCGGCGCTTGAGCGACAAGAGCGCCCAACCGATGTTCACCGTGTCCGCCTTGGTCGGCCGATCCATGAAGCGGCCGCCCCAGCGTGCGAGCTCCATTAACGCGGGCTCGAGTGCGCGACCTGCGGGCGTGAGCTCGTACACAGTGGCGCGTACGGGCGGCGGCGTCTTCCGCTTCACGACGAGGTCCATCTGCTCGAGCTCACGCAATCGCGCCGCGAGCAGGTTCGTCGTGAGCCCGGGGAGCTCTTCGAGTAGGTCGCTGTAGCGGCGTGGCCCGAGCATGAGGTCGCGCACGACGAGCAGCGTCCAGCGCTCGCCGACGTGGTCGAGCGCCCGGGCAAGTCCGCAAAATTGCTTGTAGTTTCGTCGGCGATCCATGCTCGGTCAGCTTAGTGCAGTTAAAGCACTAAGCACTAATAAAAAATAAAGTAAGGTGCGGCGCATGGCATCGAACCTCGTGCGCTTCGGCATTCCGAGCATCGCGCTCCTGCTCGCGGCTGCGTTCGTCTGGGCGGTCCACTACACGGCGTTCAAAGCGGGAGTCGAAGCCGCTCGGTGCCGCCGGCACACGCTCGTCGCGGCCCTCGCCGTCGCCAGCTACCTCGCCGCCATCGCGGCGCTCGCCCTGAGCGGACTGCTCGCGCGCTTCGACGTGCTGCCACCGCCGCTCATGCTCTGGGTCGTCTCGATCTTCGGCGCGGCGCTCGGCGTCGGCCTGTCACCGCTCGGGCGTCGCCTGGCCGACGAGCTGCCGTTCGCGGTGCTCGTCGGCTTTCAGGCGTTCCGCCTGCCGCTCGAGCTCGTCATGCACCGCGCCGCGACCGACAAGGTGATGCCCAGCGTGATGTCCTTCGGCGGCTACAACTTCGACATCGCGAGCGGCGCCACGGCGTTGCTCTTGGGCCTCGCGCTTTCGCGCGGTCACGTCCCGCGCGCGCTCGTCGTCGCCTGGAACGCGCTCGGCTCCCTACTTTTGGCCGTGATCGTCACGATTGCGTTCCTCTCGACCCCGCTCATCCGCGCGTTCGGCGACGCCCAGATCAACACCTGGGTGACTCAGTTCCCTTACGCTTGGATGGCCGTGATGGTCGCGAGCGCCCTGCTCGGGCACGTGCTCGTCGCGCGGAAGCTCCGCCACACTTCATGTGCAGCGAATTCGCGGTTCCCGCGCACGAACGTGAGCGCCATCGTCTAAAGCGCCGCAACGGGGGTTTTCACTGCACCGCTCGCGTCATTAGGGGCTGCAGGCATCCCACGTCGACGAGGTCCCGGTGCCCGCGACATTGCAGAATTGGACCCCACACGTCGCGCTTCTCGGCGTGCACGTTGCACCGGTACTCGTGTCGCAAGATCGCGTCTGCCCCCAGTAGCATTCGCAATTCGGGTAAAGGCCCGTGACGTAGCAATGTTGGTTGCTCCAGACGGCATGCACGCAGGGAGTACGAATACAGGCGGACTGCCCGGCTACGCCGACCGCCAGCCAGGCAATCGAGCTGGTGCCGCCCGTGCTGCAGTCCGCCGCGGGGATGTTGGTCACATCGGTCTCAGTCGCGCCAAAGGTGTCCTCGCCACTAGCGCAACCACCCATACAGAGCAGGCCCACTGCGGCAACGATGCAGCCTCCCCATATGGTTCGTCCTAAACTGGAGCGTACGGTGGTCCTGAAATGGATTGCCCTCATCGTGGTGCCGTGACGCATATACCTGGGACTTGGGCGCGGAAATGGTAACTACTTGAGTAGTTCGTGGAGTCGATGAGCGTGTCGGCTGGTGGCGTTTCGTGCCATCTGAACTGCTATCGAGTGGCTTGAATTCGTGATAGCGACCACTTCCAGTTCGGTAGCTGCTGCGATCGGTGCGCACTTTGAGCTGTGTCAATTCATAGCGGGGTGGCACGGTGGTTCCCACACCGATTGGTTGTCGATCCGGTACCTTTGACGCTGCAAATGGAGAGCAGGCCGAAGGCAGCCATGGCGCCGTCGGCCAATATCGTGCGCCTTAGACTGGCGCGCACCCTGGCCGTCTTGCGGTGAGCTGGCGTCCTGGACGCATACACTCAGGAGCTAGGCGCCGAAATGGTAACTAGTGCACCGGGACTGAGTTGAGGTCAATTTTCGGGAGGCTTGCCTCGTCCAATTGTGCATGGGACGAAGCAAGCCGTTGAAACTGAGCGGCCCGGATCGAAAGAGTTTGGAGAAGCTGGTCGCGCGACGGTCGGCGCCCGCGGGGCAGGTGCGTCGGGCGCGTGTCGTGCTGTTGAGCGCTGACGGTTTGGCCGGCAAAGAGATCGCGAAACGCGTGGGATCTCCCCGGAATATGTCTCGCGCATCCGACGCAGATTCGAGGAAACCGGCGTGGCCGGGCTCGCGGAGCGGCGGCGAGGTGGGCGCAAGGATCATGCCGTGGCGGCCGAAACAATCGAGCGAATAATTCAGACCACTCTCTCGCCGCCGCCAGCGGGGCGGACGCGTTGGACGACGCGGCTTCTGGGCAAGAAGTTCGATCTCGCCAACCGCAGTATCTCGAGGATCCTGCGCGCCAACGGCCTCAAGCCGCACCTGGTCCGCACGTACAAGGTCAGTCGGGACCCGGAGTTTGCCGCCAAAGTCAGCGACATCGTCGGCCTCTATCTCAACCCGCCTGAGAACGCGATCGTGCTCAGCGTCGACGAGAAGACGCAGATCCAGGCGCTCGAGCGAACCCAGTTGCCGCTGCCGCTGAGACAGGGGCGAGCGGCCCGTCACACTCACGACTACAAGCGCCACGGCGTGCTCGATCTCTATGCAGCGCTGAACGTGGCGACGGGCGAGGTTGCCCACGAATGCACAGACAGCCATACGGCCGCCGACTTCCTCGACTTCATGCAGCTCGTTGCCCGCCTCAACCCACGCAGAGAGCTGCACGTCGTGCTCGACAACTCATCGACTCACAGCACGCCCAACAAGGCGTGGCTCGCCAAAAATCCGCGCATTCGCTTCCACTACACGCCCACCAGCGCCTCCTGGCTCAACCAAGTCGAAGGCTTCTTCGGTATCCTCGCCAAACAGTCGCTCCGCGCCACCGACTTCCCCAACAAGAAGGCGCTCCGAGCCCATCTCGCCTCCTACATCGCCGCCTGGAACCAAGATCCAACTCCCTTCATCTGGACCAAGCCCGCTGCCGCCATCATCAGAAGCCACCGCCGGATGCTTGATCGGATCTCAGTCCCGGTGCACTAGTGAGGGGTTCGCCGGTCGATCCCCGTGTTTGCGGTGCCATTCGTGCTGTCACGGCGGCTATCGAGTGGCTTGAATTCGTGATCCCGAGCCACTTCAGCATGCCAATGCGATCGGCGAGCACTGTAGCCTGTGGTCAATTTACAGCGTGTGGCACGTCTTTTCCCAGACCGACTGCGTAGTCGATCCGGTGCCTGTGACACTGCAGAATTGGACGCCGCACGCCGTACTACCCGGGGAGCACAGCAGACCAGTAGACGTACTGCAGGACTGGGTCTGGCCTTGGTAGCACTCACAATTAGGGTAAAGTCCAGTCACGAAGCATTGCGATACGGTCGATTTCCACACGGCATGCGCGCACGGAAGGCGAAGGCAATCGAGCTGCGACGCAACATCGACCGCTAGCCATGCGATGGAAGGGCTTCCGCTGACTGCGCCAGAGCCTCCCGTCGTGCTGGTGCCACCGGCGCCAATCGTGCCACCCGTGCCAGCTGCGGTCGCGTCGTCGTCGCTGCTGCTGCCGCAGCCGCTGCCGCAGATGCTGACGATTACGGCCAGTGCGCAGCCGGCCCATATGGCACGGTCTCGGCGGTTTCCACGCGTAGCGGAGAAATATCCCGAGCTCATTGCTAATCTCCTTTTGGTCTCAGAAAATGGCGGGAAAAGCCTAGAGATCACGGACGCAACGAAAGCCGGCGTAAGCTTTGCGACCTGTCGCCACGAGTGCATACCGTGTCTCTGCCAAGACCAGGGTGTCCGGATCTTGGTATGAGCCGCCACGCAATGTCTTAGCGAAGTAGCCATCTGTTACGCCACAGTCGTTGCAGCTCGGAGTCCGCAATGGGCAGTCCTGATATCCGTTCCACGTCCACTCTGCAACATTGCCGGCAAGATCCTCGTGTCCCCAGCGCCCCTTGCCCAGGGGGTGCGTACCCACGGGCGAGGGTTCGGCTGGCGCCATGTCGGATGTATACACGCAATGGTCTGAATCGATGTGGTGATCAGTTGAATCTTCTGACCAAGGATACGGCAGACGATCGACGCCTCCTTCTGCCGCATGGTTCCATTCCGCCTCCGTAGGTAAGCGCCCGCCATCCCAGATACAGAACGCCTGAGCCTCGTACCACGTCACGCAGTTCATCGGTTGCTGCTCGTGGTCGAGCTGAGCCCCGGGGAGCGGCGCTTGGTCCGTCCACATGAGCGGGCCGTCACAAGTCTGAAGCGCTGCGCTCAGGTCGGTCGCCTTTTCAGGCAGGAAACGATCTGACCAATCCGATCCCCATCCGTTATCGTCCGGGTTTTGAAGGTTTCTTCCACTGCCGACCGTTGGTTTCGCGGCCTCGTATTGGGTAAAAAAGCGGCGAAACCGAGCGACGGTGACCTCGAACACGTCCAGCGAATGAGGCGTGAGGTGGGTTGGTGATTGTGGATCGATACCCCTGTCTAGGCAATTGCTAATGCAAGAGCTGTCACAACTCTGGATGAACCAGCCCGCCAACATTGGCAGCGAGCGGCAGCAACTCTGCGAGTCGCACGCGTTGGGCGGCACGCCGTCACAGCTACGGACGATCATGCAAACACCGTCACCCTGGCAGACGTCCTCATGGCACGCCGACTCCCCATCCACGATGTTTCCGTCGCCGTCGCAGACGAAACACGCCGGGCACACTGCGGGTTCGCCGCCGCCGCCGCCTTCGCCCGCGCCGCCCGAGCTGATGCCGCCTTCGTTGCCGCCCGCTTCGCCGCCTTCCCCGCCTTCGCCCGCGGAGGCGCCAAGCGACATGCCGCCGGTCGCTGGTTCGCCGGCTTTGCCGCCCGTTGCGGGCGAGGTGCCGCCCGTGCCGCCTGCTGCTCGGCGGCCCGCTTGGCCGCCTTTTGCTCCGGGATCACCAGCCGTGCCCGTGCCGCCGACTCCGCCGGTTTCTCTGCCGGTTGACCCCCCGGCGCCAGGCGCTTGGCCCGAGGCGCCCGCATCGCCGCAGGCGGTCGCGCACTCGCACACACGATGGACACAACGTTCGTTCGCGCGGCAATCCGCGTCGGCCACACAGGCGACGAGGACTTCGGAATCGTTCAAGCCAATGACCTTCGAGCAGCCGACACCGAGCAACAACGTCGCGGTCGCCATGCGCGACCACGTGAAGACGGAGGTCTTGCGGTGGGCGCGCGTCACCGGCGCACCTCGACCATGAGCCACGTGCCGGTCGCGCGTAGGCCGCCGCGCGCCGACTCGCTGCGCGCCGGCGAGGAACCCGGATTGATGAGCCAAAGAACTACCCCTCCCGTCGTGGCGACAGCGCCTAAACCGATCATCCAGCTCGAAACGCGCGCTTTGGAACGCGCGCTGTCTCGAAGATCGATGCCGGCCTGGGTGCAGGCGTTACCCGCGCAATGTTGCAGGGAATCGTCGTAGGTGTGCTGAGCGCTGACGCCGAAGACGGCGCCGACGACCAGCGCCGAGAGTCCGGTGCCCGTGATGATCGCCGCGGGTACACGCCAATCCATGCCTGGACGGGGGGCGGCGACGGGCGCGGGCGCGGGCGGCGGCGGCGGTGCGGGCGGAAGCTCGGGGATTTGGAGGACCAGCGTCGCACCGAGATCGTCGGCGGTGATGCTGCGGCGCCAGGGTTCGCGCCCTGGTGCGGCCGCTTCGATCAAGCTTTCTCCAGGGTCGAGCGGGATCGGTAGGCCGTCGTAATTCTCGACGAGCTCGCCGTTGATGCGCACGGCGAGGGCGGAAGTGCCCGGTGGGGTGACGATTTGCAGCTTGGTGAGGGTGGGGCCGAGTAACGCCATGGCCTGGAGCGCGCGCTCGCGCACTTCGTCATTTTTTTCGGCTTGCGCGCTGCGCGCGGCTTCGCGATAGGTCTTGAACGCGGTGGCCTTGCGGCCGAGACGCGCGTAGCAAGTGCCGAGGTTCAAGAGCGTCGCGCTACTCGCGTCGAGCTTTTGGCTCTTCAAGAACTCGGGGACGGCGTCGGAACAGTGGTCGGCTTTCATGAGCTCGACCGCATGCCGGAAGAGCGCATCGGCGTGGGAAGCGTCGTCTTCGCTGGCCCATGTCACGCGTTCGACGGCCAAACCGCCGAACAAGCCGAGACAAAGTAGCGCCGCCGCCGAGGGTCTCATGGCCGCTCGGGTGAACGGGTTCGGCGTTCGACGATATCGACGATCCACGGTGAGGCTGAGCCGGTACCGCTCGGCGTCGTCGTTGTCGGCGTCGTCGAAGGTGCGAGGACCGCGGGCGGCGGTGTCGTTGCACTCGCCGATGGTGCACTCGAGCGCAGAGCGACGCTGCTTGCGCTCGGTGAGCTCAGGACGATGGGACTTGGCTTCGACGTGGGCGCCTTCACGAAGCGTGGTGCTACGACGGGGGACCGTACTTGTTGAGAAGCCGAGTCTGATGCCGACGGCGCCGACGACGAAGGCGCCGGTGCCGTTGGCGCCGTCAACGGCGCGGGAACGGACGTCGGCGAGGCGTGTAGCTCTGTGTTGACGGGTTGATTCGTCGTCGCGACCGGGCCGACGGGCAGGCGCGTCGTGACTGAGTCCGATGGTTTGACGACTCCGTGGTCGCTGCTTGGAACGAATGCTCGATACCCAGCGACGCCGGCCCCGATCGCGACGGCAGCGAGTGGAATCGCGAAGCGCGCGCGCCCCCCGCGCCGTACCCTCGCTTCGGATGCCGCGCCGGCACTGGCCTCCGTCGCGGCGGGCGGGTGGCTGCTGGGCAGCCCCAGGGACTCCGTCGTCACGCCGGGGGCATCGACGATGCGCACGATACGCGCGACGGTGCTGCGTGAGCGCTCGGGCGCGAGCGGTAATAGGTCTTTGGCGAGCTCCGCAACGTTCGGATAGCGCGCAGCCGGATCCTTCTGCAGGCAGCGCTCGACAATCGGAGCGAGCGCGCGCGGCGCATCACGACGCAGTTCCCCGATCGGCCGCGGGACGTCGCGCTTCACGCTTTCCCAAATCGCGATCAACGTCTTCCCGGTGAACGGCACTTCGCCGGTCACGAGCTCGTACATGATGACGCCGAGCGCCCAGATGTCGCTGCGTCGATCGACCTCCGCGGGAGTATCGAACTGCTCGGGCGGCATGTAGCGTGGCGAGCCCATGATCGCGTGCCGGCCCGTCATCGCGCCGTCGATGTTGAGGGATGTGAGCTTCGAGATGCCGAAATCGAGCACCTTGATGCTGGGCAAGCCGTCGGGACCGTAGATGCAGAAGAGATTCGACGGTTTGAGATCGCGGTGGACGATGCCGACTGCATGGCATTCGGCGAGCGCTTCGCATGCCTGGAGGACGAACTCGATCGCATCACGCACCGGCAGTTGCCTGTCCGTGCTCTCAAGCAACATCCGTTCCAGATCGCTGCCTTCGAGGTACTCCATCACCACGTAGGGAACGCCAGCTTCGGTGGTGGTGACGTCGATGATGCGAATGACGTGTTCGCTCTTCACGCGATTGGCGGCGCGCGCTTCTCGCCTGAATCTCGCGACGGCTTCGGGGTTTTCATGGCCCGACAACAAGAACTTGATGGCGACGCGCTCGTCGAGCTCGCGGTGTCGCGCGCAGACCACCACGCCGGCGCCACCGACGCCGAGCTCGCGCTCGATCGCGTATTTTTTCTGAAAATGGCCGTCCTCGAAGATGCCCGGGGGCACGCGAGTGCCGAAAAAATCAGCTTCGTCGGAAGGGGTGTCCAGCGGGTTGGACGTCGAAGACATTCAACAGCTCAGCGAAATCGAACGGTCGAGCGAGACATCGGACCGTCAAACCGGGTCGATGTCGAGCTCTTTGAGCTTGTTGTAGAGCGTTGCTCGACTCACTCCCAGCACCCGCGCCGCGACGGTTCGGTTTCCGCGTGCACGCTCCAGGGCGCCGAGGAGCGCAGCGCGTTCGGCGCGACGAACCGCTTCGGCCAGTCGCTGAGGCGGCGACGAAGGCACGTCGCGTTGGGTGGTGGGATCGAGACCCTCGGTCTTTTGTGTCAAAAATTCGGGCTTTTGCACGAATTCTCGTTCCACGTCGGTCGCCTCGATCGCGTCCCCGTCCGACAGCACGACGAGCCGTTCGATGAAATTTTCGAGCTGGCGAACATTGCCGGGCCAGCGCTGCGAGCGCAACGCCCGCAGGGCGCCGGCGGAAAGCTCGATGTTGGGCTTGCCGTTGGCTAAGCCGAACCGGCGCGTGAACTCACGCGCGAGCAGCTCGACGTCGTCGCGACGCGCGCGCAAGGGAGGCAGCCACAAGGCTACTCCGTTGATGCGGTGAAACAGATCGAGCCGAAACGTGCCGTTTTCCAGCATGGCCTCGAGATCGCGATGCGTCGCGAGCACGAAGCGCACGTCGATTCGCTGCGAGCGCCGGCTGCCGAGCCGCTCGAACTCACGATCCTGCAGTAAGCGCAGGAGTTTGGCCTGCAAGCTCAATGAAATTTCGCCGATCTCGTCGAGAAACAGGGTGCCGCCGTCGGCGAGCTCGACGCGCCCCGGTTTGGCTCCCACGGCCCCGGTGAAAGCGCCGCGTTCGTAGCCGAACAGCTCGCTTTCGAGCAGCGTGTCCGGCAAGGAAGCGCAGTCGATTTTTACGAAGGGTTTCAGGTGACGGGGACTCAAAGCGTGCAGGGCCCGTGCGGCCAGCTCTTTGCCGGTGCCCGTCTCGCCCCGAATCAGCGCCGTGACGGTCCCGTTCGCGGCACGGCGCAAGAGGTCCCGTAGGGTCCTCATGCTGTCGGCCTCGCCGAGCAGCGCTGTGTTCGGCGCGGGAAGCCGCGGCGGCTTGGCGGCGCTGGCGGCACCGGCCGAAATCGCCTTAGTTAGGACGAAGTTCACCCCTTCAGCGACGAGCGGCGGTGTGAGCACGTCCGTGGCACCGGCGCGTAACAGCTCGTCTTGTGCGCGTGGGTCGTCCGGGGGGACGAGCACCACGACCGGCAGTCCGGGCCAACGCTCCATCACGCGCGCCACGAGCGCCGCACCGCTGGAGTCGGTGAGCTGGTCGCTGGTGACCACGACCTCGAAGATTTCCGTGTCGAGGGCGGCGAGCGCGTCCGTCGCACTCGGGACGCGACGCACCCGGTGCCCGGCCCGGCTTGCCATCTCGGCAAGCTCGGACGCGCGCTCGGCAAGCGGATCGGCGACCAAGATGCTCGGCATCGGTCGCGGCATCCTAGCCTAGTTAATCCGGCGCGGTCGTGTCGCCTCGCCAGGCTTGGGGTTCCGCGAATATCCAGCCAGTTGGACAGCTCGGCGTCGAGCTGGCTGGACACCCTCCAGCGAATTGGGCACTGGCTGCAGCCGGGCGTTTCGCCGCCGGGCGGCTCCGCGAACGCTCAAGCCGCAGGCGGCATGCGGGCTCGGTCGCAGGCGCTTGCCGCGATCAGGCGCGAGAGCACCTCCATGCGCCCGCGCGCCCGAAGCTTGACCTGGACGCTCGCGAGCTGATTGGCGACGGTTCGAATGGAGGTTCGGCGAACTTGCGCGATCTCCGCGTTCGAGAGGCGGTCGAGCAGTAGGTCGGCGATGTGACGCTCGGCTCGTGAGAGCTGGCCCACGGCTGCCGCGGCCGGTCGTTCGGCGCTGACCACCCGGTGCTCGACACCCTCCCACACGAGCGACGACCAGCGGGCGTTCACCGTCTGATGGAGCTCCTGCGCGTGGGCGGCCATGAAGACGACCGCCGGGATACGGCGTACCTGACACAGTAGACCCATGGCACGTGCTCCTTGCATCGCACTCACGGCGACGCTTGACGCAGAGAGGTCGAGCTCGAGCGCGATGACCTTCTGTTGTTCGCCGCGCAGGATTCGTCGCAAGATCTCGATATTCCGCGCGTCGGAGGCGCGCCGCGAGGCCTCCAGGCGTGGGCGCAGGACGGCGCAGCAGCGGCCGTCGTGATTGAAGTGTTCGACGACCACCCACGTGCCGTGCGTCAGCTCGTCCCACAAGAGAGCGAGTGACTCGTCGCTCGCGCACTGCTCTTGACTGGCAAGCGCCGCTCGAGCGAGCGCGTTCACCACTCGTTTGCAATCCTCACCGTCACCGGCCAGCTGATTTAGACTCATCGTTCCGACCTTCCACGCCGATCGGCGCGATTCTGTGAGTCTCGGACTCACTGGAACGACTCTTCAGCAACGGATGTGCCACGCCGCGACCACCCTCTACGTGTGATCTACTTCACAAAAAGCGGACAAAGCTGTCTGCGTCTCTAGACACCCGCATTCGCGACGCCCAGCGCTCTGAACACGCGCGTTCATGCGCGCGCACGTTCCGCGGCCGACTTCCGCGTTACGGCGACTGATTATGCGGCGACGCAGCGCCGCTCACCCGAGGTTCGGTACGCTCACGCCCGCTTGCTGCAAGACCGTCGTCAGCGTCGCACGGTCGTAGCTCTTCGAGAGGGCTTCCTCGGCGCTGACGACGCCGTCTTTGACCAGCTTGAGCAGCGAGTCGTTCATGAGCGCCATCCCGAGTTTGCGCCCGGTCTGCATGATCGACGGAATTTGGAAGATCTTCGACTCACGGATCAGGTTCGCGATGGCCGGGACGGCGAACATGACTTCGAGCGCGGCCACGCGACCGCCGCCGACCTTCTTGCACAGCATCTGCGAAATCACGCCTTTTAGGCTGCTCGAGAGCATGACGCGGATCTGATTTTGCTGCTCGGGCGGGTACTGATCGATGATGCGATCGATGGTGGAGGGGGCGGACGAGGTGTGCAGGGTGCCGAAGACGAGGTGGCCTGTCTCGGCCGTTTCGATGGCGATCGAGACGGTCTCGAGATCGCGCATTTCGCCGAGTAGCACGATGTCGGGATCCTCGCGCAGCGCGGCGCGCAGGGCGCGTTTGAATGAGTCGGTGTGTTCGCCCACTTGGCGCTGGTTGATGAGGCACTTCTTGTTCGGGTGGACGAACTCGATCGGATCTTCGATCGTGATGACGTGGGCGCTGCGCGTGCGGTTGATGTAATCGATGAGCGCCGCGAGCGTCGTCGATTTGCCCGAGCCCGTGGGACCGGTCACGAGCACGAGTCCTTTCGGTAAGTGACAGAGCGTGAGCAAATCCTTCGGCAAGCCGAGGTCGTCGACCGTCAGGATTTTGCTCGGGATCACGCGGAAAACCGCGCCCATGCCCCGCAGATCGACGAAGATGTTCACGCGAAAGCGCGCCCGTCCCGGCAGCTCGTACGCGAAATCGGCGTCGTGCGTACGCTCGAATTCCTCGCGATTTCGCTCGGGCACGATGGGCATCAGCAAGCGCTGCATGCTCTCGTTCGAAAACGCGCTCTCGCCGGCGATCTGCACCATCTCGCCGTCGACGCGCAGGAGTGGCGGCGACGTCGTCGAGACGTGCAAATCCGACGCCTTTCTTTCGAGCATGAGCCCGAGCAGGCGATCGATCGCAGCCGTCGGCGTGCTCGCGTCGTCGACGCTCGGCCGCGGCGACGACGTGCTCGCGCTGCGCGGCTCCTCGGCGAGCGGGATCGCACCGGAGTTCATGGGTCCACGTTCGACGAGCGGCGGCTCCGGCAGACGCGCTTCCGGCGTGCGCGCTTCCGGCATGCGCGGCTCCGGCGGTGCCGGGCGCTGGGGCGGCATGACGCGCGGCTCCGCCTGAGCGCTTCCGCCCGTGGTCTGAGCGCGCTCGAGGCCGAACGTCACGTGCGGGACGCCCGCCTTGACCTCGGCGCGCGCGCGGACGGTGCCGCGTCCCTCGAGCTCGAAGTCCCACTCGGCGACGCCGAGTCCCAGCATGCGCCGCACGGCGGGCGTCAGGATGGGTGCAATCAACTGCTCGATGCCGTCGGCCGTCCAGCTATCGCCGCGCACCTCGCTGTCTCCTTGCGGCAGCGAAACGACCGTGCGCCGCCCGGGCGCGACGCGGACTTCTTTGGCGCCAACCTGAAGGGCGCGCTTCAAGAGATCGGTGAGATCGAACGGTCCCGGCATGGCGGCAGCATAGCGGGATCAGCCTAATTCGCGGTCGCTTTCTGGGTGTCAGGGCCTCACATACACCACCGTACCTCGGTCCTTGTTGATGACGCTGTGCCAAGCGGGCGGCACTTCGGGATCGGTCCATTCGAAGAGCCAGGCGGCGTCGGCGGGCGCGAGGTTCACGCAGCCGTGACTGCGCACCTTGCCGAACTCGTCGTGCCAGTAGGTGCCGTGGAGGGCGTACCCTTTGTGGAAATACTGCACGAAGGGCACGTCGTGCAGGTTGAAAGAGTCGGAGCGATCCTCGTCGCCGTCCATCGTCGAGCTCACGTCTTTTTGGTAGATCATGAACGTCCCGCGCACGGTCGAGTTCGTGGTCTCCGGATCCATCAGGCCGTCGCGCCCCGTGCTGACGAGCGTCACGTACACGGCGCGCCGCCCCACGTAGGCGACCAGGGCTTGCTGTTTGATCGACACGTCGACCCACTTGCGATCGCCCGTCGCGAAGCTCGGGAACGTGGTGCGCGGCTCGATCACGCGCAGCGCCGATTCGGGCACGAACGAGCCGTCACGCGCTTCGAGCACGCCGCCCGGCCGCTTTTTGCCCGTGAGCGCCACCGCCTCGCGGTAGCCGAGCGCCGCCGACGGATAGAGACGCCCGTCCGCGTGCAGCGCGTAACGCTGCGCGTAGCGCGGCATCGAAAAGCCGACCGGCAGGTCCTCGCCCTCCGCGAGCGCGATACCGTGGAAGCTGCTCGGCACGACGGGCTTGGTGCGGTCGAGCGCGATGATATCTAGCTCGGTCGTGAGTCCGAAGCGCCGCCCCTCCCAATCGAACGTTTGCGAAATAGCGAAGCCGCTGTCGACGCTCGCGTTGCCCGCGTGATACGCGAAGCGTAGCGGTTGCTTCACGCCGAACGGCTTTTTGAGCTTTTCGCCGTGCGCGAGAAACGGCGGGGGTTCGCCGCCGGCAAAGAGCGCCTCGACACCGAGATTCTTGAGCTTCTCCTTCAGAATCGCGCCGCGGCCGGCCACGTCCGTTTGTTCGGATTCGCGCATCTCACGCGCTGACGGGAGCCGAAAGTAGAGGAGCGGCGCCGGATCGGCCGAGAGCGCGTAGGCGTACGGAAAATGATCACCGCGCACCGCGCGCTTGGCCGATGCGACGGCGACGGGATTTTCGAGGTCGAGCGTGGCGCCCAGGCCGAGACAGACGAAGCCGCGGGGATTCACGCGGTACCAGCCGCCTTCGCAGCCGTCGTTTTTGATCGGCGGCCCGCGCACGTCGACCACGGCGCCGGCACGCAAGTAGCCGTAGCGCGAGCGCTTGGGCCCCACGTCCGTATAAATCCACGTGCGCCACGCGATGCTCGCCGCACGCTCGCCCGTGGGGGCAAACGGAAGGTTGTCCTCGAGCGAGCCCGGCTCGGTGGTATGCGGGGTGGCCGTCGGATGTTCGTCCCGCGCCGCGGCCTGCGCGACGCTCACGGTGACCGTGCGCGGCTGTGTCTCGGCGCCGGGCGGTTCGGCACGCGCGCACGCCGCGAGCCCGAGCGACATGATCAGCGACAAACCGCGCATTCTTCGAGGAGCGGCGCGCGCGCGCCGGTGCGTGAGACCCGACCGCATAGCATGGCCGCGGACGAGGCGGCCCGTGCGTTGCTGCGTGCGTCGAGGGAAACGCGACAGGCGCTCGAGAACGCGGCATGCTCGGTTCCGTGAGAATTCCGCTTGCCCTGTTTCGCTTGACGAAAGAAGTCGCGCGGCACGTCCTACGGCGACCCGTCGTAGGCATCTGTGCGGCCGCGCGGACGGTGGACGGCCGCTACGTGCTCGTGCGCCGTAGCGATACGGGCGGTTGGGCCCTGCCGGGCGGCACGCTCGAATGGGGCGAGACGCTCCGCACGGCGCTTGCCCGCGAGCTCACCGAGGAGACCGGCGGGACACTGCTCGAGCTCGGACGGCTGATCGGCGTGTATTCGGATCCCGAGCGCGACGCGCGGTTTCACGCCGTCACCATCGTCGTCGAAGCGCGCATGGATTTGACGCTGGCCAAAGCGCAAAATCCGCTCGAGATCTTGGAAGTGCGCGCGTTTGCCGAGTCCGAGCTCCCGCGCGAGCTTTCCTACCGCATGACGGACATGCTCGACGCAGCGCGCACCGGACGCACCGTATGGGAGTGACCATGCCGACATTTCGTCGCTCCGGAGCGCGAGTCCCGCGTGGCGTTGCCGCCGTCGTGGCGCTGTTTTTCGGCGCCGGCTGCGGCGCGTTCGGTGGGGTGCGCGTCGAGACGGTCGAACACAGCGAGCAGAAACCGTCGAACGTCGCGGTATTCGTGAGCGTCACCGATCACGGCGAGCCGGTCACCGAGCTCGAGGCGAAGAGCTTCCGCATCTACGAGGACGGCCAAGAGCTCTCGCCGCAGCTCATCGAGCGGACGCTGTTGCCGCGTGAGACCGTGACCGCCGAGCGGGTGCTCTTGCTCGTCGATTTGAGCGGCAATCCGAACGCGGCCCAGCGTGACGACTACGTCGCGGCCGTCGAGGCTTTCGTGCGCAAGCTCACGCCCTCGGTCGCGGTGTCGGTGCGCGCCTTCGACGGTAGTCCCGGGCTCAAAGCGGTGGGCGACTACGCTCGCGGCACGCAAACACCGAGCGCCGCCCCGCTCACGAAGCTCACGAGCCGCGATGCGTCGCGCGATCTGAACGGAGCTATCGTCGCGGGGCTCGCCGAGCTCGATCGGGACGTACAAAACGACAAAAAGCCGATCCACGTCGAGACGCTGGTCGTGTTCGCGCGCGGCGCCGATCTCGCGGGACGCACCGACGCGTCCAAGCTCGACGAGGCGCTCGACGCGACGAAACACGACGTGCTCGCCGTCGGTCTCGGCGAGGACACGCCGTACCTCGGCTTCGCGCGCGGCGGTGTGGTTCACGCGCAAAGTGCCGACACGCTCCCGATCGCTTTCGAAGAAGCGGGCTCGCGCGTCGCGGCCTTGCACGCGAAATTCTACTTACTCGCGTACTGCTCGCCGGCTCGGGCGGGTCATCGCAGCGTGCGGCTCGAGGTCACGCGCATCGACAAGGACGGTAAGGAGCACACGGGCGACACCGAGCTCGAAATCGACGCGACCGGCTTCGGCCCCGGCTGCCGCGTCGACACGACGCCGCGCTTCGAGCACCCGGCGGACGGCGAAAAACACGGCATCGCCGCGCGCGTGAACCAAGCGCCCGCGACGGACCCCGACGCAGTCGTGCCGCCCCCCTCGAGCGGCGACTACGCCAAGTGACGGCGCCGCCCGGCCCCAGCGAGCGCGTGGAGCTCGTGGAAGAGGAGTCGGTCGCTCCAGGCGGAGCGGTCATGGTGACTTGGCTCGTGCAGCACAACGACGGCTGGGTGCGTGCGCGGAGTCACCCCGCCGCACAGAGCGAGCCTCTCGAGCGGGGCAGCCGCGTCGTGTGGCGAACGCGTGTCACGTTGTCGTTACCTCGCGGTACGGCCCTCGAGCGGGTCGAAAGCCGGCCCGCTCCGAACCAGCGCACGGCCCTCGATTACCTCACGGGCAGCGCCCGCGGCGCGAGCCGTCGGACCACCCGCCGCTCGTACGTCGTCGGGCCGGGCGGCGCGCTCTTGCCTGCGTCCTAGGCCCGGGCGCGATCGGCTTGCCGTCCTATTTGGAGTTTGGTGTAGTCCCGGCGTCGTTCGAGTGGTGTTCCGGGGCCCGAGCCGCCCGGAGGTCGGTTGAAAGGAATTGATGGTGCCTATCGACAGCGAGCTTCTGAAGAGTGAACGCGACCGACTCCGCGACGCGCTGCGTGAGACGGAAGCTCAAGTGCGCAAAGTGGAGGCGGATCTCAAGAGCCTGCGCCAGCGCGAGATCCAGACCAAGCGCGAGATCGAAGCGCTCTCGACGCTGATCGAGATCAAGGATCACCGCGAGGTGAAAGCCGAGGGCAGCGCCGGCGCCTAGGTTGGGGCAGGGCTCAGAGCTTGGTCTTGCCGAGCTCGAGCACGCGCTTGAACTCGGCCGGCGTGACCGGGACGACCGACAAGCGCGAGCGACGCAGCAGCTGCATGTCCGCGAGCTTCTTGTCCTCGCGGATCGTCGCGAGCGACACGGGCGTGGTGAGCGCTTTGACGGGCGCGATGTCGACCACCGACCAGTCGCCGTCTTCGGCGGTCGGATCGGGGTAGGCCTCGCGCACGACCTTGGCGACGCCGACGATCTCTTTGCCTTCGTTCGAGTGGTAATAAAGCAAGAGATCACCCGCCTTCATGGCGCGCAGGTTGTTGCGCGCCTCGAAGTTACGGACGCCGTCCCAGGTCGCGCGTTTGTCGGCGACGAGCTTGTCGAACGCGTACTTGTAGGGCTCGCTCTTGACCAAGAAGTGGCCGGGCATGCGCGGGAGCGTAGCCGAGGCCGCGGACGAGTTGCACGGGCGAGAAACCAAGGGCTGGACGGCTAATCTCGGTCCGCGTCGTCCAGATCGAGCCAAATCGGGCAGTGGTCGCTCAGGTAGCGTTGGGCGGGAAGATCGCTGCCGAGCGCGTCGCAGCCGAGCTCGCCGCACGGCCCCGAGACGGTGATGTGCCGGCCGCTCGGCAGCTCGGCGAGATCGGCCTTCACGGCCCAGTCGAGGAGAACGCTGCGACCGCCGTAATGGTGCGAGCAGGCGGGCTCGGTCGAGACGCGCGCCAGCGTCCCCACCGCGGCGAACACGGCGTCCTCGCGCGCGAGCTCGGCCGTGGGCGTGATCTCGGGGACGCACGTCTCGCAGCCCATCGTGTTCAGGTCACCGATGAAGAGCACGTCGCGATCACTCGTTCGCGCGCTCTCGCCGGCGGCGGCGGCGCCGAACGCTGCGAACGAGCGCGCCCGGTCGTCGAGGCCGCGCTCGTCCGTGCCGCTCTTCAAGTGTGCCGCGACGATGCTGAGATCCAGCCCGCCGGGGAACGCGAAGTAGCCGGCGAGGCCGGGCCGCAGCTGGTCGCGGCACGGCTCGCCGAGCGGATTGAGCGCCCCCACGACGGTGTGGCTGCGGAGCCTCGCGCGCTTGCCGTCGTAGAGGAGCCCGACGTGCTGTCCCGAAGCGTGCGGGCAGTCGTCGAGCAGGCTCCGCCAGTCGCCGCCCGTGAGCGCGTCGAGCCGGTGCGTGAGCTCGTCGAGGCCCGCCGGACCGCGGGGCGGGCGTTTGATTTCTTCGAC
Source organism: Polyangiaceae bacterium (assembly GCA_025936115.1). Classification (GTDB taxonomy): domain Bacteria; phylum Myxococcota_A; class Polyangia; order Polyangiales; family Polyangiaceae; genus PMG-095. The sequence continues at coordinate 60,584 of JAICTZ010000012.1, forward strand.
GGCGAGCACGTCGAGCTTCATCCAGGCGATCGCGCAGGCGAGCCAGGCGATGTCCGCGCCGTAGCCGGGCGCAGCCTCGCCGGGCCGCCCATCGGGAAACCAGTGCAGATTCCAGGCGCCGACGCGCGCCACGCCCGCCGGGCGCTCGGCACCGCCGCGTGCGAGCGCGTTTTCGCAAGCGGCGGGGCTGGCCCAGGGCGAACCGGCCGAAAGCGGGTGTCGCGCGTGCTCGCGATGGTTCGGGGCGGGATGCGTGCGGTGCTCGGCGTGCCGCTCGGAGCGAGCACGCGCCGTGGACTCGCGGCGCGAGGCGGCGACCGCCGTGAGCCCGCCGAGCACGAGCGCCGCAACGAGCGTTCGCAGGCGTGGCAGACGGAGCCGCTTCATGGGAGCTCCGCCATCCTACGCCGGGCATTGCGGCGGTCGAAGTTTCAAGCGCCGGGCGCGGACGAAAAAGGTCCGCGCGGGAGCGTTCAGTGGCAGCCCGTGAACTTGAGCTCGTCCACCGAAATGTCGAACGGCGCGCCCTTCTCGCTCACCTGAAACTGAATGCCGTAGATCCTCGACGGATCGATGCCGTTGTCTTTCGGGCCCCAATCCTCCTGCCGCATCGATTTGAACGGCACGGTGTAGAGCGTCCACTCGTCGTAGAGCACGAGGTCCATGCCGTGATCGTTGAAGCACTGCTTGCAGAGCTTGCCGTCCGGATCGGTTTGCGCGTCGGGGAGCTTGAGCCGCACGTGCGCGGTCGAACCAGGGTTCTTCTTGGCCCAAAAGGAGATGCCGCCGTAACGGCTCGCGTCGTAGGCGCCCTTCGGATCGACGAAGTTTAGGCCCATGCCGGCGTAGACGATGTCGCCGCCGCCGATCTTCCCCTTCATGCGCGCTTGATGCGGCGTGCCGACCGCGCCGTCGGGGCTCATCTCGAAAGTGCCGCCGAGGGCGCCCGACGTGGGCCAAATCTCCGAACCGCCGTTGTCCTTCGTGTCGAGGAACGTGTACCAATACCCGCCGCGTCCCTCGACGAAGTTCGTCTTGTTCTGCGATTCGCAGTCGGAGATCACGGCGCTCGGGGAGGGGCACGAGCGCGCCTCGACGCTGTTCGGATCGGGGACGACCGGATCGGTTTTCTTCACGCAGGCGCCGAGCTCGAACGCGAGTAGGGCGAGACCGAGCGCGGAAGCCGCGCGTACGCATGACGCTGACATCTGCCGGTCTATGGCCGGCCCGAGGCGGCTCGGTCGACAAATCGACCGAGCCGGGCGGCGGGCTTCAGCGCGAGCCAGCGCGCGCGGATCGCTGGCGTCAGTGGAGCGCGGGCGCCTCTTCGTACCGCGTCCGGATCGCTCCCGGTCCGAGCAAACGGCCGAGCTCGTCCTTCTCGATCGTCTCGCGATCGAGCAGTACGGCCACGAGCCGGTCGAGCGCGTCGCGATGATCGCGCACGACCTTGAGCGCGGCTTCTCGCGCTTCGCTCAAGATGCGGCGCGTCTCGCTTTCGATCATGTGAACGGTCGCGTCGCTCGTCGCGCCCTCGGTCGCGAGCATTTGCCCGAGGAACGGGTGTTCGGTGCGATGCTCGTGGTAGACGGGGCCGATCTTTTCGCTCATGCCCCAGTGCGCGACCATCTTGAAGGCGAGCTCGCTCGCGCGCTTCAAGTCGTTTTCGGCGCCGGAGGACGTGTCGCCGAGGACGACGCGTTCGGCGGAGTGTCCGCCCAGCATGACGCGGAGGTTATCGGCGAGCTGCGGCTCGGTGTAGATGTGACGATCGCCGCCCGGGCTCTGCTGCGTCACGCCGAGCGCCATGCCGCGCGGAATGATGCTGACGCGCTGCGGCGGTTCGGCGTTCGGCGAGAAATGGGCGACGACGGCGTGACCGGCTTCGTGCACGGCGATGCGGCGCTTCTCCGCCGGGTCGAGCTTGGTCTCGCGCGGATCACCGAGCACGATCTTGTCGTAGGCCGACAGGAAGTCGGCCATGCTGATGGTTTCGGCGCCGCGGCGCGTGGCGTTGAGCGCGGCCTCGTTCGCGAGGTTGGCGAGATCGGCGCCCGAGAAACCGGGCGTATTGCCCGCGATTTCGTCGAGATCGAGGTCTTGGTCCAGGGGCTTGCCGCGGGTGTGCACGTCGAGGATCGCGCGCCGGGCCGCGAGCTCGGGACGGTCGATGATCACGCGCCGGTCGAAGCGTCCCGGACGGAGCAGCGCGGGATCGAGCACGTCGGGCCGGTTGGTCGCCGCGAGCACGATCGTGAGATCGTTGCGCGAGAAACCGTCCATCTCCGAGAGCAGCTGGTTCAAGGTCTGCTCGCGCTCGTCGTGACCGCCGCCGAGACCCGAGCCGCGCGAGCGGCCGACGGCGTCGATCTCGTCGATGAACACGATGGCGGGGGCGACCTTCTTGGTCTCCTCGAACAGCTCGCGCACGCGCGACGCGCCGACGCCCACGAAGAGCTCGATGAATTCGGAACCGTTGATGGAGAAGAACGGTACGCCGGCTTCGCCCGCGACGGCACGCGCGAGCAGCGTCTTACCCGTGCCGGGCGGCCCCACGAGCAACACCCCCCGCGGCACCTTGCCGCCGAGCTTACGGAAGCGCTGCGGCTCCTTCAAAAATTGCACGATCTCCTGCAAATCGCGCTTGGCCGACTGCAGGCCCGCGACGTCGTCGAAACGGACGGGCACTTCGCTCTCTTTTTCGAAACGACGCGAACGGCCGCGCATCATCGCGAGCGGACCGCCGGGGCCCATCATGTTCGTGGCGCGACGCGAGAGCCAAATCCACACAGCGCTGATGAGCAAGAGCGGTAGAAACGAGAGGGCGATCTGAAAAATCGCCGGCTGCTCCTCGCTGCGTACTTCGACGACCACGCCTTTGTTGCGAAGTAGCGGCAGGAGGTCCCGATCTTCCTGCGCTGGGAGCACGGTGCGAAACGCGCGCGTCTGCCGGCCGTTCACGGTCGTCGGTTGCTTGAAGGTGCCGGTGACCGTTTGCCCCTTGATGACGACGTGCTCGATGGTCTGAGCGTCGATGTCCTTGTAGAACGCGGAGTACGAGAGCTGCGGCTCACCGCCGCCCGTGCCGAAGTAGTTCGTGAGACTCCACGAAGCGACGAGCAGGCCCGCCAAGAGCACCCACGCGTACCAGCCGGAGCGCGCGGGGGGCGGTGTCTTCTGCGGCTGGTTCGGGGGACCCGGGACTACGCTGTTTCCCATTTTGCCTCAACGTAAGGACGCTGCACTCTTCTGTCCATTCGACCCGCATCTCGCCGTCGGTCTCGACCCCGGATTCGGGGAAAAACGCCCGCATTGTCCCAGGATGGCGCCACCGGCACGGCCGAGATTTGCCGGGCGGGTTCTACGCGTCTTCGTAAAAAACGCGACTCGGACCACATGTTTCCGGCCTGAGCAGGAGTCGTGCCAGTGATCACCCGCGAGGTCCGTCAGAGCGCGGAGCTCGGCTTACGAAACACGAAATGCCAGAGCGGGAAGCTGTATGCGAGCCAGACCACGTTCGTGACGATCAGACGACTCACGACGTAGTGCGCCGCCGCCAGAGGCACGAGTCGTAGCAGCAGATCGAAGAGCAACGCCGTGAGCGCGAAGCCGCCGAGCTGCACGAGCGCGAACAGCCCGAGCTCGCGCAGGCTCGGTTTGCCGCCGCTCTGAAACGCGAGGTACTTCTGTCCGAAGAACATCACGATCGCGCCGAGGGCGAGCGCCGGCACGCTCGCGGCGCGCGGCGGGACCGCGGCGACTTGCACGAGCAGGGTGAGCGTTGCGAGATCCGTCCCCGCCGCGAGCGCGCCCGCGCCGCCCGACCGCAGCAGTCGCGTCAGCACTCGTAACGTCGAGGCGAGCTCGCCTCAGGTGAGGGCCTTGAGCGGCCCGGTGCAGTATTCTTTGCGGCCGAAGGTCGTGGCAGAGACGCCCATCGCGTTCTGGAGCGTCACGAGCAGGTCGCAGTGCGACGGATTCTTGCCGCCCTCGGCGCAATCGACGTAGCGCCCGGTCTGGAAATGCCAGCCGCCGCCCATGAGCAGGATGGGCATGTTGGTGTGGGAGTGGACGTTGCCCTCCGAGACCTCGGTCGACCACATGAGCAGGGTACTGTCGGCGATCGTCGTGTCGCCCTCGGTGACGCTAGCGAGGTTGTCGTAAAGGCGCGCGATGAGCCCGGAGTGCCATTGCGCGCGCGCCACGAGCTCGCTGTGCGCGTCCGGGTCGTCCGGCGACATGTGCGAGAGTGGATGGCCTTCGCCCATGCTGTTGAGCCACGGATAACGGATACGGTTGAGTCCCGTCGAAACCTCGAAGCTTGCGACTCGAGCGAGATCGCATGCGAACGCGATCGAGAGCAGGTCGATCTCGAGCTCGGCGATGGTCGGCATGTCGGTTTCGCTCGTCGGATCGAGCGTGCTCGGCTGCGCGGGCTTCGTACAAGCGATGGACGTCTGGCTCAGGCGGTGTTCGACGTCGCGGACGAGCGTGAGGTGCGCGTCGAGCCGCTGTTTGTCGTCCGAGGAAACGCGCTTTTCGAGCTCGGCGATCTGGCTGCCCACGGCGTCGAGGACGCTGCGACGTTCGGCGAGCATCGGATCGCTAGGCATCGTGCCCGACTGATCGGGCGTGACGAGGTCCTTGAAGATGCGGTTATAAACGTCGAGCGGCTGGAGCATGGGCGGCAGCGGCGCGCCCGCACCCGAATAGGCGATGCGGCCCTGCACGTCATTTTCAGTGGCGCGCACGCCGAGCTCGAGGCTCGCGTGCGGTGTATTCAGGCCGATTTGACCCGCGATCACCTGATCCACGCTGATGCCGTCGGCCCAGCCCGCCGTCGAACCGCAGCCGTCGACGAAGTCGCCCTCCTGCAGGTATTGGCCCGTGAAGAGCGTGCCGATACCGCGCTGATGCGGGCCGCCGGGTCCAGCGCCCGCCGACTGCAAATCGACGTTTTTGAGCAGCGTCATCCTGCTCTGGTGCGCTGCGAGCGGCTGATGGATGTCGTTCAGCGTGAAGCTCGTCCCGCTGCTGGCCGTGGGCCACCACGCGCTGTGGATCTGGCCGTTCGGCGTGTAGAACGTGACGAAGCGGCGGATGGGATCGGCGGCCTGGCCACGCGCGCGGAGCGACGGCAAGAGCGGCAGCGCAACGGCGAGACCGGACGCCGCGCGGAGGAAGATTCTGCGGTCGAAGCGCCGTCCTCTCATGGGTTCTCCAGCGCGGGCCGGTAGCGGAACGCGTCGCTCAGCGTGATCCCGACCAAGAGCTCGCGGAAGGAGCCGTTGCTCGACGTGAAGCGCGACTTCACGTCGCTCAGGCTGCACTGATCCGTCGTGTCTTCCACGCGGCCCATCGCGTAGCGGTACCACTGCGTCGCGATGCAATCGCGCGCGAGCGGACTGTTCGCGAGCTTCTGCGAGAGCTCGAGCGCGCCGCTGAACGTCCCGTCGAGCGTCGTGTCGCCGGTGTCCAAGACCTCACCCGAGTCATCGACCGGCAGGTTGTTTTCGGTCTGCCGGTAACGACCGAGCTGATCGAAGCGCTCGAAGCCGAAGCCGATGCCGTCGAGCACGACGTGGCACCCGGCGCAGTTCGGGTCTTTGGTGTGCTGAGCGAAACGCTCGCGCGTCGTGGCCGTCTGGTCGACCTCGGGCGGTACGGCGGCGACGTTCGGCGGTGGCGGCTGAACGTCGAGGCAAAGCAGCTGCTGCAGCACGAAGACGCCGCGGAGCACCGGCGCGGACTGATCGGCGTGCGCCAAGAGCGCCATCAGCGCCGGTTGCGTCAAGAGGCCGCTGCGCTGGGTGGGCACGCTCACCGGCGTGCTCGCGTCCGTCGCGCTCAGGCCGTAAAGAGTCGCGAGCTTGCTGCTCAAGAAGAGCTTGGGCGAGGTGTAAAGGCCGTTCACCGTGCCGCCGTTCCAGATCGCGTCGTCGAGGAACGACGTGAGGGACGCCTTCCAATCCGGTACGAGCTCCGTCGCGCCGAAATTCTCGTCGTTGGCTTGGCGCGCGGCGCCGTCGAGCCGCGCGAGGCCGAGCCATTGACCGAGGAAGTCTTGCGCCATTTGACGGGCGCGCGGCGTCTCGAGCAGGCGGCGTGCTTGCGCTTCGACTTGGGCGGTCGTCGCGAGCTGGTTGCTCGCTGCCGCGGCGAGCAACGTGTCGTCCGGGGTCGTGTTCGTGAGGAAGTAAGAGAGCCGCGACGCGAGCTCGCTCGGGCCGAGCGCGATGGCGCCGGTCTCGGTCGTCGGGGCATGCACCGCGTCGACGCGGTAGAGAAACTGCGGCGATTGCAGCATGGCTCGCAGCGTGAGCTCGACGGCCTTCGGATAACCTTGGGGGAGCGTCGCGTTGAAGAGCGTGTTGAAGATGCCGGCTTCGCCGTCGGTGAGCGCGCGGCGGAAGACTTTGGCGCCGAAGGTTTGGATGAAAGTGCTGCCGCACGTCGCGTTGTCGGTGCCGGCGGCGCAGGGGGCGATGGTGCCTAGACGCGTCGCCACGGCTGTCGCGGCGAGTGACTCGGCGGCCGTTTGGTACGCTTCGACGAGACGGGGGTTCGCCTGGTTGGCAGCGACGTTGTTGCTGAAGCCGACGACGTCGTTTTCTGCGGGAAACTGCTGCGAAGGGCGCGTCGTGTCTCCGAGCAGATCGGCGACGGTGTTGTCGTACTGCACGTGCGTGAGCAAGCGCAGCGGCGCGACGCCGGGCGACGGGCTCGTGCAGACCGGTGCGCCGCCCGAGCCTCCGCTCCCGCTCATGCCGGCCGTTCCCGCGCTCCCGCCGCTTCCCGCGTGCGCCATGTCCGGTGGCATCGTCGCCGGGGTGTTCGTACACGCCACGGCCCAGAGCGCGCAGAGGCCAAGCGAGCGTGCGGTGAGAGCCTTCACGATGCGTCCGGTTTAAAAGTACCCAGAGCGTGCACCGCACCGTCGAACCCGTCAAATAGCAAAGAAATTTCCGCCTGGGCCGGCGCACGCATTGCGCGCCGCGCGTCGTCGCCGCGGCGCCCCCGCGCGTCTCGCCGCGAACGGGGTCTCGGCGATGCCGAGGGCGTGGCATTTCTCACTCCAGGGCGCGTCGTGTACGCTACGCGCGGAGACCACGCATGCAGCGCACCGCCACCCTCTCGCTCGCGAGCCTCGTCCTTGGACTTCTCGTGACCGGGTGTCCCGACAAGAAAGTCGAAAAAGAGGAACCGGCCGGGGCCGCGGCGCCCGCGCTGCCGAAGGCCGCCGCTCGGAACAGCGCCGACGACAAAGCCGCCGAAGAAGAGCATGGCGAGGACCCGGAGGAGCACGCGGCCGACGAGGGCAAAGAAGAGAAGCGCCCCCGCAAGCGCCGGACGGACAAGAAAGAACAAGCCGGGGAAGACAAGGATCAGGGCGGCTGGTAGGCGCGGCAGCGGGGCGGGGGATTCGGTCGTGGTATAGACGCCGTTTTCATGCCGGTTCGCCGGCCAGGAAGGTGCTCCCGTGTCTGACGCTACCGTGATGGACAAGATCGTCTCGCTCTGCAAACGACGAGGCTTCATCTACCCGGCGAGCGAGATCTACGGCGGCATCAACGGCTTCTGGGATTACGGGCCGCTCGGCGTGCTGCTGAAAAATAACATCCGCGACTCGTGGTGGCGGTCGATGGTCGAATGTCCGCCGATCGGACCCGACGGTCATCCGATCGAGATGGTCGGCCTCGACTCGGCGATCATCCAACATCCGAAAACGTGGGTCGCGAGCGGCCACGTCGGTGGCTTCGCCGACCCGATGAGCACCTGCCGCCAGTGCAAGCGTCTCTTCCGTTCCGACCACGTGCCGGAGATGCTGCGCGAGGCCGAGTGGGTGAAATCGTTCATCACGGCCCTCGGCACGAGCGGCCTCGACGGCATGGTCGAATTCGACGCCGAATTTCCCGAAGGCGACGCGACCACGGCGGCGCTCCTGCGTTGGTCGCGCAAGGAGGGCAAGAAGCTTGCGCCGGGCATGGCGCTGGTGCGCAATTTTTCCGCCACGCTCGAAAGCATGCGCAAGAGCGTGCAGGAGGGACACGGGCAGCCGCTCGCCGGACGCACGGTCACGAATACGGTGGAGGCCCTGCTCCGCGCCGCGGCCCGTCCGTCCTCGAGCGAGCCGCCGGTCGTGCCGTGCCCGAACTGTGGCGGCGATCTCACCGAGCCGCGCCAGTTCAACCTGATGTTCGAGTCGCATGCCGGCGCCGTGCAGGACGATGCGAGCAAGGTGTACCTGCGGCCCGAAACGGCGCAGGGCATTTTCCTCAACTACAAGAACGTTCTCGACACCACGCGCGTGAAGATCCCGTTCGGCGTGGCTCAGATCGGCAAGAGCTTCCGTAACGAGGTCACGCCGCGCAACTTCGTCTTCCGCTCGCGCGAGTTCGAACAAATGGAGATGGAGTGGTTTTGCCACCCCGACGAAGCCAAGACGTGGTTCGAGTTCTGGAAGACCGAGCGCATGCGCTGGTGGCGTTCGCTCGGCGTCTCGGACACGAACCTGCGCTTCCGCGATCACGACCAGGACGAGCTTTCGCACTACTCGAAGATGACGGTGGACATCGAGTACAGATACCCGTTCACCGCGCCCGACTACGGCGAGCTCGAAGGCATCGCGCACCGGGGTAGCTTCGATCTCACGCAGCACCAGCAGCACTCGGGCCAAAAGCTCGACTACTTCGACCAGGAGCTCCAGCTGAGGCTCAAGGCCGAAGGCGTGGCGGACGAGGAAATCAAGAAGCGGAGCCGCTACATCCCGAACGTGATCGAGCCCGCGTCCGGCCTGACGCGCGCCGTGCTGCTGCTGCTTTGCGAGGGTTACGCGGAAGACGCGTCACGCGCGAGCCCCACCTACCTGAAGTTCGATCCCAAGGTGGCGCCCGTGAAGCTCGGCATTTTTCCGCTCGTCAACAGGGACGGCCTGCCCGAGATCGCCGAGAAGCTCTACACGGAGCTTCGCACGCAATTCATGTGCGAGTGCGACGCCAAGCAGTCGATCGGCAAGCGCTACGCGCGCATGGACGAAATCGGCACGCCCTTCTGCGTCACGGTCGACGGCCAGACGCTCGAGGACCAAACCGTGACGCTGCGCCACCGCGACACGGCGGCGCAGGAGCGCGTCGCGCTCGACAAGGTGCGCGAACGGATCGCGCCGAGCTTGGCCTAAAGGTGAGCGGTCTTGGAAGAGCAGATCTCGAGCGGCGTGAGCGGCCAAATCGCTAGCGCGAAAAACCGGCGAGGCCGGCGGTTGGGCCGCTCGTACATGCGAGAGACGCTCTGACTTTCTGCAACGTCTTCAGCGGCCGGCTACAACGAACCAAGACCGCTGAAGTAGCCTAGGAGCTAGACTAAAGACCGCTCAACTCGAGGCGACGCTGCGCCCCTCCGAGCGCGAGCGCGCCGCTCGCCACGACCAAACCGACGGCGATGAACGCCGCGGCGTAGCCATACGCCTCCGCGATGAGGCCACCGCACCACACGGCGGACATCGTCCCGGCGGCGAAGAACGCCTGGGTGCGCGTGAGCGCCGAACCGGTGCGATCGGCGGGGGCATTTTCGACCGACAGGGCACAGAGCGCCGGCCACGCGAGGCCGTGGGCGAAGCCGAAGCCGAGCCCGAGCGGGAACAGCGTTGCGGGACGGAGCGCCGCGGCGACGAGCACCGTCAGCGCATAAACCGTGAGGGCAATGCGCGCGGCACGCCGCCGGCCCCAGCGGTCGACGGCGCTGCCGAGGCCGAGGCGCACGGCGAGGGCCGTCAGCGTGTAGCCGACGAACAGCGCCGCGACGTGCGAAGCGCCGAGCGACAAGGCATACGGCTGCGTGAAGGTGACGAGCATGCCGAACCCCGCGCCCGCGGCGAAGGTCGCGTACCCCGCGCGCCAGCGCAGCGCGGTGGTCGTCTCGAGCGTGGCCGGAAGCGGGGCGTGAACGGGCGCGCCGACCTCGGGTTGCGTGAGGCTCACGCCGAGCGCAAATGCGCACGCGCCGCCCGCGACTTCGTACGCGATGGGCCACCCGAACGCGTCGGCAAGGTGCTCGGTGGCCGAAGCGGCGACGGCGTTCATCATCAGCGAAGCCGCACCCGCCGTGCCGAAAGCGCGCCCGTGGTGCCCCGCTGGCACGAGGCGCGTCACGAACACCGCCGACCCGCTCACGATCAGCAGATTGCCGACTCCGTGAAGCGCGCGCAGGGCGTACGCGAACGGCCCGACCGTGTTCAGGTAGCCGAAGCCGAGCGTGCTCGCGCCGAGTAGCGTGGCGCCGCCGATCATGGCGGCGCGGTGTGCGCCCCGGTCGAGCCAGGCTCCGCAGAGCGGTGCGAAAAGGATGGCGAAAATGGTCGGACAGGCGGCGAGGGCGCCGACTTCACGCGGGCCTGCGCCGAGGCTCACCGTCGCGAACTTCGGCACCAAAATCAGCGCCGCGTACGCGTAGCCGAACGCCATCTGGAACAGGAGCAGTTGCCTGAACCGTGGGTCGAGCCACTCGGAGTAGTGACTGAGCGGATGAGAGGAGGAAGAAGAGGCCATCTGGCTCGTGGGAGCCAGGAGGAGGAGGGAAGATCCGGCAACGCCTGCCCTCGACCGCCTGGCGGTGAGGGCTAACGTCAATCAGCGGATTAGCGTGACTGCGCGCCCTCGCCTGCCGGACGGCAGACGATCCAAAGCTTGTGGGCGTGCTTGCGCGTGGTCACGAGTATCCCGAGCGACTTTTTCTAGCGCTCCCTTCCGATTTCGTCAATGGTCCGGGCGAGGTCCCGCGTCTATCCAACTGAGCTCACGAGCCGTGCAGCCGAGCCATAACCACGCGCGGCTCACACTTACGGTTTCTCGAAGACGCCATCTTGCCAATGACACCCTCGTTCGTTCACGGGTTCGCTCTTGCTCTGGTGCTCTCGTTCGCTGCTTCGGCAGGGGCGCAAACTCCGCCGACGGCAGGGTTCCCCGTTGAATCGGCGCCCACCGGCTCTGCGGCCGCGCCCGCTCCCTCTGCGAGCGCGCCGAGCGCGCCGACGGCACCGAGCGCCGGTGTTCCCGCACCGCCTGCCCCGCCCGCATCGAGCGCGCCGTCAGCTGCGCCCGCACCGGGCACGACGCCGGCCCCCGCGACTGCACCGACACGGGTGACGCCCGCGCCCGCTCCCGAAACACCACCAGCGCCGCCGCCCGTGACCCCGCTCGCTGCGCCCGGCGGACTCGACGGCCTCCCGCCTCCCGACGACGCCGCTTTCTTGCCGCAACCCAATCGCCTGCCTGAAATCGGCTTCGAAACGGACCCGCGCTGGGCGGTCGGCATCGAGGGCCGCGTGGGCGTCGGCATGCTGGCGCACTCGGATGCGCGCGGTGCCTTCGCGTTCGCGGGCGCGCTCTTGCGCGGCCACGTGAGCTACTTCGAGGCCGGCGGATTTTACGACCACGCGGACGCCACCGCGACGGGCGGCACCTTCTCCCACGCGGGCGGCTTCGTCGGCGCCTGGCTACCGTACAGCAATTGGGTCGATTTCGACGCGGCGCTCGGCTTCGGTGTGCGCCACTACACGGACACTGACGCGCGCTACGGCGGGGGCGGCTACAGCGTCAATTGTCCGGCGCTGTCACTCTTGCTCGGCGTCTCCGACCGCGCCCACGTCGACAAGGTCGGCCTGCGTGTCGGCGGAGGGCTCGTTCTGACCGAGGACTTCGGCCAAAAAGACAAGCAGTGGTCGTTCCAAGAGATCAACGACGCGGGCGAGGTCGTCAGCACGAACGGCACGACGCACGTCGGCGGCTTTTCCGCGAGCCTGGTGTTCACGCTTGGCTTCGACTACGGCGAGAGTCCCTGAGCTCGCTCACAAATGGTCGTGCCGCGGTAGGCGACGATCGTATTCTTGTCGCACGCGGGCGGCTCGCCGTCGGAGAGCCAACGCGCGATGTCGTCGAGCGGGTAAGCGTCGCCCTGCGCGGCGACGACCGCGAAGTGCCGGCGGCCGAAGCGCCTAGAGGGCCACGCAGAGCCGCCGGACATGTCTCCGTCAGCAAGAGACACGCGAGGGCGGCGCGGCTTGGGTCAGTGCCCCCGCTACACGGAGTCGCGGCGCTTCAGGAGCACGAGGATCGCGATCAACGTCACCGCCATCATTACGCCGAGCACGACGGGCGGCAGCCACGTCTGCTGATAACTCGTGAAGCCCCAGGCGCCGTTGAAATCGAGGCTCGCGAGCTGAGCTTCGGCGCAGTGGAATTTGCCCTGAAACACGAAATTGTCGGGCGCGGTCAAATCGGGCTTTTTGAGATCGAGCACCCAAGCGACGTGATTGGCCACCGCCGCCCGTTCCTGCGCGATGACGCCCTGAAAACCCCAGCGCGCCGGCATCAGCAGCATCGGGATGCGCAGCATCGGATTCGTCGTCATCGGCACCATCAGCCCGCCGAGCACGACTTGCGGGATCAGCGCGATGGGAGTGAGCGCCATCGCCGCCTCGCTGCTCGAGACGACGGTGCTCAGCAAGAGTCCGATCGCGACCGAGTTCATCGCCGTGCAGATCATGGTCAGAAGCTCGATGCCGAACGCCTGCATGCCGCCGTTGTAGCCGAGCGCGAAGAAGACGATCGCGAGCAGCATCGTGCACTGAACCACGCAGAAGAGACTCAGGAGTAGGAACTTCGAGAAGACGTAGTTGAACAAGCGCAGGTTCACCATGCGCTCGCGCTTGTAGACTGCGACCTCGCTCACGATCTCGCGCGCGGCGTTGCTCGTTCCGAACCAGACGGCCGAGACCACGAGGAAGAACATGGACGCCGCGTTGTCGGGCGTGACCGCCATGCTCTTCAGGATGTCGGTCGCGCCGTTGCCCACGTTGCCGGATTTCTGCGCGAGCTCCTGCATCGCGCCGAGGCACCAGTACGGAATGGCGTCTTTTTGGCCGCCAAATACGCCCGCGAGCAGGACGCCGATGATGGGCGCCTGGAGCAACATGATCGCGGTGCCGCTCACGTCGCGCGCCTTGACCTTGAAGTAACGGCTGAACAGCAAGCCGAACTGGCCGCTCGCCGAGGCGCGCCCGGGCACGCCCTGCTGCGTCGTGCCCGCGCCCACGGCGCGCTTGCCCGTGTACATCTTTTGGAAGATCGGGTTTTGCGGACTGAAGAACTCCGCGCTCCATTCGCGCGCGGCTTGCTGGCGCGCAGCCTGCCGTCCAATAGTGGGGTTTTGCGCGCGCATCGCCTCGTAGAGGGGGCGCTCGCGCTGATTGAGCATGTCGAACATGTCGCGCGGGTTATCGACGTTGTTCGGCTTGCCCTGCCGTTCGAGCAGCGAGCCGAAGAAGCGGTAACCGTCGTGCGGCGCGCCGAAGAACATCGTGACGCCGCCCGTGCCGAGCACGAGCGCGAGGTTGAACTTCTCGAACTCGTCCTTGGCGGGCTGGTGAATCGTCGTGATGATCGTCTTGCCCGTCTGCTTGGCGAGATCGTGCAAGAGGCTCACGAGCGCGGCGGTGTCGTCGGCGGCAAGGCCGCTCGTCGGCTCGTCGAGGAACATGATGACCGGGTCGGTCACGAGCTCCATCGCGATGTTCACGCGCTTGCGTTGGCCGCCCGAGAGGATCTTGCGCTCCGGCTTGCCGATCTGCAGGTGCGCGACGTTCTCGAGGCCGAGCTGAGCGAGCGTCGTGTCGACGCGGCGGGCGATTTCGTCTTCGGAGAAGTCGGGGGGGAGCCGGAATTTGGCGCTGTAGCGCACGGCTTCCCAGACCGTGAGCTCGGGGTGCACGATGTCGTCCTGCGGCACGTAGCCGATCGAGCCGCGCAAGGCGTCATAGATGGCGTAGAGATCCTCGCCGTTGATGCGCACTTGGCCGGCCGTCGGCGGCAAGTAGCCGTTGAGCGTGAGGAGCAGCGTCGTCTTACCGGCGCCGCTCGGTCCCATCAGCGCGATGAAATCGCCCGGTAGCGCCTTGAAGCTCACGTGATCGAGCAGGGTCTTGAGCTCGCTCGGATTGTCGCGGTCGGGCACTTGCGAGACGAGATCCCAGGCCTCGATTTCGTAGAGCGGTCGTCCCTCCCAATGCGCCGTATCCTCGACGACGACGGCCACCTCCTGCCCCGCGACCTGGAGCACGAGGGGCATCGGTCCGATGAAGACCTTCTCGCCGTTCTGCACCGGGACGCGGTTGCCCGGCGGGATGCGCTGGCCGCGGACGTAGGTACCGTTGGCGCTGCCGCGATCTTCGAGGAAGAGCTGGCCGCCCGCGCTGTGCAGGATGGCGTGATGACTCGACACCTGCGGATTCGGGATTTGGATGTCGTTGTCGGGGGTGCGGCCGATGGTCTTCTGCCCCCCGCCAGCCGCGCCGCCGCCGAGCTGGAGCTGTCCGATGACCGTCTTGTGCTTGGGACGGCCGCCGCCGGCTTCGGGCGAGGAAGGTGAGGCTGCGACGGGACCCGAGTGACCCACGGGGGCGGCGCCGGCGTGCAGCGCTGCCGCTGCCGGCACGGGCGCGAATTGTTCTGCGGCTCCCGTCGCCGGCGCGGGTGCGGCGCTCGCGCCGACGCCGAGCGCTTGCGCGAGCTGCAAGACGAGCGCGACGGGGATCGTCACGGGACCGAGCGCGACGAACGAGTGCTGCGTCAGCGGATGCGGCTGGCCCGCCACCGCGCGTTGCCGGTCGACATAGGTGCCCGACGTCGATGAGTGATCGACGACGGCGAGCGGCTGTAGCTGAAACGTGGCGTGGCGCGCCGAGACGTTCGGATGGTGCACCGTCACGTGGCTCTGCGCGGGTTCGCGGCCGAACACGAGTTGTCCCCGCACGCTCGGCGCCTTGCCGACCTCGAGCAGCATCAACGTGAGAGCGGGGTGCGCATTCGGGATCGACGCCTGCCCCACCACGAACTGCTTGCGCAAATCGAACGGCACGGTGCTGCCTGCCGCGACGGGCACGCCGTCCGCGAACGTCGGGCCCGCGCCGAGCTCGACCAGCACGAGCGAGCCTGACCCCTGATGGACGATGCGCGCGTGCTCGGGCGCCACACCGGGGCCGCCCAAACGAATGTCGGCGTGCGGCGCGCTACCGACGATGATGGTCTGCTTGCCGAATCCGGGCACCATGGGTCCGGCAGCTTAGGAGACGCGGCGGCCGCTGGGAACCAGCGCATTCAGGCCGCATTCGCGCGGCCGATCTCGGCCTAGGGCGCCGCCTGCCGTGCGGCGAGCTTCGGTCGCGATGCTTAGCCGATGCGCGCGCTGAACTCGACTGGGCCGAGGCGTACGATGGAGCCTTGCGGCACGGGGCTCCACACGCCGGGAGCGATGCGGTTGCCGTTGACGAGCGTGCCGTTGTTGCTGTTTTCGTCGCGCACCCAGAGCTGGCCGCCGTCGAGCTTGAGTGTGGCGTGAACGGCGGAGACGCGCGGTTCGTTCAGGACGATTCCGCACTGAGCCGCGTCGCGCCCTGCGCGTAGCTCCTGCCCGGCGAGCAACGTGAAGATGCCGGCTTGGCCTTGGAGCGTGGCGGTCGTGCCGCCCACGCCGCCGTAGGGGCTCGGGGGCGCGGCTTGGGGAGCTGGAACTGCGACGCCGAGTCCCGCGGCTTGTCCCGGTGCGCCGTACATGAACTCCGGATGTGGAGCCGCCGGCGGAGCACCGTATCCACCCGGTGCGGCGGGTGCGCCATAGGTGGGTGCCATCGGGACGGGCGCGCTCCCGCGCTTCTTGCTACCGCCGCTCTTCACGATCACGAGCGCGAGCAGCGCGAGTACGACGACCGCGAACGCGGCGCCCAAAATCAGCATCAGATTGAGCGGCGGCGACGTGCCTTTGAGCGAGACAATCGTGTCGGCCGTGAGCCCGCTCGTGCGGTGCGCGCGGTTGTCGTAGACGACGAGGCGTACGACGGCCTGGTCACCCGTGCCCCAGAGGATCTTGTCCTTGTCGGGGGCTTGGACTTCGACGTACGTGTCCGCGGCTTCGACGGCGGTGCCCTTCATGCCCATGGCGATGAGCTGCTGTTGCGTCCGCTTCGCCTGGTCGATGTCGGCGCCGACGAGGGCCGTCGGCAGCGGCTGCCCCGAGGGCAAGAAGTAAATTTCCGCGCGGCTCTTGTCGCCGCCCCAGCAGAAATCGCCGTAAATACGGAAAGTGCCGTTCGGGTAGACGGGGTGCGTCTGTGCAATCTGCGCCGAGTACTGCGTGTTCACGTCGAGCGGCCACGTCGTCGGATCGATGCCGACCGGCACGTCCTTGAACGTGTTGTCGCCGAGGAGCGGCGTGCTCATGTTGTTGAAAAAGAGCTTGAACGTCTGCGTGACGCTCGGAGCGACACACGCGACCTTCCAGTGCACGATGCTCATCTTCGAGAAGCGCTGGCGCACCGTGCCGACGATGGCGGGCGCGCGCGCTCCGCCGCCCTCCTGCACCACCGTGAAAAACCCGCCGATCTCGGGGTTCGCGAGGTTTTGCATGAACTCGAACGAGTTCTGGCGGAACTCGTCGAGCGTCTTGAGCGGGAAGTAGATGCTGACGACCGGCACGGGCGACTTCGGCAGCGCGGTGTTGTCCTCCGGAAAACGACCGCCCGTGAGGTACTGCTGGAGCTGGAGCGCGCCTGGGCCCGTGGTGGACGGGTCGGTGCCGCCGAAGCCGCTCGAGAGCACCACCATCGCTTGGTGGAGCGGCACCTTCACGTTCTCGCCCACGTTGCCGAGCGAGCCGAAGCCGTCGGTCGCGGCGTTCTTGATGATGGTGAGGAGCGAGCGATTGCGGCCGCTCGACGCGTAAGTTTCGGGGTTCGCGTTGATGAAGGCGGCGCCCGTCTTCTGCGCGCCTGCGAGCCACTTCGAATCTTTCACGACCTGACGGTCGTTGAAGAACATGAGGTCGATGATGTCGTTCGGGCCGAGGCTCGCGACGAGCTGCTGCGCCACTTGGCGCGCGTCGTTGAAGCTGCCGCCCATGCGGCGATCGGCGTCGATCAGCACGAGCCAGGCCGTGCCGACGCCGGGCTGCTGCTGGCTGTCGCCCCACGTGGCGTGGTCGACGTACTTGGCGGGGAATTCCGCGCCGTCGATCGTGACCGTGAAGATGGCGTTCGTCGCAGGGAACGGGAAGGGCGTGTACAGCGCGAACGGCTGCTCGAGCGCTTGGCTCATGCAGTCGAGCTGGCCATTGCCCGTGAGCGAGCCGCAGGCGGCCGTCGCGTCGCTGATGCGCTTGGTTTGCGACACCTCGATCACGGTCGTGAGGACCGGGTTGCCGTTTTGCTGCGCGGCGCGCGGATCGACGCGCAGAATGCGTGCTTGCGGCGCCGCGAACGCGGCGCTCGTCACGAGCAAGAGCGCTGCGGCGAGCGCGCACACGATGACGCGGCCGGCCTGCCGCGCGAGCCCCGATCGACGATGATCCTTCATATACGCCCTCAAACGATTTTGATGATCGTCACGTAGCCACCGAAGCGGACGACGTCGCCGTCCTTGAGCTCGTGCTTTTTGCCGCGCTCGAGCATGAGATCGCCGACGAAGGTGCCGTTCGTGCTTCCCATGTCCTCGATCTTCATGCGACCCGGTCGCGCGCTCGCGAACAGTGTCGCGTGGCGCGACGACGTGGTGCCGTGCTCGAGCTCGATGTTGAGCCCCGGCGCGGCGCCCTTCCTGCCCACGAGGTTTTGTCCCTGGAAGATGGGATAGAATACGCCGAGCTCGTTGCCCTCGTAGCTCACGAGAAAGCCCGCGAGCGCGCGCGGCGCGTGCGCATCGAGGAACTCGGGATCGGCCGCGGGCGGGTGCGCGGACGGACGGGGTGCAGGCGCCGGTGCGGCGACGGGTTGCGGCGCCGGCGCAGGTGCAGCGACGGGCTGCGGCGCCGGTTGCGCGTAGGCGGGCGGCGCCGCGCGGGGCGGCTCTTCGGCGGCCGGAGGGACGCTGGCGCCGAACCCGGCTTCGCCCGTCCACGACTGCTGCGGCGCTCCGCCGCTCGGTGCATTCGGGGGCCCGACCGTCGCCCCGAACGGGTTCAACCCTTCGGGCGAGCCCACCCGCAGGTGTGCCGGGGCTGGACCAAAACCGCCCGCGGGACCTTGGTTCCAGCCGCCCGGTGGCTGCTGTGGGGGTGCATTGTTGCCGCCCCAAGCGGCGTTCGGAGCTGCGGGATTGGCGGGCTGCTGACCCCAGCCACCCTGTTGTGGGGGCGGCTGCTGGCCCCAACCCTGCTGCGCCGGAGCCTGCGGCGCTTGCCCCCAACCAGGCGGGGGTGGTTGTTGGCCCCAAGCTGGTGGGGGTGGCGGCTCGGGCGCC
Organism: Polyangiaceae bacterium; assembly: GCA_025936115.1. Taxonomy (GTDB): domain Bacteria; phylum Myxococcota_A; class Polyangia; order Polyangiales; family Polyangiaceae; genus PMG-095. Next base: position 78,865 of record JAICTZ010000012.1, read on the forward strand.
GGCTGGCCCCATTGAGGCTGCGGCGGCGGAGGAGCAGCCCACGGCTGGGGGGCAGGTGCGGGCGGATTATTGGCGGGGGCAGGTGCCGCAGGGGGCTGTTGCCCCGGCTGTTGAACGGGAGCTCCGCACGATAAGCAGAACTTGTTCGTCGGCTGGTTCTGGGCGCCACAGCGAGCGCAGACGATCATGCGAGGACTCCGGGGAGCGCGAGCATAGCCGCTCGGGCTCGCCAGCGGAACACCGCGATTCAGCGGTCCTTCTCGTCCTGAACGCGAGCGGCTTTACCGGAGAGGTCGCGCAGGTAAAAGAGGCGACCTTTGCGTACGACACCGCGAGAAACGACGTCGATTTGCTCGAGGCGCGGGGAGTGCAGCATGAAAATGCGCTCGACCCCGACGTTGAAGCTCACTTTTCGCACCGTGATGGTGGAGCGCACTCCCGCACGGTGGCGCTTGATGACGACGCCGCGGAAAATCTGCACGCGGAGCTTGTCGCCTTCGACGATCTTGTAGTGGACGGCGATGGTGTCGCCAACCCGGAACTCCGGAAGATCCTTGCGGATTCCAGCTGACTCCAGGGCGTGAATTTTGGACAGCGTCGCGGTCATGACAAAGCTCGTTTTCCGGCGGTGGGAGGAGGAGGGGCGGCGATTATGCACTCGGAGCCGATCGCGTCAAGCCGCCAGGGCCGCGGCGAGCAAGTCTCTGAGAATTGTGCATTTCTGCTCTGCTTATCGCGCGCGTCTCCTTCGCGAGGCGGCCGGCGAAGCTCCGCGCGTTATCTTCCCGCGCCTTGGCGTTCGAACGATTGCTCGAGCCGCTCCGCGCCGCGCGCGTCTTGCATCACGCCGGCGGCCTACTCGTCGTCGACAAGCCCCCGGGCATCCCGGTCCACGGCGGCGACGAGGCGCTCGGCGGCGATCTCGTGACGCGGCTCGGTGCTTGGCTGCGCGCCCAGGGCGAGAGCGACTACGTCGGCGTGCATCAGCGGCTCGACGAGGGCACGTCGGGCGTCCTCCTCTTCACGACCAGCCGCGAAAGAAACTCCGAGCTCGCGCGCGCGTCGAGTGAGCACGGACTCGAACGCCGTTATCTCGCGGCGGTGACGCTGCGCTCGCGCTCCTTCGCCGAGCGCTTGAGGCGCGGACGCGTGCGCCTCGAGCACCGGCTCGAAACCGTGGACGGCCGCTCGCGTGTCGTCGAATCCGGCGGCGTCGTCGCGAGCTCGCACGTGTCGCTCGTCGAGCGACACGGCGAACGCGCGCTCGTCGCGCTCGAGCCCGAAACGGGGCGAACGCACCAACTGCGGGTTCAACTCGCGCACGAGGGTGCTCCCGTCGGCGGCGACGCTCTGTACGGCGGCGATCCGGCGCCGCGCCTCTTGCTCCACGCGCTCGAGCTCGCGCTCGGCGGAGAGCGGTTTCGCGCGCCGGAGCCGCACGGTTTTTCAGCCTGGGTACGGGGCGAAGCTCCGCTGCTCCCCGAGCCGGCGGCGCTCGCGGCGCTGCTCGAAGACGCGGCTCTCTTGCGTGCGCCGCTCGCGAAGTTCACCGACGCGTATCGGCTCGTCAACGAGCTCGGTGACGGCTTGCCGGGCGTCACGATCGATCGCTACGGCGATTATGCGGTGCTCCAAGTCGCGTCGCCCGAAGCGGAAGCGCGCACGGCCGAGCTCGCGGCGTTGCTCGTCGAGCTCGGTGCGCGCGGCGTGTACTTGAAGCGCCGGCTGCGCGGCGACGTGCGGCGCGCCGGCCCGGAGCGCACGCCGCCGCTGCCCATCGCGGGCGAGCCTGCGCCCGAAGATTTGACGGTGAACGAGCACGGCTTACGGTTGCACGTCGCGCTCGGTGACGGTCTCTCGACGGGACTCTTCGTGGATCAGCGTGACAATCGCAGGCGCGTGCGCGAGCTCGCCCGCGGCAAGTGCGTGCTCAACCTCTTCTGTTATACGGCAAGCTTTTCGGTGGCCGCGGCGGCCGGGGGCGCGCGGCGCGTCGTGAGCGTCGATCAAGCGCGCCGCCCGCTCGCGATCGCGCGCGACAATTTTCGCGACAACGGGCTGCCCACCGAAGCGCACGCCTTCTTGCAAGCCGACGCGCTCGACTGGCTCGCGCGGGCAGGCCGCGGCAAGGAGCGCTTCGAGCTGATCGTGCTCGATCCGCCGAGCTTCGCGAGCTCGGCAGGTGGCGCGCCGTTCAGCGTCACCAAGGGCTACGGCCTGCTCGCCGAACGCGCACTCGCAATCCTCGCGCCCGCCGGGCATCTTTTTGCCGTGACCAATCATCGCGGCACCTCGCTCGGCCGCCTGCGCCGCACGCTGCGCGAGGCCGCCGCGCGCGCCGGCGTGAACATCGCAAAGCTCAAGGATCTCGCGCCGGGACTCGATTGCCCCGACGGGCCCGACGGCCCCGCGCCGAGCAAGAGCGTGCTACTCACCCGAGCGTGAAACATAACCCCTACGCGCGTCCCGACGCCCGCACGCGAGCGGCCAAGGCGCAGGGGTATCCGGCGCGCAGCGTGTTCAAGCTCGAGGAGATCGATCGGCGCGTGAAGCTCTTCGCGCCGGGGCAGCGCGTGCTCGATCTCGGTGCAGCCCCCGGCTCGTGGTCGCTTTACGCGGCGGGCCGCGTCGGCGAGCGCGGCGCCGTGCTCGCGATCGATCGCCAGCCGATTGCGCAGGCGTTTCCTCCCAACGTGCGCGTCGTCGAAGGCGATGCGCTCACGCTCGAAACGGCAGAGCTTTCGGCGTTTGCCCCTTACGAGGTCGTTTTGAGCGACATGGCGCCGAACACGTCCGGCTTGAAGGGCGCCGATCAGGCCCGGAGCTTCGAGCTGTTCATGCGCGCCGTGGACGTCGCTCGGCGGCTCGGCGGCGCCGGGTCCCATTTCGTCGGCAAGCTGTTCATGAGCTCCGACTTCGAGGCGGCACGCGCGGCGCTCACGAGCGCTTATGAAAAGTGTCAGGTGATTCGTCCCGAAGGGACGCGCAGCAGAAGCTCCGAGGTGTTCCTGGTGGGTCTCCGGCGTCGGGCGTGATCGGCGAACCTTTGCTAAGCTCGATCTCGTGCCGACGAACAAGCTCTGGATCGAGCACACCGAGCGTGCCGCCTGGCAGTCCGTCGACGCACTGCGGGAGAAGCTCGCGCTCGCCGAACAACGGCAGCAGCGTCTAGCTCCGCCGGTCGAGGGCTGGCGCGAGCTCTTCGACGCGCTCGACAACGCGAAGCAAGAGCACGCGCTCCCCGGCGAGACCTACGCGGCGATGCTCCGTTCATTGCTCGAGCGCGTCGCGTCCGCAGAGAGCCGCGTGCGCGAGCTCGAGCGGGCAGGACTCGCGGCTCCCATCACCGTGTCGGTCGAAGCGGCGCGTGCACCTTCGCCCGTGGTGACGCACGCTCTCGCCGACGACGAGGACGCGAACGAGGACGACCGCTCGTCCGGTGAAGCGCGCCTGTCTCGCGAGATCCACGCGCGCTACCAGCGGCTCGTGCGCGAGCGTGAACGCGACGCGCCAGGACTGCTCGCGGACGTCGAGGAGCGTCTCGCCGAGTTGCCCGATCTCGATCCGGGTGAGCTGGCCGACGCCGCCGCCGATCTCGGCGCCTTGGCGTTGCTCTTGGGACGCCGCCCGCATCAGCCGTAGTCGTCGAAGAGCGCCGAAAAGTTGGTCCGGCCCGTTGGCCTGTGGCTAGCAGAAGAGGTTGGCGGCGTTTTGCGGAAAGCGGTTCGGTGAGTTCGCTCGCTCGACGGGCGTGCTGCTTGCTGGGTTGAGCTTGGTATTGGCGTGCTCGGGCAGCGAGTTCGAGCTCGTGTCGCCGGGCCGTGCGTCGGTGACGCGGGCGAGCATGGCGCTCTTGGCGGCTGTTTCGAAGCCGGAGTCGGGCGCCGAGGGGCGCGCGGCGACCGCAATATTGGGCGAGCCGCGCGGTGAGACGGCACCGTCCGGCGCGGCGGCGGAGCCGGACACGGACTTGACGGCGCCGAACGCGCCGAACGCGCCGAACGCGCCGGCAGCGGAGCCGAACGTGCCGCGGACGGAGCCGAACGACGCGCCCGCGGAGCCGTTCACTCCGCGCGAGCTCGTTGCGACTGCGCGTGAAGTCATCGTCTACGCGTCGCCCACGCGCAGCGCGAAGAAGCTCGGCTACCTGCGGCTCGGCGCGCGTGTGCAGCGCGCAGCGCTGCCGGCAAGCCACGACGGTTGCTCGCAGGGTTTCTACCGTATCGCGCCGGAAGGCTACGTCTGCGTCGGCAACGCCGCGAGCCTCGACGAGCGGCAGCCGCTCGCCGAGCTCGCGCGCACACGGCCGGATCGCGAAGCGGCTTTGCCGTACGTTTACGGCCACTCCAAAGCCGAACCGCCGCCGCTCTACACGCACCTGCCGAACGCGGCCGAAACCTTCGCTGCCGAGGGCAAAGCGTCACGCGCGGCCACCGGGTTCGGCGATCTCGCGCCGCGCCCCTTACCGGCGGCACTCGAGAATGGCGGTTCCTTGCCGATGCCGTTCGGCTACGCGCGCGCGCCGAGCAGCGAGACGCCGCGCGCGCTTCCGAACAGCGCCTTCGCGTTGCTCGACAGCGTCGAGCACGACGGGCGCCGCTTCGGCATCACGACGGATCTCGAGCTCGTACCGCTCGATCGCTTGACGCGCATCGAGCCGAGCGCGTTCCACGGCGTCGTGCTCGACGAGACCACGACGTTGCCGCTCGTCTTCGTCCGTGGGCGCCGTGCGCTGCTCTTCGCGGGCAGCCCCGAGCACGGCTTTCGTCCCGCGCGCACCCTCGCGTATCGCGAAGCCGTTTCGCTGGGTGCGCGCAGCGCCACCGTCGCCGGCCAGCGCTTTCTCCAAACGCGAACGGGCGAGTGGCTCGCCGATCTCGAGCTCGTGCGGGTCGAGGCGCACCCGCGACCGCCCGCCGTGCACGGCGATCGCACGTGGATCCACGTCTCGATCGGCGACCAGACCCTCGTCGCCTACGCGGGCGAGCGGCCCGTTTACGCGACGCTCGTCTCGACCGGCCGCGACGGGCTCGGCGATCCGGAGACGACACATTCGACGCCGCGCGGAGAATTCGTGATTCACACGAAGCACGTCTCGGCCACGATGAACGGCGACGAGGTAGGCGACGAGTTCGACCTGCGGGACGTGCCGTACGTCGAGTATTTCACGCAAGGCTTCGCCTTTCACGCGGCGTATTGGCACGACGCGTTCGGCACGCCGCACAGCCACGGCTGCGTGAACCTGTCGCCGCTCGACGCCCGCTGGCTATTTCACTTCACCGAACCAGCCGTACCGCAGGGCTGGCACGGCGCTTTTTCGCGCGAAGGCAGCTACGTGTCGATCACGCCGTGAGCACGCCGCGCGCGCGCTCGACGATGCTCCCTTTGGTTTGCCCACGCAGCCGCTCGAGCGCCCACAGCACGGGGTAGGCGGCGCCTCCGTCGGGCGTGACGAGCTCGAAGCGCAGCGGTCCGAGCGGCACGTCCGTGTTCTCGCTCCAGCGCGCGCCTCCGTTGAGGCACAAGACTTCGCCCACGTAGGCGCCGGTGAGCACGGCCGCACGGCGCGCCCAGCCGCCGCTTGCTTCGGCGACGGAGGCGCTCGTCGCGAGCAAGGCGAGGTACTGATCCACGGCGCCGAGACTCGCGATCGAGCGATCGAGCGGGACACGCGCGACGCGCGCCGCCCACGTCCCGAGCACGGAGCCGGGCACGACGCGCCCGATCCGGTGAAACAGCGCGAACGGCGGCCAAGGCTCCGGGGCCCACGCCGACGGCGGGTCGACGGGTCGCCGCACGTCCGAGCTACTGAGCCCCGGCTTCGTGCCGCCGGCGCTCAGGTGCACCGCGCGGCCCTCCGTGAGGGCGAGGTGGACGGCGCGCCACGGCTGAAAGCTCTCGCCACGCGGCCGTTCGATCGTCGCCATGTCGGGCTCCGCGAGTCGGCCGAGCCACCTGCCGCCCGCGGCACGGCGCACGCACTCGCCGACGTAGGCGCTGAGCAAGACCGAAAGCGCGTAGCGCGGCGCGCGCTGTGGGCGCCGCGCGAAGAGCGCGAGGGCGGCGTCGAGTCTCGCGAGGCTGCCGAGCGAGAGATCGTAGGCAGGGAAATGACAGACAATCGGCGAGCTCGCGAGGAAGTCCGCGGCTTGCTCCGCGACGGCTTCGAATTCGGGCATGCGCCGCGCGACGAGCTGATCGAGTCGCAGGCCCGCCTGCTTCTCGAGCGCTGAAAGCGCGGCTTCGACGCGGCCCGAAGCGAGATCGAGCTCGACCGGGTCCCAGATACCTCGCGCCGTGACGCTCGGCGGCTCGGGTTCGAAGCGAGGCAGCTCGGCCGACGAAGGCTCGCTCGGTGGTGGCGCCGGATCGGTCGGTAACTCCGAGCGGGGCGGCTCGAGCGTACCGAGATCGGCAGTCCTGGGCCGGACGGGCGCATGCACGACGAGCGGCGGCACGCGCGGCGTTTCGAGCCTGAGGGGACGCCCTGACGGAGGACCTGACACCATGCGCGTCGAGACCGTGAGCGGTGGGCGCGCCGCGCGAATGGAGCGTGGCATCGGCGCCGGTGCCGGTACCGTCGGCAGGCGCGCTCCGTGCGGATCGAGACTACCCGCGAGCGTGGGCGCGTGCGCGATGTCGAGCACCGGCGGCGGCCGAACCGAGCTGAGGTAGCTTTGCGCTTCGGGAAAATCCGGTGCTTCGGCGAGCACGTCTTGCATGCGCTCGGTGATGGCGACGGCGTCGAGGCGGCCGCGTTGCGCGAGCAGGCGCGTCGTCAGGTAGGCGACGCCGGGTCCGAGCGCACGCACGCCGCCGAGCCCCACGAGCTTGTGCTGGGCCTCGTCAAAGCGCCCCTCGTTGAGACAGGCTTCCACCTCGCGCAGGCGAGGGTCGTCTAGCGGCCCACCAGCCATGCACGCAATTCGTCGAGTTCGGCCGTGTTGGCAGGAAAGATCACGATACGGAGCGACTCTGGCGCACGTTAGTACCTCGAACGTATTGTGCTCCGAGAACCGAGTCACGGGTACCTACATCGCGCAGCCGATGAAATCGCGAAACGGGGGTGGGCTCAGCAGCACCGATGTAGGCGGCGGTGTGTTGGAAGTCGAGGCGTGCCCGGCAAGCGGCAGGGCGTGAGCGTCAGAGATCGGCCACGCAGCGAAAGCCGATGCCGTAGCTCAACGCCGCGGGATCCTGAGCGTAACGAAATGACGGTCTGAGCCAGCTCGCGAAGCTGCCGTTCCAGGCGCCGCCGCGGATGACTTTCTTGTCGCCGCTCTCGGGGCCTTTGGGGTTCGTTTGCGCGTCCGGGGTGTAGGGCGCGTACCAATCGGACACCCACTCCCAAACGTTGCCCGCCACGTCGTACGGGCCGAAGCGCGAGCGGCCGGCTTCGAACTTCCCGACGGGCGCGGTCGTCGCGTACCCGTCGTCGGCGGGGTAGAGCGCCGGCAAGGTCACGCCGTGCTTTTGGCCCCAAGCCACGCATTCGCTGCCGCACGCGTTCACGTGCTTGGGAGTCGGCGCTTCGTCACCCCACGGGTAGATGCGACCGTCGGGACCCCGCGTGGCGTACTCCCATTCGGCTTCGGTCGGCAGGCGTTTGCCTTGCGCCTTGCAGTAGGTCTCCGCCATCGCAAAGCTCACACAGTTGATCGGATGGTCGTCGAGCTCCGGTTTGCCGAACGTGCAGAGCGGCGAATAGAGCTTGCGATCCGCGGGCGTGATCTTCGGCCACTCGACTTCGTTCGAGGGGCGGCGGCATTTGCCGATGTCGGAGCAGGCTTTGTATTCCTTCGCCGTGGTCTCGTAGAGGTCCATGCAGAAGGCGTTCACGCTCACGTTATGCGACGGCTTTTCGTTGTCGGCGGCGTCCTTGGTGTCGGAGCCCTGGAAGTATTGGCCGGCGGGAATCTTGGCGCTGCGTTCGGGGCAGGTCGGGTCGGGCGCGGCCGCGCTCGGCGCTGGTGCGGCGCTCGCGAGGACGGGAGCAGGGGCGCTCGCCATCGAGGCGGCCGCAGTCGGCTTTTGGGGTGCGGGCTTGTTACGCAGCGCGAGCGCGGCCGCCGCGGCGAGGCCGAGCGCAGCCACGCCAGCGACGACGATGCCGATTTTCGACTTGGTTTCGACAGGGCGCGGGCCGGTCGTGGCGGTGCCGCCCTCGGTCGTGCTCGGGCCCGTGCGCACCGGAGCCGTCGCGGGCGCGAGTTCCGTCGGCGCCGTGTGCGGGCGCACCGACGACCGCAAGGTGCGCGCCGCGGTGGTCGTGGTGCCGAGCGCGCGTTCGAAGGCGGCCCAAAATTCGGCGGCGCGCGCGTAGCGTTCCTCGGGTCGCACCGCGAGCGCCCGCGCGAACACGCTTTCGACGGCGTCCGGCACCGCCAGCCCGAGCGTGCGTGGCGTCGGACGGCGCGTGGGATTGCCCGCCGCAAACCCGAGCTGCACGAGGTCGTCGCCCTCGAGGGGCGGCTTGCCCGTGAGCATCTCCACCGCGACGAGCGCGAGCGCGAACACGTCCGTCCACGGTCCGGTCGCGCCGTAGGAACGGCTGAATTGCTCGGGCGCGCCGTACTGCGGCGTGAAGGACGTGACGCCCATCCCCGTCTTGGCGAGCGCGGCTTTGAGCTCGGTGTCGTCGCTCATCATCTTGGCGACGCCGAAATCCAAGACTTTGACGGCCGCGGCCGGGTTGCGTTCACCGTTGCCGAGCACGAACAGATTCGGCGGCTTGATGTCGCGGTGGGCGATGCCTTTGCCATGGGCTACGTCGAGCGCTGCGGCGACCTGACCGAGTAGGCCGAGCACCTCCGCGAGCGTCCACGGCGCGAGCCCCGCGCGCTTCTCGCGTTCGAGTAGCTCGTCGAGCGCGAAGCCCTCGAGCCACTCGAGGACCATGTACGGCATCCACTGCCCGTCGAGCGAGGTGTACGTGCCGACGTCGCGCGCTTGCACGATGGCCGCCGTATGGCTCGAGAGCTCGGTGAGGAGCGCGCCTTCTTGAATGAAGGCTTGCTGAAAATGAGCGCGCTGGTCGACGGGCGCCGACGAGAGCCCGTTGAAGAACTTGATCGCGACCGGCTTGTTCCAGATCGTGTGGACGGCGCGATAGACGAGCGCGAAGCCGCCTTCACCGACGAGCTTCTCGATGCGGTACTTCTCGGCGACGAGCGTGCCGACGATACGAAGGGGATCACGAGCGCTCATGGGGGTCCTTGTTCGAGCCGCGCATGGTCGAGGTTTCTCGCGCGCCTCGCAAGCCGCGCGCCGACGGGCCGGCGCCGTCCGGGTCCACAATCGCGCCGCGCGCCGGGGGAGCGGCGCCGTCCCCGGCTGCGGCGCCCAATAACGCTCCGCGTGCCGCGAGGTCCGCGAGGAGGCGCGCCGTGCCCTCGAGGGCCGCGGTGGGATCCGTCGCCGTCTCTGCGCAGGCCGCGAGCAAGCTCGCCTTGAGCGTCTCCCCGCGCAATAACCGCTCGAGCAGCGCCGCGGCGAGCGGCGAAAGCTCGAGGTAGCGCACGTCGTGCTCCGGATCGCGGTACACGAAGAGCGCTGTCGGCACTCGCTCGGGCGGCGTGCGATCGGTCTCGTCACTCACGAGCCGGTGCACCGCGAACGCATAGCGCGCGACCCGCGCCGCCTCCACGAAGCAAAGGCCACGCTCGAGCTCGAGCGGCCCGAGCTCCCGCGCGGTCACGGCCTCGCGTAGCGACGAGACCACGATCTGGAGCGCTTCGTGCCGCGCGAGGTCGTGAGCCCACGCCGGCACGCGCGCGTCCTCGGCCCAGAGCGGCGCGCAAAAGTCGAGGAGCTCCGTCGTCACGTCGCGCAGGTAATGCGTGCGTGGCCCGCGTTCCGCCAAAAAACGTTCGAAATACTCGTCGAATACGCTGCCCAGGCGCGCGAGCGTGCGCGGGATCGCCAGCGCTACGGCCTCGCGCAACGTGCCCCGCACGAGCCCGCGGTAAACGAGCAGGCGCTCGAAGTCGGCGCGCAAAACGGCCCGATCGTCCGCGGAGAAGTCGTACCGGGCGAGAAAGGCGTCCGCGTCCCGGGCGTCGACCGCGGGGCCGTGCACGAGCGCGCTCACGGCCGCTTCAAGCGACGACTGCACGTCGTCCCTCCTGCCGCAGACGGTGCGCTGCGGCCGCTCGGTCGCAGACGGCGCGGAGCGCTCGCACCTCCCCGAGCAGCACGGCGAGCTCGGGCACGTGATTGTCGCGCTCGAGCAAGACGGGCAGCGGTCCGGTGCGCTCAAGCGTGAAAGCGAGCAGCTCGAGCACCTCGGGGACGACGGGCGCGCCGTGCGTGTCGAGAATGAGGCCCGACGGCGTCCGCGTGTGCCCGGCCACGTGGAGCTCGACGGCGCGTTCGAGCGGGAACGACTCGAGCACCCTGCGCGCGTCTTGGCCGTGGTTCTGCGCGTTGACGTAGACGTTGTTCACGTCCAGCAAGAACCCCGCTCGGGTGTGCTCGAACAGCGTGTGGAGAAAGTCGCCCTCGGAGAGCTCGGCTTTCCCGAGGTGCGCGTAGTAGGTGACGTTTTCGATCGCGACGGGGCGAGCGAGCGTTTCGGCGAGCTCTTCGAGGCGGGCAGCGACGCGCTTGGCCGTATCGACCGCGAACTTCAACGGCAAGAGCTCGTGAAAAGCGCGCCCGGAGCCGCTCGTGAAGGCGAGGTGATCGGAGTGCCACGGCGCGTCGAGCCGCGCGACTTCGTTCGCGAGCTCGGCGATGTACTCGCGATCCGGCGGGCTCGCCGCGCCGATCGACAGCGTGAGTCCGTGCGTGACGAGCGGGTAATTGCGGCCGATGCGCTCGAGCGCCGCCGGGTAGTAGCCGCCGCGGCGCATGTAGTTTTCGGGCGAAACCTCGAAGAACGCGACGTCCTCGAGCACGGGTGCCTCGAGCACCTCCTCCAGGAATTCCCAGCGTAGGCCGAGCCCAACGCCGCTCTTCAACGCGCGTCGGGCTCCGGTCAGCATGAGCTCACGTTGGGAGCGCTCAGCCGCACGTGCCCGGACCACAACCGGCCTTGGCTCCGGCGGCTTTTTTCTTGCCGGCGGGCTTCGGCGCATCGGCGGCCTTGTCGGTCGCCGCCGGCGTGGCCGGTACGGCGTCCGCCGTCGCGGTGGCCGGGGCTGCCGGCGTGGATGCAGCCGCGCCCGGACTTGCTGCGGCATCCGCCGCGGCGGGAGCGGGACTGGCGGGCGCGGGGTCCGTGGCGGCTGGAACCTCCTTGGCGGCGACCGGGCTCTGTGCGGGCTCGGGCGACGCGCTCCCACCACAAGCGGCGAGTCCGAGCGCGGCGAGCGTGCTGGCGAAAGCCTGGAAACTGAGCTTCTGATTCATCGAACACTCCTCTAAAAAACGAGTAAGGCGCTCTCTCTCGAGCCGGCCGTGGGGAAAATCGCGAGGCGCTACTTTAGCTCCGACTCAACGGGGGACGAAGACGAGTTCGAAGCTGACCTTGGCTTCCGTACCCACATCGTCACCGAGTAACGCGAGATCCTTTGCGACTGGAACACCGTGCTCGTCGCGAGGCCGAATATCATGGGTATTCAGGCTCACTACGAGCGGCCGGCGGGATCGGATCAGGAGCTCCACCGGCGGCCCCACGGGGTCCGGACCGGGGACGAGCGACAAGTTCACCTCTGCCGTGACGGGCACGCGCACGCCGTGCAGGCTGAGCTCGCCACGCACCGTCCATCGGCTCTCGAGCTCGCGCCGGGGCAGCCGGCGGTCGCCGTTCGGCGCCGCAACGAGGTGCCCCGCGTCGAGCGAGCTGATGAGAAAGTTCGCGTTGGCGGCGAGATCTCGCTTTTCGACGCCCACGTCGCGGCCGAGCTCGAGCCAGGCGAGGGCCCGCGCCGTGTTGGCGCCATCGGGCTCGCCGCCGGCGCGCGTGATGACGAGCTCGCGCAGATCGAAGGCGACGCTGCCCGTCGTGTGCGAGAGATCGTCGAGGTCGACGTCGAGCTCGCCGCGCGGATGCGTGAGCTTGCCGTGGGGGGTCGCGTGGCGAGCGGGCAGCTCGAACGAAACGTCGCCGCGCTCGAGCCCGTAATGCAAGCGGCGGAGCAACGGCGCCGCCGACGCCGAAGGACCCGCGGATGCGGGCCAGGGCGCCGTGCGATCCGGCTTCTTGGGCGCGTGACGGCACTGGACGAGCGCGAGTCCCAGCGCGAGCGCCGCGAGCCTCTGCGTCTTCAATGCCACACTCCGAACGTGATGCCCCAGCCGAGGTAATCGCGCGCAACGTCGAGCGAGCCGCCGAGCCAAAACCAATTTCCCTCGGGAAACGTGCCGAACACGTCCCAGGGCAGCAGGCGCAAGCTGCCGCCGAGCGTCGCGTGGGTGCGCCCGCCGTCCTCGTTCGCCCGAAAGCGCGTCGGCTCGTAGTAAATGCCGCCGCGCATCTGCAGCCAGTTCGGGATCGGTTCGATTTCGAGCCCGAGCCGCGGCGACAAGGTGATCTGCTCGCCCGAACGCTGCCATTCGCGCTTCAGGAAGCCTTCGATCCCGACTCCGTTGTGCACGGCGCCCGTCATCAGCATCGAGCTCATCAGTAACACGTGGAAGCGCGGCAGATCGTGGCTCTGCTGGCGCAGCGTGCGCGCCACGTCGCGTTCGGCGCGCTCGAGCTCCGCGCGATCGAGCGTCGCTTCGGCCTCGTCTTGGGCTCGCAAAATCCGCGCGAGCTCCGTAACGTCGCGGCCCTCGGCGCGGGCGCGCGCGAGCGCCTCGCGCGTTCTGCGTTCGCGCTCGCGCGCTTGCCACTCGAGGTAACGCCGCTTGTGCGCGAGGAGCTCGCTCGGACTCACCCAAGGCGGATTGAGCGGCCGGCTGCCGAGTTGCACCGCGGTTCCGAGGTTCAAGTCCCACGGCAGCGTGATGTGCGAGGGCAAGTAGAGCTCGTCGGGCGTGCCCTGGTACAGGATTTTGCCTTGCGCGTTCGCGGATACGGTCGAACGAAAGGCGCCGCCGAGCCGAATGCGCTCGCTGTTCGGGCGCCAGATGAAGCCGAGCTCGGCGCCCACGCCGCGCGTGTCGAGCGAGTTGATGCCGTTACTCAAGAAGGTCGCGCGCGTGCTCACGTCGAGCGCCACGACGCGCGCACCCGTGCCGATCACGAGCTGGTCGTCGGCAAATGCGTAGGCTGCGAGCAGATGCGTGACCATGATCTGGCTCGTGAGCGAGGTGACCGTGGGTTCGGCGCTGCGGCGCAAGCTGTACTGCTGGAGATCGATCGTCACGCCGAAGCCCAGGCGGTCGATTTGCAGGTTGAAGGCGCCGTTCAGAAAGACGTAGAGGTTGTTGCCGGCGACGACCTTGGTTTTGCTGCCCGAGTTGAAGAAGTCGCCCGAGCGCCCGAGGCCGCCGGGAAAGACGAGCCCCGCGCCGATGTCGTAATCCACGTCCGTGAACGAGTAGGTCGTGCGGACGGCCGGCGAGGCGGGGTTCTGGCTGTCGCCATCGACGCCGTCGGCCATCGCGACGAAAGCGCCCGCAAGCCCCACGACGCGGTTGCTCGCGAGGACGGGCCCTTGCGTCAAATCGATGGCATAGTCGTTGGTTTTTATGCGCGGCGCCGTCTGGGCGCGGGCCTCTAGAGCGAGCGCGAGGCAGAGCCCGAGACATTTCGTCCAGGTCCGGCCGAGGCGCATGCGCGCGCCTACCATAGCCTCGATCCCACGAGTATAGTGCGCGCGTGCCCTACCGTGCCGAGTTCCGCTGCTTCAATGGCTGCGAGGGATCGTATGCCGTCACCGAGCCCATGTACCGCTGTCCGAAATGCGACGGCCTGCTCCAGGTCGTCCATGACGTGGAAGCGCTCGCTGATCGCAGCGGCCCCGTGTGGATGAAGCTTTTCGACGAGCGCTATCGGCAAAATTCCTGGCCGTACGGCTCGGGCGTGTGGGGCAAGCGCGAATGGGTCATGCCACAAGTGCCCGACGAGACCATCGTCTCGATGTACGAGGGCGGCACGAACCTGTTCTGGGCCGAGCGTTACGGCAAGCAGATCGGCCTCGACGATTTGTGGGTGAAGCTCTGCGGCAACAGCCACAGCGGCTCGTTCAAAGATCTCGGCATGACCGTGCTCGTGAGCGTCGTGCGCATGGCCATTCAGCAGGGCCTGAAGGTAAAAGCCATCGCCTGCGCTTCGACGGGGGACACGAGCGCGTCACTCGCTGCCTACGGCGCCGCCGCCGGGCTGCCGGTCGTCGTGCTCTTGCCCTACGGCAAGATCTCGACGGCCCAGCTCGTGCAGCCGCTCGCTCACGGCGCGTTGGTGCTCGGCCTCGACACCGATTTCGACGGCTGCATGGCGATCGTGCAGCGCCTCGCGGCCGAGGGCATCGTGTACCTCGCCAACTCGATGAACCCCTTGCGCATCGAGGGGCAAAAGACGGTCGCGATCGAGATCGTCCAGCAGTTCGACTGGCAAATCCCCGACTGGGTGATCTTGCCGAGCGGCAACCTGGGCAACGCCTCGGCGCTCTACGCCGGCTTCAAGCTCCTGAAGGACCTCGGCATCATCGCGCGCTATCCGCGGCTCGTCGTCGCGCAAGCCGAGAACGCCAACCCGCTCTACCGCGCCTGGAGCGCCGGCAAGCGCACCGTTGACCCCATCGTCGCGCGGCCGACGCTCGCGAGCGCGATCCAAATCGGCAACCCCGTGAGCGCTCCGCGGGCCGTGCAGGCGCTCGAGGCCATGAACGGCATCGTCGAACAAGCGAGCGAGCAGGAGCTCTGCGACGCCGCCGCGCGCGCCGATCGCACGGGCATGTACACCTGCCCGCACACGGCCGTCGGCCTCGCCGTGCTGCAGAAGCTCGTCGAGCGCGGCACGATTCAACGCGGCGAGCGCGTCGTCAGCGTCTCGACGGCCGCGGGGCTCAAGTTCACCGAATTCAAGGTGCGCTACCACGAGTCGGAGATCGAGGGCGTACGTGCCGATCTCGCGAACCCGCCGGTGAAGCTCAAGCCGGACTACGGCAGCGTCGTGGACGCGATCGCCAAACGCTTCTCGTGAGCGAACTTCTCCGTTCGGGTTCGGCGTTCCATACGTGACGCAAACGCTCGCGCTCTTCGACTTCGACGGCACGATCACGACCGTCGATACCTTCACGCCTTTCGTCCGGCAATGCGCGGGCCGCTGGCGCAAGCTCTTCGGCGCGCTGGCACTGAGTCCCCTGATCGCGGCGTACAAGCTCGGCCTCATCGGCGGCAGTCCGCTGCGCCGCGCCATCGCGTACCTCTGCTTTCGCGGCCGTAACGTGGAGGAGGTGTACCGGCTCGGCCGGCAGTACGGTGCGACCCTTCATTCGAGGGCGCGCGCCGAGATGCTCGAGCGGATCCGCGCGCATCGCGCGAACGGCGATACCGTCGTCATCGTGTCGGCGTCGCTCGCCGTATACCTCGGGGATTTTTGCGGTCGCGTAGGCGCCGAGGTGATCGCGACGGAGCTCGAAGCTCGCGGTGGCGTGCTCACCGGGCGTTACCTGAACGGCGACTGTACGGGCGAAGAGAAAGCGCGCCGGGTGCGCGCGCGCTACGACCTCGCGCGCTACGATCTCATCGTTGCCTACGGCGACACCGCCGAGGACGAGGCGCTGCTCCGCTTGGCGGCTCGCCGGTTCTTTCGTGGGCGCGAGCTCACGCTGCCGGCGCCTAGCGCGAGCTCGTGACGGCGGGCTCGTCGAAGGTCGAGCCGATGCACGCAACGAACGTGGTCGAGCCGTTCGCGGGCAAGCCGTCGCCCACGAAGCGCAGGCTGCGCTGATTCGCCGCCGGGCAGGTTGCAACGAGCGCGGGGTTGCCGATGCCTTGCTCCGGATCGACGTAGCAGTACCCGAACATGGAGGCGTCTTCGTTCCCGTCCTCGCAGGCGTCGCGGCTCGCCCCGGCGAGCGGCGCGATCTTGCAGAAGCAGTAGTCGTGGCAATCAATCCCGCTCTGCCCTCCGCACTGCCCCTCGGACCAGAGCTCGTCGATCACCGTCGCAGAGAGTTTCGCGTCGCTTGCGCCGAACGCGCTGCGGCCACGGCTTTCGTCGCACGTGCACGTGGCAGCGCGTCCGGGCAGCGCTTCGACGACGGCGCAGGGCACCTCGCCGCGCGACGGCGAGCTCGGATCCGTGTCGACCGACAGCGGGCGCGGCAGACATTGCCGTGCGAGCCGGGCGACGATGATGTTGCCCATGGCGCTGACGGCCGGGTTATAGCCATAGGAGGTGTCGGCCGCCTCCGTCAGACCGGGCGCGGGCTGCGTGTGTTTCGCGCAGATGCTCGCGACGATGCCGTTGTCTTTGACGCCCTGCAGCACGCCGAGCTCGCGCAAGCCTGGATACGCCTTGGCGAAACGCTGAACACCGTGCGCTTTCGGATCGGCCGGATATTCGCAGAGCGGGCGCTCGTAAGGCGCGAAGTCGGCGGCGCAGTCGCAGGACTCCGCGTTCTCGTCCGTGCACTGGCGCGGCGCGGGCAGCGGGAAGATGCACGCGTATTGCAAGTCGTCGTTTCCGACGACGTTCTGCTCGTTGCCGTTGATGGGGTTGGCTGTGCCGGTCGTGCCGGGCTGAACGAGCGCTGCGTTCAGTACCGGGTTCGTGCCGCTACGTGGTGCAATCGACTCGCGCATGAGTGGATCGCTCGCGGGGCTGCCGTCCGGACCGCCGAGGATCATGGGCCAGCGATCACGTTTGCTGAGCTCGGTTGCCGTGAGATAGGTGAGTCCGTCGCCCGTCAAGCTGTCGTCCGTGGCAATGTCTTGCCAGGGCACGCCGATGATGCCGGCGAGGAGCACGAGGTCTTTGCTGCGCGGAGGCTCGCCGGGGGGTGCGGCGAAGATGGGGTTCGGTACCTCTTGATTCGAGTGGTCGCGGACGGTCGGCTTCGTGAGCCCGTCGATGTAGCGGTCGAGCGGGTACAGGAGCTCGAGGCCGAAACGGCGCTTTTGTTCGAAGCAGCGCAGGTTGTTGTTGTCGGCGTCGGGCTCGAGCGACGTGTGTTTTTTGCATTCCGGGTCGCTGTCGTTCGGGGTGCAACCGTCGGGTGCGGGGAGCCCGCAGGAATGGCAGCAGCGATCGTTCGGCGCGGTCGCGCAGATCGCGGCGGCGCGCGGGAGGTGTATCGCGTGGCCGTCGCCGTCGGTGGTCGTCGTCACGAGCCAGCCCTGTGCGCCGTCCTCGTCGTCGATCGAACAATCGTTTTCGTCGGTGAGCATCACGATCGCCAGCAGCGAGTCCGGCCTCAGGAACGCCTTACGCTCCGCGAGCAAGGTCTGATTCACCGGCCCGAACGACGTGTGCACGGAGCCCTGCGCATCCGTCGCCTTGCCGACGCTCGTCGGCGGCGCGGGGTCGATGAGGAAGCGGTACCAAGCTTCGAGCGAGCCCTCGAAGCCGCAGCCGTTCTCGCCGGCCTTCTGCACCTGGTCGCTGAAGGCGCCGCTGAAGTGCCGGAGGTCGGCGTCACCGGGGGGTGCGTTCTTGGTTTGGGTCGGATCCCAAGCGAGAAACCCCTTTTGATTCCACGAATCGATTGGGCCGCGCACGCCGGGATTCGCGGTCGGCAAGAGCTCGGCTCGATCGTCGGGGGTGCGATGCTTGGCGGCGTCGTCGTCCGCGGGCTTGCATTCGGTGCCGCCGTGGCTGCCGAGACTCGAGGTGATCACGCCGACGTGGATGTCCTTCACCGCCGTGAACTCCGGGCGGCCGCTCACACAGTGCCCGAGCGTGTCCGTGACCTCGCCCGTCGGCGTGCCGGCGCTGTCGAGGCAACGCGGCGTCGCGAGTCGCTCGACGAGCACCGGCACTGCTTTGGCGAGGATTTGCTGCTTGTCGGCCATCGAGATCGAGTTGTCGATCATGAAGAGCAGATCGGCCTTGTCGACGACGTGGTTCGGGAGCGTGTGCACGTAGAGATTCGTCGTCGTCGGGCGTGCGGGCGAGACGGGACGATCGAGGCAAGCGGGCGTCGCCACGAGCGCGAGCAACGGCGCGAGGCGGATTAGCTTTCGGAACGACGTAGCGAGAGGTGCGACACGAGTGAGCTCCACGAGCGGCTTCGACATGCGTGCTCGTTTCGCAAGCCGCGTGCCGTGGGCGAACCGGCAGCAATTCGGCGCGATCGTCGAGCAACGCCGCCAACCCAGTTGAAGCGAGGGCGCGGATGCCAACGCCGGTTGTCGGAGTCCGCTTGCCTCTACCCCAAAAAAGCGAACGGCCCGCCGCGTGGGCGAGCCGTTCCGTTGCGACGCTCGAGGCGTGCGTCGCGCGTCTAGAAGGTGAGCTTCGCCGAAGCTCCGCCGCCCTTCGGTCCCGCGTACGGCAGGATGTCGAGGCGCGCGCGCTTGGTCGGAGCGAGGTGCGATGCGGCTTTGGCGGGCGGCGGCGAGTCGTCGCTCGTGAGCAGGACGATGCCGGTCACGCCGAGCGTGATCGCGACGCCGAACGCCATGTCGGCGATGAGCGCGCTGCGCTCGGTGTCGTCCGCGGTTTTCGTCGTCGGGTGCTTGTCGAAATCGCTCTTGGAGCTCAGCGCTTTGACGCCGAAAACCGTCCCCACGACGGCCGCGGCGCCCGCGATGCCGATCGTGACGTACGCCGGGACCATGCTGTGCTCCTCGGGCGGCGGGGGAGGAGGCGGCGGGGGTGCGGGCGGGGGCGGCGCGGCGACGACGGCAGCGGCGACCGGGGGCGGCTCCTTGATGAGGGCGATGGTCTGCTTTTGCTGCTCGCCGCCCTTGACGTCGATGTCCAAGTCCTTGGTCTGATAGCCGTTCGAGGAGACGGTGATGCGGTGCTTGCCGGGGGTGAGCTTGAGGGTCATCGGCGCTTCCCCTTGTTGGGGCGCGCCGTCCACGAAGACACTCGAGAGCGCAGGGTCGGTCTCGACCGTGACCTCGGCCGGTAACGTCGCTTTCAGCGCCTCGAGGCGCGCCTTGGCGTCATTCAGCTTTTGTTCACCCACCTTGCTCGAGTCGGGTCCGGCCAAGAACGACTCGTAGGCGGCGATCGCGTCGGCCGTCTTGTTTTGTTGATCGAGGCTCTTCGCGATCCAGTAGTCGGCCTGCGGCGACTTGATGGCGTCGTTCGCCTTCTGGAACGCTACGACGGCCGTGGCATAGTCCCCGCTGTTGTAGGCCTTCTCGCCCTCGGCGTAGGCCTTGCGCGCGGCATCCTTCTGCTTCTTGGTCGGAGGCTTGGCGGCAGCTGCGGCGTCCGTCTTCCCGGTTGTCGCTTTCGGTGGCGCGTCCGCGGCAGAGGCCGGGGGCGCGACGAGCGTGGTCGCAAGGAGCCCGGCGACGAGTCCGATGACGACGCGCGCTGATTGAGCCGTGTTCCGCATGTGTGTCCTCCGCCGTCCGAATGCCGGACGGTGCCCCATAGGCTAGACCGCCCGAGACCAGGCGGACAAGCCCTGGTTTCGCCTATAGTGTCTTGGGGTTTCCCGGCTCGGCCCCTCCGCCAGAGATGCCACCTTCGACGCCTTCGGATCGCGCGCAACACAGCGTCTCGGTGACGCCGCGCCGCACGTTGCCCCCTCCGGAATGGCAGCCGAGCGAAGCCCCACGTTCCGCCGCGTCACTCTTACTCGAGCGTCCGGCATGGGGCGAGCCTATCCCACACCGGAGCGGCCCGCGCGCGGAGCTCACGGTGCTGTTCGCCAAGCTCGAGAGCTCGGGTGGAGACGAGGCCGCCGAGCGCGCCGCCGCCGGGGCGCTCGCGCGTTCGCTCGCCACGCGCGGCACACAGCTCGACGTGGCGACGCGGCTCGCACGCCGCGCGCTCCTGCTCGGCGACGACCCGGCGCTGCGCGAAGAGCTCGCTGGTTGGTTCGTCTCGCTCGGTGAGCCGGCGCTCGCGGCGGCGACGCTCCGGCCGCTCGTCGCCGCGAACGCCGGCGCCGAGAGCGCGACGCTGCTCGTACGCATCGGCGTGTTGCTCGCGCGCGCGGGCGAGGCACGTGCAGCGAGCGAGGCGTTCGCGGACGCGGCGCTCGCCGAGACGAGTGACCCCGTACCGCTCGAGCTCGAGGCGTCACTCGCCGTCTGGGCGCCCGCGGCCGTCGCGGCTGCGTCGGCGGCCGAGCTCTACGTTCGCGCCGCCGAACGCCGCGAGGCTCGCGCCGAGAAAGCCGCTGCGTTCGAGGATCTCTTGCGCGGCTTCGAGCTCGCGCCGGGCCACGCGGGCGTCGCCGAACGCTTGGCGCTCGCGCTCGCGGCGCGCGGCCGTATCGGGGCCGCCGACGAAATCCGGCGCGAACACGCCGCCGCGCTCGGCGACGGCGCGCGCGGCGCGCAGCTTCGCCGCATGCGTCAAGCCGTCAAGGACGGCGATTTGCCGCGCGCGCTCGGGGCTGCCTTCGACGCCGGGCTCGACTCCGAAATCGACTTGAGGAGCGTGCTCGCCGCCATCGATCCGGTGACGGGCGCCGACGAGGCGCCGCTCGGTATCGACGGGCTGCTCGAGCGCACGGGCATGCACGAGCTGCTCGCGGCACGCGTCGAGATGGCGGCGGATTTCTTGGCCGGTCGCGAGCGGGCGCGCGCGAGCGTCGCGCTCGGGCGCTTGTACAGCGGGCCCCTCGGCCGTCCTGACCGCGCGCTCGAAGCGTGGATCGACGCGCTCGTCTCGCACCCGGCGTGTGAACCGGCGCTCGAGGCGTTACGGCGGCACGCCGCGCTCGCGCGCGATCGCTCGAGTCTCGTGGAGGCGCTGATTCGCGCCGGCGGCTCGCCGCTCGTCGGCGCTCGCAGCGAGCAGGCTGCCTGCCTCGAAGAGCTCCTCGTGCTC
The DNA here is from genome assembly GCA_025936115.1 of Polyangiaceae bacterium. Lineage (GTDB taxonomy): Bacteria > Myxococcota_A > Polyangia > Polyangiales > Polyangiaceae > PMG-095. The sequence continues at coordinate 99,668 of JAICTZ010000012.1, forward strand.
GCCGAAGAGCGGCTCGGCGATCCGGGGCTGGCGTTCTGGGCCCTCGGTAAGCTGCGCGAGCTTGCGCCGCGGGACGAGCTCGACGCGATCGAGGCGCGTCTTTTGCCGCGGCTCGAGGTGCAGGACGAAGCGCTCGCCGCGGCGAACGCCGAGCTCTCGACGCTGACGGGCCCGGCGCGCGTGCGTCCGCTCGCGCGCGTCGCCGCGATCCTCGCCGGGCGGCCCGATCGCGCCGACGCCTACCTCGAGAGCGTGCTCGAGCTCGTCGAGCTCGTCCCCGAGGAACGCAGCTACGCCGCGGCCGCCGAACGCGTGCTCGTGCGCCTCGGCCGGCACGCCGAGCTCGAAGCGCTGCTGGCCAAACTCGAAGCGCGCGCGCCGTCGGGCGTCGAGCGCGGGCGCGTGCGGTACTCGCTCGCCGTGCTGCACCGGCGCCGGGGCGATATCGCACGCGCGCTGCGCGAGCTCCTGCCGCTCCTCGCCGAGCCGGGCGCTCACGGACCGGCTTATCACCTCGCGCTCCTGCTCGCGGCGCAGCTCGGCGAAAGGCAGGCGCGTGCACTCGCGCTCGCACGAGTGGCGGCCCAGCTCGCGCCGTCGCTGCGCGCCGTGCTGCTCGCCGTCGCCGCCGAAGAACAGCTCGCGTCGGGGGACGTCGAGGGCGCGCGCTCGACGAGCGAACAGGCGTGCAACGCAGACCCTTCGCTCGCGCGGCCCGCCGCGGCGCGCGCCCGCGTCGGAGTCGCGCTCGGCGGACGCTGGGGCGCAGAAGTGATCGAGCGCGCGCTCGGGATCGTCGTGCCGCGGCCCGCGCTTTCGAATGCGCTCGCCGATATCCTCGAAGCACTCGGCGAGCCGCTGCTCGCGGCAGCGTGGGCGCAGCGCGCCGGAGCGCTGCGTCCCGGCGACCTCGACGCTGCGTGCGCGCGGCTCGCCCGCGCCACGGCGAGTGACGACGGCTCGCGACTCGCCGATACGCTCGCTTGGCTCCTCTCGCAGCCACAGCGCTTGACGGCGGCTACTCCCGCCATCTGCGAGGCGCTCGAGAAGCTCGCGCGCTTGGCGCCGGGACGCGCTGCGGCGCTCGCGCGCCGCGCGCTCGACGTGCTCGGACCGCGTGATCCCGCGCTGCGCGCTGCGGCGCTGTCCGTCGCGGACGCCGTGGGGGAGCGCGGGCTCGGCATCGCCGCGGTCGAGCGCTGGCTCGCCACGGGCTCGCTCGGGGCAGAGCGTGGCCAGGCGCTGCTCGAGCTTTCGCGCCGGCGCAAGCTCGCGAACGACGCGGACGGCGCCGCTCGTGCGCTCTGCCGCGCGCTCGCCGAAGGCGCGGCCGCGAGCGAGGTGCTCGGCGAGCTCGACACCGCCCTCGCGACTCGGAGCTCCGACGGCGAAATTGCGATGCTGCAAGCGCGCGCCGAAGCGCTGAGCGCGCTGCCGGAGGCGGATCAAGCGCTCACGGCCGCCGCGTGGCGCGAGCTCGGCGCCGCGCTCTGGGATCTCGCGGGCGACCAGGCCGGCGGCGTGCGCGCGTGGGAGCGCGCCGCCGCGATCGACGTAGAGCACGGAGCCGAAAACCTCGCGAGCGATTTGCTCGCGTTCGCGGGCGAGGACGCGGCGCTCGAGCGACTCGTGCAGCACGCCGAGCGGCGCGGCGGCACGCCCGAAGCTGCGCGCTACTACGGGCTCGCTGCCGCCCTTGCCCTCCACGCGGCGCGGCCCTCCGACGCGCTCGCGTTCGCGTGCCGGACGCTCGAGCTCGACTCGGCACGCAGCGAAGCCATCGCCATCGCGGAGCGCGCGGCCGGCGACGGGGATCTCGACGTGCTCGACGCGCTCTACGACCGCTTGGCGGCCGCGGCGCTCGGTTGCTTCGGGGAGCGCGCCGTGCGTTATCGGGCGGCGCGTCAGTTCGAGCGGCGTGGCTTTCCTGGTCGTGCGCTCAAGCATGCGCTGTCCGCGTTCGAGGCGGTTCCGTCCGAGGGCGTCGTGCTCGTCATGCTCGCGCGAGTCGCCGAAAGAAGCGAACAGCGCGCTGAGCTCGTGCGTGCGCTCGAGCGCGTCGCGGAACGCAGCGAACATCCCGAGCTCGGCGCCGCATGGCTCCGCCGCGCGGCGCTCTTCGCGGGGGAGAGCGAGGAGGGACGCCGCCAGCGTGTGGAGATGCTCCTGCGCGCGCTCGCCGTACGCGTAGACGCGGACCTCGTGCGCTCGCTCGCCGAAGCGATGCGCGAGCTCGTCGAGGAGCAGCCGGAGGAGCGGGACGCGGCCGAGCTCCGCTTCCGCCGCGCGGCGCGCTCGGTGCTCGCGCGCGCCGAAGGACCCGAGGGCGCGCGCATCGCGCTGGAAGTGGCGCAGGGCGCGCTCGCGGCCTTCGGCGACGCCGCGCTCGCCCTGGACGCCGTCGCGCGCGCGGCGACTTGCGACGGTGATCTGCCCGAGTTCGCTCGGCTCGCGCCGTTTGCGACCGAGCTCGGGCGCGCTCCAGAGGCGGCCGGGCTCGTCGAAAAGATCGCCGAGCTTGCGGCGCAGCGCTTCGCGAGCGTCGGCGCGGCGCTGCTCGAGCTCGGCGCCGCCGTCGCGGCCGCGCGCGGTGACGGCGCGGCCGCCGCGCGGCTACTCGTGAGCGCCGCGACGCGCGAGCCCGAAGCCGAGGGCCTCGCCGAGCGCGCCGAGTCGGCGGCGCGCAACGTGGGCGACCCCGAGCTCGTGGCCGCCGCGCTGGATGCCATGCCGGATCGCGGGCGCTTCGAGCTCGTGCTCGAGCTCGCACACCGCGCCGAAGAGAGCGGGGACGTAGCGCAAGCGCTCGACGCCTTGGCACGCGCGCGGGGCCTCTCCGACATCGACGCGAGTCAGCGCACGCGCGTGTTCGAGCAGAGCGCAGCTTTGTTCGCGCGACTCGGCAGAAGCGACGAGCTCGAGGAGCTCTTGCGCGTCGAGCTCGAACGCAGTGACGTGTCGCCGGACGCCGTCGTGCGAATCGCGAGCGAGCTCGCGAGCGAGCTCGCGGGCCTGCTCGCGGCGCGCGAGCGAACGTCCGAGGCGCTCGCGGTCGTCATGGCGGCCCAGGGGCGCGTGCCCGACCATCCGGCTCTGCTCGGCGATACGGTGACGCTCGCTCGTCAGAGCGGCGATCGCGAGCGGCAAGCGTGGGCTCTCGGGCGGCTGATCGACACGGCGGCCGACCCCACGGAAGACAGCGAGCGGCTGCGGGAGCTCGCTCTGCTGCTCGAAGCGCTCGGTGATCAGCAGGGCGCGCTGGCGCGTTGGTCCGCGCTCGCCGAGCTCAATCCGAACGACCCGGACGCGCTCGCCGCCCTCGAACGCGACGCCGAACGGCAGGGGGACTACGAAGCGGTCGTCAAGCTCGTCGATCGACGAGCGACGCTCGCGGAGCGAGTCGAGGACGTGCGGCAATTGAGGTTGCGGCGGGCCGGCGTCCTCGAGCAGCGCCTCGGGCGTCCGGACGAGGCGCGGAACGAGCTCGAGCAGCTCCTGAGCGCGACGGGCGATCACGCGAGCGTCGTCTCCGTGCTTGCCGATCTGGACGAGCGGCTCGGTGACGCCCTCGCCGCGGCGCCGCTTTGGCTCCGTGCGAGCGGGCTCGCGAGCGACCCCGCGGAAGCGACGGAGCTCGCGCGCCGCGCGTGCGAGGCCTACCTCGCGGGGGGCGACGTCGAGGGTGCTCACCGCACGCTGCAAAGCATCGGCGGCGGGGTCGAACGTGCGAAGTTGCTCGAGCTCAGTGTCGAGGTCGAACGCAGGCGCCAAAATCCAGCGGGTCTCGCGGACGCTCTCGACGAGCTGGCGTCACAGACCGAGCGCGGTGCCGCCGAACGCGCTTCGCTACTCGTCGAAGCCGCACGTGCGGGACTTGCCGCAGGTGATACGCAACGAGCACTCGAACGGGCGCGGCGCGCGGCCCAGAGCGCGCCCGACCATGTCGAAGCTCAGCTGCTCGCGCGCAAGCTCGAATACCTCGCGCGCGGTGCCGGTTCGGCCGAGGACGCGCGCGCGACCATCGCCGAGCTCGAACGCCTGCCCGCTGACCTCGCGCCCGAAGCGGCCGAGCTTCGCAGCTTCTTGCTCGCTGAAGCGCTCGAGTGCGTCGACAGTGCCGCAGGCGGCCTCGCCGTGCTCGAGCGCGAAGTGGCGGTGCTCGGCCTGCGGCCGCTCCTGGCGCTCGGCATCGCCGAGCGCTTCGCGGCGCTCGGGCGCGGCCCGGAGGCGCTCCAACATTTCGAGGTCGCGCTCGCGGGTGAGCTCTATGGCCTGCGCTCGCGGACGCGCACGGCGCTGCTCGCGGGCGAGACGGCGCGCCGAGCCGGCGAGTACGATCGCGCGCGGACGTACCTCGAGCAGGCCGCGCTCGACGGCGAAACACAACAAGCGGCGCGGGCCGCGCTCGAAAATCTACGGCTCGAGCGTGAAAGCCGTGAAGCGCCGCCGCCCACGCTCGAGGTGGAAGAGCTCTCGCCGAACGCGGCCGCCGATCTCCTCGATGACGGGCGGCCCATCCGCGAGCACGTCGTGCTCGACCAGGACGAGGACCAAGGCGAGGCCCGCGACAGGCAGGCGGAGGATCTGGGGCTTTTGCCCATCCCGCTCGTCACGACCGCGCCCGAGCCGCGGCTCGAGTCCGTCAAGCCGCCGAGCCCTCCCGCCACGGAGACGCCCCTGCCCGTGGAATCGAGCAAGCCGCCGAGTCCGCGCGCGCCGCAGCTCTCGGGCACCTTCGCGGGCAACTCGGCGGAGGAAGTGAGCTTGCACGTCGCGCTCGCCGACGGCTCCGAGTCAGCGGGTCGTGAGCTCCTGACGCTGCTCGCGGGCGATCCAGCGCGCGCGCACGATCGCGTCGCGGTGTGTCGTCGTCTCGTCCAGCTCGCGCCCGGCAATCGCGAGCTACTCGGCGAACTTTCGCAAGCAGCGCGCGACGATCGCAACGTCGCGTACGCGGCCGCCGTCGAGCACGTCTCGGCCGTGCTGCGCGGGGAGGCGCCGCCCGCGCCGCCGCCGCTCGATGAGCTCGACGTGCAGCCAGAGACGGTGAAAAGCCTTTTATTTCGCGAGACGCAGAGTCCGACGCTCGAAGCGCTCGCGTGCGTCTGGGAGACCGCCGGGCACCTCTTCCGGCGCGATCCTGGCGCCTACGGCATCACCGGGCTCGAACGCGTGCAACCGACTGCGCCGACCACGCTCGCCAAGGTATACGCCGACACGGCGCGCGCGCTGGGAGCGCTACGCACGCCGCTCTACCAGCGCCGCACGGCAGGCCCGGTCACGATCGGTATCGCTTTGCTCGCGACCCCCTCGGTCGTCTTGTCCGGTGACGTGGCGGACGAGTCGCCTGAGCTCATGTTCCATCTGGGTGCGATGCTGGCGGCGTCCGCGCCGCAGCTCGTCATGCTCTTCGGTCTGCCTGAAGCGCAGGCGCGGTCGGTGCTCCGCGCGCTCGGATTCGCCTTCGGTCCGGCGCGTCCCGACGCGAGCGGCATCGGTCCGGCGCTGAACCTAGCGGAGATGCTGTGGGAAAGCATTCCTGCCCGACCGCAGCGTCGGTTGCGCGAGCTCTGCCACGACGTGGACGCCCTCGATTACGATCAGGCCATGCTTCAAGCGCGCATCGCGGTCCGCCGCGCCGGCCTGTTCACGTCCGGACAATTCGGTGTCGCCGTGCACCAGATCGAAAGCGAGGATCGACTCGCTCCGGCGCTGCTCACCGAGCCGGACGGCATGGCTCGCCTCGTGGCCGAAAGCCCGTCGATCCAGAGCCTCTATCAACTCGCGCTCGGCGCCGAATACGCCGAGACCCGCTGGCGCGAGGGCCGACAACGATGAGCGTCGGGGTGCCGTGTAGTACGACAGCGCTGTCACACCCCGGACGTGATCCGAAGAGCGTCCGGGGGCAATTGTCCAGAGTGGCACGAAGGTCGCAGAGCCCCGCAGCAATGCTCGTTTCTGCGTTCGCACCCGCTTTACTCACCGCCGGGTGCATCGTCCCCGAGGCTCCCGAGTACGGTGCGCCGCGTCAGACTCCCGTCTTCGTCGAAGCGGAGTCCATTTTCCCGAACCCGCGCAGCATGCAGCGCTACACCAACGCGGAGAACAACCAAGCGGAATTTCGCATGAACGTCCGCTCGGAAGATGCCGGTGAGGAGCTCGTTTCGGTCCTCTACCTCGACTACAAGCACAAATCGGGTCACTACATCGATCACAAGAACTACAAGCCGCAATCCTTCGAGCAGGAACGGCTGATCTCGTGGACTCACGCCTTTCCGGATTCCAACATCGGACAGGGCCCGGAGTGTCACATCTTCACCGTCACGGTGCTGCACGCGAGTGGCTGGGACTTCGAAAACAACAAGCAGATCGGTGCGCCGCCTGACCTCGCGGCCGTGAGCTGGTACGCGCGCTTCAACGACGACGACGAAACCGGGCTGCTCGCGGACTGCCCCGACTCGTCCTCCGAGGGCCCGTGACCCGCGTGCGTTGCTTCGTGCTGCTCTTCGCGCTGCCGCTCGGCGCCTGCGCGGTCTCGGGCGCCGGCATTTCACGCAACGATGTCGCGCAAAACGAGTGTCAAGACAACAGCGATTGTGAGAACGCCAACGGCACTTGCAATCAGAGCGAGAAGATTTGCCAGGGCACGAACGCCGCACTCACGTCGTTGCTCATCGCCGTGTCGCCGCCGACGACGCTCGTCGGCGTCAACAGCTTCACCTATTTCATCGATAAGCCGAAGCCGGGCGAGGGCACCAGCCTCACCGGGTCGAGCAGGCTCGACCTCGACGTTGACCCCGCAGTCTCCGTGAACGGCACCGTGCGCATCGACACGACGGGGTGTCTTCCCAGCTGGCTCGGTCCCAAAGGCGAATCGATTCCGACGAACAGCGACGACGGGATCATCCCGGCGACGGTGACGTTCACTCCCAGCCAGCGTGCCTTCGGGGTCGCGACCGACAGCTACATTTCCAAGCCGTATGATGAAACGGATCCCGAGAAGATGCCCGGTTACCATGTGCAGCAGGCGCTGCCCGCCGGCCAATACGACATCTACATCGAACCTTTTCCCATCGACGACAGGACTCAGTGCCCGGACGGCAGCCAACCAAGCGTGCCGCCACGACTATTTTTGCACCAGTCCGTGTCGTCCATCCTCGATATTAAACTACCCGCTGCGTCACCATTGACGGTCAACGTCACCTGGCCGCTCGCTGCTCAGTACGTGGACGGCGCCGAGCAGGCGGACGCCTTCCTCGCGAATCCGCTCTGGGGCTGGACACTCGACCTCGTCGACCAGAGCTCGGGTCACGTGCTCTCGACCGTTCAGACGCTGCCTGCGCCGTCGCCGCCGCGGGTCGGCGACACGAGCGTGACGTACACGGCGACGCTCACCTACTCGCCGGTTTACACCCCCGGCACGACCACCCCCGAGCCGGTGAAGGTCGGCAGCGAGATCATCCGGCTCAAGCCCCCGGCCTATGACATGCGGTTCGGGAAGGACGTTCCCTACACGGCGCCGACCATCCTCGCTCAACTCGACGGTGCGCTCGTCGACGCGGACGGCAAGCCAGCGCCCGCTCAGATCGTCCAAACCGCTCCGCTGCCGACCCCCGTCACCGTGCAGTTCCAGACTGGGCTCGGCGACGGTACGCCCATCGAAGCCGGTGTCCTGCTCACTGCCGAGGAAATCGACGGCATCAGCGGGCTATCCACCGCGTTCTCGCGCACGATCCAAGTCGGGGCCGACGGCACGGCCTCGGTCGATCTGTTGCCTGGAACATATCGAGTCATCGCTTCGCCGAAGAGCGGCTGCGCGGACGGCGCGTGCCTTGCGCTCGTGGAGACGGAGTGGGTCGTCCGCGCGACACCGCCCTCGCAGGCGGGCAAGTACATCCAGTTCGAGCAAGCCCAAATTTACGACGGCAGCGTGTTCATCACGGACGGCCGACCAGCTGCCGGAGCGACGGTGCACGCCGTGGCCTCGTCTCTCTTTTCGGATCCGAACGTGCTCAACGTGGGTAACGCCGCGGTCGCCGTCGTGCCGCGCGCGAGCTCGGGTCTCGTCGACTCGGACGGCTCGTTCTCGCTCCAGGCCGACGCAGGCGTCTTCGATCTGCGGGTCGAGCCCGATCCGAGCACCGGTTACGGCTGGCTCGTGAAGCCCGGCTTCGAGCTCCCCGCGCGCGGTGACGAGCTCGCGCAAGATGCGCTCGAGCTCGAGCTGCCAATCGTTTATCGCGGCACGGTGAGCTTTTTAGGCAGCGACCGCTCGACTACGCCCATCCCGAAAGCCTTGATCCGCGCCTACGCGTACGTCAAAGACGGCAAGATCTCGACCAAGACGGACGGCGCCGTCGCCATTCAAGTGGCGGAGGCGTATTCGGAAGATCAGACAGGCGACGTCGGGGCCTTCCGCCTGCTCGTTCCGAGGACGCTCGACTTGCCGGCTCCCTAATATCTCGCGCCGGGCGGTTTCGATGTCCGGCGCGTTTCGTGCCGCCCCGGCGGCAGCGTGCAGCTTGCGCGGCGATGTTTCGTCCGTTGCTTCGAAAGCCGCCTCGTCGTACTCGGGGGCGAGATGGCTCTGCTCGAGCTCCGCCCCACGAAGCCCGAGTCCTGGCGCGCGCGGCTCGCGCTCCGGTTCGAGCGGCGGGGCGAGCGGACGATCGTGGCGGCGCGCGAGCACGTGGGGCCGCTCGTCGTGCAGCGGCCGTTTCATCCCGAAGCCGACGGGACCTGTCATGTCTACGTCTTGCATCCGCCAGGCGGCGTCGTGGGCGGCGATGCGCTCGAGCTCGAAGTCGACGTGCAGCCGAACGCCGCGGTCCTCGTCACCACGCCCGCCGCGACGAAATTCTATCGTAGCGCCGGCAGGACCGCGGTCGCGCAGCAACGCTTGACGGTGCGTGCGGGTGGGCTACTCGAGTGGCTACCGCAGGAGACCATCGCGTTCGGCGGCGCGCTCGTCTCGACCAGCACCGAGATCATGCTCGAGCCGGGCGCGCGCTTTTTCGGCTGGGAAATCAGCTGCCTCGGGCGGCCGGCGTCGGGTGACTCGTTCGTGAGCGGCCGGCTCGAGCAGCGCCTTTCGCTGAGCGAGGCCGGGCGTCCACTGCTCGTGGATCGCTTGCTCACCGAGGGTGGTGGCTCGGTCGCGCGCGGCCCGTGGGGGTGGGGTGGACGTACCGTCTACGGCTGTTTCGTCGCCACGGGCGCTCCGCGCGAGCTTACCGGCGTGCTGCGCGAGGCCGTGCGTCCCGACGGCGCGGGCGAGCTCTTTGCCGTGACGCACGTCGGCGGCGCCTGCGTGTGCCGTTACCTCGGAACGAGCGCGGGGCGCGCGCGAGAGCAACTCTGCCGCGCCTGGGGCGTGGCGCGAGAGAGCTTGCAGCAGAAGGCGGCGTGTCCGCCACGTATCTGGGCCACCTGAGGAACCATGGAGCTTAGTCCCCGCGACAAAGACAAACTGTTGATCTTCACGGCCGCGCTCCTCGCCGAGCGGCGTAAGGCACGCGGACTGAAGCTCAACTACCCCGAGGCCGTGGCCTACATCACGGCCGCCATTCTCGAAGGCGCCCGCGACGGTCGCACCGTGGCCGAGCTCATGAGCTACGGCGCGACGCTGCTCAAACGCGAGGACGTGATGGATGGCGTGCCCGAAATGATCCTCGAAGTGCAGGCGGAAGCGACGTTCCCCGACGGGACCAAGCTCGTCACCGTGCATCACCCGATTCAGTGAATGCGTTCAGGGTCAAAGGCGAACTCGTAGAAGGACGAATGATGATTCCCGGTGAAATCATGGTCGAGCAGGGGGAAATCGAGCTCAACGCGGGCCGCGCGACATTGAAGGTGCGCGTGGCGAACACGGGCGATCGGCCGATCCAGGTGGGCTCGCACTATCACTTCTACGAGACCAACCGCGCGCTCGCCTTCGACCGCGAGCCCACGCTGGGCTATCGGCTGAACGTCGCCGCGGGCACCGCCGTGCGCTTCGAGCCCGGCCAGGAGCGCGAAGTCGAGCTCGTCGCGTTCGCGGGTGCTCGCGTCGTGTACGGATTTCAGGCGCGCGTGAGCGGGCCGCTCGGAGGCGGCTCGTGACGCGCATCGACCGCCGAGCGTACGCCGCCATGTACGGCCCCACCGTGGGCGATCGCGTGCGGCTGGCCGACACCGAGCTCATCATCGCCGTCGAGCGCGATCTCACGCTGTACGGCGAGGAGGTGAAGTTCGGCGGCGGCAAGGTGATTCGTGACGGCATGGGCCAGAGCCAGCGCACGAGCGCCGAAGCCGTCGACACCATCATCACGAACGCGCTCATCATCGACCATTGGGGCATCGTCAAGGCGGACATCGGCCTCAAGGGCGGCCGCATTCACGCCATCGGCAAAGGTGGCAATCCCGACGTGCAGCCGGGCGTCGACATCGTGATTGGTCCCGGCACGGAGGTCATCGCAGGCGAAGGTCTCATTGCGGTTCCGGGCGGCATCGACGCGCACATCCACTTCATTTGCCCGCAGCAAATCGACGACGCGCTCATGAGCGGCGTGACCACGATGATCGGCGGGGGCACGGGTCCCGCAGCGGGCACGAACGCCACGACCTGCACGCCCGGTCCATTTCACCTCGCGCAGATGTTGAAGGCGGCCGACGGCTTGCCGATGAACCTCGGTTTTCTCGGCAAGGGCAACGCGAGTCAGCCGGCCGCGCTCGACGAGCAGGTCGTCGCAGGCGCGCTCGGCCTGAAGCTCCACGAGGATTGGGGCACGACGCCCGCCGCCATCGACTGCTGCCTCGGCGTCGCCGAGCGCTTCGACGTGCAAGTGGCGATTCACACCGACACGCTGAACGAATCGGGCTTCGTGGAGGACACGTTCGCGGCCTTCAAGGGCCGCACGATTCACGCCTATCACACGGAAGGCGCGGGCGGCGGCCACGCGCCTGACATCATCCGCGCCTGCGGCGAGCCGAACGTGCTCCCGTCCTCGACCAACCCCACGCGCCCGTACACGGTGAACACCATCGACGAGCACCTCGACATGCTCATGGTCTGTCACCACCTCGATCCGAGCATTCCCGAGGACGTGGCGTTCGCCGAATCGCGCATCCGGCGCGAGACGATCGCCGCCGAGGACATCCTCCACGACCTCGGCGCCTTCAGCATGATCTCGTCCGATTCGCAGGCGATGGGCCGCGTCGGCGAGGTCGGCATCCGCACCTGGCAAACCGCGCACAAGATGAAGGTGCAGCGCGGGAGCTTGCCCGAGGATCCGCAGGAGCACGACAACTTCCGCGTGCGGCGCTACCTCGCGAAATACACGATCAATCCCGCCATTGCCCACGGCATCGCGCACGAGGTCGGCTCGCTCGAGGTCGGCAAGCTCGCCGATATCGTGCTCTTTTCGCCCGCCTTCTTCGGCGTGAAGCCCGCCATGATCATCAAGAGCGGCACGATCGTGGCCGCGCCCATGGGCGACCCGAACGCGTCGATCCCGACGCCGCAGCCCGTGCACTACCGCCCCATGTTCGGCGCGATTGGCGGCGCGCTCGCGACGACGAGCGTCACCTTCGTCTCGCAAGCGGCGCTCACGACGGGCATCCCCGAGCAGCTACGTTTGCAAAAGCGCGCCGTCGCCGTGCGCGGGACGCGCACCGTCACCAAGCGCGACATGGTGCACAACGCGTTGTTGCCGAAAATCGAAGTGGACCCGCAGACGTACGAAGTGCGAGCCGACGGCGAGCTCCTCAGCTGCGAGCCGCTCGAGGCCTTGCCGATGACGCAGCGCTACTTCTTGTTCTAGGCGATGAAGCGCGCTTCACGTTCGACCAAGGCCGTGCCCCGAGAGCTCGAGGGTGTCGTCGTGCTCGACTTCGACGCTCGCCAAAAGCATCGATTTTTGGCCAAGCTCGAGGGCGGGGAAGAGCTGGCTGTCGAGCTACCGCGTGGGACCGTGCTCGCCGACGGCGACTACCTCGAGACGGGTAAAGACGCGGGTGTGCTCGTGCGGGCCGCCGCCGAGGAGCTCAGCGTCGCGCGCGCGGCCGATGCGCTGCTCGTCGCGCGCGTCGCGTATCACCTCGGCAATCGCCACGTGGCGCTCCAGATCGAACGCACGTGCGTGAAGTATCGCCACGACCACGTGCTCGACGACCTCTGCCGCCGGCTCGGCGCCGAGGTGAGCTTCGCGTCCGGGCCGTTCTCGCCGGAAGGCGGCGCTTACGGTCGCGGCGGTCATCACGAGCATCGGAGTCACCCGCACGACCACGCTCATCAGCACGAGCACGACCACGGCTATGAGCACGACCACGGCCACGAGCACGACCACGGCCATGAGCACGACCAGGCCCACGCCCACGACCACGGGAGGCGGCGATGAATGCGCTCGGAGAGCGCGGCCACGCGGCACTCCGGCCAGTCGAGCCGCCCGCGGATGAAGTCGCCGTTTCATTGGCGACCCCCGCGCTGCTCCGCCTGCTCCAGCTCGCGAGCCCCGCCTTACCCATCGGCGCCTTCGCCTACTCTCAAGGCCTCGAAACCGCCGTCGAGCTCGGCTTCATCCGGGACGAAACGAGCGCCCGCGACTTCCTAACGGGCGTCTTCAAGGACGGCCTCGCGCTGCTCGAGCTCCCGTTGCTCGCACGGCTGCACGCAGCGTTCCTGCGCCACGACGACGCGGCCACCGAACGCTGGTCGTCGTTCCTCGTCGCTTCGCGCGAAACCGCCGAGCGGCGTGAAGAGGAGCGGCACCTGGGACGCGCGCTCGCGCGTTTACTCGCCGATCAGGGCGTAGCGGAGGCTGCCGCGTGGCACGGGCGCGACAACGTGACGCACGTCGCGCTGTTCGGGCTCGCCGGAGCCTCGTTCGGCGTCCCCGTGGAGGCGCTCGTGCCCGCCTACGCGTTTTCGTGGGCGGAGAACCAAGTCAGCGCGCTCTCGCGCCTGCTGCCGCTCGGTCAACTGGCGGCGCAGCGCGTGCTTGCGGCGCTCGGTGTGCTCGTGCCCGCGGCGTGCGCGCGCGCCGCGCTGCTCGATGACGCCGAAATCGGCTCGACCTTACCGGGACTCGCTCTCGCGAGCGCCTTGCACGAAACCCAATACACGCGCCTGTTCAAATCGTGAGGAACCCATGACGGCATCTCGAGAAACCCTGCGCGTCGGCGTCGGCGGCCCTGTCGGCTCCGGCAAGACCGCTCTCGTCGACTCGCTCTGCAAGGCCATGCGCGACCGCTTTCGCATGGCTGTCGTCACCAACGACATCTACACGCGCGAAGACGCCGATTTCCTGATCCGCAGCGGCGCCCTCAGCGAAGATCGCGTCCTCGGCGTCGAGACCGGCGGCTGCCCGCACACCGCGATCCGCGAAGACGCCTCGATCAACCTCGAGGCCGTCGACGCGCTCATGACGCGGCACGGCCCGCTCGATCTCGTCATCATCGAGAGCGGCGGCGACAACCTCGCGGCGACCTTCAGCCCCGAGCTCTCCGATCTCACCCTGTACGTGATCGACGTCGCCGCTGGCGACAAGATCCCGCGCAAAGGCGGGCCCGGCATCACGAAGAGCGATCTCTTGATCATCAACAAGACCGATCTCGCGCCGCACGTCGGCGCTTCGCTCGAGGTGATGCGACGCGACGCGAGCAAGATGCGCGGTGAACGCCCGTTCGTGTTCACGAACCTGAAGCAGGGCGACGGGCTCGACACGGTCGTCGAGTTCATCGTCAAACAGGGTCTTTTGACGGCGGCAGCGCCCGCGTAGGCGAGGCCTCGTGTTCCGGGGCCGTCTCGTCCAGGTTGTGACCGCGCGTTTCGTCGACGCCGTACCCGAACAGGACGAGGCTCGCCACGCCCGTGAACGACAAGAGCGCGATGGCATGCGCGACGCCTCCGAGCGGCCCGACCAGCGCCGCCACGAGCAAGTTCGAGAGGCCGGTCGCGAGCGCGCCCGCGAGCGCGATGAAGCCCATGATCGTTACCCGGAGCGCCGTCGGAAAGAGCTCGACGCTCGCCGTCGTCTTCGCGGTGCCGGAAGATGCCGCGCCGAGCCCGCTGAAACACAACCCGAGCCCGATCCAAACGCCGGGCAGCGCGAAGGCGTGCGGCGGTCCGAGGTAGAGCCAGAGCGCCGCGGCTTGATGCAAGAGGCCGAACACCACGGCTGTCTTGACGCGCCCGTAGCGTTCCGCCGCGAGCATGCCGACGCGGTAACCCACGAAGCCGGTGGCCGTGGCGGCCAGCGACCAGCCGCTCATGGTCTGGGGCGAGATGCCGACGACGCTCACGCCGTAGTAGTAGGACCAGCTACCGACGGCCGCGCCTTCCACGCCGCCGAGCAAGCTCGCGCCGACGATCACGAAGGCGCGGCGCGCCCAGCGGCCCGTGAACACGCTGAAGAGCGACGAGCGCAGCACGACCCCCGTCGAGCGCGCCTGCTTCCAACGCGCGCTCTCGGGCACGAAACGCCGGAGCGCCGGCACGAACAGCACGCCCGAGGTGGCCCCCAAATAGATCCAGCGAAAAGAATGCGGCAGACGCGCTGCGATGGGCATCACGGCGAGCAAGCTCGCGCCGCCGAGCGCCGCCGCCATGCCGAGCTTGCCCACGGCCGAAGCGCGCGCGGACGAATCGGACGCCGCTTCGGCGTGCAACGTGATCGCGCTGTTCGTGATGGCGCCGACGCTCGAGAAGCGCAAGAGCTCGCACACGGCGAACGTCACGATTGAATTGGACAGCGCGGCGCCGAGCGCCATCACCGACGTCGACACGAGGCACCAGACCAGTACCCGCCGGCGGCCCACGCGGTCCGCGAGCCGCGCGGCGCCGAACGTCACGAAGGCCGAGAGCGACATCAGCGCGTAGAGCTCGGCGAGGGTCGTCGCCGTGAGCCCGAAGCGCTTGACGACCCAAGGTGCGCTCACGCCGAGAATCGGAGTCGTGAGGCCTTGGTAGGCCATGATCGCGAGCAGCGTGTAGCGGGCGGCGCGTCCGAAAGCCACGGGCTCGGTCGCATGCACCGCCGTCGCGTGGTCCGCGTGCTCCGCCGTACGAACCAACGGTTCGAGCGACGAGTGGCCTTCGGCGCTGCTCACGGGACGTCCTCGCGGGTCTGAAACCTCCAGCCAGGTGCAAGTCTCGGACCTGGTCGGATCCCGAAGTGCCGTTTTATTGGCGCATGCGGCCGGCGCTCTCGTGACGGCGGAACGCTTTCAATTATACGGTCAAATGGCGGCTCACGAGCTCGTCGGTGAGCTCGCTCATCGCGCCCGTCGCGACGGACCGACCGCGATCCATGATCACGAAGCGCGAGGCGACGCGGCGCGCGAACGCGAGCTTCTGTTCGACGAGCAAGAGCGTGAGTCCCTCCTCGCGATTCAAGCGGATCAAGATGTCGCCGATCTCGCTCACGATGTTCGGCTGAATGCCTTCGGTCGGCTCGTCCAAAATCAAGAGCTTGGGACCGAGCGCGAGCGCGCGTCCGATCGCGAGCTGTTGCTGCTGGCCGCCCGACAGATCGCCGCCGCGACGGTGGAGCATGCTCTTGAGCACGGGGAAGAGCTCGAACACGCGCTCGGGGAGCTTCTTGCGCCGGCCGCTCGCGACCACGCCGAGCTCGAGGTTCTCGCCGACGGTGAGCTGCGGAAAAATCTCGCGACCTTGCGGTACGTAACCGACGCCCCGGCGCGCGCGCGTTTCGGGCGGCGAGCCCGTGAGCTCAATGCCCGCGAAGGTGATTTTTCCGCTCATGATCCTGGCCGAGCCCATGATCGAGCGGAGCAGTGTCGTCTTGCCGACGCCGTTACGGCCCATCACGCAGGTGCACGAGCCTTCCGGCACCTCGAGCGCCATGTTCCAGAGGATTTGGCTGCCCGCGTAACCCTGATTCAGCCCAGCGACATCAAGCATGACCGGCTCCGAGATAGACCTCGACGACTTCGGAATTCGCTTGCACCTGATCGAGCGAGCCCTCGGCGAGGACGCGACCTTCGTGCAGCACGGTCACGCGGCTCGCGATGTTGCGCACGAATTCCATGTCGTGCTCGACCACGACGACCGTGCGCTCGCCCGCGAGTGACACCAGGAGCTCCGCCGTGCGTTCCGTCTCGGCGTGCGTCATGCCGGCGATGGGCTCGTCGACCAACAGGACGCGCGGCTTTTGAGCGAGCAGCATGCCGATTTCGAGCCACTGCTTCTGCCCGTGCGAGAGCTGACCCGCCGGGCGGTCGCGCGCCTCTTTGAGCCCGATCGTCTCGAGCGTCTGATCGATGACCTCTGCTTCCGCTTTGCTGAGCCCACCGAAGAGGGCCCGCCACACCGAGCGATTGCCGGCGAGGGCGAGCTCGAGGTTTTCGAACACGCTGTGCCCGCCGAAGACTGTGGGTCGCTGAAATTTGCGGCAAATGCCGAGTGCAGCAATCTCGTGCTCGGAGAGGCCAATCAGGTCCTCGCCGTGGCCGACGAGGTAGACGCTGCCTGCGTCGGGCCGCGTCTTGCCGGTGATGCAGTCCATCAGCGTCGTCTTGCCGGCGCCGTTCGGTCCGATGATGCAGCGAAGCTCGCCCGCGTCGAGGATCAGCGTGAGCTCGTTCAGCGCTTTGAAGCCGTCGAAGCTCACGCTCACGTTGTCGACGCAGAGCACCGCCTTGCGGCCTTGAACCAGTGACGCGAGCCGCTCCTGGCTCACGGCGCGGCGCCGGCCCGACTTCGGCCGGCCCGGCGTATCCCGCGCGAGCGGGACCGTGGGAGGTTCGGTCGTCGGGCGATCGTCTTCGACTTCTTGGCTCGAAAGGGCGCTCGTCGGCGCGGACACCGTCATGACGACTTACCTCCTGCGGCGACGGCGACTTTGACGCCGCGTCTTTCGAGGAGCTTGTTGAAGGCGCCTACGAGCCCTTCGGGCAAAAACAGCGTGACCAGGATGAAGAGCGCGCCGAGCACGTACAGCCAGAGCTCCGGCAGCGCGACGGTGAACCAGCTCTTGGCGCCGTTCACGACGAAGGCGCCGAGCGCCGCGCCGACGAGCGTGCCCCGTCCGCCGACCGCGGCCCAGATCGCCATTTCAATCGAGTTCGACGGCTGAAGCTCGCTCGGGTTGATGATGCCGACTTGCGGCACGTAGAGCGCGCCGGCAAGTCCACACAGCACCGCGGAGAAGGTCCAGGCGAAGAGCTTGTACTTGCGCGTATCGTAGCCGAGAAACATCACGCGGCTCTCGGCGTCGCGCACGGCGCGGAGCACGCGGCCCATCTTGCCCGTGACGACGTAGCGGCAGAGCAGGTACGTCAGGAGCAGCGAAGCCGCCGTGAGCACGTACAGCATGCGCTTGGTCTGCGAGAGCGCCAGGGGCCAGCCGTAGATCTGCTTGAAGTCGGTGAGGCCGTTGTTGCCGCCGAGGCCCGTGTCGTTGCGGAAGAAGAGCAGCATCAAGGCGTACGTCAGCGCCTGCGTGATGATCGAGAAGTACACGCCGCGGATGCGCGAGCGGAACGCGAAGTAGCCGAACACGTACGCGAGCAGGCCCGGCACCCACAACGCCGCGAAGAGCGCGAAGAAGAAGCGATTGAACCCGTGCCAGAACCACGGCAGCTCCTTCCAATCCAAAAACACCATGAAATCGGGCAAATTGCTGCGGTAGACGCCCTGGCTGCCGATGCCGAGCATCAGGTACATGCCCATGGCGTAGCCACCGAGCGCGAAGAACACGCCGTGGCCGAGGCTCAGCATGCCCGTGAAGCCCCAAATCAAGTCGAGGGCGACGGCCGTGATGGCGTAGCAACAGAACTTGCCGAGCAGCGCGATCAAGCGATCGGAAACCGCGAGCGGCGAAGTCGGCGGGAGCGCGCTGTGAAAGAGCGGGATCAGCACGAGCGCCACGAGGGCGCACGCCCCGAACACGAGCCAGCCGCGCGTCGAATGCATGCGGCGGAAGACGGCGAGAGCGCTCATCAGACCTCCGCGGCGCGTCCTTTGAGCGCGAAGATGCCCTGCGGGCGTTTTTGAATGAACAAGATGATGAGTCCCAAGATGATGATTTTGCCGAGCACGGCGCCCGCGAGGGGCTCGAGCAGCTTGTTGACGACGCCGAGGCCGAGCGCTCCCACGATGGTGCCGACGATTTTGCCGACGCCGCCGAGCACGACGACCATGAACGAATCGACGATGTAACCCTGGCCGAGCTCGGGGCCGACGTTGCCGAGCTGCGACAGCGCGACCCCGCCGAGTCCGGCGATGCCGGAGCCGAGACCGAACGTGCCGAGGTCGACTTTGCGCGTCGCGATGCCCATGGCCGCGGCCATTTCGCGGTTTTGCGTCACCGCGCGCACGCGCAGCCCGACGGGCGTCTTGTTCATCCAGAGCCACACGAACAAAACGACCACGACCGCAAACACGATCACGGCGAGCCGGCTGTAGGTGAGCACGACGCCCGGCAAGAGCTCGTAGCCGCCCGAGAGCCAGCTAGGATTCGCGACCGTGACGTTCTGCGCGCCGAAAATCAGGCGCACGGTCTGAATCAAACCGAGCGAGATGCCCCAGGTGGCGAGCAGCGTTTCGAGAGGCCGCCCGTAAAGGAACTGAATCACCGTGCGCTCCAGCAGCGCACCGACGGCGAAGCAGACGATGAACGCTGCCGGCACGGCCGCGACGATGTACCAATCGAAGTGGTTCGGCAGGCTCCGCTGGAAGAAGTTTTGCACGACGTACGTCGTGTAGGCGCCGATCATCAGCATTTCGCCGTGAGCCATGTTGATGACGCGCATCAGGCCGAAAGTGATGGCGAGACCGAGCGCGGCGAGCAGCAGCACGCTGCCGAGGCTCAAGCCGTAAAAGAGATTCCCGGCCATCGCGATGAACATCACGCGCGTTTCGATGCTATGCAGCGCGGCGCGCGCGGCGTCGCGCACGGCGGGATCTTTCTCGGTCGGTGCGTTACCGGAACGGCCGAGCATGCGCTCGAGATCGGCCTTGAAATCGACGCTGCCGTTTTCACGGATGAGCTCGAGCGCGCTCAAGCGGCGCTTCGGATCCTCGCTGGCGAGGTCGAGCTCTGCGACGCCGAGGCTCAACGTGGCCTTGATCTTCGAGTCTTTTTCCCTGGCGAGCGCCCCGCGCATCAGCACGGCGACGTCGTCGCTCGAATGCTTGGCGAGCTCCTCGGCCGCGGCGAGCCGTGTGTCGCGATCGGGGGAGGAGAGGCGCAGCGCCGCGAGGGCAGGCAACAGTGCGCGGCGCACGCTGTTGTCGGCGTCGACGCTCTTGAGCGCTCCGTTCGGTTGCGCGGTGCCGCCCGGCAGCGCCGGCTTCACGCCGGTCTTCGTCTGAATGAAGGGATTGCCCGCCGTGTCGACGCGCAAGCTGCCGTCGTCGAGCGCCTGCAACGCGGCTAGGGCCGCGCGATCGCCCGCGGCTTTCAGGTGATCGAGCGCTGCTGCGGCTCGCTCCGAATCGTCACCCGTGACGGCTCGGAGCTCCATCGCCACATCGACGGCCGCTTGCGCCGTCCGAACGCTCCATGGCGCGAAGAGGCTGAGCCAACCGGCCAGGAAGGTAACCGCCCAGCGCATGCCTCTCCGCGCCATGTGTGCCTTTGCTCGACTCCTGGCCTATTTGGCCGGAGCCGCCTCCGCCACGGGGGCCAGCGCAACCTTGTATTTGGGCTCGGTGCAGTTGCCGCACACCCAGGGGTACGTCCAATCCGCGACCTTGGTCTTGCTCTCCGGAACGAACGGGCTCCACGGCATGGCGCGGATCGGTCCGTCCGTCTTCCATACCACCTTGAACTGACCGTTTGCCTGAACTTCCCCGATGTACACGGGTTTGTGCAGGTGGTGGTTCTTGTAGTCCATCGTGATGTCGAAGCCGGACGGGGCCGCCACGCTCTGACCGGCCACCGCTTGGCGTACGGCGTTCACGTCCGTCGTGCCGGCTTGTTCCACGGCGTGCGCCCACATCTTGATGCCGATGTAAGTCGCTTCCATCGGATCGTTGGTGACGCGCTTGTCGCCGTCCGGCAGGTTCTTCTCCTTGACGTACGACTTCCAATCCGCGATGAACTGCTTGTTCACCGGGTTATCGATCGACATGAAGTAGTTCCACGCCGCGAGGTGACCGACGAGCGGCTTCGTGTCGATGCCGCGGAGCTCTTCCTCACCGACGGAGAACGCGACCACGGGAATGTCCGTGGCCTTGAGCCCCTGGTTCGCGAGCTCCTTGTAGAACGGCACGTTCGAGTCGCCATTGATGGTCGAGACGACGGCCGTCGGCTTGCCCGCGGCGAACTTCTTCACCTCGGCGACGATCGTCTGGTAATCCGAGTGTCCGAACGGCGTGTATTTCTCGAGGATGTCGTCGTCCTTCACGCCCTTTTCGTGCAAGAAATAGCGGAGGATCTTGTTGGTGGTGCGCGGGTACACGTAGTCCGTGCCGAGCAGGACCCAGCGCTTCGCGCCGCCGCCCTTGGGACTCATCAGGTACTCGACCGCGGGGATCGCCTGCTGGTTCGGCGCCGCGCCCGTGTAAAACACGTTGTACGACGACTCCTCACCTTCGTATTGCACCGGATAAAAGAGCAGGCCGTTCAGCTCTTCATAGACGGGCAGCACGGATTTTCGCGAAACCGACGTCCAGCAACCGAACGTGACCGCGACGTTTTCCTTCTGAATCAGCTCGCGCGCCTTTTCGGCGAAGAGCGGCCAGTTCGACGCCGGATCCACGACGACCGGCTGGAGCTGGCGGCCGAGCACGCCGCCCGCCTTGTTGATGCTCTCGATCGTCATGAGCGCCACGTCCTTGAGCGACGTTTCGCTGATGGCCATCGTGCCCGAGAGCGAATGCAGAATGCCGACCTTGATCGGGCCGGTTTCGGCGGCCTTCGGTGCGGCTGCGGGGGCCGCCGCGGGGGCCGCTGCTGCCGCCGAGCTCGAAGCCGCCGGTGCGGGCGCGGGTGCTTCTTTACCCGGCCCTTCGCACGCGCCGAGCAGCGCCGCGCTCACTGACACCGTCATCTTTAACCAAGTTTTCATGAGTGTCTCCCTGGACCGTCTGGCCGCGCCCCCTTCTGCGTGAAGGGGGCAATCGACGTCGCTCGGTCACAGCACTCGGGTTTCCCTCGTTCGTTGTTTCCGATTTTTTTCGTGAACGCGGCTCAGCGGTAACCGCGTATCAAACCGCCCCGGCTCGGATCTTGCCGGGTCGGCTGAAATGGTCGGCAGATCCCAGTACAGCGCGTCCGCCGCGATCTCGGCGTCGCGGTCTTCCTCGCGGAATACCCGGGGCCTCTGCGTGGGCTCGCGCGGCCTTTCTCGTCTTAGGATCGGACGTACTCACCTTTTGAGACCGAGCACGCGATCGTCGGTGGAGTTGTCGCAGACGTAGAAGTCATCCGCCTCGGTGGCACCGTCCGGGCCGCTCAAAACGTGATCCCGCTCGGCTCGATCCCGAAACCACCCGGCAGCTTCAGCCGGGCCGAGCGCTGCGTGACGGTCACCCAGCTCTTCTTGTCGCGGATACGCGCGACGAGCATCACGATGCCCGCCGCGCCGACGGCGGCTCCGGTGAGGGCCAAAACGACGCCGCCGACCATGATCGCACCGCCCTTGCCCTGATCCGACATCTCGCTGTCGGCCTGGTCCTGCACGGCGTTGCCGGCCAGAGTCAGCGAGTTGCCGACGATCATCGACGTGAAGCCGAGGGCGATCATCGCGATCGGCAGCGCTCGGGACTTGCGCGTGAGCGTCGCGCTGACAATTACTCGGTTCTCCGCAGCGAGCAGCACGAACGGATCGGAAGGGTCGAAATCGTAGCCAGCGACACGGAACGTCGCGCTGGCCGGTACTCGCCTGGTACAGGGAGCGACGCACACGGTGTACCAATCCGAGTTCTGCCCCGCCGAGCGAAAGTTCGCCTCTAGCCACGCGGGCCGTCCGCCGGCGTCGAGACCGACGAGCGTCGTGTGCTGCGCGGCCGGCAGGGTGTCCACGGCCTCCTGCGCGGCGACATGAGTCGGCCAGGTGGTGACTGCGGCGAGCGCTAGCACAACTCGAGCGAGCCTGAGGTGCGTCTCTACATGCACGAGCGCAGCGTACTCGACATACTCGCGGCCTGGGCCCAGCATTCGTCATCGCCCTACACGTCCGCTCGCGCACGTCTGCTGACGCTCCCACGAACTCGATCGGCCGTTCCCACATGATGAGGACGAGGCAGCCGTCGGCGCTCTCGACGCTGTGGGCGCCGCCGTCGCGATTGACGACCAGTAACCTTCGCAGGTGTCGAACCGGTCATCGGCGCGGCGTCGAGCTCAACGAGGCGGGGGGCGCTTTTTTTCGTTCGGGTGCCGCGGAGTTGCTCTAGCCGACGCGTGATGAACGTCGGTCCTCTTAGCCGCTCCCGTGGGCCGCACGTTCGCGGCGAGGACGTTGCACTGTCGCGGTAGCATGCGAACAACTTCGCATATCGACGCTGAGGCAGCGGATGATTACGCGAACGCAACGATGGCGTTGCGTGAGCACGCGCAGCCGTCCGACGTCATCATGCGCGACCGGCTACGTCTTGCGATAGTTGGTTGATTCCGAGGCGCGGAGAGTGGTACTCACGGTGCCGTCGCGAATTTGCGACGGCGGGACAGGGAGGTCAGAACCATGCTGAAACGGGCGTTTGGGATTTGCGGCGTCGCTGCGTCGCTTTCGATGGGCTGCGCCAGTGCCGATGTGGCCACGGAGTCCACGACACAGATTAATGAAAGCGTCGTGCGCGGGACTCCCGTCCCCGTGAGCGACGTGCCGTCCGTCGGGCGGCCCTATGTCGTCCTGCTGCTTTTTATCCAGTTTTCGGGGCAAATCAGCGCGTGCTCAGGCACTTATTTCGCGCCGCGGGTCGTGCTCACCGCCGCCCACTGCGTTCCGAGCGAATACACGCCAGAAGTCATCGTCTACTACGGGACGGATTTTGCGGCCGACACGGCGGCGCCCGTGACGATCCCTCCGCCCGGGCAGCCGTCCGTTTGGGCCTACGCTGACAGTTGGGAGGCGAACCCCGGCTTCGCTGCCGATTACTACGACGCCGATCTTGCCGTCGTCTATCTCGATCGCAAGCTGCCCTTCGATCCGTTGCCCCTGTTCCGCAATCGCATCGACGGCTCGTGGACGAACAAGCGAGGAACGCTCGTCGGCTGGGGTGCCAACAAGGCGCTCACCGAAGACACGTCGGAAAATGAAGGCTTCGGCGTCAAGCGCACGGGCCAAGCGACCATCGTCGGGACACCGACGCTCGCCGATTACCAGCCCGCGCCGGAGGAGGTCCCGCTGCTCAGCTCTACCGTGCGCGGCCACAACCTGAAAATCAACGGCAAGGCGCCGAACGCGAACCTCTGCTCGGGTGACTCCGGCGGCCCCTTACTCGTGAATCAATATGGGCAGGATTACGTCGCTGGGGTCGCGAGCCGTACCGGGCCGTGGTGCGAGAACATGTCGCTATACACGCGCATCGACCCGTACCTGCCCTTCCTCGACGAGGCGTATCGCAAGGGCGGCCAGGCGCTGCTCATCCCGCGCTTCGACTGCATCGACTCCTGGAACGGCAAAACCACTGCCTATTTCGGCTACAAGAACGACAACGGCGTGAACGTGAGCGTGCCCTACGGGCCGAACAACTCCTTCCCCCTCGATACGAAGAACCAACGCCCGTCGCTCTTCGAGCACGGCAATCACGGCTTCCAGTTCGGGCTGGACGTGAAAGCAGGGCAGACCTTCTATTGGAAGCTCAGCCCGCCGAACAGCCCGACCACGGTGGTGCGCGCGACGAGCTCGTCAGCGCGCTGCGGCTACAGCGTCGAGCGAACGTGCGCTAGGTACTGCCAAAACATCCTCGCGTCCGAGTGCGCTCCGAACTTCGGCGCCACCTGGCAGACGTGCTTCAACCCCTGCGTCGACGGCTACAATAACCAGTTCACCGGCACCGCCTGCACGGACGAGTGGGACGCTTACTTGAACTGCGTCGCAACCACGCCCCCCGCCGCCGACAATTGGGTGTGCCAACCGTCGCAATTCGACTACCTGCCGCGAGCGTTCGCGTGTGATGCGCTCATCGATCCCGCCTTGAACTGCCTCTACCCGACCCAGTGACCCGATGCCGGCAGGGTGCACGTCAAGCACTCCAAAGGCATCGTCTACCTCGGTACGCTGCGTACGGTCCGATGGCAAGTCGGGCGCTCGCGCGTCTTCCTACGCTCCCACGAATTCGATCGGTCGTTCCCACATGATCAGCACGAGGCACCCGTCGGCGCTCTCGACGCTGTGGGCGTCGCCTTCGCGATTCACGACGAGCGTGCCGGCGCCGTACGTCCCGCGTTCGTCGCTTTGCGCGCCGGAAAGCACGTAAATCACCTCGAACCCTAGGTGCCGATGCGCCGGAACGTGCGCTCCCGGCTGATACCGAAGGAGCGCCACACTCGGGCCGCTCTCCGCGTTGCCGCACAGGCGCAGGATATCGACGCCGTGTCGCAGCGATTGCCAATCGGCGCCGAGCCTGCCGAGCTCGAGCGCCCGAGCCACGAGGCGCGGCAATGCGGGCGAGCTCGCCCCCTCGTCGCGCTTCACGCGTGGCCGGCCATGTGGCGGCCGATTTCCCGGACATCCGCCGTCTGCGCCGGCGTCTCGTGCACGATGCGACCCTCGCTCATCACGAGGATGCGATCGGAGAGCGCGAAGATCTCTTCGAGATCGGCGCTGATCAAGAGCACCGCCGTGCCGGCGTTTCGCGCGTCCATGATCCGCGAGCGGATCTCCGCCACGGCGCCGAAGTCGAGGCCGAAGCAGGGATTGGCCGCGATGAGGACACGCACCTCGCCCGCGAGCTCGCGCGCGAGCACGGCGCGCTGCACGTTGCCGCCGGAAAGCTGGCCGATGGGCGAGAGCGGTCCGGGCGTGCGGATGCGAAACGCGCGGATCGCTTCTTCTGCACGCTTTTTGAAGGCCGCCGGTCGGAGTGCCCAGCGCAAAAGCGTGAAGGGCGGCCGGTCGTAGTCGCGAAACGCGATGTTGTGCGCGAGCGTCATGTGCGAGACGCACGCGTTCTTGAGCGGCGCCTCGGGCAGGAGCCGCACGCGACGGGTGCGGATGTGTTCGCGCGTCGAGCGATAGTGGTCGCCTGCGACGCGCACGCTGCCGCTCCGGAGCGGACGCTGTCCGGCGAGCACCTCGACGAGCTCGTCTTGTCCGTTGCCGCTCACGCCGGCGATGCCGACGATTTCGCCCGCCCGCACGTGGAGCGTGACGCCCTCGAGCACGCGTAAACCGATGTCGTCGTCGGCTTCGACCCGCTCGAGCTCGAGCGCGAGCTCGCGCGGAGCCGAGTCGGTGCGCGACGACGACTGCTTGGGCGGCTCGGCGCCGACCATGAGCTCGGCCATTTGCGCGGGCGTAAGGTTCCGGACGCGATCGCTCGCGACGAGCTTGCCGCGGCGCAAAATCGTCACGTGGTCGGCGAAGGCGAGCACCTCGCGGAACTTGTGCGTGATGATGAGCACGCTGAGCTCGCCGCGTTCGGCCATTTGCCGGACGAGGCCGAGCACCTCGTCCGCTTCGTCCGGCGTGAGCACGCTGGTCGGTTCGTCGAGGATGATGACGCGGCTGCCAAGGTAGAGCTGCTTCAAAATCTCGAGCTTTTGCTTTTCGCCCGCCGCGAGCTGGCGCACGAGGCGCGTGGGCTCGATGTGAAACGGCATGCGCCGCATGAAAGCCGTCAAATCGGCGAGCTCGCGCTTCCAGTCGATGATGGCCGGCAGCGTCTGGCGCGCGATGAGCAGGTTCTCGGCGACCGTCATGTTCTCCACCAGCGTGAAGTGCTGGTAGACCATGCCGATGCCGTGCGCCTGGGCGTCGCGCGGGCTCTTCACGGCGACGACCTCGCCGTTCACCAGGAGCTCACCCGCGTCGGCCTGGTAAAATCCCATCAAGCATTTGACGAGTGTGCTCTTGCCCGCGCCGTTTTCGCCGAGCAAGGCGTGCACGGTGCCGGGCTCGAGCGTGAGCGACACCTGGTCGAGCACGACATTGCCGCCGAACTGCTTGGTCATCGCGCGCGCTTCGACGCGTGGTGGCCCCTTCACGCCGATGCCGCTCACGTCCACGCCGAGTGCGGTCTGCCGTCCGGAGACTGCGGCGGCGCTCATGCCCACACCTCGAGCAACGCCGTCGAGCTAGAAACCGCACCGAACACGCCGTTTTGCATCGTGACCATCTTGAGCGCGGCCGCGTGATTCCCGGTGTCCGTCGCCGCGCAACAATCGCCGAGGATCAAGCACTCGTAGCCGCGATCGTTGCCTTCACGCATCGTCGTGTGAACGCAGACGTCCGTCGTGATGCCCGTGAGGATCAAATTCCGCACTCCGGTTTGACGGAGCAACATGTCGAGGTCCGTCGCGCAGAACGAGCCTTTCCCCGGCTTGTCGATGATGGGCTCGCCCGCCTTCGGCGCAAGCTCGGGGATGATTTCCCAACCGGGCTCACCACGCACGAGCACGCGCCCGCACGGCCCCGGATCGCCGATGCCCGGCTGTCCGGGCCCGCCGTGTTGGAGCACGCGCGACCGCCAGCGCTTGTTCGCCGGCAAGTCCGAGAGATCCGGCCGGTGCCCCTCGCGCGTGTGAATCACGTGGTAGCCGAGAGCGCGCGCCCGCGACAGGACGCGCCGAATCGGCTCGATGGGCGCGCGCGTGATCGAGATGTCGTACCCGAGCCCGTCGATGTAGCCGCCTTTGCCGCAAAAGTCGGTCTGCATGTCGATGATGACGAGCGCCGTGTTCGCGGGCTCGAGGGCGCCGTCGAAGGGCCAAGGATACGGATCGGCAGGCACGAATTTCATGGCGATGGTTCCGTTGCGTGAGTTTTCGGGGCCGCAGCTACGTGAGTTTTCGGGGCCCCAGCCCCGAAAACGGTCCGTTTCTTCGCGTGAAAACGAGCCATTAGCGGGCGGCTCCGAGCTCGGCGGGCATGTCGGCGGAGGCGCGCGTGGCGGAGCTCGACGCGATCAGGATCGCGAGCGTCAGCGCGTAGGGCGCGGCGTTCCAGAGGTAGTAGCCGGTGGTGATGCCGACCGATTGCAGCGCGGGTCCGATCGCGCCCGCGCCGCCGAAAAGCAGCGACGCATACAGGCAGCGCTTCGGGCTCCAGCGCGCGAAGATCACGAGCGCGACGGCCATCAGACCCTGGCCGCTCGAGAGTCCTTCGTTCCAGCTGCCGGGGTAGTAGAGGGAGAGGAAGGAGCCGCCGACGCCCGCCAAGAAGCCGCCCGCAGCCGTCGCGAGCAGGCGCACACGGTTCACGTTGTAACCGAGCGCGCGCGCCGCTTCCGAGCTTTCACCCACGGTGCGCACGACGAGCCCCCAGCGCGTGTTTTGAAGGCCAAAGTGCAAGAGCGGCGCGAGCGCGACGCCGATCACGAAGAGCACGTTGACGTTCAGCGCCGAGCGCAGCTGCGCGCTGCTCGAAAAGAAGCCGAACGGGATCGCGCCGAGTCGCGGCGCCGTCGGCTGAATCAGCGGCTTGCCCAAGAAAAACGCGAGTCCCACGCCGAGCAGCATCATGGCGATGCCGAGGGCGATGTCGTTGACGCGCGGTTTGCCGCAAATGAAGCCGTGCAGGGCGCCGAGCAGCGAGCCGATGACGCCCGCGCCGAGCACGCCGAGCCACGGCGAGCCCGTGAGGTACGAAAAACCGTAGCCGGACATCGCGCCCATCACGAGCGTCCCCTCGAGCCCGAGGTTCACGCGGCCGCTCCGCTCGGTGATGCACTCGCCGAGACTCACGAACAAGAACGGCGTGCTCACACGAATTGCGCCGCCGAGCACGGCGAGCGGGATGCCCCAGAGTCCGAGCGTCGTGTCGCTCATCAGCGTGCCCCGGCGAGTGACCGCCAGCGAATGCGGCCGTACAGCGTGTCGCTCGCGATCAAGACCACGAAGAGAATGCCCTGGAGCACGTTCACCGTGGCGTCCGGAAGCGCGAATACGCGCTGGAGCAAGCCGCCCGACGCGGCGATCCCGCCCAGAAACAGCGAAACGGGGATGATGGCGAGCGCGTTGTGCCGCGCGAGGAACGACACCAAAATCCCCGCGTAACCGTAGCCGGCGACGAGCGACGCGTTGGCGCGCCCGTGCACCGCCGCGACCTCGAACGAGCCGGCGACGCCCGCTGCCGCGCCCCCGAGCGCGCACGTGATCACGATCACTTCGGCAACTTTGACGCCGGAAAGCTTCGCCGCGCGCGCGTTGCCGCCGACTAGCGCCGCCGAGAAGCCGAACACCGTGCGCTCCATCAAGACGTAGGCCACGAGGCAAGCAACGACGCCCGCGACGAGCCCCCAATGCACGTCGAGCCCGGGGATCGAGCCGAGCATGTTGGCCTCGCCGATGTGGCGCGTGGACGGCTTGTTCAGACTCTCCGGATCGCGCAGCGGCCCCTCGACGAAATGATTCAAGAGCGCGATGCCGATGTACGTGAGGAGCAGGCTCGCGATCGTCTCGTTCACGCCGCGCCGCGCGCGCAAAAACCCGCAAAACCCGATCCAAATGGCGCCCACGACCGCGCCCGCCGCGAACATGGCGCCGAGGATCACAGCGCGCGGCGAACCAGCGAGCGCCACGCCCGTAGCGCCCGCCGCGAGCCCCCCCATCACGAACGCACCCTCACCGCCGATCACGATGAGTCCCGCGCGGGCGGGGAGGGCGGTACACAGCGCGGTGAGCAGCAGGGGTGACGCGCGCTGCAGCGTGTTTTGGAACGAGAACCAGGTCCCGAACGCGCCGCGGTACATCTGGTAATACACCTCGAGCGGCGGCTGCCCGGCGAGCGCCACGAACGCGCCGAAGAGGGCGAGCGACACGAAGAGCGCAAAGAGCGGGATGAGGAACGGCTCGAGCCGCGCGCCGATATCGGCCCAATCGACGCGGGCACTCGGAGCGTTCGGAGCCCCACCGGTCGCCATGGTCGGCGAACCAGGAAGCTCCGAAGATTCGGCCATCGTTTGCACTTGGGTTTTCGCTCGACGCGGGGCTAGTTGAGCTTTCCCTTCACGCCCTGAACCAGGTAATTCATGCTTTCGAGGCTGATGTCGGTTTGCGGGTGGTCAGTGCCGGCGGGGATGATCTCCTTGCCGGCGTTGTCCTTCATCGGACCCGCGTAGATGACGAGAGTACCCGCCGTAAGTTTCGCCTTTGCTTCGTCCGCCTTCGCTTTGACGGCATCGCTCACGGCGGCTCCGTACGGCGAGAGCTTGATGTAGCCCGACGAGAATCCGCCGCGGACCAAGTGGTCGGGCATCTGTCCGGCTTTAACTTTTTCGATGTACGCGGTGTAGACCTTCTCCCAATTCCACTCCGCGCCGGTGAGGTAGCCCTTGGGCGCGAGGGACGCCTGGCTTGCGTGGTAGCCCGTGCTAAAAACGCCGCGCTTCTCGGCGGTTTCGATCACGACTTTCGGCGAGTCCACGTGGGCGGTGAGTACGTCGACGCCTTGATCGATGAGCGTGTTCGCGGCTTCCGCTTCCTTCACGGGCATCGACCAGTCGCCCGTGAAGATGACCGTGGTCTCGACCTTCGGATTGATCGAGCGAGCGCCGAGCGTGTAGGAGTTGATGTTCCTGAGGACCTGCGGAATGGGCTTGGCGGCGATGAAGCCGAGTTTGTTCGTCTTGGTCGTCCCGCCGGCCACGATGCCCGCGACGTACTCGGCCTCGTCGATGTAACCGAAGTAGCTGCCGACGTTCTTCGGGTGTTTGCCTTCTTGATAGAGGCCGCCGCAGTGGAGGAAGGTAACGTTCGGATACTTTTCCGCGACTTTGAGGATGTGCGGATCGAAGTAGCCGAACGAGGTGGGGAAGAGGAGCTTGGCACCGTCCAAGTTGATCATGCTTTCCATGGTCTTCTGGACATCGAGCGTTTCGGGGACCTTCTCCTCCTCGCGGATCTTGATGCCGGGCAGCTTCGAGACGGCCAGCGCGCCCTCGTGATGCGCCTGGTTGTAGCCAAAGTCGTCCTTCGGGCCGACATAGATGAAGCCGACGGTGAGCGTCTTGTCGGCGGGTGCGGCGGCCGGCGTCGCTTCCGCCGCCGCTGAGCTCGCGGGGGCGGCCGGTGCTTCTTCCTTCTTGCTGCAGCTCGCCGCAAACGCGACCAGGCACGGCACGAGAGTGAGCAGCAATCGACGCTGAAAAAGGGAAGTCGAAGAAGCGGGCGGGGCTGAGCGACGCATCATGAGCGAGTCATCTCCGTGCTCGCGTTTCGCGCTCATGTCCTAGTCACGTCGGGGACGGACACGCTGAGTCCTTTTGCGGCGCGTCGCTTTTCTACTCACAAAATCTTCGTTTCGACGCGTCTCGGAAACATGCAGAGAACATGCGCCGTTCCAGCGTGCCCCTGCATCGCCGGCTTCGAGCCGTCGCTGCGTTTCCCTTGAATGCGTGAGTGCCTTCTTTTCCGAACCGGCGCGAGCGCGACAGACGGAACGGTGAAATACGATGATTGACTATGCGACCCGATACGTGACTCGGACCGTCCTCGGAGGTGCGGGCCTGGTCGTGCTGCTCGTGGCAGCCTCGGCCGCCGCCCAGCCGGCTCCCGCCGCGCCGCCGCCGGGCGCTGCGCCTCCCGCCGCACCTCCCCCGGCAGCTGCACCCCCGCCGGCCGCAGTCGAGCCCGCGCCCGCGCCCCCGCCGGCGGTCGCGCCACCGGCAACGGCGGCTCCGTCACCCGTGCCGCTGCCGCCGTTAGTGGATGCAGCACCCGCTGGTGCGCCTCCTCCAGTTCCGCCGGCAGCTCCCGAGGAGAAGAAGCCCGAATACAAGATCACGACGGGCTTCGGCTTGCGTTACGGCATGCAGCTCGAGGGTCTGCGCAACGCACGCAAGATGGACACGGTCAGCGTGGACGAGGTCTACGCCGAGCCGCGCTTCAGTGGACAGGTGCTCGGATTCGTGGGTTGGACGGCGAACCTCGCGGTGTACGGCACGACACACACGACCGTGATTGGTCAGACGGTGCCTCCGCCCGAAGGACCGCCAGTAGCGTTCGAAGCTCGCGCGATGGATCTCATCGCTCAGCTCGACTTCATGGACGAGTTCCACGTTTGGGGCGGCCGCATGCTGACGGCTTCCGACCGCACGAACTTCAGCGGCCCGTGGTTCATCAGCCCGTGGGACTACCCGGGCGTCTATAACGTGCCCGGTTCGGCCAGACACCCTGGCGCGTTCGTCTACGTCGGCCCGCGTGGAACCGAGGAAATCGGGCGCGAGGTCGGCACCACGGTCTGGGGCGATATCGGCAAAGGTAAGTTCAAATACTACCTCGGAGCGATGGATCTCGACGACGCGCCGAATAACACCCCGCTTTGGACCGGTCGTCTCGCGTACGCCTTCATCGGCAACGAACCGGGCTTTTACGGCAGCAGCACCTACTATGGCGCGCAGAACATCGTCGCGCTCGGCGTGGCGGCGCAATACCAGAATCGCTTCTCACCTGCCGGCGGGAACGCGTACGCACCTCCCCCCTTCCGCGCGCGGCCGTCGGACGACGTGTTCGAGTTCAACGCCGACCTCCTCGCCGAAATGAAGGTGGGCCAGGGCGGCGCGGCGACGCTCGAAGGCGCGTTTTATCACGTCGACAGCGGCAAGTCGGCACAGGCGGTCGGCGTCATGCCGTTCGATAACGCCTGGTTCGTCGTCGCAAGCTACCTCACCGATCCGATTGGACCCGGTAAGCTCCAACCGCTTTTCCGTTACCAGGGTTACCAAGACAAGCGAAAAGTGGAGGTCGGAACGGCGTCCGTCGACCTGCCGACCGGTGTAGGCGCCATCTTCGAGGGCGAAATCAACTACGTGATGAAGGACTACTTCGCGAAGCTCTCGCTCGGTTATCAGTCCACGTACATGGATAACGCGTACATCACCGCGTACGGCGCGGGCTCGGGCAAGGCAGTCGGTCGAGCCATTCAGTTCGGCTTCCAAATCCAACAGTAGCGCTGCTCTGGACGCGCGCGAATGAACCATGAGCGCCGGTGCGGGTTATCTCCGAAGGTCTCGTGCCGGCGCTCACCATTCAGCGCGCCTCGATCGCTCACACTCGCAGAAGAAACTCGACGGACGCGTCCGTGAGACGCGTCCTCCGGATAGTGGCGGGAGGTTTTTCTCACGGAGGTGAGTCATGGTGACGCTGCTTGCGGCAGAGCCCGAAGCCGTACCGGTCAATTGGGAACGCACGGCCCTCGTCATCATCGACATGCAACGCGACTTTCTCGAGCCGGGCGGCTTCGGGGAGTCGCTCGGTAACGACGTTTCGCTGCTCGCGAAAGCCGTCAAGCCGATCAAAGCGCTGCTCGAGCGCGCGCGCCACAAAGGCGTGTTCGTGATTCACACGCGCGAAGGGCACCGTCCGGACTTGTCGGACGCGCCGCGCGCCAAGGTCGAGCGCGGCGCTCCGAGCCTGCGCATCGGCGCCACGGGCCCGATGGGCCGCATCCTGATTCGCGGTGAACCAGGTCAGGACATCATCCCGGAGCTCTACCCGAAGGACGGCGAGCCCGTCATCGACAAACCGGGCAAGGGCGCGTTCTTCGCGACCGATTTGCATCCCATGCTCGTGTACCGCGGCATCGAGACGCTCATCGTCTGCGGCGTCACGACCGAAGTCTGCGTGCACACGACCGTGCGCGAAGCCAACGATCGCGGCTACCGCTGCGTCGTGCCGTCGGATTGCTGCGGCTCGTACTTTCCCGAGTTCCACGAGATGGGACTCAAGATGATCAAGGCACAGGGGGGTATTTTCGGCTGGGTGTCGGATTCGAAGCGGGTTCTCGAAGCTCTCGACTGAGGAAGCTCACATGACGACCACGACCATGTTCAAACCTAAACTCGGGTTCCCGGCGACGTCGTGAGCGCCTCGGCCGCCGGTGACGAATACCCGACCACGCGCGTGCTCACGGCGGACGGCGTCGTGAGCCTCATCGGGTGTCTGATGGGCAATCCCTACATCAATGCCGTCCACATCGGACACCCTGGTTGGGAGTCGATGGGTGGCCCGCGCAGCACGCGCCGCTATCGTCGTGGCCCTCTTGCCGTCGCTCGCCAGCGAAATGGTTACGGCGGAATAGCGCTCTGAAGTCGCCCGCGCAGTGCGCTCAACGGTTGAGCACAGCTGTAACCCGGTAGGTAGGACGCACCATGCTCAACCGGGTGATTCCAGCAAGCCTGCACTGTGCGCGCTAACCGCTGGGCAATCTGTCCCTTCTGAAAAACACTGGCCAGAGTGGACTTCTGAGCCTACTCTTTGCGTTGTGAAAAGCTCGACGGCGCCTGCGAGCGAGCCGCGTTCGCATGACGAGTTGCCGAGCGGCGTGCAACCGGATCTCGCCGGCGCGCTGCATGAGGTGTCGAACGCTCTCACGGTGGTGCTCGGGTGGCTCGACGTCGCTCGACAGCGCTTGCCTGCCGGCGCCGCGCGTGACGCCGTGGAAGTCGCGCGCACCCACGCGCACCTCGGGCACCGCGTAGCGCGCGCATCGATTGGCGCGGAAGCGCCCCAGCGCGGCAGCAGTCGGCGGCCCGCGCGCTCGGTCGCCAAAGCCGCCGTTTTGGCGGTCAGCCCGCAAGCGGAGACGCACGGCGTGACCGTCATGCTCGAGAAGGGCTCGGACGGCCACGGCCTCGTGCGTGACGTCGGCGCGGTCCTCCAGATCCTCACGAACCTGCTGTTGAACGCCATCGCCTTCACGCCGCGCGGCCGCACCGTGAGCGTCGGCGTCCACGACGACGGCCCGTTCTGTATTTTCAGCGTGCGCGACGAAGGCCCTGGCATCGAGCCGTCGCGCGTCGCCAACCTCTTCGTCGCGCCGAAATCGACGCGCGAGGGCGGCGCGGGCCTCGGCTTGCGTCACTCGGCGGAGCTCGCCCGCAGCCACGGCGGCGTCCTCGAGCACGTCGCCGGCGGCCCCGGAGCGACCTTCGAACTCTCGTGGCCCATCGGTGAAGCCCTCTCGCAAGCCGGCCGCCTCGCCCCGCCGCGCCAACCGAGCGTCGCGGGAGCGCGCGTCCTCGTCGTCGAAGACGACGCCGCCGTCCGCTCCCTCGTCGAATTCGCCCTCGAAGCGCGCGGCGCCCAGGCGATCGTCGTCGCGAGCGGCAGCGAATTCGACGCCATCGTCGCCGCCGGCGCCCCCTTCGACGCCGCTCTCGTCGACCTCTCGCCGCTCGAAGGCCGCGCCACCTCGGCTCTCGAGACCCTCCGTGCCGCGAGCCCCGCCGTCATCACCATCCTCATCAGCGGCGTCGCTGGCGGCGTCCCAGTCGGCGCCGAGCCCTTCGTCTCCGCCTGGGTCCGCAAACCCTTCGAGATGTCCGAGGTCCTACAGGTCATGGGCAACCTTCTCTCAGGGATCCGTGGCTCGCGGGACTCGATCCCGGTCATCGAATAGCGGGAAATTCGCCCGACGGCTCGGCCGACGGCCGTAGCGCCCCGCCTCAGGCGCCCGTCAGGGCGGCTCCCGTGCACGAAACCGGTTCAGTCCCCTTGCCGACCCGCCCCCCTGTGCGGTAGACCCTCGCCCCCGGCTGGCTTCCGGGAAAGCACGACGAAAATAGCTACGCGAAGGTGGCGGAACTGGCAGACGCACTAGCTTGAGGTGCTAGCGGGGTTATTCCCATGGAGGTTCAAGTCCTCTCCTTCGCACTGGGTCACGACGCGAGAAAACGTTCTCGCCCATACAATCCAATGAGCGTTCGGACTTGGAGCTTTCGGGCTGCAGGGTCGACCGCTATGCGGAGACGCAGCTAGACGGGCGGATCCGTCTCGACGCTGGCAAGTCCTCTCCCGACGGGCGGTGCCTGACGCACTCGGACGGCGTTCTCCTTCGCACGTCAAAGCCACTTTTCCGATACATCGGAGACAGTCAGGACCGGCGCCCTCAAGGCGCTTTGGGCGTGCTCGACGTGCTCGACGCACGAGGACTCACCGTCACCGCCGCTCAGCGCGAGAGTATCCTCGGCACCAAAGAGCTGGAGACGCTTACCGGGTGGCTCCGCCGCGCTGCCACTGTCGGCTCTGCCGACGCGCCGTTCGAGTCGCCATGGGGTGACCGCATCGTCGACCGAGGAGGTATTGGACGAGAACGCGGTGGTCGGATTCAACTGAAACTGCCCCCGGGATTTCCGGTGCGATTAATCCGGCCCTTTTGAAGGAGTACTGGACGGCCTTGCCGGACCGCACGAGGATGCGAGCTCCTCCGAACCAAGACAGGGTGAAGCACATGGGCGACAAATCTCCGAAGAACAAAGAGAAGGCGAAGAAGCAGGACACCGCGAGTAAGAACCAGCAGAAGGCCGCTGCCGCGCAGAAGAGTTCGCAACAGTCCGCCGCGGGCGCAGGGAAAAAGGGGCGCTAGTTCCTGAGTCGGCGAATCTTGTCGCAAGGCGGAGGGAGCCGACGTTTTCTCGCAATCCAGGTTGCGCTGATGTGCCCTCTCGGCGGTTGTAGGCATTCATCCTCTCCAATCCGCCCCGACGTCTCGCAGTCGCGGCTCGACGGCGGGGGGGTGGCTCCGGCCCGAGTCGGTCCGATCGTCCACGGCGGCCGCCCCCCCGCGCCGGCGGCGTCGATTGCCGACGTGCTGAAGGGGCCCAGGTCTCGCGCTGAGCCGGCTGCTCGCTCGTCCGTCGCCTGTGCTCACCTCGACGGTGCGAGGATGGTGACGTTCACCAGGGACGTTGGGGAGGACGCGACTGAGGAGCCCTCTTTCACTGTGCACGGTGGAGCCGGCCATGAGCCGACCGACCCTTCAGTGCCGCAGAGTTTCGACGGTGTTCGCGCGACGCTCCTTCAATCGGTCGATCTCAACGACGACGGGACACCGGAACGCGTGGTGGAGCTTCGAAGGCTGGCGTCGCATTGTGCTGCGGACCCACACCCATGATCTCGATCCTGCGAAAGTTCGGATTGTCGCCTCGGTCGTCGGCTTCAACGGTAGATGGTACCAATAGTTGGCCCGCCACCGGGACGGCGATCTGCATCACCCAATAGCGCCCGCAACTCGACTGTACGCGGCAACCCCGATGCGTGCCGCGAGCCGCTCCGCGAGAAAGATCGCTGCACCGACGTTCGAGATTCCGCCGACTACCAGCCTACTCTTCAGGGTTGCAAGGTCGGCCATCACCGTGAAGCTGACGACACCGTCGTCGTCCTTAGACCCGATCACCCACAGTGCAACCATGTTCGATTTCCCGACTCGCATGCGCCGGCGGCGTACGTTCGACCAATGAGTGACGCCGATCCCTTCATCGTCCGCGGTGACGACGGTGTCGCCAAGGGCGTCGTCTACGAGGCCGAAGACGATGTTGGCGATCGTGCCGCCCAGAAACAAAAGCCCGACGTCGCGAGCCCATTCAGGAACGGCCGCCTGCTTCTGCTGCAGCGCCCAGATGCCCGCTCCGGCGACGCCGACGACGAACAGCGAAGCCGCGGCGTGCATGCGCCCATGGTTCTGCACATACACATCGGGACGCGAGAGGTCGTGAAGGATGTAGCGTCCGCCGCTGACCGAGAGGTCCCGCGCAACGAATACCGCATGGCACCCCGAACACCGCCAGGCCTTCTCGAATCCGGCGACGGAGCTGTTGCAGCGAGGACAAATCACGGTGCGTTGACTGTGCACCTATCGTAAGGCGGTTCAGACCTCCCTGGCATCCAAGTTCCCGGCCGGTGCCTTGGCCCGAGGCCGCACCGGTCATCGCGAGTTCGGGCTCGCGACCACGCCGAGCAGTCCTCGTTCCTGGATGGGCTTGTCGTCGTGTGACGCCTAGGAGCGGAGTCCGCACAGGTCGTCGTTGTCCCTCAAAGCGTGTCATCGTGCCGCGGGAGTGAGCTTTTCAGCCTGTGACGCACTTCGCGCACCGGCGCCGCGTCCCAGGAAGATTTAGACACAACTTCCAGCTCTTCCCCGCAGTAGCAGGGGATGACGACCCAGAGCGGAATGGCCCGCGCCGTCGCTGCCGCCGGCTTCCTGCTTGCCGCGTGCGGCGGAAGGGCGCAGAGCCGATCAGAGGCGGGGGGCCAGATGCATCCGGCCACGTCCGGCCGCGGCGGCGTCGACTCGTACGCGGGCAGCGGCGGCGCCAACCCGCACGCGGGCAGCGGCGGCACTCACCCGGACGGTGGCAGCGGTGGCGCTCACCCGGACGGCGGCAGCGGTGGCGCTCACCCGGACGCCGGTAGCGGCGGTGACGCCGGCGCGTCGCCCGAGGCGGGCGCCGGACCGACCGAGTGCTCGCCCTTGAGTCCGATCCCGCGTCGGCTGTGGCGACTCTCTGCGGAGCAGTGGGGGAACGCCGTGCAGTCGCTGTTGGACTTGCCGAGCGCGCCCGCTCTCATGTCTCGCGGCGGTGAGTCTGCGTTCGCGCCGTTCAGCGACGCGTCGCTGACTGTCGACGATGCGATGTTGTACGACGTTTATCTCGTTGCCGGTGCTGCGATGGATCAGATCGATCCTAGCGTTGCGACCACGATCGCGCCCTGCACCGGGACGACGGAGGCGGAGCAGACGAGCTGCGCGATTAGCTTCATGGAGGGCTTCGCCTCGCGCGCGTACCGGCGGCCCGTCACGGCTGACGAGCTGTCCGATCTGATGACGGTGTATGAGGACGGTGCGGCCGACGGGTACAACGTCGGCATCGAGCTGGCGATCAAAGCCATTCTCGCTTCGCCGTCGTTTCTGTTCAGGACCGAGCTCGGACCGGCAACGCTGACCGCCGACGCTGACGGCAATTATCCGGATACGACGCTGACGCCCGAGGAGGTGGCGAGCCAGCTCTCGTTCACGTTGCTCGGGACAATTCCCGACGCTGAGCTCACCGCGGCGGCGGCAGACGGGAGCTTGGCGACCACGGATGGGATCGCCGCTCAGGTCAATCGGCTGATCACGCTGCCGGCGGCTCAGGCTTATCTCACCGACACTGTGCTCAGGTGGTTGGGAGTCGGTCAGGTATTCGAAAAGACGAAAGACCCGGCTCTGCTGTCGGCGCTGGCCTCCACGGATTCGGGCGCTGCCGTAACCACGATTCAGGACGATTTATGGGCGTCGTCCGAGCAGTTCGTGAGCTCGATTCTGTGGAGCGGCTCAGGGAACATCGACGAGCTTTTGACGTCCCAAACCGTTTACGTGAACCGGCGGCTGTCCACGCTGTATCCGGACGCAGTCGCCGCGGAGGCGCCCACGAGCGATACGACGTTCGTGGCCGCGACGTGGCCGGGGTCGCAAGGGCGCAGCGGGATGTTGACGCAGCCGGGCTATCTGTGGGCGCTCTCCGATCCTTCCGCAAACTCGATCGTCAAACGGGGCAAGGCGATTCATGACGACGTGGTGTGCCAGGATCCGCTCGCTGCGCCGGTCGACCTCTCTACGCCCGAGTCGGTGAACGTCCTCAACTGCAAATCGCCGGACGGAACGCAGACACTCTCGACTTGCGATAGCGAAGTTCTGAGATCCGACGCGCGCGTCGGGGTCGAACCTTGCCGGGTTTGCCACGTTCAGATCGATCCCTACGCGCGCGTGCTGCAGAACTTCGACGCGATCGGCAACTACCGGACGCTGGACGAGGCCGGACGCTCGATCGATCCTTCTGCAACGTTCTTTTCGGCGCAGCCTCCGGTCTCAGTTGCGGGGACGTCGATCCCCATCTCCTCGCCCGGTTCGCCCTTGGCGCCGCAGATGGTCAGCGGCCCACAAGCGCTCGCGTCCGCGATCATTTCGACCGGTACCTTCAACGGGTGCGCGGTTCAGCAGCTGGCCAGCATCGCTGTCGGAGCGGAGATCGCGACGTACGACACCTGCGAGCTCGGCCCGATCCGCGCGGCGAACGACGGAACGATCCAGTCGCTGCTCGTTAACTTATTTTCCGCGGATTTCATGCGAGCCCGCGCGGGAGGACGGAAATGATTTCCTATAAATTTGCTCGGCGATCGTTCCTGCGCGGGGCGGGCGCTCTGGCTCCGCTGATGCTTCCGCTGCTGCGCTCCATCGAGTCGCAGGCGGCCGGCGCGGCTGCGCCGCTACGGCTCCTCGTCATCCAGCACCCGCTCGGAACGAATCCCGGGGGCACGAA
The DNA here is from genome assembly GCA_025936115.1 of Polyangiaceae bacterium. Lineage (GTDB taxonomy): Bacteria > Myxococcota_A > Polyangia > Polyangiales > Polyangiaceae > PMG-095. Next base: position 138,795 of record JAICTZ010000012.1, read on the forward strand.
CTGGGTTCCGAACGCGACCGCGACGACGCAAGACTTCACGCTTCCGTTCGAGAGCGCGCCGTTCAGCCCGCTTCAGCAGTACATGGTGATGATCGACGGCCTGAACCTGGTCTGCGTCTCAGGCGGGCCGAGCACGAACAGCGGCCAGAACACGGCCGAGGGAGGGATGGTCGAGCTGATGACCGGCGTTCCCACCCTCGGCATGGTGGGTCAGCAGGATCACTGTGCCGGCGGTCCTTCCATCGATCAGTTGTTGCTTCAGCAGTCGGCGACGCTCGGCGGCCCGAACTTCGCGAACCCCACGCCATTCGGCTCGCTGCAACTGGCCGCCGATGTCCGGTCGGACCGGGACGAGGTTGCCCCGCGCGTGCTGTCGTACCTCGCGCCCAAGTCCGGGGAGAGCGATCCGGCGATGGCCCGCCAGCCACTCTACCCGGAGGCGTCACCACTCAACGTGTACAAGCGCCTCTTCGGTGCCGCGTTGCCCGGAAGCAACGGCCCTGGGCTAGCGCATGAGCTCAGCGCGCTCAATTACATGAAGCGCGATCTGGCGCGCATGAGGTCCATCGCTCCAGCCAGCCAAAAGGACAAGCTCGACGCGTACGCGGCCTCCGTCGCCCAACTCGAAGCCAGCCTGCGTGCCAAGTACGGCGACACCGGCGGGGCCTGTGTGACACCTGCCGTCCCACCGAGCTTCGCTTATACGTCCACGGGCAAGCAGGTGTACGCGGGCGCCTCCACCAGCCTATCGGGGGTGGATTACTACGTGCCCGACCAACCCACGAGCCACCCTCACGCGGATCTGGGTCAGACGCAGCTCAGGTTGATCAAGGCTGCGTTCGCTTGCGATCTGGTCCGGGTGGCGACCTTCATGTGGGCGCCCGGGACCAGCTGGGTGCAGTTCCCAGGCACGTTCCAGGGGGCGACGCTCCCGGGCGACTGGGCATCGGCGCCTCACCACGCCGTTGCTCAGTCCGGCGATGCGGCGACGAACGGCTGGCTGAGTCAGATCGACGAATTTTACTCGGCGGCGACTGCGACGGTGTTGCAGGAGTTCGCAACGACTCCGGACATCGACGGCAACATGCTGATCGACAACACGATCATCGTGTACGTGACCGAGGTGGCGCGCGCGTTCGATTCGAATCAAGAGAACATGCCGGTCATCGTGTTCGGCGGAAAGAACACCAAGTTGAACGGTGGAACGTTCTTGAAGGTTCAGGACGGACCGTTGCAAGCCCAGAACGGAAGCACCGGAAACCGGCCGTTCAACGACCTCTGGTTGGCCTTGGCCCCGGCGTTCGGCGTCTCGCTGACGGCGTTGGGCGACAAGACGCAATTCACCGGGCCCCTGCCGGGGGTTTTCCGGGCCGGGTGAGCGCCTTTTAGACCGCCCGGCGCGCGCCGCTCATGGCTCACGCGGCGTAGTGCGCGTTATGCCATGCGCGCGGTGCGTTGACTTTTCGTCAGCGAATGCTGACGTGCGTCTTGCAGTCGGCGGTAATCCCAAGGCTTGCCGTTTGGTCCGCCTTGATCGAATCGCACGCCGCCGGGCAGAGGATGATCTGCGTCGGCGCCGTGGGGTTATCGAAATACCAGTCCTTTTCCGGCGCCGCTCCGCATTTGTCGGCGCCGGTCACGAAGCCGAGATCCGTGGTCATCCGCATTCCATCGGGGCCCGTTTCGTAGGCGACCTGGATGAAGTTCGGGTCGATCTCCTTGCCAGCCGTGTCGGACTTCGGGACGTCGAGCTCGCATTTCAAGGCTTGGCCCTTGATCGCAACGAGCTGGGATAGAAGCTCGGTGCTCGAGTCCATCGACGCAGACACGGTGAACGCCGTCTTGGTGCCGCCGGCAGCGGCGATTTGGTTCAGAACCGTCGAATTGAAGCCGCCGACGCCAATGACGTAGGTGGAAACCCCGGCCGTGTTCGCGGTGGCCGCGATGTTGGCGATGTTGGTCGGATTCGTGTCGCAGCCGCTCGGATTGCCGTCGGTGATGAGGACAATCACGGTCTTCTCATTCGGGTGCGCGGCCGCGTACGCCGTGGCCCAGTTCGCCGCGCCTTGAAGGGCGGGCGAGGTCGGCGTCCCCGGATTGCGAGTTACCGTCGTCGAGTCCGGGGGCGTGGAACTCTGGATAGCGTCGAGGATCTTCTGCTCCTGCGCATCCATCGGCGCCGCGTCGGCGGTGAGCGGTCCGATGTCGACGAGGGGTTGCGTGCAGGCGTTCGCGTCACAATTCGGGCCCGCGCCGGCGGTGCCGGCCGGCGAACCCGCGACGCCTCCGGGCGCGCCGCCGAAGCCCATGCCCATCCCTCCGGTCATGGTGCCCTGATCGGCATACCCGTCGCAGCCGGGCGTGGGGTTGTCGTCGGGGAAGAAACGGAGCGCCACGCGAAGGTCGGCCGCCTGGGGATCCTTCACGAAGTTGGCGAGCGCCTTGGACGTGAGGAGCCAGCGGGTGCTCTTCGTATCCGGATCCGCGCACGGTGGGCCGCCCGACTCCGTCGAATCGCCACACAGGTTCATCGAGCCGGAGCGGTCGAACATGATCATCATGTTCACCGTCTTCAGCATCGCGGTCGCGGTGCTCGACGCACACGCGGCGTCCGGGTCGCTGGATCCGCTCGTCCCGCCGGTTGCGCCGTCCGACCCGTCCAGCGGAATGATGCTGGTGGTTCCTCCGGAAGAGGAGCCGTTCCCCGAACCGCCCGTCGAGCTGGTGCCGCCGTTCAAAGCAGCTCCGCTCCCGGGACTCGTCGTCCCGCCTGATCCCTTGGCCGCCCCGCCGCCGCTGCCTGGTGTGCCTAGCCCGAGGCTATCCCCGCTTGGCGCGGTACTGCTGCACGAGTATCCGGCCGCACCGAGGGCCGCGACCAAAATCCCGAGGGACCGAAGCGTAGGGTTTTTCACGAGACCGCCTCCATGAGCGGATCCACCTTTGGAAAGCTCTCAGGTCAACCGGTTGGGTCGGCCCTGTCGAGAAAATTCTAGCGCACTGCGTGAGTCGCTGCATCATCAATCGCGATCGAGATCGCGGTGCCTCGGGCCCGTTCCACCTGAGCTACATGATTGCTGCCCCAGTGCGACGTCAGGCGTGTTTCGTCGCGCGCGGCCCGCCGGGTTGAGCATCCCCCGGGGTTGAGTTTCGACATGGCAGCGCGCGATGAGCAATCGATGGATCGCAGAGCACGAATTGCGGGTCCGTGTGCGCCCGGGAGCGACGATCTCGAGTGTGCCTCCACGATCACACCTCAGTGACGACGAAGTCATGCTCTCGCGTGCCGTCGGACCGCCGGCCGCGCGTCAACGACGCTGATTTCCCAAGTCGACGGCAGCGGGGAGCGCCTGGGCGCACAAGTTGCACGCATGCGCGCACATGCGGGTCAGGGTCTTACTTGTTGTGGGTCCAAGTGTATTGATGTGGGCGGCCACCGCCTTGGCGAGCGTGCTCGTCTTGCCCGTCAAAGCGACGAATCTGGAGCAGGGCGCGGCCGACGCGATCGGAGAAGTCTTCTCGAGTGCGTACCAGAGCGAAGCCAAAGAGACGACGATAGGTCCGGCCGAATCACAGAAGGCGGTCGACGAGAACGGCGGCTATTCGCAAGCGGCGCACAAGCTCGGCGCCCGAGAGTACGTGTACGTCACCGCCGTCAGGCTCGAAGCGCACATCGTGCTCACGGCGACGCGCTACGACGCCGACGGCAAGTTCGTCTACTCGGCGAAGATGCCGGCTTCGAGCCTCGACGACATCGAGCCCGCGAGCGAGCGGCTCGCCAGGGCGCTCTTCAACCTTCAATCCACCGACCAGGCGCGCACGATGAGCAACGTGACGCACACCGAGCAGGGACAGCCGACGCGCGTCGGGTCGCAGAAAGTCGCCGGGTTCAAGGGCAGCTTCACGTACCCGCACGGATGGAGCGACAAGGTCGCGACACAAATGAGCGGGGCCTTCGATTTGCGACTCGAGAACGGCATGCACTTCATCGAGTTCGGCGTCGGCTTCACGGTCGCAGCGCCCGGCCAGCGTTACGGCTACGGCGGCTTCTGGCTCGACATGGGCGGCGACTGGTACTTGCTGGATACGAGTACCGCGCCGTACGTCGGCATCGGCATCATGCCGCGTCTCATGGGCGATTCGATCGCGAATCTCGCTCCGTACCTCCAAGGCGGGGTCATGTTCTTCCGCGAATCGTCGACCCGTCTCTACACGGACTTCCGCGTCGCGCAGAATCTCGTGCCGGTCGGGTTCGACAGGCCGGACGCGCCGCGCAAACATCTCTACCCGACCGAGCTCACGTTCAGCATCGGTATGGGTTTCTGAGAACGAAGCGCGGCGCCTGCGGCGTGGACGAAACTGCCCGCCGCGAGGCCGACTCTAGGAGTGATGCCAGCGCTCAGCGCAGCCGTGATGGTCGCCTGCGCAGCCGCCTTTGCCACGTCGCGAAGAGCGCGCCGAGGAGCCACGGCGCGCCCGTGCTCGGTCCGCGGCGCACGCAGAGTGGTCGTGAAGGCGAACCCTTCCGTCGCCGTGGGGCCGTGGTTCGTGACGGCCAGTTGCGCGGAGAGCGCGCCAGAGACGCCGAGCGGGCTCTGAGAGCTGTCGAACGTGAGCTCGAGGTCGCTCAAGGCGGCGCGCTCGCGCGCGAGGCGTGATTGTGTGTCCGCGGAGGTGTATTCGAGGATGCCGTCGCCGTCCCAATCGAAGAGCCCGAGTCGCTCCGAGCCCGTCGAGGTCGCCGAGTAGTGCCACGTGTCGCTCACGAGCCGGCCTGTCGCTCCGCCCGCGACGAAGTCGTCCTTGCCGTCGCCGTCGAGATCGCCCGTGAGGATCGGGGACCTGCCCGACCATCCGCCGTTCCTCGAGAGCTCCGGCAAGAGCGTGAATTGCCCGGGTGCCTTTTGCAGCCAGGTGGCGAGGACGCCCATGTCGCCGAAAGGGTCGAGCTCGGAGAGGACGTCGCGGCGCTATCAGCACCACGAACCCGACCCGCATCCGCCGAGAATACGACAGTTGGGGCTTCGGAGGGGGGCACCGCGCGAGGAATTCGGTCAGATGCGGCTCCCATCGACGCTGGGGCTGCCGATCATTTCGACTAGGTCGTTGTTACGGCTGCGTGATGCGCATGAGTTCGCTGGCGTTGCGCCGGCCGACGAACTCGACGACGTCTCCGTTGACAAGGTCGAGCTCGAAGCGCTTCGGGTACCAAGGCACGTCGAGCCACGTCATGGAGACCTCACGCACAGCGGCGATCTCGTCCCAGTTGATGACGCGCACGGAGTTGCGCGAACGGATTTCAATGCCGACGTCGGTCGCGAAGATGGTGCGTGAGTGAAACCACAAGAAGTAGGCGAGCAGTAGGAACGCGCCTGCTTCGAGCAGCGCGTTCGTCGCACCGGCGGGCGTCCATGCGCGACGCGCCAATTGATAGAAGACGCGGCCTACGTCCGCGAGGAGCAGGAGCGCGAAGATTCGGATCTGAAACCGCCACTGCAACGAGTGCAGGCGGCGGTACTCCCGTCTGGGTTCCGCGAGCGCGGTCGTGGCTTCAGAACTCATCGCACTCTCCCAGGGTGAAGAGGCCGAACGAGACCTCGAAGCAGCGCTCCGGCCGTCCGTCGTGATCCACGTCGCGACCTTCGCCGGAGCTGATGCTCGCGCCGGCCGAGAGCGAGAAACCCGCCGTCAAGCTCCACCCGCTGTACTCGGCCGTCGCTTCGACCCCGATACGAGTCACCATCGCGCCGATGTTTTCCCCTTTGCTTCCGTCGCTGTTCTGCGAGCCCAAGTGCACGTTGGCGCTCATGTAGTCGAGTTCTCCGCTGAGGTGCACTCCACCGACTGTCGTATGCGCCGTCAGGGGGGGGACGCCGACGCTCGCTTCGAATTGGTCGTTCTTCACGCCGAATTTTGCGGTCAATATCTCGACGCCCGGCGACGGTTCCTCTTCGTCCGTCTGCGTCACCGACGAGCAAGCGTTCGCAGGCGCCCGCCCTTCCGGAAGTGCGCACGTGTCGAGCTCCTCGCAGCTCGTCTCAGCGGCTGCGGCGAGCGACGACGATGAAACTGGTTTGGGCATTGCTTGGTCTCCACGCTCCTGGTCGGCACCGAGCGACCGCCGGTTGCGTGAAATGGATGAGCATCAAGTCCGAGCGACCGCCGCGCGTTCGGCGTACTAAAGCGCCGCGTCAAGGTGTCCCTGACGCCGCGGCTTCGCGTGAAGTCACGCACGCTCGCGTCGTGACGCGCCGTTACACTCGCGTGAAGTCACGCAGGCTCTCGTTGCCTCGCGTGAAGTTACGGCCCGATTCGAAAGACTCGTGCTCGAGCGAGTTTTTCCTGTCTTCGATGAGCTCACGTCCGAAGTCTTCTTCGGCGGCGAGGGCGTTGTGTGCCGCGCAAGGCAGAGTGAGGACCTCGGCGAGGTTAGCCTCGGTGATGTGTGGGCCAAGCATGAGCAGCCCGGTGAGATGGAGCTCGCCGGAGGAGAGAGCGTGGAGCAGCGCCGGGAAGCGTCTGACGAGACGGTAACCCGGGGTTTTCGGCGCTCGCCAAAGGCACGCTGCCGAGCGATCGCGGACGCAAACGCGACGCGAACCGCCCAATCGAGCAAGAGCTCAGCAGCGCGCCGTCTACGTGCCGCGTGCGCTACGTTTCGAGTCTTCGGCAAACTCGTGGAGGTGAGCGCCACGGATCGTGTCAAGCCAAATCGCAGCTGAGAACCGAAATGACAGGTTCTGTCCCGCTCATCGCCGTCTGCGTAAGAAACGTGCTGCTGTTGATCGTGTCTTCGTTCGCTACGCCAGGCAGCGGGTCACGAGTGAGTGTGTCGGTTCGCCAATCAGTCGGCGCTCTGCGCTGGCCTGACCCGCGCCCGCTCGACGGATTCGGGAGCGTGAGCGCACTGCGCTGAGGCCCTCCAGCGAACGGTCGCCGAGCTCGAGGCCAAGATGCGAGGCTCGTACGACATGTTGCAGCGAACTTTCACCCTCGGCGCCTGCATGTGCTTGGCCGCATGCTCGTCCGGTTCGCCGATGCCGGTCAGCGCCGCGGGCGCTGGTGGCCGTGGTGTCGAGCCGGGGTCGACCGCCGGCGCAAGCGGGAAGGGAAGTGCGGGCGCGCAAACCGGGTCGGGCGGGGCGACGGCGTCCGCTGGCGCGGGCGGAATCGCTGCGTCTGCAGGCTTAGGCGGCTCGACGCCGTTCGGTGGCTCCGGTGGCACGACGCCGTCCGCTGGCTCAGATGGCGCGACCGCGTCCGCTGGCTCGGGCGGGAGTGCCGGGCGCATGAATGGGCGAGCGGGAGCCGGCGGCGCGCCGAGCAACACCGGGGGTGCAGGCGCGTCCGGTATCGGAGGGGCCACGGCTGGCGCCGCAGGCAGCACCGGTGGACAAGCGGGAGTAGCGGGCGCCGCCGCTGGCGCTAGCGGCGGCGCTTCGGCGTGCGCCGGGCTCGTGTGCGACGACTTCGAAACGGGCGACGTTGACAGCGCGAAATGGGACGTCCTCACGAGCGGCGGCACGGTCACGGTGCAGAGCAAGCAGGTCGCGGGCGGGAAGTACGCGTTGCAGGTTCACGGACTCGGTAGTGGCAGCGACGACTGGGCGCACCTTGCCGTCAAGAACCCGCCGGCAGCGCTCAAGGGGAGCACCACTTACGGGCGCGCCAACATGTATTTTCCGGCTGAGGCTGCGTCGAGCCTTCACATGTCGCTGCCGCTCGCCGGGCACAACGGGACGGGACCCGCAAACGGACCTGCTCCTTATCCAAAGCTGCGCCGCCTCGAGCTCGGTACGTACTTCGGCGGGTGGCAGCTCGGCATGGACCTGCACGACGTGTCGCCCCTGCTCGAGGACGTCTCTCATCCGAGCGGCAATTGGCCCACGAACACATGGTTCTGCCTCGAGTGGGAGTTCGAGGATGAGCCCGATCGGATCACCGTCTGGGTAGACGGGAGCAAGATTGGGACCTTCGACAATACCAACGCCACGAGTCCGAGCGGCAACGGCGCTCAGAACGGCGAGCTTTACATGGGTACGAGTACCGGTCTGATCGGCGGATTCGATATGTTCTATATCGGGTTTCACGACTGGCACCCGACGAAGGCGTTCGACCTCTATTATGACGACGTCGTGCTCGACGCGAAGAAGGTCGGCTGCCCCGCTCGCGACTCCACCAAGTAGCGTACCGAAGCCGGTCGTACGTCGAGCGAGACCTCGACGCGCTCCGTCGCGTCCCGTACCAGGCTGCCGTCCCGATGCAACGCGGTGTCGTCGGTCTGGACCTCGATGTGCCTGCCGCGGAGCGTGCACAGCCGCGTGCCCGCTGGGATGCGGCCCGTCGCGGCGAGCTCGAGGAGTGCGGGTCGTTCGGATTCCGTCGCGACGATGAGCTCGAGCAAGCCGTCGCTCGGATCGCTTTCGGGCGAGACGGCGAGTTGCGGCCCGAGGAACGGGATATTCATGATTTCGACGAGTAGGAATTCGCCGGCAACGCGCCTACCGTCGATGCTAATTTCGTAGGCGCGCGGTTTGGAGACCTCAAGCACGTCTTGAAAGACCCGCCGATCTCGCTCGAGCGTGCGCTTCGGTTCACCCGGGGAGTGCATTTGCTTCGTGCGAGCCATGACGGACGGAAAGACTCCCCAGCCGACTGCTTCCGAAAAGTGAGCCGTCGCGTCACCCGTGCCGAGGGTCGGGACGTCGAACGGGACGAAACGCCCCAGTGACCAATGCTGCACCAGCTCGTCCACGTTTCCGCGAACGCCAAGGGTGAGAGCGGTGTTGTTTGCGGTTCCGAGCGGGAGGACTGTGAGCGGCATCGAAGAGCCTGCGAGAGCACATGCCGCCCGGCTGACCGTCCCATCACCGCCCGCAATCGCGACGAGCTCTGGCGCAATCGCTTCCAGCGACGAAAGCAGATTTTCCGTGCTCGAAACCGTGTCGACAATCTCGTGTCCAGCACGGCGTACGCTCGCTTCAAGCTCCTCACCGGCATGATTCTCGCTTCCGGCGGACTTGTTGTGCAGCAAGGTGACTCTCATCGCGTTCTCTGCGCAACGCCGCCAGCGGCGGTCGCTCGATTAACACGAAGCAGGAAGCGGGCCACTCAGCATGCGAATCTTGATCGTCAACGATGACGGTATCTATAGTCCCGGCATCATCGCGCTTGCCGCAGTCGCGCGAGAATTCGGCGAAGTAACGATCTTCGCGCCGGATGTCGAGCGGTCCTCGACGGGTCACGCCGTAACGCACAGCCGCCCTTTGTCGTACCGCCGCACGCCGATCGCGGGTTTCGAAGCGTTTCGCGTCGACGGCACACCGGCGGACTGCGTCGCGATCGGATTCTCCATCGCGGGCAAGGCGGATGTGGTGCTGTCTGGCATCAACTTGGGGCTGAATCTCGGCAACTCGATGTGGCACTCGGGCACTCTCGCCGGCGCCAAGCAGGCGGCGCTGATGGGCAGCCGCGGCATCGCACTGAGCGCGCCCTCGCCGGAGGCCGAACCGACCTTCGACCTACTCAAGCCACGCCTGCGAGAAGTGCTGACGGCGCTCTTGCCCTCTGATCTGACGCTCGTGAACGTCAATTTCCCTGCAGAGCCGCGCGGCATGCTCTGGACCCGTCAATCCGTCCGCCACTACGACGGCAAGGTCGTGCCGAGCAAGGATCCGATGGGACGCGCCCACTACTGGTTTACGGTATTCCCGATCGAAGAAACAGAAGAAGGCACCGATCGCTGGGCCGTGGACCGCAGTTACGTCTCTTTGACTCCACTGCGCCTCGACTTGACCGATCACGAAGCACTCGCCGCTCAGCTCGACAAGAAGGCGATTTGACGTCGAGGCCGCGCCGGCGTCCGCGTGCTTCGGAGGCTCAGACCGAACCCGCGCGCAGCTCGAGCAAATGGACGTTCGCGAGCGCGATGCACTCGGCGGGCTCGGACGCGGCCACGATGCGGCGGAGCTCGCGAAAATAGGCGCGATGCAGTTCGCGGATACGCTCGAGGTCGGCGCGCGACACCGAAAATAGGTTGTACGAAAAGGTGCCGTCCGCGCCGGCTTCGAGCCGTTCGAGCGACACGCGCGTCCAAAAGGCCTTCGCTTGGCGGGAGCGCGCTGCATCTCCGCGCGTGTCCACGGTGAGCGGCGCGCCTGGAATCAGACGCTTGCCGGCCTGCTTGAGCTGCCCGGTCTCGAGCAGCAGCGCGATCGAGCGCTCTTCCTCTTCCTGACTGATACCCAAGCGAGCTGCGACGAAGCCCGGCTCGTGCGCGCGCAGCTTGCGATACGCCGGCAGCTCGAGCACGCGGAGGACCGCTTGCGACCAGGGCATCTCGTAGGCCGCTCGGCGCGCGCTCTCGAGCTCGTGCCAGGGCTTGACCGCCGAGGGCAACGTGCTCGGGTCGATGAAGCAGGCGAGAAAGTCGAGCAGGCGCAGGGAGGCGCACTCGACCAGGCGTAGAAAATCCGGCAGGCGAGGCTCCGCGTCGCCCTTGAGCCAGCGCGCGACGGCGAAGCGGCTGCGCTTCGCGGCGCGCGCGAGATCGATGACTGCCGTGCGACCGCGCAGGTCGTCGAGGAAGGCAGCGACACCCTGCGCGCTCTTCAAATCCACCTTCGGCGCGGTGCCTGCCGGCATACGGAAGAACGCCGCGAGCGCGGAGTCGAGCTTCCGCCCGGAGCGCGCGACGATGACGAAGAATTCCCGCGCCGTCGGCCAGGCGCGGCCCGACTCCCACGCGTACGCCACGTTGCTGCGATAGCCGAGTCGCTTGCTGAAAGCCGTCTGCGAGCGCCGGCCGCGGAGTGCGCGGAGTAGCTCCGAACTCAGGCGCTCGTAGTTCATCTATTGCCATTTTGCACATACACAGGCGAAACGGCAGTCGAAAAGTGCGGATCGGCACTTGTCCCGCTCCGTGCCGCGTGGCTTATTGCTCGTGTGGCGACGGGAATGACGACACGACTCGTACTGGCTGCGGCCCTCCTCAGCCCGCTCTCGCAGGGATGTGCGACGAGCGCGCCTGGCGGGCAGACCGGCGAGGAGCCGGGCGCGTGCTGGACCGAGTTCACGCCGCTCGCGCCGACAACCGTTTCTCCGCTTGGTTTTTCCGCGCAAGACAGCTTGAACCTCGCCGCGGGCGAACACACCGCGACGTTGCACTGGATCCCCGGAGAACGCGCGTACGGCCCGGAGAGCGGAGACAGCCAGCTGACCGTCACGATCACGAGCCTCGGCACCGCGCGCTTCGCGACCCGGGACGGGCACCAAGGCGTCACCGAGCTGTCCTGCTCGCCGAGCGTGCTCACCGACGTAGCCGTCGAGCTCGACAGCGCGGGCGGCGCATTGCACGAGCAGTTCCAAAGCATGCTCGTGGCTTCGCGTGCGGAGTCGGCGACGCTCAGCGCGGCGCTGCTCGGTGATCACATCGCGGGCAGCTTCGCTTTCGACCCGGCGGCGCTCCCCGGCGAACGCTTGGTGCGGCTGACGATCGACTCGAGCTTCAGCGCGGATGCGTTCAGCGGCGCGATCGGCGCGGGCATCGAGCAGGCGGAGAGCGGAGGCGTGACGTCACTCGAAAACGTCCCGCTCGCGTGTTGGGGCGGAACGGCGGTCGCCCCCCAAGTCGGGTGCACTGATTAGTCTCGAGACTAGACGCGCGCTCGGAAAATCAGCAGGTGCACGCACCCCGAACCGGGGTGGTTCGGGATTCGTGTTCGTTCCGGAGGAGAAAAGTCATGAAATACATCGCTATTGGTTTGGTTTCGGTCGCGGCGTCGTTGTCGCTCGCCTGCAGCGGCGCGGATCAGGTCCCGGAGCCGCACTCGCCCTCGGCGAGCCGGCAAACGTTGAGTGCGATCGGCGATTGCGAGTTCGCGGCCTGCGGCGTGCTGCCTTCGAACCTCTCGAGCACGCCGAGCGTCGAATGTGCAGCCACGCCCGACGCGCCCTCCGACTGCGCGTGGTCGGCGAGCGACGCAAGCGGCTCCGTCAGCTACCGCCCGTGCTCTGCGAGCGAGTGCCCGCCGGCCCCGACCCTCGATTGTCCCGCGAATACCGTGCGATCGAGTGAGCAGTGCGGCAGTGAGAACGACGGCGCGTGCGCCTGGACTACGGTCTGCGCGCCCCCACGCGATACGACGCCCTGTCCGGATGCCAACGGCTGCGGTCCCGAGCAGGATATCGGAGTCATCTGCAGCGACGGCAGCACCGGCGGGCTTGCCTGCGTGACCGACGGTCATACCTGCAGCTGGCAGCGCACCTGCGATTGAGCCGCGTTGGCGCAGCGGAGCACGCAAGCCCGCCCGGCGCCTTTCGCGCGACGCGGGGGTGCGAGGTTGCGAGGCGAATGCTCGGGTGACAATAATGCCGTTCGATGGTGCGGACGGTTTCGTTACTTGGGTGTTTGGTCGCTCTCTTGGTCGCAAGCTGCGGCAAATCCGGGGACGAGCAGGGTGGCGCGCCATCGAGCGGCGCGGCCGGCAGTGTGACTCGTGGGGGGGCGAGCGGTGGAACTAGCGGCGCACGTGGTGGGGCGCACGGCGGCTCTCCGGAATCGGGGGGCGGTGATGGTCTTGGCGGCGGCAGCGGCGGTGCGCAGGGGGGAACCGGCGGGCGGGGGGGAAATGGTGGTCAGGCCGCTCGGGGCGGCGAGGGGCCGAGCGCCGGAGCAGCGGGAGAGGGTGTCCCGGCGCTCGGCGGCAGCGCCGGCTCAGCGGGAGGAAATGCTGCGGGGGGTGCACCTGCCGCGATGCACTGCACGCCCGGCGTCACCAGACCGACTTACCCGTCCGATTCGGTCACGCCTTGCTACGGCGGCGATCACCACCTCCCCAATCCCGAAAATGCCGAAGTCGACGACTTCTTGCTCGACGCCGCGGCGGTGCCCGGACAGAAGTTCGCGGTCTCCACCACACATGCCGGCAGCGGTCCCTTCGCTGTCGAGATCTGGGGAGCCAACGACGAGTGCGGAGTCGCCGAGCGCCTGCTCTGGTGGGGGCCGATGGTGAACGGGACGCAGTGCGGAGAATTCACTCCGCCCGACGCGTACACGCACCTACTTTACGTCTATCGTAAGCTCGAGGACCGAGACTACGGCTTCTCCACCCCCGAGCTCACGCTGTGCGAGGGCGGCTCCTGTCCGAGCGGGCCCACGGGAGAAGGTCTGGAGCCGGGCAAGGAGCTCACGGGCGCGCCGTTCGTTTACGAGGACTCGACCGCACAGCTCCCGAACGGCTACATCCTGCGGCTCGGCGCGCCCGGCAAACTGCTGCTCTTCGTGGACGGTGCGAAGGCCGACCCCGGCACGCCGAACATCGTGACGCAAGGCTTGCTCCGTAGCGGGCCCGACGATCCCTTCGGTGACGCATGGTATTGCGTGGGCGCGGGCTCCACCATCATCGACAATCCTCCTGCCGACGTATTTTCACGCCACACTTACACGGTCTCGCTCAAGAATCTGACGAAGCTGCCGAGCTGCGCCACACTGGCGGGCAACGGCACCGCAACCGTCTTCATGGATGACGCAGGGGCCGACATCACGAGCTCGGTATCCGCATTCGTGGGAACGCGTCTCGACATCTATCAAGCGGCCTGCTCCGGCCAGCGCTGCACGTTTCTCTGGAAGCCGAGCGATCGAAACGACGGCAAGCGGTTCGCGTACTTGGACCTAGCGCCGAGCGACGACCCACTCGACCCCATGGGACCCGCCGTTGACGTGACCGGAGCCGACCTGTTCATGCAAAATGACGGGCAACCTCTCACGATCGCGTGCTCGCAGTCGGGCACGCTGAGCCACGACCCCGCCGGCACGACGACCCTCAGCCTAGACTCACTCAAGTCTCTTGCTTGCCCGGGCGAAGCGGTGACCGTCGGTTCTTTCGAGTTTACGACGATCCCACCGGGCTGATCCGTCGAGCGGCGCGGGCGAAGCGTCGCGCTGGAACGTTGTCTTCCGTCTTGTTAGTCTCCCAGGGGTGATAAAGCTTTTTACGCTCGCCGTCGCGGCGTGCGCGTTATTGCTTTCGGTGCCCGCGGCCGCTGAGGGTGCGGCAACGTCGCCGTCCGAGGCGCATTTTCGGCTGTCGAACGGGCTCGACGTGCTGATCGAAGAGAATCACCGCGAACCGCACGTGGCCGTCGTCGTAGCTTACGATGTCGGTACGCGTGACGAGCCGGCGGGGTATGCGTCGCTCGCCCACCTGGTCGAACACCTGACGTACCGACGCTCGCGACACTTGAAGGACTACGCGGGGCTCGAGCTGCTCGGCCGCGCCGGCGTCCAAACGATGAACGGTGAAACGGAAGACGATCGGACACTCTATTATGCCGTCGTGCCGTCGAGGGCGCTTCCGCTCGCTCTCTTCCTCGAGAGCGAACGCATGGGATTCACGCTCGAGGCGTTCGACGAGGCTTCGTTCGAGCACGAACGCGAGGTCGTCCGCGCCGAGGCGCAGTCGAAAGCGATGGGCTATCGGATCAGTTCGCTCATTCTCACTGCCTTGTATGGGGCGGATCATCCTTACTTCAAACCGGCGAGCCCCGTGCAGGACCTCGATGAGCTCAGGCTGCGAGATGCCCAATGGTTCTTCCAGCACGGCTACCGTCCCGACAACGCCCACCTCATCCTCGTCGGGGACATCACGCTCGGCGCAGGACGAGCGCTCGCGGAGCGTTATTTCGGCGGGCTCGTGAACCCCGCGCTGCCGCTTGCTCCTCGCCGGCCCCTCGCCCCGGCTCGCGCCAGCGGCGTGCGTGTCACGTCCCGATCGCACGACTACACGTCGGTCGTCGTCGCCGCGTACCGCGCCCCCGCATACGGATCGCGCGCACACCTTGCGGCTGAATTGCTGGTTCGGGCGCTCGGGACGCTCGTCACTTCGGAGCTCGTCGACCACGAGCGCCTGGCCTTGTTTTTGAAGGTGGAACTCCATGACACCGCCGTCGACTCGCAGTTCCTGTTCGAGACCTCCCCGCGCCAGGGCGTTTCCCTCGAGTCGCTCGAAACTGCCCTGGGGCAGGTGCTTGCCAAGCTGACGCCCGAACGCCTCGCTTCCGTCCTTCACGAAGCGCGCTCTGCGCTGCTCGAACAGGAGTGGATGACGCTCGAAGACCCGCTCGCACGCGCCCGCGCTCACGTCGAAGCGCTGGCGTTCGACGGTCGTCCGTACGACGCCGAGCAACGCATCCATGCGCTGCTCGGCCTGACGGAGGCCGATCTCACGCCCCTGCTCGAGAGCTTCTCGAGGCCGCTGGTCGTCGTCGACACGCTGCACGACGGCAGTGTTGGTGACGCGGGAGTCATCGAGGTGACGACGCCATGATGCGGAAGCTCGCGGCCTGCGCGGTTTTGGCGGCCTGCAGCCAGCGTCCCGCGCTGCCTGCCCCGACGCTCCCCCTCACACCGAGTCCGGACGCGACGTTCCGGGCGCAGCCGCCCCCGGTCGAAGTCACTCCGCTGACTCCGCCGGAAGTGCGTTCCGCCGAGCTTGCGAACGGCATGCGGATCTTGGTCGTCGAGCGGCCGGCCCTGCCGCTGGTCTCGCTCGCTTGGGCGAGCCAGTCTGCACGGGATAGCCCAGCCCTGCACGAAAGAGGGCTTGCCGCGCTGACGGCGCGCGCGCTCACCCAAGGTACGGAGCTCACGGACGGACGCGTGCTCGCCCACCTTCGCATCAACGGCGAGTCCCCCGCGATCTCGGTCGGAGAGGACGGTACCATCCTGCGCGTCCACACGCCCGCCGCGGGCCTGAGTGTGGCAGTCGAGATCCTGGCCGCCACGGTGCGCCGTCCGAAGTTTACGCCCCAGGGGATTCAGGTTGCGCGCGCCGACCAGCTCGAGACGATGCTCTGGCACTCGCTCCACGTGGATCGCGAGCTCAGGGCGGCCGCACTCTTGGCGCTGTTCGGCCCCGAGCATCCTCCCGTCACACCGTTCGGCAGGCACGCGGACGTGCTGAGCTTCACGCAGGCCGCGGTATCGCAGTTCCACGCCGCGCACTACGGCCCGGACAACAGCGCGCTCGTCGCCGTCGGCGCCGTGAACTTGGAGCAAATCGTCGAGCTGGCGCAGCGTGACTTCGGCGATTGGCCGCGGAGCGAGGCACCGGCCCCGGTGGCTGCTCGGCCGGCACCCCTCGCCAGCTGGAGGCCCGTCCAAGGGCTCGCCGGTGGCGGAGATCAAGCTCGATTCGCCGTGGCCCTCCCGTGTCCTCCGCCGGGTGGCACACCCGAAGCCGACTTCGATCTGCTGGCGATGGTGCTCGCGAATTTGCCGCTTTCACGCGCCACGCGCCTCCTCCGCCACGAGGAAGGCATTGCGTACGCCATCACCGCCAGGTGCGAGCAGACCGGCAATCGCGGCATGTTTTGGGTCGAATTCGGGGTCGAGCCTCAGCACGGTGGCCACGCGCTCGCGCTCGTGCTCGACCAAATGCAGCGTTTGCGCACCGAAGGCGTGCCGTCACGCGAGCTCGACCTCGCGAAGATTCAATTGCTCGGTCACTTCGGCGGTGCGCTCTCGACCAACGAAGGCATCATGAAGATTGTGACCACCGGCTTCCTGCGCAGACAACCTCCGGACGACTTCGCGCGTTGGATCGAAAATGTGCAGACCGCGACGAGCTCCCGCATCCGCGAGACCGCAAAGCACTACTTCACTGGGCGCGTCGCCATCGCGACGTACGGCCCGCGTGACGCGATCGAGGCTGGGCTCGGGCAGTTCCAGCCCGCGGAGTGGCGGCCGCTACCCCTACAGGGCGACGACTAGGACTCTCGCGGGAGAGGCGGCAGCCCGGGCCGCGGAATTTGCGGAACGTGGTTCGGGGAGTGTTCACGCCCGCCCGGCCGTGCTCTCGACCGTGACCCCCGCAGGGGTCAAAGGCGTCCTCGTGTGTGCGACGAGCTACAATAATGCGATCTACTGCAACAGCCGCGTCGGCACGGGAACTTGGGCGGGCTGGCACGTCATCGCGCCACCGCCTGGCGTCACCCTGGGCGCGTCTGGCCCATCACTAGCGGCCTTCACGGACAGTAGTCTTGGTGGACGCTGGCAGTTGCTCGCAGCTAGGCAGACGGGAGGGGACTGTGCCAACTGTGTCTGGGTCCAATCCATGGATCCGCACGGCACGTTCAAATGGACCCTGGTTCCCAATAGCGGCGTAGCGAACGGGTTCAATGGTGATTTGAACCTGGTGCAGTCGTATCACGACGTATTCCTCGTCGCGTCCGGCGGCGGAAATCCGAGCTATTCGGTCTCCTACACGCAAGCATATGAAGACGGCACGTTCCTGCACTCGGGGTCGTGGACGCCCTGGAAGCCCGTGCCCGGAGTGTTCAATGCTCCCATCACGGCGACGGGGAGCCTCGAGGGCGTGCTCTTAGCGGGTGTCGGGACCGATGGAGTCGCGTACACGCTGGACCTTCGAGGCGAAACCACCTGGCGTCCCTTCATGGCCGGATCTTTCGGCGACTCGCCGGCGGCCTACTGGCCAACGCCGAGGTGGGACGTGCCTGCTGACATCATGATGGTCGGCATGGGGTCAGATCACGTCGAATACGAAGGCGAATTGACCGCTGGGCGCACCGTGTTGAACGGCTGGTTCGCAACCAGCGGGGGGACGTTCCTGACGAGCCCCGTCATGTCGGCGGCCGTGGCTCAGACTCACGTGGACATGGCCGCGCTCGCGAACACCCAGCTCGTCGTGGTCAGCAGCTGGGACTTGGCGTCGCCGTCGTGCGCCGACGGAACGGTCGAGCAACGTTTCGGTAACCACATGGTCGGCTGCAGCGGGGCCGTGACCTGGCCGCAGAGAATCTCCTTGTGCGGGAGCGGGAGCCGCGTGTGCGTGCCGACGAATGGACGATGTATTTTAGCGCGGTTCCCACCCACGACTATTGGACGGACGAGAACCTGCGTTACACTGGAGCCCCTGGCGCCTGCGCTGTGTCCAGCACGGACGGTAACCTCTGCACCCCCGACCAACCGATGCGCGTTTGCACGGCCACCGGAAGTGATCCGGAGGGCAATCGCTGCAATTGGACGGGTTGCGGCTTTCAGCAAACTTCCAATGATTACTTCGGCGGCTGTGACGGCAACACCACGGCGGGCACGCTCTGCTGCTCGCTCTAGCACGACGTAGCGGAAAGAATCGGACGACGCGCTCGCCCAGCGGCTCGCGCGTCGTCCGCAACATCAGCGCCGTTCGGTCAGAAGTAGTAGTCCCAAAGTTGCGTGGTGGCGTTGTTTGCGTCGCAGCTCGCGTCCACGACCGTGTTGCCGGGATCAGCCGGGCTCGTGGTGGTCAAGCAGCCCCCACCGATCGCGTGAATGACGCCGCTTAAGCTGAATTGAGAATTGAGGCCAGGCGTGCTCGAGCAATCGTTCCACAGAATGATGGGATTGCCTGAGGTCGTCGTGCCCGATTGGACGTTCGCGCACAAGCCCGTGTTGTTCGAGAGCGTGAGCCGGCCGCTGCCAGGCACGGAAAAGCGCTGCTTCGTGTCGCTGGCGTTGCAGGTCGCGAGGGTCAGCGCCTGCCCGAGCGCACCGGTCGAAGTGGTCGCTGCGACGCAGCTATTGGTGCCGCTCAGCCGAATCTGATCGTTCCTTAGCCCGCCGACCGGATGGAAGAAGTCCCACAGTTGTCCGCTTCCGCCAGCGCAGGCTTCGAGTCGCAGGCTGGTGCCGACGGCTTGCACGCACATGTTGCCCATCGCGCGCCATTCGACGCCGGTCGTGGTGAACCGCTCGTTCGCGGCCGTCGCGCTGCACGTGGCGCTCACGAGTGGGTTGCCCACGGCGCTGTTCGTCACGTTCAGGCAGCGTGAGTTGGCAGTCGTTTGGAAAGGCTCGTTCGCCGCGCCCGGGCGCGACCACGTGTCGTTCCAAGCGCCGCGACATGGGTACCCGACGATGGGCGTCCCGAGCGTGGTCGAAGCGTTCTGAACGTTGGCGCACTGGCCGCGGTAGCCGACGAGCGAACCGGTATACTTCCGACCGTATGCTTTTTGCGCGCCGAGGACGTCCCAGGCCGAGAGCCCGTGGACGCTTGGCTTCGAGACACAATACTGCATGAGTGAAGACGGATCGGGTGACGTGCTCAGGTTGCTTCCCGCGATGTTGTTCGGCACTTGCCAAATCTGCCCGCCGCCGCCGGCGCAATCGAGGAGTTCCAGCTGGGTGCCGTTCGTCGTCGACGTGTTCGGATCGTTCAGGCAGCGGCCCGATTGAGGATTTTTAATCGTGCCGTCGTTCTGGATCGCCCAGATTTGACTCGCGCTCCCGGTACAAGCGTCGATTTCAATCAGAGAATGATTGGCCGTGCCGTTGCCCGCGACGGTGAGGCATTTGCCTGCGACCCGCAGCGTGCCGTCGAGCGTGAGCGTCGAATTTTGGACGCTGTAGCCTTGGATGAAACTCTGCGAATCGCCCCGGTTGCAGTCGTACAGCTGAACAGCGGTTCCGTCGGTCGTGCTGTCCGCGCGTACGTCGACGCACTTGTTCGAATGCGATTGCAGTTGAATGGGGTTGCCCGGATAGGACCAGTGCTGGTTCGAGCCCGAATTGCACGTGTACACCTGAAGCTGTAGTCCGCTCTGGCCGGAGGGCACGTCCAAGCACAGGCCCGTGCTCGGGTTGGTGAGGTGGCGGTCGCTCGTCAGTGACCACTGCTGGTTCGAGCCGCCGTTGCAGCTGTAGAGCTGAACCTTCGTGCCGCTGCCGATCGGGCCAGCGCCGAAAATGTCGAGGCACTTGCCGTAAGCTCTCAGCGTACCGTCGAGCTGCGAGCCGCTCCAACCCTGCTGCCAATCCTGCTTGGTCGAGCCGTCACACGCAGCGACCTGAACCGCCGTGCCGTCCGGCATGGTCGAACCGTCGCTGTTGCCGCCGACCACCTCCAGACACTGGAGGCCGAGGCCTTCGACGGTGATGGGGCCCGAGCCGCACTTCCAGCCCGTCCAATCGGGGCGTTCCCATTCGTGCTCGAAGCCGAGGGCGTGGCCGAATTCGTGCGGAATGTTGCTGCTCTCCGGATCGGTCGTCGTCAGCGCGGCGTCCCAATTGATCGAGATGTGCTCCGGTATGGTCGTCCGCTTGCCGAGCGGTGGGTCCGTCACGTCGCCGTCGCCGAAGTGCACCATCATCCACCCGGCGAAGTTACTCTCGACGTGCATGTTGGTTGCCGGATCGACGGCGCAAAAGCTCCAATTGACGAACTCTATGTTCGCGTAGCGCATCCAGGTGTTCTCGACCGCATGACGCACGAGGGGGATGAGCACCGACGGGGAGTACGTGTGGCCGTCGTCTGCTTGCGATTTGCCGTCGCAGTCGGTCGTGTCGGTCTGACCCGCACAGCGCACCGAGCCGTTCGACTGCAAAATCGGGCGCCGCGTGAAGCAGACCGGGATGGTCGCCTGCGTGCCGACGACGCCGTTGTTGTTCCAGAGCGTTGTGCCGCTGGCGACGAACAAAGCTTCCGAGGCGCTTCCTAGCTCCGGCTGCTCAGCGGGGTCACCGCCAGAGCAAGCGCAAAGCATCACCGCGGCGGGCAGCCATCGTGCTCGCCGGGTGCACAAAATCGTTTCGATCATCGTGTTTCGTTCCCTTCGTGCGCCGCGGACCTCTGTCGTTTCGCCGCGGGCCGCCGTGTTGCGGCCCGCTCGCGTGTCTGCCTGGCGCGCGCCGCTCTCAGCAAGCCGCGTGCCGCCGCACGCGAGGCCGTTGTCGCTCCTGACGAGCGCGGAGGAAGCGTGTGGCGCTGGGGAAGGTGTTCGCGCTGAACACCGGTCGTGTTCGCCGTGGACAGCCTCAGGAGCCGCTGAGGCGGCGCGTCGCGCCTTGGTGGAGCTAGCGCGCTGTGGTAGACGGACGGGTCGATGGCGACCGGTGCAAGGCTCGAGGGTGGGGCGCGGGAGTTCGACACGGCCTCGACCGTGTCCACGGCGGGTGGCTCGTTCACCGCCACGGGCCGCGCACTGACCCGTCCCGGCCTTGTAACCATCTATCCGGTGCGGCACGACGAGGTTCCCTCGACTTGGTGCGTCAGTGGAGAGGCGTTCGTGGGGCGTAGCCGCGAGGCTCTCGTTCGCCTCGAGGACGAACGCGTTTCGCGCCGGCACGCGAGCTTCGAACCGCGGCAAAACGGCTTCTTCGTGCGTGATCACGCCAGCCGGCACGGCACGTTCGCGGGGGGCGTGCGCGTTTCGGAGGAGGGCAGGCTCGTGCCCGTGGGGGGAGTCGTTCGCTGTGGCGACACGCTGCTGCTTTGCGTGGCGGACGTCGATCGCTTTCGCGCGCGTCCGCGCCGCAGCGACGGAGCGCGACTTGGTCTCTCCGAGACCATGCTCGCTGGGCCCGACCTCGCGGCGGTTTGGGATGAGGCCGCGCGGGCCGCGTCTCTCGGGGAGCCCGTCTTGATTGTGGGTGAGAGCGGCAGCGGTAAGGAATGCGTCGCGCGGATGCTGCATGCGGCGCGCGACGTGCCCGGGCCGTTCGTCGGCATCAACGTGAGCGCCATACCCGAGCCGCTCTTCGAATCGGAGCTCTTCGGACACGAGCGTGGCGCGTTCACCGGCGCCGTCAGCGCGAATCTCGGCACGTTCCGCGAGGCCGAGCGCGGCGTCCTCTTTCTCGACGAGGTCGGCGACCTGAAGCTCGAGGTACAGGCCAAGTTGCTCCGCGCGCTCGATCGGTACGAAATTCGGCCACTCGGCGCGCGGACAGGCGTGCGCGTGAACACGCACGTCGTGAGCGCCACGAGCCGCGATCTGAAGCGCGCCTGTGACGAGCGAGCCTTTCGCACTGACCTTTACTATCGTCTCGCCGGCATCGTGATCCGGGTGCCGCCGCTGAGTGAACGTCCGGGCGACGTCCTGTTGCTCGCGAACGAAGTCCTGCGCCAGCGGTCTTCTTCCTTGAAGCTCTCCGCCGACGCCGCGGAACGCTTGGCCCTGGGACGCTGGGAGGGCAACGCTCGGCAGCTCCGGTACGCGCTCGCGCGAGCGATGAGCCGCGCCGAGCTTCGTTCGGACCGCCGCATTCTGGACGAGGACCTGCCCGAGCTCACCGCTTGCACTGGCGAGGGCGAGCTGACGCTCGAGCGCGTTCAAGGCGCGCTGGACCGTTCCGGCGGCATCGCCAGCCATGCGGCGCGGTCGCTCGGCGTGTCGCGGACGACCTTCTACAAGACGATCAAGCGCCTGAACGGCCACCTTTCGCCGGCCGCGCCGAAGAAATGACCGAGCCCGCACGGGAAATGTTCACGGATTCGTTCGGTCTCCTCGGCGCAATCGTCGATGGTCGCTACCGGGTCGAACGGATTGCGGGTCAGGGCGGCTTCGGCGTCGTGTACCGAGCGCATCATCTGGGGTTCGACTCCGCGATCGCGCTCAAGGTGCTGCGCCTGCCCGCGCCCGAGTCGGAAGCACGAAGACACGCGCGCATCGCGAGCTTCCAGCGCGAGGGGCGCATGCTGTTCGAGTTGTCGCTCCTGCACCCCGCCATCGTGCGCGCGTTCGAAACCGGCACGCTCGTCGGCGTCGATGGTTCGGCCGTGCCGTACCTCGCTCTCGAATGGCTCGAGGGCGTTTCGCTCGAGCGCGAGCTCTGTCAGCGGCGGACGCAGCATCTAGCGCCCTTCACGCTGTCGGAGGTGTTGACGCTCCTCCGCGAGCCCGTCGCGGGACTCGCGCGCGCCCACGCTCGCGGCATCGCACACCGCGACATCAAGCCGGCGAACCTGTTCGTCAGCGAACGCGACGGTGAACAGCAGGTCAAAATCCTCGATTTCGGCATCGCCAAGCTGGTCGGAGACGCGGGCGAACCAGGCGAGCATCGCGCCGTGACACTCGCCGCGACGGGCGCTTTCACCCCGCTTTACGCCGCACCGGAACAGTGGCTCGCAGCGCTCGGCTCGACGGGACCTTGGACCGACGTGCACGCGCTCGCGCTCGTCTGTGTGGAGATGCTCACGGGTCGACCCGCCTTGGCGGGCAACGGCGGCGAACTCCAAGCCGCGTGCGTCGACGCCGCGCGCCGACCGACTCCCGCCGCCAAGGGGCTCGATCTACCGGACGCCGTGGAAGCGGTGTTCGCCCGCGCCCTCGCTCGCGAACCGCAGCAGCGCTTCGACGCTGCCGACCACTTCTGGCACGCGCTGTGCGACGCCGCCGCCTGGTCGCCGGCCGAAGGCCGCGCCTGGGTTGCGCTGACTGCTCGCCCCTTGTGCGAGGATCAGAGCGTGGAGGCCGTGGTGCGCCCGTCCAAACGTCCGAGTCCCGGCGTGTCGTCGGGGGCGACGACGACGGCCGGTACCGCCTCGGGCACCCGGGCATCCGTGACGCCGCGCGTGAAGTCAGCTCGAAATCGTTTCCGGTTTCTGCTGCCGCTCGCCGGCCTGGCGGTTGCCAGCGTCGCTTGGGCTCTCCATAGCTTGCCGCGGGATCGGCCATCGACCGTTGTCCGGGCCGCGAGCGCGGACCCGAACGCGTCGCACGCCATTTCTACGGCGCCTGCGGTCGTCGCTCCCGCTGCCCAAACGCCGGTGCTCGCGTCCCCGCGAGCGACGCCGTTAGTGGAAGCGCGCTCGCCCCAGCGATACCCGCGGGCGTTTGCGCGTCCTCGCGCTCAGCTGAAGCCGGCGGCGCCGCTCGCGTCGAGCACGGCCGGCGCGTACCCGAGATCCACGCCGCCGGGCACCCTGCCCGATGACCTGAGCTCGATTCCAAACGTCGCATTGAACCTCGATGACCCGGCGCTCGTTGTGCGCAAATAGTCGGCCGCGCCACCTGGCACGTGTGACGGCCCTGACCACGGTGCTCTGCGGGGTCGCATCACCGTCACGCGCGCAAGACGCGACCGAGCCGCCCCACGAGCGTGCCGAACGGCTCTTCCTCGAGGGACGCGCCGCCCTCAAGCAAGCAGACTACGACGCAGCATGCGACAAGCTCGCGGAAAGCGAACGGCTCGAGCAGGCGGTAGGCACGTTGCTCAACTGGGGCGTGTGCCTGGAAAAGAAGCAGCAGCGTGCGGCTGCATGGGCGGCGTATCGCGACGCGCTCGAGCTTGCGCGTGAGTCGGACAGCGCTGGCCCGCAGCGGTTCGCGCGCCAACGGCTCGCCGAGCTCGAGGCCGACCTCGTGAAACTGACTCTTGTGCCGCCGCCTTCGCCGCCCGCTGGCCTAGTCATTACGCTCGACGGAGTCGCCGTCGCTGCAGAACACTGGCAACGCCCGGTCGCCGTCGAGCTCGGCGCTCATGTCATCGAAGCCAGCGCGCCAGGCCGAAGTCGTTGGTCGCAAACGGTCGACGCGCTCGAAGGGGGGACGGAACGCGTCGTCGTGGTCGAGTCTCCGCTCCTCCCGGCCGACGCAGCGTCGCCGCCGCCCGCCGCGCAGGCGCTCGGCGCACAGCCCCTTGGCGCCCAGCCGTTCGCCGCGCAACCGCTTGCGCCCCAACCAGAGAAGCCGAGTGTCTTCCACGCGCGCTGGGTCGTCCCCACGGCCATTGCCGTCGTGGGCCTTGCCGCCACGGCGTACTTCGGTGCACGCGCTGCTTCGGCATGGCAGACGCGTCAGGTGCACTGCTCCGGAGGTGACTGCGACGCGACGGCCGTCGACGCTTCGCAGCGCGCTGCACGCTTTGCGCGCCTGGCGGACGTGAGCGGGGTCGTGACGGCGACGGCGGCGGTGACTTCGGTCTGTTTGGGTGTCGGCTGGGCGCGCGAACGCTCAGCGGCCGCTGGCACGCATCGAGCACAGTGGACGCCGGTGGTGCGCGTCGGAGGGAGCTTCTAATGCGAAGCGGCGGTCTACGCGCGACTGGCAAATTGTGCCTCGTGGGCCTGGCGAGCCTCGGTTGTGAATCGTTGCTCGGCCTCGAGCCGACGGAGCTCGGTGCACGACATTCTAGCGGGGGCTCGCGTGACGTGGCGGGACTTGCCGGCAGCGAACCGAACGTGCTTCAGACGCCGAGCGGAGGTGGGGCGAAGTCGCGCGATCCCGGCGCGCAGAGCGGAAACGTCGGTGCGGGTGGGCGCGCCGGCGCGGGTGCAGGCGGCGCGTCGGGCGGCGCCGGCAGGCCGGCGCGTGAGGCTGGCGGGACGACACCGGGCCTCGACGAACCCGGGGGAAGCGGCGCGGGCGAGGGTGGCGCCGATGCGAGCGGAGGCGGCGCGGGTGAGGGCGGCGACCATGCGGGCGGAGGCGGAGCGGGGTCGAACGCCGGAGGGAACGGGGGCGGACTCGGGGAGGCAGGTGTTGCGGGTCTCGGCCAGCTCGCAAAAGGCGCGATCCGGGCGGCGGACGATCGCTGTCTCTCGATCGTACGCGCCAGCGGACCGAGCGTCACGGACGCGCGTGTCATGTTGCGCTCCTGCGGCGACGATCCGAAACAGAGCTGGAGTCGCGATCCCGAATCTCACTTGCACGCGGCTGCACTTTCGGACGCAGTTCTCTTCGCGCCTGCGGAAGACGTTACGCTGACGGGTCTCACCGTGGCTGCGGCGCACGAGCCGCCGCTCGAGGACGAGCTCTGGTCGTTCGAAAGCGTGCACGTCATGAACGACGCAGGTCTGTGTCTCGACGTCCCGAGCGGGCAATTCTCGGACCGCCTCGTGCAGCTCTCGGACTGTCATCCCGGCGAGCCGCAGATTTGGTCGATCACGGCCGCCGGCCAGATCGAACAACAATCGTACTGCTTCGATCTGCCGTCCGACTACGACGCCGACAACAGCCGCTTCCAGGTGTACTGGTGCTCCACACCGCCGTCGAGCAATCAGCAATTCGTCTTCGACGCTGGGCGGCTCCAACCGTTCGACAGCCTGAAGTGCGTCGCGGTCAGCGGCGATCCCACGATCTCCGACGCGGCGCTCGTGACGGCCGCGTGCGATCGCTCGCAGCCGCGCCCCGTCGCTCAGTCGTTCTACCTGCACGGCCCGATCCAGAATCAGGGCCTCTGCCTCACGATGTCGCTCGACTCCGACCAAGTGAGGCTCGCAGCGTGCGACGGGAGCAGCGGCCAGAACTGGGACTATTACTTCTGAAGCCGTCGCACCCTGCGCTTCGAGCAAGCGTTGCTCTCTGCGAAGCGATTGCGCACAATCGAGAGACGTGAGTGCCGACATGGACATGCCGTATCGAGACAAGTGGCAGGCCGAAATCGCGGAGCTGCGGCGGGTGCTCGCCAGCCTGCCGCTGAAAGAGGAGCGCAAGTGGGGTAAGCCCACCTACACGGTGGACGGGAAGAACGTCGTGATCCTGCAACCCTTCAAGGAGTACTTCGGGCTCGGCTTCTTTCAGGGCGCTCTGCTGAAGGACCGGAAGAAGCTGCTCGTGCAGCTCGGTCAGGTGCAGGCCGGCCGCGTGATGAAGTTCACGAGCGCGAAGGAAATCAAAGCGAAGGCGGCGACGATCAAAACGTACGTGCGCGAGGCCATCGCCGTCGAGAAGGCCGGCCTGCGCATCGAGCCGAAGAAGACCTCGGATTTTCCCGTACCCGACGAGCTGACTGAGCGCTTCCGAAAAGATCCGCGTTTCAAGCGCGCTTTCGCCGCGCTCACGCCGGGACGGCAGCGTGGTTACCTCTACCACTTTGCCGGGGCGAAGCAGCCGTCGACGCGCGCGGCCCGCATCGAAAAGGCGATGCCGGCGATATTCGAAGGCAGAGGCTTTTTGGAGAGGCGCTAGCCGCCGAGAAGCGAGCCGACCGACACGAAACAACGAAGCTTCGAGCGCAGCTAGCGGGACGCCTATCGCAAGCTCCTGGGGTTCCGCTCCAAACGCTGCTCCTCCGTACGGGAAGAAGCGGCGGCGCTCATTCTCGCGGCGACCCTGGAAAGGGCGGTGCACGAGGCCGCGCGCCGAAAGGCGCGTCCCACGAAAGTCCGTCGACGGGTCCGCAGCGCAGCTGCGACTGCAGTTCACCTACACAAGTCGCCGCCTCAAGACAGTGGTCCATGCAGCTCTTGCCCCGCCCCGCCAAAGGTTCCGTCATGACACCCAGAGCGAAAAAATACAGCAACGTTCTCCGCGCCACGAGCTTGGTGTTGACGCCCCTCGCTTGTCTTCTGGCTCCTCGGGCCGCCCTGGCTGCGGACCCTGTCGAGAAGCTGCAGGAGTTTCCGCTCGACGAGGTTCAGATCACGGACGCCTACCAGAAGAACCTGTTCGACAAGGACGTCACCTACCTCATCAAGACGCTCGACTCCGATCGCCTGCTCGCTGGCTTCAAGGCGGTGTCCACGGGCTCGAACCCCTCGAACCTGTACGGCGGGTGGGAGAACACGAACATCCGTGGACATTCGATGGGGCACTGGCTGTCGGCCGTGGCACACGCGTACAAGCAGGCCCAAGGCAGCGATCCGACGTTGGCCGCTCAGCTCAAGACCAAGCTCGACGACGTGATCTCGAAGCTCAAGTCCTACCAGGCATCGAACGGCTTTTTGTTCGCGACGCCCGTCTCCCAGTTCGACGACATGGATGCGGGGACCGGCAGCACGTGGGTGCCGTACTACACGATGCACAAGATCCTCGCGGGACTGATCGATGTCTACAAGTTCGAGGACAATGCGGACGCATTGCTCGTCGCGAGCAAGCTCGGAGACTGGCTCTATAACCGCGCCATGGGCTGGAGCTCGGCCGTGAAATCGAGGGTGCTCGGCTCCGAGTACGGGGGCATGAACGACGCGCTGTACGAGCTCTACAAGTACACGAACAGCGCCAATCACCTGACCGTTGCGCACGTCTTCGACGACACGAGCCTGTTTACGACCACCGCTTCGGGCAACGACACGTTGAACGGCAAGCACGCCAACATGACGATCCCGAAGTTCATCGGCGCGTTGAATCGCTACCGGGCCGTGGGCGCGGCGGAAGCGTCGTATCTGACCGCGGCCGATCAGTTCTTGGCGATCGTGCTCAAGAGCCACACCTACGTCACGGGCGGTAACAGCGAAGACGAGCACTTCCACGAGCCCGGCAAGCTCGACGCCCATCGCGACAACGTCAACAACGAGACGTGCAACGCGTACAACATGTCGAAGCTCGGGCGCGACCTGTTTTTGACCACGGGCGACGTCAAGTACGCCGACTATTACGAGCGGGTGCACATCAACGAGATCCTGTCGTCCATGAATCCCGACACGGGCATGACGACGTATTTCAAAGCCATGGGGACGGGGTACTTCAAGGTGTTCGCCTCGCCCACGGACCACTTCTGGTGCTGCACGGGCACGGGCATGGAGAACTTCACCAAGCTCAACGACTCCGTGTACTTTCACGATTCGAAGGATCTCTGGCTGACGTACTACGTGAGCTCGAACTTGAATTGGAAGGACCGCGGGCTCGCGCTCACCCAGACGACGGATCTTCCTCTGTCCGACAAGGTGAGTATCACCATCACTGCCGCGCCGACGGATGCCGTCGCGTTGAAGTTCCGAAAACCGTATTGGGTCTCAACCTGTCAGGTTGGGATCTCGGTCAACGGTCAGGACGTGACTCCCACCGACGCGAGCGGCTTTCTCACGGTCAGCCGCGTCTGGCAGGCGAACGACAAGGTGGAGCTCAGGTTTCCGCTCTTCGTGCAGGCGTCGAGACTGGCGGACAACCAGAACGCCGTGGCCTTCACTTACGGGCCGCTCGTCCTGAGCGCGGGTCTCGGCACCGCCAGCATGACCACTGTGGCGCATGGCGTGCAGGTGCTTGCGGCGACGAAGCCGTCGGGGCTGCAGGAGACCATCGCCGTCAAGAGCGGCACGATCAACGACTGGCTAGGCAATATCCGCACGAACCTGGTGCAGACCCCGGGAAAGCTGGAATTCAATCTCAAGAACACGGACTCGGACGGCAAGCTCGTGTTCGTTCCTCACTACTCGCGCTACCTCGACAGGTACGGGATCTACTTCAACCTGTCGGGCACGTCGGGCGGGACGGCCACCACGGCGTTGGACTGCCCGACGGTCACGGTCGATCCCAGCGGCTCCGGCGGCGCGAGCGGAGCGGGAGGCACCAGCGGTAGCGGCGGCCTCAGCGCTAGCGGCGGAGCGATCTCGAGCGGCGCTGCGACGAGCGCAGGCGGCGCGACGGCGACTGCCGGAACCACGAGCATGGGCGGAGGCGGAGCGGGCGGTACGGGCACCGCGAGCGGTACGGGCGGTAGCCAGTCGAGCGGCGCCGGCGCTGGAGCGAGCGGCGGTACGGGACCCGCTGCTGGCGGCACCACCTCGGGTCCGGGCGGGAACACGAACGTCGGCTCCGCGGGGGCAGGCCGCGGCAGCGTAGCGACGACGGGCGGCGTGGGCGGCGCTGCCACGTCCGGCTCATCCGGCAAAACCGGTGGCGACACCAACCCGGACAAGTCCGGATGCTCGTGTCGTGTCAGCACGACGCCGTCGCCCGGAGCCTGGATGTTCGGCCTCGCGCTCGGTCTTGGTCTGGTCGCGCGGCGCCGCGGCAAAGCCTTGTCGGCGTGAAAGCGGGGCCGCTCGTCGGCGGCGCTTTCGCGGCAATGATGTCTAGAGCGGCTGCACGAGCGGGGGCGGGGAGAGTCGCTCGGCCTGGTAAACGCCTGCTCCCACGGGCAAAAGCAGCTCGAAGACCACGGCGCCGTCGCTCGGGCGGAACTCGAAGACGTGCGTCTGGAGCGTCTGGCTGCGGAAGCCCGCCACGGCCAGCACGTTCCCGTTGGCGAGCCGATCGGCGTCGCCCCAGTACGGCGTGTACCAGTCGGTCGTGTAGAAGCTGTCGACGCCGGTGAAGGAACCGGGAAACTCCCAGTCGAGCGTCGCCTGCATCGATTGCTCATCGAGCTTCACCTGGAGCACGCGGCTCGTGACGCCGTCCGGCTGACGCATGTTCGAGCCACGGTTGTTGTAGACGAGGATCGTGCCGTCCGAGTGGAACTCAGGATCGTGTTGATCGTCGAAGCTAGCTCCGGCTGGCTCGAAGGTGAAGTCGCCGCCAGCTTCGCCGCCGAGGATCCAGATGATGCCCTGATCGCCCGAGCGCTTCGCCTTGATGATGCCCTGGAACCGGCAGCTCAGATAGAAGACGTCGTTCGGCAGATCGAAAGTCACCGCGTTCGGATGACACCAATCCATCGGAGCGTCGGCGGGAGGCTGCAAGTGATCGAAGAGATTCCACGACCAGACGACGTCGTTTTGCGGTGTGACCTCCTCGAGGTAGGCGCCGCCGATGCCGTTCTGCGTGAGATCGCGGAAGAATACGTAGTCGCCGTTGGAAAGCTTCTCGGCGTAGTGGGACATCGGCGCCGTCGTGGGGTCCTCGGTCGAAGCGGATGCTGGCGGCTGTGGCGGGCCCGACCAGACGACGTTGCCGCCGAGGTCGACCTCCTTCGCCGGCTCGCCCGAAGACGGGCCGAGAACGAGGTTGCCGTTCGCCAGCACGCGCAGGGAGACGTCGCCGCGCTGGTCCGCCGTGGTGCCGTTCACGAAGTACCAGACGGGTTGCCCCGTCTCGTCGAACATCGTCATGATGCCGGGCTCGGTCCCGACGAATCCGCCGTGCGAGCCCGGTGTGACGTCGGCGAGCGTCCAGCCCGCCTGCCATGCCGTCGCGTCCGGGATCTTGACGCTCGCGACGGGGAGCGACGCCGGGAGCGCGCCCGTCGTGAACATGCCTTCGGCGCTCGACGAGCCGGCCGAGTTCGTCGATACTGCCTTGAGCAGGTAGTCGGTGCTGGCGTGCAAGCCGATGACGAGCACCTTGTGAGCAGTGACTGGCTCGGAGTGCACGATGTGAAATTGGTACTGGCCTGCTCCGAATTGCACCTCGGAGCTCGCCGCGACGTCAGTGGTCCAGCTCACGTAGCAGGAGATGGTGCTGTTCGGATTCGGCTCGACGGTGAGGCCTGACACCACCGGCACCGTGGTCGGGGCGACCGTACTCCCCGCGCCGGCGCCCCCGGTTGCTGCTCCTCCACTGCCGCCCGTCGCAGCGCCGGCACCCCCGGCGAGCCCGACGCCCGCAACACCGGCACCATTGGTACCGGTTCCAGCACTCGCGCCTCCCACGCCGCCCGAGCTGGCATCCGTGCCCGCACCGCCGGACGCCGCCATCGGGGTGCCGCCGGAGGACGGCGAGGTTTGGCCAGCGTTCGACGCGCTGTCGCACGCGAGAAGCAGCGAAGGCGCGAGCAGGGCGGCGAGCAAAGCCGCGTGTCCGAGCGTTCGCTCACGGCGATGCGCGCACGGTGCGAGAGGAAACATCCCCCGAGTGTAAACGGTGAATGCAGGCCGAACAATGTGTCCACCGATCCACCGAGCGCGGGGTCAGCGTGCCTGCTGCGAGCGATGCCGGGTTACTATCGTTACTATTTGCGA
Organism: Polyangiaceae bacterium; assembly: GCA_025936115.1. Taxonomy (GTDB): domain Bacteria; phylum Myxococcota_A; class Polyangia; order Polyangiales; family Polyangiaceae; genus PMG-095. Next base: position 170,135 of record JAICTZ010000012.1, read on the forward strand.
CCAGTGGCCTCAGCTCCGCGGGCCGAATAGACTCGGACCGCCGGAGGCCCCATCGTGAAGTTCCTCGTTCTCATCTACCCCGATCCCGAGCGGCTCGAGGCGCTCGCTGAGCACGCGTTCGCGTCCACCATGCGCGAGTGCCTCGCACACGCAGACGAGCTCAAGCAGCGTGGCGCACTTCTCGACACGCAGATGTTGAAGCAGGCAGCTACGGCGAAGACGCTGCGCAAGCGAAGCGGAAAGCTGCTCGTGTCCGATGGTCCGTTCACGGAGACCAAAGAGGTGCTCGGCGGGTTCAACCTCATCGAAGCGGACAGCATGGAAGCGGCGCTCGAGATGGCGGCCGGCTTCCCCTGGACCGAGTTCGGAAGCGTGGAGGTTCGCCCCATCCTGCCGATCGAGGAGATGCGCGCCCGCGTCGGAGCGTAGCGTCGGCGCGCCGGCTATTTGTTGAGTGTCACTACGACGTCGCTCGCTATTGAAGCCGAGCGGACTATCGTCCGGGCTCGACATTCAGAGGAGGTCGATATGAAACATATCCGGGCTGGGGTCCTCGTTTTGGGGCTATTGAGCATGAGCTCGTTGGCGATCGCTGGGTGGCTGCCGGTGCACCAGATTGCATCGGACAAGCCGCTCTACGTCATCGACGGGAGCACGGGGGTTGGTTACACGCCGAGCTTCGGTGATTCGTCGAGCAACTGGCAGGCCTTTACGAACCAAGCATTTTCGCATGCCGTCGCCCAAGCAGCCGGCGGCCTCTACGAGTTCCGCTTGGTTCACACGAGCAGCAGCGACGACTCCACGATCGTCGGGCTCTGGGACGTCTACCGCGACGGCGTTCTCATGTGCGACGACTGCGTCGGTAAGGCGTACGGCCTCGACGCTCCCGTCGGCAACTACTTCAAAATCTACGTCGGCACGCCGCTCGCGTACGCAGAGCGCTGGCACTTCAGCGGCTACATCACGCACCGCTTCGACTACTGAGGCGCGCCGCACCGGCACGGGCGCGGACGGCCTCGGCGAAACGGCCGAGGTCGTCGCGCGCCTGCAGCCGAGCTCGCTGGAATCGGCGGCGGACTTCGGCTCAGAAGGGGCAGTCGGTCGCTTGCGAGGTGAACTTCGGATTGTCGGCTGCTTGGAGCCAGTCGACGAACCAGATGCAGCCGTCACGCACGCCTGTGGGGAGCTTCATGCACGCGTCGCGCGCGCATTGCTTCTTCGCTGAGTAGGCGCCGGTGCACTGGGTGAAGAAGCCGCCGTATTGAGCGCCGAGATCGCTCGTGCCCCACTCCTTGCTGCAGGCGTTGAATTGACCAACGCCGCCGCCGGGAACCATCAAGTCGAACTGGTTGCTCGCGACGTCGCCGCCGGTGTTGCTCACCTTGACGATCATCTGTTTGCCTTTGATGAGCTTCGAGCCCGGGTCGTTCGCGTTGTCTTTCCCTTCGCCGGTGAACTGGATGCGGTAGCAGCCTCCGCAATTCGGGTTGGCTTTGGCGATGTAGCCGTACGAAAGGCAGTCGTTGACCGCGTGGGGAGCCTCGTCGTAGCAGGCATACGAACCGCCGCCGTTGCACGCGCTGTTCGTGTCGCCGGTCCGCGACGTGCCGTCTTGGCTGCAGCGATGGCCGTCGGACTGTCCACAATGGGTCTGGCAACAGTCCCAGTAGCGGGTCGCGAAACCGTCGCCGCCCGATACGTTCGGCAAGCCGGCCTTCGAACAATCCACGGCGCCGGACCCGGCGCTGCCGCCCGCGGGGACGCAGCGGCCGCAACTCACGTCGCAGTACGGCGCGAACCAATCTGCCGTGCACTCCGTCGTCTGCGACGCCCAGTCTTCACACATAGCGCCCGGCCACTCTGGATCCGCTGGTGGTTGGACGTCCACGCACGGTTTGCCGGCCGCTCCCATGCCGCCGGCCCCTGCGGGGGCACCGCCGCTGGCTACGCCGCCGCTGCTCGCCGGCGTGCCGCCGTTGCCCGTGCCGCCGCTGGCCGCCGCCGTGCCGCCTACGCCCATGCCGCCGCTGCCCCCGACGACGGACCCGCTGCCCGCGCCACCTGTGCCGGCCTGAGCCGCCGTGTTGCCCGTGCCGCCACTGCTGACGAACGTGCCGGCACTGCCGGGCGTTCCGGCCGTGGGCGCGCCACCGCGGTTCCCGGCGCCACTGCTACCGCCGCTGCTCGTTCCGCCGGCACCACCGGTAACGCCGCTAGCGCCACTGGCGCTCGAGCCGCCTCGAGCCGGATGAGTGCTGCTTCCCGCGTTGCCGGACGGTGGGAGGGTGCCGTCCTCGCTGCGACAGCCGCCGGTTGCGAGCAGAGCTCCGGTCAACACCACGATGGAGGCCGAGAGCACGGATCGACTAGGACGCACGTTCGAAAGCCGAGGGATAGCCTGCATGGGTCGCGTTGGGTCAGAGAGTGGCGTACACCCTAGCCTCCGAACGTCATCGACGCCGTTCTAAAGTGACTGCTGCGACACCCGAGAGTGCTTAAGACGTGCGGCCTCGCTGCAGTTTTTTGCAGAGGCTATTCTTGTGGGGCATCTCGGGGCACTCCGCGCCACGTGCCGATCGTCGAGGCAGCAACGACGGCGCACCGGCTGGGGACGAAAGCGCGGCCCGCGCCAAGGCCGCGCCGCCGGCCGAGTTACCGCGCGCGAAACACCGCCGCGCGAATGAGGCGCATGGCTGCGTCGCGCAGCATGTCTTGGATCCCGACGGGGCCGGCTCCGTAGCTCACTTGGTAGTGCTTCCGTTCACTTTTGACTTTGCGAGCCACAGCCCAATCTTCGATGGGATAAAGCTCGAACTCCGCATAGTCGGGGTGTTGCTTGACGAGCAACTCGAAGATTTCGCGTACTGCAGGCGTGTTGAGCTCGTCGGATGACAGCTGGCGATGGCTTACGCCGTCGGTCGCATCGCGGCGTTGGTCTGCCAAGGCGTACGTCCACGAGTAGTCGTCGAACACGAGCAGGCCTCCCGGCCGCAGCAGCTTGTCCGCCAAGAAGAACGTGCCCCCGTCTATCGTCCAGTTTTTGGAGCCGTCGATGATGCAGAGATCGTAGTTCGGCTCGCAGACGTCGTTCAGCGTCTGACGTTTGATCTCGTCGTGCAAGAACCACGAGTAGCCGGTCTCGTAGCGGACGACGCGCACGTAGCGGGACAAGCCGGAACGCGCGAGCTGCTGCTCCGGTGACGGAACGTAATGGTGCTCGGACGCGAGCAGATCGACGGAGGTGATGGAACCCGAGCCGAGCTCGTCGAGGGCGGCTGCCATGTAAACGGTCGCGGTGCCGTGCGCGACGCCCAACTCGAGAATTTGTCGGGGGGAGTGCTCGAGCACCCAATCGTAAAGGCGGCGCGCATTCACCGGATGGATGAACGGAACACCCTCGAGCTGTCGCCGAATCGTTTCGAACTTCATGCGCCGTCTCCGCGCACCGTTGCGTGCATGCGCGGCGCGAAGTGCACGGCGTATGCCAACGCGATGACGCGAGATTTCGGCTGCGGCGGCCGCCCCGTGTCCGTGCGGTGCCAGCACAGTGTCGCACCACTCGCACACCGCGCGCGAATGCGCGAAATACGTGCTCTAGAGCTCAGCCGAGGATCCCGGGCACCGGGTCCGAATTCGGGGCGTCGCCGAAGCCCGCCACACTCGTGCCGGTGTCGCGAATCGAGGCGTTCACGAGCGTCGTCAAGAGTCGATTGTTAGTGACGTGGTCGAGCGCGACGTACTCGGCTTGCTTGAGCAGGTGACCGCCGCTGCCCCAAATCACGACCGGCACATTTTGGAAGCTGTGGCTCGGGCCGTCCGCGATGTGATTGGTCCACATCACCAGGCAGCGATCCTGCAGGCCGCGCGCCGCGAAATGATCGAGACCCGCGGCGAGGGACGCCATGCGTACGTGGTCAATCTCGCCGTGGGCCTGCTCCGCAAGCGGATCGTCGCCCACGGCGCCGTCGCTCTGGGTGCGATGACTGATGTAATGGAACTTCCAGGCCCGATCGTTCGACGGCACGTCGTAGATGCTGTGGTCCGTTCCGTCGCCCCACTGGATGGTCGCGGTGCGGTTGAAGTTGCAGGCGAAGGCGAGCGCCACGAGGCTCATGTGCAAACGGCCGAGCTCTTCGACCGAGCCGCTCGGCGTGTAGTGATAGCCGCTCATCAGTGACTCGAGCTTGTCGGTGTCGAGGCCCATGGTCGTGCAGGCGTCGAGCGCGTCGTCACCCATGCCGTCCATCGTGAGCTCGATCTCGCGAATTGCGTCGAAGTGCTGCTGTAGGCGCTGGTGATCGGCGCTGCTCAGGCGCGGATGCGAAAGCAGCGTCGTGAGCTCCCCGCGCACGAGATCGTGGACGCTCTTGCGGCTTTCGAGCAGGAGCCGCGCGGCGCGCTCGCCGTTCGGATCCATGCCCCCGCCCGGCGAGGCGAGGCCGACGAGCTGCGAGTAGAGGACGTAGGGATTGTCCGTCGCCTTGCGCACCGTGCCCTCGTTCGTGAACGAGAGGCGCTCGGCGATGTACCCGTTCCGGAGGTTGCCCGCGTACAAAGTCAGCGGATCAGTGCCCGGTTGCACGTGCGAGGCAATCACCACGTCCGCGGAGGGACCGCTCGCCATGGCGGAGGAGCCGCTACCCGTCGGCGTGCTGGCGGTGAGGACCTCGGACGAACCCGTCGCGTGACTGTCGCCGTTGTGTTGGTTGTCCGGCCACAAGTCGATGCCGGAGAGGAATAGGAGGTTTTGCGCGTGCCGAGCGAGCTCGCTCGTGGCTTTGCCGGCGTCGGCGAGTGATGCCGCGCTGAGCGCACCGGGCTGATCCGGGAAGAACTTGGGCCCGAGCACGCCGCAAGCCGCGCAGATGAACAGACTGAAGACGGGCTCTTCGTCGATCGCCCAGGCCGAGCGCTCCGGCAGCCCTTCGAGGAACGGCAGCGCGATGCTGACGCCCGCGGCGCCGCGCAAGAAATTACGACGGTTCGTACGCGGAACACGCCGGCGATCGAGCGGTTTCATGGTGCCTCCGAAGCGCGCAAGCGGAAAGCCGAGTTCCTCACGAGAGCGACCACCATCTCCTTCAGCGAGTCTGTCCGGCTCACGGCGCTCAGCGTGTCGAGCAAGGGACGATCGCTGACCACGATGTCGCGCTGGAGCGCGTAGCCGGCGACCTTCTTCGAATAGCAGGTGTGCGCCTGCGCGTTGTCGGCGAGGATCGACATGAGCTCGCGCGCGTCGGCGAACGCACGCGTCCCGTCCGCGAAGGGGTAGCTCGCCGCCGTGTCGACCGCGCCGCCGTTGTCGGTTTCGCGCTCTTGCCCCATGCCGTCGAAGTTTTCGAACGCGAAGCCGAGCGGATTGATCTGCGCATGACAGACGCCGCCGCAGCTCGCGGTAAACTCGGTGATTTGCTCGCGCTCCGTCGTGCCGGCCGAGGCAGGGGGAATCGAGGGTGCGATTTCCGCCGGGGCGCCCATCTCGGCACAGAGCACGTCGAGCTCGAGCGCGACCCCGCGATGGATGGGATCAGACTGGCGATTGATCGCGTTCAACATCAAGAAGGGGAGCTGCATGAAGTAGCCCGTCCGCGAGGAACCGAAATCGCGCTCCTCGAAGGCGCTCGCCGGAGCGTCGAGCCCGTAGAGCTCCGCCATGCCGGGTCCGACGTAGCCAGTGCGCGTGGTGAGGATCTCGCGCAGCCCGAGGTTCTGCTGAAACACCCGGTCGAAGAAGAGGTACGAGGCCTCCTCGAGCTCGCGGTTCAACGCCTCGCCGTACTCGGGCACGCCGACCTTGGCCAGCGACTGGTAACGGGCGAGATGCATGAGCTGACCGTGAAAGTCGCGCATGACCGCGACGGCCGTCGACTCTTCGAGCATCTGGCGCGCGGCCGTTTCCAAGCCGTCCGCGCTGTCGAGCTCGCCCGCGGCGGCGGCGTCCAAGAGCTCGTCGCTCGGCGTGGTCCCTCGCAGCCAGAACGAGAGCTTGGAGGCGACCTCGTAACTGTCGAGTGGCTCGCCGCTCGGCCCGAGCTCCGAGCGGTAAAGGAAGTACGGCGACTGGAGCATGGCCCGGATCACGAGCCCCGCGCCGTGTTCGAATCCGTCCCCGTAGAGCTGCTCGCCGACGGCGAAGATGCCCTCGTAGCGTGTCTGCTCGTCAGCCGTGAGCGGGCGCCGGAACACGCGCCGCCCGAAGCTTCGAACGAAGCCTGCGGCGTCCGTGCCCGCGTCAATGGCGGCAAGTGAGGCCGGCGAGCTCGTCACGCGCTCCGCCAATGCTTCTGCTGCGGTCTCGTAGGAGTCGGCGAGCGAGCTATCGACGGCGAGCACGTGCTCGTTGTTGTCGAAGTCCGTGGTGCCGGCTATGGGCGGCTCGAAGTCCTTGGCGAGTCCCGGGGGAGCGTCGAGCCGCAAAAGGTCGGTGACCGCATGCTCCCATTGCGAGTTCGTGAGCCGCTGGAACCGCGTGTAGAAGGGCGATCCCCGGAGATCGAGCGTACTGTGGCCGGAGGTGTCCTCGGCACCTGCGGCTCCAGAGTCGCCGCTCGTGCCCCCCGTGGCCGGGTTGCCGCTCGCACCAGCTTGGCCACCGCTGCCGCCCGTCGTGGTTTCGCCGCCTGCGTCGCCTTCGCCCAAGTGGGAGGAGCCAGCGGCGCCGCGCGGGGGGCCATGCTGCGCGTGCCTCGAGATGCCGCAGCCGCCGAGCGCGCAGCAGAGCGCGAGCATGTGTAGTCGATCAAGGGAACCCCGCACGCGACCACGAGCTTATGCGCAAACCGTGAGTCTGTGAACCCTCGGCGCGATATCGCAGCGCGATATCGCTTCTGTCGATAAACTTCTTTCGACGGCGGAAGGGCTTGTCACTCTGCGACGCTCACGCTTCCGAAGCTCGTTACGTTGCGCTCGTTGCACGGACACACGAGATCACTGCGCTGCGGCGAAGTAGCTCGAAATCGGTACTGCGGCGGCGGTGTTCCCGGCGCTCGTCAGGTGCGGGCCACCGCCCTGGATGTCGGAGCACGAGCGCGCCTCGACGTGGGGACCCACGAACACGAAGCCGGGATGTGCGGCTGCCACGTCGTCGATGGCGTCGTCGAGCTCGGGCGGGACGACGATGGTTTCGCCCTGCGTCGGCGCAGTCGGGCAGAGCATGTTGCCTGGGCCGCGGACCTGCGTCATGAGGTCCATGCGGCGGATGCCGGGATATTTGCCTTTGAACGTCGTGATCGCCTGTTCGATGAGCTTCGCCCAGTCCGTTCGCGAGCGGCTCGTGAAGCTCACGACGGGGAACACGATGCGATCGGGTGAGCCGGTGTTCTTCGTGCAGCTCGAGTCCACCTGCGCGCTCCAGAACGAGCTCTGGGGGTTTGCCCACTCTTCGAGGTAGCCGTCGACCCGCCATTTGACCTGCCAGCGCGGGTCATCGACGACCTTCTCGAAGCCAGCGATGAACCATTCTTCGACGAGCTGTCCGCCCGTCACTTGATTGCACGTGAAAGGTCCCGTGGCGTCGCCGCCCGCGCCGGCGGCTCCGCTCCCGGCCCTGCCTGCATTGCCTGCGTTCGGAGCACCGCCGCCGGCAACCCCGCCGTTCGGAGCACCGCCGGTTGGTGCGCCTCCACCTGGGGAGCCTCCGCCCGCGCGACCGCCCGCCGTCCCGGAGCGGCCACCCTCGGCACTCCCGCTCGACCCTGCTGCGCTCGCTCCGGACGCGCCGCCAGCGCCGGGTAGCACGCTCGCGCCCGCGATCCCGGCACTACCCGCCGCCCCGCCGTGAGCTGCATTGCCGCCGCTCGCTTGATTTCCCGCGCTGCCCGCCATCTGCCCGGCGTTACCGCTCTGGCCCGACGCCGCAGCGTTCGACGCCTTACCGCCCGCCGCCGCGCCGCCGGCGGACGAGCCCGCCGTCGACAGCGAGCTGCCCGCGTGCCCCGCGCCAGCGGGGACATCGTGGGCGGCATCGTCACCTGCCGGGGTTCCCGAACCACAAGCGAAGGCAAGCGACGCACTCAGCACGATCGAAAGGTCCAGTGACTTCACTTCGCGAGCTCCGCCATGGCCGCCTGCAGGGCGTCGGGTGTGAGTGAGCCGACGCGCCACGGCGGCATGCGCGTGTCGTCCGACGCCTGCATGCGCGCGATTGCTCTGTCCTTCTGGGCGCGCGACAGCGCATCGAGCTTCCGCACGTTGAAGAGGTTCTTCGGCAGCGCCGGATTGCCGCGACCGTCATGACAGCGTCCACACATTTGCAAAAGCACCGTCTTCCCGTCAGCGCCGGGCTGCGGCAGGAAGCTGAGCTTGAGCGTGGCGTCGGCGGAGAACACGTCGCGCACGTCGAGCAGCGACTCGCGTGGCGCGATGCCCTGCACGACGTCCCCGTACGAGCGCGTCGCGGCATCGCGCTTGGCCGAGTCCGTCACGTCGATGCCCGGGTAGGGGACGGCGATGGCCTCCCCGCGCAAATGTGCGTCGAAACGCGCTTGCCAGGTGGGACTCGAGCCACTCTGCGCCTCCTTGGCAATCTGCGCGTCGAACGGATTCGGCTGGTCGGCGAAGCCCTCGGCGCGCACCAGTGCTTCGAGCTGCGCGCCGCTGCCGTCGTCGAGTGCATTGGCGATGACGGCGATCGGTACGCCGCCGTATTGGGTGTCGTGCTGGTGAACGGCCATGAATTCGGTGCTCAGCAGGCGATCGGAGTCCGTCTGTTGCACGAAGCGCTGCGGGAACCAGTGCAGCCAGGGACTCGTCAGCTCCTGCATGCGCAGCATGAGCTTGGTGCCGTAGCCGCCCGGCTGGTGGCACGACTTGCAATCGAACGGGGTCGTCTCGAGATCTTCCTGGTCGTACACGCTGTACGTGGTCCAGTCGTGCTCGATCTGCTCCGTGAGCAGATCGGCGAGACTGCAGCCTGCGGCGTCGTAGCTGCAACGTTGCTCGAAGCGTACGAGGTAGAAGTTGAGGTCGCCGCTCACGGCGTCGTGGCCGACGACTTCGACGAATTGCTCGCCGCGCACGAAGCCCATCGCGACGAGCGTGGCCGGCGGCGCGAGGTCGTCGCCCACGCGAGGAAACACGAGCAGGCGCGGGTTCAACGCCGACACGCTCTTGCTCACGAGTGAGGTCGAGTTGCCGCTCAGCGCGAACGCGCGCTCCTTGCCGAGACCGATCAGAGCGATCAACGAGGCCAGGTCCGGGATGGGCGGATGACCACCCGCGTCACAAAGCGCGGTCGAGAACGCGTCGGCGTGGTGCCGCGCGCAGACGCGCTCGTACGTTGTCTCACGCGAGCCGAGTGTCGCGAGCTCGGGGTCGGGATGCGTGACGGCGGGAAGGTTTGGCGCACCTGCCATCCCGGCGGGCGACGGCGTGCCTTGCGGACGTTCGGCGTCGGATGAGCAACCCCACGCGCCGAGCGCGACGCACGTCGTGAGCACGCAGCAGAACCCCGTCAGCCCGAAGCGTTCTTTTCGCGCCCGCAACGTCATGCTCGAAACCTCTCCGCCGAGCGCTTCCCGCGCGCCGTGCGCCGCAGTACGGCGAGCCCGAGCAGGCCCGCCGCGAGCGCGACGCCGAACGGCGTGCTGCGCGGCGCTGCCACCTTGCACCCGCACCCCATGAGGCCGCGCGACGGCGTGTGTTCAGGGGGTGTCGGAGTCACGGTGCCTCCACCCACGGTGCTGCTCATTCCTGCGGCGCCGCCGAAACCAGCCGCACCCCCTGAAACGAGCGCGCCTCCACCCGCCGCCCCCGCAGCGGCGCCTTGTCCCCCGGCGCCGGCAGCCACAGGCGGCGGGTCGAACGGCAATCGACGCACCGGCGCTTCGTCGTCGATCTGCTGAAGGTACGCGACGAGCTGGTCGACTTGCGTGGCCGAAAGCGAGCTCACGAAGCCGTGTAGCCCGCTCGGGTTCTTCGTCGTGACGACGTCGCGCAGCGTTGGGGCGGAGCCGTCGTGGAGGTACGGCGGCGTCTCCCAGACGCCGAGTAACGTGGGCGTGTCGAGACCGAGCAACGGCTGCCCCGCGTGCGTGCCGGAGCTCGGGGTGATGGTCCCCACGTCGTGGAGCAAGCCGCGCGCGCTGTCCGTGAAGTCCGCGCCGGCATGACAGAAGTCGCAGCCGAGCTTCTCGAACAAGGCCTTGCCTGCCGTCCCATCGGCGGTGAGCGTCCCGTCCCCGTTCCGGTACGGGCTGCGGTTCACCTGGGCGAGCGAGGTGACGTACGCCGCGAGCGCGTCGAGCTCGGGGCTCAGTCCCGCTTTCGGATCACCGAGCGCTTGGTCGCGTGTCCCCGTGTGGAACGCGTCATCGGGGATGAACCCCTGTCCGCCGAAGAGCTCGCGGATCTGGTGCTCGAAATCTTGAACCTCGTCGAGCGTGGCGGTCCAGTTGAGTCGGCCCTGTCCGCTGCCGCGGCGGCCGAGGAGCGTGATGGTGTTGCGCAGGCCTTCTCCACGCGTGGAAAAGTCGTAGACGCGTCCGTCGTCGGTGCCCTCGAAGTGACAGCCACCGCAACTGAGGTAGCCCTCGAGGTCCATGCGGATGTCCTCCGAATCGTGGAAGATGCGCTTGCCTTCGAGGATCTGCGCCGGGAGCTTCTCGCTCGAGACGGCCGGGATCGTGGCGACGAGGCTCGGCGTGGACTGATCGAACGTGTCGAGGTTCGGGCTCATGTCGTACACGAGCACCTCGCGGCTGAGGGCGGCTTGCACGAAGAGCTTGCCGTCGGGCGCGAGCACGGACGCGCGCGGAAAAGCGCCCACGTCGCCGATCGCCGAGAATACCTGCGTCGGTCGGTTCACGTCCCTGACTTCGATACGGTTCGAGCCGCCGAGCGACAGGATGGCGAAGTTGCCGTACTGGCTGAACTCGACGTGGACCGGCATGCTGCGGTCGTCGAGATCGACTCGATTGGCGAAGAGCTCCTGGTCGGTCTGCGTGTCGATCACGGCCGCGAGTGGGCGCACCGTCGTGTCGTGCGTGATGTCCTGCCCGTCGCGCAGCTTGCCGCGGAAGATGTTGTCCTTCTTGCCGGGGATCCATGCCTGGCGGCCGTCCGGGCTGATCGCGATGGAGAACAGGTAGTTGGGGACGCCGCGCGATTTTTGATCGCCGTCGACGGTGTCGGTGTCGGCTTTGAGCACGACGCGCGAGGCGACGGCCATCGTCGAGCTCGTCACCTTCACGATCTCGCCGCCCGTGTCGGGCGAGATGAAGCGGGTCACGTAAACGTCCGCGCCGTCGTGCGAGACGGCGATCCCGCGCGGCTTGTCACCGACGACGACCTCGCCGAGCACGTTGCCCGTCGCGGGATCGAGCTTGAGCAGCTTGCCGAGCGCCTGAAGGCTCACGTACGCGGCGTCGCCCGTCGGGCTCACGGCGACTCCAACCGGCTGCGACGCGTACGGCAAGCGAAACCCGCGCTCGAGCGTCATGCCGTCGGGGTCGAGCACCGCCACGGCGTAGTCGTCTTGGTGGACGACCCAGAGCTTGCCCTGCGGTGTGAGTGCGATGGATTCCGGCTTCGCGTAGACGGCCACCTCGCCGAGCTTCGTCAGGCTCGCGGCGTCGATGAACGTGACCGTGTCGTTGTCCTGGTTCACGGAGTAGACGCGGTTGCGCGCGGCGTCGTAGATGATGGGCGACGCGGACGTGGCCCTCCGCTCCGTGAGTGGGTAGTGCACGAGGTGCCGGAAGAAGGCGCTTCCCGAGTCGCCCGTCGCGTCGGTGGCAATCACCTGGACGCTGACGAGCCCAGGAGCCGTGAAGGTGTGTGTCGCCGCCGCCTCGCCGGCTTGGAAATCCTCTTCCCCGAATTGCCACTGGTAGGTGAGCGCGCCGCTCGCGCCGGTCACGACCGCCGTGAAGGTGTGAGCTTCACCGATGACGGAGGGCGCGTCGTCGGTGACTGCGACGTCGAGGGCGAAAGCGGGCTCCGCCCACGCCGCGACCACGACGAACGCCGAGCACGCGATACTGAACCAACGAGGCACGGCGTCAGTTCGTCGTGAACGTCGAGGTCCAGTCGCTGCTCAGCGTATTGCCGACGAAGTCGGCGACGCCGCCCTTCGGCAGCACGACCTCGTAGGTCGTCCCCGGCATCAGATCCTCGTCGGGATCGAAGTTCAGCACGCTCATGCGGGCGCCGTATTTGCCGGCGAGCGGCTGGCCGCCGACGGGTCGCACGATGAAGCTTGCCGCATTGACGGTCGCGAGGTCGATATTGTCCGAAAAGGTCACTCCGATTCGGGATTTGGTCGAGACCGCGGTGGCCTTGTCGTTCGGAATGACCGTGTCGATGACGGGGGCCGTGGTGTCGGGGTCCGTCTGATGCACGCCGATGACCCAGCCGCGGTACGGCGACTGATCGTCCGTCAACACGACCAGGTTGCCCATCGGCAATACGAATTGATCGTCGTTGTAAGTCGTGTCGAGCCGCCCCCAGATCCGATTGACGACCTTCATGCTCTTCGGGTTCGAGAACGTGATCTTCGAAGCACCCGGGTAATTGCCAATCTCTTGGCGCGCGTGCCCGATGAACAGGTAGTCGTCGCTGAAGATCGAGTACTCGGCGTATTCGTTGTTGAACGTCGCGATGGGCGTGGTGCCCGTGCCGATGCTCTTCGGGTTGGTGAGCACGTCCCAGACGCGGACCGGCCCGAGCAATACGGCGTAGTGGCGATGGAACTGGCCGATGTACGATTTATCGGCCGTGAACGAGGCGAGCCGCGTCGGTTTGAGGGGGTCGCTGATGTCGAGCGTGGCGACGCCGCCGCTTTCCTTGGGTGTCATCACCACGAGCACGTTGCCGATGGCATCGAGCGGCCCGGCGCTGACGCCGCCGAACTGAGACGTGGGGACCTCCGCAGCGATCTTGAGTGCCGCCGGATCCGTGGCGTCGACGACCTTGATGCCGTTGTTGGTCGCGCCCACGTAGATGTACTGGCCCTGCCAACTCACGCCCCACACGGCCTCCGTGTAGTCGCCGTAATTGACGCCCGAAATTTTGAGTTGCGAGAGGTGCTTGGGTGCGGTGGGGGTCGTCACGTCCCAGCTGTCGATTCCCGTGCCGCCCAGCGTCACCATGTAGAGCTTGTCGCCGTAACGCGCGAACGACTGAGTGTGCGACTCCGCCTCGCCGCCGCTCCGCCGGTTGGGCGTCGTCATGCTCGAGAGCTCTTTGGGCGCCGTCGCGTTGGAAACGTCGTAAATCCAGAACTCCTCGTTGCCGCACATCATCAAGTAGCCGTTGAGGACGGCCGGTTGATTCAGGTGGTGCCCCCCGAGCAGCGTCGGAGAGATGAGCCCCTTCTGCCAATCGGACTTCTGCAGGTTCGTCGTCGAGGAGGGCTCGGGCGAGTTCTGGATCGTGCCGGCCGCCTTCTGGAACGTCGCGGCCACGGTGCCGCCGCTGCCGCCGGTTCCCCCGGTGCCGCCGCTACCCGCGACGGAGCTTCCCCCATGGCCTGCGGCTCCGCCGCCACGGCCAGCACTGCCGCCCTGAGCGCCGCCGGACGTGCCGCCCGCTCCGCCCGCGCCCGCTGCCGGTGCTCCCGTGCCACCGCTGCCGACGATGCCCGTCCCTGCAGCCGCGCCGCTCCCCGTGCCGCCGGCTGACGGCGCCCCACCGATGCTCGTGCTCCCTCCGCTACCCGGAGCGACGCTGCCCCCTGCTCCCGTGGTCGACATGCCCGCGGAGGCGCCGCTGCCGAACGAACCGCCGCTGCCGAGCGAACCGCCGCTGCCGAGCGAACCGCCCGCACCCGAGCCAAACCGCCCCGCGCTTGCCGAGGTCCCCGCTGCCGCACCGTGCGAGTCGCCGCCTGAGCCTTCGCCCGTGGGTCCCGCGGTGCCGCACGCGGCCAGCATCCAGGCGATAGGCAACGCGAACGACCAAGCGGCGAGAACGTCCTGCCTGCGTCCGATCTGATTCGACATGGTGCTCCTCGGCTCCGGCGCGTCTGTGAGCGCCTGGCCCATCAAGACACCCGAGCCCTCCCTGACCGGCCAGCAATCGTGCGGAGCGTGAGAGTTAGGGCTCGCCGCCCCAGCGAGCTCCCACGGCGATCGCCGCCTCGAGCGGCCAGGAGCCGCGCGGAGCAGCTCCGTCACCCAGGTTCAGCCGCAAACCGGGCAAGAGCGCCGACGCCGAGGCCGAGACGCTCGCGAAGACCGGCGAATGCGCCGGATACTCGAGGGCAGCTGCCAGTGAGAAGAGCGCGCCCGCCGACACGTCGGCCGTCCCGACTCGAGGCGGGAGCGCGACCCCGGTCGCCCAGCTGACGGCCGCTCCGGCGAGCAGAGCGCCTGCGAGCTCGAAGTCGCCGGCCGCAAAGTCCAAGCGAGGGCCCATGCGCAGCCACGCGGTTCGGACCGTGGCGGTCACCTGCGCGCTCGCGAGCTCCGCCCCGGTCGTCGGCAGGAGCGCGTCGATGACTAACCCAGCCGAGGAGGTCAGCCCGAGATTGGCGCGCAACACGAGCGCGGGAGAGGCGGGATAGTCGGGTGCGTTGACGAGGAAACCCACGCCGAGTGCCATGCTGTTCACGACCGCGGTCGCGCGGACCGGCTCGATCGCTGCGCTCGGGGGGACCTCACGGCGCGGCGGGAGTGCGGAATCTCCCACGGCGGGAGAGACCTTCGAGCGGAGGCCGTTCAGAGCCTCGGCCGTGACGACGGCCAACTGCCGGGGATCGGAGCCCGGCGCGCTCGTCGAAGCGCGCTGCAGAAAGGGCAGGGTCCCGAGATAGCAAATCGAGGCGACGGCGGTGTCGCCGCCAGCCGGGCCCGCGCTGATGCGGATCCAAGCGCGAGTGTCGCCGGACACGATGGGCTGAGCGCCGTTCGGTTCGCACGGCGAGGGGCCCGCCTCCGCCGCGATCTCCACGGCGTAACCCTCGCTTTCTAGCTCGGAGCGGAGGCGTCGAGCGAGATCGACGCGCTGCTCCGAGTCGTACTGAATGGATACGGGGACCTCGGCTCGGGCCCGCCCGGCCGCTCCGAGCGTGCCGAGCAGGGTCGTGACGAGCGCGACGCGCGAACAATGCCGGGCGGCCATCGGTGCCCGAACTACGGCTGCGACGTGATCAGGGAACGTGCGAGCCGCCGATAAGGGCCGTTCGGCGTGGCCTGCAGATACTGCTGCGCGACGCTTCGCGCTCGCTCCGCGTCGCCGCGCTTGGCGTAAAGTTCCATCAAACGGCCCCGAGTCTCGCTCACGTAGCGCCCCGACGAGCCGCTGTGGAGATAGCCCTCGAAGGCTTCGACCGCCGCGGCATCGTCGCCGCGCAGCACGTCGACGCGGCCGAGCATGAATCTGCCGTCGCGTGCCTCAGCGGCGCCGGGAAAACGCTGGATGAGCAGCGCCAGCGCGCGCACGGCGAGCTCCGGATCGCCTCCCAAGCGGGCAGCGTCGGCAAGCTCCGCGAGCGCGCTCGGGGACAGGTCGGTGAGATGCTTGCCGACGCCCTGTGCACGCACGAGCGCGAGCGACTCGGCGTACTTGCCCTCTCGGTACCGGAGCTGCCAGTCCGCTCGGGCCGCGAGCGGCTCCGGTGCGACCGGCAGAGCTGATGGTGCCGAGACGTCCGGCCGGGCCGACGGCGCTGGAACGGCAGCGACATCCTCCGCGCGTGGCGCCGGCGCAGGCGAGGAGGCCGCCGCGGACGCCGGTGGCAGCGCGCTCGCCACGTCGTGCGTCAGCTCGAGCTGGCCCGGGTGTCCGTGCAGATGGTCGCCCGCCTTCAGCTCCAGGCTCGCATTGCGGTCGGGCACCTGCACGGCGACGACGCCGCGCTCGACCTCGACCTCGAACGCTTCATCCGAGCCGAAGAACACGCTGAAGCGGGTGCCCACGACCCGCACTTCGTTCTTACCTGCGCGGATCGTCCAGCTTCGCTTGCGCTCGGGAACGACGTCGAAGCTTGCGCGCCCCTGGTGCAAATCGAAGCGCACTGTCGCGCTGTCAGCGAGCAGCCGCCCGCGTCCTCCCGGTCCGAGCGAGATAGTGCTTCCGTCATCGAGGCGAACCGGTCCGCGCAGCTCTTCCGCCACGAGCCAGCGCTCGTCGCTCCCTGCGGGGCGGCGGGCGGCGACGAGCCAGATCAACCCGGCCATGATGCCCAACGACGCCACGACCCAGGGCGCAAATCCGCGGATCCGGGAGCGCCCTGCCGGCGCACGCAGTCCCTGCCGCCAGCGTGCCCGCTGCGCTTGTTGCCATGCGTCCGGAGGACTGCCGAGCTCTTGTCGGAGCTCGGACGCGAGCCGTTCGAGCTCAGCCATCGCGACGCTCCCCCGTGGGCCGAGTGTGTTCGGAGACACGGCTCGCAAGGACGGGATCCTGCTTGGCGAGCCGCGTGAAACGGTCGCGCGCGGCCTTGAGCCTGCGCCGTGCCGTTCGTTCCGAGCAACCGCAGCGCTCTGCAATCTCCTCGAGACTCGCGTTGCCGAGCAGGTGCAGCGTGAACGCCATCCGCTCCGAGACCGGTAGACATTCGAGGATCCGCTGCGTGCGCGCGACGAGCTCGCGGCCATGGAAGTCGACGTGAGGCGCTGGGGGCTCATAGCCCGAAAGCGCCTCGAGGGAGAGCCAGCGCACGAGCTTTCTGCGGCGAAACAGGTTGCAAATCTTGTTGAAAGCAACGCGAGCGACCCAGCCCTCGAGCTGCGCCGGGTCCCGAACGGAGGCGGCACCCCGCACGACCGCCACCAGGATATCCTGCGCAATATCGTCGCGCTCCGGGTCGGTCGCGAGATAGAGCCACACCATTCCATTCACGACCGGTGCCACGCGTTCGTAGAGCACCTCGCTGCTGGTCGCCTCGCTCGGAACCAGCAAGAGCCGAGTCGCGTCGCTCGAGGGCTGCGCGCGCGCCGGCTCGAGGGGTTGACGAACGGGAGGCACGTCACTCAGGATAACAGACTCCGGTAAAGGTGCGCGCACGGGGCTCGCCAGGTACGCCGGGTACGATTGATGGCCACGTTCCGCGCTCCGGCGTGTCTCCTGCGCATGCGACACGCGAGCGGCATTGCGCTCCGCTGCGCCGGACTGCTCGGTGCCGCTCTTTCCTGCACGACCACGCTCGACCCGAGCTTTGTCCCCACGGAACAGGAGGACGCGGGAACCGAGCCGCTCCCGACGTGCTCGTCGTTCGCGCAGGCGCCGAGCACCTACGTGGTGTGTTCGAAGCCGCTCGATTTCGAGGCGGCCACGTTCGACTGCATGCGTCGAGGCGCCACGCTGGCAGCGATCGGCACGGCGCAAGAAAACAATTTCGTCGCGACGAACGCCGGCAGCGTCGTGAACGACGACCTGTGGCTCGGCGGAACTCGGGACGACTTCTACGTGTGGCGCTGGCCCGACGGCACGATCTTCTGGCGGGGCGGGCCTGACGGCACGGCGGAGGGCACGTCCTTCGTGAGCTGGTTTCCAGGCGAGCCCAACGATTCGAGCACCGTGACCACGGATCCAGAGCGCTGCCTCGCGCTCCGGTTCAACCGGAGCGACTGGAACGACCGCGCCTGCTCCTTGGAGCTGCCCTATGTGTGTGAGCAAGCGTCGCCCGCTCCGTAGCGGAGCCAGTCGGACGCTGAGCATGCGGTGACGAGCCATTCTGCTTCGGCTTCAGTCGTGCGAGCACGCTCGAAGCGGCCACCGAAATTGCGCACTGTCGTGCGCTTAACCCGTGTGCAATGCTTTGTGATTTATCGGTAATCGGCACATGACGGCCTGATTTCTTAACGGAAATGGCCGGCCACGCGACTGCCTCCCTGGGCGACTCGGCTGAGCTCGCTCGCCCGCGTTGACTCTGATCCTTCGGAGGCCGGTTTGGAGAGATCGAGCTGCCAGCTGATGCGTTCGCCCCTAGCCTGGGCCGCGGCGTCCTCCTTGGCGTTCGCCGTCGCCTGCAGCGCCGAGATGACGGGGCCGGGGGGTGCGACTGGTGCCGCCGCCGGCATGGCGTCCGGCGCGGGCGGCGGAATGCAGTCTCAGGGTCAGGGCGGCGGCAGCGTGCACGTGAACGGTGGCTCGCCCGGAAGTGGCGGGACGGGGGTGGCGAGCACAGACGGAACGGCTGGCGCGGCGTCTGGGGGGACGAACACCGGCGACAGCGGCGGAACGGCCGGGCCAGGGCCGCTGTTCGACAATCCGCCCGCGTACGCGGCGCCGGCCGGCATGCTCCGTCGCCTGACGAGCACCCAATTCCGCAACGCCGTTCGCGATGTGTTCGGCGTCGATACCGACGTGACGCAGCTCGACGGCGATAGTTGGGACGGCAACTTTGCCGTCATCGGCGCTTCGAGCGTCGTCACCTCGGATCTCGGGGCCGAGCGCTACGAGACGGCGATCGAAAACGCGGTCAACACGGTGTTCGCCGACGCGACCGCACGCGCCAAGTTCATCGGCTGCACGCCGACCGGCGGAACGAGCGACACGTGCGTGCGCGGCTTGGTCCAAAATCTCGGGCTCCGCGCCTGGCGTCGCCCGCTCGTCACGGCCGAGCTCGAGCGACTGATGTCGGTCGCAGCGACGGCGGCCACGACGCTCGGCAGCCCGATCGAAGGCGCGCGCTGGGCCATCGTCGCGCTCTTCGCCTCGCCGAACTTCCTCTATCGTCCCGAGCTCGGCGCTCCGGCGACGGACGGGACGTTGCGGCTCACCGGCTACGAGATGGCCTCCCGGCTCGCGTTTTTGGTGTGGAACAGCCTCCCGGACCAGACGCTGCTCGACGCGGCCGCCTCGGGGTCGCTCGGCACGACGGACGGCATCAAAGCCGCCGTCGAACGAATGCTCGATGCTCCCGCTGGGCGTGAGGCGGCCAGTGCGTTCGCCGAAGAGTACCTGCGACTCGATCGTATCCAGACGCAGGCGAAGGACCCGAGCCTGTTCCCCGAATACGCGACGGCCCTGCAAGCCGGCATGGTGCGAGACATTCGCGATACGTGGGCCGTACTCGCGTTCGACGACGAAGCGAGCGTGCTCAATCTCTTCACGACGCCCACGGTCGTCGTCAACAAGGAGCTCGCGACAGTCTATGGACTCGACACGAGCGGCCTCACGTCGACGAACTTCGTGACCCGCTCGCTGCCCGCGGACGGGCCGCGCCTCGGGCTCCTCAGCAAAGCCGGGTTCTTGTCCGAATTCGCGAATCAGAAGGAGGGCTCGCCGACGCTGCGCGGCAGGTACATGCAGGAGCAACTCCTCTGCACGCCGATTCCGAATCCGCCGCCCGACGTGAATACGATGTTGCCTGACCTTCCCGACATGCCCATGACGAAGCGGCAGCGGCTCGAGGCCCATCGCACCGTACCGTCCTGCTCCGGCTGCCACGAGTACATGGATCCGCTCGGTCTCCCACTCGAGAACTTCGACGCGATCGGTCGGTATCGCACCACCGATCAGGGACTCACGATCGATCCGAGCGGCTCGTTCGACGGGATCGACGTCGCCGATTCACGCGCGCTCGGGGCCGCGATCGCGGGCGACGTCGGCGTCGGACGCTGCATCTTTCGAAAGTACTACTCGTACGCGATGGGTCACGTCGAGCGCGCTGAGGACGGCAGCGTGGAAAACGCGCTCGTGGACTCTTTTCAGGCATCCGGATTCAAGCTGCGGGACCTGATCGTCAGTCTCGTGACCAGCGATGCGTTCTCGACGGTTGCTCCTCAGCCCTAA
Source organism: Polyangiaceae bacterium (assembly GCA_025936115.1). Taxonomy (GTDB): domain Bacteria; phylum Myxococcota_A; class Polyangia; order Polyangiales; family Polyangiaceae; genus PMG-095. Next base: position 189,815 of record JAICTZ010000012.1, read on the forward strand.
AGGAAGTTCATGACGCTCAAGCGCTTGGATCGACGAACCGTTCTACGTGGCGTGCTGGCAACGGGCGCCGCGGTGACGATTCCGCTGCCGCTCCTCGAAGGCATGTTGAACACGAACGGCACGGCGCTCGCGGCGACCGGCACGACGGTCTCGCCGCTCTACGTGACCTGGTTCTTCGGCAACGGCTCGCTGCCCGGCTTGTGGAAGCCCGCGGCGACGGGCGCTGGTTCGGCGTGGGCGCTGAGCGAGCAGCTCCAGCCGCTTGCGGACTTCAAATCCTACCTGACCGTCCTCAGTGGTCTCGAAAACAAGCTGGTCGTGGCCGGCGTCGAACACCCCTCCGGATCGGCGGGCGCGACGACCGGCGCGCCGCTCAACGGCAACGCCGTGCGCGCCGCATCGATCGATCAGATCGTCGCCGACGCCATTTCCAAGGGCGCGCCGTTCCGTTCGATCGAAGTCGGCGTAACGCCGGCAACCCCGAACGGGCCGCAGGACTCGCTCGCCACGGTCTCCCACCGCGGCCCGAACGCGCGCAACAACGCCGAATACGATCCCAAAACCCTGTTCAACCGGCTGTTCACGACGACGACGACCACGCCGAGCACGACCCAGCCCGACGCCGCGTCCAAGCTCGCCACCGTCAAGAAGAGCGTCCTCGACGCCGTGATCGCCGACGGTACGAGCCTCGAGCAGCGACTCGGCGCGAGCGACAAGCAGCGCGTCGAGCAGCATCTCGACGCCATTCGTGCGATCGAGCAGCGCCTTCAGACCACGCCCAGCGACGGCGGTTCCATGACGCCGGCCGAGTGCAGTTCGCCCACTGCGCCCACGGTCGGCAAAGACACGAAGAGCGAAGCCCCGCCGGCCGTCAACACGGTGATGGCACAGCTCTCCACCTTGGCCCTCGCGTGCGAGCAGACACGTGTGCTCACGCTCATGTTTTCACTGCCCGCCGCGCACGTTTACTACCGCCACCTCGGCTCGAACATGGACGACGATTTCCATGACACGATCTGCCACACCGATCCCGGCGATCAGTCGAATCAGCCTCGCGTCGACACGGGCGTGAACTACGCGATGAAGTGCCTGGCTGAGTTTCTGACCAATCTCAAGTCCACGCCGTACGGCGCTGGAACTCTATTGGATACGGCGCTCGTGTTCGTGACGTCGGACACGGCGTGGGGCAAGACGCACACGAAGGCGGAGTGGCCCGTGCTGCTCGCCGGCAAGGCCGGCGGCAAATTGCGCGGTGACGAGCACCACAACTTCCCGAGCGACAACCTGAGCAAAGCCTTGTTCACCGTCGCGCAGGCCATGGGCTCGACTGTGACGCAGCTCGGGCTCGACGCCGGGCAGGTCAATTCGGCCCTATCGGGGATCCTCACCTGAGTCGCCGACGGGCGCAGAGCTTTCGGGACGATCCGTTCTGTCGACGGATCGGCGCTCGAGAGCCCACCACCCAAGTAAGGTCATGCTGCTCGCGCGCCTGCCGATAGTTGCTGTGCTTGCTCTCGTGGCTGGCGCTTGCTCGTCCTCTCCTCCCGGCAACGGGAGTCCTGGAACCGGCGGCGGCTCGAGCCAAGCGGGAACTGCAGGGGCAGGCGCACAGGCTGCAAGCGCCGGAAGCTCTGGAAGCGCTGGAACGGCCGGCAGCGGAGGTTCGCTCGGGCAGGCCGGAATGGCTGGCCGTGGTGGGGCCTCCGCCGGAGGCTCCCCTTCGATGGGCGGCACCGGAGCAGGCGGCGGACCGCCGCAGGGCGGAGCCGGTGCCACTGGACACGCGGGCACAGGTGGTCATTCCGGTTCGGCCGGTCAGGGAACGGCCGGCGAGAGCGCGGGGACCGGTGCAAGTTCCGGCTCGGGCGGTCGAGGCGCCGGCGGGGCGTCGGGAGGTACGGCACGTGGCGGCGGCGGCGGGTTGGGCGGTGCTTCCGGAACGGGAGGCGCTGGGGGCGACACCATGCCAAGCGCCGGGTGCGGCAAGACGCGCACGCTTCAGAACGGCACCATCAACATCACGTTCAACAACGCGTCGCGAAAGTACATTTTGCGCGTGCCTGACGGCTACGACAACAGCCACCCGTATCGGCTGGTTCTTGCCTACTCCTGGTCCGGCGGCTCGGCAGCCAACGTCGTGTCCGCCAACTACTTCACGTTTGCGACCCTGGACGCCAAGAACACCATCTTCGCGGCACCGGAGGCGACCGACGGCGCCGGCACCTGGAGCAACGGTGACGTGGCATTCACCGACGCCATCCTCGCTCAACTCGAAGGCGATCTGTGCATCGACCAAACCCGCCTGTTTGCGACGGGATTCAGCTTCGGCGGCGCCATGGCCATGGCGCTCGGATGCACCCGGGCGGACGTGTTCCGCGCCGTCGCGTTCTTCTCGGGCGCGGATCTCACGAATTCCTGTCCTATGACGCTGTCGAAGCCGATCGCGTACTACGCGTCTCAGGCAAGCGAGGACAGCGGCGGGCTTTCGACGACCTCGCCCCTCACCGGCGAAAAGAGGCAGGCCGACTTCGCCGCCGTCAACGGCTGCATGCCCGAGCCCGGGGCGACGACGTTCCCTGCCAGTGGCCAGCCGCACACGTGCACGAACTACAAAGGCTGCTCGGCGGGGCACCCGACGGAGTACTGTGTCTTCAACGGCCCGCACGGCTGGGAGCCCAAGGATCCTGGTCAAAATTCAAGCTGGGACGCGCCGGAAGCCTGGAAGTTCATCACGCAGTTCTAAGCTGACCGCATCATTCACGTTGCGCCTCGGCGCCCTCGCGCTCGTACTCGGCTGTAGCGGAGCGACCGGCGTGGAGCCCATTTCACCGCACGCGAGCGGCCGCGCAGGCGGGACTACCTAGGCGTACGTGACCAAGAAATTTAGGGTCAGCTCCGACTGAGCAGCTGTTACCGGCGCCGATCGGACCCAAATCGGGCTTTCGAACCGCTCGGGCCGGACACCGCGGAAGCTTCCGGCATCAAATTTTGGCCGGAGCAAGGTACGAGCAACGACATTCAGAATGGTCTCGCCGTTGCAGGCTGGATTCACGACGCGATCGTCAACGGCCGGGCCTCTGCCTGGCTCGACGCGCTGAGCGTGACGACGTTCGTGAGCGGTGGCTAGTCGCTCGTTCGTCGCGCTCCCCTCTGAACTGCTCGGCGCGCTCGAGGCTCGTCAGCTTGGGAGGGACACGCTGCCCGCGTGTCCCCGCGCGAAACCGCCGCTCAAGGTAGCTGTATCGTCGTGAGCGAGTAAGGGCTCAGCGTGAGCGTGAAGGACGAGCCTTTGACGTACTTGCGGCTCTTCCGAAGCGACGTATCGCCGACCCCGAAGCTATACACACTCGCAAGTCCGTGTGTCGAGCTCCCTTTCAGCGCGACGGACACGGTGTGCGGTGCGCTCGGATCCTTGTTGACGAGGAGGGTGTGGACGCAGCCGTCCCCCTGCTTGACCGCGTGCGCCGCGACGAGCGGCGTGGACGAGGTCGTGTCGAGCAGTTCGCTGCCCGCGTCGTGACCGAGTTTGGCGAGCATCTGCAGGCCGAAATACGCCGGGAACGGAGTCTCTGCCGGTGGCTCCGCCACGCCATTGGCGCTCGTGAGACCACGCGACAAGATTCCATAGTCTCCGAACTCGTAATCGCCGTAGAGCGACGGATCGACGTTTCCGTCGAAGGGACTATTGTGGATCGCCCACCAATCCACGTTCGCGACGCCGTTCTCGAGCCAGGTAGAGACGGCATCCGCGAGATAGAGCGCGTTCACGAGGCTCGTGGTTTGCTTGCCAGGGTTGTACGAAACCGAGTTCGTTTCCGTCACCATGATCTGAATGTCGGGCGCGTGCGAACCGCAGTACTGCGCGAGCTCGGATTTCAAGCTCGCGACCATGTCGGGAATGCTCGGCGTGTAGCTGACCGGCGTCGAGGCGCCGTTCTCGGGCGACGCAAGCAGCGCGGCGTCGGACTCGCCCGTCGGGCCCTGCGGGTACCAGTGGACGACGACGAAATCGAGCGCGGCGCACGCGATCGGAAGCACCGTGTCGTTCCAGGGTACGGGTGACGCGTCGCTGACCTGCCCATCGGGCCAATTGCCGGGAGCCGTGAGCACGGCGCCGACAAGAATGGATGGGTCTACCGCCTTCATCGCCGCGCTGTAGCTGATGACGCCGTTCGCGTACGTCGTCGGATCGTGAGACTTGTGGTTGACTTCCCAGGTGGCTCCGTAAGTACCGTCCCCGTAGAGCTCGTTGCCGATTTCCCAATAGCGGATGCCGTAGTCGTGGCCCGTCGCGCTCGCGCCGGGATAGGTCGGCACGGGGCCGCTGTAATGCCTGCGTCCGCGGTTTGCGTAGCGCACCCAATCGGCGGCTTCCTCCGGCGTGCCAGAGCCGTAGTTGACCGTGATCATCGCTTTTGCTCGCGTGGCTCGAGCTGCCGACATGTACGCGTCGAAGTTGGCGCTTGGCGTCGTTCCCCCCTGACTCGGATCATCCGCAGCGTTCGACGACCAATGATAGTTGTCGGCCGTAGACCCTCCCGGGTAACGCATGATCTGAATGCCCGCGTCCGCAAGGAGCCCAGGCACGACTGCGTCGACCAGGTTGTCGTCCCAGGCGGCGGCGTTGGCGCCCACTGCGATCGGTCCCAAGACTCCCACGCTCTTTTTGGTGTCAATCGTTACGTGTGTGTCCGACGAAGTCGAAGGCGCCGCGGAGCCGAGTGTTCCGAGCTCCGTGGCGTCGCTTTCCGTCTGAACGCCGCTGCCGCACGCGCTGACGATTCCGACACTCGCGAGCGAAATGCAAAATGACGAGATCCGGTTTCTCATGCTGTCTGTCTCCCGTGGATGATTGGTTGCTTTCAATGGACGCACGTCAGCGAGCTCGTGCATGAGCACGAGTTTGGTCGAGCGTGGTCTTTACTTGTTACGACGCTGCAAATGAGTGGAGGCACGGGCGCTTCACTCGCTCGATCGACGAAGTCGTCGGTTCGTGCGAGCTCGACGCCTGCGGCTCCGCGAGCGCGCCGCGTTGGGCGCGAATCCCTCACTGTCCAAGTCGAGCGCAGGGCTCCTTCGAGCCGTGCGTCAACCTTTCCGTTGATTGATGTCCCGCTCGGGATCGATCGGTTTGTAAAAATCCGAATGTCGGCGCGAGCGCAGACGGAGTCCCCCCGGACGCGTCTCGGGACGCTTTCCACGACCGCCAGGCGTTCGAGGCAGCTGGCTACGACTGTGTCACTTTGCCGCTGCGCGCGCCGGACAACTCAGCAGACGCAGGCTGCCTAGGCTGCTCACGCCTTTGGCACGTTAGCTGCTTACCTGCCGGCGTGGTTGCTCGCGCGGCAGTTTGTGTAGGCGACGCCGCGGCGCCGCCCCGGCACGTGGCGGGCGAGGTACTCGCCAATAAGTATCGACTCGAGCGACCGCTCGGTGAAGGCGGGCAGGGGACCGTCTGGCGCGCGACCAACATCGCGCTCGACGCGAGCGTCGCCGTGAAGCTCGTGCGGGGTGAAGCAGACGACGAGGACACGGCGCGCCTGCTGCACGAAGCGCGCGTCATCGCGCGCCTGGGTCACCCGGCGGTTCTGCGCGTCTATGATGTCGATCGTACTGCGGACGACGACTGGTTCATCGTCATGGAATTGCTCGAGGGGGAGACGCTCCGCGAGCGACTGGAGCGCACGCAGCGGCTCGCTCCCGTCGAGGTCGTGCGCCTGCTGCTTCCCATAGCCGACGCGCTCACGGCCGCGCACGCTCACGGGGTCGTGCATCGTGACGTGAAGCCCGACAATATCTTCCTGTGCGGGAGCAGCGGCTCGCTGCGCCCCAAGCTGCTCGACTTCGGCACGGTGAAAGTGGCGGAGAGCGACGACTGGCGGCACACGACAGCCGCCGGCACTCTGGTGGGTACTCCCGGCTATCTCGCCCCCGAGCAGGTGTTGTGTCGTGACGACCTCGATCAACGTGCGGACGTGTGGGGGCTCTGCGTCACGCTCTACGAGGCCATCACGGGCCAGCCGCCTTTCGAGGGCGCGACGCTCGAGGCCCTGCTCCGTGCGGTCATCACGGACGAGGTCACGCCCGTCGAACACTTCGTGCCTTGTGATGCGACGCTCTGCGCGATCATCGCGCGCGGCCTCGCCAAGCACCCCGACGCGCGCTGGCCTTCGGTCGAGGAGCTCGGCTCGCGGCTCGCGCGCTGGCTGCTCCAACAAGGCGTGATCGACGATGTCTCCGGCGTGTTGCTCGAGCGCCGCTGGCTCGGTCCGAGCTCCGAGCCGACACTCACGGCGAGCGCCCCGGCGAGCACGGGTCCTACCGTCGTTGCTGCCGCCGCACGTGAAAGGGGCATGCGTTCGCTGAGCTTCGGCGTTGCGGTCGCGAGCAGCGCCTTGGCACTCTTCTTCGGCTCGGCTTGGGCGCTTTCGAGTTCTCGCCTCGCTCACGCGACTTCGCGGACCGCGGCGGCGCAGCCCGAGCAGAGTCAGCGCCGTGAGCGCGGCGAAAACGCCCAGGCGGGGCCGCTCGTCGAGACCACCCGAGCGCCCGAGCAGCGTCCGATCATCGAGCCTCGTCCGGTCGTCGAGCCTCGCGCGCGCGAGGCGGTTCCCTCGGCCAATGCCGCCGCGACCTCCGCGCCTCGTTCGCCAGCTACTCTGCCCGTGCTTCGACGGCCGATGACGACGTCTGCCGAGCATTCGAGCTCGCGTGGGTTCTCGACGCGGAACGGCGGTCTTCGTGGAGCTTCCGGGCCGGCTTCCGCGGCCAAGCCCGCGAAGGACGAAGACCTGATTGACCCTTATTGACGGCGCCGATGCATTCTTCTCCTCGACCTTCTCGTTTCACCACCTGCGCTCGGCACCTGGTCGCGCTCGGCCTCGTACTGAGCCCGAAGCAGGCGCTCGCCGATGAAGCGCCCCGTGCCGCCGAGCAGGCGAAGGTGCGTTTCGAGGCCGGCAAGGTCGCGTATCGCTCCGGCCAATACGCCGAAGCGGTCAGGTGCTTTCTCGACGCCGATGCGCTCGCCCCGCGAGCACCCTTGTCGTTCGACATCGCGCGGGCCTACGAGCAACTCGGCGACTCGTTCTCCGCTGTCCGCTTCTATCGCGACTACCTCGAGCGTGCTCCGAACGCCGCCAACGCGGGCGAAGTGCGTGCCCGCATCGCAGCGCTCGAAACGCCGCCCGCTGCGTCCGCGGCGACGCTCGTCCAGGCGGCGCCGCTTGGCGTCACCGACTCACGGCCCCCCCCTAACGCGGACGCGCCCGAGCCGCGCGCGCGGCCAGCGACCTTCGCACCGTGGTCGTGGGTAGTGCTCGGCGCCGGGGGCGCGGCCCTCGTCGGCGCTGGCGTCGCGGAGCTCGTCCGTCGTGACGCCGAGAACGACGCCCGCAGCGCGCCGGATCAGATCGCGTACGCCGACCAGTACGACCGCATGCGATCGAGCCAGACCGCCGCTCGCGTGTTGCTCGTGACGGGCGGCGTACTCGCGGCGACGGGCAGTGCGCTCGTCGCGATCGATCTCGGGCGTGGGCGCCGCGCGGAGACGCGACTCGCGTGCGGACCTGGGGCGTGCGTCGGCACGTTCGTCGGCTCTTTCTGAGCTTGGAGTAGGCGATGGACCGCGATTTACTAGTGCGATCTTGCGGCATCCCGGGGCTCGCATTCCTGCTGCTCGCGCTCGTCGCGGGCGGCTGCGACAGCAGTTTGAGCTCCGATCTTTCGGGACGCGCGTGCGACGCACGGAGTCATTGTGTCACTGGCTGGGTGTGTGACGTGACGACGCATCTCTGCGTCGAGAAACTCGACGTCGACGCAGATACGACGGATGGCTGCAGCGCCGGTGCGTGCGCCGGCGCCGGTGGCGGTGGCGGCGCGAGCGGCGAATGCGCCGACGATCAGACCTGGTGCGATGGCCGCTGTGTCGACACGTCACGTGAGCCAGAGCATTGTGGCGGCTGCGGAGCGCGCTGCTCCGCGCCTGCCGACGGGCTGCCCGTGTGCGTCGGCGGCCGCTGCAACTTCGTGTGCGACGAGGGCTTTTCCGCGTGCGCTTCACGCTGCGTGAATCTCGACGAGGACCCCGAAAACTGCGGGGATTGCGGGATACGCTGCCCGGTGCCTTCCGGCGGCCGCGCGACGTGTGCGAGCGCACGTTGCGGCACCGCGTGCGACGAAGGCGAAACGGCGTGCGGGGACGAATGCGTCGTGCTCGACGAGGATCCCACGCACTGTGGCGCCTGCGACGCACGTTGCGCGCTCGACGAAGTGTGCTCGAACGGTCGCTGCACCGCCGGCTGCCCGGAGGGCAGCACGGCGTGCGACCGGGCGTGCGTGGATCTCGCGACGTCGCTCGCGAGCTGCGGCAGCTGTGACACGCCGTGTACGGCTCCCGAGCACGGCGCCGCAGCGTGCCGCGACGGCCGCTGTGAGCTCAGCTGCACGGCCGGGTTCGTGCTGTGCGGCACCAGCTGCGTGAGCACGGACAGCGACGCGAACCATTGCGGGACGTGCGACCACGGTTGCGCCGCGCCCGAGCACGGGGCGGCGGCGTGCGTCGCGGGCACCTGCGAAATCGCGTGCGATCCGGGTTTTGCCGAGTGCGGCCCGGCGTGCATCGACACGGGGTCCGATCCCGAACACTGTGGCGGCTGCGGGCGCGCTTGCGCGGCCGGCGAGCAATGCTCCGGGGGCAACTGCACGAGTGCCTGTCCCGCAGGTACCGCGAACTGTGACGGCGCTTGCGTCGAGCTTGCGAGTGATCCGGGCAACTGCGGGGCGTGCGGCCTCGCATGCGCAAAGCCCGTGCACGGCCAAGCGAGCTGTGACGGCATGTGCGGGATCCGCTGTGATCCAGGCTTTTCCGCCTGCGGCACGAGCTGTCTCGACACACTGTCGGACGCCGCCAATTGCGGAGCATGCGGCCGCTCCTGTACGGCTCCCGCCAACGGCTCCTCGAGCTGCCGGCAGGGCACTTGCGTGGTGACTTGCGCGGCCGGATACACGGACTGCGGCGGCGCTTGCGTCGACACCCACTCCGATCGCAACCACTGCGGCACGTGCGAGCACACTTGCGCCGCCAACGCCGTGTGCACGAACGGCGCATGCCTGACGAGTTGCGCCGCTGGCACGTCGAACTGCGCAGGCTCCTGCATCGATCTGCAGAACGACAGCTCGAACTGCGGCAAATGCGGCCAAGTCTGCAGCGCGCCCGCCGGCGCTGCTCCCGTCTGCAGCGCCGGCGCGTGCGGCTTCGCGTGCACGGGCGCGCTCACGGCGTGCGGCGATCGCTGCGTCGACCTGAGCAGCGACGCAGCCCACTGCGGCCGTTGCGACGGCACCTGCGCCCCGGACGCAACTTGTCAGGGCGGCAGTTGCGTCACGTCTTGTGCGGGCGACAAGACGAGCTGCGCCGGTAAGTGCGTGGACACGAGGACGGACAAGAAAAATTGCGGCGCCTGCGGTCAAATTTGCGACGGGCGCGAGTGCAAGAACGGCAAGTGCAGCTGAGACGGCGGCGCTAGAGCGGGTCGTCCGGCTTCACGTCTCGAGCTCACGCCCTGAGGGCGAGGTCTCACAGCAGCCGCGTATCCTCGGGAGCTTGCGTGAAGCGATCATGGCGCCCGTCCGCGAAATTCAAGGGTGACGCGGCGAGATCCTCTTCGGCATGGTCGAGCGTCGTGACATGAACGGCGAAAAAGGGCTTGCCGGGGGAGGGCGTGTCACCGCGAGCCCCGATGCGGACGCCACAGTGCCGGCAGAACGAGTAGGTCAGAAACGGTCGAGGTTTTTCCGGCGGCGTCCAGCGATACTCCGTCAGGGCATCGCGACCGTCGAGCAGGCGGAAGCGCTCGAGACCCTCGGCGATCGCGAACCAGCTCCGCGCCTTGAAACACAGCGAGCAATTGCAGCGGTTGCTGCCGGCGGCAAGGTCCAGGTCGGCCTCGTAGCGAACGGCGCCGCAGTGGCAGCTCCCGGTATAGGTTTTCAGGGACATTCAGCGACTCCTTCGGTTTTCCCGCCCCGCTGTGGAGCGGCGAGTTGTGGTTGCGTTTTGCAACTGGTTGCAGTCTTAGTGGTTGCGGTTGCAGATTGCAAGTGGTTAAGTCGACGCCATGGCGGACGACGGCCACCGCTCCTATTGCCCCATCAATCTCTCGCTCGAGATCTTCGGCGATCGCTGGACGCTGCTCGTCCTGCGCGACATGATGTTCGCCAACAAGCGCCACTTTCGCGAATTTCTGCAGAGTGACGAGCTCATCGCGACGAATGTCCTTGCCGATCGTCTCAAGCTGCTCGTCGAGCAAGGCATCGTGACCCGGGCGGACGACCCGACGCACAAGCAGAAGGCCGTCTACAGCCTGACCGAGAAGGGCATCGCCCTCCTGCCGATCATCGTCCAGATCGGCGCGTGGAGCTCGCGCTACGTCCCTGCGGCCAAGAAGCTCGATCGCCGAGCGCGCGCCGTGATTCGCGAGTTGCAGGAGGGTGGCCCCGCGCTCTGGACGCGAGCCATGGCGGAGCTGCGCGAGCGCCACCTCGGTGCGGCCGCGCGAACGCCGGCCTAAACCGCGCGGAGGGGACCCGGTTTCCCGGGTGGGGTCGGGCGTGACCCGCGTAGGTTTGCTATTCTGTGCTCGCCGCGCCCGGGAGAGCGGTCCTCCATGCGACCCGCCGGCTCGCTTTCCGTTCTCGATACGCTCTTGCAGGAGCCGTCCACGCTCGGGCGCGCCGCGCTCGAAGAGCACGCCCTCGCGCTGTGGTCGCTCCTGCGCATCGCGGCTGCCGTCCAGCGTGCGACGGGTTTCGGCGAGCTCGTGGAAGGCGCCGTTCAGGCGATCGCCGAGTACACGCACTATCCCTGCGTGGCACTCTTCCGTCTCGATCGCGCGGCGGGCGTGCTGCACCTGCTCGCGGCGCGTGGTTTCAACGCAGAGGCGCTCGAGCGAGCGCGGCAGCTGCCCGTGGCGGGCAGTCTCACGGGACTCGCGGTCACCCAGCGCACCGTCGTATGCAGTCACAATTTGCGTCACGACGAACGCGTCGAGCCTGCCGTGCGACGCGCGCTCGCCTCGGACGGCTTCCGCGAGGTGGCCTCGGTGCCGCTGTTCGAAGGCAACGAAGTCATCGGCGCCCTGAACCTCATCTATCGGCACACTGCCGGGCTCTCCGAGAGCGAGCTCCACGTGCTCGCGGCGCTGGGCCAGATCATCGGAATGGCGATGAGCGCACTCCTTGCCGCCGAAGAGCGGGCGCGCCTCGAGGCTCAAGCGCGTAGCTCACAACAGATCGAGAGCCTCGGCGTCTTTGCGGGCGGCATCGCGCACGACTTCAACAACATCTTGACCGGCATCCTCGGCAACATCTCGCTGGTCCGGTCGGGGCTTCAGGCTCCGTCCGCCTCGGAGGCACGAGGGCTCTTGGAGGACGCTGAGCTTGCGTGCCGGCGGGCCGCCGACCTGGTCAAGCAGCTGCTCACGTTCTCGCGAGGGGGCGCGCCGCTCCGGCGCCCGACGCGCGATCTGCCGACTCTGGTCGAGGAAGCTGCGCGCTTCGCGGCGGCGGGGTCGAGCGTGGCGCTCGATTTCCGAGCTCAGCCCATCGCGGGCGTCCTGCAGATCGATCCGGGACAGATCATGCAGGTCGTTCACAACCTCGTGCTGAATGCGATAGAAGCGAGTCCGGCCGGCGCCACGGTGATCGTCTCGGTTGCGCCGAAGCCCGCCGTGGGCGAGGGCTCGGCGACGCACGCGCAGATCGTCGTCGAGGATTCTGGCACCGGCATCGCGCCCGAGGATCGGACACGCATCTTCGAGCCCTACTTCAGCACGCGTTCTCGCGGCAGCGGGCTCGGGCTTGCGACCACGCAGTCGATCGTCCAGCGGCACGACGGACACGTCTTCGTCGATTCGACGGTAGGGCGCGGCACTCGCTTCGTCGTCGAGTTACCCATCACGTGCGGCGTCGCCGTATCCACGGAGGCTTCCGTGCCCCCGCGGACACGCTCACTTTCAGGGCTGCGAGTCTTGGTGCTCGATGACGAGCCGATCATCTCGAAGCTCCTCTCGCGCCAGCTCGGCGCCCTCGGCATCGTCGCTACGTTCAGTTCGCGCGGCGAGGAGACCATCGAGGCGTTCGCGGCAGCCAAGCGGCGTGGAGAACCGATCGATGTCGTGATCCTGGACCTCACGGTAACGGGTGGACTCGGCGGACGAGAAACGTTGGCCCGCCTGCGCGCGATCGACGCCGAGGTTTGCGCTTTGGCGAGCAGCGGCTACTCGGAGGACGACATCCTCGCGCGGCCTCTCGACTTCGGGTTTCGGGCCGTCTTACCGAAGCCCTACACGCAGGAAGCGCTGGTCGAGGCGCTCCACGCGGCGCTCGCGGATGTGGACTCGTGTTGAGGCGGCGGGCCTGCTCGGTGGTCGCCCGTCGAGGGGAGTGCTATGTTTGTTACTTCCCTCAGCGCGCCGAAAGATGAACAGCTACGAAGCGATCCTCCGTGACGTCGCCGAGTTTCTGGCCACGAACTACGACATCGCCCTCCACTCGCTTGCCCCGGAGGCGACCCTCGAAGATCTCGGCTTCGATTCGCTCGGGATGTTCAGCGTCATGACGTTGCTCGAGAACAAGCACGGGCTCAGGTTCGAGGGCGCGATGCTCGGAGGACTCAGGACGGTGGGCGACCTGCTCGCTCTTCTCCGGGCGCAGAGCTCGGGCGCCTGAGGGGGCCAGGGGACTCCGGCGTGCGCGAGCGAAAGCGGGTCGGCATCACCGCGATCGGCCTAGTGACACCGCTCGGCATCGGGAGCGACGTGACTTGGCAGCGGCTGACCGAAGGTGCGAGCGGCGTGCGTCGCATCACGCTGTTCGACGCAAGCGCGAGTCGCGTGCAAATCGCCGCCGAGGTCGCTGGGTTCGAGCCGCGGCGTTTCCTCGATTTCAAGGACACGCAGCGGCTCGCGCGCGTGGGGCAGTTAGCCGTCGCGGCGGCCGAGCTCGCCCTCGGCAGCGACGCTCTCGCCGGGCTCGACCGCGAGGAGGTCGGGACGATCGTCAGCAGCGGGCTCGGGGGACCGGACGCCATCTTCAGCGGGGTGCGTGCGCACTTGGACGGGCAGGCTGTCTCGCCGCTGTTCATTCCGATGGCGATGACCAACCTCGCCGCTTCCCTCATCGCCCATCGCTTCGAGCTGCAAGGTCCGAGCTACTCACCCGTGAGCGCTTGCGCTTCGTCGGCGGATGCCATCGGCCAGGGTTACCGCCTGATTCGCGACGGGTACGCCGGCGCCTGCGTCGTGGGCGGCGCGGAAGGGCCCATCAATCCCGTCGTGATGTCGTCGTTCGCCAGCATGCGTGCCTTGTCTCGGCGCAATGACGAGCCGGAGCGCGCCGCGCGACCGTTCGCGGCGGATCGCGACGGTTTCGTGCTCGGCGAAGGCGCGTGCGTGCTCTTGCTCGAGTCGTTCGAGTCGGCGTTACGCCGCGGCGTGCGCATCCGGGCCGAAGTGTGCGGCTACGGACAGACGAGCGACGCCGGCCACCTCACCGCGCCACGGCCCGAGGGCGATCGTGTGGCGCGCGCCATGACGCTTGCCCTTGGCGAGGCCGAGGTCGCTCCCGTGGACGTGGACTACGTGAACGCCCACGGGACGGGTACGCTGCTCTCCGATCCCGCGGAGACACGGGCGATTCATCTCGCGCTCGGCGAGCACGCCCGTCGTGTGGCCGTGAGCTCGACGAAATCGATGTTGGGCCACTTGCTCGGCGCGGCTGGCGCCGTGGAGACCGCCATTTGCGCACTCAGCATCGAGCACGGCGTCGTCCCGCCGACCATCAACCTGGACACACCGGATCCCGTCTGTGACCTCGACTACGTGCCGAACGTCTCGCGTCGAAAGCCCGTGAATGTCGCCCTCACGAACTCTCAGGCGTTCGGGGGGCACAACGTCGCGCTCGTCCTGCGCCGCGCGCCGGAACAGACTCACTAAGGGCCGTCCAGCCCCCTACTTCAGCACATCGGAGAGCCAAGCCGGATCGGGCTCGGTGTACACGCTGTCCGCCCACTCCTCGTCCGTGAGGCGCTCGAAATTTTCGGTCACCTTTTCGTAGTAGGAGGACGCAAGCCCTGCGTAAGCGCGCGGTCCGCTGCAGCCTTCGGTGATGACGACCATGAGCCGCGCAGGTCCGGTGCCCACGTGGAGTACGCGTCCCACGGTATTGCCGGCCTCGTCCGTCGGTTGCGTGTGGACGTCGGCGACCGTGGGATCGAACTCGAGCCCGTCGCCGAAGAAGAGTTGCCCGTACCAGCCGGGATGGTCGACGTAGGCGCTCCCGCAGAGGTTCCCCAAGGTCACGGCGTCGTTGATGAAGGTCATCATCTCGTCGGTGAACGGCGCGCCGGTGAGCTCGTGCTCGGCCATCGCCTGCAACCGCCCGGATACGTCGCCGAGCAAACCGAAGTGACTGCGGATGCGGTCGACGAGGGTTGCCGCGCCCGGCGCCTTGCCGAGCTCGTCGGCGAGCTGCTCGCCAAAGTGCGCGTAGTCGCCGATTCGTGCGTAGAAGTCGGGATACGGATCCACGTACGCGTCGGGGAAGTCGCAGGTGCTTCCGCTGGTGTACGACTGCTTCGCATAAAGAATCGTGTCGTGACGGAGCTCCGCCCAGGAGGCGAGCTCGGCCGAGAGCAGTCGTTTACCCCAAAGCGCGCTCTTCGCTACCGGCGGCAGGCCCGGAGCGCTGCCCTCGGGGGCGGCGGACGGCGCGAGCGTCCGCAGCGAGCCGAGCCACTGATTGTACAGGTTTCCCTGCCAGAATGCGGGTGGGTGCTCGTCGACGAGCACCCGCATCGCCGCGAGATCGGGCGCATACGGGTAGCGCGCGAGTTCGTCGGCGAGCAGCGTCGCTGCCTGATTGTTGCCGAGCGCGGCAAACGCCACGTCGAGCGGGTTCGGCAGCATGCGCAGAATGCTACCCCCGCCCGCGCGGTCGTACACGACGTTCGAGAAAACGTGGCTGTCTACCACGTAACGCTGCCCGAAGAGCGCAAAGGAAGCCGAGAGCGGCAGTGTGCCGCTTGCCATGCCGTCAACCATGATGTGGCTCGCGATGCGCTGGGCGCCGTAGCCGCCTGCGGCGATCTTCTGCGCGATCGTCGCGTCGTCGAGGGCAGCAAGTCCCGCGGGATCGCTCACACCGAGGTCCGTCAGGAGCTCGCCGAGCTCGTGAAGCTGCATGTAGTCGTGCTCGCCGACGAACGCCGTCACGGTGTCGTCGATGCGCGCAAAATTCGGCAACAGGTCCGTGCCGAGCAAATCGCGCAAAGCCAGCGCCGCCTCGAGCTGACGGCGACGAAAGATCTGGCTGCCGTCGGTCTGAGTTTCGAGCAGCCGCATGTCGCTGCGGCCGAGCCACATCATGGCGCGGAAATAGCGCTTGAGAGCGTCGGAGTCCGTGTAATGCCCGCGTGGCTCGAACTGCGAAAAGTCTTCGTCTCGCGTAACACCGAAGAGCTCGACCGGTTGCGCTCCTCGTGCCGTGTTCGCTTTCGCTACCAAGTCGCGAATCAGCCCGGCATCTCCGCCGGCCACCGGAGCGCCGTCAGTGCCCGTGAGCAACGCCGCGGCGACCGCCAAGTACACGTCGGCGTCGTTGCGTACGGCACCGGCCGCAAATCCTGCGTCGCCGCTCGCGAGCCGGCTTTGCATGCCGCGCAGCAGGGCGTCCAAATCGGAGATCAAGATCTGGCTCTCGACGCTCGACAAGATGGCGTCGTACGAGCGGTGAACGGCGAATAGAATCGAGTCGGCCGACACGTAGAGCGGCAAATCCTGCATGTACAGGGTCGCGTAGCCGTACAGGAACGTCGGCCACTGCTGCCGCCGGCTGATGACGAAGCCATGATCGGCGAGCTCCGCTTGCTCACTAGCGTCCAGCGCCAGGTTCGAGCCCTGAATCGTGTCAAGGCCGGCAATCGTGCTCAAATCGTAGCTCGGTGCCGGCGCAAACTCGGTAGGGTACCGCGCGATCAGATCGGCAGCCGACAGATCCGCGACGGGGCCGAGCTTCTGTTCGAGAGCCTGCCGTTCCGTGGCCGTAGCGCTGGATTCCGTCGTGTGAACGACGGCGCCAGCATCCTGGGGACCTGGCCCGCTACCGCCGGCGCCCCCTGTGCCACCTGGCACAGGCTTGCTGCCTGGATTGTCAGAGGCGCTCGTGCTCGAGCACGCGAGCGCGCTGCCGGCAATCGCAAGGACGACCAGGATTTTTGCTTTGCACATGGTGTTCTCGCCCTTTCGCGCCGTCGCTCCGTGGCGGCAGACTGCAGATACCGTGCCGGATCCGCCGATTTCGAGCCCGGGTTAGAGTCCCAGCCATGACCGACCCATTCGTTCGCTATTTGCGCGCGAAAGTCTCGATCGACGACGCCGCCATCAATCGCGGTGTGTTCATGGCCGCCAAGGCGGCCGTAGCGCCGGGCACGCCGGGCGAACCCACGCGCGTCCTCGATCTGGGAGCAGGCACCTGCTCGATGCTCGTACGCGCCGTGGAGTGGGGGTTGCTGCGTCACGCGCATTACGTCGCGGTCGACGCCGATGCGAGTGTGCTCGCGGCCGCCAAGGCTCAGCTGGCCGACTGGGCGAGGTCCCGGGGTGCCGAGTGCGCGACGACCGAGACGGAGGAGCTTGCGATCCATGGCGATGGACTGGAAGTGACGGTCCGGTTGGTTCACGCGAGTCTGGACGGTTTCGAGAGCTCGCCGCGCGGTTTCGATTTGCTGATCGCCAACGCGTTCTTCGACCTGGTCGACGTTGACCGTGCGCTCGAGCGCATCAAGCCCTGGCTCGCCCGTGGTGCGCGCTTCTGGCTAACGGTGAATTTCGACGGCGAGACGATCTTCGAGCCAGAGTTCGAGCCTGTCGAGGTCGAGCAGCGGTTGCTCGACGTCTACCATCGCAGCATGGATGAGCGCCGCCTGAGCGGCGAGGCGGCAGGGCACAGCCGCACGGGCAGGCGACTCTTTTCGCAGCTCCATCGAGCAGGAGCACGCGTCGAAGCAGCGGGCGCTTCCGACTGGGTCCTTTTTCCGAGACAAGCGCGCTACGCGGGCGAGGAAAAGAGCTTCATCCATCATATCATGGACACGATCGCGCTCGAGCTCGGACGCCACGCCGACGTGGAGCCGGGCGAGCTCTCCGTCTGGCTCGACGCTCGGCGAGCACAAATCGAAGCCGGAGAGCTCGTCTACATCGCTCACCAACTCGACTTCTTCGGCAGCTTTGGGACATGAGTTTATGTATCCTCCGTCCGTATGCGAATCCCCAATGCGTTGACGAAGCTCGGGACGACGCTCGGTACGGCATTGGTCCTCTGCCAATGTCTGGGCGGTGGGGCCTACGGACCGCTCGGCGCGGCCTGTCCGGCGATGACCCGCGGCGACCCGCTCGAGCAGACGTACTCGGCCAACGCTCGCGCCAACGCGAAGGTGCGAGCGTTCGTCGCCGCGAGCGCCGATCTCGTCAACGTGTCCGTCGCGGCGGAGAATCTAGCCGCCGACGCCTGTCGTCGCATGGGACACGATCTCGGAGTAGGCGATGCGCAGATGTCGGTGCCGGATCCTTCGCGCGAGGAACCCGGCGGGTCGGCGCGTGCGGCGTGCGGCGCGGTGCGCGCGCGCATCGACCAGATTTTGCGTGCCGGCGTCACGCTTCGCGTCGACGCGCGGCCACCGCAATGTCAGGCAAATCTCGAGGCCAAGGCGCGCTGCGACGGCACGTGCAACGCCAACGTGGATCCCGGCGCGATCGTCGCTCAATGCGAGCCTGCGCGCCTGAGCGGGTTTTGCCAAGGCCGCTGCGTCGGGCAATGTGACGGCACTTGTCAGGGCGACTGCCAGGGACAGTGCAGCGCCAAGGACGCGTCCGGTCGTTGCGTCGGTCGCTGTCAAGGCACGTGCAACGGCGGGTGTGACACGACGTGCCATGCGCATTGTGAAGGGCAGTGGCAAGCACCCCAGTGTCAGGGCTACGTGCGCCCGCCGAGCGCGGACGCCGAATGCAGCGGGAGTTGTAGCGCTAAAGCCAACTTCGAGGCCCAGTGCCAACCGGGAGCCGTGAACGTTCAGGTCTCCCAAAACACGGAAGAGGTCCTGCGTCTCGCGGCCACGCTGCGCGCCAATCTGCCCGACCTTTTGAAGGCGGAGATTGGACTCGGCAAGCGGATCGTGAGCGACGCGCGCGCAGTCGTTCAAATCGGCTCGAGCTTGCCGCAGACTCTCGGCGACGCCGGGGCCGAAGCGCTCGCTTGCGTCGCGGCGGCCGGCAGCGCGAGCGTGAACGCGTCGGTTCGTATCGACGTGACCGTTCAGGCGAGCGCGAGCGTGAGCGGGCGCGTCGGGGCCAATGCGGGTTGAAGAGCGGGCGGTTCACGTAGCTCGGCTTGCCCCATCGCGGCGAGACGAAGACTTGCCGGGCGCTCAGGGCTGCGCCGCGCGGATGAAGCCCCACACGGTCAAAACCAGCGTGACGATGCCGAACGCTAGCCACATCATCACCCAAGGCCGCCGCGCGTGCGGAGGTTCCGGGGTTTGCTCCTGTGTTCGAACGGTGCTTGACATGAGCGTACCTCTTTCGATCCAGGGACGCATCATGCATGCCAATTCTCGCGCGGGGTGGACGCCTCGCTCGGCTACGTGGACGCTTCAGACGCGCGCATCGACGCCGCACCTGTCGACATTGCCACGGGCGGCTCTGCGGGTTCAGGCTCCATTTAGTCGAAGCTGCAACTAACCCTGCGCGCGGGTCATGCTCGCTGGCTTGCGACGGCCGGCACGGCAATTGCTCGCTTAACGTCATATGTGGTTGATCGCAGGGCTCTGGGGCTGGCTCGCTGGAGGCGCGCTGCTGATCGGCGCGCTGCTCGGGTGGTTCGTGAAGCTGCCGCTGCGCCTGACGGCCGCCATCATGGCGTTCGGAAGCGGCGTGTTGCTCTCGGCCTTGAGCTTCGATCTCTTGGATGACGCACAGAAGCACGGCGGCCTGGCGGCGACGGGAGCGGGATTCTTGTTCGGCGCCGCCCTCTTTACCGGTATCAACTACCTCCTCGAGCGTCGTGGCGCGAAGCACCGCAAGCGCTCGAGCGGCAAGCAGCCGACGGAATCAGAGCAGGCAGGCAGCGGCATGGCCATCGCCGTCGGAGCGCTGCTCGACGGCATCCCCGAATCCATCGCAATCGGGACCAGCATGCTCGCGGGCAAAGGCGTCAGCCTCGTCGCCGTGGCGGCGATTTTTCTCTCCAATCTACCCGAGGGCCTTTCGAGCTCCACCGGCATGAAGAAGGCAAAACGCTCTTCGCTCTATGTCTTCGGCTTGTGGGCCGCGATCGCTTTCGTCTCCGGGCTCGCGTCCGTCCTCGGCTTCGTCGCGTTTCGGAACGTGGCCCCTGGCGTCGTGTCGGCGGTGACCGCGACCGCCGCGGGAGCAATCCTGGCGATGCTCATCGACACCATGATTCCGGAGGCATTCGAGGAATCGAACGCCAGCGCCGGACTCATCGCAGTGGCGGGTTTTCTCTGTGCATTCGCGCTCAGCAAGGCAGAGAGTCCGGCACCGTGCGGGGCCGTCGAGCGGCCCGTGCTGCAATCGTGGCGTCACGCCTCGTGGGGCTCACGTAGTGTGCCGAAGACGTAAGTCTTGAAGACGTAGCCGAGCAGCGAATTTTGGTTCAGCTCGGGGCGAATGCGGGCCGCGCGCTGCTCGTGCAAGGCGCGGTAGCGGCTCCAGTGCACGCCAGGGTGCTCGTGGTGCACCGTGTGTAGGCCATTGTCGAACACGAACCAGTTGTGAACGGAACTCGTGAAGTTACGCGAATGATTGTCGGGCGAAGTGGGATCGCAGCCGACGTGCTGCAGGTAGTTCGTGAACATCATGAAATACGTGCCCATGAACGCCGGCAAGCCTGCCGACAGGGCGTAAACCAGCGCGCCGCGCCGGAAGCCGTGCAGCGCGATCGCGAGCGTCGCGAGCCCGAGTTGCCCGCACACCACGCCCGCGCTTTCGAGCAAGAAGCGACGATAGCGCGCGGGGTGCGCCGCGCGCGCGTCCCGCACCCACTGCCGAACGAGAGGCAACTGCCAGGCACCCGACGCGAGCGGGTAGGTGAAGGCGACCCAAGCCGTGTCGCCCGTCCCCCGCCGCGTCGTGCGCGTCACGTCGCCCTCACCGTTCAAATAGCGGTGATGATTCTGGTTGTGCGTCGGCACCCAGGCGAACAGGGGAAAGCCGTAAAAGATCGAGAGCCAGGCGCTGTACGCCGCGTTCGCGCGCCGGCCCGTGAAGGTCGGGCAGTGACTCTGGTTGTGCGCGAGCACGCCCGAGCAGAAAGAAGCATAGAGCGCGAGCGGCACGAGCCACGGTGCGAGCTCGGGCTTGGCATAAGCGAGCGCCGGCACGAGCGGGAACAAGCCGAATGCCCAGAGTAACGAACGCCAGTCTTCGGAAAAGCGGAGACGCATGATTTCGAACTCGTGTTAGCTTCGCGCTCGAACGCGATGACGAGCGACAGCTTGCGCCTCCGAGTACTCTTCAGCCACTCGCGTTCGATTCGGGTTTGCGATGTCACGACGCGGTAACGCCAAAGCGCCTAGAAATCAGCCGCGTCAATCGCGTTCACGCGTGACCGTCGACGCGATTCTCGAGGCCACGATTCGGGTTCTCGAGCAAGAAGGGGCGGACGCGGCGACCACGTCTCGCGTGGCGGAAGTGGCCGGCGTGAGCGTGGGAACGCTGTACCAATACTTCGCGAACCGCGACGCGATCCTGCACGCGCTGCAAGATCGCGAGCTCGAGCGAGCAAGTCAGCTGATGAGCGGCCTGCTCGGCAAGTCGGAGCGCGTCTCGGAACAGGCTATCGCGCGCGCCGTCGTCGAGGCGCTGCTCAAAAGCTACCGCGCCGCGCCGGCGCTTCATCGCGTGCTCGCCGTCGAGGGCCTGCGCGTGACCCCACACGACCGGGTGCTCGCGTTCGACGCGCGCGTGGTCGGCACCATTCGCGCGTTCTTGTCGCTGCCGGGAATGCCGGTGCGACGCACGAACCTCGACGCGGCCGCCTTCGTCATCTACCAGGCCGTGCGCGCGGCCATGCTCGCTTACTTGCTCGAGGACCCCGCGGGTCTCGACGATACCTCACTCGTGGAGGAGCTCACGGACCTGATTCTGCGCTACCTGGTCGATGTCGCCGCGCCCGAACGCGTGAGTGCGTGAGCCGCGCTGCGCAAGCGCCGCGGGCCCGTTCCGAAACGCGCGCTCGCTGACGCGCGGAGGCGGTCGAGCCGCTCGCGATTGAGCGCTCGCACGTGACAATTTCGAATCGCTTGCCGGGAATCGTAGCGGTCGGTTACCACATGGTGCGACCATGTCGGTCGCTGTGTCCTTACTCTCGTTGCTGCTCAAAACGTCTTAGGAATGCGAAAAATCACACTCCCTTCTAGATTCCTCACATTCACAAGTCTCGTGCTGTTCACGGCCTGCGGACAAAACGCGGCGCCGAGCCCACGGAGTCGTCAGTCAGCGGGCGGGACCAACGCCACGAACGGCGGTACCGCCGGTCAGCCGAGCGGAAGCGGCGCCACCGGCGCGGGCGGCGCAGCGAGTGTTGGCGGCGGGCACAGCGCGGGCGGCGCGGCTGCAGGAACGCAGAGCGCCGGTGGCGCTCAAAGCACGGGCGGCCTGCTCGGGGCTGGCGGAGCGGGTGCGGTTCCGAGCGGAGGCGGCTCGTCGGGCGCAAGCTTCGCGGGCACTTCCGCGGGAGGCATGGGAGCTCTGGCGGGCGCTGCGGGCGGCGGCGCTTCGGGAGTCGGCGGCAGCACGGCGGGAGGCATCAGCGGACTCATGATCGCGCCGAATCCGAACAGCGTGCTCTCTTGCATCGTGAGTTGGCAGACGGCCGCCGCGGCGGGCTCGACGGTCGATTTCGGCGTCGCCGGTTACCAGTGGGAGATCTCGGACCAGACGCCCGTGACCGAGCACCGCGTGGTCGTGATCGGTATGCACGCGCAGCAGACGTACATGGTCAAAGCGGTCAGCGGCGCGCTGAGCGCCGAGGGCATGTTCACGACGGGCAAGCTGCCCGATACCGTCCCGGTAGGCACCGTGATGATCCACGATGCGGCCAAGACGCAGCCCGGCTGGACGCTGATGAACGTGCAGAAGGGGGACGGCACGACCAGCGCGCGTTCCGCTTCCCCGCCCATGGCGGTGATGTACGACGCCGAGGGTCTGCCGGTTTGGTACTACATCGACGGACCGAACCCTGACATCGGCGGCGCCGTGTCGACGCAACTCACGGACAAGGGCGTGCTCGTCGGTCCCACGTGGAATACGCAGTTCACGACGGGGATCCCTCCGCGCGAAGTCGATTTCGAGGGCAAGATCATCTGGGAGTGCGCGTCGCAAGCCTGCCAGCCAGGCAAGAACGTGACGCACCACGCGAGCAAGCTCTCGAACGGTGACTACGTGATCATCGAGTACATCACGACTGCAGGCGTGCAAAACCCCATCTTCCGGGAGGTCACGCCCGACAACAAGGAGGTATGGTCGCTCGACTTCGCAGCGCTCGTGCCGCCGCCGCAGGGCTCGACGGGCGACTGGTGCCACGCCAACGCCATCACGGTCGACATCGCGAACAACGCGGTATGGGCCAACTGTCGCTGGGTCGGCGTGCTGAAGACCACGTACACGAACCCGACCAAAGCGTGGCTCTTGCCCGCCAAGTACGGCAGCAAGGGTCTCGGTGACTTCACCTACTCGCCGGCTAGCTCACAATACAGCGACGCACACGACCCCGAGATCCACGAGGACGACCACACCATTCTCCTCTTCGACAACGGCGGCTATGGAAACGGCGCGGTGGGCGGCACCACCACCCAGTTTCATTCGCGCGCCGTCGAGTACAAGCTCGACGAGGCAGCGATGACCGCCACGCTCGCATGGGAGTTTCCCGGCAGCTTCGCGGTTCCGGATCCCTGGTACACGAACAACTGGTACACCCCGTTCTGGGGTGACGCGGATCGCCTCGCCAACGGCAACGTCCTCATCACGGGCGGCATTCGCAGCGCCACGGTGGAGAGCCGCGTGTTCGAGGTGTCGAAGGCGGACGGCGTCGTCGTGTGGGAGTTCCGCTTCCCGCCGGACTACGGCGTCTACCGCTCCGACCGGATCGAGCCTCCGCTCGTGCATCCCATCGCCGAATAACGCCAGCCGCCTCGGCATCCGCGAGCGGTTTGCGCCCGTGGTCGCGTTCGCCTGTGCACGTCCTCTGCGTCCGCAGCCGTGAGGGCGACGGTCCTCGCCTTTCATGTTTGTCATGCTCGCGCCAGGGTTCTCGCAAGCATGGGGTTTTAGGGTCTGTTCGTGCTCGAGTCGAGCCGAAGGAGACAGGCAGAACGACCATGGCGATGTCGAACAGCATGGAAACGCCGCGCGGACGCGGCAGCTTCAACGGAGTAAGTCCCATCATCGCTCCCGAGATTCGGGAGCTCGAGGGGCGCGTTCACGCGGCGTCCGAGTGGCTCGAGCCGCTCAAGCGACAAATGGCAAGCGTGATCGTGGGCCAACGGCTGCTCGTCGATCGCCTAATCGTCGGGTTGCTCACCCAAGGCCACCTCCTGCTCGAAGGCGTGCCCGGCCTCGCGAAGACCCTGGCGCTCAAGACGCTCGCCGGTTCTCTGGCAGGCGCGCGCTTTCGCCGCATTCAGTTCACGCCCGACATGCTGCCGTCCGACATCGTCGGCACCATGATCTACCGCGCACAGACCGGGACCTTCGAAGCGAAGCGCGGCCCCGTCTTCGCCAACCTGGTGCTCGCCGACGAGATCAATCGCGCGCCCGCCAAGGTGCAGAGCGCCCTGCTCGAAGCCATGCAGGAGCGTCAGGTGACGCTCGGCGACGAAACGCTGCGCTTGCCCGAGCCTTTCCTCGTGCTCGCCACGCAAAATCCGCTCGAGCAGGAGGGGACGTATCCGCTGCCAGAAGCGCAGCTCGATCGCTTCCTGCTCAAGGTCCGTGTCCGTTACCCCGAGCTCGCCGAGGAGCGGGCGATCCTCGACGCGATGGCGGTGAGCGAGCCCTCCACGCAGGTCGAACCACTCGTCGCGCTCGAGGACGTGGCGGGGGCGCGACGTGTCGTCGACCAGATTTACGTGGATGACGCGATCCGTGATTACGCAGTGCGCCTCGTGGCCGCGACGCGTGAGCCGGGCCGTTACCACGTGCCGATCGAGGGACTCTTGCGCGCCGGCGTCTCGCCGCGCGGCACGATCGGGCTCGCGCTGGCCGCGCGAGCCACGGCCTTTCTCAGGCGCCGCGGCTACGTGATTCCGCAAGACGTAAAGGACGTCGCCCACGACGTGTTGCGCCACCGACTCACGTTGAGCTTCGAGGCCGAGGCGAGCGGCATCGACGCCGACGAGATCGTGACGCGCGTGCTGCAAACGGTGGTGTCGCCATGAAACGCGGCGGCAGCGACGCGGCCGCGCGCCGGCTCGCCGAACGCGTGCGGCGCATCACGCTCGGCACCCGCCGGCTGAGTTCGGACGCCTTCCACGGCGGCGTGCAGTCGCGCTTCCGCGGACGCGGCATGGATTTCGACGAGGTGCGCGAATACGAGCCCGGCGACGACATCCGCGCCATCGACTGGAGCGCCACGGCGCGCGCGGGGCACACCTTCGTGAAAAAGTACCGCGAAGAGCGCCAACTCACGGTCGTCTTCGTCGTCGATCTCAGCGCGTCGGGTAACCTCGGCGCCGCCCAGGCGACCAAGCGGGAGCAAAGCGTCGAGATTGCGAGCGTGCTCGCGCTCGCCTCGATCCACGGCGATCATCGGGTCGGCGTGGTCGCCTTCACGGACGAGGTCGAGCTCTTCGTGCCGCCGGCGCGTGGCCGCTCGCATACGTACCGTCTCGTGCGCGAGTTGCTCGGGTTCGAGCCGAGCGGCCGCGGCACGAACCTCGCGCGCGCGCTGCGCTTCGTGCGTGAAAACGTGCGGCGCCGGGCCGTGGTCGTCGTGCTGTCGGACTTCTTGCTCGCCGGCGCGGATTTCGAGCCCGCGCGGCGCGAGCTCCGTGCGCTCGCGCACCGGCACGACGTGGCGGCCATTCGCGTCTCCGACCCGCTCGATCGGCGCGTCCTGCCCCTGGGGCTCGTGACCTTCGAGGACGCCGAGACCGGTGAGCTCGTCGAGCTCGATACGGGCAGCGCCAAACGTCGCGCGGAGCTCGAGTCGAGCGTGCGTGAAAACGAGCAGCGCGTCCGCTCGCTGCTCACTACTTCGGGAGTCGATCTTTTGGAGCTCGACACGCTGCGCCCTTATCTCGGGCCGGTCGTGGGCTTCTTTCGCGGTCGCGGAGGCGCGGCATGAAACCTCATGGAGTCCCGGGTCTTTCGGCTCTGGCCGGCGCAACGGTGCTGTTGGTGTCCGGCGCCGCGTTAGCCGCGCCGGGTTCGGCCACCGGGGACGACATTCGCGACATTCGGCCGCTGATTCCGATCCCGCCGTGGTGGCAGGGGCTCGCTCTGCCGCTCGGCTTGGCCCTGGCGCTCGCCGCCGGCCTCGTCGTGTACCTCTTGTTCCGACGTCACGGCAGGCGGGAGCTCGGCCCCGAAGAACGTGCGCAGGCCGCGCTCAGCGAAGCGGAGACGCTCGCTCGTGCGGGCCGCTGCCACGAGTGGGCGGAGCTCGTCGCGCTGACCTTGCGCAATGCACTCGCGGCGCGCCTCGGCGATGACCTGTGTCCGCGGACCACGAGCGAGCTCGCCGCCGTAGACTGGTCCGCGCGCCCGCACGGCGCCGTGGTCGACGCCGAACGTCTGCTCGACTTGCTCCGCATCTGCGATCTGAGTCGCTTCGCCCTCGGCCGGCTCGATCGCGAGTCGCTGCTCGAATCCACGCGCAGGGCACGCGCCTGGGTCACTCATTTGTTCGAGCCGAATGCAGTCCCGCAGCCGAGACCTGCGGTCGTGGAGGCGATGCCATGATTCACTTTCAACAGCCGTCCTGGCTTTACCTGCTCATCCCGCTGGCTTTGTTCGCGCTCTGGCTCGGTCGCGCGGGACGACCGAGTGCCGTGCTGCACCCGAGCACGGAGCTCGTGCGCGCCGCTGCACGCAAGCGACGCACGCGTTGGGGGAGTTTCTTGCCGCTACTGCGCTGGGTCGCCGCGGGGCTCTTCGTCGTGGCTCTGGCGCGACCGAGCATCCAGCACCGGCACGCTTCGGTCACGTCTTCGGGCGTCGACATCATGCTCGCCGTCGACACGAGCGGCTCGATGCAGGCGCGTGACATGCAAGGCCCCGACGGCCCGGCGAGCCGGCTCGACGCGGCCAAGGACGTGGTGGGTCGCTTCGTCGCGGCGCGCCCCGACGATCGCATCGGTCTGATTGCGTTCGCGGGCCGCCCCTATCTCATGAGCCCGCTCACGCTCGAGCATCCCTGGGTTCTCGATCGTTTATCGAACATCGGCACGAGTCCGACTGACGACGGAACGGCCGTGGGTTCCGCCATCGCGTCCGGCGTCCGGCGCCTCGACGCGCAAAAGGCTCGCTCCAAAATCCTGGTCCTGCTCACCGACGGGCAGAACAACGCGGGCAGGATCGCGCCCGTGGCCGCGGCCGAAGCCGCTCGGGCGCTCGGGGTCAAGGTCTACACGATCGCGATCGGTTCGGCCGGTGACGCGCTCGTGCCCGTGACGGACGAGAGCGGCGAGGAGAAATTCGTCAAGGCGAAGGTCGACGTCGACGAAGCCACCTTGAAAAAGGTGGCCTCGCTGACGGGCGGCGCGTTTTATCGCGCCACCGACACGCCCACGCTGCAGAGCGTCTATGCAGCGATCGATCGCGCCGAGAAGACCACGCGCACGATCAAGGCCTACAGCTCGGAGAGCGAGCGGTACGCGTGGTTCGCCGCTCCGGGCCTGTTTCTGCTCTTGAGCGAGCTCGCACTGTCTGCCACCCGCTTTCGGCGGGTGCCCTGCTGAGGTTCGAAACCATCATGCGATTTTTAGAACCGTCTTGGCTGTGGATCGGAGGCGTCGCCGTGGCGCTCTTCTTCGTGTTGCGCGTCCGCGCCGAACGCCTGACTTCGCGCGCGCTACGGGAACTCCGCGGGTCACGGGCCGTCGACGCGGGCACGCTGCCGTCGGGTTTTCGCCGTTGTTTGCGGGTGGCGGTCGCGTGCACGGCGGTCGCGGCCGCGTTCGTCGCGCTCGCTCGCCCCCAGCGTGGGCTAGCTTGGCAGCGGGTCGACCGGCGCGGCACGGACCTGCTCCTCGTGGTCGACACTTCGAAGAGCATGGACGCGGACGACGTGAGTCCGAGCCGCCTCGCACGCACGAAGCTAGCCGTGCGTGATCTGGTCGAGCATTACCCCGAAGATCGGGTGGGGCTCGTCGCATTCGCCGGTGGCGCATTCGTGCAGAGCCCGCTCACGCTCGACCACGCCGCGTTGCTCGAGACGCTCGGAGCGCTCGATACGTCGATCATCGAACGACCCGGCACCGATGTCGGGCGCGCCATCGACACGGCGACCGACGTGCTAGCCGGCGAATCAGGCGCGCAGAAGCTGATCGTCTTGCTGAGCGACGGGGAAGATTTGCAGGCGCACGCGCTCGAGGCCGCGCGGCGCGCCGCCAAGGCAGGCGTGACGGTGCACACGGTCGGCGTGGGCACGGCCGCAGGCGAGCTCGTTCCCGCCAAGGATGCCCGAGGCAACACGGTCGGCATCCTGCGCGACGAGAACGGCAATCCCGTGCGTTCGCGCCTCGACGAAGCGGGCCTGCGCGCGATCGCGAGCGCGACGGGCGGCAGTTATCGGCCGCTCGGCGCGGATGGCCGCGGCCTCGAGCGGCTATACGCCGAGGCGCTCGCTCCGCTTGCCCACACGGAACATGGCGCCGGGGTGCGCCGCGTCTATGCCGAATGGTTCGCGCTTCCGCTCGGGATTGCGGTCTTCGGCGTCGTCCTCGACGCGCTGCTCGCCCTCCGGTGGGGCGGACGGTGGTCGGCTTCGGTTCGGCCAGATGTGTTCGGCACCGCCAAGAAGCCGGCCGGGCGCGCGGGCGCCGTCACCGCGGCCGCGCTTGCCTTACTCGTGCCGGTAAGCGCGCACGGGTCGCCGCAGAGCGCGGAGCGCGCATTCGCGGCGGGCCACTTCGACCAGGCAGCCCGCGAATACGAAGCGGCACGAGCGCGCCATCCGGAGGACGCGCGCCTCGGCGTCGACGCGGCCGTGGCCGCCTATCGCGCGCGTGACTACGCGAAGGCTGAAACGGCGCTAGAAGGCGTGCTCGAGCACGCCGACCCCAAGCTCCGGCAGCGCGTGCTCTATGACCTCGGCGACGCGAGGTATCGCTCCGGCGAGAGCACGCTGAAGGACGCTCCCGAAACGACCATCGACCGCTGGAAAGGCGCGATTTCGGCGTACGAGGACGCGCTCAAGCTCAACCCGAAGGACGACGACGCGCGCTTCAATCGGGACTTCGTGAAGCGCAAGCTCGCCGAGCTCGAACAGCAACAACGGCAGCAACAGCACCAGCAACAGCAGGGCCAGCAACAGCACCAACCGCGCCAAGGTCAGCAACAACAGCAAGGTCAACAACAGCAAGGTCAGCAACAGCAAGGTCAGCAACAGCAAGGTCAGCAACAGCAAGGTCAGCAACAGCAAGGTCAGCAACAGCAAGGTCAGCAACAGCAAGGTC
>JAICTZ010000060.1 GCA_025936115.1 Polyangiaceae bacterium
ACGCGCGAGCACTGCGCGGCGTTCGCCTCGGGCGGCAAGCTCTACGTCTGCGGCGGCCGCACGCATAATATCCCCGAGTTTCGTCCGACGACGCTCGAGTTCGACCCCGTCGCGCAAACCTACACGACCAAGACGCCCATTCCGACGCCGCGCGGCGGCGCCGCGGGCGCCGTGCTCGGCGGTCGTCTGTTTCTCTTCGGCGGGGAGGGCGCCGACAACGAGCTCGGCGTCTTCGACGATATCGAGGCGTACGACGCGAGCACGGACAGCTGGCAAAAGTATCCGCCCATGCTCGTCCCGCGTCACGGCTTCGGCGCCGCGACGCTCGGCGATCGCATTTACCTGCCGGGCGGCGCGATCCACCAAGGCGGCGCCGCGAGCGACACGAATACCGAGTTTTATTTCGAGTAGCCCGCTTGGATAATCCCTTTGCCGTCCTCACCGCGATCGTCGCGCCGTGCATTTTGACGAACGCGTGCTCGGTGCTCGCGCTCGGGACGAGCAATCGCGTCGCGCGCGTGGTCGATCGCACGCGTGTGCTCACGCTGGAGCTCGCGCGGCTCGGCAACGGCGAGCCCGGCCAGGCGAGTCGCCTGCGGCAGATCGAGCGGCTACGCGCGCGCGCCCGTCTTTTGATGAGCGCGCTCCGCATCATTTACGCCGCGCTCGGTAGCTTCGCCGCGTGCGCTTTGATTTCGGTGCTAGGCGCGCTCGCGACCTCGTACGACGTTGCCGCCGTGTTTCATGCAAGCGCGGTGGTTGCGCTCGCGGTCGGCCTCGGTGGCGTGAGCGCGCTCGTCGTCGGTTGTAGCAAAATGGTGGCGGAGACGCGGCTCGCGCTCCTCGGCATGACCGAAGAAGTGACGGACACGCTCGCCGAGCGCGCGATCTGAAGCTTGCGTGGCGCCGGCGTCGTCGCCACTCCGAAGAGTGTCGCGCGCGCAGAGTCGGTTTCGACGAAGTATTCGGAACCGAGCTGCCGATCCGTCGCAAACCTCCCCGCTCGAAGCCGGCCCCGAACGTTGACGCGCCGCTCTAAGATCGCTAAGTTTCTGGCTCGCTTCGTGTGAATTAGGCCGGTTCTGCGATGGACACGCCGCCGTCACGCTTTCCCGGCGACTTGCTCGCGGGCAAATACCGGCTCGAGCGCCCGCTCGGCGAGGGCGGTCAAGCGACCGTGTGGGAGGCGCACAACGTCGCGCTCGACGCGCGCGTGGCGCTCAAGCTCGTGCACCCCGACGCCGACGACTTCGGTCAGGCGGAACGGCTGTTGCGGGAGGCGCAAGCCGTGGCGAGGCTCCGCCACCCCGCGGTCGTGCGCGTGTTCGACGTCGCGCAGACGAACGACGGCGACTGGTTCATCGTGATGGAGCTCCTCGACGGCGAGTGCCTCGCCGACAAGCTCGGCGAGGGGCGGCGTGTGCCGGCGACCGAAGCGGTGCGCTTGCTCTTGCCCATCGCCGAGGCGCTCGTCGCGGCTCACGCGGCGGGCATCGTCCATCGCGACGTGAAGCCCGAGAACATCGTGCTCGCGCGCGCGGGCAAGCATTTGCAACCGAAGCTCCTCGATTTCGGCATCGCCAAGCGCCGCGATACGGATTGGAAACGGACGACGGCCAAGGGCGTGCTGATGGGGACGCCGGCGTATCTCTCGCCGGAACAGGCCGAATGCGCGCGCGACATCGATCAGCGCACCGACGTTTGGTCGTTCGCGGTCACGCTGTACGAATGCGTCACCGGCCATCTGCCGTTCGACGATGAAACGGAGCAAGCGCTCCTCCGCAGCATCATGACCGGCGAGCCGCGCTCGATCCTCGAGCATTCGGCGGGCGACGCCGAGCTCTGGCGTTTGCTCGAGGGCGGCCTCAAAAAGTCGCGCGCGGAGCGCTGGCAGTCCATGCAGTTGCTCGGCGCGGGCCTCGCACGCTGGCTGCTCGCGCAGGGCGTGACGGAAGACGCGCGCGGCGTTTCGCTCGAGCGGATCTGGCTCGGCTCGACGCTGCCGCCGAGCGCCGTCATGCCGCGCACGACGACGCACCGCACGCACCTTGCGCCCAGAGTCGCGCGCTGGACGGCGATTGGCGCTGGAGCCGCCGTGATCGTGCTGCTCGCCGTCGCCTCGATGCTCACGCGCCCGGCGCCCGCGGCCGAGCACGCTCGTCCGGCGGCACCCGTCGCTCAGCTGCCCGTCGTGCCGGAAGTGGTGCCCGTCGGCGCGCCGCCCGTCGCTCCGTCGGCTCCGGTCGCGCCGGCTACGGCCCGTCCCGAGGCGAACCCGAAAAAGAACGCACCGCGCGCGCGTCCCGCTGCGCCCCCCACGGCGACCCCAGCGCTCCGCTCGAGCTCCGCTCCCGACGGCCTCCGACTCATGAATCCGTACTGAATGACGCATTCCTCGACGACGCTCGCCCGGTCCGCGCTCATGGGCTCGCGCTCCGTACTCGGCGCCGTGGTCGTGGCATGGCTCACGGTTGCGGCACCGGCGGTCGCGGACCCCGTAGCCGCGCCGCCGCCCTCGTCGTCCGTCGACCGCGAGCGGGAGGCGCGCAAACATTACGAAGCCGGCGCCGCCGCGTTCGACGCGGGCCAATACCACGAAGCCGTCGCTCAGTTTCAAGCCGCCGACGAGCTCGCGCCGCGAGCTCCGCTTTCGTTCAACATCGCGCGCGCCTACGAGCTCGCGAGCGACCCCGCCGGAGCGTTGAAATATTACCGCGAATACCTCCGGCGCGAGCCGGCCGCGCTCAACGCCGGCGTCGTGCACGGCCGCATCGCCGACCTCGAGAGCGTGCTCGCCGCACGCGGGGTGCAGCAACTCACGGTGTCGTCGCGGCCGCCTGGAGCGTTCCTCAGCGTCGACGGCAAGCCGAGCGGCGTCACGCCGTGGACGGGCGAGCTCGCGCCGGGCAAACATCGCCTTTCTCTAACCCGCGAGGGTTATGCCGCCGTCGCGCGCGACTACGAGCTCGAGCCGAAGCACGCGAGCGAGGTGGAGGTGCCGCTCGACGTTGCCGCGCGCACCGACTCGGGCGCGGCCAAACCGATGCCGCCTCCGCCGCACCCCACGCCCGAACGCCGGTCCGCCGGTTTCGACTTCGGCCCCTGGCCGTGGGTGGTGCTCGGCGCGGGTGGAGCGACGCTGATCGGCTCCGGCGGCATGGAGCTCGCGCGCCGCGGGGCCGACAACGACGCGCACCGCGCCCCGACGCAGATCGCGTACCACGAGGCTTATCAGCGCGAGCAGGGCCGGCAAACGGCCGCGCGCGTGCTCCTCGGCGTCGGCGGCGCGCTCGCCGTCGCCGGGGGCGCGCTGCTCGCCATCGAGTTCATGCCGCACGAGAAAGCGAAGGTCGCGGCCGCTTGCGACGGCACCGGTTGCGCGGGTGTGTTCATGGGGGCGTTCTGATGTCACGGTTCGCCCGGCATCGCTCGGCGCATCTCGTCCGCGTCGGGCTCGCTTGGCTCGCCCTTGCGGGTTCGTTCGGGTGGGGCTGCGCCACGGATCTCACGGGTGATCTCGCCGGCCGGCCTTGCGATTCACACGGCGCGTGCGTCGCGGGCTACGTCTGCGATCGAGCGTCGAACGAGTGCGTGCCGCCTTCCGAGGTCGGGGCCGCGGGCAACGGTGAGGCCGGCACGAGCTCCGGCTGCGGACAAGGCTTCACCCATTGCGGCGGTGAATGCCCCGACACCACGTCCGATCCCAAGCATTGCGGCGGCTGCGGCACGGTTTGCACCAAACCACTCAACGGCTTCGCCGATTGCCAATACAGCCGTTGCCGCGCCGGCTGCCCGGACACGCCGATTCCGCTCACGCTCTGCGGCTCCGCCTGCATCGATCTGACGAGCGACGCGGAAAACTGCGGCGCGTGCGGCGTGCGCTGCCCGCCGGGCGCCGACGGCCGCGCGGTGTGCACGAACGGCAGTTGTGAAACCGGCGCTTGCACGGGGGCCGCTGCGAGCACGGCGGCGTGCGGGGCGTGCGAGCCGCCGTGTGACGTGGGTTCGGTGTGCGCCGCCGGAGCCTGTCAGAGCGCATGCCCGAAAAATCAGGAGAACTGCGGCGGTAACTGCGTCGACACCTCGTCGTCGGTCGCGCATTGCGGAGCTTGCGACACGGCGTGCCGCGCGCCCGGGCACGGCAGCGTCGGCTGCAGCGACGGAACGTGTGAAGTCACGTGCGACGACGGCTTCACGGAGTGCAACGGCGTCTGCGTCGATACGTTGGAGGACCCCGCGCACTGCGGAGCCTGCGACGGCGCGTGCACGACGCCCGCCCACGGCGCTGCGATCTGCGACGCGGGCGCGTGCGACATCGCGTGTGACGACGGCTACGCGAAATGCGACGGCCGCTGCGTCAACACGGCGCTCGACCCCAAAAACTGCGGCTCTTGCGGGAGCGCCTGTGCGAGCGGCGAAGTTTGCTCGAACCGCAGCTGCATGGTCGGCTGCTCCGCGGGCCTCGAGGACTGCGACGACGAGTGCGTCGATCTCACCGCGGATCCCGCGCATTGCGGCGACTGCGCCACGAGCTGCCCGATGCCCGCGCAAGGCCACGCCACGTGCGACGGAACGTGCGGGTTCGCTTGCGACAGCGGCCTCGTCGCCTGTCACGGCGCCTGCATCGACGTGCGCTCCGACGCCAACAACTGCGGGAAGTGCGGCCAGGCATGCCCGGCGCCGCAAAACGGCAGCGCCGTCTGTGCCGCCAAAGCCTGCGGCGTCCGCTGCAACAACGCCTACACCGACTGTTCAGGCGCGTGCATCGACACCCAATCGGATCGCGGCCACTGCGGCGGCTGCGACAAGACTTGCAAAACGGGTGAAGTCTGCGCCGGCGGCAACTGCGTCACGAGCTGCGACGCCGGCACCACCAACTGCTCCGGCTCCTGCGTCGACACCCAAAACGACACGTCACACTGCGGCGCCTGCACCGACGCCGTCTGCACCCCGCCGGCCAACGCCGCCCCCACCTGCGAAAAGGGCGTCTGCGGCTTCACCTGCCAATCCGGCCTCACCAACTGCGGCGGCAGCTGCGTCGACGCAAGCAGCGACCCCACGCACTGCGGTGCCAACTGCATGGCGTGCGCCGCGCCGACGAACGGCGTCGCTACGTGTACGGACGGCGTTTGCGGGCGGAGCTGCAACTCGGGATTTACGAGTTGTTCGAACGGCTGTTTCAATCTATCGAATGATAAAAATAATTGCGGCGCGTGCGGGAAGAAGTGTGCTGGCGGCGTGTGTTTGCTGAGCGCGTGTTTGTAGCGCCACCGTAGATATGGAGTCGACGCCGACGACGTGGGCAGCTCGCGGCACTTCGGGCGGCGATTTTAGTACAAAGTTAAGGCCGAGCCCTAGGTCGTGGTTGTTGCACGTCCAACCTTCGGGGTGGCATGAGCTTGCGGGGCGAGCATCATACCGCGCGGTATGCGAAATCACTGGACTGTGCCCCCAAGATGAAATAGTGACTCACGCTATCTAACTTTCGACCGATCGGCGGGAGCGGAACTAAATGGTGGGCGGAAAATCAGGCTTCGGGTGTCTGCGGTAGTGTTGCTGTGCGCCGGCGGTTGGTTTCCTGCAGATTTTGAATTGGTTTCCCAAGGCAGCGCTCCGATGAGGGGTGACATCATCGCGCAACAACGAGCATATGTCGACGCGTCTGGACATGCTGCGATCATGACCTCCGAAACAGACTTGATTGAGGCTCACGACAACTTCGGTTTGAGACCATCCACACGAGAAGCATCTTTTCCGGCGAACAATTCAGCGGCGCTCACCAAGGTGCGATTTATTCGATACACGCTTCCGAACCCGTGGACGGTGAGGTAACAGATGGGACACGTAGGAAGAGCTCGCTGGCTCTGGTGCGCGTGCATGGCAGGCATTGGCTGCTCGCGGCCATCGATTCACACGGCGGCGCCCATCACGGGTTCGCCACGCCTAGAACGACAAGACACGAGTGAGGCCGGGCCGAGTCCGGCGAGCTCGACGCGGTCACGGAAGGCTGGCGCTACACGAAGCAATGTTCCGGAACCTCTGCAACTGTCGGAATCTTCGGAGTGCACTCCCATCAATGATGCGGCACAATACGCCCGTTTCCTGGCTTCAGACTCGGCGAACGATAGCGTCGGACTCGTCTGCTTTGCCAAGCCCGCACGTTACGTTTGCCCGCGAGACGATGGCAGTGCCTGTCACGACCGGTTTCGGGTTCTCGTCGGTGAAAACGGAGAACCCCTGGAGCAGCGGTTTCACCAAAGCCGCCTGTGCAACGGCGCGAGCTCACTCTACGGGTGCAATCGCAAAGGCGGCGGCGAGGTCATCCCGTTCATCCATTCGGAGCCAATCGAGTTTACCCCTTCTGGCTTCGCGCTCGTGGCGGAGGAATTTCGGGAAGATACGCACCAAGGCGGGTATTTTTACGTGGATTCGCGCTATGAACAAAAGGTCGAAGCCTTGACGATAGAGGGTGTTGCCGAATCCTTGCTGCCTCTGAGTGTCGTTCGCTACCGGAAGGATGGCAAGATCGGGTTCTTGGATCTTCGGAGCGGGAAAATTACCGACCCTATTTTCAACGCCGCGTTCAGTTTTTACGCCAGTGGAGGGCGGACGCTGGTATGCGAGGACTGTGATCCCAAGCGGTGGGAAGAGTGCGCTCCACCAGAGGCGCAATGTAGTGGGACGGCGTACTTGATCGACGAGCGGGGAAAGAGGCTCAGGGAGAAGCCAAGTGAACACTATGCGGAGTACTGGTGGTGCAAGAGACACCGGGGCCAGAGATTCAAGCCTCCTGGTGAGGACTGCGACTAAGTCAGTGTGGCGGAAAGCACGGGTGCCTTGCGGGCGGCGACGGTTCGGCGCGGTTATTTGCTTGCTGGCTCTCGACACCGCCTGCTCCTTCATCTTCGTCAACACGCCGCCGAGCGACGTCTCGGACGAAGAAGCCACGCGCACGTCCCCGACTGCACGTCGAGCCCGGCGTGGCCGATTGCGGACGCAACGGGAGTCGTCGCCTCCGGCTTGAACGTGGGCCTCGTCAGCGCGTCCCCTCAATACACGGACGAGCAAAAGAAGCTCTTGATGTCGCTGCATGCCGCTTACGGCGTGCTCTATGCCGTTTCGGCCGTGTACGGTTTTTACGAAACTTCGAAGTGCAAAGAGCTCAAGGACAAGTTCGAGCACGAAGGCGCGCAGTGGAAGCCAGCGTTGAAGGAAGGCCAGCCGCCGCAGCCGCCCGCCGAGACTCCTCTCAGCCGTGATGTAGTCGAACCTGCGACTCCACCCGCATCCGCACCGGACGCGCCCGCACCCGCGACGGACGCGCCCGTGCCCGCTACGAACACGACCCACACGCCGTAGCGTTCGCCGTCCGTCGCCCTCTGCGGTACACTCCACCTCTCGGGAGAGCGGCATGACGCGAAAAACGGGTTTCGTTCCTCAACTCGCGATCGGTACGGCGGTCGCGTGCGTGATTCCGTCGCAGCTCACCGCGTGCGGCGGGCAATCGGAGAGTACCGACGGCGGCTCGGGTCCCGGCGCCGCGGGAGGCGCCGGCGGCACGACGGGCGGCTCGGGTGGGAGCGGCGCGAAAGGCGGCGGGAACTCCGGGGGGAGCGGTGCCGTCGGCGGCGTGGGGACGGGCGGCGTGATGGGTACGGGCGGGTTCTTCGTGCTCGCGGTCGGAGCGTTCGGCGGAAGCGGCGGGACGGGCGCAACGCCGAACACGGGTGGTGCGGGCGGCCTCGGCGGAAGCGCTGGTCGCGGTGGCCGTGGCGGTCGCGGTGGTCGCGGCCAAGGGGGCCGAGCCGGGGGCGCGGGAGCGGGCGGTGTGTCGCAAGGTGGCGTGATGGGGCGCGGCGGGACGTTCATCGCGCTCGCGATCGCAGCTTTCGGCAACGACGGCGGTGTGAGCGGCACGTCGGGTGCTGACGGTCTCGGCGGTGCGTCGGGACGCGGGACGGCCGGTGCCGGGCAAGGCGGGCAGGGCGGCGCTGCGGGCAACGCCGGAAATCAGGGGCGCGCGGGCTTCTTCGTGCTCGCCGCCGAAGCGTTCGGCGGGAGCGGTCGGGGCACGCCGTGAGCTTCGGCACCGTCGAGGTGCGGCGCTCGAAGAGCAAGACGGCGCTCGCGCGGCATCACGATCGCGCGCTGCGCGGCGAGCTCGCGCGCGTTTCGAAGCCGATTCCGTGGGAGGATTTCGAACGCGAGCGTTACGCGGAGCCGGCGCTCGCGCTCGCTCGCGACCTCTTCACGAAGCTCGCGATGGGCGAGTACAGCGCGGTCGGACTCTTCGCGCAGATCACGGCGGGCCTCGCGTTCACGGGCGCTCCGCTCGATATCGTGGCCGCTTCCACGCGCGTGGGCAGCGACGAAATTCGGCACGCGGAGTATTGCCTGCGCATGGCGGAGCTCTGCGCGGGGGAGCCCGTGAGCGTGCTGATCGAGCATGAGGCGATTGCCGCGAACGTGCCGGCTGCGACGAACCAGGCGAACGTGGATTTCTTGGTGTTCAAGTACGCCGCCATCGGTGAAACGCTCGCGGCGGCCCTCCTCACCGAGTGCCGGCGGCGCGCGACCGATCCGGTGCTGAAGGCGCTCTTCGGCTCGCTCGTCGCGGACGAGGTGCACCACGCGCGGCTCGGCTGGTACTACGCGGCGTATCGCGCGCCGCTCTTCACGTTGCCCGAGCGCCAGGAGCTCGCCGATCGTGTCGCCGAGTTCGTGATGGGCATCGAGGAGGAGTTTTGGCTCGGCCGCGACGCGCCGGTGAGCGCGCGCGGCGCGGCCAAGGCGCTCGGCGTGCTCGATTCGGACACGCAGCGGCGCGTGATCGCGGACGTGATGGAGGGCGAAATCCTCGGCGCGCTCGACGAAGTCGGCCTCGGGGCGTCCCTCGCGTGGCGCGCGCGCCGGCGTCCCGCGGGCGCATGAGCGCGGAATTTCCGCTACAGGCGCTGCCGGCGCCGCTCACGGCGGAGGAGCGCGCGGACGTCAAAGCAGCGTTGCGCGTCCTCCTCGCCTGGCAAGTCGAGCTCGGGCGCTGGGCGCTCCCCGCGCGCGCGCCCGACGCGACGCCGATCGTCTCATTTTATCTCGACGGGCGGCTCGTCGGCTGCTCCGGTACGACCGAGGGTGAGCCCGGCGTGCGGCTCGGACGAGCCTTCGTGCAAGCGCTCGGCGATCCGCGCTTCGGCGGCGTGCCCGACGCCGCACGCGGGCGTCTCGTCGCGCAGGTGTCGTACCCGCATTCGCCGCGACGGCTCGACCCCGCGAGCGCCGTCACCGAGCTCGAAATCGGGACGCACGGTCTCGCGCTCGTCGCAACGAACGCACGCGGCTCCCTCTTGCCGGACGTGGCGCGCGAGCACGCGCTCGCTCCCGAGGATTTCCTGGAAGCACTCGCCGACAAGGCGGGACTCGAGCGCGACGCCTGGCCCGAGGACGGACTCTTCGCGTTCGAAACCTCACGCGTCGTTGCGCGGCTGCAAGAGCTGACACCGCGTGCCTCCGAACCGATCACCGCGGCCGCGTCGTGGCTCGGAGCGCGCGTCCACGAGTCGCACGTCGATTTCGGCTTCGAGCCCACGACGGGCGAGGGCATCGCCGATCCACCGATGTTTCACGGGCGCGTCGCCATCTTGGTGCGCGCGCTCTTCGCGCAGAGCACGGCGCGCGGAGCCGCGGTGCGCGCCAAGCGCTGGCTCGAAGACGAGCTCCGCCGCGGGCTTCGCGGCGACTCGCGCGTGGCGTTGCCGAATTCTCTGCCGCTCCTCGCCGGCACGCTCGCGCTGTGTGCCCTGGCGGACATCGATTGCACGGCGAAGCTCGAAGAGCTCGCGCGCGCGCCGGAGCTCGCCGCCGCGCCCTGGTACGCCGGCCAAGTCGTCACGGCGCTCGGTCCGCGCGCACCTGAAGCGCTCTACGGCGCCGTCGTCGCGCGCCTCGACGACGAGCCGTACGCGCCGTGGTCACTCAGCGCCGCCCACGCGCGCCGTGACGAGCCCGTCGTGCGGCGTGCCGCTGCGCGGCTCGCGAGCTGTGTGCGCACGAGCCCTCCGCACCGCGGCGGTGTCGGCCCCGTCGTGCCCGAGATTGCGCGCACCGCCGCGACCATCGAAGCGCTCGCCCCCGTCGCCGTCACACCCGAGGAACACGCCGCCGTGCGTCTCGCGCGAGAGTTCGTGCTCGCTCACCAGCTGACGGGCGCCGAATACGCGCCCGCGCTCGACGCCGCCGCCGTGAGCGGCGCTTTTCCGATTTCTCCCGTCGCGTCTTTTCTGCAAATCGACGTCACGGCGCACGCGCTTTTGGCGCTCGTGCGGGCGGCTTCATTCCCGTAACTTTTTCGGCTCGAAATGTGTCGAGAGCGCAGCCGCCCGTCACCGGGGCACGGAGAAACCCGTACTCGCGGTTCAGCTTTTGCGCGCGTACCACGCGACGATCTTCGGATGCGCGCTCACGTTCGCATGCACACCTTCGAGCTTCGGGAACGGCGCGAGCACGTCGGTCGGGACGTGATCGAGCGCGCCTTTCTTGAACCAGGTCGCGATCACGTAGAGCTTGAGGTCCGCGACGCTGAGCTCCGGGCCGCCGGCGAACGGGCCTTTGATCTGCTTTTCCATGTTGCCCGCCCAGGTTCGCAGCGGACCTTCGACGAGCGCCGCGCGCCGCCGCTTGAGCTCCTCCGGATCCTGAATGCCGAAAGTAGCGCTGATGGCGGTCCGTAGATCCTCACAGGCTCCGAGCAGGGATTCGAGCCGGAACGCCTCCCACTCGTCCTTGGGCAAGAGTCCGTAGCGGCGGCCGACGTACGCCAGAATCGCATTGCTTTGGCTGACGGGAGGCTTGCCTTCCGCCTCGAGCACGGGGAGGCTCCCGAACGGCATCGTAGGCTTGAGGCTCGCCCAATCTGCCCGCGCGATGCGATTGTCGGTGAAGTCGACGCCGGCCGCGAAGAGCGCGAGCCGACACTCTTCACCGCGGCTGGTCGGCGCGTCGAAATACGTGAGCTTCAGTTTCGTCATGCGACCGAGCCTAGGACCAGGGACCCCCGATGTCACGGTGCGTGGCAGGCGAAATAGGTGAGCGTGGAGTACCCGTGACGGCGGCCGTGCGCGTGCTCCGGCAGCACGGCATGGCGTTCGAGCCGCACCTCTACGCGTACGAGGCGCGCGGCGGGACGCGGGTCTCGGCGCGCGAGCTCGGCGTTGCGGAGCCGAGCGTGCTCACGAAAGTGTTCGGCGCGACCCCGGTCGAGGTTGCGCTCGAGCGCTGAACGTCAGCGGCAGGGGCCGTCGACCGAAAGTGGCTGAAGCGCCTTGTAATCGACGCAGGCGCGGCCGTTCAGCGTGAGGTGCTGCCCGTCGTCCTCGAGTACCCAACCGTCCGCATCGCCCTCCACCCGCTGCGTGGTTCCGACCGTCACTCGGAGGTGCGTCGTCCGCGTCGCGCCGTCGAGCGGAATCGTACACGAGAGCGCGCCGCTGAGGAGCGACGTGAGCGCGGCGACGAGCTCGGTCGCTGCGTCCGCAGCAGTCGTATCGACTTGGAACGGGTAGCCCGCGTCGGGCGCGTCCGGCGTGTAACTCGCGGTCAGCGTGCCTTTGCTGCAGGCCTCGTATTTGGCCGAGCAGGAGCTGGAAGTCGGATCGTCGCAACCCGGCGGCGGCTGGACGGGCGCGCCGACGCCCGCGTTCGCCAGATCCTGCAGGTGGAGATTGCCGCAGCGCTCGCTCGCCGGACAGCCCGAATTCGGCTGATTGATGATGTCGCCCACGCCGAGCACCATGAGCCCGACGCCCGCCCCGTACGCATCTTGCGCCGCCCTGAGGGCTTGATCTTGCCCGCATTTCGGGGCCTCGACCACGCAGGTGTTCGGGTTCCCGTCGGTCGCGAGCAAGATGTATTTGGGCCCCGCGTCGGGATCGGCGAGGAGCAGACTCGTCGCGTAGCCTAGCGCGTAGTTCGTCGGCGTTTCCCACTGTGGGAAAGGCGGCGACGACGGATTGTAGCTCGCCCCGACGCTCGTGTAGGCGGAGTCGATCGCGTCATAGTTGTCGAGAGCAGGCGCGACCGCCGTCATCGTCGCGCACGCAGGGTCCGTCTCGGAGGATGCGAGGTGGCCTTCGTAGCTCAGGAAGCCGAAACGCAGCTGGTGCTCGAGCGGTTTCACGACGCCTGCGCTCGGATCCATCAGCGCGGCTTTCAAGAGGGACCACGTCGTCGGCAGCGTCTCGAACATGCTCGACGACGTGTCGACCAGAAGCTCGACGGTCGGCACGACGGGGGTTACGGTGATGACCACTCTCTCGCACGTGCCGCCTGCGCCTGCGCCGCCGTTCGTCGTCTCATCACCGCCGAAGCCGGCGGGTGAGTCACCTCCCGCGCTCGTCGCGCCGGTGCCGCCGTGACCTGCATTCGCGACGCCTTGCTTGCCGCCATTTCCGCCCGCCGTTCCGCCGTGGCCGCCGTGGGCGCTCGATCCACCGCTGTTCCCCGCTCGTCCCCCCGCGGCGACAGCGCCCTGGCCCGAGCCGCCTGCGCCGTTCTCACCGGCCGTCGTTCCTGTGCCGCCGCCCGGCGCTTTGCCGCCAGCGCCGGCTGTTGTGCTCTTGCCCGCCGATCCCGTTCCTC
Source organism: Polyangiaceae bacterium (assembly GCA_025936115.1). Lineage (GTDB taxonomy): Bacteria > Myxococcota_A > Polyangia > Polyangiales > Polyangiaceae > PMG-095. The sequence continues at coordinate 12,634 of JAICTZ010000060.1, forward strand.
CGGTCGTGCTCTTACCGGCCGCGGCGCCGTCGCCACCGGGGTCCGCTTCACACCCCGGGAGGGCGCCCGCGACCGCGGCGAGTACGTAAACCCCGAGACCGAGGATCGAAGTGAGCTTTCTTTTCACGCTCTTCCTCCAACCAAAGCGTGATTCTGTGCTCGCGCTCCGAGCCTCGTCAATGCCGTCGAGCGTCGAGCCTACCCCAAACCCGCGTTCGCGAGGATCGTATCGATACCCGCGCGTGCCTGCGTCGCGTCGAAGACATACTCGGCGCTCGCGCCGCGCAGGCTGCCGAAATCCAAGCCGAGAAAGCTCGAGGGACCGAACATGGCGCCCGGCAGCGCCGAGGAGGAGTGCACGCTCGTGACGTTGAGCGATTTGAACCGGGCGTCGGTGATCATGCGGAGCAGGGGATTGCCCGGTAGCTCGATGTCGTCCCGTAGAGGTGGACGAGGCCCGGTGGAAAATCGAAGAGAGCCGACCTGAGGCTCGCGTCGTTCGGTTGAGCGTTCACGGACGGGATCGTTCGCGGAATGTACGTCGCGCCATTGCGCGTTCGCGTTGACCTGCAGCCGGGGGTCACTCGCGGGCATCAGAGCGCCGGCCATACGCGGGTCATTTCATCGAGCGCACGCGTGACTCCTATGTGGGAGTGAGTGCGACTCACCTGACTTTCGCGGCTCGAAATCCTGTGCGCGTCGTTCTGCGCGCGCGTAGAGTGAGCGAGGGCGCAAAAGGAGCCACTAGCTGAATGGGAGTCTTCGGTCGCGGTTTGTTCGTTCGAGGTGCGGGGCTACGGAGCTCGCGGGGTCTTTCGGTGTTGGCCGTAGCCACGCTCTACGTGGCGTGCACGGATCCACCGAACCTCGGTGACCGCGGGTCCGGCGGCAGCGGCGGAACGACGGGCGGCACCGCTGGAGCGGGCGCGAAGGGCGGCTCGAGCACCGGCGGTTCGAGCGGCGGTGACGGCGCGAAGGGTGGCAGTGCCGGCGCGAACGGGGGCAAAGGCGGCTCGAGCGGGAAGGCCGGCACCGGCGGCAAAGGTGGCGGCACGACAGGCGGCACCGGCGGCGGCATGACCGGGGGCACCGATCAAATGGGCGAGGGCGGGATGTCGGCGGGCATGGCTGGCGAAGGTGGCGCGTCCGGCGGCGTCGCGGGCGAAGCCGGCGTCGGAGCCGCGTCCGGTGAGGGCGGCGCCGGCGCAGAAGCGGGCGCCGGTCCCGTCGATACCGTGTGCACCAAGGCAGCGGCATCGGTCGGCGGCAAATCCATCATGCACGCGCCTCCGACCACGGGCGCTCGACCGAGCGGCACACCCGGCAACATGAAGGTCATCAACTGGGCCGGCTTCAAGGGCGCGCTGTCCTGGACTTTCGACGACAACCTTGCGTCCATGGTCGCGCACTACCCCGATCTCAACGCTGTCGGCGTGCCGCTCACGTTCTATCTCGTGTGCAGCACGGAGGGGAGCAATCAGGTTTGGCACACGGCGCACGCCGACGGCCACGAGCTCGGCAACCACACCATCCACCATTGCAACGCGGACGGGAACGGGTGCTCGTTCGGCAACGCCGTAGGCACCCAAGACCCCGTCACCGAGATCGACCAATGCACCGCGCAACTCGTCTCGGAGTACGGTCTCGACGGCATCTATTCGATGGCGGCGCCCAACGGCGATACGGGTTGGGACGCCTATGCGTCGACGCGCTTCTTGTTGAATCGTGGCGTTTCGAGCTCGGGGGGTGTCCTGCCGAACTCGAACTCGGACCCCTTCAATCTCCCGTGTCACATCTCGAACGGACCCGACAACGGCGTGCCCGACGCCACGAACTCGCAGCTAGCAGCCGGCCCCGGCGGATTCAACGAGCTCACCGATGCCACGGCGACGAGCGGCAAGTGGGACACCATCCTCATTCACGGCTTCGGCCCGAATGACTACGGCTACCACGAAGTTCAAATCTCCGAAGCCGTCGCCGCCATCACGTACTCCAAGGACCAGCGAGACGCCGGCAACGTCTGGGTCGATACCGTAACGGCCATCGGCGCGTATTGGCGTGCCCAAAAAGCGGTATCGAGCGCCACCCCGGTCACCTCCGGCAGCGACATCACCTACTCCTGGACGCTGCCGGAGCACTTCCCGCCGAACATGTACCTGCGCGTGACCGTCGACGGCGGCACGCTCACCCAGTGCGGCACCGAGCTCACGTGGGACGACCACGGCTACTACGAGATCGCGCTAGACGCGGGGTCCGTCACGATCTCGCCGTAGCGTCGCCGGTTACGGCGTGCACGTGAGTGCGAGCGACACGTCGTCGAGCGCAAAGTCGTTCTGCGCGCCTTCGGTGCTCGTGTCGACGATGGAGAGCGTGACCGTCGTATCGTCGCCGGCTTGGTAGAAGCCGGTGTACTCGGTCCACGCGCCGCTCGAATCCGCCTCGAGCGGGTCGCCGATGGCCACCGCATCGGCAAACGGCTGGAAGCTCGGCAAGAAGGTTGCGCTCGCCTCCACGCTCGCGAACCAGAAATGAAGCGCATAGCGCTGGTGCGGCTCGACGGTCACCGTCTGCGACCACGCGTACGTGTCGCCGGAAACGCTGCCGTCGCAAATGAACATCTGGCCGCTGCCGCTCGTGTGATCGCCGAACTCTGCCCAGTCGGTCGCGCCTTCACGGACGACGCTCGCGTCCGGCGCGACGATGCACTGGTCGGTGTCGTCGAGCTGGTCCGGCGCCGTGACGAGTGCGTACTCGGTGGCAAACGCGAAATTGCCGTCCTCGAAGCCGCCGTTCTCGATGAGGTTGGCGCCGGGTATGCACGTTTGCCCGCCTTCACCGCCGCTGCCCGCGCCGGGTTCTCCCGCGCCGCCGTCCCCGCCGCCGGTGCCGGGGCTAGCTCCCCCTTCGGCACCCGCTTGTCCAGCGCCCGCTCGTCCGGCGCCCGCTTGTCCGCCGTCCGCTTCTCCAGCGCTCCCACCGATGCTCGACGTGCCGCCGCGCGCGCCGTTGCCCGTGCCGCCGCGTCCACCGTCGAGGACGCCGCCCACGCCGCCGTTCGAGGTGCCACCGCGTCCGCCGACCCCGATGGTTCCCGCGCTGCCTGCATTGCTCTGGGCGCCGCCTTTTGCAGCAGCTCCCGCGACGCCGGCGTGTCCACCCGTGCCTCCTCGGCCGGCGGCAGCACCCGTGCCTCCGGTGCCCGAGTCGTCGTCACCTCCGCAGCCGTAACAAACACACAGCGCCACCGCCAGGATCGCGGCCCCTTGAGAGCGTTCCATGGCGGAACCGGTAATTGTCGTAAAGTTCGTCGTCAAGCGCGCGCGTGAATGTGATTCACCAGCGGTAGCTGCCAACCAGCGCCGCGTCCCGAAAGTGACGATGCACCTATTCCGTGCGCCGGCGCTCGAATCGCTCTGGACACGAGAGGGCGACGAGGGACCCTCGAGGGCCCGAAGGCTCCCCTGTAGGGGATGGTGCGAGAGCCCCCTCCGGACTCAACAAAATCCCGGATTTTGGCGCCCGGAAAAGGTTAACCCTCAGGGCTGAGGACCCGTAGGGGGGGGATAGGAAAATGGGTGGTCGATTCCGGGTCCGACTAGCGTTCTGTGTCCCGGTTGAGCTATCCTCGGACCCTGCGCGAAGGGACCGCGCCGATGACTCAGCACCATGCGGGGAGGCGAAGCACTCGTGGCAATAGGACCTGAAGGCGAGACCCTTCAGAAGGTCGGCTCGGTGCGCGCGGACATCGTCGCGTTGCTCCGGGAGAAGCGTTACGAGGAGACGCTCGCGGCCCTCTACCGTGCGCGCTCGGAAGCGCCGGGCGATCGCGAGCTCCAGAAGAGCATCGATCAGATCAAAGAATTTTTGGTAGGTACGTACGCGAAGCGCCTCGGCGGGCTCGACCGCGTGGCCACGCCGATCCCCGCGTCCGCGGCGCGCTCGCCGGACCTCGTGCTGCTCGCCCGCTACGTCGACGGCGTGTCGACGTACGGGGACATCGCGCAGATGTGTCCGCTCGGCCAGCTCCGGACCCTGCAAGTGCTCGTGGGCGTCTATTGCGGCGTGGAGCCGCCGCGCATCTCCGGCGTGGAGGCGACGGCGCCGCGCGTCGAGCCGCCGAATTCAGGGTTTCGGACCCACGACGAGCCCCCGACCACGCCGTCCGCGGACGTGCGTGAGTCGCCGCGCCCGGAGCCGGAGGCGAGTCCCGAGACGGCGCGCAGCCGCCCGCTCGGCGCGATCGGCCGTGTCTACGAGACTGAGGAGGATCGGCGATACAAGGAGACGTTCGCGCAGGGGACATCGTTCTTCGTGCAGAGGCGCTTCACGGACGCCGCGGAAGCGTTCGAGACGTGCCTCAAGCTGCGCCCGCGCGATCGCGCGGCCGAAGTGATGTTCCGCCGCTCGCTGGCCCAGGGCGAAAGCCGATAAGTGGATGAGCCTCTCGGTGGTGGCGGATCCCGAGCTTCGTGAACGGTTGCGCTGCCTGCGTGTCATCGCGGCGCAGGCGAACGTGAGCGCCATCGGCGCCGCGACGTGGGAAGAGGTCGAGCAGGCGTGGGACGGCGCCAAGCTCGGTTTCGTCGTGTACGCGAGCTCGCTGCCGGGCGCTCCGGAGGATGCGATCGAGCAGCTCGCCGCGCGCGCGGGGCGGCTGCTCGTGGCGCTCGCCGACGACGCGGACGTGTGTTTGCCGAGCGGGGTCACGAGCGTGCCGCGGCCCATCCCCGAAGAAACGCTGGTGTTGCTCGCGCGGGGCGTCCGGCCGTCCTCCATCCACTCGCGCGCGAACTTCAACCCCGTCGACTTCATTCAAATGCTGGCGATGTCCGGCGCGACGCAAGTGGTCGTCATCAGCCAGGGTGACGACGACATGGGCGTCATCGAGGTGCGGGGCGGTGACGTGTGGACGGCCTTCGACGGCATGGGTTCGGGGGAAGCAGCGTTCGCGCGGCTGATTCGTCCGGAAATGCGCGCGCGCATCGGTCCGCACGCCGAGTCCGCCAAGGAGCGCACCATCTTCAAGGGCTTGCACGAGCTCATGCTCGACTCGCTGCGCCGAATCGACGAAGGCGAGGTGTCGCTGCCGCCGCCGCTCTCGCCGCGACAGCTCGAGGCCGCGACGTTCACGCAGGAGCAGCTCGCGCGCCGCGTCGTCGAGCTCACGGCCGAAGCACGCCGCTTGCTCATGCAGCGGAGCTACGCCGACGCCGTGCGCGCACTCAGCGAGCTCTCCGAGCTCGAGCCGAATTCACAGCTCGTGCGAGCGAATCTCGAACATCTGCGCCGGTTGGGGTATCCGAAATGAGGCACACGATCGCATTTTCCAGTCTCAAGGGCGGCGTCGGCAAAACGACCACCGCCCTGAATTCCGCGTACGCTTTCGCTCGGCGGGGCTTGCGCACGTTGCTCGTGGACACCGACCCGCAAGGGGCAATCGGCCTCTCGCTCGACGGCGTCTCCGAGCGGCCCGGCCTCGCGGCAAGCGTGCACGACGGTGAGCTGCCCGAGATCGTGAAGACCCGCTTGGCGGAGCTCCATCTCTTGCCGATGGGCACGGTCGAAGCGATGGACGTCGATCGCTTCGCCCAGGAAGCGCGGGCCAGCGAAGTCGTGAAGCGCCTCGTCGAGCGCGCGCAAGACGACTACGACCTCGTGCTGTTCGATACCCCGGCGGGGCTCGGCGGCATGACGCGGCTCGTGCTCGAGACCGTCGATCACGTGATCGCCGTCGTTCAGTGCGAGCCGCTCGCCCTGCGCTCGTTGCCGCGCCTGCTCGAGCTCCTCGCGCAGCTCCGCGAAACGGGGAGCTCCTGCTCGCTCCTCGGCGTCGCGAGCAACATGGGCTCGTTTCGCGACCCGGTGATCCTCGCCTGCCTCGAGGAGCTCTGGCAGCTCTACCGCGATCACGTGTTCGAAACGTCGATCCCACGTGACAGCGTGTTCCTCGAGGCGAGCCGGGCGGGCGTGCCGCTCGGCCTCTTGAGCCGCCGGCCGCCGCCGGCCGCAGCGGTGTTCGATGGTTTGGTCGCCGAGATCGAGGGACGTCTCGGCGTCGAGCAAGGAGGGAGTGACGATGGACCGATCCGTCTCGTGGACTGACCCGAAAAGCGTCGCGTTGCTGTTGTCGCGAGCGTCCGGCGCCGTGCAGAAGGTGCGGCGCAGCGCGCGACCGGCTCCAGCGATCGCGGATCGCGCCGCCCCGCTGGCGCCGGTAGCCGCCGCGCCGAAACCGCCGGCGCAGAAGGAAGTGCCGCCGCTCGAGCAGACCTCGGACAACCCGTCCGACCGCATGGACGCGCTCATCGCGTGGACGCTCGATCATTTCCCCTGCACGGGGGCGTTCGTCGCCGACGACAACGGGCTCACGCTCGCCGCACACGGTATTTCCGAGGCGCACGTGGCGCTCGTGGGACCGATGTTGTGGGCGATGGCGAACGTGCGCACGATTCCGGGCATCGACGCCACCGCGGGCGCGCTCTTGCTCGGGGTCAACATGATGTCCTGGGTCGAAGGTCGCTCCGAGCGCGGAGGCTTCTGTCTCGGCACGGTGGGCGAACAACCGCTGTCGACGCGGGCGCTCGAACAGCTGAAGGTCGCGCTCGAAGTCACCGTCGGCGGGCTCTAGCTCGTCACCCGCACTCGCACTCAGGCTCGCTTTTTCAACATCACGGGAGAACAATGATCGACACGAAAATCCTCGAAGCGGCGGTTCTGGACCTCCGCAACATCTTGCGCGACGGTCTGGTCGCGACCGACATCTGGGAGCGCTCGGCCGGTCTATCGCTCGCCGGCTTCAACCAACAGCCGGTCGCGGTCGCGCTCTTCACGCGCATCACGATCGAACTCGAAACGTCGCTCGCCGACTCGAACTTCCCCCCGCTTTCGCGCTTCTACCTGCTCGACATGGAGGGAAATCATACGGTCGCGGTGCTGAACCACGGCCCGATCCTGCAGGGCATGCTCGTCGACAACAAGCGCGCTAACCTTGGCATTCTCATCTCCGTCGCGATCCCCCGCATGATCGAGACGGTGGCGCGCGCCAGGCCGCGTTGAAGCCCGGCGCGCCCCGCGGCCGGTTCAGCCCGATCTGCTGCGCTTGACCTGGCCGGGCTCGCTCCTGAGCTCGGCGACGGCCCACGTCGCCGATTGCGACGGCGCTCTCGTCGCTTTCGAACGCACGGGCGCCGGATGAGCGAGTGCGTAGCGCAAGAGCTCGTGGGTCCAGGCCTCGAACGCCGCGAACACCTGGTCGACCGAGCGTTTGTACCGTTCGCGTTCCGCGTCGTTGATTTGCGCGCGAGCGAGCGTCGAGTGGTCGGCGTTCGCCGCGTGGCCCGACTCTTTCTCGAAGTGGAAGTTGCCGCAGTACCGAAGCTCGATGCCGAGCTCCTGCTCGATGGCTTGGGCGATCGGCAGCATCGTGCCGAAGAGCACGTTGCCCGTCTCCTCGATGGCTTCGATGATGATGAGCCGCTCGACGCCGCTCGTATCCTTGACCAGCGCGGTAAGTCGCGCCGAAAGAATGCGATTTTCCTTGGTTTCTTCGCCCCAGAGGAAACGCATCCACTCGGTGGCCGGGAGCAACGTGTCGTAGCCGAGCTTCGCGAAATCCTCGAGGTACCAGGGCCAGTGATGATCGTCCTCGAGCGTGTGGGCGTTCACCATTTGCTGGTACGAATCGGCGGCCTGCTTCTCGCGCAGGACGAACTTGTTCAAGTCGCCGAACGACAAGATGAAGTGCGCCATGCAAGGGTAGAACGCCAGGCGTTCGGTCGGCTCGAGCCGATCGTCGCGCATCCATCCGAAGAGCGGCAGGTGATGGTAGGCCTTCTTCTTTTCGAAAATGTGCCTGAGTACGTCTTTCATCCGGCTGTCCTTTCCTTCGGGCGCACGCGCGCCCTTCCCGTCCCAAGTACGAGCCAAGTAACCCCGTGTTCGTGTTCCGACCCCGGTGCAGGCCCGAGAGTTCTCACCTCGAGACGTCACCTCGTTCGATGCTCGGTCCTACGTAAGGTAGTCGAGATACTACCGTCAAGGGTTAGAGTGTGAGTTCACGCAGGTGTTTCGACCGTCACGTCGAGACCATCATCCGTGAGGGGTAACGGGGCAGGCCGGCCGGAAGTTAAGGGCTCGCGAATGGCGATCTCGATCGATTGCGCCAACGTTCGATGCAAGAAGCCGGCGGGCGAGCTCGTCGAGAAGTCACCCGATCAGCCTGGTGGGCGGCTGCCAACGCTTCAAATGGCGAGCGGGGAACGCAAAGGTGGAAACAAGGCCAACACTCTCGTCAAGGACGCGGAGAAGGAAGCGGAGCGGACGCTTGAACTTTTGCAGCCGCTTGAGGCGGAGCACGGCCGGCGATTTGGGGCCGCTGAGGGACCATTCCTGCACCGCCGAATGCGAGCGACGAGGGTCGGTAGGCGGGCTAAGGCGACAGGGCTACCCTCGAACGGCACCCGGTACTCCGTATAGAGCGGGTGTTGCGCCCCCGCGCAACCACTTTTCCCGCGGAATCGAGAAGCTCTCGGTTCCGCGGTTGAGTTTTGTACAGCAATGTCGCGGTACACAGCGGGCGTTGCGCCGTTGCGCGTCAAGCCCGTCACAAACCTGCGAGCGGGGGCATGGAGAGATTTGTGTGCGCTCGGCTAGATTCGGAGCCGTGACCTTTGCCCCGGGTTGCCATGGCCGAGCTAGTTCTTTAGCCGCTCGCCCTCATCCAGTATTCGATCTCGCGAAGCGTGCAACCGCACACGAAGTGAATCCAGAGAAACTTCGCGAACTTTCGGCATCGACGGTCTCCTCATGGGCCGCGACCATCCCCGCTCGTCTTGCCCGGCCGGCCTTGATTCGGACGCCTCGGAGCGCTGTTTGCGGAAATGACGATCGAATCGCCCCGGAACCTTGCAGCCGGCGACCACGCAGCTGCCGCGACCGGGACGCCATGCCCCAGCTGTCGACACTTCACACGGAAGGCACAGGGTCGCTGGCAGCCCGCCATGATTCGCGGGCCTGACGCCCCCATCGGTCCAGCCCTTGAAAAAAGACTATGCGAAGGGCGCTTCCGAATTCGTCAGGGGGCCGGTATGAACCCGATCGAAACGTAGCAGAACCCGGGTAGTTGCACGTTTAGGGGGACAGGGGCTTCCACGGGTGGGGGTCATGGCTCTCTCTCGGCCGCGCAACTGGCTCGGCCGCAGGCCGAATGGAGTAGTCATGAACGTCCGAATTGAAGAAGGGGTCAATCCGATGAAGCCAAAATCAGGTCGTGCGTCCCGGGACATCTCCATGAGACGGCTAGCTATAGCTCTCTTGGCAGCAGCAACGTTCGCATGCGGCGGGCAGACCGAGCAACACGGAACGGAAGCCGTGAGCTCGACCGAAGAAGCGATCCTCCAGCCGTTCTCGCTGACGCTCACGCTGCCCGGCGGCACCGCTGTCCAGAACTTCACCATCGGTGCAGCGAACTCGGCCACGCTGAAAGACCGAGTGAATATCACCGGCTTGACTGCGACAACATCGAGCGACGCAACGATCGGGCTCGATGCGCACGTTCAGGACATCTTTTCGGGCCACGACATCACGGTGGGTGATAGATCCGCGGTGCAGGGCAACCTGAAGGCCGGCAACACGTACTCCATTTCTTCCTCGGCCACCGTCTCGGGAACCAAGCTGGCTCACGTCGCGTTCGGCAGCCCCACCACGACGACGATTCATTTCAATGCGAATTCAGTTTCCGCCGGCCCCGTCAACGTCGGTATCGGCCAGACGCTTGATCTCCCCCCAGGCACCTACGATTCACTGTACGTGAACTCGACGGGCCTGCTAACCCTTCACACCGGCGTTTACTACGTCAAAGGGACGGGCACGCTCGAAGCGTCTTCCACGCTTGCACTCGACACTACGAACGGCCCCGTTCAGCTTTACCTGACGGGTGATGTTGCGTTCCGCGGCATCGAGAAGGCGGCGACGGTCGGCGTGCCACAGTTTCTGCTGGGCAAGCTCGGCGCCGGCAACGTCACCGTCGAAAGATCGTTCACCGGGGCGCTCTTCGCGCCAGCCGCAGCGGTTTCCTTCCAAGCCGCGATGCCGAACGGCCACGCTGCGATCATCTACGGCAGGATCGTCAACCTCGAGCCCGACACGATCGTGCGGCACTATAACTTCAACTGGGGCGCACTCGATCCGGCGCTTGCGCCTCCGCCACCTTCGAATGTTCCGGTGCTAACAGTTCCTAAATCGCCGATCCCCATGCCCGTATTCACGGGCACCGGGGGTTCGAGCGGAACGGGCGGCTCGAGTGGAACGGGCGGCTCGAGTGGAACGGGCGGTTCGAGTGGAACCGGCGGTTCGAGCGGAACCGGGGGTTCGAGCGGAACCGGGGGTTCGAGCGGAACCGGGGGTTCGAGCGGAACCGGGGGTTCGAGCGGAACCGGCGGTTCGAGCGGAACGGCTCCCAGTCGCGACAGTGCGCACGTGACGCCGAGCGGGCCGGTCACTTTCACGTTGCCGACGAGCTACCCTGTAACGGGCGGTGAATTCGGCAATGGCACCTTGACCTTCACGTTCCACGTTCCGAACGGCCCCACGGTTACGTGTACGTACGTCGGCGGAGCGAGTTCAGCGCTGCCCACGACCGCCGACGACCTGAACCTTGGTCGTATCCTGAACTTCCAGAGCTGCAGCGACGGTTTGCCCGCGTCAGCTTCGCGCACCGGCGACGATTTCACCTTGACGGTCAGCGGGGCGCCGAACTTCCCTGCCGACGTGACCTCGCCGGCGATTGTCGACGGAGCTTGCTCTGACGACCTCCCGCTCCTCACGCCGGTGCAGACGCAGCAGATGCGTGAGTCGTTCACCTGGAGCGGGAAGGGTAGCATCGCGGAGACCAACCCGGACGGCACGCCGACGCTCTATTACGCGTGGCTGCTCATCAAGAACAAGACGGATGCGCTGAACGTTCGAAAGCTCTTCATTCACGTTCTCAAGCATCCGTTGTTCAACCAAGAGCTCGATGCCTTCAGCGGTCGCTGCGGGGCCTTCTCGAATCCCGGCGACGGAACGGGGACCTTCCTTCCCGTCCTGATTCCCGGAGCGACTTACAACCGCATCCTTGCGGCAATGTCGAGCAGTGACGTGTCCGGCGACAAAGTGATCTTCGACGCTATCATTCTCCGCAACAACGACGTTCCGGCGGCGGCAAAAAACGCCAACGGTTCGGTACGCCTCGACATCCTCGGCCAGTCTGGTTTCCGCTACCTCGAGTACGAGCCACGGCCGCTCGACCCGAATAACGTCACGCTCGACGGCGGCAAGGTCGAGAAAGCCCTGGTCGACGTGATCACGTTCGTCGCCGACACGGCGAAGAGCGCTGCACAAACCGTGACCAACACGCTTGCCAATATCGACAAACTCATTCGGGGCAAGGCCACGATCACCTTGCAGATCCATGCGCTCAACTCTGATGACGCCTTTGCCTACACGGATGGTGTCATTCAAATCCGCGGCTGGGGTCCCAACCGTGGACACCCGCTCGGCGCGCCGGGCATGGAGGTCTCAGTCTTGCAAAGGACTGACGCAATTCCGCTTCCGGAGACCTCGCAGGGTCTCACGGACATCAACGGCTCGACAACGCTCGATGCCGTCGACGGCGCGACCATTCGGGGCTCCGGCATGTGCATCGAGCTCAAAAATGACGCTGCCCGTGCGACCGACTTCATCGAAGCCTTGGAGCTCTGCGACCTCCGCTCGTACAAGGGCGACCCACGCTTCAAAATCAACGTTGCTGACGGCAGCACGACCGAAGTCAAGATGGGCGTTGACCTCTTGAAGGGCTTCTATCAAGCTGACGACTCGTACCAGTGGGACAAGACCGTCGCAGACATCACGCCGCCCCGTGCGCGTATCCTCACCGGCTATTGGGCCAACACGTTCACCACGCGTAACAGTGACGGCAACTTGCGCGCGTACACACCGTGTCTCGATCTCGGCGGCGGGTTGACGGACGCCCTCACGGCTGTCGCGACTAGTGCCACTGGGCTAATCGGCGCCATCCTCGTACCCGGACCGTACGATTTGGCGATCGCAAACGCATTTACCACGGTTCTGACTCAGACGGACATCGACATGCCGACGGCGGGGTACATCGGGACTAGCCGGCTCGTCATGTCCCACGAGTACGGCCACTACATCTTCTGTAACCTACTCGACAGTTCCCCGGACGGAGACGGCCAACTTCAACAACTCATGTCGACTGCCCTCACCAGCGGCCAAGATTTGCGACTCGCAGGTCCGGCGCTGAACGAGGCGTTCGCTGATTTCATCGCCGCTCAAGTGACGAGCGGCGTCAATTACGGCTTCTTGGACAAGCGCCGGCATTATCCGAGCACAGCCGGCAGCTACAGCACATTTTGCACGAACGACTTCCGGAGCCTGCCTTGCGTGGACGACAACTTACGCCACGTCGCGACTGCCGATAGCGATTCCAATAACCCGGACAACGTCGGTCGTTACATGACGCTCTTCCAGGACATGTTCGACGGCCATCCCTACATTGGAGGCAAGCCGGACCCTTATGCGCCAACCAGCGCCGACGCGTGGGATCGCGTTCTCAAATCCGGTCTACCCGATACCACGCTCAGCAATAGTTACTTGGTTCCGTCGGCATATACTCCGCAGAATCCGCCTACCAATACCCCGTGGGGTGACACCGACGGAGCATTGGACCACATCGCGCTCGGTGGTCACGCGATCAAGGATCTTGCGAACGCTATCTGCGACGCGGCGCCCGGGTGAAGTCGAGATCACGGACAGCACAGTCTATACAGCCGCCGCGGCTACCGCCGCGACGGTGGACATGAACTGGTGCGACCTGTGCGAGCTTCTGGCCCTGCACGCACACGGCTCCGAAATTCCAGAACTCGACGATCCGACCGCCGAGCCAACCATCAAGCAGCTACTCCAGACCTGCATCACGTCGCCGACGATCCGCCCCGCCCTCGAGTTCACTCTCGCCCAGCTGCCAGAGCCTTCTGGTCGGATCAAAGTGAGCGACTGCTCCGCTTGTCCGGCGGGAACCGTCTCTGACGACAATGGAATCTGCCAACCTTGTGCCGGGACGATTCACGGAAATTCGTGCGACACTTGCCCTGTGGACAAGTTCGTCGACAGCGACAGCATCGTTATCAATGCCGGCTTGGCGATCCCTACGAACACCTCCATAGCCGTGAACGACGTATGTCCGGAGGTTTTCGTCGTCGAGGTCGACCGCCCGAATGACATCGTTACTGCGGGTGGGAAGCTGCACTTCGCGTACAATGCAGCGCCGCCCATTACGGCGACCAATTGCCAACAACTCTACGAAATGAATGCCGAGCAGCTCATCAACGGCTCTTTCTCGGTAGTCGCCACGCAGTCGGCAACGGGTGTCCTGCTTTGCCCGAACGGCCAATGCAGTTGCACCACCAGCGTGCAATCGTTCGCTGAGTCCGCGGTTGCCGACAATAATCCGCTCCGCTTCGTGATGAACGCCGACCCCACCCGCGAGTTTGAGATCCTCACGAACGACGTCGTCACACGCTGAATGCGAACGACCGAAGGTTCGAAATCTTAACGAGCCATGACACGGCCCCTCGTGCCCCAGCGCGGGGGCCGTGCGCTCATTGATGAAGCCAAGGGTTGCTCGCAACGACCGCGACGCGTGCTATGACCATGTTATGAAGCGCTTGGTATTCCTTGCGGGCTTGTCCGCGTTGCTCGGCGGAGTCTCGTGCGGAGCAGAGGGTGGCCCTTGCCACAAGGATTGGCACGTGGGCGAGAAGTTCGAGTTCACGGTCGTGCATGCTCCGAGCCCTGACCAGGGATGTGCCGACCTCCTCGGCCTCGAAGAAGGAGCGACGTTAGCAACAACGATTCGTGAGTTCGAGGGTGGGACCACGTGCAGTGCGGCGACTGGGGACGTGACCACGTCAACTGGCACGTGGACGGTGAGCCACGGACTCGGAGGGACTGCCGCGTCCTTCGGTGCCTACTATTCCGTAACGGCAAATAATTGTCACTTCGACGGTCAGATCTACATAATCAGTGCACACACCTCGAGGCTCGACGTCGACGTGCTGCAGGACGGCGACCCCAGCTGCCCGTACGAATGTCAAGGCGAGTGGTATCTTACCGAATCGAATTGACCTGGGACTGCCGAAATCGCTCGCTCATTCGACTCAAAGATGAACCATGCCGCCACACTCGGCAGGCGAACCGTGAGGTTGTCCGCCGGTCGCCGGAGTGCACGTCGAATCGCAGCGGCCTGACGCGCAGGCCTGGTCGTCGTCGCAGCGTGCACCGAGTGACAGCAGCGTCGCGCAAGCGCCACTGTTGCAATATTGTTCGGGTGCGCACACGCCGCAGGCGCCGCCGACAGGGGGGTACGCTTGGCACGCACCACTCACACAGTCGACGTCCTTGTCGCAAACCTCGCCGCCAAGGCATGCGCTTCCGACGCCCGCCCCTCGCACACAGGAGCCACCAACGCACCCGAGGCCGTCAGTCGTGTAGCACTCGCTCCACGTGGCAATGCCGGACGTGATCGGGTCGAAGGCCGGCTCACCTTGGAGCGCCGTGCAATCACCGGCCTTGTAGCAGGTGCGTTTACACGCGTCGCCCTGGTTGGCATGGTGAATGACGCGGCACATGCTCGTGAGGCAAATGACCTGAGCGCCGGCCACAGGCGCACAATCCGAGTCGTCGACGCACGCCGCCCCCGCGGCCAGCGTGCCGACGTAAACCCGATTGCACGGCTCGAGATCGATGACGGCGCACAAGGGTACAGAAGCGTTCACGCTCGCCAGACAGGCGTCGGCCGCGGATTGATCGAACCGGACGTTCTTGCTTGCCGATTGCTCGGTCGCGAGCAACGATTGCATGTTTTCCTGGCAGCTCGCCTGGGCGAACGGCGCGCCCGTCGTCATGCAACAGGTGGCTAAGCCCTTGCAGAAGGCGTCGGTGAGCTGATTCGCGAACCTCGTTTCCGGCGAATTGTCTGGCGGCGGGGGGCTTGCGGATTGGGCTGGACCGCAGGACACGACCGCTCCCACCAACAGTCCAGCCGCTCTCCGCCTAACCAACGACGGTCTTCGCGAAAACTTCATTGCCGCGACGGTACCGGACCTCGTGAAATCGTTCAAGCGCTACTCGTCGTTCTTGATTCGGATGAAGCACCGTCGCAAGCTGATCGCGATGACGTCGTGGCGGCGAGCTGGGCTGACGTTCACAGGGTGTCTGTCCCTTGCAGGCATCGGATTGGTGTGGCGCGCGACGGAAGTCAGCGCGCCCGCCGTCATCGCGACGAGCTCGCTCAAGCGACCGGTGCGCTGGGTACTACCGGAGATCGTTTTGCGACCCAATGCCACGAACGACGACAAGCTCGACGCGATTCTGAGAGACAGCTTATTGGCCGGCGCCAAGTCGTGGAACGACGCCCTTGACGGTTGCAACACGCCCAAGTTACGCGTCGTCACGAGCAGCCATCGTGCGCTCCTGCCGGTCCAGGACGGCTTCAGCACTGTCGTCGTACGAACCAAGCGCTGGTGCCCCGAGTCCGCGCGGGACGCGGAGGATTGCTACGACAGGGATCGAGCCGCGTTCACGAGTCTCTACCCGAACGACGCCGAGGGCGGTCGCTATGGCGACGTTCGCGAAGCAGATATGGAGCTCGACGGCGTCGATAACTATTGGTCGCTCGAAGGCGACGCCGCAGGTACCGGCAGCTTACACGCCATCATCGCGCACGAGCTCGGTCATGTGCTCGGCCTCGACCATCCGTGCGAGTTCTCGAGGCCATTCACCAAGAAAGGTTTGACGAAACCAAAGTGTGACACTCGCACCATGAGAGCATCCATCATGTACCCGCTGCCGCTCGAAGAGGGCCGGCCCCCGGTGCTCCGACCGGGCCGTAGCGAACGTGACGCGCTGTGTGCTCTCTACGCTCAACCGCCGGCCGCGTCGCCCGTCCGCGTCAGCGAACTACGTTGAGTCGAGCAGTACTCCTAAGGCTGGTCGCGACGCTGGTGTCGGTGGCTCTCTGCCGGCTGAGCGTCGGGCCTTTTCATTGTTGGCCGGTCGTGCCGTTCTGCTGGGCGCCGCTCGTCGTCGTCCTCGACCAAGCGGCGGCGTACGAATCCGTCGGACTCGGGCTACTCCACGGGACAGTGCTCAACGCGGCGGCGTTTTCCTGGCTGCTTGGTGGCCTCGTGAAGGTGGGCGGCACTTCGTCGCCGGCTGCCGTCGCAATCTTCATTCTGTTCGCTTTGGTGCAGGGTGGCCGGACGGCGCTCCTCGCGGCGTGTGTCGTGGCGTCTAGGCGCGCGAGGCTCTCGGCGGCCCTGGTATTTCCGCTTGCCCTGGTCGCAACCGATTTCCTTTATCCGTATGTCTTTCCCTGGCAAACGGCGATCTTCACGGTTCCAGTGCCCGCGTGGATGCAGCTTGCGGAATTCGGCGGTCCCCTCGCGCTCTCATTCTGGGTCGGTTCGGTGAACGCTCTCTTTGCGGCAGCGTGGATGCACGGAAGTGGCGAGAGGTCGGCACGCCTGCGTTGCCTGGTGGCGGGCTTTGCGCTGCTGGCAGTAGTGACGTTCGTCGGCCGGTATCTCATCCGGAGTCGCAGCGCCGAAGCGGCCGCAGCCCCGACGGCTCGCGTCGCCGTGATCCAAGGCAACACCGGCGCAAAGTCACTCCACGCGGTGGATCCGATTGCACTCTATCGCGACCAAACACTGAAGCTTCTCGCACGAGACGGCAGCATCGACTGGATAGTCTGGCCCGAGACGGCGCTGCCCGTGCCGACCTTGAACGCGAACCTTCGCCCGACGTTGCGCGACTACGTCTTCCACGACGATAGCCGTGGTCTGGGGGACACACACATTTCGAAGCCGTTGTTGCTCGGCATGGTAATCGAGGCGGACGGCACCGAGCGCCGCGGGCCTCAGCCCGCTCTCCCGAGAAATGCTCTCACCAACTCCGCCATACTCTCAGACACCCTTGGACACATCATCGGGCGATACGACAAGCACGAGCTCGTGCCGTTCGGGGAACAAGACGCGCTCTCCAGCCTTCCAATCGTGAGCGATGCGCTGCGTGCCGTCACGAGGTTTTCTCGAGGACCGCGCAGGGCGCCGATCGTCTTTAGGGGATACACGCTCGGGGTTTCGATCTGCTACGAGGACATCTTGCGTGAATCGTTCCGCGAGTCCATCCTCGACGCGCGGCCGGATTTGCTCGTCAACATTACTAGCGACGCTTGGTTCGCGGGATCGGCAGCGCCGGACCTGCATCTTGCGCTAGCAATCCTCCGCGCGGTCGAGCATCGACGCTACTTGCTCCGCGCGACGAACACCGGCATTTCCGCCGCGGTTGCTCCCACGGGCGAAGTCGTCTGGCGGCTTCCGGAAGACCAAGTCGCAACGGGAGTCGTCTCGGTGCGCTACCTGCGTGCGGACACGTTATACGAACGGTGGGGCGACTTGCCGTGGACGATCCTGGTGATCAGCGGTGCGCTCGTCGTCGCGTTCCGCTACCTCGCGGGATACGCCGTAGATCGGTCGACTTCGCCGCGCGCGCCCCAAGCGCATTCTCGACGCGAACGTCGCCCGCGCCGTACATGATGGTTGGACGCATGTCTTGGGTCCTTCCGGTATCGCGCTTCCGTGACTTTCTCGAGGCACTCGACTGCTTTGCCCTAGACGAGAGAGGGCTCGAGGGTGACGTGCGTGTCGCTGACCGACGCGGGCCGACCGCTCGCCACCGCGCGCAGATTGCCGCCACTTGTCCGAAGTCTCCGCCAAACCGGGCGCGACGGTCGGCATCTAAACTGATGGCCTCGAGCCGGTTTACCCTTGATCATCACCCATTGCTGCCGGATTTCGGTTTTCATTGGCGTCATCGCCGCATCGAGGTTGAAATGGTCAACGAGCAGTTCGCTGATATCGTAGCCGAAGGTACGACGCCGCCCCGAACTACATCGCGTGCGCGAAACACGGCACCAGCCGAAGACCCGCGAGCGCGGCACGTCGGCACGCTTAGGGCAGATCCTAGAACTCATGTTGCCTGCTGAAACGCGATCAAGCCGCAGGCGAATTGGAGGAGCGCGAGGTAGTGCGCGCCGCGTCGCTCCCAGCGCACGAGGAGACCGCGGAATCGGTTGTGCCAGGAGTTCGTTCGCTCCACGACCCACCTCCGCGGTTTGCCGCGAACCACGCCGACCAAGGGCTGCTCGCCGCGTCGTCGAATATGCGGACGGATACCCCGCAAGCGGATGGCGGGAGCCACGTGCGGGTAGTCGTAACCCTTGTCGAGACAGATGTGCTCGGGACGCCGCGGACCTCGGGGGCCGCGCATGACGACAGCATCGAGGACTTCACTGATCATCGCGCTGTCCGGAACGTTGGCGCCCGTGATCAGCGCCGCGAGCGGGACGCCGCGACCATCGGTCAGAATGTGGCGTTTGACGCCGCTTTTTGCCCGGTCCGTCGGATTTGGGCCCGTGAGGTCCCCCCTTTTGGCGCCTTCACCGAGGGCTGTCGAGAGCTCCACTTCCAGGCGATGCCGCGACGACCGTCGTAATAGTTCAAGAGCTCGCGATGAATCTCGGCGAAGACGCCGAGCCGAACCCACTTCTGAAAACGCAGGTGGCACGTCGAGCCCGAGCCAAAGTCGTTCGGCAGCGCTTTCCACTGACAGCCCGTCTTTAGCCGATACAGAATCCCGGCCATCACGACTCGCGCCGCGACTGGCGGGCGTCCTCCCCTCGGCTTCGGCGGCTCCGGCGGTATCAGCGGCTCGATCTGACGCCAGAGAACGTCGGGCACGTCGGCAAACTTGGCTTCCACAAAGCACTGTAGATCACACTCGATCCGACCTTTCAAGAGGTTTTAGGATCGACTCTTAGGGCCCGCGAATAAAAGAATCGATCGATCTTTCAGCCGGCCAGGTCGATTTGGGATCGACAGGATCGAGCTGACGTGATCTACGTTCGCCGTTGGACACGGAGCAGCTCGTTCGCCAGAAGTGGCGCCTGTTGAAGGCAACGCTCGACGAGCGCGGCCGCCGGCTGTGGGCGGGCGTAGAAGCAGAAGCGATCGGCCGAGGCGGTGTGGCGAAGGTCGCGCGAGCGACGAGACTTGCGATCAGCACGGTGCGCAAGGGGAGAGACGAGGTTCGCGCCGGCGCCAAGCGTGAGGACGTGGTCAATGTTCGTCGAAGCCCCGGAAAACGACCATACGAAGAGGCCAATCCAGACGTTTGGCCGGCGCTTGAGAAGCTTGTTGACCCGCTCACGCGCGGCGACCCCGAGTCCCCCCCTCCGCTGGACTTGCAAGAGCACGCACGCGCTCGCTGGCGAGCTGTTCGAGCGGCATGCCATTCGGATCAGCGACAAGACGGTCGCCAAGCTGCTGCGCGAGCACGGCTATAGCCTGCAAGCACCGAATAAGTCGGTCGAAGGCGCACAGCATCCTGACCGCAACGCGCAGTTCGAGCACATCAATGCCAAGGCGCACACCTGCATCGAGCGCGGCATCCGGGTAATCTCCGTGGACACGAAGAAGAAGGAGCTCGTCGGCAACTTCAAGAACGGCGGGCGAGAGTGGCAACCGGCGGGCGAACCCGAACAGGTTGACGTTCACGATTTCCCCGGCGACGCGGTCGGCAAGGCGATCCCCTATGGGATCTACGACCTGGCCTCGAACGACGGGTTCGTGAGCGTTGGCGTCGATCACGATACGCCCGTATTTGCCGCCAAAGCGATCGAAACATGGTGGAAGCAAGTTGGCCAGGAGCGTTATCCCGATGCCCGCGAGCTATTCATTACAGCCGATGCC
>JAICTZ010000057.1 GCA_025936115.1 Polyangiaceae bacterium
CTCGCGAGCGCAGGCGATCTTTCCGCCGCGTTCATGCGGCGGCCCCGTTGAAGCGTCGAAGGCGGCTCTGGCGGCCGTGTCGTCTTCAAGACTTTCCGCCGCGTTCATGCGGCGGCCCCGTTGAAGCGATCGATCCCTCGATAGCTCGACGCCTGCGCTCAGGTTCTTTCCGCCGCGTTCATGCGGCGGCCCCGTTGAAGCTCGCGCATGCGTTCAGTGATATCACTCTATCGCGCTTTCCGCCGCGTTCATGCGGCGGCCCCGTTGAAGCGCCGTGATGGT
The DNA here is from genome assembly GCA_025936115.1 of Polyangiaceae bacterium. Taxonomy (GTDB): domain Bacteria; phylum Myxococcota_A; class Polyangia; order Polyangiales; family Polyangiaceae; genus PMG-095. The sequence continues at coordinate 283 of JAICTZ010000057.1, forward strand.
GCGGTCGCTCATGGACATGCCGGGGGGCTTTCCGCCGCGTTCATGCGGCGGCCCCGTTGAAGCTTCTCGTACAGGTCCCCGGCGTGGGCCCACTCGGTCTTTCCGCCGCGTTCATGCGGCGGCCCCGTTGAAGCCGGTTCCCGTGAACGTTTCAGCGCCAGACCCGGAAGCTTTCCGCCGCGTTCATGCGGCGGCCCCGTTGAAGCAGGGGCTCGGCGCCGACGTGTGCGGCGGCTCGTTGTGGCTTTCCGCCGCGTTCATGCGGCGGCCCCGTCGAAGCGTCTGGGACGTGTTCAAGACGTTCGACGTTGCGCTCTTTCCGCCGCGTTCATGCGGCGGCCCCGTTGAAGCGGCGCGGGAGGCGCGAGCTCGTCGGCGTGCCTCCGACTTTCCGCCGCGTTCATGCGGCGGGGCGCCGCACATCGAACAACCTACTTCGTCGGCAAGAGCAAGCCCGCGTAGCTCGCGAGACCGGCACCGGCCTGGACGCAATACCCGCCCGCGCGCGGATCCCCGAGCGCGACGCCGGCACCCGTGAGACAGGCGACGGACATGCCGTTCACGCGCAGCGAGCGCCCGTTCTGGAAATTCCAGCACACGATGCGCCGATTGGTCTCGACCGGGTCGTAGCCTTTCACCTCGAAACAGTGCGCCTCCGTGCCGAGTGGATCGACGCGGAAGCCGTCGCCGCCGAGCGGCATCGCTTCGGTCGCTCCGCACAGCTGATCGCACGGCGAACGCAGGCACTGCCCGCCCGAGCAGACCTGATCGGCGCCGCACGCGTTACCGCAGCTCTTGCAGTTGTCGTGGTCGTTCTGCAGATCCACGCAGGTGTCGCCGCATAGACTCGAGCCGGCGGGGCAGCCGCAGTTCTTGTTCTTGCAGATCTGATTGCTCGGGCACGCGGTGTCGCAGTCGCCGCAGTGGTCCTTGTCGCTGCTCAGATTGGCGCACACGCCGCTGCCGCAGTCTTCGGTGCCGGGCGTGCAGGCGCACGCCGACGCCGAGCAGATCTTGTCGCCAGGACACGCGGTGTCGCAATCGCCGCAGTGGTTCACGTCGCTCGTGAGATCGGCGCAGACGCCGCTGCAGTCCTCGCGCTCGGGCGGACAGACACACTCGTGGACAGCGTCGCCGCTGCTGCCGCTGCCGCTGCCGCCGCCTCCGGCGCCAGCCGCGCCGACGATGTCGGGCGGTAGGCCGCAAATCTCGGCGTCGCTGCAGGCGACGTTGCAGCTGCCGCAGTGCTGTTTGTCGGTCTCGAGATCCGCGCAAGTCCCGTGACAGTTCGTCTTGCCGGCGGGACAGACGCAGACGCCGCCCGTGCAGGTCCCGCCGATGCAGGGCAACCCGCAGCCGCCGCAGTTGTCTTGGTCCGTGTCGAGGTCGACGCACTGGTCAGCGCAGATGGTTTCCGTGCCCGGACAGACGCACTTGGCGTCCTGGCAGACGGCCGTGTCGGGGCACGCCTTGCCGCAGCCGTTGCAGTTCATGGGATCTTGCGACGTATCGACGCAAGTGTCCGTGCACAGCGTCTCGTTGCCCGGGCAGACGCACTCGCCGGTGTCGCAGTCGGCGCGCGGCGGACAGACGTTGCCGCACCAGCCGCAATTCGAGAGGTTGGTCAGCGTGTTGACGCAGTGCCCGTCGCAGATGGACTGGTTGTCGCTGCAGACGCAGCTGCCTGCCGTGCACGTCGAGCGCGCCGGACATTGCGCGCCGCACACGCCGCAATTGGAGGTGCTCGCCTGTGTATCGATGCAGGTGCCGTTGCAGAGCGAGCCCGACGTACAGCCCGAGCCGCCGCCGCTCGTCGCACCCGTGCCCGCCGCGCCGGCGCTGAGCGTCCCGCCCGCACCCTGCCCGGCGCTGCCGCCGGTACCACCCGTGGCCGGGGTCGCGCCGCCCGTCCCGGCGTCGCCGGTGCCACCGGCTCCGGCGCGCAGGGTCGGCGGCTTGTCGAAATAATCGTCGTGGCTCGAGCCGCAGCCCGCGGGCAACGCCAGCGCGACACCGAGAAAGAAAAGTGAGAAAGTGAAACGTGACTTAGGGGCCACGAAAGCAGTCCGATCGAATGGCGAGCGCGTATCTTAGCCGGCTTGGGGCGAACGCAACGGGTGGTTCGCGGGGACTCTATCCCAGGCGCAAAAGAGCGGCACTGGCATAATTGTCCCTCGTCTTGGCGGCTAAACGCGAGGCGTGTGGGTCTAGGTGCGCGCGAGCCTCGACGCCGCTCGCTGGCGTGGTCGAGGCCCGTGACGCGGCGCACGCCGCTCGGCGCGCGTTACTTGTTCGGCTGCGGCGTGAGGCGCAGGTACGGCTTGAGCGCGCGGAAGCCCTTCGGGAAGCGTTCGGCGAGCTCCTTCGGATCTTGAATCGAGGGCGCGATCACGCACTCGTCGCCGTCCTTCCAGTCGGCGGGCGTCGCGACCTTGTGATTGTCGGTGAGCTGCAGCGAGTCGATGACCCTGAGGAGCTCGCCGAAGTTTCTGCCCGTACTCGCGGGGTAGGTGATGGTGGCGCGGATCTTCTTGTTCGGATCGATGATGAAGACCGAGCGCACGGTGAGCGTGTCGTTCGCCTCCTCGTGGATCATGTCGTAGAGCTTGGCCACTTTGCGATCGGAGTCGCCGAGGATGGGGAAGTTCATCGTCGCGCGCTGGGTCTCCTCGATATCGCCGATCCACTTCTTGTGCTCGGTGACCGGATCCACGCTCACGGCCAGCATCTTGACGTGCCGCTTGTCGAACTCGTCTTTCAGGTTCGCGGCGCGGCCGAGCTCCGTCGTGCACACGGGCGTGAAGTCCTTCGGGTGTGAAAAAAGAATCGCCCAGCTATCGCCGATCCACTGATGGAAGCGAATGCGGCCTTCCGTGGAGTCTTGCTCGAAGTCGGGTGCGATGCTGCCGAGGTGCAGTGCCATGGGTTTCTCCTTCACTTTGCTTTACGGCATGCGGCCGTGAAGCGCATAGGGGCGTAGGACTCGCTCGTGCTCGAGGCAAGCCTCAGCCGGTTCGCCAGCGCAAAATCGTGTCGGCAAAGTCACGAAACGCCCCATGGCCGCCCACCGACTCGCTCACGGCGTGCACCGAGCGCCGCACCGCGTCGATCGCGTCCGCGGGCGCGCCGGTGAGGCCGTGCTCGGCGATTTCGCAGAGCAGCGGCAAATCGTTGACGTCGTCGCCGATGAAGGCGACCTCCGCGGGCGTGAGGCCGGCCTGCGCGAGGATCTCCGGCAAGAGCGCGAGCTTGTCGCGAACGCCGAGAAACGTCGTGACGGCGAGTTTCTTCGCTCGGGCGCGCACGATGCCGGAGTCTTCGCGCGAGAGGAACGCCGTTTCGACGCCTCCGGCCCGCAAGAGCTCGACGCCCATGCCGTCACGCAGCGAAAAGCGGCGCAGCTCCTCCCCGCGCTCGGAGTAGTAGACGCCCGCGTCGGTGAGCACGCCGTCGACGTCCGTGAGCACGAGCCGAATACGAGCCGCGCGCGCGCGCAACGTTTGAGGAGTGAGCGCGTCTACCAAACCGTGAAGCCTCCGTCGACCACGAGGTTGGCGCCCGTCATGTAGGCGGAGGCGTCGCTCGCGAGAAATACGACCGCGCCATGATAGTCCGTGCGCGTTGCCATGCGACCGAGCGGCACGCGCCGCGCGTAAGCGGCCTGAAACCACTCGTCCTGCCCGGCTTCGACGCCGCCGGGCGAGAGCGCGTTCACGCGCACGCCGCGTGGACCGAAATAGGCGGCGAGAAATCGCGTCAGGCCGAGCACCGCCGCCTTGCTCGTCGGATACGCCGCGGATTTGAAGAAGGCCTGCACGCCGTCCGGACGGCGATAGAGCGACTGGTCGGGCGCGACGATGCCGTACGTCGAAGCCACGTTGACGATGCTGCCCGTACCCCGCTCGGCCATGCGCGCGCCGATGCTCTGACAGCAGACGAAAGTGCCGGTGACATTCACGTCGAGGGAGCGCCGAAAGCGCTCGAGCGCGTAGTTTTCGAAGCGCGACTGCTCCGCGGCATCCGACGCGGCGAATTTGTCGTCGATGGCCGCGTTGTTCACGAGTACGTCGACCTCACCGAGCGAGCTCCGCGTGCGCGCGTGCAGCTCCGCGACCGACGCCGGATCGGTGATATCGACGGCCACGCCGAGCATTCGCGCCCCGCATTCGGCGCCGACGGCTTCGGCCACGCGTCGACACGCCTCCTGATCGAGATCGGCCGCGACGACGCTGGCCCCCGCGCGCGCGAGCGCGACACAGTGTTCGCGCCCCAGCAGTCCCGCAGCGCCCGTCACGATCGCGACCTTGCCGCTGAGTGAAGGCGTGTCGTTCATCGCGTCCCGAAAGGTACCGGCTTGGTGTTGAACTGGCTCGTCTTGCGAAACACGGGCTGTACTGGCTCGCCGTGCAGGCTCTCGAGCACGCGGCCGCTCTCCACGGCCGCCTTGAGCACCGGCAAGGCCTCACGGTAGGCGGCGAGCACGCGCTCGACGTCCGCGTCGCTGTGCGAAAACGAGACGTTGTGAAATCCGCCCCAGAGCACGCCGCGGCGGATGAGCTCCTGCTGCAGGAGTGACTTTTGCTCGAGCGGGCTGCCCGCGCTCGCGTCGAAGCTGACGATGCTACGGCAATCGAAGCCGGACGAGGACGTGTACGTCATGCCGAGCTCGGCTGCGATCGCGTTGTAGCCGTCGCGCAGGCGGCGGCCTTGGCGCGCCAAGTGTGCGATCACGTCCTTGTCGAGCATCTCCGTGATGGTGGCGCGCGCGGCGGCGAGCGACAGCGCCTCCCCGCCGAAAGTCGTGAAGAAGAAGACGTCCTTGTCGAGCAGGCGCATCACGTCGCGCCGTCCGGTCAAAATCGACAGCGGCATGCCGTTGGCGCAGGCCTTCGAGAAGCAGGCGAGATCCGCGCGCACGTCGAACTTTTCCTGAGCGCCCCCGAGCGCGAGTCGAAAGCCCGTCCACATTTCGTCGAAGACGAGCAGCGCGCCGCGAGCGTCGCAGAGCTTCCTGACTTCGTGCAAAAAGCCGTCCTTCGGCGCGGCGAAGACGACCGGCTCGAGGATGACGCACGCCGTGTCGGCGTCGAGCGACCGCTCGAGCCCTTCGAGATCGTTGTAGTCGAAGGTGTAGGTGAGGTCGCGCGTGGCCTCGGGAATGCCACGGTTGCGATCGGTGACGGCGACGTACCAGTCGTGCCAGCCGTGGTAACCGCACGCGAGCACTTTGTTGCGGCCCGTGTGCGCGCGGGCGAGCCGCACGGCGGCGCTCGTCACGTCGCAGCCCGTCTTGCTGTAACGCACCATCTCCGCGTTCGGTACGACCTTTTGCACGAGCTCGGCGACCTCCACCTCGAGCGGATGCACGAGCGAGAACGTGATACCGAGCGACAACTGCTCACGGATGGCGCGATCGACCGCTTCGTAGCAGTAGCCGAGCGAGAGCGGCCCGATGCCCATCTGCAGATCGATGTACTCGTTGCCGTCGACGTCCCAGACGTGCGAGCCTGAGCCGCGTGCCGCAAACTTCGGCGCGACGCCGTTCACGTACTGACCTACGCCTTTGGCGAGCGTCTGCGTGCCTGCGGGAATCAGCCCGGCGGCGCGCGCGTACCAGCGATTCGATTCGGAGATGTTCGGAAAGTCGCTCATCTTGACCTCGTGCGCTCAGCGCCGCGCTTGCTCCTCGAGCGCCCAAAGCACGCGCGCGGCAAGCTTCTCACCGGTGAAACCCTCGTGCTCGAGCACGCGCGGCAGCGTGGCCGGGCGGAACCAGCGCTCTTCGAGCGCAATCGGCAGCGTCTTGGCCGTGAGCCGCTGCGCGAGCAGGGTCTCCGCCACGATCGAGTAGAGGCCGCCCGTCCGGAAGTGGTCCTCGATCGTGACGAGCAGGCGCACGTCGCGGGCGGCGCGCACGACGGCGCGCTCGTCGATCGGCTTCAGCGTGCGCAGATTGACGAGCCGTACGCCGACGCCGCGCGCCTCGAGCAGCTCCGCCGCGCGCTCGACGTGTTCGAGCAAGAAGCCGAACGTGAGGAGCGCGACATCGGTACCGTCGCCGAAAATCTCCGCCTGCCCGATCGAGAACGGCGCGTGTTCGACGATGGGCTTGGACGCGTTGTATCGCACGTACGCAGGGTCCGGGCTCTTCAAAATAGCGGGCAGCATGTCGACGAGCTCCACCTGGTCGGCAGGGCAGAACACCTGCATGTTGGGGACCCCGCGCATGAGCGAGATGTCCTCGATCGCCTGGTGCGTCGGCCCGTTGCCGTCCGAGAGGAAGCCGGGCACACCGCCCACGAGCTTGACCGGCAAGCGCGCGATGCCCACGTCCGTCCGCACGAACTCGAACGCCCTGAGCGTCAGGAACGTCGCAAGGCTGTGACACACGGGGATGCGCCCGGCGAGCGCGAGCCCCGCCGCCGCGCCGATCATGGTCTGCTCGGCGATGCCCACGTCGATGAAGCGCGCGCCGAGCTTCTCGGGCATGCCACGAATGGCCGCCCGATTTTCGGCCGTCAGCACCACGATGCGCTCGTCGGCGAGCGCGAGCTCGTAAAGCGTCTCTTCGTAGGTTTTCATCGCACCACCAGCGTTTCGGAGTGGAGCGTTGCCTGGGCCGCGCCGTGGAGCTCGGCGAGCAGCGCCTCGATCTCGTCGCGCGAGAAGTTCGCAAACCAGCGGTCGGCGCGTCGCTCGATGCTCGGCAGTCCGCGTCCGCGCACGGTATCGGCGACGATCACGCTCGGTCGTCCGGGCGCGAGCGGCAGCGTCGCAAAGGCCGCGTCGAGCGCCGCGAACGAATGGCCGTCGACCCGGATTGCCTTCGCGCCGAAGGCTTCGAATTTGGCGACCAGCGGCTCGAGCGGGGTAAGCTCCTCGGTGCGAATGTTCGCTTGAAATTCGTTGCGATCGACGATGCAGACGAGATTGTCGAGCCCTTTGGCGGCCGCGACGAGCAGGCCTTCCCAAATCGTACCTTCGTCGAGCTCGCCGTCACCGAGCAGCACGAAGACGCGATTTTCCGCTTGGCGGAGCTTGGTGTCGAGCGCAAGCCCGATGCCCACGCTCAGGAGATGGCCGAGTGATCCGGAATGAAACTCGACGCCGGGCACCGCGCGGTTCGGATGCCAGTAGATCGAGTCCTCGGTGCTGAGGTGCAACGACAGCCGCTCGCGCGCCATGAAGCCGAGCTCGACGAGGGTGCCGTACAATGCGGGCACGTCGTGGCCTTTGGAGAGCAGGAGATAGTCGCGGTTCGGGTCGCGCACCGTGGCGGGCGTCACGCGTAAGACTTGCCGATAGAGGTGGACGATGAGGTCGGTGCAGGAGAGGGACGCGCCGATGAAGCAGCCGCCGTCGGTGGCGAGCCGAATCACGTGCTCTCGCACGCGCAAGGCCAAGCCTTCGAGCTCGGCGTGGGAGGTGCTCATGAGGAAACTCCGGGATGAAAGCCGAGCGACGCGCGAGTGCGTAGCTCGGCGGCATGTTTCTGGATCCAACTGGTGCCGTGGTAGCGCGCGTTCCGCGCCAGGAGCTCGGGGCGTGCCCGGACGAGCTCGAGGATGTCGGCGAGCGAGAAGACGGGGCGCGCGCTCGTGCAAAGCTCGTCGTAAATGGCGCGAATGAGCGCGTAATCCTCTGGGTAGTCGATCGTGAAGCGGTGCGTTTGCGAGTAGTCGAGGCCCGTTTCCCAAGCGACGTTCGCGAGTCGAAAGCGCTCGGGTTGGTCCCAGAGAAACGGCGTCGTGTGCTCGCGTTCGAACGCTCGCGTGGCTTCGCGCCAGGCCACTTCGAGCGACGGCAGCGGCATCACTTCGACGTCGTTGCCGTCCGGGTACGAGGGAGGGTGCAGATTGCCGAGATAGTCGAGGCGCTCGGGGACGCCCCGTTCGCGCCACGCGCCGAACACGTGATCGACGACTTCGGGCGCGATCAGGGGACAATCCGAGGGAATTTTCACGACCACGTCGGCGCCTGCGAGCCGTGCCGCCTTGACATGCCGGTCCAAGAGATCCGTCGGGTGTCCGCGGTAGACCGGGGTGTCGAACGCGGCCGCCGTTTCGGCGACGAGATCGTCGCTCGGATCGGTCGTGGTCGCCACGACGAGCTCGAACGGCGTCTTGGCGGCGCGCAAGCGCTCGAGCATGCGGCCGAGCAGCGGCTTGCCCGCCAGTGGAAGCAGCACTTTTCCCGGCAAGCGCGTCGAACCCATGCGGGCTTGAACCACGACGAGGAGCGTCACGATGCCCGCACCTCGTCCGGCGCGTGCGCGCGTCTCCGTACTGGGGGCGCCTTCTTGTCTTGGGCGCTGCTCGTGAGGAGCGCTCGACAGACCTCGGCGATGCGAGCCGCCGAGGTGCCGCCGTTCTGCCACGGCATGAGGCGTTCGAGCTCGGCCTGCGCGAAGTTCGAGTAAACCTCCTTGCCGAGTGCCATGCCGACGAAGACCGTGCTCGACCATTGCGTGATGAGCACGTCACAGTTGGCGATCATCTCTTCGGCGCTGCCCTGCTGATAGACGAGCGCGTTCGCAGCATAACGTTCGATCTCGCGGCGGCTCCGGCGCTCGTTCTCGTTCGGGTGCAGCTTGAAAATGAGCTGGCGGCCCGCGGCGAGCTCGAGGGCGCGTTGGATGAGCAGGCGGCGATTGTCGAATTTCAACGTCTCGCGCGTGTCGGAGGTGCACACGAGCACGTAGCCGTGATGGGGGAAGTTATTTTTGAGGTACGTGCGGCAGTCGTCGAAACCCGGCATGCCCGTCACGACCACCGCTTCGGGGGGGACCCCGCGCGCGAGCAGGCGCTCGCGATAACCTTCGCTCGCGGCGCAAAACCGGTCGTACGCGCCGCTTTCACCCGTGAGCGCCGTGCCGGCGAACCAGCGCGGCAAGAACCGAAGTTTGCGGCAGGCGTTCGCCACGACGCCGTCGGGATCGAAGATGCCTTCTTGCACGACGACGAGGGGCTGGTTGCGCACGTTGCTCTGCACGACGACGTCCGTGCACGTGACCACGAAATCGTAAGGTCCGGAGCAACCGCCCTCGTCTATGGCGAGTCCCTCGCGCTCGAGGTACTCGCGGCACCAGCGACGGCGCCGGTTGCCCCCGATGCTCGGCTCGATCAGTCGGGCGCGGCGCAGGAGGTCGACCCCAAAATTGCTGTAAAACGACGAGAAAAACGCCGCAACCTCCGGGAGCTCGCGCGCGACGGCGTGAAGCTGCCGAGTCTGGTTCATCGATCCGCAGATGAAGAGCGCTCGGGTCATGCCGCGACTCCGGGAGGTCGAGCGTCGGCAGCCGCAGGCTTGGCTGGCAGAGCGGGCAGTGGACGAAACGCCCACAGGTGCTGCGCGAAGTAGCCTTTCGGAAACGGCGGGTCGCCCCAGAGCCCGAAACGTTCGGGCTCGCGTCCCGGGCGGTACGCCGTGCCGAAGAGAAAGTCCCAGAGCGCGATTTTGGTCGCGAAATTGTATTCGCGTTTCTCCTCGCAGGCGTGGTGCCAGCGATGCATCTCCGGCCCGTTCAGAAGGTACTGCAAGATACCCATCCGGATACCGATGTTCGAATGAATGAACATGCCCCAAGTCGCGTCGAGCATGCCTTTCATGGCCGCCACGGCGGGGTGCGCGCCGAGCAGCACGATCGGAGCGTATTCGACGGTCTGATTGATGAGAATTTCGAGCGCGTGGGAGCGCGAGCCGCTGAGCCAATCGACGTCTTTGCCCGAGTGGTGGGCTTCATGGGTGCGCCAGAAGTAGCGGTTTTTGTGCTGAAAGCGATGAAACCAGTAGATGTAAAAATCGTGCGTCACCCAGAAGAACGCGAGCTGCAGTCCGACGGGCCAGCTCGAAACGAGGTGCAGGCGCGACCAGTGCGTCGAATCATCGATGAAACGAATCAGCGCGCCGATGACGAACCCCATCACGGCGCCCTCGAACAGCGTGTACCAAAAGAAATCGAGGAAGAACCCGTCACGGAACAAGCGTTGCCCGGGAGTCGCGGGAAAGCGCTGCTCGAGCACGACCATGAGCGTCGCCCAGGCGGCCGAGACCGCGAGGGGAACCCACCAGGCGATGGCCGGCAAAGCGTCAGACTCTTTCGTCGGCCTGCAGGCGGCGGGCGTCGTCGCGCTCGGGTCGCGCGACCCGCAGGCGGTTACGGACCGGGATTTCACCCGGTTGCAGGCGCTTCACGCCGTCGCCGAGCGCGATGGCCACGTGCCGGATGTTGGCGACCAAGTGCTTGAACCCGGCGACATCGACCGAGGCCGCTTGGTCGGAGCCCCACATCCCGCGATCGAGCGTGATGTGCCGTTCGACGAACGTCGCGCCCATGGCGACCGCAGCCCACGTGGGCACGAGGTCCGGCTCGTGCCCGGAGTAACCGATGGGGCACTCCGGAAAGCGGCGCTTGAGCGTGTGGATCATGCGCAGGTTCAGCTCCTCGGCGGGGCACGGGTAGGTGGAGGTCGAATGAGCGATCAAGAGGTCGCGCTGGCCGAGCGTCTGCACGGCCCGTTCGATTTCATCGAAGGTCGACATGCCGGTCGAGAGGATGATGGGCTTGTTCGTGGCCGCGAGCCGGCGGAGCAGGGGCAAATCCGTGATGCAGGCGGAAGCGACCTTGTGGCACGGAGGATCGAAGCGTTCGATGAACGCCACGGACTCGACGTCCCAGCACGACGCGAACCAGGGGATCTGGCGCGCCTCGCAGTGGCGCGCAATTTCTTCGTACTCCGCGCGGCCGAGTTCGGTCTTGCGCCGGTACTCCATGTAAGAGAGCACGCCCCACGGCGTCTCCCGCAAAATTCCCCATTGTTCCCGCGGCACGCACAGCTCCGGCGTGCGCTTCTGAAACTTCACGGCGTTGCAGCCCGCCTCCACCGCGCCGTCGATGAGCTTCTTCGCCAGTTCGACGGAGCCATTGTGGTTGATCCCTATTTCGGCGACCACGTACGTGGGGTGGCCGTCTCCAATCCAGTCGTTTCCAATTCTGACGCTGGCAAGATTCATGTCTTTTTCTCGTCGGGTGGGCGGACCCTGGCTGTGACGAATTGACCCTTCGCCCCGAGCGCTTATCGCTGCTTGGGGCCCGCTCGGTGGTCCGTCAAGCAACGCTCGGATAAACGAGTCACCGAAATGTAGAACTTCGTGCGAAGTCGTCTCGAACGATAACTCCTCGCTCGCGGGGAAACTCGATGTTTCCCTGCGCGACCTGTGGAGCCTAAACCAATTCCTCCGAGCTGAGGAGCCTGGACGAGCTCTTCCAACACGCGGGTGACAGGACGTTTTGGTGCCGACGCCGGTGCGAAATGACTCAGGCGCTCTCGACGCCGACGAGATCGATGTGTCGCCAACGACCGGAGCCGAAGCGTGCGGCAAACGTGAGCGCGAGCAGCACGATGTAACCAGTAAGACACAGCATCATGCTCGCCGCGCTCGCGTTGCTCGAACGCGCGAGAAAGAAAGCTGCGGGTACGAACGCGCCCCACGCGAGCACGATGCGCGCCACCATGCAGAAAAATGTATCACCCGCGGCGCGTAATGCCTCGCTCAGGGTGAGCCCCGCGGCGTCGAACAGTTGCCACGCGACCGACACCCCGAGCATCGTCGTGCCCGTGCGCAAGAGCGCTTCGCTCGGCGCGCCGCGCGGCTGAAACCAGCCGACGATCAGCGCCGGAGCGATCAGATACCAGACGCTCACGAACGCCATCCAGCTCGCGGCGACGAGTCCGGTCGTGCGCACCGTCGGCCAAATGTGCTCGAGCGTGCGGCGGCCGATGTTCTCACCCACGAGGATGGCGCCCGCAGAGGCGATGCCGAAGGCGGGCATGAACGACATCGTATTGACCTGCAGCACGACGTTGAACGCCGCGAGCTCGGTCGTGCCGAGATGACCGACTCCGGCGTTGACGAACAACGTGAATGCCGAAAACTCGAGCAGCCAATTGACGCCGTTCGGCAGACCGAAGCGCAGCATGCGCCAGAGCTCACGCGCCCGGAGCTCGGCGGGTGCGCCGCCGCCGTCGCTCGTGAACTTCACCCCGATCGTCGCGAAGCCGAGCCACGTCGCGATCACGCTCGCCGTGGCCGAGCCGACGACGCCGTAACCCGGGAGCCCGAGGTGCGGCTCGATCAGGAGCCAGTTCAAGCCGACGTTCGCGACCATTGCTACCACCCCAGCGACCATCGCGGGGCGGGTGCGACCGAGTCCGCCGTAGTAGTTGCCTAGCGCTTCCGTACCCACGGCGCCGCCTACCGAGAAGAGCCGGATCGACGCATTCTGGGACATGAGCGCGTGAACGCGCGGCGCGTACCCGAAATGGGACAGGGCGCTCGGTAGAAACGGAGCCGCCAGCGCCGCGACGAGCGCGGCAGCGAGTGCTATGACGAGTCCATAGTAAGCATAACGCCGAGCAGCCACGAGGTCGCCCTGCCCTCGGAGCTGAGCGGTGAAGCTTTGAACGATGAACACCGTGCCCATCGGCAGGATGATGAACGCGAACGCGTTCAGCCCACCCGTGGTGGTCGCAGCCAACGATTCTTGGCCGAGCGGAGCGACCATCAGCGCGTCCGTGAAACCAATGACCGACTGCGTCGCGCGGGCGAGCACGATGGGCCAAGCTAGCCGCAGCACGGCGGACAACGTCGTGTTTCCCACCCCAACATGCGATTCAACGGTCGCGCCTTCGGTCACGCGGAAGCATCTTGACGCGCGAAGGCGGGCCGTGCGAGAGGCAAGATTCGATGGATAGCTTCGAGACGGAATGCCGTCATTTGATTGACGGCCTCGTGCGCGAGCTCGTCGCGCTGATCGGCGAAGTCGCCGGCGACGAGCTCACGCGTGCTCGCGCCGCGCGTGCAGCAGCGGAGCGAGCGGCCGCACCGCGCGTGAGCGCACGCTTGGCTCGCGCGCTCGAGCGTGCCGAGGAACGACGACGACTCGCCACCGAGCGTCGCGCCGCGGCAGTCGCGCTGCGTCCCAAGAAGAGCCGCCGTACGAAAGCTGCGACCGGTTCCACAACCCTGACGAGTGAGCTCGTCGCCGAAGACGTGAAGTCCGAACCGACGCCGCCGCCGCTTTTCGTGCACAAACGCAGCCGAGACGGCAGCATTCAGAAGCTCGAGCGCAACGTAAACGACGACGCGCCGCCGCCCGCGGTCTAAGCCCCGCGCCCTTTTGCCTTTGCGAACTCCGAGCCAGCGTAGCGACCGCGAGTTCGCTCGAGCCTAACCGTGCAGCGGCCGTTCGAGCTCCCCCCCGGCGATTTCGGCGGGTTCATCTTCGATTGCGACGGCACGCTCGCCGACAGTATGCCGCTCTATCACCGGGCTTGGCAGCGCGCACTCACGGCGCACGGGGCAAGCTTCGAGTTTACGTGGGAGCTTTTCATGAGCCGCGCCGGGATGAGCACCGCGCTCACCGTCGAGGGTCTGAATCTCGAGTTCGGAACGACGCTCGAGGCGCTGAGCATCGAAGCGCGCCAACACGCCGAATACCTGGCCCTGATCGAGGAAGTGCAGCCCATCGCAGCCATCGTCGAAGTGGCGAAGAAATATTTCGGAAAGCTTCCGATGAGCGTCGCCTCCGGGGGGGCGCGTCCGCTCGTCGAGCGCACGCTCGAGCTCATCGGCGTCAAAGAGCTGTTTCCGGTCGTCGTCGTTGCCGCGGACGTGCCGCGCGGGAAACCGGAGCCGGATATCTTTCTGCTCGCGGCTGAGCGGATGGGCGTGCCGCCCGAAGCGTGCCTCGTCTTCGAGGACGGCGAGCCCGGGCTCATCGCGGCGCGCCGGGCGGGAATGAAAGCGGTGCTGGTCGACCACGGCTCCCGTACATAAATGACGATTCGCTCAGGCTCGACTTTCCGCGTCACGGTCGAAACTCGGTAAGTCGCCGCTCAAGGCACTGCCGTGGTTCCCGCCGCGAGCGCCAGGCCGGGTCCTTCCCGCGGATCCGCATAACCGAAAGCGGTTTGCGTGGCGCCGTCGATGAGAATGGCGCTCGCGTCACCCTGCGCGAGCGACGAGCGAACGAGTTTGTGGCCCTTGGCTTCGAGGCCGGCCCGAAGCTCGGGGGGCAGGGGACGCGCCCCCTCGAAACGCACGGAGTCCGGGACGAAGCCGTGATGGAGGCGTGGTGCGTCGACGGCACTGTCTAGTGGCTCGTGATAGTCGACGAGGCGCGTCACGAGCAGGCTCAGCGTGCTCGGAATGGTGTCGCCCCCTGGCGTTCCGAGGACGAGCCGCGGGGCGCCCTGTTCGAGCACGAGCGTCGGTGCCATCGAGCTCGTCGTCCGGCGTCCGGGGACCGGCTGGTTGTCGCCCATGCTCGAGAACGAAGCGACGGCATTGCCGAGTAGGACGCCCGTGGCCGGCACCATGATTTTGGCGCCGAAGGACGCGGACAAGGTGGTCGTGAGGGACACCACCATGCCCCCTGCATCGACGACGGACAGGTGCGTCGTGTGTTCGAGCTCGCGGAGCGCCTCGGCGTAGAGTGAATGCACGCGCGCGGACGGCGTCGCGTGTGCCGGATCGACCGGTACGGCGAGGAGCGCTGCTGGATCCATGAATCGGGCGACGAGAGCGCGGCGAGCCGTTTCGTCGAGGGAGTCCGGATCGAGCACGTGAAAGCGCCGGAGTGCTTGTGTGCGACGCCAGAGCTCGAGCAAAAGATGCAAGGAACCAGCGTCTTCCGCGGCGGGCGGCGCTGGCTCGAGTGTTTCGAGGGCGAGCAGTGTGCCGGCGAGCACGAGGCCGCCCGCCGACGGAGGCGGCATGGTTTCGACTTCGTAACCGCGATAGTGGAACCGCAGCGGCTCACGCTCGATCGCGCGGTATGATCCGAGATCGGCGAGCGAGACGTGCCCGGCCGTCGCCCGGACCAGGCTTTCGGCCGCCGAACCAGCGTAGAACGCGGCTTCGCCCTGCGCGGCGACGTTCGCGAGCGTGGTGGCGAGTGCCGATTGCACCAGGCGCGCGCCGGGTCGGAGTGGTCGATGGTGGGAATCACCGAACACCTGACGCGCCGCGCGATCGAGCGCCAAACTCGGCCAGTGAGCGAGGATGAGCGCTGCTTCGTCCCGACTCAAGACGACGCCGTCGCGCGCGAGAGCGATGGCGGGCGCAAAGACGCGCTCGCGCGGCAGGCTGCCGAAACGTCGTTCGGCGAGTAGCAGCCCCGCAACCGTGCCCGGCACGCCGGGCGCGACGGGCCCCGTCCCTTTGGCGGCGATCATGCGGTCGAAGTCCGGGCGCGTGAGCGAGGTCGGCGCCGTTTCGCGGAAGTCGAACGCGACCGTCGGACCCCCGCGCGGGCGCACGAGCATGAAGCCGCCGCCTCCGAGATTGCCTGCGCTCGGGTGGGTGACGGCGAGGGTGAGGGCCGTGGCCACGGCGGCGTCGACCGCGTTGCCGCCGGCTTCGAGCACGCTCACTCCAGCGCGCGTCGCGTAAGGCTCGGCTGAAACGACGAGGCCGTGCGTGCCAGCAACCGCGCGAGGTCCGCCGCCGCTGAGCGGCACTGGCGCCTTGGCCGTACCTGGCGCCGCACGCTCAGCTTCGTTCCGTACGATGTGCGCCGACGGTACGGCGGCGGCAGCGACGGCGTCCGAAGGCGACGCGGGCAACGGTCGCGTGCTGGCTGGCGACGTCGGCCCGGGCGGCACGCCAGCGCTCGTGGGAGGTTCGGCGGCACAGCCGAGCGCGAGCGCCGCCGCGACCACGAGCATCCGCTTCATCCGCGCGCCTCGAGCACGTGTAAGCCGGGATCTCGCCCGGACCACGCGCGCAGATCTCCGGCGGCCAGCGCGACGACGCGGGTACCGAGCGCTCGCGCCTCGCGCACCACGGACGGCGCGCCCTCGAGGGTCGAAGCGGAGAGCAACAGATCGGCTGCGGCGATCCAGCGGAGCGCCTCCGGGCGTGAGACGCGACCCACGTAGCGCGCTCCGGGAAACTCGCGTTCGAAGCGAGCTCGCTCGGGACCGTCACCGACGACGACGGCGAGCGCGCCGGGGACGAGCGCGGCGGCGCGCAACGCGACTTCGACGCGCTTGGAGGAGATCAGTCGCGCGACGAGCACGATGAGCCGTGTCGCAACGTCCA
This sequence comes from Polyangiaceae bacterium, assembly GCA_025936115.1. GTDB lineage: Bacteria > Myxococcota_A > Polyangia > Polyangiales > Polyangiaceae > PMG-095. The sequence goes on from JAICTZ010000057.1 coordinate 16,390, forward strand.
CGCCGAGCGCCGCGCGAGCCTCGCCGCGCGTCGGCGCATGAGCGAGATCGAGCGCCGAGGCTTCCACACGCAGCCGCGCCGCACATAGCGGTGCGAGAGCGCGTTCGAGCCGCGCGCGGAGCTCGTCGGAAACGCAGCGCACCTCCGCGCCCGCGAGCGCGCGCGCAATGAGGCGCCTGAGCGGCGCCGGCAGGCGCTCGATGAGCCGCACGTCCGAGCCGTGCGCAACGACCTCGAGCCGCTCTCGACCGGACGCGATGGGCCACGCGCACGGCACGACGAAATGCGCCACGACACGTTCGCTCGGGCGTCGCGCGAGCTCGCGCCGCGCGGCCGCCACGAAGCGCACGACGCCGAGCAAACGCGCGGGGCGCTCTCGCAACCGTGCGAGCGCCCCCGGCCAGCCGAAGGCGTCACCCGCCGGCAGGAAATGAACGTCGGGATCGGCGGAGGGCTCGGCGCCCGTGCGCGGCGCGAGCACGATCACCCGCTCGCCCGCGGCGCGGCGCCTTTGCACCTCGGCCGCGACGAAGTGACCGCTCGCGTCGCCGGGTCCGGCTGGAAAAGACGTCGTCACGACGACGCAGTCGCCAGGGGTGCGCTGGGCGACCCCGCGGGGCCTCATACTCGCGGGAGCTCTCCCATCGCCTTCACTCCCTCGGCACCTTGTGCTTCGAGGAGCTCGCCGAGCGCGCGCAGATAACGGAAGGAGTAGATCCCCGAATTGTGCCCGTCGACCCAGGTGAGGCCGAGCGCGTAGTTTCCAACCTGCTCGAGCTGCCGCAGCTCGAGATTGCCACCCTCCACGAAGCGGATCGTGCCCGAGTGCCCCTGACAGGTAGCACAGGGGCAAAATCCACGAATAATTTCATGTGGATAAGCGATTTTCTTGCCGTCTCCCCACGTGATCTCGAGCACACGGGCTCCGTGGGGGGCAGAAACGTTGGTGGGCCGCTCGCGCGAGCTGTGGGTCACGGGCCGCATCTTTCAGGGCCCAGGTCCCACTGTAAAGGCGAGATTCGGTTGCCCTGGGCGCGGAGGCATGTCAATAAGGCCGTCCGTTGGCGAATCCCACCGAACCGGTTCAGTGTAAGCCGCTCGAAGTCCAAGTCGGCGACAAGGGCATCGAGCGTGCGATCAAGCACCTCAAGCGCAAAATGGCTGCCGAGGGCATCCTGCGTGAGCTCAAGCGTCGCCGCCACTACATGAAGCCGTCGATCAAGCGCAGGAAGAAGATGAGCGAAGCTGCTCGTCGTCGTCGCAAGCGCTTGCGCACGGACGACATGCCGCCGCGCGGCGGCATGCTTTGAGCTCGTGGTGAGCGCGCGCGCCGGTCGTCTCCGCAGAGGCCGGCGCGGCCGCCGCCGTTCGAGCGTGTTTCTTGGCCGCGGGGCGCGCGGTCCGTAGATTCGGGTGCATGCGGACCACGCTCGATCGCGTGCGCGCGAATCGAACCTCGGCCCCGCCGGTAGAGCGTCCTCCGGAGCTGCCGCTCCCGCCCATCCGGCTGCGGTTCTTGCTTTTACTCGCGCTCGGCGCGACGTGCCTCGGCTGGCTCTACCCGCGCTTCGACGCGGCGTGGAAGGTGCATACCCTGGCGCCGGCGCTCGCCGACTACGGGGCGTGCATGGTGGGTCCCACGGGCCCGGCGCTCCTGCGCGATCGGCAGCTCAGCGAGTTTCGCGCGCTCGTGCGGCGGCGCCTCGTCACGGCGCCGGCCGCCGAAGCTCCCTTCGAGCGCTGCGCCGGGTTTGCGCTCGCGCTCAGCCAGGATGCCGCCGTCGAGCGCGCGCACCACGCTCAGGCGTTCTCGTTCGCGGAATACGGCGCAATGCCGCGGGCCCCGCATGCCCTGAGCGAGCTCGCCGTCACGCCCGAGCCCGTGGTCGAGCAGGCGCGCAAAGCCTGGCCGATCGTGCGCGGCTACGCGGCCCTCGTCAAACCCTCGCTCGGCGTGAAGGAAGCGCCCCATCCGGTAGCGCCCGCGAGCCCTGCGCTCGGTCGCGGGCTCACTCCGGCGCGTGCTTACTATCGCGTCGCGCGCGCAACGCCCGACGGCATCGTCTTCGCGCGCGGAGCGGGGGCGAACCTCGAGGTCTTCCGCAGCAGCGACGGTGGAGCGAGCTTCAAGCCGGCTCCGGCGACGCTCGCCAAGGACTTTGCCGAGCGCTGCCCGCTCGGAAGCGACGGACGCGCGTTCGTGCTGCGCGGTGACGGCGACGCGACGAACGTCGTCTCCGTGGGCCCGAACGGCGACCTGAGCGCGGCCGCGCTCGCCAAGTCGGGCGAGAGCGTGCTCGCCGTCGCCTGCGACGAGCGCGGTCTCGTCGCGGCGCTCCGGCCCGAGCACGCGACGCGCGCCGTGCTCGAGCAGTGCACGTTCGGGGGACCCTGCGCGGTGCTGCCGGCGCCGAGTCTCGGCCGCGTCGAGCTCGGCCTCGACTACCCGCTCGATTTGGCGCGCGTCGGGGGAACGACCGTGCTCGCGCTCAAGATGGGTAACCTCGTGCGCGTGACCTCTTCGCGTGACGGCGCGAGCTGGACGCCTCTCGCCGTCGCTTACGACGGCGGCGAATATCCCCTGCCGCCGGCGCGCATGCCGACCGAACTCTTGGCGGTCGGCCGCCGTGTGCTCTTGCACGGCAGTGCCGTTAGGCCGAACGATACGTACGGCTTGCTCTACTCCGACGATCAGGGCGCGAGCTTTCGGGGTCGCTAGGCGCCGCGCGGCGACGATGACGGCGCGTCAGGGCGCGTCACTCACGTGAGTCGCGTCGGTCGCGTCAGGGCGCGTCACTCACGTGAGTCGCGTCGGTCGCGTCACTCGCGTCGAGGTCGTACGCGAAGAGGGGCGTCGGCAGGCGATAGGCGCAGCCGTCGGGTGTTTGGTAAATGGCGTCGGAGTTGAGCTCGACGTGCGCGGGTGCGGTTTCCCATGTTACGGCGGCGGCCGTGTAGTCCGTCGTCGTCGTCGAGATCTCGTACTCGAACGAGAGCGCTGGATCCGAAGCGCCCGCCGTGTGCGCCGGCGCGAGGGTGAGCGCCATGTCGTCGAACGCGATGTCGTCGAGCACGGAAAAGGAGTGGACGATGTCGTCGTTCACGACCGTCGAGCCGAGCTCGGGCGTGACGTTACCGACGTGGAGCTCCGTGGGGGCCCCCACGCCGCCGCAAACGATGTCGCTGCTGCTCCCGGAGCAGCCGGCGAGGAGCAGCAGCTCGAGCGCGACGAGCAGCGGCAGCTGGGCCTTCGTCAACCTGGGCATGGGTGCGCGCTCCGTAGCACGACCGACGCAGCGCAGGGCCGCGCCCGGTTCAGCCGACGACGCCGAGCCGCTTTCGAGCCTCGGTATAGGCTTCGGTGACGCTGAAGATGGCGAGATCGCGCGCCTCGGCGTGCCGGCCGAGCCAACGTAACCGTTCGGCCCCCGCGGCGGGAAGCTCGGCGTTGCTCGCCAGCGCCAGCGCACGTACCGCCGTGAGCGGGGAACCCACGGCGAGCAGCGCCGTTCGATTTGCCCACTGGTTGAGCGCTGTCGCGAGTTGGCTCGCTCGGCTGCCCAGACTGCCGACCACCTCGAGCGCGAGCATCGGCACGTCGTTGCCGAGCGACTTGGTGATGGCGCTCTTCACGCGCTTCTGTGCTTCGGCGAGGCGCTTCGGATCGATGCCCTCGGGATTGTAATCGGCGAGCGCCGACAGGAAACCGGCGACGACGGGTCCGAGATCGGTCGGTACGGTTCGAGCGAGCGTCGCTGCGCGCGCCTGAACGAGCTTGAGCGCGCGCACGAGCAAGAAGAAACGGCTCGCATCGTCGCCGCGTTCGAGCAGGGCCGTGCCGTAGACGATTTGCGGCGGAGTGGAGCGGGCCGCCAGGCACGTCGCTCCGAGCACCGGCGAGACGAGCACTTCGAGCCGCTGAATGCCGAAAGTTGTCGCAAGCTCGCGTGCTTGTTCGCCGAGCGCGGCCCAGTCCGGGGGCAGCGGCTGCGCTTTGAGCGTGCGGGCGTCGAGACCGTACGCCTGATCGAGGACGTCGCCCGCGCGCTGCAGCAGCGTGCGCAGCGCAGGTGTTACGACCTCGGGCGCGATGAGCTCGTCGAGCTCGGCTTTGGCGACGCCGTTGCCCGCGCCATGCACGGCGAACGGCTGGCCCGCGAGCGCGGCGAGCGTCGCTTCGGCGATGAGCGCGGCGTCGCTCGCGCCGCGGAGCTCCGCCACCGTGCCGAGGATCTCGAACAGGATCGGATCGAAGCGGCCCGTCGCGAGCGCGCGGCGAGCGTCCGTCGCGGCGCGATCGATCAGCACCTGGGCGGCGCGTTGTTCGCCCGAGCGGCGGTGATATTCGACGATCGCGCGCAGGACGCCCGTGTCCTGGGGCCAATCCTTGCGGGCGCGTTCGAACACGGCGTCGGCGCGTTTCTTGTCCTTGACGATTTGCTCGAGCACGAGCGCGAGGCCGAGCGTGCGCTCGCGTTTCTCGGTCGGCGTCTTGGCGCGTTCGAGCAGGGCCGTCTGCAGCTCGACGGCGCGGTTCGCCTGCCCGAGCTGCCCGGCGATCTGCACGAGCCTGTGCGTAGCCGCTTCGTCGTCCGGCTCGCGCTTGAGCACTTCCTGGTACGCGAGCTCGGCCCGCTCGGGATTCGGCAGGCTCGTGTCGTAGAGCTCGCCGAGTCGCCGATAAATCTGAGCTTGCCGCGCGGGCTCGGGCGCATGGCGCGCGAGCCGAATCAGCGCCTGTTCGGCGCCAGCCCAATCGCCCTGGCCCGCGCACAAATCTGCCAGTGCTTCGAGTGCGCCCGCGTGCTCGGGGTTGGCGTCGAGCGCCGCCGTCAAGGCGCTGCGCGCTGCGGCGTGCTCGCCGACGCCCGCAAGCAGCTTGCCGCGTTGCACCTCGAGCGCGATGCGCTCCTCCGGATCCGTCGCGAGCTCGAGCCGGCGGCCGAGCACGTGTGCGAGAGCCTGGCGGTCGCCCTGCTCGATGAGGAGCTGCTGCAGGCGTGCCATCGCGTCTTCGTGCTCGGGGTCGAGCGCAATGGCGTGCTCGAGCGCCGCGCGGCCGCGCTCCTTGTCCGTCACCTTGTCGAGCCAGAGCACGGCAGCCTGGTGCCACGCGCTCACGCGATGCGCGTCGACGGTGCTCGTTTCGGCGACGGCTTCGAGCGCGCGCGCGGCACCGGCGTAGTCGCGCAGCGCTTCCAGCACTTCCGACAACGTCGTCAGCGCCACCCAATGGTCGGGGACGAGCTCGAGACAGGTCGTGAGCTCGGCCTTGGCTTGTTCGAAACGGCCGAGCCGAGCCGCAGCTTCCGCGCCGCGTAGGGCGAGCGTCGCCTTGTCGAGCGGGTGCTCGACCAGGGCTTGCAGGCGCTGATGGGCGCTCATCGCCTTTTCGGGCTCGTCGGCCGCCCGCGCGTGCGCGGCGAGCGAGCGGAGCGCCCAGACGGACGACGGGTTGCGTTCGACGGCGAGCTCGACGAGCTCGCGCTGCGAGGCCCACGCACCTGCCTTGGCGCGCAGGCGCGCTCCGAGCCGCGCGTGCGCGAAGCCTTCGAGGTCCGGGAGCAAGCGCGCGAGCGTCGTGCACAGGGGCTCGAGCTCGTCGTCGCGGCCGGCGGCGGCGTACGCCTGTTCGAGCTGCCGCAGCGCGGGCAGCCACGCGGGCGACTGTTCGAGGATCGCCGTCTGCCAAAGCACGACGCTCGCGCCGTCACCGCGCTCGCGGTCGAGCTCGCTCAGTGTCTCGTAGAGCTCGCGCTGTTCGCGCGGATCGGTGGCCGCGCGTGCTCGGCTCAAGAGATCCTCGGAAACGCGCGCCGCCTCCGGCGTGCCTGCGGCCAAACGCTCGGCCGTGAGGCGGGCGAGCGCTCCGCCCGCCGCGGCGGCGCGTGCGGCGAGGCGCGCCGCGTTCGCGCGATCCCCGGCGCGTTCGTACTCGAAGGCCGCTTGGAGCTCGAGCAGCACGCGCGTGTCGGGGGTTGCGTGCTCGGCGGCTGCTTCGCGCCAGGCTCCGCGCTCGCTCCCGTGCGCGCCCGTACCGAGACGCTCGTACAGCTCGCGCAGACCGACGTCGCCGGGGTGCGCTTGGATCGCGATTTCGAGCAGACTTTGAGCTTCGGCGGGTTCGGTGTCGGCGAGCAGCAGCGCCTCGCGCACGATGTCGAGAGCGCGTTCGACGTCGTCCGTCGTCGTCTCGCGCCGGGCGCGCAGCCATTCCGCGAGCCGTCGCGCGTCAGCCGCGGAGCGCGCGTGCTGTTCGCCTACGCGGAACGCGATGGACAGCGCCGGATCGAGCGAGGTGGCGCGCTTGAGCCACTCGTCGGCGCGTCCCGTGTCGCTGCCGTCGAGCTTGAGCGCGGCTTCGACCAAGAGGACGGCCCCGTGCGTGGGGTCGTGTGAGGCCTCGGCGAGCTCCGCGAGCGCCGCACCCTGAGCGCCGTCATCGAGCACCCCGAGACGAGCACGCAGGGCGGCCTCGAAGCTCGGGTCGGCTTCGCTCGCCTCGGCGTACGCCGCCCGCGCGTCGTCGAGCTCGGACGCGAGCTCCGAAACCAGGGCGCGCGAGAGGGCGCGGTCACGCGCGGCCGGTTGCTCGCCGCTGCCTTCGCCCCAGGCGCCGAGCGCCGCCGCGACCTCGGCGTGCCGCCCTCTTACCGTCGAAAGCTCGAGGGCGAGCAGGTTGGCGTTCACGGTGCCGGGATGCGTCTCGGCGTAGCCGTGGATCACGGGCTCGAGCCGCTCGAGCTTCACGTCACCCGCCGCGCGCGCGAGCGCGCGACCGAGCGCGGCTTCGGCGCGGGCCTCTTCGCTACCCGCTTCTGGCGTCGCTTGCCGCGCGGCCGCGAGCGCCGCCGCCCCGAGCGTCGCATAGTCGCCGTCGCCGAGCTCTCCGGCGATGAGCTCGACCGTTTCGTGCTCGCCGAGCAGCGCGGCGATCGCGAGCCGTTCGGCGCGCGAGAAGGTGTCGTCGGCGGGCGTGAGCGCAGAGCTGAGCGCCGCCTGGTCTCGATACTCGAGCGCCCGCGCCGCGAGCGCTCGGCGCCCGAGCTTCGGATCGGAGCTTTCGGCGAGCGCGGCGGTCCGCCGCAGCACCTCGTCGCGCGCGGAGGGTTCCTCGGCGAGAAGCGATGTCGCAAACCACGCTGCGCCGTCGGCGAGCCCGTCGACTTTGCCGAGCTCTCCGAGCGCACGTGCGGCACCGAGGCGATTGCCCTGCGCGAGCAAGCGCCGCCCGATCGCGAAAGCGGCGGTGGCGCCTTGTCCTTCGGGCTCGCCGTCTCCAGCGCGCAGTTTTCGGCTTTGCGCGAGAGCCGAGCCGAGGGGGGTTGCCGTGAGCTCTTCGGAGAGCTCGTGCGCCGGGGGCGCCGCGCTCGTGCCGAGGGCGGCGCCGAGCTCGGCGAGATGCGGGCGCGGGTCTCGGGGTTCGGAGCGGAGGGCCGCGTCGAAGCGCTCCCGGGCAGCGGCGTCGTCCGCCAGGCACAAACGCTGCACCTCGGCGTCGAGGTAACTCGCGTGGGCGCGCGCTGGCGAGGGGGGTGCGCCGCGCAGCTCGAGCTCGAGCGTGCTCGCGACGAGCTTCCAGTCGCCTGCCGCCGCGGCGAGCCAGCGCAGCTGCCGGCCGGCCATGCCGGCCCGCGCCGCAGTATTGGCGTCTTGCGCGGCGGTGCGCGCCCGTTCGAGGTTGCCGGCGAGCGCCCAGATTTCGCTGGCGACGACCAGCGCGCGCGAGCGTCCGGGTGCGTCGGCGACACGCCGGGCTTCGGCCTCGATCCACTCCGCCCGCTGCGTCCACTCGTCGGGGCTGCCGGGTTTCGGCAGCGTCGCACCGAGCTCTGCAGCTTGACTCTGCAAACGCGGCGGCTGGCTTGCGGCGCGCGGCGCGCTCGAGCGCGGCGGGTGGCTCGTGAGACGCGGCGCCTGACTGCTCGGGCGCAACGACGGCGGCAACTCGCTCTCGCTTTGAGCGAAGGACACGCTCGCCGGCTGACTCGGGATCTTCGGCAGCGAGTCCGGAGACACGTAACGCATCTCCGTCGGTGGCTCGCTCGCGGAGGGTGGAGACAGGCTCTCGAGCTCCTCGAGCGCGGCGATCTCGTCGTCCGACAGCGAGGTGCGCTGGTCTTCGGGCGCGTCGTCGTCCTCATCCACGGCAGAGAGCGCCGGTGGCGGCGCCGTCGGCAACGACGTTTCGGACAACATCTCCTCGCGCGGCTCCCGTGTCGGCGGGCGCGCCGCGACGGGTGAGGGAGCAGCCGGCCGGGGCGGCACGGGCTGCGGCCGCGTCGGCGCAGCGGGCGTGCCGGCCGCGGGCCGCGGAATGGCCGGCGGCTGCCTGAGTGCGACTGCGCCGGCTGGTCGACGGCCGGGGATCGACTGCGTCGACGGCGGGGGGCGGTGCATGAGCGGCGTCGCCCCCGAGCTGTCGGGACTCGCCGGCAGCTTGCCGCGCGCGGGTGGTTGTTGGAGGTGCCCGCCGAGCTCGAACAGCTGCTCGCGATGGCCGATCAGCGTGGGTTCTTCGTCATCGGCATAGTCCGGCCGTAGCGTCTCGCGGTCGATTGCTTCGGCGTCGTGGGGCTCGGGCGGGCTCGAATCGAGCTCCGCCGCCGAGAGCTCCGATTCGAGCGGCGGCTGGCTGTCGATGGGTGGCCGCCGAGGCGCCGGACGCGGCGCGGGTTCCTCCTGCATCAAAGAATCGAGTAGCGCATCGGGTTCGAAATCGAGGTCGCCGCCCAGCGCCTTGCCGATGCTGCCCGCTGTGCCGCTCGCGCCGGCGCCGGGGCGCGTCGGGGGTTTCGTTCCGCGATCTTCTTCGCTCATCGGACTCCCATCCCCAACGCTTCGCGCAGGGCGAGGTAGGTCGGCGAAAGCACGAACGACAAGAGCCGCCGCATGCGCTCCTGACCCTCGATCGAAGCAGGCGCGCGGCCACGGCTCGCGGCGTCAGGCGTGAGAACCCAGGAAACATCGCCCGCGGCGAGCGCGGCCATGCGATCGAGGCTGGCGGTCGCCGCGCCGTAAAACGCGACTGGATCCTGCGCTTCGCTGCGGATGCGCCCCGCGATCTCGGGCAGGACGCGCTTCACGCGCCGAGGCAGCTCTTTGCCGAGCTGGCGCTGGAACTCGCCGAGCAGCGCGAACGAAGGCGCGTTGAGCTCGACGCCGCCGAGCCGACAGGCCGCGACGACGAGCGCGGCGAACTCGGGTGCCTCGCGGTGACCGAGCACCGTCGTGCCGCGGCGGAGCGCGTAGAGCTCGCGCGCGACGGCTTGCCGGTGCAGCGGTGAGAGCGGGGCCGTGACGGCGCTGCCGACGATGAGACTCGGAGGTTCGGTCGCCACGCCGAAGATCCCCTGCGGGTGCCGGCCGCCCACGTACACCTCGAGCTCGTTCACGCCGAGCGCGCCCGCCCACGCCGTGATCTCGTTGCGAATCGGGTGGCCCGCTTTGGGATCGACGCGTTCTTTCTTGTTCGTGCCGAGCGCTTCGAGGCTCGGGCCGATGGCGGCGCTGATGGTGCTGCCGAGCTCGCGCAAGAGCTCGGCGATGGGGCCGTTATCGTCCGGGTCGGCGAGGTCGGGTAGGGCGCTCTCGTCGATCGCGATGCTCGGCACGCGCGCGACGCGGCGATCGAGTCGCGTGAGTTCTACGTCGAGCGGCGCTGGATCGACTCCGAGCGCGGCGAGCGCCCCGAGCGTCGCCTGCCGCAGCCGATCGTCGCCGAGCGCGCTCGCCACGCGCGCGAGCCGGTCGACGCGCTCGAGGTTCACGGGGTCGCTCGCGAGCTCCTCGAACAGGGCGTCGCGGCCGCGCTCGAGCAGCGGGCGGGCGAAGGCCGGCGAGAACGAGCCCCGCAGCACGAGATCGAGCCCTTCGCCGTCGCCGGGCAGCTCCTCGAGGAGCTTTTCGACGCTCGCGGCGGCGCTTGCGGGGGCGTCGAGCCGGTCGCGTCGAATCGCCATCGCGAGGCGCGCCGCTTCCGCGCGTCCCTCGCTCCGCTCGCGTTCGTGCATCAAGAGCTCGAACGTGTCCGCGGCGCGTTCCCAGGCGTTCGCTTTGGCGGCGACGCGCGCGAGCCGCTCGCGTACCTGCGGCGTGTCGAGCTTCGACTCGCGGAGCGCGACGAGCACCTCGAGCGCGCGCGCGATGAGCTTGAGTTTGTTTTCGTAGATGTCGACCGCGGCCACGCCGCTCATGAGGCGCTGCTGCGTGGGAGCTTCCGCGAGACCTGCGAGGCGCGAGAGCTGTTCGGCCGCCTCCGCGAAGCGCTGGAGCGTCAGGTAAATTTCGCCCGAGAGCGCGAGGGCGCCGACGTGGTCGGGCTCGAGCATGCGGACGTTCTCGAGCGCGGCGAGCGCGCCTTCACGATCGCCGGAAGCGCGCAGCACGCGCGCCCGCTCCCAGAAGAGCTTGGCGATCTCCTCGGGATCTTCGGCCACTTCGAGCCGGCGTGCGATGAGGTCGAGCAGCCGTTCGCTGTCTTTACGTGCGCGAACGATGCGAAACAAGCGGTCGAACGGCGCGAAGCGCCGGACGTCGCGCTCGACGGCGCGGCCGAGCGCGAATTCACCGCGCTCGCGGTCGTCGAACTCGTCGAGCAGGATCCGCGACGCGAGCTCCCAAAGCTCGGCACCGCGTTCGTCGTCGCTCACGGCGTCACCGAGTGAGGCGCACGCCTCGGCGAGCACGCCGCGTTCGTCGAGCATTTCCGCGGCGGCACGCAGTCCCTCCCAGCCCATGAGCTCCTGCGGCGCGGCTTCGACCACGCCGCGGAACGTGATGAGCGCGGCGGACGCCTCGCCCGCGGCGAGCTGGTTATAGCCCGCGAGCGCTCGCATGACGGCGAGCGAGTCGTCGCCGAAGAGCGACGCCGCACGCGACAGCGCTTCGCCGCGCCGGTGCGGATCGGAGCCGGGCGGAGCGATCTCGACGTTGGCGAGCGCCACGGCCGGGCTCTCGCCCGCGAGCACGGGCGGCTCTTCGAGTCCGGTGAGCCAGGCGCAGAGACTCGCGCTGGCGGCAACGGCCTCGCCCGCGCTCCCGCCCATGCGTTCGGCGAGCGCGCGGCGCGCGGCGACTTCGGCGCCCACGTCACCTTTGGCGACCGCGCCGCCGAGCCACTCGAGCGCGGCGACCGGGCTCGAGTCCGCTTCGACCCAGCGCGCGGCAAGTGCCTCGATCTCGGCCGGCTCCGGCGCTGCGTCGCCCGCGCGCGAAAGCTCGAGCTCGAACGCTGCGGCCCGGGCGAAGGCTGCGGCCTCGGCGCTCTGCTCGGAGATTTCGTCGAGCGCGCTGCCGCGCCGCTCGCGGTCGGTGCCGTCCCAGAGCGCGCGGGCGAGCGTCGCCGCGAGGCTCGGTCCGCTGCCCGCGGGACCCCCCGCACGGTCGAGCGCCGAACGCGCCGCCGCCTCTTGCCCCTCGGGACCGAGCTCGAAGGCAAACCGATCGAGCGCGCTCGGGCCTGGATCTTCGGCTTCGGCTGCTTCGAGCGCACGGCGGCGCGCGTTCGCGTCGCTCGCGGGCGCGGCGCGCGTCGCGAAGCTCCGCAAGAGTGCCGCGGCGGCCGGTGCGGCTTCGGCCGCGAGCTCGAACGAATCGAGCGCTGATTCGTGGAGTCCGGCGCGAAAATCGAGCAGCCCCGCCTCGAAGCGGAACGCCGTCGCGAGCTCCGGGTCAGCGAGCGTGGCCGCGCACGCGCGCAAGGCCTGAGCGGCTCGTTCGGGACGGCTCTGCTCGACTTCGAGCGCCGCGAGCGCCGTCGTGACGACGGCGTCGCCCGGCACGTCCTCGTGTAGGCCCGCGAGCGTCTCGAGCGCTACGTTCGCCTCGCCGTGCACGAGCGCTCTGAGCGCGCCGATCAACCGTTCGGCGCGCGCGAGATCCTGACTCGTCGTTTCACGAGCGAGCGCGAAGAGCGGCTCCCACGGCTTGCGCTTCGTGTCGGACGGCGTTCGCTCTTCGCCCTGGCTGCTCGGCAAGAGCTCGAAGGCGTACGCCGCGAGCGCGGCCGCCAAAAAACCGCCACTCGCCGAGGTCCCGATGGCTTCGCCCGCCGCCTCGGCGCCTGCGCGATCGCCACGCAACGCCCGGGCGCGCGCCAGCTCGAACCACAGGCTTACTTGCTCTTCCGCGCTCGCGCCCTGACCTATGACCCGACGCGTCGATTCCTCGTACCAATGCGCGTCGCCGATGCTCGCCGCCAGTAAGCGTCCGACGCGCGCGACGAGTGCCGGCGGTGCTCCCGACATGCCGGCCTGCGAGAGCGCGGCGCGCGCTCCTTGCGCGTCGCGTGCCTGGCGCGCCCAAGTGTCGGCAGCCAAGAGGTAGAACCCCGCGCGCGACCGATCGGAGCTCACGCGCTCGGCGGTGGTCTCGAGCGCGCCGGCGAGCGCGGTCGCGTCGGTCCCCGAGCCCAAAAGATCGAGCTCTAGGGCGCGTGCCGGAATGCTGCGGGGATCCTCGCCGAGGGCGCGTCGAACGGCGTCGAGGGCGCCCGGTCCATCGGAGTCCGCGGCCGCCGCCTCGGCGACGCGGAGCCAGAGCGCGGCGGCAAGCTCGCCGTGCGCGCCGGCGTCGAGCTCGGCACGCGCGAGCCGTGCCATCGTCGTCGAGTCGCCCGCGCTCTCGGCCGCCGTGAGCCGCGCGTGGGTGAGCGCCGGATCGCCCGGTAGCTCGGACAGAGCGCGGTCGAGCAGCTCGACGGCGGCCGGCAGCCCGCCGTGGGCGCGGTGGACGTCCGCGGCTCGGAGCCACGCGTCCGCCGCGTGGGCTTTCGTGCGCCTCAGTGCCGGCACGCCGGCCGCATCCCCTCGCTCGCCGTCGGCAATGGCCTCGAGCACCAGGGTCGCCTGGGCTTCCAGGCTCCTGGCTTCGAGGCTTTGGTCGCCAATCGTGCGCGCGATGCGCTCCGCGCGGCAGAGGCTCGCGTATTTCGCACGGCTTTCGAGCGAGGTCGCCAGGTCGAGCGCCGAAGTCGCCCCTTCGTTGTCGCCGTTTTGCGCTCGCAGTGTGGCGAGATCGAGCAGGAGCAGCGTCTGCCATTCGGGCACCTGCGTGAGCGTCGCGCGGCGCGCGAGCGCGCGTTCTCGGAGCTCGGCGTCGCCTTCGCGCAGGCCGATGAACTCGAGCGCGAGCCAGGGGGTGGGGTCTTCGGGTGTTTCGTCGCAGGTCTGCTCGACGAGAGCGCGCGCCCCTGCGCTGTCCCCGTCGTGGTCGTAGAGGAAGAAGGCCTGGTCGAGCAGGGCGCGCGCGCGGTCAGTCGGGACGACGGCGACCTTCACCAAGCGATCGAGCAGCTTGCCGAGGTTCTTGTACGACTGGCGTCGCTCGATAATGGCGATGAGCCGCTCGAGTGGCTCAGTGAACTCCGGCTCGGCATTGACGGACGCGAGCTGATCACGTGCGGCCGCCGCTTCGTCGCCGAGCGCTTCTTCGAGCACGCCGACCTCGTGCAGGAGCAGCGCCGAGCGCGCGGACGCAGTGGTCTCCGCTTGCTCTGCGCGCAGTCTCGCAACCGTTGCCAGCACGAGCGCTTGATCCTGACCCGCCGACGCGGCCAGCGCGCTCCCCGTCCTCGACGTGCTCGTCATGAAAACAGCGGGCCTTTCCGCAGGTTAGGCACCGTAGAATAGTGGGGGCTGCCGCAAGTAACAATCGTTTGCCGATCGAAACACGCGGGCTCCAAGGTGCGTCGTTTCCCCACCTTGGATCCGGCCCCTCGGGCGGACTCCGCCGCCGCGCGCGCAAGTTCAGTCGATGCGGCGCAGGACCCAGTATCCGCGCGGCGTGTCGACCGGCTCCTCAGCCACTTCGCCCTTACCGAGCGTGAAGAGCACGTACTCGGCAGCCGCTTCGAGCATGCCGCGCGGCATGCGACCGGCGTTCGAAGTCGAGCCGTGGTCGCCCTTGGCGACAGCGGCCGAAAAATCGTGCTTCGCCTCGGCGGCCGCCGCGATGGCCTTTTGTTTGGCCTGCTCCTTCGTACGCGCGCCGGCCGGCGCGAACTGAGCGCCTTGATACGCAAACACGATCACGCCGAAGGTGACTTCTTGTGGTGCCGAAGCGGGCACGGGCGGCGCTTTACGACCGTCGGGCAAAATATCGAAGCCCGCCGTCTCTTCTTTGTCCGACGCCTCCCCGCCGGCGGCCGAGGCCGGAGCCGCGGACGGTGTGGGTGCCGCGGACACACTGGGTGCTGCTTGAGCAACCGGGGCAGAAGGAGTCGGTGCCGCTGCCGGCTGATCGCGGGGGATGCGCGTCCAAGCCGCGGCTACCGCTACGAGAATGAGAAAGAGGGCGCCGAGCCCGATCGTCCGCTGCCGGTCCATTGGAGGCCGGGGCCGTACCACGAAAGCCGAGAAGCCGAGAAGCCTTGCGCGAAGTTCGCGCGGGAACGACTCTTCTATGAAGCGGGCGCTCGGGGTAGTACTAGTCGCGAGGCTTCGCCGATGTTCAAGGTCGAGTGCCCCGGGTGCAACGCTCCCTATCAGGTCGATGAACGGAGGGTTCCGGCATCCGGCTTGAAGATGCGGTGCCCGAAGTGCGGCACGTCATTTCAAGTCGAACAGCCCGATGATGCGCGGCGCACGGGTCCGAGTCCCGTGCTCGGCGGCCCGATGCCGCCCGCACCCGCGGCCCCGGAGGGTGCTTCGCCGCCCGCGCCAGCGCGCAGCAACGTCGCGGCGCGGACCATGGTCGGCGTCGCTCCCTCGGCGCTCGGCATCAACGTTCCACCGCCGGCGCCCAAGCGCCCGCCTGCCGGCGCCGTGCTCGGCGCTGCGACCGCCGGCGCAAACTCCGCGACCAAGACTCCCGTGGGACCGCCGCCGCGGCCCGTGCCGCCGCAACCGCCTCCGCGTCCAGGCGTAAAACCTGCGCCGCCCGCGCCCGCTCGACCCGCGGCAGGCACTTCGGATTCGTATCGCGACAGCGCTTCGGATTTGGATCTGCCGGCACCCGGCCGCCCGAAAGCTGCTGCTCCGCCGCCCGCACCCGCGGCGCGCGCCATCGAAGCCGACGACTTACCGGCGATCCCCGAGCCGCGCGCACCCGAAGCGGCTTCGCTCGATCTCGACTTGCCAGCTGCCATTGCGCCACCGCCCATCGCGCTCGACGTGGACCTGCCCGCTCCCGCGCGCCCGCGCGCGCCGAGCTTCAGCGACGCGATCGTTTCGGGCCGTCGGAGCGAGGAGCGCGACCTCGATTTGCCGGCGCCACGCGCGCCGGCGCTCGATCTGGATCTGCCCGACGTGGGCGCGCCCCGCGCGCCGAGCCTCGCGCCGCGCGGGGGGACCTTCGATCTCGACTTACCGGACGTGCTCGATGCTGGACTGCCGGAACCCATGCCGTCGGCGGGCAAAGGCGCGGCTCCGCGTGTCGCTTCGCGCCCAGGGCTGCCGGCGATTTCCGCCGAGCTGCCCTCGCCCGCGGCGGGACTGCCCGCAGTGAGCGGTCAGTTGCCCTCGCCGGCCGCGGGCCTGCCGGCCGTCGCGGCGGGTTTGCCGAGCCGCGCCGAGCCGCGCTCCGCCGACCCCTTCGCGGGCAACGTGGGAGCGGCGCCGGGGTTCGGTGAGCTCGATCTCGAGCTCGACCGACCGCAGCGACGCACGAGCGGCACCTTCGACGAGATCGAGTTGCCGCCCGTCATGCCGAGCGCGCGTCCGGCCGCGCCGAACTCGCCGCCTCACGGTCACGCGCTCGATCCGCTCGAAGCGGATCCCTTCGGTGAGGCACCGATTCCTTCCGTCCCCGCGCGAGGACCTGCCTCGGTGCCTTCGTTGACGCCGGCGACGAGCGGCGGCGGGGCCATCGTTCGCTCGACGGGAGGCGGCACCAGTTACGGCGAAGTGAACCTCGACGGTGGCGGAGGCTCGGGCCTCGACATGGACGCCCCGCTCGGAGGCTCCGTCGCGCCCCGCGTCGACGAGGACATGGAGTTTGGCGCCCTGCCACAGGAGCGCCAAGAACCTGCGGCTGCGACCGCTGCCGCACCGGCCATCGGGCAGGGCATGCCCGCGGTCAAACCGAAGCACCGCGCGCGCTGGCCGCTCCGGCTGTTCGGCGGCCTGCTCTTCGTTGCCGTGGCAGGCGGCTCGTTGTCGTTCGTGCCGGCGCTCGGTCCGTACGGCGCCTACTGGATCAGCGATCACCTGCGCGCGGGACAATACGCGCGCCTGCTCGACGAATCGATCGGCAACACGCGCCGCGCGTTCGGGCGCGATGTCTTCCCGGACGCGCGTCGAGCGCTCGCGTCGCTCGAGGAGGCGAGCGCGGGTGCGAGGCGCTTCGAGCCGCTCGCCGCCTACCTCGCGTTCGCGGGCTACTCGAGCGAGCTCCGCTTCGGGCGCGACGCCAGAACTCACTCGCGCGGCAGCGTCGTCGTGCGCGAGCTCCGCGACCCCAACGCCATGTATGCCGACGCGGCGCGCGTCGCCAGTCGCGGCGTCGAAGGCGACCTGGCCGGCGCGCTCCAGGCCGCACGGGGGCTTGCTTCGGCGCGGCCCGGCGACGTCGATTTGAAGGTGCTCGTCGCCGAGCTCACCCTGCGCGGCAGCGACGCGCGCGAAGCCGTCACGGCCTGGGACGCCGTCGAAAAAGCGGAGCCGAGCGCGCGCGCTGCGTACGGCTCCGCGCGCGCCAAGTACGCGGCGGGCGACTTCGCCGGGGCGGAGGCCGCGGCGAAGCTGACGCTCACGCGCAATCCTGCGCATTTTTCGGCTCCGCTCTTGCTCGCCCGACTCGAGGCGCTCGTCAAAGGCGGAGACGAGCAAGCGACGGCGAGCGTCGAGCGGCTGCTCAAGACGCCGAACGCCGCCAGTCCCGAAGAGCTCGTGCTCGCTCAAACGCTGCTCGGCGACATCCACCTCGCGCGCGGTCACGTCGCGCTCGCCGAGAGCGCTTACGCGGGCGCGCTCAAGATCAATCCGACCTCGGCGCCCGCGCTCGTCGGCCTCGGTGAAGCACAGTTTCAAGGCGGCCGCTTCTCCGAGTCGCTCGCACGTTTCGAGGCGGCTTCGCAAACGGATCCGAGCGACGTGCGCGCACAAGTCGGCGCGGCCAAGAGCAAGCTCTCGCTCGATCGTATCGAGGACGCGACGCGGGCGCTCGCCGCGCTCGCCAAAGCCCAACCGAAGGACCCGAGCGTCGCGCTCTGGTACGGCCGCGCGCTCGAAGCTTCCGGCGATCGCGATCGCGCGAGCGCCGTCTACCGTACGGCCATCGACGCCGCGGCGCCCTCGAGCGAGCTCGTGGGCGTCTACGTCGCGCTCGCCACCTTGCAAAATCAGAACGGCCAAGCCGAAGAAGCGCAAAAGACGCTCGCCGCGGCCAAGAAGAAACTTCCCGAATCGGGCCGGCTGCATCGCGCGCTCGGCCATCTGGCGCTCGATCAGAATCGGCTGCACGACGCCACGAGCGAGCTCAAGCGCGCGCTCGTGCTCGAGCCGGAGGATCTCACGGCGCGCTTCGAGCTCGGCGTGGCGGAGCGCCGGAGCCAGAACTACGACGCCGCGACGAAGACGTTCGACGAAGTCGCGGCCGTAGACCGTGACCACCCGGGGCTCGCGCTCGAGCGCGGACTGATGTTCGAGGCGACGGGTCACGCCGCCGAAGCGCTCACGGCGTACGAAGGCGCGCTCGCGAAGGCGCCGAGCGACCCGGAGCTCATGCTGCGTGTCGGCTGCGGGCGCGTCTCGGCAGGCAAGGCGGTCGAAGCGGAGGAGCTCTTGCGCAAGGTCCTCGCGCTCAGGCCGAGCTCGGCGGAGACCAACCACTGCCTCGGTCGGGCGCTCCTCGCGCAGGAGAAAATCCCGGACGCGCAGCGGTTCTTCGATCGCGCGGTCGAGCTCGATCCGCGCCGCGCCGAGTATCACCTCTACGCGGGTTGGGCCGCGAACGAAGCGCAGAACGTCGGCAAAGCCGACAAGGAGCTCGCGGCGGCGCTCGCGATCGACAACTCGCTCGCCGACGCCTACTGGCAACGCGGTGTGCTGCGCGCGCGGCAGGGAGCGGTGAAAGACGCCGTCGCCGACCTCACGCAGGCGCTCAAGCTCAATCCGGCGCGCGCCGACGCGCACGCGGCGCTCGCCGACACGTATTACGATCTCGGCCGCGAGCACGAAGCCCTCGCCGAATGGCAGAAGGCCGTACAGGCGCAGCCCGACAATCCCGTCTGGCGCTTCCGCTACGGCAAGCTCCTCGTCACGAACCAGATGAACGAGGCGGGGCGCGTCGAGCTCGAGAAGGCGATCACCTGGGCGGAAAAGGCCGAGCAGCCTCCGCGCTGGCTGTGGGAAGCGCATCACTACCTCGCCCGTGCGCTCGGCAACCGGCCCGAGGCGGCCAGCCACTGGGAGCAATTCTTGCGGCTCGGCCCGCGCGACTCACCGTATCGACCCGAAGCGAAGAACGCACTCGCGAAGCTCGGCCGTCCCTGGACGGGCGACTAGGCCGTCTCTCCCCCACGCGTGCCCGTCAACGTGCCCGTGCCCGACGTGCCCCACAAAACACGAAAGGCCGGCAACCGCCGGCCCTTCGTCGCAAAGTGAGTGTCTCACTCACTCGCGTCGCCGAGACGAAAGCTCAGCTCTTCGGTGCGGCGGGCTGCATGGCCGTAAAGTCATACATCCACGTCGCCACGCCCTCGCGCTTGTCCGGGGGATCGAGCTTGAGGCCGTTGATCGCCGTCGAGACACAGTTCGAGAGCTCGGCGGGCGCCGTCGTCCCCGCGGGATCGACCTGCACCTGCTTGATGAGACCCGTCTCCGCTTCGACCGTGAAGTGGACGGTGACCTTGCCCTGTAGGTCCTGCTTGCCCTTCAGCTGGGCGTCGTAGCAGGCCTTGATGTCGCCCGCCTTGGTGTCGAGCACCTTCTGCGTGGCGTCGCGGTAATCCTCGGGGCTCCGCGCGTAAAACTGGCAGCCGGTGACACTGGCGAGCAGTGCGACCAGGCCGAACTTCAAAGAGATGGCTTCCATGGTTCGTACTCCTAGTGGTCGCGTCGCGGTCACTTCTTTTCTTCCTTCTTCTTCTCGGTCTTCTCTTCCTTCTTCTTTTCTTCCTTCTTCTTCTCGGCCTTGTCGTCCTTCTTGTCGGTCTTCTTGTCGTCCGCGGGCGCGACCTCGGGACTCTCGTTCTTCAGCGAGCGGGTCTTCTCTTCGAGCACGGTTTCTTTGCCCGTGGTGGCGTCGATCGACACCTTCTTGTGGGTCACGTCCTGCTCGAGGATGTTGAACTCCACGCGCCGGTTCTTCTCGTGCAGCGCCTCGGCCTCTTCCTTGGTCTTGCCCTTGATCGCCTTGGGCGAGTCATCCTCGAGCGGCCGCTGTGAGCCGAAGCCCTTGGCTTCGAGGTGATCGGGCGAGACGCCGCCCTTTTCGACCAGGTACTGCATCACCGACTTCGCGCGCTCGTCGGAGAGCTTCAGGTTGTGCTTGGGATCGCCCTCGGAGCTCGCGTGACCTTCGATCCCGATCTTCTTGATGTGCGGGTTCTTTTTGATGGTCTCGGCGATCTCGTTCATGAGGTCGAACGACTGCGGCAAGATCGTCGCCTTGTTGTATTCGAACTGAATCTTTTCGGTGATCTCGATCTTGTTGTCCTTGACCACGACCTTCGGCGGCGGTTCGGGCGCCTTCGGCGGAGGGGGTGGTGGAGGAGGAGGGGGCGGCGGCAGCTCGCCAACGACGGAGACCGGTCCCTTGCCGGAAAATACCGTGGTCCCGCCGCACGCGACGAGGAGCGCCAACGAGGACGCCAAGAGGACAGCGGATGCGGGCCTATTGCCCGCGCCAAGGATCTTCATGAGATAAAATCCCCTTTTTGGGTGAGGCCCGCGTTTTGTCACCTCGTGACCGCGCGCGTCAATGGGCATGGGCCGCCTGGGTGCGCCTGCCGTCTGGTTATGAAATTACTTAGGTAAATCAATCGGCCATTGGGCCGATGCTCGCGTCGAGCGCAGCTGGGCCTCGATTCGCGCAGGATCACCGCACGAACGTGCTCGCGACGCGCTGCCGCAACGTGCGGGCGAGCCTTCGAATCAGCTCTCGATGAAGCTCTTCAGCTGCTTCGAGCGGCTCGGGTGACGCAGCTTGCGCAGCGCCTTGGCTTCGATTTGGCGGATGCGCTCGCGCGTCACCTCGAAGTCCTGCCCGACCTCTTCGAGCGTGTGATCGCTCTTTTCCCCGATGCCGAAGCGCATGCGCAGGACCTTCTCCTCGCGCGGCGTGAGCGTCTTCAGGACCTTCCGCGTCTGCTCGGAGAGGTTCATGTTGATGACGGCGTCGGCGGGGGAGACCACGCTCTTGTCCTCGATGAAGTCACCCAAGTGGCTGTCTTCTTCTTCGCCGATCGGCGTCTCGAGGCTGATGGGCTCCTTCGCGATCTTCAGGACCTTGCGGACCTTGTCGAGCGGCAGCTCCATCTTCTCCGCGATCTCTTCCGGCGTCGGCTCGCGCCCGTACTCCTGCACGAGGTAGCGCGAGGTGCGGATGAGCTTGTTGATCGTCTCGATCATGTGCACGGGGATGCGGATCGTGCGCGCCTGATCGGCGATCGCGCGCGTGATGGCCTGGCGGATCCACCACGTGGCGTA
>JAICTZ010000011.1 GCA_025936115.1 Polyangiaceae bacterium
ATTCGATTGGCTGAGGCGCGCCGGGCAGTCCGGCACGGAGCTCGGGCGAGCGGCTGCCCGGGTGCGGGGAGGGGTGCTAGCCTTGGCTCGTTTGCTCGCGTCCACGGGGGCGGCGAGCCGGGCCGAAATCGCGACGCATGAACGTTCAGACCGCCGAATCCAGCGCGCCTGCCGTCCTCGAGCCGGGGACGCTCATCGCGGGGAGGTACCGCGTGCTCGGGTTCATCGGCGCGGGCGGCATGGGGGCGGTCTATCGCGCCGAGCACGTCCACATGCGCAAGACCGTGGCGTTGAAGCTCCTGCACGCGGAGTTTCTGGCGGTGGACGAGGTCGTTCAACGCTTCGAGCGCGAGGCGATCGCCGCGGGGCGTATCGAGCACCCGAACGTGGTCGCGGCCAGCGACTTCGGCAAGCTCGATGACGGCTCGTTTTACCTGGTGCTCGAGTACGTCGACGGCACGAGCCTGCGCGCGCTGCTCGCGAAGGGCGCGCTCCCTCTGGCGCGCACGCTCCACGTTGCGCGCCAGACGGCGCTCGCGCTCGGTGCCGCCCACGCCGCGGGCGTCGTGCATCGGGACCTCAAGCCCGACAACGTCATGCTCGTCTCCGAGCCCGGCGGCGGCGTTCGCGTCAAGGTGCTCGACTTCGGTATCGCGCGCGTCGCGCCGCCCGGTCAGAACCGCGACTCGACCAAGCTCACGCGCGTCGGTGTCGTCATGGGCACCATCGCGTACATGTCGCCCGAGCAGGCCGTCGGCCAAGCCGTCGACGAGCGCGCCGATCTTTATTCGCTCGGCGTGATGCTCTACGAAATGATCGCGGGTGTCGTGCCCTTCGACGCCGAGCTGCCGTCCCAGGTGCTCGCGCGCCAGCTCGTCGAAAAGCCGGCGCCGCTGCCGCCGAGCACACCGCCCGCCCTCGCCGAGCTGGTCTACGATTTGATGGAAAAGAAGCCGGAGGATCGCCCGGCGTCCGCCCAAGTCGTGCTCGATCGGCTCGTGCCGCTCACGCCCACACCGTCGGGTCGCGTTCCGGAGCCGAAGCCTCGCGTCTCGAAACGCGCGTCGTACGTCGCGGGCGGTGTCGCGCTGCTGCTCGCCGTGCTCGTCGGTCTTTTGGGCGGCAAGCACGAGGACGGCGCCGTTCCGAGCGCGGAGCCGTCCGCATCCGCGTCCGCGCCGCAAGCCACAGCATCCGCGCCACGAGCCGACGCGTCCGCCTCGAAAATCGACGCATCGACACCCGCCACGGTAACGGCGACGGGGGCGCCACCCGCGAGCGCCGCTCCCACGAGCGCAGGCTCCGCGCACGCCACGGCCGCCCCGAGCTCCGCCGCCACGGCGAAGTCGAGCTCGCGGGACACGAAGAGCTCGAAACCGAAAGAGCCGGCGTCGCGCTCGACCCCGACGCAGAAGCGCCGCACGGGTCCGGGTGGCATTTACATCCCGCCGCCGAGTCAGTGGTTCAAGTGAGACCGGGCGTGGCCCCACAATCATACTTGGAGTATGATTTGGGGCATGGAACGCGTGACGGCCACGCTGGACGGCGAAACCCTCGCAGCGATTCGCGAAATCGCGGGACCGCGCGGCGTGTCTTCGTTCTTGCAAGAGGCGGCGCGAGAGCGCTTGGCACGGCTCAAGATCGTCGCTCTGCTCGATGAGCTCGATGCTCGTCACGGAGCAGCACCACCGGCGCTGCGCCGTGAGGTCGCGCGAGCGGCGACTCGTATTTTCAAGCGGCGGCGGTGATGAAGCGAGCGCAGCGACGGCGTGACGCGCCCACGAGGCCTCGCTGCGTGCTCGACAGCGGCGGGCTCACGGGGCTACTCGGGCGCTCCGCACGAGCTCGTGAGTGGCTGCGCTGGATCGTGACGCACGGCGGCGAGATTGTCGTCCCGACCCCTATTCTCGTCGAATGCACGACCGGCCACGGGGAGCGCGACGCCGAGGTCAATCGGGTGCTCGGCGTGCTCCAACGTTTCGGCAGCGCTCTCCGCGCGCCTGACGAGGCGACGGCCCGTCGAGCCGGCGCGTTACGCTTTGCTACGAGAGCGCGGGACGCCGTGGACGCTCTGGTTGCTGCGGAGGCTGCCGGCGATACGAGGTCAACCGTCGTGCTCACGTCTGACGTCGAGGATTTGACGCGGCTCTTGGCAAGCGCGCCGCAGGTCACGGTCGAGCGCGTCTGAACGCCGGAGTGGAGGCGGACGTGGCCGCGACTTGCGCGTCGGGCGTTCCGGCTTCACGTTCCGGGACCCTGCGATGCTCCGAACCGTTCTCGAAGGAGCCGAAACTCACAATCTGAAGGGCGTAGACCTCGAGCTCGTGCCGGGCCAGGTCGTCGCCATCACGGGCGTTTCGGGAGCCGGCAAGAGCAGCCTCGCGATCGATACGCTTTACGCCGAAGGGCAGCGCCGCTTCGTCGAGAGTTTCAGTCCTTACGCTCGTCAATTCCTCGAACGGCTCGAACGGCCGCCGACTCGGCGTCTCGAGCCCGTGCCGGCCGGGATCGCGGTCGATCGGCGCGCGCCCGTGAAGAGCTCGCGCTCGACCGTGGCGTCGATGGCTGACATTCAGCCGTATTTGGCGGCGCTTTTCCTGCGTGAAGCGCGGCCCGTGTGTCCGGAGCACGGTGCCGAAGCCGCGTTTTTGGATCCGCGCACGGCGGCCGAGCGTGTGCAGGCGGCGCTCGGCAGTGAGCGCGCGACGCTGACGTACGCGCTGCCCGTTCCCGACAAGGAGCGCTACCTCGAGCTACGGGAAGCGCTCGTGCGCGACGGCTACCGGCGCGTGTTCGAGCGCGGCGAGACGATCGACCTCGACGAGCTTCCGCCCTCGCGCGCGACCAAAGCGAAAGTGCTCGAGGTCGTGCTCGATCGCTTGCTGCCGAGCCGCGACGGCGCGCGTCTGGCGCAGAGCATCGAAGCGGGCTGGAGTCGCGCCGGCGGGTTCGTTTCGGTGCACGGCGAAAGCCGCCGCGTCAGCGTGCGGCGCGGTCACGGCTGTCCCGACTGCGGGCGCGCCCTCGAGCCGCCGCGCTCCGGGCTCTTCTCGTACGAGTCCGCGCTCGGCGCCTGCGCGGACTGTCGTGGCTTCGGTCGCACGCTCGGCATCGACGTGCCCAAGGTGCTGCCGGACCACGCGCTCACGCTCGCGGGCGGCGTGATCCGGCCGTGGCGCGGCCGCTCGACGCGCTGGGAGCGCAGCGAGCTCGTGAAGCTCTGTAAACGCCACAAAATCCCGACGGATGTGGCCTGGGCTGAGCTCGCGGTCGCGCACCGGGAAATGGTGCTGAACGGCGACGGCAGCTGGGACAAGGGGCTGTTCCCCGGAGTGCTCGGCTGGTTCCGCTGGCTCGAGACCAAGGCGTACAAGCTGCACGTGCGCGTCTTGCTCGCGCGCTACCGCTCGTACGACGTGTGCCGTGCTTGCGATGGGCGGCGGTTGAACGCGACGGCCCTTGCGTATCGCGTGGGCGGCAAGAGTCTTGCGGAGTGGAACGCGCTCGAGATCGCGACTGCACGTGCGCTCGTCGCCGAGCTGCCGGTGACGACAGGCCAAGGCGAGCTCGCGCGGAGCGAGCTCTTGCACCGGCTCTCGTACCTCGAGCGCGTCGGGCTCGGCTACCTGACGCTCGATCGTCAAGCGCGCACGCTCTCGGGCGGCGAGGCGCAGCGCGTGACGCTCACGGCGGCGCTCGGCACCTCGCTCGAGAGCGCGCTCTTCGTGCTCGACGAGCCGACCGTCGGTTTGCACCCGACGGACGTGCCGCCGCTCAACGCCATGCTGCAGGACCTGGCGGCGCGCGACAACGTCGTGCTCGTCGTCGAGCACGATCCGGCGCTGATTGGCGCCGCCGATCGCGTGGTCGAGCTCGGTCCCGGCGCGGGCAGCGCGGGTGGCCGGATCGTGCGCGACGGGCCGCCGGCCGCGTTTGCGGGCAACGATACGGCGACGGGGCGTGCGCTCGGCGGCGCGCGCTTTTCGGCGCGCACGCCGCGCGTCGCGAAATCGTGGCTCGAGGTGCGCGGCGCTCGCGCGAACAACCTGCGCGGCGTGGACGCGAAGTTTCCGCTCGGTGTCATCACGGCCGTGACGGGGCCGAGCGGCTCGGGCAAGAGCACCCTGGCCGTCGACGTGCTCTATCGCGCGCTCGCGCGCTCACTCGGCGATCACGATGTGGAAGCCGCGGGCGAACACACGAGCATCACGGGCGCGCGCGGCGTGAAACGCGTCGCGCTCGTCGATCAGCTGCCGCTCGGCCGCACGTCGCGCGGCAACGCCGCCACGTACACGAAGGCGTGGGACACCGTGCGCGCGCTCTACGCGAAGGAGCCCGAAGCGGTCGCCAAGCACCTCGGTCCGTCGCACTTTTCGTTCAACGTCGAGGACGGGCGCTGCCCGAGCTGCTCGGGCGAGGGCTACGAAACCGTCGAGATGCAGTTCTTGGCGGACGTGCGGCTGCTTTGCCCGGTGTGCAAGGGCAAGCGCTTTCAAGAGCGCGTGCTCGCCGTCCGCCATCACGGGGTGAGCATCGCGGAGCTGCTCGAGTACACGGTGACCGACGCGCTCGCGCACTTTGCGGCGGAGCCCGCGATTTTGCGCGCGCTCGGCCCCGTGCAAAAGCTCGGGCTCGGCTACTTGCGGCTCGGCCAGCCGCTGTCGACGCTCTCGGGCGGGGAAGCGCAACGGCTGAAACTCGCGCGCGCCCTCGCCGAAGATCACGAGGGTTCGCTGCTCGTGCTCGATGAACCGAGCGCGGGGCTCCACGCCGACGAGGTCGTGCGCGTCGTCGAGGCGCTCGACGCGATCGTCGCGATGGGCGGTAGCGTCATCGTGGTCGAACACGATTTGGATCTCGTGAACGCGGCGGACTGGGTGATCGATCTGGGTCCGGGCGCGGGTACTGCGGGCGGACTCGTCGTCGCGGCGGGAACGCCAGCCGAGCTCGCGGAAACGGAGACGCGTACCGGTGTCGTGCTCCGAGAGCACCGGGCGCGCGGCGCGCGCGCTGGAACGGTGGACGCGCTGGGTTTGGCGGCGGGCGCGCTGGTCGCCTCAAAAAATAGGCTCGCCAAGGGCGTTAACGGCAGTGGCGCACTGGGGCTGAATGGCTCGAACGGACACGGCGCAGCCGCGGCGAACGGTTCGAGCACCAAGACGACGAACGGCACGAACGGCAAGCGCGTCAACGGCACGAACGGGGCGGCACGTCACCCGAGCGGCTCCGAAGCGCGGGTGCTCACGGTCTCGCACGCGCGCGAACACAATTTGAAGGACGTGTCGGTCGCGATCCCACACGGCTCGCTCACCGTCGTCACGGGGCCGAGTGGCTCGGGCAAGAGTACGCTCGCGTTCGATGTCGTGTTCGCTGAGGGCCAGCGGCGGTTTTTGGAGACATTGACGCCGTACGCGCGCCAGTTCTTGCCGACGATGCCGCGGCCGGACGTCGACGCGGTGACGGGCATCCCGCCGGCGATTGCGCTCGAGCAGCGGACGGCGCGCGCAGGTGGCGCTTCGACGGTCGCGACGGTGACCGAAGTGGCGCACTATGTGCGGCTCTTGTACGCGAAGGTGGGGACGCCGCACTGTCCGGATCACGACACGCCGATTGCGCGCACGACGTTCGACGCGGTGAGCGATGCCGTAAAGCGGGTGCGCGGCAAGCGCTGGCTTTTGGCGCCCGTCGTCAAGGCGCGTAAGGGGACGTACCTCGATGTGTTCACGGCGGCTTCGCGCGCCGGCATCGAGCTTGCGTTCTGCGACGGAACCCGTGTGTACACGGAGTCGCCGCCCAAGCTCAAAAAAGCGCTCGAGCACAAGATCGATCTGGTGATTGGCACGTTCGCGGAGCCTCAGACGTTCGAGCGCGCCGAGCTCGAGCGAGCGCTCGATTGGGGTGAAGGGGAGTTGAAGCTCCGCACGGAAGCGGGCTCGGAACAGCTGTTTTCGACGACGAGCGCCTGCCCCAAGTGCGGGTTTTCGGTGCCTGAGCTCGATCCGCGTTACTTCTCGTTCAACACGAAGCAGGGGCGCTGCGAGACGTGCGAAGGGCACGGCGTCATCTACGAAGAGGAGCGCCAGGGACGCGGCAAGAAGGCCGAGGTGTTCCTGGTCGAGAGTCCGTGCCCCGCGTGCGAGGGCGCTCGGCTCGCGCCGATTCCGCGCGCAGTGCGCGTTTCGGGCGAGCGGTACCATGAGCTTACGGCTCGTTCGGTGCGCGCGGCGCTCGCGCGCGTGAAGGCGTGGGATTTCGCGGGCGATCGCGCGCTCATCGCGAAGCCGGTCGTGGCGGAGCTCGTGCGGCGGCTCGAATTTTTGGACGAGGTCGGGCTCGGTTACCTCGCGCTCGATCGTGCGGCGGGGACGCTCTCGGGCGGCGAGATGCAGCGCCTGCGGCTCGCGGCGCAGCTCGGCGCCGGGCTCACGGGCGCGCTCTACGTGCTCGACGAGCCGACGATTGGCCTGCATCCGCGCGACACCGGACGACTGCTCGGCAACTTGAGGCGCCTCGTCGACCTCGGTTCGACGGTGCTCGTCGTCGAGCACGACATCGACACGATTCGTGCGGCCGATCACTTGATCGACCTCGGGCCCGGCGGCGGCGCGCGCGGCGGTCGCATCGTGGCTGAGGGGACGCCGGCGGCGGTGCTCGCGAACACGGCGTCGCCCACGGGTCGCGCCCTGGCCTCCGAGCCGCGGCCCCGTACGGCGCTGCCGATCCCGCGCGGTCACGCCATGCTCGAGCTCACGGGCGCGAGCGAGCACAATTTGAAGCACGTCGATATCGCCGTGCCGCTCGGGCGCTTCGTGGTCGTCGCAGGCGTGAGCGGTTCGGGCAAGAGCACGCTCGTGCGGCAGGTGCTCTTGCCCGCCGTGCGCCAAGCGCTCGGACTCGTGACGGACGAGCCGGGCGCTTTCGAAAAGCTCAGTGGACAAGGACCCGTCGTGCGCGCGCTGTCGGTCGATCAATCGCCGATTGGGCGCACGCCGCGGTCGGTGCCCGCGACGTTCCTCGGGATTTGGGATCTGATCCGGCGCATCTTCGCCGCCACGCCGGACGCGAAGACGCTCGGCTTCGACGCGTCGCGCTTCTCGTTCAACACGCCGAAGGGCGGGCGCTGCTCGACGTGCGACGGTCAAGGTTCGCTCACGCACGAGATGTCGTTTTTGCCCGACGTGGTGACCGCGTGTCCGGCGTGCAACGGTCAGCGCTTCGAACCGCAGACGCTCACGGTGCGCTACCGCGAGCTCTCGGTGGGCGACGTGCTCGCGCTCACGGCCGAAGAAGCCGTGAAGGTCTTCGAAGCGCACCCGAAGATCGTGGCGCCGCTGCAAACGCTGTGCGATCTCGGCGCTGGCTACATCACGCTCGGACAGGGCTCGCACACGCTCTCCGGCGGCGAGGCGCAACGCCTGAAGCTCGCGACCGAGCTCACGGCCGGCGCGCGCCACGAACACACGCTCTACGTCCTCGACGAACCCACGACGGGGCTGCACGTCGCCGACGTCGAAAAGCTCGTGCACGTCCTCGGCCGGCTCGTGGAACGCGGCGACACGCTGATCGTCATCGAACACCACCCGCAAGTGATGGCCGGCGCCGATTGGCTGATCGAGCTCGGCCCGGACGGCGGTGACGCGGGCGGACGCATCGTCGCGGCGGGGCCCCCGAACGACGTCGCGAAGAAGAAGACGGCGACGGGCGGCGTACTCGCGGCCATGGCCGCCGGCTAACACGGGATCTGTCGATTCGAGCCGATCGTCGGCTGTCGCCGAGTGAGACAATCGCGGATTGTCTCGCGGGGAAAGGTCGGCTACGTCAGGGTCGAGCGAGACACGCCGTGAAACTGACCAAGGCGATCATTCCGATGGCGGGCCCCGCGCACCGCGACTTGCCGCTCCAGCACGTGACGACGGGCGACGGGCACACCAAGCGCGTCGCGGCGCTGCAAATCGAAGAGCTCTTCGCCGCTGGCATTCGCGAGGTGGCGCTCGTGACGGCCGCGGGGGAAAACGCGGTGTTCGACGAGCTCGCGCGCCAATTCGGACCGGCCATCGTGCTCAAGGAGCAAGCCGAACCGCGTGGGTTCGGGGACGCGCTGCTCGGCCTCGAGCGTTGGGTCGGGGACGAGCCGTTCGTCTTGCAGGTGTGCGACCACGTGTTCGTGACGTACGCGAACAAGTCGTGCACGGCGCAGCTGATGGAAGTCGCCGCGCGGGAGAACTCGAGTGTCTCGGCGGTGCAGGCGACAGCGGAGAGTCAGCTGCCGTATTTCGGTGTGGTGGGCGGACAGCGCGTGCACGGCACCGAGGACCTCTACGTGATCGAGACGGTGATCGAGAAGCCGACGCCGACCGTCGCGGAGGTCGAGTGTTTGATCCCTGGGCTCCGGCTCGGGTCGTACCTGGCGCTGTTCGGCACGCACGCGCTCACGCCCGAGGTGTTTCGTCCGCTGCGCGAGCGCTCGGAAACGCTCGCGCCCGGGCAGAAGCTCGGACTCACCGAGTCGCTCGCCGCGCTCGCGAGCCGTGAGCGCTACCTGGCACTCGAGGTGCACGGCCATCGCGTCGATCTCGAGGGTCCGTTCGGACTCCTGCGCGCGCAGCTCGCGCTCGCGCTGCACGGTTCGCGCCGCGACGCCGTGCTGCGCTTGATGCTCGAAGAAGTCGCGTATTCGGAGCGACGGCAGGACTGAGCGCGATGCACCCGTTAGTCGAGGCCATTCTCTCGTCCGACGCGGAGAGCAAGACGGGCGCGTTCGAGCGCTTCACGCGCGACGCGAGCGTGGCCGAGCTCGTCGAGGCCGGCAAGATGCTGCACGGCTTCGCCGTCGACGCCGAGCGCAACGCCTACCAGCGCGTGCGCGCTGCGTTTTACGCCCACGCCATTTATCGCTACGTGCTCCCGCGCCGGCCCGAGCTCCCGCGCGCCGGGCGTATCCCCTGGCACGGGCAAAAGCTCTTACTCGAGCGCCGTTACGCGCCCGCCTGCGACGTGTTCCTCGACGCCGTCGCCGAAGACGGCATGTGCGATCCGCTCGCGAGCGCGCTCGCCGCCGCCTACCACGGCTTGGGTTTTCAAATCCTCGCGACGCAGGTCCAGCGCTCGGTGCGCGCGCTCCGCGGCAATCGCTGGATGTTCCGCACCGGGCACGCGCTCGACCATCCGCTGCGCGTGCGCTCCGAGTTGCTCGAAAAAGACGCGAGCGGCTACGGTCGCGTGCTCGTCGAGCGCACGCCCGTGCGCATGGATCTCAGCCACAGCGGCTGGAGCGACATCTTCTTCCTGGGCATGGACTACCCCGAGGGCGCGCGCGTCCTCAACGTGTCGGTGGACCTCGCCGTGCGCGGCCGCGATCAACGCACGCAGCCGCCCATCACCTGCTTTTTTCGCGTGATCGACGAGCCCGTGCTGCGTCTCGCGAGCGTCGATCTCGACGCCGCCGCCGACCTGACCGAAGTCGCCGAGGTCTTCGACTACGCGCGCGACTACCTCGGTTTGCTCAAGGCGGCCGTGATCGCGGCGGGCATCGTGCCGCCGGCGCTCGAAGGCTCGGGTCAATCGCTGACGCTCGTGCTCGAGCAGCTCGTGGGGCCCGGGCGCGGTATCGAGCTCGTGAGTCAAGTGAGCGACATCCCGAAGGGCAGTCGCTTGGCGGTCTCGACCAACCTGCTCGGCGGGCTCATCACGCTCTGCATGCGCGCGACGGGCCAGGTCGCCTCGCTCACGGGCTCACTCGACGACTCCGAGCGCCGCACGGCAGCGGGTCGCGCGATCCTCGGCGAATGGCTGGGCGGCTCCGGCGGCGGCTGGCAGGACAGCGGCGGGCTCTGGCCCGGCATCAAGCTCATCGAAGGCGTGCTCGCCGCTCAGGACGACGTCGAGCACGGCTCGAGCCGCGGCCGCTTGCTCCCGCGCCACACCATTCTTGGCCAGAGCGTGATTTCGACCGAAGCCCGCAAAAAGCTCGAGGATTCGCTCGTGCTCGTGCACGGCGGCATGGCGGCCAACGTCGGCCCCATCCTCGAGATGGTCACGGAGAAGTTCTTGCTCGGCACGACGCGCGAATGGGAAGCGCGCCGCGAGCTGCTCACGGCCTTCGACGCACTCGTGGCGGCGCTCAAGGCGGGCGACGTGCGCGAGCTCGGCCGGCTCACGACACGCTCGTTCCGCGGCGCGCTCGAAAGCATCGTGCCGTGGGTGACGAACGCCTACACCGAGCGGTTGATTGCGGAAGCGGAAGCGGCGCTGGGCCAGGATTTTTGGGGGTTTTGGATGCTCGGGGGCATGTCGGGCGGCGGCATGGGCTTCATCGTCGACCCCCGGCGCAAGGCCGAGGCCGAGACGCTCTTGCTCGACGTGATGCGCCGAGCCAAGCGCGACCTCGAGGCGAGCCTGCCGTTCGCGATGGATCCGGTCGTGTACGGCTTCTCGATCAACGAAGCCGGCACCTCGGCGGAGCTCTTGAGCGGGCCGAACGCGATTCTGTCGCCGGAATACTACGTGTTCTCGCTGCCGCGCTGGCACGAGCAGGGTTCGCGTTCGTTCTCGCCGGCGCGCCGGCGTGAGCTCGACGGCTTCGCGAGCGAACACCTGCGTGGGGAACGCGCCGAAAGCGTGAGCCGCGCGCTCGTGCGGCGCCTGTTTCCGTCGGTGACGGCGCAGCAAGAGGGTCCCTCCCTCGACGTGCTGCTCGAGCGCTACGGCTTCGATCCGGAGCAACACGAGCGCATCCGGCGCGACCTCACGGCAGGGCGCATCGGCCTCGCGCAGAATCGACTGCCGGCCGACACCGTGATCGAAGACGTGCGGCCACGTGACGTGACGCCCGTCGCGAGCTTTCCCGAAAGCTCCGCGCGCGCGGGTCGTGCGTCGCTCGAACGCGGTGAAGCGTTCGTGGTGTCGCTCGCGGCCGGCGCCGGCAGTCGCTGGACGCAAGGTGCCGGCACCGTGAAGGCGCTGCACCCCTTCGCCAAGCTCGGCGGCCGCTTCCGCACCTTCGTCGAGGTGCACCTCGCCAAGTCGGCGCGCGTCGGCCGCTCCGGCGCGCCCGTCCCCCCGCACGTCTTCACGACCAGCTTTCTCACGCACGCGCCGCTCGAGCGCATGCTCGCGCGGGAGAACAACTACGGCTTCCCCGGCACACTCCTGCTCTCGCCAGGGAGCTCGATTGGCCTCCGGCTCGTGCCCACGGCGCGCGACCTGCGTTTCGCGTGGGAGCAGATGCCGCAGCAGCAGCTCGAGGAGCGCAAACAGAAGGTGCGCGACAGCGGGCGTAAAGGTTTGCTCGACTGGGTCGCCGACAAGGGCGAAGCGAGCGACTACCGCGACAACGTCGCGTCGCAGTGCGTGCATCCCGTCGGGCACTTCTACGAAGTCGCCAATCTCCTCATCAACGGCACGCTGCGCCGCCTGCTCGAAGAGCGTCCGGCGCTCCGCTACTTCCTGCTGCACAACATCGACACGCTGGGCGCGGATCTCGATCCGGCGCTGCTCGGACGTCACATCGAGCGCAACGCCGTGTTCAGCTTCGAGGTGATCCAGCGCCGGCTCGAAGATCGCGGCGGCGGGCTTGCGCGCGTGGGGGGCCGGCCCCGCATCGTCGAAGGGCTCGCGCTGCCGTGCGACGACGACGAAGCGAAACTCAGCTATTACAATTCGCTCACGACGTGGGTCTCCATCGACCCACTTCTCGCTCTGTTCGGCCTCACGCGTGAAGCGCTGCGCGACGAAGGGGCCGTGCGCCGCGGCGTCCGCTCGCTCGCCGCGCGGCTCCCGACTTACGTCACGCTGAAGGAAGTCAAACGGCGCTGGGGCAACGCGCAGGAAGACGTGCTCATCGTGGCCCAATTCGAGAAACTCTGGGGTGACGTGAGCGCGCTGCCCGACGTGCCGATCGAGTACTTCGTCGTGCCGCGCGAGCGCGGTCAGCAGCTCAAGGACGTGGCGCAGCTCGACGGCTGGGCACGCGACGGCTCGAAGGAGTACATCGAGCGTTGCGCGGGGTTCATCGACTAGCCTCAGGACGACACCCAACGGGGTGGCAGCGCACCTCAGTCGACAAAAATCGCCGCGTGGAACCCTGCGACAAGTGCGAAGGGGAGTGGCGGTTCGGCGGGGAGTGTCTTAAGCAGGCGGGGCCAAGCCCATGCCTGCGACTCTCAACGAGCAACCGTCACGACCGGGTTACCCCCGACCTCAGAGTGAACGCGTCACCATTCCGCCTCCGCCGTCACCGGAATTTCCGAAGGTGCCTCCGCTTCCGTCCGGGCCCGCGCCGGCGCGCCCGCGTTCGGGTCGCCGCGCGCTCCGCTACGTTTTGGTGATCGGCGGCGCGCTCGCGCTCATCGCACTGCTCGGGTTCCTGAAGTTTTCGCAGATCTCCATGCTGATGAACTTTGGGGCTCAGATGCAGAAGGCCGGCCCGCCACCCGAGGTGGTGAGCACGACCGTGGCCACGGCTCAAACCTGGGAGCACACCCTGAACGCGGTTGCGAGCGTCGTATCGGCCAAGGGCGTCGCGCTCGCCAACGACGCCGCCGGTGTCGTCTCGGCGATCCACTTCGATTCCGGCCAGACCGTCAAACAGGGTCAGGTGCTCGTCGAGCTCGACGCGCGGGTCGAGCGCGCGCAGCTGGCCTCGATCCGCGCGCGGCGGGAGTTTGCCGCGTCGCAGGAGGCCCGCTCGCAGAACCTCGTCAAGAGCGGCAGCATCGCGCAAGCGAGCGCGGAGTCCGATACGGCGCAGCTCAAGAGCCTTGCCGCCGACGAGAGCTCGCTCCAAGCACAGATCGACCGCAAGATCATCCGTGCGCCGTTCAGCGGCAAGCTCGGTATTCGTCAGGTGAACCTCGGCCAATACCTCGCGCCCGGCACGACGGTGACGGTGCTCGAGTCGGCGGACGCCGACTACGTCGATTTCACGCTACCGCAGGAAAACCTGCCGCTCTTGCACGCGGGCATGACGGTGCGCGCGACGCCCGAGGGCGTGAATGCGGCGCCGATCGAAGGGCAGATCAGCGCCGTCGACCCGACGATCGATCCGCAGACGCGCGCCGTGAAGGTTCGCGCTCGGTTCGAATCGGAAAATCAATTCCGTCCCGGCATGTTCTTGCGCGTCGCCGTGGTGCTCCCCGAGAAGGACAAGGTCGTCGCGATCCCGCTCACGAGCGTGGTGCACGCTTCCTACGGCGACTCCGTGTTCGTCGTGAGCGAGAAGCCGGGCCCGGACGGCAAGCCGCGCAAAGTAGCCGAACAGAAGTTCGTCAAACTCGGCGATCAGCGCGGCGACTTCGTCGCCGTGACCGACGGACTCAAAGCCGGCGAGGAAGTCGTGACTGCGGGCGCCTTCAAGCTGCGCAACGGATTGCCGCTCAAGATTGATAACAAGAGCGTGAAGCTGAACCCGAGTCTCGACCCCAAGCCTGTGAATCATTGAGTTTGTTTGTGGCTTTGCTCGGAAAGTCGATCGTCTTTGGCGCGCTGACCTGGCCCAGCCGCCGGCCCCGCCGGCAGGTCATGTGGGGTGTTCCCGCTCGCGCCGATCGTGATCTGTTCCGCCAAGACTCCCACGTCGTCTCGCGCGGGGGCGTTGCCCCCGCGAACCCGCACACCAGCCGTCTTTAGCGTACCAGCCGTCTCTCAGCCCAGAACGCGGGAACTCCGCTCATGAAATTCACGGACATCTTCATTCGCCGGCCGGTCCTCGCGATCGTCGTCAATCTGGTCATTCTGATCGCGGGCTTGCAGGCCGTGCGTTCGCTGAACGTGCGGCAGTATCCGCGGCTCGACAGCGCGACCATCAGCGTGAAGACGGCGTATGTCGGCGCCAATGCCGATCTCGTGCGCGGCTTCATCACGACGCCGCTCGAGCGCTCTATCGCGGCCGCCGACGGCATCGATTTCATCGAGTCGCAGAGTAATCAAGGGCTCTCGACCATCAACGTCCGGCTCAAGCTCAACTTCCCGGCCGCCGCCGCGCTCTCGGACATCACCGCGCGCGTGAACCAGGTGCGCGCCGATCTGCCGCCCGAAGCGGAAGTGCCGTCGATCAGCATCGAACCGTCCGACTCTCAGTTCGCGGCGATGTACCTCACGTTCGGTTCGAGCATCCTCGAGCCGAACCAGGTCACGGATTATTTGCTGCGTATCGTGCAGCCGCGCCTCTCGGCGATCGAGGGCATTCAGCGCGCCGAGATCCTCGGCGGACGCACGTTCGCCCTGCGCGCTTGGCTCAAGCCGGACCGCATGACGGCGCTGCACGTGAGCCCGCTCGCCGTGCGCCAGGCGCTCGCCGCCAACAACACGCTCTCCGCCGTGGGCGAGACCAAGGGCCAGTACGTCCAGGTCGATCTCACCGCCACGACGGACGCGCAGAGCGTCGACACGTTCAAGAAGCTCGTCGTGCGCGCGGAGAACGGCGCGCTCGTGCGGCTCGAGGACGTGGCGGAAGTCGTGCTCGGCGCAGACACCTACGACCAGGACGTGCGGTTCACCGGGAAAAAAGAGGTGTTCATGGGGGTGTACGTGCTCCCGAACGCCAACTCCCTCGACGTGATCGCGCGGGTCCGCGACGAGATGAAGACGATTCAGAACGAGCTCCCGACGGGCATGCGCGCCCGCATCGCCTTCGATTCGACGGACTACATCAACCACGCGATCAAGGAGGTCACGCACACGCTCGTCGAGACGATCTTCATCGTCATGATCGTGATCTACTTGTTCTTGGGCTCGCTCCGTAGCGTGCTCGTGCCGGTCGTCGCCATCCCCGTCTCGCTCATCGGCGCCGTGTTTCTGATGCAGGCGTTCGGCTTCACTCTGAACCTGCTCACGCTGCTGGCGATCGTGCTCTCGGTCGGTCTCGTGGTCGACGACGCCATCGTCGTGGTCGAAAACGTCGCACGCAACATTCACCTCGGAAAGTCGCCGCTCGAGGCCGCCATCGCGAGCGCGCGCGAGCTCGTGGGCCCGATCATCGCGATGACGATCACGCTCGCGGCCGTGTACACGCCGATCGGCTTTCAGGGCGGCCTCACGGGCGCCCTCTTCCGAGAATTCGCCTTCACGCTCGCCGGCGCCGTGCTGATCTCCGGCGTCGTCGCGCTGACGCTCTCGCCGATGATGTCGTCGCGCTTGTTCAAATCCGAGCGCAACGAAGGCCGCTTCGCGCGCATGATCGATAGCGGCTTCGAGCGGCTGAAGCGCGGCTACGGCCGCGCGCTCGACGCGACGCTCGCCATGCGCCCCGCCGTGTACACGGTGTGGATCCTGCTGACGCTCGCCGTCTTCCCGCTCTACATGTTCTCACCCGCCGAGCTCGCGCCGGCCGAGGATCAAGGCGCCGTCTTCGGCGCCATCGACGTGCCTGCGAACGCCACGCTCGAGCAACTCGTGCCGTACACCGAGCAGGTGAACTCGATTTTCCAGACGGTGCCCGAGTTCAGCCAGAGCTTCCAGATCACGCTGCCCCAGCAGGGTTTCGGCGGCGCGATCATGAAGCCGTGGGACGAGCGCAAGCGCAGCATCTTCCCGATCCAAGCCGAGCTCAGCCAAAAGACGATGGGCATCGCGGGCGTGCGCGCGCCGGTGTTCTTGCCGCCCGCCCTGCCGAGCGCCGGGTTTTTCCCTGTCGAGTTCGTGATCGCCTCCACCGCCGATCACAAGGAGCTCGCGCGCTACGCGGACGAGATCGTGCAGGAGGCGGTGAAGAGCGGTGAATTCGCGTTCCCGCCCGTGCTCGACGTGCGCATCGATCAAGCAGCCGCGCGCATCGTGATCGACCGCGACAAGGTCGCCACCATGGGCATGACGATGCAGGCCATCGCGGGTGATCTCGGCTCCATGCTGAGCGGCAACTACGTGAACCGCTTCACGATCGACGGCCGCAGCTACAAGGTCATCCCCGAGGTCGAACGCTCCGCGCGTCTCACGCCCGAGCAGCTCGGCCAGATCCACATCACGGGGCCCGGCGGCGAGCTCATCCCGTTGAACTCCATCGCTCGCATCGAAGAGTTCGTCGAGCCGCGCACGCTGAATCGCTTCCAGCAGCTGAACTCGATCAAAATCTCGGGCGTCGCGCCGCGTTCGCTCGACAACGGACTCAAAGTTCTCGAAAAGGCCGCCGCCAAGGTTCTGCCGCCCGGCTCCCGCGTCGACTACACGGGCGAATCGCGCCAGCTGCGCCAAGAAGCCGGCAAGTTCCTGCCCGCCTTCACGCTGGCACTCGTCCTCATCTTTCTCGCGCTCGCCGCGCAGTTCAACTCCTTTCGCGACCCGTTCGTCGTGCTCGCCGGCTCGGTCCCGCTCGCCATGTTCGGCGCGCTCATCTTCACCTTCCTGCGCTTTGCGGGCCCGCCCGGCATGAGCTTCAAACTCACCGAGGGCTGGACAACGACGCTCAACATCTACTCACAGGTCGGCCTCGTCACCTTGGTCGGCCTGATCGCGAAAAACGGCATCCTCATCGTCGAATTCGCGAACGTCCAGCAACTCGCCGGCCACTCCAAAATCGACGCCGTGCGCAGCGCCGCTCTCACGCGCCTGCGCCCCATCCTCATGACCACGGTCGCGACCGTTTGCGGCCACTTCCCGCTCACGCTCGTCACGGGCCCCGGCGCCGTCGCCCGCAACTCGATCGGCATCGTCCTCGTCGGCGGCATGACCATCGGCACCCTCTTCACGCTCTTCTTCGTCCCGAGCCTCTACATCCTGCTCGCCGCGGATCACCAGAAACAACGCGCGAACGCCGACGCAGCCCGCGACGACGAACTCACGACACCGAACGAACCGCACGGCCTCTTGCCGGCGGAGTCGGCGCCGGCGGAGTGAGCTCCGCCCGGCAACCAGCTTTCGGCTGAGCGTCGCCCGCGCGAGCACGCGGCGCGAATGCCCACGCCGTGTTCAACGCGGCGTGCGGCCGCTGTCGCGTGGCGGGGGACCGACGTAGCGGATGGACGCGGGGTCGAGCGACTGCAGCAGCGGCGACATCTGAACGGCGCCTTCCGCAGCGTTCGGGAGGAAATCCGAAAGGCCGATGAACGCGCAAATCACGGCCGTCTCGCGCTCGTCGAAGCCCAGGTCGAGGCACACGGCCGCCGCCGCGCTCGCAATATTCGGTCTGAGCCCCTTCATACGAAATACGGCTTCGCAGACGTTCTCGAACAGCGTCCAGTACTCGAGGCGATCGCGATCGCGCGCGACGACACGCAATTTGAGCATTTCGACGCGTTCGTCTACGGGACGAGATGAGACTCCGAACCCCAGAATGCGCCGCGCGCTTCCGAGTTGCTGCTGACAGGCCGCCTCGACGCTTTGCAAATCGCCGGGCGCGCTGACTGACTGCCGCAAGCCTCGCAATAGGACGGCCATTTTGCCGAAGGCCCAGTTGCCAATCAGTGCTTCGTCCACGGCGAGAGTGCCGGCGGCAAGCCCTGCCAGCGTGCTGCCATAGGAGGCCGCCAAGCGGCCGAGCTTCAGCGGCCAAATACGCGGATCGGCGACCGTCATCACCACCCCGAGGTCGTCGAGCATGCCCCGCTCGGAAGCGGCCAGGCGCCGACCCGTCACGCCGAGCACGACGATGCCGAGCCACGTCTCCGCTCCCGCGAGCTCGTTAGCTACCGAATGCCCTTGGAGCCGATTGTCCCCCCACTCGGCGTGGGCAACACGTGTGGAGATTGCGTCAACCGGCATCGGGTTCCTCCGTGTACTCGATGCGCGGGAGCAGCATCGGATACTGATGGAACGAGCCTGCATCGTGTGCGAACGCCTCCGCGAGGGTCGGCGCGAGGCTCGCCAAGACGAACACGGCCTCGAGCTCTGGTACCCGTCGCAGTCCGGCAAAGCTCAGAACAGCGAGTAGCGCCGCCGTACGACTCGGCTCGTGTCGAAAGACCGCCGGCTCTGGAGCAATGGTGCGGAAGAGCACGCGCAGACGTTCTACCGATTTGCGTTCGGCTTCGGATGTTGCTCTGAATTCGGCCGGAAACGGCCGCGTAGGCTCCGCGAGCCAGGCGAGGACCGGCGCATGCTGCTCGAGGATGTACCGGGCTCGTTCCGCGAGCGCGACGCCGGCGATGCCGACTAGTGCACTCGAGCGTGCTCCGCACATGTGGCCGAGGGCGGCGGCGTGTACCGGAGCTTCGGCGATCGACAGCGGGGCCGTGAACGTGAGCGCGAGATCGAGCGCCCGGCACTCCTCGGCGCTCGGAAGTTCGCCGCGCAGTGAAAGCAGGATCGTCTCGGAAAAGCGACCGTGTTCGGCAACGTCGTGTTCGACGCTATAGCCGAAGAGGCGGGGATCGTCGCCGGGCGTGACGACGTGCGCCGTGAGCTCCGTAGGCCACGCCGTGGACTCCGCAGGGCCGGGTGGTCTAGGCATCGTGCGGTCCGCTCAACGCTCGATGAAGCCGGACAACGATTTGGCCCGATCTCCGAGCGGGGGGGCGATCGAAGGATCGACTCTTACTTCGATGAGCGACGGCTGTCGCGAGTAGAGCGCCTCGCGCACGGCAGCCTGCATCTGTCCCGGACCGTCTACGATGTCCGTACGAAGACCCATGGCCCGCGCCATGGCCGCGATTTCCAGCGGTCGACGATACTGCGAGCCCTGCAGCGGTCTGCCGACTCGACTCAATTTCTTGCTCGCATGATACGTGATGCCGTGCATGTTGTTGTTTTCGACGATCCACACGACCGGCACCTCGTATTCGACGGCGGTGATCAGATCCATGCCGTTCATCGTGAAGCAGGCATCGCCGATGATGGCAATCACCGGGCGTTTGGGTTCCGCGAGGGCAGCGCCGATGGGCGCCACCGTGCCATGCCCCATCGAGCCAAAGCCGAGATTGAGCACGAAGCTCTGACGCGAGCGTATGCACAAGTAATGAATATTACTGAGCATGTGTCCGCCGATATCCGAGAATACGACGGCGTCGTCGGGGAGGACTTGCTCGAGATCGCGGCGCCATCGCTGGGGCGTGAGCGGCACGGCGTTCGACACGCGAAGCTCGGGAGTGAGGTAGCGCGCGTGGCCGCGTTCGAGCGGCGGAGCGTTGCGCCAGACCGACTGGGGCATGTTGCCGTCCCGGATCTTGCGATGCAGGT
The DNA here is from genome assembly GCA_025936115.1 of Polyangiaceae bacterium. Taxonomy (GTDB): domain Bacteria; phylum Myxococcota_A; class Polyangia; order Polyangiales; family Polyangiaceae; genus PMG-095. The sequence continues at coordinate 19,105 of JAICTZ010000011.1, forward strand.
GGTAGACGAGCTCGACGAGGATGGTCTGCGCGTCGCCGACGAGCGGAAGATTGACGGGATAGTTACGACCGATGCGGTCGATATCGATGTCGAGCTGGATGAGCCGCCGCGAGCGCGCCAAATCAGGATGCCAGTTCAGCGTGGCCGCTTCGTTCAACGAAGAGCCGACGGTGAAAAGCACATCTACTTCGTCCCCGAGCAACGCATCACGTGCCGCCTTGTGTCCCGCGAAGCCGAAGACGCCGAGCGACAGCTCGTGGTCTTCGGGAAACACGCCCTTCGCTCGCGGAGTGGTGGCCACGCGCGCGGGCAGGACGTCGGCAAGGGCGAGCAGGTGCTGTTGCGCGTTCGCGATGGCGACGCCGGAGCCGGCGAGTAGGGCGGGTCGTTTCGCGGTGAGCAACATATCGACCGCTTGCTGTACTGCCGTGCGATCGAACGTATTCGCGCTCGGGCGATAGGTTGACGGATCGAACCAGTCTTCGTGTAGCGGCTTCTCCCAAAAATCGACGGGCACGTTGAGGTGCACCGGACCGGGGCGCCCGCTGAGGGCGCGCCGAAGTGCACGCCGCAAGTGCATCGACATCGAGGACGGGGATGAAACCATGGCCGAGTACTTCGTCACCGGCGCAAACATCGCGACGATATCGATGTCTTCCCGCGAAGTCTCCTGAGCCGCGCCCTTCCCGAGCGCATGACTCGCGGCTTGCCCCGTAAGCACCAACATGGGCACGCCGTCCGCGAACGCACACGACACTCCGGTCATGAGATTCGTCGCGCCCGGTCCGGACGTCCCCGCGCAGACCGACAGCCGGCGGCCAACACGGGCGTAGCCGTCGGCCATGAACGCGGCACCCTCTTCGTGCTTCGACACGGCCAGCGTGAGCTCTGGGTCCTGCTCGACGGCATCGAAGAAGGGATATAGAAGGCCACCCGGAATACCGAAGACGACGCGTACTCCTTCCGCCTTCAGGTAGCGCAAAAAGACGTCCACCATGCGGGGCGTCGGGGCCTTGGCGTCCGGAAAGAGTTGAACGACACCTGGCATCTATTTTCAACCTTGCGAGCTTCGCACGGTGACAATGCGCCGCAGAAATTCTTCGCTCGCTTTGCCGCTCGGAGTCGGTTCCTCGACGGCCTCGCTGTCGATGGGAATGTGGGCCCAGAACGTCGCACCTCGACCAGACGTGCTCATCACCTCGAGCTTGCCGCCCAAACGCGCCAGCAATTGAATGACCACCGACAGTCCCGCGCTCGTCGCGGGTCCGGCCGCGGTCCGTTGCAGCGGGCGAAAGATGCGAGCGAGACTGTCTTCGCTGAGGCCCGGGCCCGTATCCGAGACTTTGATCGTCAAGAAGCCGGGTGTCCCACTCACCTCGACGATGATGCTGCCTCGCTCCGTTTGCGAAGCCGCGTTGACGAGCAAATTGTCTACGATGCGGTTGAAGAGAGCGACGTCGGTTCGAATACGTTCCGGGGCTTCACGCGCGGCGAACACACTGACGCGGACCTCGGGTAGATGGACGAGGGCGCGCAGGCGAGCTCGCAGCTCATCCACTAGCGGCCACGTCTCGAGCATTTGCGGCATCAGCTCGAGCAGGTCCGAAGCGGATGCAGCCGTGCGTCCTACTTCCTTCAGCTTCAGACTCAATGTGTCGATGTCCGCGTCGAGCCGATCGAAAGCGGCGGCGATGTCCGCGTCACCAGGCCGGAGCTTGCCGCGCAAAGCGCGCAGCGTCGACTGCAAGCTGTCGAGTGGACTGCCGAGCTGTTCGGAAGCTCCGCGCAGCGGCACGACGCGCGGACCTCGCAGGCGCTCGAGCTCGCCGGCCACGTCTTGAAGGGCCTGAGCGCGCTCGACGACCTCGGTCTCCATCAGCTGGCCCCAGCTGTTTTGACGCTGCATGAGCACGAAGAGCTCTCGTCGCGCGTTGGCTTCGTCACGAGCCGACTGGATGTAGGCCGAATTGATGGCGGCGTGGATGTGGCGATTCGAGGCGCTCGTACGCCGGTGCTCGTAAAGATGCCCGAGCAACAAGCCGACGGTGGCGCACGTGATGCCGACGGGCCACGGATGGTCCGGTCGGTGAGCGTCGGCCATGAGCAGCAGCCACGCGAAGTACGCGGCCGCTCCGGCGAGGGCTCCCAAGAGCGCAGGCAGCCAGCGGCGCGGCTCGTAGACTTGGACCTCGTAGAGGCACGCATCGTCGCCGCGGGCAACGCACCCTGTCTCGGTAAGGTGAGCCGGCGGCATGCCCCAGAGCGTCGGCACCTGCTCGATCTGTCCCTGCCGCGACAGGCACATGAGCCGGCTCTCCTTGCGCTTCGTCTCGTACCGGACCCGGGCGCGACCATGACCGAGCACTTCGGTCTTGAAGCAGCTGATGGTCGTGACTTGGCCCAAGTTCTTCGAGCCGAGCACGTAACCGGAGATGGGCGAGACGGCCCCCATGCAGAGCCGAATGTGGCTGGGAATGTCGGCTAGCTTGTAGGCGCATGCGTTCTTGAACGTCTCGTCGTCGGGCATGAGCTCGCGAGCAGCCCTCAGCATGGCCTCGAACGAACCGAGCGATACCCAGCGGGACGAGGTCAGTAGCTCGTCGAACGTAACGTCCCCCGCCTCCGCTATGTCCTTCAGCGACTCCGTGTCGTAGTGCTCCCTCAGGTAGCCCACGAGGTGCCGCAGGATACGGAGGTTGAGGTCTGCCGACGGTGCGACGGGTACCAACTTGGCCATCCTATGCTCTAGAAGCGCCGGTTTGGTGTCAGGAGGCCGCCAACCAGGTTGACATCAGAATGTCGGCGCCGAGTGTCGCACGACTTCGGCCTCGCGGCCGTAAGAATCGGGGGTTGCATGGACTGAGCCAGGCGATGCTCGCGCCCTCAGCACGTCCAGTTTAGTGAAACTCCTGAGTTTGCGGTCTGACGCGGCGCGGCGCCGCCGAGATATGAGCGTTTCTTTATTCGCGGCCCTGCTCGCCCGCCCGTTTCGATGTTTTCATCTCTGCCCGGAAGTGATCGGCCGAAACAGGCATTCCTGCTTTGCAGTGCATAGGGTAAGAAGCAACCCTGCGGGATGGGCGACTGGATTCGCATTCTCGAAAGCGCGTACGACATGGCCGGCGAGGATCGCGGCTGGCTTCAGGCGGTGGCCGACGCCGCGCGTCCGGGGCTCGACTGCGGTGTCGGTCTCGTCGCGTACTTCTTCGACGCCTCGCGGCCTCGGCTGAAGATCTTCGACTATGTCAGCGCCGGCGCCCCTGAGCAAGCCATCGAGTTTGCGCGACGGGTGCATTCACATCCGATGTGGCGCTCGGCAGAGATGCTGCGAGCGACGTACCGCTCGCCCAGCGCACTACGTTATTCCATGGACATGGGGAATCGGCGGATGCGCGAGCTCCTGTCGGCGACGGGACAATCGGCGCCGTGGGGTCGCGTTCTCCTCTTGAACGCGGCCGATCCCTCGCATCGCGGTTGCGTTTTCGGTGCCGTCGACCCCGCTGGGAACGGAGCGATGCTCAAGCGCAAGGCCGCGTGGTCTCGCGTGGCCGCCCATATCGCGGCCGGCTTGCGTCTCAGACGCCGTCTCGCCCAACAGGAAATACGCCCGGCTGCGGAGGCTGCGATCCTGAGCCCGTCCGGCGTGGTGCTCCACGCCGAAGGCCCGGCGAAGATGCGTACCGCACGCGACGCCTTGCGCGATGCGACCATGGCGATAGAGAAAGCGCGCGGCCGGCTTCGCCGCTCCGATCCGGACGCTGCGCTCAAGCTGTGGCGCGGGTTACTCGACGGTCGCTGGTCCTTGATCGATCGGTTCGAGCAGGACGGCCGGCGGCTGATCGTCGCGCATCGTAACAACGTCACGACTCGCGGGCTACGCGCCCTGACGTTCCGTGAGCGTCAAGTGGCCGCATACGCAGCGCTCGGACACTCGAACAAGCTCATCGCCTACGAACTCGGCTTGTCTTTGGGCTCGGTGGGGACACACCTCACTTCGGCGCTAATGAAGCTCGGGGCGAAGTCCCGCATCGAATTGGTGCAACTCGCCTCGTGCCTGCACGGGAATGCCGGAGCGGCGAGCGAGCCCGAGGGTCCAAGCGAGCACTAGCCCGACTCGAGGCCTCACCGAGATGGATTGGATTCGCATCATCGAGACGGCGTACGACCTAGCCGACGACGACGAGCGGTGGCTCGGCTCCGTTGCAGCAGCGCTGCGGCCGTCGCTCGACTGCGGGCTTGGCATCGTGGCCTACTTCTATGACGCGTCTGCAAGTCGTTTGAAACTCTTCGGCTATGCGCGAGCTGGTGCGAGCGAGCACGAGATCGAAATCGCGCGCCGCATCCACGCCCATCCTGCCTGGCGTTCGTCTGCGCTTCTACGCGAGACCTACCGCTCATCGACCGCTCTCACCTATTCGTCGGAAATGGGCGACGAGCGCTGGCAGGATTTGTTGGCTGGCACAGGTCGCGGCGGCGAGAACGGCCCCTTCCGGGTGCTCATTTTCCACGTCGGCGACCCGTCGCATCGGGGCTGCGTCGTGGGGGCGCCGGACGTCAGAGTGGCATCGACTCCATTGACGAACATTGCGTCCTGGGCGCGCGTCGCCGCCCATTTGGCTGCCGCTCTCAGACTACGACGTCGCCTTGCTCGCCTCGAAGGGCCAGAACCCGAGGAGGCCATTCTCTCCCCCTCCGGAAAACTTTTCCACGCCGAAGGCGCCGCCAAGACCCGCAGCGCTCGCGACAACTTGCGCGACGCGACGCTTGCCATCGACAAAGCACGCGGCCGCCTGCGCCGCACCGATCCCGACGCCGCTCTCAATCTCTGGCGCGGCTTACTCGACGGCCGCTGGTCGCTCATCGACCGCTTCGACCACGACGGCCGTCGCTTCGTCGTGGCGCACCGTAACCACGTCACGACGCGCGGATTGCGCGCGCTCACGCCGCGGGAGCGGCAGGTCGTGTCGTACGCCGGCCTCGGACACTCTAACAAGCTCATCGCGTACGAGCTTGGTCTGTCGCTGGGATCCATCGGCACGCACCTGAGCAGTGCGCTCGCCAAGCTGGGCCTGAAGTCGCGCATCGAGTTGCTCCAGCTCGCAGCGAGCATGGGGACAACGCGAGCGGCAGCGGAAAAATCCGTCCCTCCCGGCGAAGGTTGAAGGCGCAACGGCAGTGGGCGCGACCTCGAGCGCTGCGTGCGTTCTCGCGGGGATAATTCGAGCCCAACTGATGCCGGATCGTGCGTGTTCTCACCCCTGAGAGCTCGACAAACCTACTATGGAATGTCTTGAGCGTTCCTGCGTAGGGTGCTCCGGACCGGGTGCGTTCGCGCGCGCGACGAAAGCGAGTGCTTATGGTGTGGAGTCAGATCCGCACCCGCGACCTTCTTTCCAGCTTGGGCTTCAACGAGAGGACGATTGAATGACGGGGGTAAAATTCGGGTTTCGTGCGGTCGCGGTGTGCGTTCTCGCGGCTGGCAGCTGGCTCGCCTGCAGCACGGCCGACCACCCGGAGATTGCTGAGAGCAGCGTCACCGTCACGCGACAGGCGCTGGATCCCGGTTGGACTCCGGGCTCGCTCAGTCCGGTCGCCTGGTACGTCGCTGCTTCCAGCAACGTCACGCTCGACGCTGCCGGCATCTCGGAATGGCGAGACATCAGCGGCCACCAGAATCACGTCGCGCAAGCCAACGACTACGGGAAACCTCACCTAAACACGACCGGCTGGGCGAGCTCGCAGCCCACCGTGACCTTCGACGGCAGCGATTTTCTTCACCTCGACATTTGGTCCGCAACGCCTGCCGGCACGAACACGCCGCTTGCCGTCCTCGCCGTGATACGCCCGTCGGTCACTGCCGACGCCGAGGTCGTGGGCTGGTGGGATCCGAACGGTGGAGGCACCGCCTGGGCCGGCATCAAAATGGCGGACGGGCGAGCTCTGCCGGATCTCGGGCGCACGTTCAGCCTGTCCTACACCGCGGCGTACAGCGGCGTGCACGACCTCGGCACAGGTCCGCATGTCGTCGCCTGGCGCTACTTACCTGCCTCCCAAACGATCAAGCTCACGGTCGACGGCGCCACTAGTCCCCCCAGCAACACACTCGCTCCGATCGGCCCCTTGCCGCAGCTGCCGCTTCTCATCGGCGCAGGCAGCCTACTACCCACGCGGCTCTACCACGGCGACATCTCCGAGCTCGTCATCGTCGCGTCGTCCCTGGACGACAACGACATCCAAAACTTCACGGACTACGCGCGCCTCCAATGGAACGGACTGCCCACCCAGGGCAGCACCGACCCGTGCGTAGACGCGAGCGGCAATGCCACCCCGAGCACCGTCCGCTGCGACGACAATAACGATGCGACGTACGGCGACCACTGCTCGAACCGAATTTGCGCCGGCACCGTGCCTCCCCCGGGCAACCCGACCGAACTCTCGGCGACGGCTTGGTATCACGCAGGCGCGCCTGAGGTTGCGATGCGCGACAACGGCGTTGAAACCTGGTTCGACCGCACCACCCACCACGTCGACGTCACGAACGGCTTCTACTTCAGCCGCCCGACCCTCGCGCCCGACGGCTGGAGCACCGGCAAACCGACTCTCGGCTTCGCAGGCCACCACATGCTCCTCCGCGACGCCTGGACCGGCAACCCCGACGGAGCAGACGCCGACTTCACCGTCCTGGCCGTCCTCCAACCCACGGCCGCGCAAAGCGCTGGCGTAAGCGCTTGGGGCAGCCAGGTGGGCGGCGGCCGCATCGCCTGCGACCTCAAAACGAGCGGGGGCGCCACCAGCCTCGACCTCTTTCGCATCGACATCTCCAACGTCACCCAAGACTTCACCGGCTCGACCGACCTCGGCACCTCCAAACACGTCGTCGCCTGGCGCTACTCGCCGGGCCGCATGCAACTCAGCATCGACGGTACCAACGTCCCGAACCCCGGGATGACCGCGATCGGGCCGGTCAACCCCGAAACGTTCCTCATCGGAGAGGACAGCGTGTTCACGAACACGCTCCTCAACGCGAACATCGCCGAGCTCGCGGTGATCCCGCGGAGCATCAACGACGCGGAGCTCGCGCGCTACGCATCGTATGCGCAGGCGGAGTGGGGAGGGCTCACGTTGTGCGCGCCGAATTGCACGGCGGGCTGCGGGGGGGATGGGTGCGGGGGGACATGTGATTGTAATACGCCGTGCACGACTAGTGCGGAGTGTTCGGTGGGGCTTGAGTGTGTGAGTGGGGTGTGCGTGGCCCCGGGCGGTGGCGGACCCGGTTCGAGGTGCACGACGGACACTGATTGCTCGGTCGGGCTACACTGTGCCAGCGGAGAGTGTGGGGGGCTGGGCGCGGTCTGCAGCGCCACGTGTGCTCCCGGCCTCTCGTGTTCGGGCGGGACGTGCGTTGCTTGCACGGCGAGCTGCGACGGAAAGATCCCGGGCCAAGACAACGGCTGCGGTGTGAAGTGTCAAGGCGACGTCGGTGCGGATGGCTGCTCGGTCAACTCCGACTGCCGCTCAGGGCTCGTCTGTGTCCAGGAACGCTGTGTCCAGCCCGACTGTGATAACAGTCCAGCTCTCTATGGCTGTGGCTATCCTGGAGCGCCCTGTGGCGACCACTGCACGACAAACCCACTCTGCCAAACGACCGACGATTGTCCGCAGGGTCTGGTATGCGGCGTGGATAATGGGTGGCGCTATGGCCTTGCTCTCGGCAACGTGTGTGAAGACGCGCGATGTCCCGCGCTTGATTGCGGAACAATCCACTCGACATGCGGTCTTTGCGACTGCACGCCGTCGTGTGACGGTAAGACCTGCGGCGACGCCGATCTAAGCAATGGCTGTAACGGCAGGTGCAAGGCGGTGTGCGAAACCGGACAGAGTGGGTGCCAGCTCGACACGGATTGCCAGCCAGGCGACATTTGCTTGTCGGGAACGTGTCGTCCAGGCAAGTGCTCTCACCCGGACCTAGCGCCGCCGGACTGCGGTGGGCCAGGCGCCGTTTGCGGCACATGCCCGGCGAAGCCCGTGATTGCTTGTAGTAATCGGGAATGCGGAGCCGATCCAACCTCCGGGGCCAGCTGCGGCAGTTGCGGCTTTGGGCAGTTCTGCAGCAACGCGGGTCATTGCGCTGGGCTCGACCATACACCGGTGATTTCCGTGGTTGACGCAAACGGCGCGAGCCGTCCAATCGTACCGCTCGCGAGCCCGCCGGCGGCATCGGTTGGAACCATCGCAGGCAGCTTTTCGGTATCCGATCGAGGTAGCGCCATTTATGCGATTCCGATCGAACTCCCGCCGGGCCGAGGTGTAGAACCTGCCATCGCCCTACGATACTCGAGCAGTACGGGCAACGGTCCTCTGGGACTGGGCTGGAGCATCGAGGGTCTCTCAATGATTTCGCGCTGCATACGCACCTATGCCCAGGACGCGCTCGCCGCGCCCATTACGGGAACGGATGCCGACGCACTATGCCTCGACGGTCAACGCCTCAAACAGACTGGCACGCTCGAGTATCACACCGCTGTTGACACCTTCGCGCTCGTGAAGGGGATCGATAGTGACCCGAGCACGCCCGAGCCCGAATCCTTCGTCGCTTATACCAAAGACGGCCGGATCATAGAGTTCGGTGCAACCGATGACTCGCGCCTAATGCTCGACTCTTCGACCGTGCGAAGCTGGGCCGTGGACCGCATTTCCGACCGGGCCGGCAACTTCATGACTATCAATTACCGGAATACGCTCTCCGCTGACCTGTCCACAGGTGAGGCCGGCACCGCCGAACTGCTCCCAGACACGATTGAATACAGCGGACATGGCAGTTCTCACGGCGACCGAGAACTCACCTTCGTCTATGACGATGGCGGGCGCGGCGACGTGGTCAGAGGCGCTCGCCCCGGCGGCGGCAGGCTGGCGTTGACCCATCTCGTCAAGAGCATAGACGTTCGGGCGCAGGGGGCACTACTCCGCCGGTACACGCCGACGTACGGTTCCAGCTCTGGCCTCACGAGCATGACCTCGTTACAAGAGTGCGCTGGCCCAACGGCGGCTATATGTAAGCCGGCGACCTCATTCGAATACATCGATGATGGGGGCGGCTTCAATGACCCCATCGACCTCGGCGACAATCCCATCGATATCCCTGTGAACGGACCCGTGCCCCCAGACATCGTGCCGTACGGCACGACAACCAAGGATCCCTCTGGCCGGGATAGACTGACGGTCGCGGTCGTTCAAAGTAGCGCCCAGCTCACGACGCCAATCCCAGCGGGCGTCGATGTTGGCGTCAGCATGATCCCATACGCGGGCCCAATCCTTGCAATTGGCATCGATGTCATCAATTGGCTAGGAAGCAGCGAAGACGTAAGCTACCTCTATCGGGATTATAGCTTCGTTCCCGGACCGGGGTATCCGCGCGCCGTGGAGACCTGGCCGTGCGTCGGTGAAGCCAGCCCAAGGCGCCACGTAATCGTCGATAGCTCTTACGGTTACGAGGGCCTTTACGACCAATGTCCAACCTCGTGGCTCTTCCTGCGAGTAACACCTCCCGAATGGTTCATCGACATCGATGGCGACGGCATCCAAGACAAGGTCTTTTGTCGCCCCGACGCACCGAACGAAATCGACTACGCGTTGGCCGGCAGCTCCCGCACCGTTCCCATCAATGCCACGCACGCTCAACGGACTGGCGAAACCCAGGCTTTTGGGACGGTCTGCAATCTCTCCCCGCCGTTCTCCACAGCTTTTGACGTCAACGGTGATGGCACGACCGATCTAGTCGCGTACGACCAGACCCTGGGCTGGGCGGCTCTCACGCTGGATTCGGATGGACCGCATTGGCACCCCGAATGGTTCAGTGGAGTGGATATCGAAGCTAATTCCAAGTACGGGGTTTACGTTCTAGACGCCAATGGGGACGGCTTGAAGGACATCCTTGCTTTGCCCGCGCACGTGGGAGGCGCACTTGCCAATTTTCCCCTGCTCGCCTTGAACACCGGCCATGGCTTTCGTGAACAGCTCATTAGTGCAGCCGACGGCGTTGGTCGGCAGCCGACATTGCCAACGTACGTCGTGGACGTTGATCATGACGGCAAAGACGAGCTTCTCGTCTCGACATCTACGGAAGCAAAGCCTTGGCAGGCTTGGAAAGTAGTCAACAACGAGCTGATCGGGGAAGATATTCCTAGCCTTGTTGCTGGCCCAGGCGTCGTCGGGGATTTCAATGGCGACGGCAGCCTCGACGTGTTCTCACGCTCCCTGAGTCCGGCCTTCTCGGGCGATACGTTGCCCGGGTTGAGCGTCCGAAGTGACCTCATCGCTGGGATCAACATGGCTACTCCCAAACATCGGAATCATTTCCTGTTGCACTACGGCAAAGGGACGCAAAATAGGCTTCTCCAGGCGGTTACGGACGGAGTCGGTAAACGCATAGATGTTACCTACGCTGCTCCTGGTACGTCCGACGTGTTAGGAAACGACACTTTGCAGTTTCCTTTGATTGCCGGTGACTCGTGTCACTGGCCGACGCGCTGCCTTTCCCGAGTTGACCAGCCGCTCGTGAGCTCGTACGCCGCGAGTCACTATTTGGATCAGGCGCATACGGCCAAGGTGACGGACGGCCAAATGGTCTACAACTACGGAAACCCCCGCGGCGACGCCGCTGGCTACGGCTGGCTCGGATTCGAGCAGCGCACCATCACCGAGCTTGACCCCAACCTGCAAGTCGTCAAGACGACAACGCTCGACTACGAACGTGCTCCCACTCGGGATCCCGACGTCTCGTCCGTACCGTACGAGCATGTAACGACGGGTCTCCTCCTCAGCTCCAAGGAACAATATGCTCAGGTAGACTCTCAGCTCACAGGCTCGAATGAAACCCTCATCGTGACGACGACTAACACCTGGGACGTTGAAACATCGAGCGCTGGCCAGCCGTTTGCATTTCTGAGCGCGCGCTCGACGGTAACTTCCAACCGCAGCGGGAGCGTCGTCACTGACCTATTCGAGCGCAACGAGAGTTTCAGTCCGGACGAGTATGGAAATGTCGTCTCCGCGACTGAGACCAGCGGCGACTATCCCGAGGCGCCACTATTCGGCTCCCAAACCAGCAGCCAGATGACTCGCGTCTACGACCACTCTCAGACGAATCTGGACGCCTGGCTGGTCGGTCTCGTGCAAGACGATTTCGTGACGAGTACCCCGCGCTGCACGGATAGTGACGGGTGTGCCGGGCATGCACAGACGCGTCATCTTTCTTACGAATATTATCCGGGCACCGACCTCACTCACGTAATCACCCGAGAAAAGGACAGTGGAATCGTCGCTCTCGAGAGGCGTACGACGCTTACCCGCGACGATTTCGGAAATGTGACGGATGCAAGGGACGAAGATCTCGTGAACAACGTGCGGGAGCACGGGACTGTTTACGATGATCGTGGCATGTTCCCAATCAATGAAATCGAGATCGGCGAAGGTAAGCAGCTTAGTTGGCAGGTCCGTTACGACGACCGTTTCGGTCAGGTAGTTGCTGTTGTGGACCCAAACGGCATTGACCAAACGTTTTCATACGATGAGTTCGGTATGCAGCGCATTCAGCTTGGGCCAGCGGGCCACGAACAGATTGACTACTATCCGGACGATCTCCACTCGACGTCTAATGGCGTCTCCATTCCGGCGGTCTACTCTGTTCGCGTCGAAAAGATTGGCGGCGACGTCTCCACAATCGAGTATGATAATTTTGGCAAAGCGCTTCGTACGTCGACGACTGGATTTAGCAACGAGACGGTATTTCAGGAGATGACATACGACGAACGACAGCGACTAGCTCAGGAGTGGCGACCACATTTGGACGGAGATGCCAGCCAGTCGTACGTGTCGTACCAGTACGACAATATGGACAGACGTGTACTTGAGACTTATCCTAACGGTTTGAGCATCGAGCATCAATTCGCTAGTATTTCTTCGTTGGATGCCGCCACGCTGGAGGACTTCTTCACCGATGCGACATTCTTCCGCTCCTTGGGATACGGGTGGAACATACAGGGAGCAGTTGGACCGATCTTCATCGAGAAGTCCATTGATAGGCAGAATTTGCACGTGACGGGTGCCGTCATCGATCGTGACGGTCGGACGACAGCTGTGCGCGATTCGAGTGGCCTTTGGGCAGAGTATCTTTATGGAGCATTCGGCCAGTTGGACGAAGTCGGGGCTGTGGAGAACGTCGTTTCGTTCCAGCATGACGCATACGGCCGTCTTCTTCAGACGGACGACTATGCTCGCGGCGGGCCAGAAAATGTGGACTACGACGCACTGGACGAACCTGTCGAAGCGGACAACGCGGCACACAGCCGGCACGTCTTTTATGACGACTTCGGTCGCCTAAAGCGCATCGAAGAGGACGATAGCACCGCGGCAACATACACGTATGACGGAACGGGTCCGAACGAGTTGGGCCGACTGGTCGAGACGACGAGTTCTACGGGCCAGCGAACGACGTACGGGTACGAGCCATCATTCGGCGCTGCCAATCGAGGTTTGCTCAATCGTGTCACGCGTTATCTAACGGGGTTTCATACGGGTGACACTGAGCGGGCGCTCGAGACGCACTACCAGTTTGATTCCTACTCGCGCTTGAATCGAGTCGACTACCCAGAGGTCTCTGCGAACGAGCGGCTTTCGGTGCAGTATACGTTCGACAATTACGGGCACATGACCTCCGCTTTCAATGCTGAAAATCCCGGTGAGGTCTATTGGCAATTCGTCGATGCGGACGAGGGCTATCGTGTCAAGCGCGAACGAGTCGGCTCGGCAAACTGCGAAGGTGGAGGAACGGCCGGTGTGGTCACTGAATACGGCTATGATGCTTCCACCGGACAGCAGACGTCCATTCAGTCCCACTGTGGTGCCGCGGCGGTTCAATTGCTTTCCTACGGGTATGATCCGGAGGGCAAACTAACCTCTCGCGGTGACGAGATTGCCGCCGTGAGCGAAGACTTCGGTTACGATGACGGGGATCATTTGCATACGGTCAACGGAGTGGACACGTATGACTACTATGGAAACCCACCCGGAGAACTGCAGGCGCAGCTTGGTATAGGTACATATGTTTATGATTTGAAGTGGCTGAGGACAGCCGGTTCCTACTCCTTCGAGCATGATGCCGTCGGCAACATTAGTTCGAGGAGCGGTCCGGCCGTTCCAGGCGAGCGCGAAGACATCCAGTACACGCAGTTCGATCTGCCACGTACCATCACCGACGGAAATGTGGTGGAAACTGCGTTCGGGTACGACAGCGACAACGCGCGTGTCGTCAAGGAAAACAGCGTTGGTAAAACGACCTTCTACGCGGGTGACCTCTACCAACGAACGGAGGACAGCGGGTCAACGCTTCATAGGCATATGATTTTTGTCGGCGGCAGAGCGGTTGCGCAAGTAACACAGGCCGACAGCGGTGCGCGTACCGTACGGTCGCTCCACCAAGACCTGCTCGGTTCCACTCAGGCGGTGACCGGTGCGGACGGCACGCGCGAGAGCACCTTCAGCTACACTCCCTTCGGTCGCGCGACGGTCGACGGCACCGGAAGTGATGTCATTTACCAATTCACGGGCCAGGAAAACGACGAAGACCTCGGCCTTACCAATATGCACGGCCGCATGTACGATCCAATCGTTGGGCAGTTCCTGTCAGCGGATCCTAGTATGGCGGGTGTGCACGGTGCACTAAGTAGGTACGCGTACGTCGACTCTTCGCCGCTCAACTACACCGATCCTAGCGGCTTCAACAAGTGCGCACTCGGGATTTCCTGCCAGGGCTATGCGGTGGGTGTAACGACCGCCATTGCCGCTGCCCCGGCAATTGCCGGAGCGGTGCTCGCCTGGAACCCCGCGCAGGGGGGTGCTGTCGCAGCCCAAGCGACCCAAGCCGCCGTCGGCGGCGGGGATGCTGTGGCAAGTGGAGGTGGCTTAGGAAACACGTTGGGGAACGTAGCGTCTACGGGAGGATTCAATTTCGGCAGTGGAGCCGTTGATCTCGTTTGGCACGGAATCAATCAGAATCTGCCCGTGACCAGGAGCTCCGGAGCCGTGACCAGCAGAGGCTCCGCCACCGCTGGAGGCGGGGTTGCCTCGCCCACGCACACGGCGCCGGTTGATTTCGCGCACACGGTGCCAGAAAGGGTGCAAGAGGGGGCAACCCAGACCGTCAGCCAAGTGGTCGATCATCGCGGCGCACAGTGCGGCATTCCCGGTGCTCCCGGGTGCGGCTCTCGGTCGTTCGGCTCGTCACCGATGGACAAGCTGATCCCTGAGTTCCTGGACCGAACCAGCCCGGATGCGACGCTTCAGGGGATGACGGTGCGAGAGTCGATCACCGCCCTATCCGCTCCCGAACATGCGGCCCACATTATCCGTATGCCTGGAGGAGGCTACCGGCTCGGTCCGACGATGACTTCGGGGGCAGATTGGGGCACGGTGGACGTTCCGGGGCCAGAGCTGGCGAAAGGTGAGCAGTACGTGGGTTTGATGCATACGCATCCCAACCCGCCGACAGCCCCGCTCGCGCAGTCACAGATGGATCTCACGGCGGCGAACAATTGGGCAAACGCGCGGGGGAGCAATTTCGCCACGTCGTACGTCATAGGTCCGAGTGGCAAGGGGCCTTACCTCGGCGTGATCGAGTTCCGACCGAAGCCAAGTCCAGGCATGCTCAACACGCTTTTGCCGTGACGCGATGACTACGCTCAGAGTCGTACTCGTCGTGATGCTTGCTGAAGCGTGCGGCCACTCGGCCACGAGAACTCCGGCGCGAGCGGGTCAAGCGTCTGAGCAGGAGCCGCCGCGCACGTGCGATCATCTCTCGCCAGCGATGTCTCGGCTTACTGATCCTGATCCAGGTGCTGCGCGTGAGGAAGCGCGGGTAAGCTCGACGCTGTTTTCGCACGTGCCGTGGTCGAAACCAGAGGCGCCCGCAGAGGAACTCTTCATGGTGATGGTGAAGGAAGATCCTCGGTGGCCGCAGGAGGCGGTGTACATCCTGCAGACACCTCCTCGTACGGAGCCGCGCGAGTACCGGGTGGTGCACGTGAAGGCAAAAGAGAGCGTAACGTTTCGAGTTGAGGCTGCCGAGGCAGAGACGTCAGAGGCGCCTCTCGATCCCGAGCTGGCTCACGCACTTGAAGGATCCTGGGGCACCATGGCGCTGCGTGCGCGTTGGCCTGACCGAAGCGGTAACCTTGCACGCATGAAATGGGCCGGACGCTATTACGTCTTCGACTATCGCGGTGACAACATCTACGGGCAGGGCGACACCGTTGCTCCGTCGGCGGGCACGTGCTCGGCAGCGCTGGTTAGCCTCGGCGAGCTGCTCATCAGATTCGCCGACGAGCGAGACGAGACAAAGCGTCGAGCGATCCGTGAGGAGCTTCTGCGTCAGAGCCGAGCGCTTTCCGCGCGGCTGGAGGTGCGGACGCCATGAACCATGAGGTCGTGGTCGCGTTGCTGGCCTTCGTGTTTTGCACGGGGTCTTGCACGTCACGGCCGAGCCAATCGGTCACGCCGAGGACAGAGGAGTCGACGATGCCATCGGGAAAACCAGCAGCAGCGCCCGCGTCGACGTCGGCGGAGGCATCCGAAGATTGCGTGGCAACGCGGGTGCCGAGCCCGAGCACGCCTTCTGCGGCACTTCCTTTTTCAGCGATCATTCTGCACGCGGGGGATGTTGTGTGCTTGGTATCTGCCGCGAAAGACGTATGGACAGCAGCGCCGCGTGTCGCAGCACAGTCGCCGCATCTCGCGATCCGAATGACGGCCGGTGGCGGCAGAACGATGATCCAAGCGCGCAACAGGACGCCGACTCGGGTGCATTACCGAGCCTCCATGCGGGTCCCAGGCAATCCGACCTGGCAGGAGACGAGCGTCGTGCCGGTGATGCCCGGATTATTTGGGCTCGAAGACTGGCCGCATCCGATCGAGGCCATAGCTGTGTTTGCCGTCCAGGCGGATTGAGCATGGCGCGAGGCAACGGCTTTGCCGGAGCGTCCCGGCGGGGCGGTGAAGGGGTTCAGTGCGATTTGCCTCGACGAATCGGGTGCCTGATGCGCTTCCCGCCCGCCTTCCCCACTTCACCCCCGCTGTCCCCGCTCGACATCCCGCCCCCCCCCCCACCCGACAACAACAACACGAGCTCCGACCGCGATCGCACCCCCAGCTTCTGAAACACCGCGCTCACCTGGTTCGTCACCGTGCGCAACGAAGTGCCGCGGCTGACGGCGATTTCCTGATTGGAGCGGCCGGTGGCGAGCTCCGCGAGGATGCGCGTTTCGGCTTCACTCAGCGTCGCAAGGGCGGGGGCCGTGTTGTCGGCGAGGGCAATGAGGGCGAATTCCTCGGAACCGAGTGTGAAAAAGGTGACGTCGGAGGACGTGGGCGCGGGCGCGTGAGCAGCTGTCTCCTGGACGAGCGATACAGGGGCTTGGTCGGCGACGACTGGAGGCGGAGCAGTCTGGGCTTGTCGATCGCGCTTTCGAGGGTTCAGCCGCATTGAGGGCTCCGCGATGGCTCAGAGCAGTAGCCGCTGCGGCTTCGCTTCGACGCGCCGTACGGCGAGCCGCTCGGCGATTTCACCCGCCAAGTTGTCGAACAGGAAGGCGACGGGGGGCGGCGCCGATTCGTCGAGTTGGCGGAGGGGGACGCCCTCGTGCGTGGCGTCGAGGAAGGCGGGGTGGCGCGGGATGGTGGTGTCGAAGAGCCAGGCGCTCGGGAGGTCGGCGAGGGCGTCTTGGAAGACGCCGAGGGAGGCGTGGTGGCGCGTTTGGAGCATGTTGAGGACGACGCCGACGACGGCGGGGCGCTGTTCTTCGGGGATGGTGGCAAGTCCTTCAGAGAAGCGGACGAAGGAGCGCGCGGCGAGTACTTCGGCTTGGAGGACGCCGACGACGTGTGTCGAGGCGCGCAGGATGGCGCGGGTGACGCCGAACATGCCAGCGGGGGTGTCGACGACGACGACGTCGGCGCGGTTTGCCAAGTCGCCGAGGAGCGCGGACCAGCGTCCGTTGGCGTCGACACTGAGGGCGTCGAGGTCCGGGAGTTTGGGGCCGACGGCGGGCATCAATTTGAAACGGGTGAGGACGGTGTCCATCAGCGCGTCTTCGATGCGGGCGCTGCCGCTCACGACGTCGAGCGCGCCGGCGCGAGCGCGGCCGCGCGCGTCGATGGCGGAGAGGACGTCGCCGTTCACGTCGCCGTCCACCAAGATGACGGAGTGGCCGCGGCGCGCGAGGCTGAGCGCCGTGTTGAGCGAGATGGTGCTCTTGCCGGAGCCGCCCTTCGGGCTCGCGAAGGTGACGATCTTGCCGTCGCCGGCCGGCGCCGCGAACGCGGGCGGACGGCTGCCGAACGTCGCGGGTGCGGCTTTGCGCGGCGGCACCGACGGCGCCAGCGGCACGGGGGACGCCGGCGCGACGTTGACGGGCGGTGGCGCCACGGGCGCGACGTTGACGGGCGCTGACGCCGCAGGCGCGACGTTGACGGGCGCTGGCGCCGCAGGCGCGACATAGACCGGCGCGGGTAGGGCCTCGGGCAGCGGTGTGACGGCGATGCTCGGCGTGCGCAGGGGCGGCATCGGCGCCGACAGGTGCGACGGCGGCGCGACACCCGACTGCGTCACCTGTTCGTTCACGGGCGAGCTCGGGCGCTCGAAGAACGCATTGGAGCGCTCGGTCAACGCGTCGAGCAAGAGTACGTCGAGCGTACCGAGCGGCTCGGGCAAATCGGGCGGCGTGTCCTGGCGGAACACGAAGAAGTCGCCTTCGTTCGAGCGAAAGAGATCGCGAAACGCGTCGCGCCCTTGCTGCTCGCCTTCACTCGCGCTCACGACTTGCCCGCTCTTCACGAAAATGGTGCCCGTGCGTCCCCCGCCGAGCGAGAGCTCGACCCCCGTGTACTGCCGGCCGAGGCCGACGACCTGAAGCACCTGCGCGAGATCGAACTCGCGCAAGCTGCCTTGCATGATGCCGACCTTCATGACGGCTCCTCCACACCGAGGCGTACCTCGTCGATGCCAGCTTCGGCGAGCTGCACGAGCAGCGCTTCTTCGCCCTGGCGCTGTGCTTGTTGTGCGCTCTGGAGGGCGGCTTCGCGATCCATGGCGGTCGAACCGAGACGCATGGTCTGCGCGAGCAGCGTGTAAAGGCGCGTCCAGGCGGCGCGCACGTCTTGGGTGAACGCTTCCCCGAGGCCGTAGTCGAGGGTCCAGAGCAGCGCTTCGCCGACGACGGAGTACGATTCGTTCGGGATGCGATAGAGCTCCGCGTGGCGTCGGCCGAGCGCGAGCACGACGAGCATGAGGTCCTGCTCGGGCGGCACGTCGTCGCGCCACTCGGTGTCTTTGTAGTCGAGCGCGCGCACGATGAACGCCAGCATGCGCAAGAGCTTGCGCTTCTGAGCCGCGATGTCGTCTTTGAAGAGCTCGCGGTAGCCAGGGCGGAGCTCGAACAGGCGCCGGTAAAAGAGGTCGGCCGCGGTGTCGGCGATCGGCACGACCAAGCGGAAGCTCTGACGAACGGCTTTGCGATCGGATTCGGTGAGCACGCGATGGTCTCCGGTTTCAGGGTTTGGCTTGCATGAGCCCGGCGACGGCGCCGTAGGCTTGAGCCCAAGTGTCCGCAATGGCCGGCGTCCAGGCGTCGCCCGCGACTTCCTTCAACGTCGTGAGTAGGGCGTCGCCGATCCAGCCGTACATTTCGGCGGTCACGCCGTACCCGACGTGTTTCGAACCGAGGGCGCCGAGCTGGTTTTGGAGCCACGCGGGCTCCTCGACGTGATCGACGATCGCGACGAGCATGTCGCGCAGCATGCGTTCCTGGTCCGCGCGGCTGCGCCGGCCGAACAGCGGCTGCACTTGTGGGTACTTCGCGAAGAGCACGTCGTAGAAACGGTGCGTCACTTCCGGTTCGCGTTCGACGACCAGTGCGAAACTCGATCTCAAGAGGTCGACATTCAAGGCCATGGTGTCCTCCTCCCGCGCCGTGCGCGGTCGTCGTGGGGCGTCGCTCGTCCCTGGCGCGACTATCTCAGGGTAACCCAGCGGGGTCACGGACGGGAAGCACGCAAGCGCTGAATGCAGCGCGTCGAACCGCGGGCGTCGAGCCGCGGCCGTCGGCGTGTCGAAGCCTTATCGATGCCCGAACGGATTTTCGTCGTCGAGGGTCCGAGTTTTCGGCGTGAGTGCGCCTGGAATCGGCCTCGCGTCGTCCACGCGCGCGCTCACAGCGGGGCGTGCCGAGCTCACGGGGACGGCGCGCGCCCCGAGCTTTCGGCGATGCGCCGGAAAATTGTCGGGCTCGCGTCGCGACGGCGTTTGCGCGGCCGTCGCGGCCGAGTCCGGCTCGTTTTGAGACTCGCTCGGCGGCGCCGGAACAGTGGCGGCAGGGGTGGGCGGTGCGCCTACAGCGTGTCCCGGCAGCGCCCGCTCGAGGCGCAGCCAGGTGAAGGCGCCCGCCGCGCCGAGCGCAATGAACGCGAGCGCCGTGAGGGAGCTCCGTCGCCGTCGCGTCGCACGTGATTCACCGCCGGCGGCGTGCGGCGCGAGCGAGGTCGGATGCTCGAGCGTGTCGGTGAAGGGCAGGCGAGTGCCGGGCCCTTCGAGGGCGTCCCGCAGCGAGGGCGGCGTGCTGCTCGGCAGGCGCAAGATCCGATCGATCGAGACCTGCGACGATGCCGTACGTACGAGCGGCTGGAAAGCGCGCGCGAGCTCGCCCGCCGACTGAAAACGCAGCTCGGGCGCTTTCTGCAGGCACTTCATCAGGATTTGGGCGAGCTCGGCCGGCAAATCCTCGCGCGCGGGCGGCGCGTACGGGTCGCTGCACACCGCGCTGATCATCTCCCCCAAAAATTGGCCGTGAAACGGCGGGTGCCCAGTCAAAAGCTCGTGCATCACGACGCCGAGCGACCAAATATCGCTGCGCGCGTCCGCTTGGCTCGCGCTTCGGATCTGCTCCGGTGCCACGTAGAGCGGCGACCCGAGCAGTGAGCCCGAGCGGGTGAGCGGAGGCTCGTTGGCGGTGAGCTCGCTGCGCGCGATTTTGGAGGTGCCGAAGTCGAGCACTTTGATGAAGTCGCTGTCGTCCTCGCGCGTCGTGAGCCACAGGTTGGACGGCTTGAGATCGCGGTGCACGATGCCGCGACGGTGCGCTTCGGCGAGTGCCTCGAGCGCTTGGAGCACGTGGTCGACCACGTCCTCGACGGAAAACGGACCGCGCTCGGCGAGCCGCGTGCTGAGGTCCGAACCCGTGAGGTGTTCCATCACGAAGTAGGGGATGCCGTTCGGCAGCCGTTCCACGTCGATGACGCCGACGACGTGCTCGCTCTTGAGCCGACTCATGGCGCGCGCTTCGCGCAAGAAGCGCGTCACCACGTCCTTCGAGCTCGCAAGCTCGGGGTGGAGCAGCTTGATCGCGACCAAATGCCCGAGGTCGCGGTGGCGGGCGGCGAGCACGACACCCGTGCCGCCGCTGCCGATGAAGCCCGTCACGACGTACTTGCCGTCGATCAGGCTGCCCGTGGCCGGCGGAAAGCCATGCTCGAGGTGCATCAGCGGGGGGGTTTTGTAGCGCCGATCTCGCGGAGCAGCCAGTCGGCGTGCTCGAGCTCGTCGAGCGTCCAGAGCAGGTAACGGGTATCGACGTGGATGCTGCGCGTGCTGGGTAGAAACATCCAATCCGAAGCGACGGATTCGTAGGTGCCGTCGAAGGCGAGGCCGATGAGTCGCCCGTTCGCGTCGAGCGTCGCCGACCCCGAGTTGCCGTTCGTGATCTCGAGATCGGTCATGAAGTCCACGGGCACGTCGTGCTTCACCGGGTCGGCATAGGTTCCGAAGCGTTTCGCCCGTGCGGCGTCGAGCAGCACCTTCGGCGCGTCGAACGGCTCTTCCCCGCGGTTTTTCTTCACGACCTCGCCGAGCCACGTGAACGCGGCGCCCCCACTCGGCGGCCCCTTGATGACGCCGTAGCTCAGCCGCAGCGTGCCGTTCGCGTCCGGGGGCACGAGCCCTCCCTTTTGCTCGAGCAAGGCGGCCATGTACAGCGGCTCGGCGAGCAGCAGCTTGCCCGTGAAGCGATCGGCCCGTTCCTCCGTGTCGCGCAGGAGCGGACGCATCTTCACGGCGAGCCGAATGAGCGGGTCACGACTCTTGGCGAGCTCGGCGGGCGTGGCATGGTCGAAGAGCGCGCGGCGTCGCTTGGCGTCACCGAGCTCGGTCGTGGCGTAGAGCTTGGCAACGACGCTCTTCAAGTGCTCGGGGCTCGCGTCGGTGCCGGCGATGAGCGCGAGCGCCGGCGTGCGTTCGGCAGGCTCCGTCTTGGCCACGCGCTCGAGCGCGAGCGTGAGCATCGCCTGGTCGAGCTTCGGGTGGTAGCGCTTGTCGAGGGCGTCGAGCTCGTCCCTGAGATCGGGGACTTTGCGTTCCTGGTAGTCGGGATCGCGGTCGGCGTCGGGTTTGGTGCGCTCTTCGGCCATGCGCACGATGAGCGTCGCCGCGGAGAGCAAGCGCGGCATCAGGATTTCCGCTTGGAGCGCCGTGTCCTGTTCGCGCGTGCGGTCGCGTTCGGTGATGGCGGCGTCGATAGCGGCGAGCGCGTTGCCGTAGCGTTTCTCGCGCTCGGGATCGGCGGCGATGAAGGCGCGGAGCGAGGCTTCGTCCGTGCGTTTCTTCTCGAGCAAGCCGAACTTCTTGAAGCCCTCGAGCTCGCCGAGGTGTTTGGTGCGGAAGTTGTTGAAGCGACGCACGAAGCCGACGCCTTTGATCTTGGCGTCGGGGTCGTTCGCGGTGACGGCTTCGATCGCCGCGATGTACGCGTCGAACATCGCGATGCGGCGCGGGTACGTCCACTCGATGGTGTCGGTGACTTCCTTGGCGACGGCGAGGCGCGAGGTGCGGCCGGGGTAACCAGCGACGATCGCGAGGTCGCCCGTCGCGAGCGGCTGGTCGGCGAGCTCGAGGTGATGCGCGGGGCGATACGGGACGTTGTCCGCCGCGTGATCGGCGGCGTGGCCGTCCTTGCCGACGTAAGCGCGAAAGAGCGAGAAATCACCGGTGTGGCGCGGCCAGCGCCAATTGTCGACTTCGCCGCCGTAGTTACCGATGCCCGCGGGCGGCGCGAACACGAGCCGCACGTCGCGCAGCTCGAGCTTCTCGATCAAGTAGTAGCGGCGGCCGCCGTAGAAGCTCTTGAGCTCGCAGCGCGTCCCGCCGCCCGGCTTCTCGCACGCGGCGACGGCGTCCTTCTCGTACTTCTCGAGCGCGCGTTCACGCGCGAGATCGTCCTTCGCCGCGGCGAGCGCGCTCTGCACGGCTTCCGAAACGTCGCGCAGCGTCCGCGTGACGAACACGCGTTGCGTCGGCCCCGCGAAGCGCTCCTCGCTCGTCGAGTGAGCGAGGAAGCCGTCGCGGAGCAGATTCTCGGCGGGGGTCGAGTTGTACTGGAGCGAGGTGACGGCGCAGTGATGGTTCGTCGCGATGAGCCCGTCCTTCGAGATGAAAGATGCCGAGCAGCCGCCGAGGTTCACGATGGCGGAGAGCAGGTCCGACAGTGGGTCGGAAAGCAGCGCCGGGTCGAGCTTGAGCCCGAGCTTCTTCAAGCTGTCGGCCTGAGCCGGCATCTGCTCCGGCATGAAGAGCCCGCCAGGATTGACGAACGGCGCGGCCTCGGGCTTCGGGCCCGGGGCTTCGTCTCCCGGCATCGCCGGAACCGGCGGACCGAAGGGCACGTGTTTCGGCGGCGCGGCGCACGCGAGCGGGAGCGCCAATAAGCCGGCGGTGACGAGCAAGCGTTTCATCGGATTTTCATTTTCGGCGGAGCCGCGCAGCGACTTTCGTTCCGCGGCGCGAAAGACGCAAGGCGCTTGGATCGGCCGTGGAAATTCCTGCTACGCTCATCGAGAGGTACGGCGCTTGATGCCGTACCAGGCTAGAGCACGCTCGAGGATTTGGTGGTGACGACTCGGAAGGTTCGACGGGCAGTCACGGCATCGATTCTCGTGGCTGCGAGCTGCAACGTCTACGACCCGTCGTTGCTCGTGGGTCATGGTGGTGCGGGCGGGATCAACGCAGGAGCGACCGGTGGCGCCGGTGGCGGTGGCGGCAGCTCGGGCGCTGACGCAGCGGGCGGCACGACCAACGCAGGCACCGGCACCGGCACGAGCGGCTCGAGCGCGACGGGCGCCGGCGGCACGGCAGGTCGCGGCAGCGGGGGCACGGGTGGCGCAGGCGGCTCGGGCGGCTCGGGCGGCTCGACCGGCGGCTCGACCGGCGGCTCGACCGGCGGCTCGACCGGCGGCAGCGGCAACGAAAGCGCGGCAGGTGGGGAAGCTGGTGAAGCCGGCGCGATGACGGGCGAAGGCGGCAGCGTCAGCGCGGGGACGGGCGGAACGACGGGCGGCGTGAGCGGCGGCGGCTCCGCGGGAACGGCCGCGAGGGCCGGTGCCGGTGGCTCGACGGCGGGAACAGGTGGTTCCGCAGGCACGAGCGCCGTTGCCGGTATGGGTGGCACTGCGGGCACGACGGCCGGCATGGGTGGCAGCGCGGGCACCGCTGCCGGCATGGGCGGCATGCCCCCGGTGACCGCGAGCGGCTGCGCGAACCTCACGGTGCCGCTCGCCGCGAGCGACAACAAAGCGCACTTCGTGATCACGCTGACGAACCCCGTGAACATGTCGAGCGCCACCGTGAGCATGCGCGTGTACGTGCAGGCGGGTAGCGGCGGCATTTTCGTTCCCTACGTGCAAGACGCGAACTTTCACTTCCTGCCCTCCACGACGACGCACCCGACACTCAGCTCGCTCGTCGGCACCTGGACGACCGTGACCTGGGACGTCGGAGCGGAACCCGTCGTCAACACCGTCGACAAGACCAACATCAAGCGCATCGGTATGGAGGTCAACGCGAACGGCGTGGCTACGAGCGGGCTCACGAACCCCACCAAGATCTACGTGGATTGGGAGTCATCGTCCGTCATCACTCCGACCCCGTCGTTCCCGTTCGCGACTTCCGGCACCGTGGCGACGAATCCCTCGAACGGCATCGACGTCGGCGGCCAAGTCCTGTGGCTGAACAGTTACTCGGCCGATACGACCGCGAGCAACGTGACGCTCGGCTGGCTCACGAGCTGCCCCTAGCCGTCTTTGCGCACAAGTAGCCGCTCGTTGCCGCCAAAGGTGCGACTGTTTGTGCGTTGACAGCCGCGCGCCACGGGGGCTACGGGATTCGTCCCATGTCCGTGCGACGAGCGCTTACCCCGGTTCTTTTGGCTGTGTGCTCGCTCGCGGGCGGCGGCTGTAGCACGACGCAATTCGCGGCCAGCTCCACGGTGGGCATCATCGGCCAAGCGATGCCGGCCATCGAGCGCTACCGCGATCCCGATCTCGCGGAAGAGGGCATTCCCGCTTCGATCGCCACGATGGAAGGCCTGCTCCAGATCCGCCCCGACGACGCGGTGCTGCGCTCGCTCATCGCGCGGGCTTACGGCTCGTACGCGTTCGGCTTCCTCGAAGATCACATGGAGCAAGCGCTCGCCGATGACGACGACAAGACGAGCGATCACTTCCAGAAGCGCGCGAGCCTCGCGTACACGCGCTGTCGCGAGCTCACGCTCGGTACGCTGAGCCACTGGGAGGAAGACGACGGCGGTGCCGACGGGCATATCAAAAAAGGCCTCGACGCTTGGACCGCGTATCTGAAAAAGTTCGACAACGTCGAAAAACAGCTGCCCACGCTGTTTTGGGGTGCGTACTGCTGGGGCCGCTACATCGGCATCAATCGTGACGACGTGAACGCTCTCGCAGACCTCCCCTACGTGAATGCGCTTGCAGACCGCGTCTTTACGCTCGATCCCACGTACTGGGGTTACGCCCCGCACGCGCTGAGAGCAGGCCTGATCGGCACGGCCCCGGCGCAGCTCGGCGGCAAGCCCGAGGAAGCGAAGAAGGAATTCGAGGTAGCAATCAACGCCACGGGGGGTAAAAACCTGATGTACCTCGTGCTCGAGGCACAAATCGTCGCGGTCGCCCTGCAGGACCGTGCGCTTTACAAGAAGCTCCTCGACACGACGCTCGCAGCTCCCATGGACCTCGACGTGAACCTCCGGCTGGTGAACCAGCTCGCCAAGCGGCGCGCCGAGCGCTATCTGGCAGACATCGATCACCTCTTTGCCCCGGTCGAACCGCCCGCGACCCAGGCCCCGGAAGCGCCCGCGCCCCCCGCCGCGCCCGCGGCGGCCCCCACCGCGAAACCCGCCCCCGCCGCAAAGCCGGCGCGCTAAATCCCTTTACTCTTTGAACAATACGGTCCCCAATTCCGTCGATCCGTAGCCGTGCCCTAGGCCGGCGCCCGCGACGGGAGAGCACTCGGATGATCACGAAAACAAACCCCATCTGGCCGATAGCCCTGATTCTCGTTCTGCTCGGCTACGCCTCGCTCGGCGTTGCTGAAGAGAAAGCAGCGGGCGTGAAGACGCTCTCGATCGCGACGCTCGCGCCGCCCGGCTCGACCTGGATGAAGGTGTTCGAGGCGTGGAACCGCGAGGTGCGCCGCCGCTCGAACAAGACGCTCGAGCTTCGCTTCTACGCCGGCGGCGTGCAGGGCGACGAGTCGGAGGTGATTCGCAAGATCCGCAGCGGCCGTCTCGACGGTGCCGCGGTCACGGCCGTCGGGCTCGCGCAGATCTACCGCCCGGCGCTCGTGTTCCAGATGCCGGGCATCCTCAAGAACTACCAGCAGCTCGACGCGGCGCGCGCCGCGCTCACGCCCGAGATGAACTCGAAGTTTGCGGAGTCGGGTTTCCAGATGCTCGGTTGGGCCGACGTTGGACAGTCGTACGTGTTCTCGACGCAGCCGGTGATGAAGCCGTCGGATCTCGCGACGCGCAAGCCCTGGGTTTGGCGCGACGATCTCGTCGTTCCCGCGCTGTTCAAGGTCGTCAAGTCGAACCCGGTGCCGCTCCAGCTGCCCGAGGTGCTCGGCGCGCTGCAGACGAATCGCATCGACACCGTGCTCGCGACGCCGGTCGCCGCCGTCGCGCTGCAGTGGCAGACGCGCCTCACGAACATGCTCGACTTCCCGCTCACGGTCGTGATCGGCGGCACGGTGCTCGGCCAGAAGCAGTGGGAGTCGCTCACGCCCGAGCAGAAGACGATCATCAGCGAAACGTCGGCGCAGTTCCACGCGCTCGCGCGCAAGAACCTGCGCGCCGACGAAGAGAAGGCGCTCGCCTCGATCAAGGCGCGCAACGTGAAGGTGGCGACGCCGAGTGAAGCCGACAAGGCCGAATGGCTCAAGGTCGGCGCCGAGGTGAGGAAGCAGCTCACTGGGCAAATCGCGGATCAGGCGCTGGTCGACCGCGTGATGGCGTTCAGCAAATAATCCGAGCGTCCACCGACCTTCTCCAGAGCGCCGAACTCGAGTCTCGATGGCAGGAGCCGCCCCGACCGCGCGACCAGCGCCATTTTTCCGCCCGCTGGACGTGCTCGATCGCGGCATCTTGCTCGCCGAAGCGAGCCTGAGCCTAGTCGTCGTCGCGGTGATGGTGCTGATCGCCGCGCTCGATTCGGCGGCGGCGCTCCTGCACCTGTCGATCGGCTGGCTGCACATCGCGCCCGACGTGCTCATGCACGGCTGTATTTGGGCGGCGCTGCTCGGCGCGAGCTACGCCACGCGCGAGCGGCGTCACTTGGCGATCGACGCGCTCGGGCGCCTCTTGCCGGACCGCACGCGGCGAGTCGTCGTCGCCGTGGCGGCGACGTTCGGTGCCGTCGTGGCGTTCACGCTCGCACGCGGGCTCTACCTCACGCTGCTCGAGCAAGTGGCGAACATGCACGAGCAGCTGCGCCTGCTCACCGAGCGCGGCATCGGGCAAGGCGACGTCGACCGCAGCTACGAGTTTCAGTTCGTGATCCCGGGCGCGTTCGTGCTCATCGGCGTGCGCCTGCTCTTGCACGCGTTTCACGAGTGGGTCGCAGCGCTCGGTAACTTGCCGCGCGACGCCGAACCGAAGCCGAACCCCGTCGAGCCCGAAACCGAACGGGTCGCTCCCGTGTCCCAGGCGAGCGCGACGGAAGTCGTGATCGCGTTGATTTTTTTGGTGGTGCTCCTGCCGTTCGCCGTGGGAACGACGGTGTTCGGCCCGTTGCTCCTCGCCGTGCTCGCGACGGCGGCGATCATCGGCGTGCCGCTGCTCTTGCGTAAACAGCACACGGGGTCGTGGGCGCCGGAGCGCCCGAGCGAGCCGCGCTACGCCGAAAATGCGACGCTCGGCCAGGTGAGCGCGGCGCTGCTCGGCGTGGGCGTCGTGCTGGCGCTCTTGCTGTTCGGCGCCGCGCAGATCCCGACGATCCCGATCGCGTGGGGCGTCGTGTTTTGCGCGGTCATGGCGCTCATGGGAGCGCCGCTGTTCAGCTTCTTGGGCGGCCTCGCGCTGTTCCTCTGGGCGCATGGCTCGGCCACCGTTCCCGCCATGTCGCTGCCGAACGCGGTGGAAGACGTACTCGGGCCGCACTTCGCGCGCATGAGCGTGCTGCCGACCATCCCCGTCTTCACGCTCGCGGGTTACTTGATGAGCGAGGCCAAGACGCCGCATCGCCTCGTGCGCGTGGCGCGCGCCCTGCTCGGCTTCGCGCCGGGCGGCCTCGGCATCGTCTGCATCCTCGCCTCCGCCTTCTTCACCATTTTTTCGGGCGCGAGCGGCATCACCATCGTCGCCATCGGCGGCCTGCTCCTTCCCGCGCTGCTCAAAGATCGCTACCCGGAAAAGTTCTCGCTCGGCCTCGTCACGACTGGCGGCGCGCTCGGCATCACTTTCCCGCCCTGCCTGCCGCTCATCGTCTACGGCATCGTCGCCGGCTTACAAGAAGTGCCGCCCGGCCACGAGCGCCTTGCCCTCGACAAGTTCCTGCTCGCCGGCCTGCGCCCGGGAGCGCTGCTCATTGGGCTGCTCGTCATCTACGCGGCCATCATCGGCATCAAATCCAAGGTTCCGCGCTCCGAGTTCGACGCCAAAGAGGCCCGCGCCGCGCTCTGGGAAGCGAAATGGGAGCTCGTTCTGCCCGTCTTCTTGCTCGGCGGACTCGCCACGGGCGTGTTCAGTCCCGTCACCGCCGCGGCCTTCACGGCGTTCTACGTCCTCGTCGTCGAAGTCTTCATCTACAAAGATCTCTCCCTCACGCGCGATTTACCCCGCATCGTCCCCGACTCGATGGTGCTCGTCGGCGCGATCTTCGTGAAGCTCTGCGCCGCCACGGTACTCACCTTCTATTTCGTCCAGGCGCAGACGGCTGACCGCTTGTTCGAGGCGCTTACGTGTGGGCCGCCCGCGCAGGCCTACCTCACCGCGCATGCCGACACGATGTCGACCTGCCGCGAAGCCGTGGACGCGCTGGCCGAAGTCGGCCAGAGCGCGGGCGGCATCATCAATTCCCCGACGACGTTCCTGCTCGCGCTGAACGTCTTCCTGCTCGTGGTCGGGATGTTGATGGACATCTTCTCGGCCATCGTCGTGATCGTGCCGCTCATCATGGGCATCGCGATCCACTTCAACATCAACCCGTACCATCTCGGGATCGTGTTCCTGCTCAATCTCGAGATTGGCTACTTGATGCCGCCGATGGGCTTGAACCTGTTCATCGCCGGCTTTCGCTTCAACCGACCCGTCCCCGAGCTCTACCGGGTCGTCATGCCGTTCATCGGCATTTTTGCCGTGGCCCTGCTCGTCACGACCTACGTCCCGAGCCTCACCGTCGCCTCCGCCGCCGAGCCTCCGCCGAAGCCCGCCGCGAGCGCAGCGCTCACTCCCGCGCCCTCCGCGACCGCATCGGCCAGAGCGGCGCCCGCACCTTCAGCGTCTGCAGCAACGCCCCCTTCCGACTGCGACGAACCCCGCGACGGCGAGTCCTTCCCCGACTTCGACAAGCGCTGCAACGTCACCGGCGCAGCTCCCGCGGCCGGCACCCCCGCGGCTTCGGGATCGGCTCCCTCGGGCACGCCTGCCGCTTCAGGTTCCGCGGCGCCCGCTGCTCAGCCCGCCGATTGCGAAGCGCCGCGCCCCGAAGAATCTTTCGACGCCTTCGACAAGCGCTGCAACGTCACCGGCACGAAGTGACGGCACGGCGCGAACGTCCCGCAGGGCGGGCACGGGCGAAAGTACCCGCCCCTAGGACATGACGGGACGGCGCTGAACGCGGGCGCCGTCGGTCAATCACGCCGTCGCGCTCGCAACCGCGCGGTCGGAACCACGCGAGAGGCGCGAGCGGTCACTCATGCGTCGATGAGCGGGAGGTCGCCGAGGTAGTCGCTCTTGCCCACGTCCACGCCGTTGTGACGCAGGATTGCGTACGCCGTAGCAGCGTGGAAGTAGAAGTTCGGGATTTGGCGCGTCACGAGGTATTCGGTCGCGCGCAGGGCCTTGTTGGGCGGGAAGGCGAGCTTGACGGGTTGGTCGGCGGTCGTCTTCGCGAAGTCGGATTCGCTCAGGCTGTCCATGAAGGCGAGCGCTTTGCCGATGCGCGCGTGGAGCTCTTCGAAGGTCTTTTCGGTGTCTTCGTGCTTGGGGGCGGGTTTGCCCGAGAGGTTGGCGGCCGCCATCTTGGCGTTGTCACAGGCGATGCGGATTTGCGCGACGAACGGGAGCATGTCGGGCGCGAGCCGCGCGCTCACGAGGTTGTTCACGTCGAAGCTGCGCGCTTCCGCGTAGCGCTCGGCCTTGCTGAGGCAAGCGTCGAGGTTCTTGAGGGTGCGGGCGAACTGACGAATCACGAGGTAATACATGGTTCAACTCCTCCGAGACCGCGCCGGCGCTGGTGCAGCTGGCGCGACTCGGCCCACATCCTTGGGCTCGCCTGGTCTCGACGCAAGCCTCCGGATGCACAGGGAGAGCGTGATAAGAATCGGGACGTGCCCGCGTTGAAAGCGTTTTGGCGGCGGTTCGGCTGGCCGAAGTGGGTGGTGGTCGGTATCTTCACGCTCGGCTTCGGCGGCGCGATCGCCTGGCGAAGTTTTGGCGATCACACGCTGTGGCGGCTTTTCGTCGAGTCCCCGTACCGTGGACGCTGCAGCAAGGTCATCACGCGCGCGGTGGTCGAGCGCTCGCTGGCGCTCGGGACGCGGTTCATGCTCGCGCACCAGCGGCCTGAAGGGAATTTCGATTACGAGTACGACTGGCGCGACCGGAGTTACTCGGACGACGATAACGAGGTGCGTCAGGCAGGGGCCCTGTGGGGGCTCGCTCTCATCGAGCAGGCGGCGCCGAGTCGCGAGCTCGAAGCAGGGATCGAGAAGGGGCTCGCGTTTTTCGAAGGACACGGCGTGGAAAACGCACGCGGTGAACGCTGCGTCGCCTACCCGGGCAAGGCCGAGCCCGGCATCGGCACGGTGGCGCTGATGGCGCTCACGTACGTCGACTACTTGCGCGCGAGCGGCACCGCAATTCCCGCCGAACGGCGCGCCGAGCACGAGCGGCGCCTGGACGCTTACTTGAAAGAAGTCGTCGCGGCGATCAATCCCGACGGACTCTGGTTCGGCGCGTACGACCCGCACACGTGCGCGCCGCACGGCGCCGCGTCGCCGTACTCCGACGGAGAAGCGTTGCTCGCCCTCGTGAAAGCGGCGAAGTACGCCGGCAAGACCGAGCTCTTCCCGCTCGCACTACGTGCGGCGGAGACGGGCCATCGCTTGAACGTCAAAGAAGCGCTCGCGCAGGACCCCGACTCCGACACCACCAAGGCCTACTACCAGTGGAGCACGATGGCCTTCTACGAGCTCGCGACGAGCGGCTTGCCGGACACGGCGCGCTTCGGCGACTACGTGCTTGCCCAATCCGACTGGGAAATCGACGTCCACCAAACCCTCACGCGCCAGCGCAACACCGGCTACGCCTACGAAGGGCTCATCCCCGCCTACGACTGGGCGCGCCGTCGCGGAGACACGACGCGCACGGCCAAATATGGCTGCGTGATCGATCTCGCGCTCGAACGGCTGATTTCCTGGCAAGTGGGCGGCCCGCTCTCGACGCGCTACACGAGCGCGGTCGAGGCGAACGACACGGAAGCCATCGGCGGCGTGCAGAACGAGCGCAACGAACCCGCGCTCCGCATCGACGTGACGCAGCACCAAACGCACGCGCTGATTTACGCCCGCGACTTCATTTACACGAAGTGACGCGTACACGAAGTGACGCGCTCTTCGGGTGAGCGACGCGCCCTTCCCAACCGGCGCGCTACTTCGGCCCCGCGCCGCTCTGCACGGCTGCCGCTACGCTCGAGAGCGCGTCGGCCGTGTACGAATACGGCAAGGTCCCGATCGCGGGTCCACCGCCGCCCGTCTCCTCTTTGCCGGTCGCCGTCGACGTGTCGTTGTCGCTCACGGCGATGTTGGCGGTCCCTTGGTCGGTCGAATTGTTGAATTGATAGGGATCCTTCACGCCTTGAAACACGCTGTGTTCGACGAGGATGCGCGCGCCCTTGCCCGCGCGCACGCAGTAGTTGTCGCCGCTCGACGCCCACAGGTTGTTGAAGAGGTGGTTTCTTCCGAAGCGGACGCGCGGTTGGCGCTCGACGACGCGATCGGCCCAGTAGTCGTGGTGCCAGGTGACGTTGAGAGCGTTGGCGTCGTCGTAGGTGCTCGGGCTGTCGGTGCCGCCGATGAGGTTGCTGAAGCGGTGCCCGGCGTCCCCGGTCGAATCGTCGCCCTGGTTGTCGGTGCGAGCCGAGTAGTGGAACTTGGTCCATGACACGGTGACGAAGTCGGCGGCGTTGGTGATGTCGAGATTGCCGTCCGTGCCGTCCGAGATGTCGCAGTGATCGAACCAAATGTGGTGCGCGTTTTTCTGCACCGTGACGGCGTCGTTACCTGACGAACACCCCGTGCCCGAGTCGTAATCGGGATCGAGCGAGCAGTTGCCCACGCCGTAGCCGACGATCTTGATGTTGCGCACGATGACGTTGACCGAACCGCTGAGCTCGAGGTGCCCGTGGATTTCGGCGCCGCACACGCCGGCGATCGTCTTGTTCGAGCCGACGCTCACTTTGCCCGCCGCGAGCGTGCCCTTCACGTAAATCACGGCTGCGTCCGTGCCCTTCACCGCGTTCGTGAAGTCGCTGAGCGTCGTCACCACGGTCGGCGTCGCCGTGCCGCCGCCGGTCGTCGTCGTCACGCCGTTGCCCGACACCGAAGCCCAACCGACGAGGGGACTCGGATTCGGCGGCGCATCGCACGACCCCATCCCGCCGCCTCCACTCGCGCCGCTGCCCGCCTTGCCGCCGCTCGCTCCACCGGCGCTCGTGCCGCCACGCCCGCCGCTCGTCGCTCGTCCGCCCATCCCGCTCGACCCCGCCGTGTTGTCACGTCCGCCCGCGCCGTTGCCGCCGTGAGTTCCCGCCGCGCCGCCTGCGCTGCCGCTTCTCCCGCCCGCGGTCATGCCCGCGCCTGAGTCTGCGCCGCCGCTCATCATCGACGGCGCGCCGCCCGTGATCGGTGCCGCACCGCCGTTCGCGCGTCCGGCGCCGGAGCTCGTTCCGCCGGTGTTCGCGCCGCCGGTTGCGCTCGTTGCGGCGCCGCCGTTCGCGCCGCTCGTGCCGCCGCTACTGCTCGCGCCGTGCCCGGCCGTGCCGCTTCCGCCGCCCGTCGCGGCGTGTCCACTCGCCCCAGTGCCGCCCGTGCCTCCGCTCCCTGACGAGCCTCCGCTGCCGTTCTCGTCACTGCCACAAGCCGCGGCGAGCAGTGCGGCCAAATACACCGCGAGCCAGTTTGTCGGTTTCGCGCGTCGCAAAGACACCAGATGCTGCATGATCACTTCGCCAGTCGGCGCGCCTCCGTGGCGGCCGGACCTTGCATCAGTTGCGCGGCCGTTTCCCAGCCGTCAGGAAAACGCCCCACTCGGTGAATCGCCTTGAATCACCGGAGGCTACGCAACGTCCGACAGGGCTTCGGAAGTGATGAATTTTGCCCATACCCGCGGGGTGGACAGCGCTTTGCGAGCCGCAAACCTTGACAATGCGCGGACCCCTGGGCGACTGAGTGGCCCGCCCGTGTCGATTTCCGCTGTTTCCAGCTCGAGCGAGCGCGAACAAGTCGTGAGCATCCCGCCCTCGGTGCGGATGCCGTTGATCGATTCGGTCAAGGGGGTCGCCGCGCTGCTCATCGTTCTGCATCACCTCGCGTTCTACGGTCCGCTCTCCGACGTCGCGTACCCGCTCGCGCCGGGCGCGCTCACCTGGCTCAGCGAGTACGCGCGCATGGCGGTGCAGGCCTTCCTCGTCATCGCCGGTTTCGGCACGGCGCGGAAACTCGCGCGCCTGCCGCTGCTCGGTCCGCGCGAATTCGGGCTCGAGCTCTGGTCACGCTACCGCCGCGTCGGCGTGCCGTACCTTGCCGCGCTCGTTCTCGCCATTGGCTGCAACGCGCTCGCACGCCATTGGATGGAGCACCCCTCGATCTCGGCGCCGCCGACCTGGACGCAGCTCCTCGCGCACGCAACGTTCCTCACTCACATCCTCGGCTTCGAACCGCTCACGGCGGGCGTCTGGTACCTCGCGATCGATTTTCAGCTCTTGCTCGTGAGCCTGCTCCTGCTCGCGCTGAGCCAGCGCATCGGCGGCGCGCGCAACACTCCGGGCGTCACGCCCCGGCTCTTCATCGTGCTCTCTGGGGCGCTCGCGCTCTGGTCGCTTTTCTGGCTCAACCGTTTGAGCCATCTCGACAACTACGCCGTCTACTTCTTCGCGACGTACTTCCTCGGCATGCTCGTCGGCTGGGCGCTGCAGGGCAGCGTTTCGCGGCCGCTCGTCGCCGTGTGTCTCGGCATCGTCGCCGTGGCCCTCTGCAACGAATTCCGCCCCCGCCTGCTGGTCGCGCTCGCCACGACGTTACTCCTGCTCGCGGGCACTCGGGCGCAGGCCCTGCAGAACTGGCCGAGCAACCGGCTCCTCGTGGGCTTAGGCCGCATCTCTTACAGTCTTTTCCTCGTCCACTTCCCGATCTGTTTGGTCGTCAACGCCTGGGGCTCCCGCCACCTCACGGGCTCGCCGCACGCGGCGCTCTTCGGCATGGCGGTCGCCGTGGTGCTGAGCCTCGTTGCCGCCGTCATCTTCTATCGTTACGTGGAAGCGCGCTGCGCTCCCTCGCGGATGCGCGCCCATTCGTAAGTGACCTTGGTGTGCGCCGTCGCCGAGTGCGTCCTTGGGGTGCGTCACGTAGTCGCGACCACCAATTCTTCCGCGTTATTCGGCGGTCGCAGCCCGTCGCTCCGGTCCGCGAAGTAGCGCTCCGCCAGGGAGGCGGCCGCGTGACGGTCGACGCTCACTTGGACCGTACCGGTCCCGAGCTCTTGGCCGCCTCGGGAACACGACGGCGCCCGCCGGGATAACCGCGACGGTGACTGCGACCGCGTTCAAGTTTCTTCTCGAGCGCCGTGGCGTCGGGTGTCTGCTGCAGAGTGGCTCGTGTGTTTACCGCTACGCTCACCGGCAAGACGCCTTACAGGTCCGGCGGCGCTGTTGCTGTCGTTGGCTTTCGTTCTCTACGGTCTCGGGGTACGGTGGCGAGCATGGGCGCGAGGCGGCGTGGCGTCGCTCGATCGAAAGGGGGACCCGCTCGACCCGGCGCTGCGGTCGTAGCGCGTGCCATGCCTGGGCGCTTCGGCCGGTGGCTCGACGACGCCCGCTTGCCGGTGGTGCTCTTCGTGCTGACCCGCGGTGCGGAGCTCGTGGACGTTGCGAGCGCGGATCCAGGCCTCTATAACTTTTCGACGCTCGACTCTCGGCGATTTCTGGCCGCGGCGCGATTGATTGCCGGCGGCGACCTATGGTGTGGAAAGGCCGCCTTCGAGTTCGCCCCGCTTTACGCCTACTACCTTGCAACCTTTCAATTTCTGGGGCTCGGGGTGGGATGGGTCTACGCGTCCCAGCTAATCTCGGCGAAGCGTATGGAGCCGTAGGACGTTACCAGGCTGCCGTTGACGAACTGAGCGCGGCGCGCTCGTTGGATCCTAGCGCTCCGAGCACCGAACGTGCGCTTGCGTACTATCTTGCCCGGCTCAGAGCGTCCCATTAAAGGAGCAGCGTGCCGGCCGCCGCGTCACGGCGTTCCCTGGGGGTCCTGGGCGAGCGCGGCGAGGGGAACCTGGGTAATCCAGAACGCGGAGTCGCTGCGAACGCTGCCGTCATAGTCGTGGAGGCGGCGACCGAGTGCCGACCCATACGCGAAGTTCGCATCCACCGCGACGTCATTCGTCCGGCCGGAGTTCACGAGCGTCCCGACGGTGTTCGTCGCGGGATTGAATGCGCGAATTCCGTCGAGCGCGGCATAGAGGATGCGCTGAATCGAGGGAACATAGAGTAGGCGGTTCGCCATTGCCCCTTCCGAATCCTTCGCGACGATCCCACCGGCGCCGCCGGCAATCGGCGCGTAGCCGATGAACGAGCCCTGTTCCTCACCCGAGTTTTCGTGCTGCTCGATCCAATAGACGCCCTGCCCGACCACCACCGCTCCGAAAACGTCCCGTAACCGATCATAGACGATCGCGGGCTGCGTCCCCCAAGTGTCTATTCGATAGATGGTCGACGGAGAGACACACAGGAGCGCCGCTTCCGTCTGCGCCAGGTAGGTGTAGCCACGGCCCGGGAAGTTTACGCCGTCGACGGTCATCACCTCCGACTTAAGCGTGGACTTGTCGATTCTCGTCACGGCGGCACAACCGGGCATTGCCGCGTACACGTACTGGTCGCCTATAAGGAGCGCGCCTCCGGCGCTATGGTCCCACTTGAGAGCCAGCGACGTCGTGGCTAGGTCGCCTTCGGCGATACGGAGAACCGAAGCGTGGTCGAGCGCATACAAGTAGCCGCCGTCGAGCCCGAGCACGTATTGCGAGCCCGTCGCCCCCGGATAGACGACCTGAGCATCCGAGTGCGACGCCGACTTATCCAGACGCATGTACTTGTTGTCGTATTCGAACCAGTAGGCATAAGCGTCGTCGACGGCGAGGCCGAATGCTTCCTGGATAGCGCCGTTCGGGACTTCATAACCGACGAAGTGGAACAGGTAAGGCGGGGGCCAGTTCGGATCGACGTCTTGCGTGGAGGTGGAGGAGGGCGAGGAGCCCTGCTCGGATGACGCGGTCTTGTCGTGCGAATTGCACGACACAGAAGCCGTGCCAACCGAAAGAGTCAACAGAGCTGGCAGGGTTAGGCCGCGTCGTCCCATCTATCGATCCTAGCACGCACGAGCGTGGCTCGGCAGCGGGCGCCGGCGATTCCGATTCACGTCGTCGTCTTACGTTCGGCGGACCATTGACCGCGACGGAGCTCCCAAAACTACTCTTGACGAGAGTGTTGAATAGTTTGATACGCCGCGCACACAGGTCGATCTCGATGAAATGAAGGCACAATTGCGTGGCGCCGCCCGCACGCTGTGCGACACGAGTGACGATCTCGTCGACCTCAGTCACATCAGTTTCGTTAATCATCCAGCGGAAAAAGGTAATGCGGACATCATCTGGATTGCGCGGACGGGACTCGCCTATTCCAATGTCCCGCCTTTCGGCGTGACGAGTCCGCGTGCCTGCGGAGTGCCCGCGCCGAGTGGCTACGACGCAGTCTGGGAGGAACAACCGGGCCCCAGCGTTTCTCGGCTCTATGTGTATGGAACTGCGGAGAGTTTCGGGCAGCACGAGGCGATGACCATCGCGCACGAGCTCGGACATCTGATGCTCGGCCTCGATGATCAATATTCCGACCAGCGGGGCGGGTCGCATCACCTCCGATCGACTGCGTTCAGCGGGCTATCGTCAGATTTCATCAAGTCTCAGCTCCAGGTGCGCCGTCGCCGAGTGCGTCCTTGCGGGGTGCGTCACGTAGTCGCGACCACCAATTCTTCCGCGTTGTCCGGCGGTCGCAGGCCGTCGCTTCGGCCCGCGAAGTAGCGCTCCGCCAGGGACGCGGCCGAGACGTGACGAACGTCTTTGAAGCCGCAAGCTCGGCCCAACGCGAGCATCTCCGCCGGCGTGAAGAAACTGATGAACGGCGTGCCGTTCGCTTTCGCCCCCGCCATGGCTCGCTCGATCATCGGACGCATTTCGGCGTCCGCCATCTCGATGGGCAGCATGAACGACATCGCGAGCGTCGACCCCGGCGCGAGCGCGGCGACTTGCCGTAGCGTGACCGTGATGGCGTCTCTCGTCAGGTACATGCTCACGCCCGTCGACGCCACGACCGCGGGCTCTGCGGCATCGAAGCCCGCCGCGGTCAGCCGCTCCCACCACGCGTCGCCCGCTTCGAAATCGACCGGCACGAGCTTCAGAAACGGAGGCACGCCAAGGCCGAGCTGCACGAGCCGCTGCCGTTTCCACGCCTGCGGTCCCGGCTGATCGATCTCGAACACGACGAGTCGCGCAGCAAGCTCCGCCCGTCGCTGCGCGAACGTATCGAGACCGGCTCCGAGAATCACGTACTGACCGACGCCGCGGGCGACTTTGTCCGTCACGAGATCCTCGATGAAGCGAGCGCGCGCGATGATGGAAGCGCGAAATGGCCGCGTGAACGGACTCATGTCCGGTCGCTGCTGCCAGTCGTCAGGGGGTGCAACGAGCTTCAACCCCACCTCGTCGACGAAGACGTGCGGCGGTGGATCCGCCTGCACGTGGAGCGCGCGCCACAGCGCGACGCGTGCGGCGGTGTTCTCGGGTTCGGCTTTGAGCGTTTGGGTCATGCCTTCGGCCGGAGCTTAACATTTGTCCTATCGGTCGGACGCAGGCGCGCCGCGGTGCCGCCCGCGATCACGGCGCCACGCAGTCGCTGCTGACGATACTGTGGCCTTCGATGGCGCGCGTCGTGGCGGGCGTGCTTGGCTCGTGGCACCCCGACTCGAGCTTCGGCGCCCTCCTCTGCGTCCAGGGGTTTCGCCCCTTCACGCCGAGCGGTGACGACCGAGCCCCGCTCCCCGACTACGCACCACCTGCATGCGCCGCTTATCGTTCACGCGCAGCTCGCGCGCATCCCGACCTCTGCTTTGCCGTGGTGCGCGGCTCGGCTACTCCCAGCTTCGCGCCGGCCGCAAGCGAGAAGCGCGCGAAACCTTTCGCTCCCTCCTCGCCATCTCATCCGAGCACCCGCGCGCCCGCGCCGGCCTCGCCGCTTGCCGCTGAGTGGCGCGCGACCCTGCGCTTACTCACACGCCGTTCCAGCGTCGTTCGGCGCGGTCCCTTTCGGACATGGCAGGCAGCAAAACGCGCCGCCGGGATTCCTGTCAGGATTGCAGTCCTGTGGCCCGTGAACGGGACACATCGCGCCCCCGATCAGGCATTCCCCACCCGCATCGACGCACGCTTCCGGACCCGACGGGCCCCCTCCTGAGCACGCCCCGAGCAATAGAACCAACACGCAAATGGTCTTCATGAGCTCCACCCTTTCCACGCCACTAGCCTGACCGACGCGCGACTCCTGCGCCAGCCCGACGTGCGTCCCTCCGCCGCCCGACATGCGGTCACTCTGCCACGGCGGCTGCCGCGCCCGATCATCCTACGACCCGCTGAAGATGCTCTTCTTCACGATCGCGTGGATGCCCCAGTTGCCGTCCACGACTTGCGTGACGCCGAAATCGACCGCGACCGACATGAGCGATATGGCCTCATCTTCGCTGAGTTTCTGCGTGGTCATCAGAAAGTGCCGCATCTTGCGGAAGGCGTCGCGGAGCGCGAGATCGGTCGAGGACTTCGAGTAGATTTCGCACTGCGCCTTCGCGCCGAGCTCGGCGAGGTAGTTCGCGAAGCTTTGAGTTGGGCGGCCTCGCCGCATCAGTGATGGGCTACCACTATAGCGCCAAGATGCCGATACGCGGAAAGGGAGCGGCCAGACGCTGCATGTCGCGCGGGTCCCCGGTTGCGATGACTGCAGCCTCGAAATGCAAGGCAGTTGCCACCACGAAAGCGTCGACGGCATGAGCGGAAGACAGTTTCAGTCGCTCCAGCAGATGCCCTGCCTGCTGAGCGAGCGCCCGCGTCAGGTCGAACACCTGTACGCCGGGGTTTTTTAGCAGGAGGTTGATGGCAGCGTCCTGCTTGATTCCGCGACAGACCTCAGCCAACACAGGCGCCGGGACCCTGACCAGTGCCCGATGATCCTGGGCGAGGCGCAGAACCGCGGAAGCTCGTCGGGCCAAGACCGCTCGCGTCGAGGGGTACGCAAGCGCGGCGATAGCCTCCGAATCAAGGATCAGCGCTTCGGCCATGCTCGGCGAGCTCGCGCAAGGTCTGCCTTCGTCGGCGGCCCAACCTCGGCTTCGAGCTGGGCAATGAGGACGCTGATGCCCTCGCGCTCAAGCTCGTGTGCAACGGCTCGCGCCACGAACCCGGACAGGCCCCGAGCGCCAACACGTTTGCGCACCGCTGCGGCGATTTCGCCAGGGATGCTGACGGATAGCTTTGCCGCCGGTTGGCCCATGAGAGTTTCCTACCAGAGTAGGAAGACACTCGCAAGCACCACACCTTCGATCCAACCGGGCCGAGCATGGACGGCAGCCTGGTGGCAGTGGGTGCGCGCTCTCGACCTGCCGTACGCCGACCAGAATACGACGCTGCTCGATTACGTCATGCAGGTCGACCACCAAGCACAGCGACTCGAGCTCTTGGAAGGCGCCATCGACCGCGCTGTACCGGCCGCGCCCGCTGAGCTGCGTGCAATCGTGGACGCGCTGCGAGCACTCCGCGGCGTTGCGAAGGTGACAGCTGTTACTCTGGCCACGGATGATCAGCGACAATTACTTCTGCAGGTCGACGACAATTAGAATTGCAGAGCCGGGGCGTGCTGACGGCGTGTGCGAGGCTGGGATTGGGTCGGCAGAATTCGAAACAAGATCAAGTACCTCAACGAGGGCACAGGTCGCTGGTGCTTCACCGACTCGCTCTACGCTCGCGCGACACCGGTCACGCGCTACATCGGCAACGTCCTGCTCTCGCCTCGACGTGGCTACACCTTCGGTCTCTACCTCGTCCGCGCTCACCGCCCGCCGAGCGGCGGTCGCCGAAGGCCGAACAACCGTCGCCCCAACGCGAAGATGTACCGCAAGCTGCACCGCGCACCGTGGCTGCTCGCGACCTCGCTTCCGCATGAGCCTGGGCGTGAGCAGCGGAGCACCGACCTTTACGCCACTCGCATGCAGATCGAGGAGACGCTTCGCGACGGAAAGTCTCAACGCTTCGGCTTCGGTCTTCGTTACGCCCGCAGCAGCTCGGCGCAGCCCATCGAAGTGCTCCTACTCCTCGTTGCGCTCGCGAGCTTGGTCCTCTGGTTGGTCGGCCTCGCTGGTCGCGCACAGAACCTTGCTCGCTCGCTCCAGGCGAACACCATCCGCCATCGCCTCGTGCTCTCTACTCCCTTCGTCGGCCGTTTACTCCTGCTCAGACGACTTGCTCACTTTCCACCGACTGCCATCGACAGCGCATTGATCGAGCTTCAGGCACTCGCAGCGCTCCCACAACTCGCGTGAATGCGTGGGGATCCAATGTCTTGTGGGTAGGTGCCGCCATGAGATGTCAAATCCGTGTCCGGGTCCGCCTAACACCTATTTCACCTGCGTCGAATCCGCAAGCTAAGCCGATAACGCGCGCGTACTCGCTATCTAAGCGAATAACGGACGCCCCTTCCCGGTGCACCCGCGACGCAAGGATCAGTTCCGCCCCCGTACCGCTCCAGTGCCGACTCTCCCGCCCGCTCCGACGATGGAAGAATCAGCCAGCGCGACGCGCGAGCGCCTGCTTCAACAACGCGTTCACCTGATCGCGCAGCTCCGCCGCGCCGAACGGCTTCGTCAAACACGGCCGCGTCGACGTCTTCAGGAATTGTTCGATGTCCGGTGTGAAGGCGCCGCCGCTCATGAAGACGACGCGTTCTGCGAGCTTCGGCGACGTGCGGGCAAGGCGCTCGTAGAACTCGCGCCCGGAAACCTCCGCCATGGCTAGGTCGCACAGGATCAGATCGAACGCGTCGTCGCTTTGGAGTAATTTCAGTGCTTCGACGGCAGTCGTCGTCGAGGCGATGTCGTGTTCGTTCAAGATGCGTCGAATGGCGGTGCCGACCTGCGTTTCGTCGTCGATGACGAGGACGCGTGATTTGCGCGCCGCGCTGCCGCTCTTGGGTTCGAGGGACTTCGGTTTTTCGATGGGTTCCGCGACGGGCAGGCAGACGCGGAAGCGGGTGCCCACTCCGAGCGTGGTTTCGACTTCGATGTGGCCGCCCGCGGAGCTGATGACGCCGTGGCATATCGAGAGGCCGAGGCCCGTGCCGGTGCCCACCGGTTTGGTGGTGAAGAAGGGTTCGAAGATGCGTTTTCTCACTTCCGGGGTCATGCCGGAGCCGCTGTCGCGAATGTCGATGACGGCAAAGCCGCGCTGGTCGAGGCTCGTGCTGACTTCGATCACGTTGTCGGCAGGGGCGCCGTCCGGGATGGCCTGGGCCGCGTTGAGCAGGAGGTTCAAGAAGACTTGGCCGAGGTGGGAGCCGTTCGCGCGCACGGTTGGGAGCGGGGTGAGGTTCGTGACGAGGCGAGCGCGCAGGCGGAGCTCGGGCTCGATCACGCGGATGGCCCAGTCGAGGGCGGAGCGGACGTCCCCTGGACGCTCGGCGGCTTCGGGGCGCGAAAAGGCGCGCAGGTCGACGACGATGCTGCGGATGCGCTCGGCGCCGTCTTGGATTTCGAGCAGGGCTTCGGCGAGGCTGTGCGTGCGTTCGGCGACCATGTCGAGCAGGGCGCCCGCCGACTCGCGGCGGTCGCGCACGGCTTCGTGGACGCGTTCGAGCTCACGCGCGACGACCGAGGCGTTGCCGAGGACGTAGGTGAGGGGATTGTTGATTTCGTGCGCGACGCCCGCAGCCAAAGTTCCGAGTGAAGCGAGGCGTTCGGAAAGCGCGACGCGCTCGCGCATGCGGCGTGCTTCGGTCACGTCGCGGAAGACGATGACGGCGCCGAGCAGTTGACCTTTGTCGTCGACGATGGGCGACAGGCTGTCTTCGATGGGGCATTCACCGTTCGGTCCGACGATGGCCGCGCCTTCGACCAGGGGCGTGCTCCTGCCGGAGAGTACTTCGTTCGGGGACGGGAGCTCGATCGGGGCGCGTGTGCGTTCGTCGATGGGCTTGAAGACCTCGGGCAGGGCGCGGCCGACGAGCTCGTCCGTGGGGCGACCGAGGATGGCTTCGGCGACCGGGTTCGCGAAGTTGATGCGGCCGTCTCGATCGACGGCCATGACGGCGTCGCCGATCGCGCGGAGCGTCGTCGCAAACCAGCGTTCACGGAGCTTCGCGCGCATCTCCATCTCGTGTTTGAAGAGCGCGATTTCGACGGTACTCTTGAGCTCGCCCGCGCGGAACGGCTTCAAAATGTAGCCGAGAGCTTCCGTCTCCTTGGCGCGCGCGACGGTTTGATCGTCGGCGTAAGCGGTGAGGAAGATGACCGGAACGTCGAAGCGCGAGCGCAGGATGCGCGCCGTTTCGATGCCGTCGAGCGCGCCCTCGATGCGGATGTCCATCAAGACGAGATCCGGGCGTCTTTCTTCCGCGTGGGCCAGACATTCCGTGGACGACGCCGCCAAGCCGACGACATCGTAGCCCATGCGCATGAGCGACTCCTCGATGTCGCGCGCCACCACTCGTTCGTCTTCCACTACCAATATCGCGGCCATCTGCTCGTCGCTCCTTCCCGTCGTTCCGGTCCGAGCTACCCCTCCGGACGGAATAAGACCTCTACGTTGGTGCCGTCGTCGCGCGAGACGCGTACCGTTGCGCCGAGCTGTTCGGCAAAGGCGCGTACCAGGCGAAAGCCGAGTGAGCCGTTGACGTTGTCGTCGTGATCCTCCGCGAGCCCGACGCCGTCGTCGGCGACGCCGAGCAGCAGCATTTCAGGGGCTTCACGGCGCAGGGTGACGCGCACGATGCC
Source organism: Polyangiaceae bacterium (assembly GCA_025936115.1). GTDB lineage: Bacteria > Myxococcota_A > Polyangia > Polyangiales > Polyangiaceae > PMG-095. The sequence goes on from JAICTZ010000011.1 coordinate 62,060, forward strand.
GCGCCGGCCTTCGGGGAACGCGTGCTTGAGCGCGTTCGTCAAAAGCTCGTTCAAGATGAGCCCGCACGGAATCGCGCGATCGACGGGCAGCGTGATGTCTTCTTCGACGAAGAGCTCGAGGCCGATCGAGCTGCCCGGCGCGCCGCCCGCGCGCAAGAGGTTCGCGGCGAGCCCCCGCACGTTGCGCGAGAGCGGTAGGCGCGCGAGGTTCTCCGACTGGTACATGTATTCGTGGATCAGCGCGATGGTTTGCACGCGGCTCTGACACTCGGCGAGCGCTTCGGCCGACGCGGCGTCGACCAAGCGGCGCGCCTGCATGCTGAGCACGCTCGAGATCAGCTGCAGATCGTTTTTGACGCGATGGTGCACTTCGCGCAGCAAGACTTCACGCTCGCGCGCGATGGCGGTGCGCTCCCGCACGCGGTCCTCGAGCTCGAGGTTCAGCTTGCCGAGCGCGTCGCGCGCGAGGCGTTGTTCGGTGATGTCCGTGCAGGAGCCGATGAAGCCGGCGAAGCTGCCGTCGGGTTCGAAACGGGGAGCGCCTTGGTCATAGACCCAGCGGTACTCGCCGTCGGCGCGCAGCAGGCGATATTCCATCGAGAAGGGGACGCGCGCGACGAACGACTCCAGGTAAAGTGTCATGCAGTGCTGGAAGTCTTCGGGGTGCACGCCGGCGGCCCAGCCGCTGCCGAGCTCTCGTTCGAGAGGTTTGCCGGTGAACTCGAGCCAGCGCTGGTTGAAGAAGGTGCAGAGACCGTCGCTGCCGGCCATCCAAAGCAGCACGGGCGCGTGATCGGCCATCGCGCGAAAGCGACGTTCGAGCTCGATTTCGCTCTGCTCGCGCGTGAAGTGTAGCGTTGGATTCGTGGTCACGCGTCGAGCTCCAAGCCGAGGCGACGCCAGCGTTTGGCGAGCTCGGCGTCGAGTGATTCGAGGACGGCAGAGTACGGCTCCGCGCGCTCGTCCCACCACGGGGCGAACGCTTCGAGCGCGCGGCGTACGGCGGGATAGCGCTCGCGCAGGACGCGCGTGACGAACGCGGCGTTCTCGGGCGAGTCCGTGACGAGCAAGCGCGCGATGGCGTCGGCGACGCTCTCGTGCCAGCGGCAATCCTCGTCGAGCGAGAAGAACACGCGGCAAAGCAGCGGATCGCGGCGTGCTTCCGCGAGGCGCCCAGCGCGGCGGACGAAGAACGCGTCGAAGGCGGGCTTGATCGCGAGCGTGAGCGCGACGAGCGCGGTTCCGAAGTCGTAGGTGACGAGCAGCTCTTCGATCACGCGCCGCAGCGGTTGCCATTCGGGCGCCTGTTGCCAATGCGCTTTGCCGTGGCCGAACCCGGGCACGCGTCGCTCGAGCTGGCGCGAGCGGTAGGCGAAGCGTTGGATGCGTCTCATTTCGTCGGCGGCTTGGAAGGCGAAGACGGCGACGAGCTCGCTCGTGGGTGAGAGTTGCGCGAGGTACGCGCTCACCATTTGAAAGCCGTGGCACGGGTAGAGCAGCACCGGGAGCCAGCGTTCGAGCTCGGCGAGCCATGCGGGATCGAGCTTGTCGTCGTCGCCGCTCTCGTCGGCGGAACGCAAGAGGCCGTCGACGAAAGCTTCCTTTTCTCGGCCGAGGGCGACGTATTTCGAGTAGGTGGTTTCACGGGGATCCCGAAAGCGTTCGAGCGCCGTGAGCCTGAGCGCGCCGCCGGTTTGGTGCTCGCGATACCAGGCGCTGACGGGAGTTTCGACCTCGAAGCCCCGCTCGGGGTAGTAGAGGAGACGCGAGGTGCCGATTTCGTAGGGCGTGGGCACGCGCTTCTGCCCCTCGAGGTGCCAATACGTACGGCGCGCGTTCATGCTCCCTCGAAGCGCCATTCGACCCGATCTTCATGCATCGAAAGGCGACCCTGGAATGCCGGCATCACGAGCTCGAGATCGCGCGGCAGCGTGAAGTCACGGCCGAGCTCGCTCTCGATGGCGCGCCGTTCGACGACGCAGCGTCCCAGCACGGAGACGCGCAGGTACGCCCCGCGATCCTCGACGCTTGCGCCCGGATTCGTCGTCACGATCGCGCTGGCGACGGCGCGCCCGATTTCGTTCGCTTCGAGCACCGGCCCGACGGGGCTCGGCCGTTGTCCCCCGCCCGCCCTCAAGCCGAAGCCTCCAACGTCGCTTCCACGTCCACTTCGATACGGCCGCCCTCTATCCGCACGGGAAAGGCCTCCAGGCGCACGCTCTCGGGGTTGATGCCGCGGCCGGTGCGCGCGTCGTATTGGTAATGGTGCGCCGAGCAGGTGATGACGCCGCCTTCGAGCTTGCCTTGGCTGAGCGGAACGCCCAGGTGCGCGCAGCGATCGGCATACGCGCAGACTGCGTCGTCCGTGCGCACGATGAGGACGCGGCGCCCCTGCACCAACAGGCCGCGCATCTCGCCGACCCAGAGCTCGTCGTCCGGCAGCACCGCTTCGAATGACATCATCGGGCTCCCGGCACGAGATCGACGCGATCGAGCGGCATGAGTCCCGCGGCCGCCACGCTCGCGCGCGGATCGAGCTCGCGTTCACCGGAAAAAAGGCGCGCCCGGCGCGAGGGAGCGACGCGCACCGACGCGGCTTCGGTGAGCGTGCTCGTGAGGGTAGCGATGCTGTCGCTCGGCCGTACGAGCACGAGCAAGCCGAGTGTGTCGCCGCGCACGAAGCCGTAAACGGGGATGGGAGCGTCTTCCTTCACTTGGCGCTCCCTACGGCCGGCGCGAGCCACGGGTAACGGCCCCGCGAGCTGTCTTTGCCCCACGTCGCTTCGTCCAAGCCGAAGTAGTCCCGTACGAGCGCGATCAGGTTTGCGGGCGCCTCCCCCGCGAGGATGCGATCGACGACGGTGTGGTGGGCCGCGTAGCGCTCCGGCTCGTGCTCGAAGATCCACGCGCAGGGCGCGCTGCAGAAGATGTAACGCCGACCGCCGTGGTCGCGCACGCAGGCGCTATTTTTGCGCGGTGTGCCGGCCGAGAGCACGAGCTGGCAGAGCGAGCAGAAGCCGACGGGCGTGACGCCGTGCGTGTACCATTCGATGCCGGGCCCCGACGCGCGCCAGCGATCACTCACACGCTCCCAAATCGGCGCGAAATCAGCCCAGCTTTCTGGGTATTTCTCGGCGAGCCAGGCGCGCTCCGCGGGGCTCGGCAGCGGCAGATCGAACCACACCGTCGCGCGATAGGAGTAAGCGCTCGCGTAGACTTGGTGGTGATAGTAGCCGAGGCTCCGCTCGAACTCGTCCCAGTACCAGGGACGCTCGAGGCCGTAATCGCGGAGCGTGCGTTCGAATTGCTCGAGCACCCACTCCTGCATGAACTCGCGGAACGAGCTTTTGCGATGCGTGAGCGGCGTCAAATAGTCCATGGCAAAGCCGGTCACGACGGCGAAGAAGTGCCACGAGCGCCAGAACCACTTGTCCACCAAGTACTGGGCGTACGCGCGGTCGTGCTCGCACACCTTCTTCACGACGGCGCCGCCGATTTGGGCGTGGCGCGCTTCGTCCGTTTGGATGCTCTGCACCATCTTCTCGAACATGCGATCGCCCACGGCGTGCGCGACGGCCGACAGCGCGACGAACTGCAGGTTCGTAAAGCCCGTCTCGAACACGAAGTGCGTCGCCACGGCGAATTCCACGGGATTCGAAAGCAAGAGGAGCTCGTCGGCGAAGTGACGCGCCGCGATCGCCACCCACTCGTTCGTGTGGAACAAGCGGTGCGTCCAATCGAATTGCGGGTCCCAGGCCACGAGATCGTGCAATACCGTGAGCGGAATTTGCGTGTGGCGGAGCTCGTCGAGCGCGCCGAGCGTGGCCATCGTGCGCCAGGCTCCATCACGTCCGAAGCGAGCGGCGCGCAGATTTCCGACGACGGCGGCGAACTCGGCGAGCGGCAGCGTCGCGGCGTGGAGCTTCAACGCGCTGAGCCAGGCGCGATCGTGGCGTTCGAAATCGGCGACGCGTCCGACGGCGTCGCGCACGGCGTGTACGGCCGCTTCCTTTTCGTGCTGCGTCGCGACGTACTCCGCGTAGCTCGTACGGTACGGCTCGTCCCAGTCACTCCATTCGGCGTGCTCGAGCCACGGACGGCCGCTCATCGCTTCGGGGAACACGTCGCGTTCGGCGACGTAGCTGTACTGCCAGTCCAGTTTTCTGGCGAGATCGAGCCATTCGTGACGCTTGAGCAACATCTGCTGTCGCCTTCGATCCGCCCTGTTCAGAGCCAAAGCCCGTAAAACTTTGGCGTGCCGTGTGCGAGGAAGGCTAGCGCACGACGCTCGGTTCTACCATGGGCGCCTAGGCTTTCTCCGCCCGGCGCTACGGGCTCTATTGCGTCAAGTTTCTGACAGGGCCTACAAGAACACACATGCCAATCCTCGATCACGTCACGCTGACCGTCGGCGACTACGCACGTTCGAAAGCGTTCTACGAGAAGGCGCTCGCGCCGCTCGGTATCAAGCTGCTCATGGACTTCGGTCAAGCGTGCGGCTTCGGCCGCGACAAGCCGGAGCTCTGGTTCGGCACCGGACCGACGAGCTTCCAAAAGGCCGAACAACTGCGCGTCATCACGCCGATGCACCTCGCGTTTTCGGCGACGAGTCGTGCAGAGGTCGACGCCTTCTATCGCGCTGCGCTCGAGGCCGGCGGGAAGGACTACGGCGCGCCCGGAGTGCGCGCGCACTACCACCCGAACTACTACGGTGCCTTCGTGCTCGATCCCGACGGCCACGACATCGAGGCCGTCTTCCACGGGCATTGAGCGTCCGTGTCCGCCGAATTGCGACTCAAGGTTCGAGTGAAGCCGCGCGCGTCGAAGAGTCGCGTGCTCGGTATGAAAGGCGACGAGCTCGAGGTGGCCGTGGCCGCGCCCCCAGTCGACGGTGCTGCCAATCTCGAGCTTGTCCGGACGCTGGCCGAACACTACGGGGTCGCGAAGAGCGCCGTCGAAATTGTTTCTGGGCTCGCCGGCAGGAACAAGCTCGTACGCATTCGGGGCGCGGGTTAGTACAGCTAGGGCCGTTGCGAATCGAAGTCGCGCAGCACCGGGAGAGGGATGCCACGCGTTTCGGGCAGCACCCAGACCCAGGATGCAGTCGCCAGCGCGAGCGTGAGCGGGACGCCGAGCGCACCCGGAAGTCCGGCGTGATCGAAGGCCCAGCCGACGAGTACCGCGGCCCAGAGCTGTACGGTGCGGGCGAGATTGTAAGTCGTACCCATGCCGAGGCCGCGGAGCTCGGTGGGGAAGAGCTCGGCGAGCAAGGCGCCGAAACCGGCGGTGCAGCCGGAGCCGAAACCAAGCAGCAGCATCACGCTCCAGAAGAGAGCAGGCTCGGCGGAGAGCGTGCGCCACGCGAAGGCGAGCGGCGCGAGGGCCGCTGCCGTGAGGAGCGAGAAGAGCGTGAACGCCTTGCGGCGTCCGAACGTATCCGCGAACGGGCCGAACGCGAGCATGCCGATGAACTGGCCGATCTGTGCCGTGACGATCCAGGTGAGGCTGCGACCCACCGATTGATGCATGCGTGTGAGGAGGATCGACGGCAGCCAGGTGTAACAGCTCCAGTAGGTGCCGAGCTTGAAGACGCCGAGTAGCCAGGCACGAACGGCGCGCGACAGGATGCCGGGGCGGAGCAAGGCCGAGAGCGGCGCCGGAGAAGTGGCGGGCGTACTCGGCAGGTGCAGGGAATTGCGCGCGGCGAACGCGATGAGCGCCGTGGCGCTCGAGCCGATGAGCACCGCACGCCAGCCGACGAGCGGGACGAGCAGATAACCGACGACGGCCGCGATCCCGACGCCGACCGGCTCGCCCGCTTGCAAGAGCGCCGACGCGCGCCCGCGCCGCTCGGCCGCGACGGCTTCGGCCACCATGCCGTGACCCACCGCCCACTCGCCGCCGACGCCGAGCCCGACGAGCGCCCGTCCCACGATGAACGTCCACACCGAACCCGAGAGTCCGCACACGAGCGATCCGAGCGAGTAGATGAAAATGGTCACGGAGAGCACCGAGCGCTTGCCGACGCGATCGGCGAGTCGCCCCGCGATGATGCCGCCGACCCCCGACGTGCTGAGCGCGACACCGAGCAGCCACGCCTCGTAGCGATGCGCGAGGCCGAGCGAGCGCGCGACGGGATCTTTGATGAAGCCGAACAGGACCAGATCGTAAAAGTCGAAGGTCCAGCCGAGGAAGGCGAAGAGGAACAGGCGCGTCGGGAACGCGCGGACAGGCGGGCTCACGCCGGGCATGGCGGGCGATGCTACAGCGCTCGCGTGAGGACGCACGCGTCTTGACCGCGCGCGTAGTAACGCGGGATACGCCGCTCGATCGAAAAGCCGCACTTCAAGAACAGCTCGAGTGCCTCGACGTTGGCTTGGGCCGTGGTGAGACGCAGGCGGGCTGCACCCGAGCCGCGCGCGAGCCGGGCGGCCTCGGCCATCAACCGCGCGCCGACGCCGCGTCCGCGTTCGCTCGGGGCGACGGCAATCGCGGAAATCCACGCGCCGTCGCGCTCGCGCTCGACTACGACGAAACCGAGCCGTTCGTCGCCGCGCACGGCGATGCGTGTCGTGCTGCCGGGGCGTTGCGTGAGGCGGAGCGTCGTGGCGGCCGCGTGGTGCTGAAAGTCGCCGAACGCCGCCGTCGATAGCTGCTCGATGAACGCATCGTCGTCGGTCGTCTTCGACCGCATGCTGATTGCTCGCTCGAGCACGGCGCCCACGTGACGAGCATTGGTCCGTGGCAACGCGATCGCAAGGTAGCCGAGCGCGACTCGGACGTCAGGGGCGCTCCACACGCGACCGCGACTCGGATGTCACGCTCGACCGAGCGTCGTGAAGAAGCGCAGCGCGAGTTTTGCGAACGCGCGACGCGAGCGCTACGCTCGTTACCTAATGCTTGGATTACCTCTCTCCATTTCGCAGGCTCTCGGTCGCGGCTTCGGTCTTGGTGCGTTGGTTTCGCTCGCGCTCGTGGCTTGCGTCGATCATCGGCCGCTGGGGCAGCTGCGCGACGGCGACGCCGCTTGCCAAGATATCGTTGCGCAGTGTCAGGACGCGTCCGCGCTCGGCGAGCCGTTCAGGAGCTGCTATGCCACGGGCCTTCGCGCTAACGGCGGCGCGTGCCTGAGCGCTCACGACGATTGCGTCAAGTCATGCGAGAACGCGCCGGCGTCCGCAGGCGCAGGCGGCGAGGGTGGGCGCGGCGAGGCTGGTGCGGCGAGCAGCGCCGCCGGCGCGAGCGGGGATCTCGGAGGCGGCGGCGTCGCCGCGACGGGCGGCAGTGGAGGCGTGACGGCGACCGGCGGTGCGGCCGCGACCGGCGGCGCGGCGGAGGTCGGCGGCGCAGCGGAGACGGACGGCGCCGGGCACCCCGGCAACTGACGCCCGCGCGCAGAGCATCCACGCCGAACGCGCGCGGGTGCTCTGCGAGCAACGAGCAACTTCACGGCTGTCGGCGCTTTATGGCGCCGGCGCGCCGCAGCCGATCCAGTACTCGATGAAGGAGAGAAAGGAGACGTAAGACGGGTCGCTCGTGCCGTCGAATTTCGCTCCTCCGCCGTGCACGACGCCGCCCTTCTTCAAGTCGAGTGGCTTGCGCAAGAGTAAGCTCTGCGTCGGATCGTTCGTGTCGATGACGCCGAGCGACAGCATGTCGTGGAAGCTCTCGAGCGCGCCCGAGTTGCAGTCGCTACGCACGTCGAAGAAGAGCGGCGCGCCGTCCGCCGTGCTCGGCTGGCTCGTGAAATGGCAGGGAAAACAGCGATCGCGCCAGACGTACACGTTGTCGCGAAACGCCGTTTCGATCGAAATGGAATCGCAGGCGGCGCCGTCCGCCACGGTGACGGCGCCGCTCGGCTCGTCCTCGGGGCTGTCGCACCCTTGCGCGTCGCTTTGCGCCGGGCAGCGCACGCCGGGACACGCTTCACCCCCGCAGTGCGCGATCTGCTCGACGAACGATTTGAACGCGTCGTACTCCTGATCGATCACGTCTTGCGTGATGAGCGTGCTGTCCGGCTCCGCGCGCTGAATCCAACCGAGCACCTTGCTCTGGTCGGGGTTCTTCAGGTCGACCAAGCCGAGGTCGACCAAGCAAGCGCGGGTTTCGCACATGTCGGCGCGCACGAACAAGCTCAAGTCGACGCCGGAGAGGTGACACTGATTGCACGTCTGCGGCTGATCGGTCGCGAGCAGCGGCGCGATTTTCTTTTGATAGAGGTCGCCCGCTTGCGACAGGCATTCGGAGGACGCCTCGCGGGCGGCGGCCGGGTCTTGGCCGTTGCCGCAGCTCGCCATCGCCGCCGAGACGACGACGGCGGCGAGCAAGAGCGCCGACGCCGCTTTCAAGCCGGTTCTCCCGCGGCACGCAGCACGCGCGCGACGACGGCGCGGTGACGCTCGCCGTCGAGTTTCGTCAGGTCGAGCTCCGCGAGCGGCGGTCGCGCAAAGCGTGCGGCAAACGTGGCGACGCGCTCGGCCGCCGCGTTCAAAAGCGTTTCGCTGAGCGCGCCGCTCCGCACGCCTCGAACGATGGCATCGATGGCGCGGCGCGCAAGCTCGGCGTGGTGACACACGAGTAGGACATCGACCCCTGCGGCGAGCGCACCGAGCGCTACGTCCTCGATCGCGAAGTGGTCGGCAATCGCTTTCATCTCGAGATCGTCCGTGACGACGAGCCCCGAAAAGGCCATGCGTTCGCGCAAAAGCCCGCGCACCACGGCGGCGCTCATGCTCGCGGGGCGTTCGGGATCGAGCGCCTCGAACACGATGTGCGCCGTCATGAGCGCGGGTATTCCGCTCGTGACGGCACGCGCGAAAGGGACGAGCTCGACGCGTTCGAGCCGCTCGAGCGTGTGCGGCAGGCGGGGCAATTCGTGATGCGAGTCTTGGCGCGTGTCGCCGTGACCCGGGAAATGCTTGCCGCACGGCGCCACGCCCGCGTCGAGCAGACCGAGCGCGAAGCTCGTGCCGAGCTCGGCGACGCGCTCCGGGTCGCGGGCGAGCGAGCGTGCCCCGATCACTGGGTTTGCCGGATTCGTGTCCACGTCGAGCACGGGCGCGAAATTCCAGTCGATGCCCACCGCCGAAAGCTCGCTGCCCACGACGCGCCCGAGCTCGCGTGCGAGCGCGGCATCACCGGTATCGCCGAGCGCGCGGAAGACGGGCAGTCGCGTGAAGCCCGCGCGCAGCCGCGCGACACTGCCGCCTTCCTGATCGACCGAGACGACGAGGGGCGCCGAGGCGCGGCGTTTGAGGTCGCGCGTGAGCTCGGCGACTTGGGCGGGAGCCTCGACGTTGCGCGCGAACAGGACGACCCCGCCGACGCCGAGCTCGAGCAGGCGCGTCGTTTCGGCGTCGGGCGTTTTGCCAGCGAAGCCGACAGTCAGCAGGCTCGCCGCTCGGCGCGCGAGATCGTTCACGCGGAGGAGTGTACGCCGCGCGGGCGCGCTCAGTCTTGGCTGCCGTTCTTCTTCGCTCGCGGCGGGCGGCTGCTCGCGAACACTTGCTGCTTGTTGCGTACGGTGCTTTCGCCCTCTTCCGGGTGAAAGTCCATGGGCAGGCGGTTCTCGCCGTCGTACTCGCCCGAGTCGCCGTGCTCGTCGCCGTCTTTTTTGGGCGGACGCCAGGTGGGTTGCGCGTCGTCGTCGTCGGGCGTCGCGGCTTTGGGCGGCGGCGAGGACAGGCGCATGCGCGGCTGCGGCGCCGTGAGGAAGACGCGGCTGTTCGCGGTCGGCGTCTGCGTGCGGTCACGCCGCGTGAGCAGCTGCTTGGCGAGCGCTTCGGGCAGCGCGCGCCCCGAGGTCATCACGGCGTCGATCACCATGCGCCGCTCTTTGCTCAGACGTTCGCGCACGACGGCGGCCACGTCGCTCTCCATCACGATCTCGCCCGTGCTCATCAGGAAGTGATCGATGGCGGCGCGCATCTCTTCGGCGGTTTGGAAGCGCTGCGCGGGATCGGAGGCGAGCGCCTTCACGATGATGGCTTCGAGCCCGGGCGGGTAGCTGCTGCGGATCTCGCTCGGCTTCAAGTAGCGGCCCTGCACGATTTTGCCGAGCGCGCTCGCGCCGCCGCCGAAAGGCCGGAGGCCGAGCGTCGCGATGTAGAGCACGCAGCCCATCGCGTAGATGTCGGCGCGCCGATCGACGCCGCGCCCGAGGATCTGCTCCGGCGGGATGTACGCGAACTTGCCTTTGATCTCACCCGTGCGGGTTTTGGAGTGCAGCTGGTAGCGCGCCTTGGCGATGCCGAAGTCGCTGACTTTGACGTGACCGTTCGTCGAGATCAGGATGTTCGGCGGCGACACGTCGCGATGCACGATGCCGAGCGGCTCGCCGTCGCCGCCGACCGCTTCGTGCGCGGCGTGCAGGCCGGCGCAACCCTCGGCGACGATGCGCGCGGCGATCGCGTCGGGTAAAGGGTGTAGCGCGCCCTTCTGCTGCAAGATGCCGCTCAGCGACTCGCCGGCGATCCACTCGAGCACCATGAAGATCACGTCGCCGTCGCGGCCGAGCTCGAGCGTTTCACACACGTTGGGGTGACGAATCGCCGACGCGACCATCGCCTCGTCGACGAACATGCGCTCGTATTCGCTGTCGGCGGCGTAATCGGGCAAGACGAGCTTGATCGCTACCGTGCGAGCGAGCCCCGCCGACTCGGGCTTGGCGGCCCAAACCTGCGCCATTCCGCCCGCGCCGATGGGCACGAGCAGGCGATAACGGCCGACGATTTGCCCCGCCTTCATCGCCGAGACGAGCGCGGGGGGTGGCTTCGTCGAGCGTGCACCCGGCAGCGGTGCGCGTGACGGTTTCTTGGGCGCGTGCGACGCGGGCGCGCGCTGAGCGGGACGCGGCGGCGCGGGCACGGTGGTCGCGGGTTGTCGCGGCGGCTGGGGCGTGACGAGCGGCGCGACGTTTGCGGCCGGAGGCTCGGTCGTGACCTGCACCTCCACGTCCGCCAAGGCCTCCTGCCCGTGCGGGTCGGGAGAAGGCGGGTTCACACTCACGCCTCGCTTACCCATGATACTTTCACGATACATCATCCTCCGCGTCTCACAATGATCGCTATGCTAAACTGCGGCACTTTTCTCCCACCATGTGGGCGCGCGCATTGGACCTCGATTTACCCGTGAACGGCGGCTCTTTCGCTGCGCTCAAGGGACGCCGATGTAAGCTCCGGGGGCCCTGAGCTCGAAACCCATGAAGGGCGATGTAGCTACCATCCCACCTCCGCCACGCGCTCTCTACGAAGTCACCATCTACGTGCGTCAAGAGACCCGCACCGTGGAGCTCGTGCCCGGCAGCGTGAGCGGCATCGGCCGCGGCGCCGACAACGCGATTCGCATCGAGGATCCGTCGGTGTCGCGCCACCACGCGCGCCTACACGTCGGTGACGAGGTCATGGTCGAGGATCTCGGCAGCGCGAACGGCACCATGGTCGTGCGCAGCCTGCACGGCTCGCTCGAAGACGACACCGTCGGCGGCTCGAGTCACACCATCCCTCGGGGTGAGCAGATGGAGCTCCAGGTCGGCGACGTGCTACGTGTCGGGCAAGTCGTGCTCGTCCTTCAGCGCAAAGGTGGTTCGAGTTTTCCAGCGCCGCCCGGTAGCTCCGGCCAGCCGGTGCTGGTCGATCCGGACATGCGCCGCGCCTACGAGCTCTTGCGCAAAGCTGCCGCGACCGAGATCTCCGTGCTCTTGCTGGGCGAGACCGGCGCCGGCAAAGAAGTGATGGCCGAGACGGTGCACCGCTGGTCGCTGCGCGCCGACGGTCCGTTCTTGAAGCTCAACTGCGCCGCGCTCACGGACACGCTGCTCGAGAGCGAGCTCTTCGGGCACGAGCGCGGAGCGTTCACGGGCGCGCACGCGGCGAAGGCCGGCTTACTCGAGTCGACCGACGGCGGCACCGTGTTCCTCGACGAGATCGGCGAGCTCTCGCCCGGCACGCAGGCGAAGCTCCTGCGCGTGCTCGAGGAGCGGGCCGTGATTCGCGTGGGCGCGACCAAGCCGCGCCGCATCGACGTGCGCTTCGTCACGGCGACGAACCGCGATCTCGCACAACGCGTGCAGGCCGGCCTCTTTCGCAGCGATCTCTATTATCGCATCAGCGGGCTCGTGATCCGCATCCCACCGCTTCGCAACCGCCCGTCCGAGATCGAGCCGCTCGCGCGCCATTTCTTGCGGGAATTCAGCATCCGTTCGGGTCAGAGCGTGCCGACGCTCGGCCCCGCTGCGCTCGGCAAGCTGCTCGCCCACGATTGGCCCGGCAACGTGCGCGAGCTACGGAACGTGATGGAGCGGGCGACCTTGCTCGTCACGGGCTCGGTGCTGCAACCCGAGCACGTGATGATCGAGAGCACGCTCGACAACGGGCCGTCTCACGATTTGTTCGACGCCGAGTTCGAGGCCGAGACGGCCGTGATTGCGTCGCCCTTCATCGAGGGCGCGACGCCCGAGGACGAGAAGGCACGCATCCTCAAAGCGCTCGAGGCGTGCGGCGGCAACCAGACACGCGCGGCAAAGATGCTCGGTATCGCGCGGCGCACGCTGATCAACCGCATCGAACAGTTCAATTTGCCGCGGCCGAAGAAGGGCTGATGGCGGAGTACGGCGTCTGAACACGCCGTAACGGCGCCGTACGACGCGTAGACGTCCGTCGCGTGAACACGCCGTCACGTCTCCGCCGCGCCGCTACGGCGCCGGCGCAAACGGATTGTCGTTGTCGAGCGAGCGCGGCTTCTTGGGCGGACGTGCCGTCGGATCGACGCCGGGGTGCAGCGTCGTCGCGCCGGACGTCGACGTAGGCTGTGTCGTCGCGCTGGTCGTGGGCGTCACCGTCGTGCGCGGATACCGATGCGAGCCGGGTCGCGTGTTCGCCGGGGCGACGCTCGACTTGCTGGAAGGCTCCGCGGTCGTGCTCGGCATGGCCGTCGGTTCGCTGCTCGCCACGGGCGTCACGGTCGCGCCCGCGGCCAGGCCCGTGCTCGTCGCTGCAGGCTGCTCGGGGGGCTTTTGATGCGCGACGGGTTCGCTCGGTTTCTCGACCGTGGGTCCCGGTCGCACGAGCACGAAAGCGACCGTCGCGGCGAGGGCGAGCGCGCCTCCGATCGCGAGCACGATGCCCGAGCGGCTGCGCTTGGTCTCGATGTCCGGCAGCGAAGCGCCGCCGAGCGTGCGGCCGCCCTGAGGCGTCGCCGAAGGGCCGATCGTCGTGACGGGCTCGTCTTCGGGCGGCGGCAGCGAATCCGCCTTGCCCGATTCGATCGCCAAAATCGCGTTTTCGATCTTGGCGTGCAGGGCGTCGATGTGATCGCCGAGGGAGCTCCGGAGCGCCGCGGCGACGTCGGCGTCCGTCACCGTCGCCTTTTCGCTGATGAGCCAGCGTTCGAGCGCGCGCCCGAACTCCGCGGCGGACGGGTAGCGCTGCTCGCGGTCGCGCTCCATCGCCTTCAGCACGATAGCCTCGAGCTCCGGCGGATAACCCGGCGCGCGCGCGCTCGGTGGCACGATGGGCTCCTCGAGCAGCTGGTAGAGCGTCGAGAGCGCGTCACCGCCGTGGAACGGCCTTTGGCCGACCGTCGCCTCGTAGAGCACGCACGCGATCGCGAAGACGTCGACGCGCCGGTCGATGTCCTTCGTCGTCACCTGCTCCGGCGCCATGTAGGCAATCTTGCCTTTCACTTCACCGGTCTGGGTCGGAGCGTGCAGCTGCCCGCGCGCCTTGGCGACACCGAAGTCGGTGATGCGCACCTGGCCGTTCGCCGCGATGAGCACGTTCTGCGGTGACACGTCGCGGTGCACGACGCCGAGCGGCTCGCCGTCCTCCGCGACGAGATCGTGCGCCGCCTGCAGGCCCGAGCACACGCGCGCGACGATGCGTGCCGCCACGTGCAGATCGAGCTTCTTGCCCGGAGTCGCGTCGAGCATCTCCCGCAGCGACGCGCCGTCCGAGTAGTCCATCACGAGGTAGTCGACCCCGCGTTCCTTCTCGACGACGTGGATAGTGCAGACGTTCGGGTGCGTGAGCAGCGAGGCGATGCGCGCCTCGTCGAACAGGCTGCGGAAGAAGTCCTGGCTCGCGCCGTCCTCGGCGAGCGCCGTCTTCACCGCCATGAGCCGCCACTTGCCCGTGCCGGGGATGATGCGCGTCTCGCGCGCCACCCACACGCGTCCCATTCCGCCGGTCCCGATGGGGGCCAGCAGCTGGTAGGAGCCCAGCATGTCGCCGCTCCGAAGGGACGTGCCCGAGCTTGCCAAGGCTCCTTCAAACCTACGATAGCTGACCGCACCCGTTTCGGCCAAGGCTCAGCCGCGTCCGACCAAAACTTACATGCGCACCGGCCCCCCGCGGACCCGTACGCATGCGCTGTCTACGCCCCCGGGCTTGCTCGGCCGGGCGCTCCGGGCGAAGAAGGGAGGGCCCATGACGATCCAATTCGGCTCGCCGCGCGGGGAAGACGATCTCGCGGCCCTCGGCGGCATCCTCGGCTGGGCGTTCGGCTTCGACCCGGCGGATGCTCTGACGTGGCTCGATCACGGCGGGCTCGTCAACGTGCGCTTGGCGCGTCGCGGCGAGCGGGTCGTCGGTGGCTTGCTCGAAATCCCGATGGGCCAGTGGTTCGGGGGCCGCTCGGTGCCGCTGCTCGGCCTCGCCGGTGTCGGTGTTGCGCCCGAAGCGCGCGGTGAGAAAATTGCGCTGTCCCTCGTGCTCGACACGCTCAAAGCGGCACGCCGGCGCGGCTTGCTCCTGAGCGCGCTCTATCCCGCGACGCTGACGCTCTATCGCGCAGCGGGCTACGAGCTCGCGGGCCATCGCTACCGCGTCACGGCGGCGCTCGGCGACTTGCCGACGGCGCGCGGCGAGCTCGACGTGACCCTGCTCGAGCCAGCCGATACGCCCGCGGTCGAAGCGCTCTATAGCCGTGTCGCGCGCGAGCGCCCGGGCTACCTCGATCGCGGCCCGTACGTCTGGCAGCGCGCGCGGGCCTCACGCAAAGAGACGTATCGGGGCTTTGCAGTTCGCGGTGGCGGCGGGCTCGAAGGCTACGCCTACCTCTCGCAACGCGGCCCCGACGATCAGCGCGAGCTCGCCGTGCACGACTTTCTCACGACGACCGCCGCCGCGCTCCGGCGCTTCACGGCCTTCTTTGCCGAGCACCGCAGCACCATCAAACGGCTCAGCTTGCACACGTCCGCGGTCGCCCCGCTCGTCTTCTCGGCGCCCGAGCGCATCTTCCGCGTCGAGCTCTCCGAAACCTGGATGCTGCGCGTGCTCGACGTCGAGGGCGCGCTCATGGCGCGCGGCTACCCGCCGATCGACACGGCCGTCGATTTCGAGCTCAGCGACCGCACGCTGCCCGAAAACTCCGGCCGTTACCGGCTCGAAGTGAGCGGCGGACGCGCGCACGTCGCACCGGGGGGGCACGGCGACGTAGCGCTCGACGAACGCGCGCTCGCCGCGCTCTACACGGGCTTTCTCTCGCCTGCTGCGCTCGCCAGCGCGGGACGCCTCCAGGGCGAACCCACGGCGCTCGCGCGGCTCGCTGCGCTCTTTGCGGGTGCTCCGCCCGTCATGCCCGATTTCTTCTGACATGCACCGCGCTCTCGCGGCCCTCGGCGTGCTCGCCGTGCTCTCGGCGTGCGGTCGTGAACCCCTGCCGCACGAAGCGGCGCGGCACGCCGCACCAGCTTCGACCACGGGAGTGACGAGCGAGAGGGCGCCGATGCAGCGCGAGCTGGCGGCGCTCCGGCGCGAGGAGAGCGAACTCCGCGCGCACACCGACTTTGCAACGCTTGCGCCCTCGAGCGGCGCGTTCGGTGCGGATCCCTACGCGCTCGCGGCCGTGCCGGGGACGCCGTATTTCGCGGGAATTTTGCGCGGTGACGCGCGCGTCGTCTTGCTCGACGACAAGCTCGCCAGCGTGAGCTCACGCTCGACCGTGGCGTCACCGAGCGCGCTCGCGACGGCGCCGGACGGCAGCGTTTTCGTCGCGGGGCCGCTCAGCGCGACGATCGAGCGCTTCGTCGTCAGGCGTGGCGTGCTCGAGCCGAGCGGCGCGCTCGCGTTACCGGACGGCGTCGTCGTGCGTGCGCTCGCCGCCGATGAAAAGTCGCTGGTCGTACTTGATTTTGTGGGCGACCGCTCGTTCTCGCTGGCCCTGCCCGGCGCGCGCACCGTTCCAGCCGACGGCGACGTGCCACGCCGTACGTCACCGCACGTCACGTCCACGTGCCAAGGTCCCTTTCGTCTCGCGCTCTCCCCGCGTCACCTCGCCGTCGCCTGCCTCTTCGACCATGCCATCGCCGTCTTCGGGCGCGACGCGCGCGGCGTGCCCACGCATGAAATCGCGCGCATCACCCACGACGGCCCGCTCTGGTCCGTCGCGCTGCTCGAGCGCGGCGACGAGCTCTTCATCGGCGCGGGCGGCGTCGAAGATCATCCGCTCGAGCGCCGGGACCGCGTCTTCGGCTACATCGACTCGTTCGCGTACCTGTACGTGCTGAAGCCCGACGGTTCGCTCGTGCGCCGCCAGGCCGTGAACACGAGCGAGCTCGGCGTCGTCGTCCCGAAAGCCGTCGCCCTGCGTGAACGCGACGGCGCGCCCGAGCTCCTCGCGCTCGGCTACGCCACGGCGCCGCTCGTCGCGCTCACCCCCGCCTCGACTCAGGCGATCTCGACCGCGCTGCCCGGCTGCAGCGAGCTCGTCACGAGCGGCGAGCGCTTGCTTTGCGCGAACCCGCTCTTCGACGCCTGGGTCGAGCTCACTCCGAGCGGCCCCGAGCTCCACCCCGCGCGCGCCCCCGCGCCGAACGACCCGGACGCGAACACCCGCCTCGGCGAAGCCCTGTTTTTCACCACGCTGATGGCACCCGACGCGCGGAGTGACGAACGCCTCAGCCGCTTCACTTGTGAAACGTGCCACTTCGAGGGCGCGACGGACGGCCGCGTGCATAACAGCGGTCGCCATGCGTTCGATTCGCCGGAGGACGTGCGCGTGAGCACGCGTCCGCTGTTCGGGCTCTTCAACGACGCGCCCCTCTTCTCGCGCGCCCACGATCGCGACCTCACGAGCGTGTGCAACAACGAGTTCGCCGTCGTCAACCGCGGCAACCCTGTGGATCCGTGGTTTTCGCTCGCTACGGCGCGCTTCCCGTGGCTGCGCGCCTTCGGTGAAGAACGCGCGCAGCTTTCGCCCGGCGAGCTCCGGCGCGCGCTCTTTCGATTTCTCGCGCGCTTCACGCACGAAGAAAATCCGTTCGTCGCCACGCACGAGCCGCCCGCCCGCTTCACGCCGCGCGAGCGCGACGGCGCGGAGCTCTTTCGCGAACGCTGCGAGCACTGCCACGCCGCGCGGCTCGTCGCGAGCGACCCGGCAACGCTCGTGCCGTTCGAGCGCTGGGAGACGCTCGTCTTCTCGCCCTCGACGCCGATCGTCTGGGCGCGCGGCGACTACGAAAAGACGGGCGTCCTGCCGTACGTCGATCGCGAAGGCACGCGCATCCCGTCGCTCCGCCGGCTGTACCTGAAGCGCCCGTACTTCACGAACGGCAGCGCTCGTTCGCTCGCCGACGTGCTCTCGCGCGCGCGTTTCGCCGGCGACGTCTTCGTTCACGCCGATCCGGCGCCGCCCGACGCGCCGTCCGGCTCACTTGACGCCGAGGCCCGGCTCGCGTTGCTCGACTTCCTGCGCTTGCTCTGACGCGCGCGCGTTTTTGCGTGACGCGCCCGTGCGTCACGCCGGAGCGTGTGACGGCCGCTGCCCGACGATCGGATCCACTGCCGACAGCACCGCCACCTGGATTTCGAGCCGGCGCGTCGGGCTGATGGGCGAGCCGTCGAACTCCACGATGCTGAAGCGATCGTACACGCGCGTGCCCGTCGTCTTCACTTGTGAAGCAATGATTTGCACGCGCTGATTGAAGAGCGCCTGCGAGAGCGCGAGCAACAGTCCCGAACGATCGCCCGTTTCCACCTCGAGCGTCGCGAACGAGCCGTCGCTGCCTTCGATGAAGCGCACGACGGTTTCGACTGCGGACGGCGTGGGCGTCGGCCGTGCATCCCCGATGCGCGAGCGATCGAGCTTGCCCTCGAGCAGACCGGCGAGCGTGCTCTTCAGTTGCGCGACGTGCTCGGGGCCGATCGGTTCGCTTCTGAGGTCGGATGGGTCTTGACGCACCCAAAAGATATCGACGGCCTCGTCGGCGGTGTCGGAGCGCCGGCGCGTGTACGCCTCGGCTTCGATGACGTCGAGCCGCGAGAGCACGAGTGAGGCGCTGATCGTCGCGAGCAGCCCCGGCCGATCCTCCGCGACGACGCACAGCGCCGTGCCGGGCCGGCTCGAAGGGAAGCTGCCGACGCTGACGAGCTCGTCGCCACGCGCCTCGGCGATCGCGAAATGCGCGGCCATCGCCCGGCCATCGAAATTCTTTCGATAACTTTCGGGCATCGAGCTCGCAAATTCGGGCGGGGGAGCGTTGGTGGGCATTCTCAAGGCGCGTCTCGGAAGGTCGGACTCCAGCATGAGCTTGGAGCAAGCGTACAGGTCGCCTATTTCCGACGGATGTCGATCAAGTGAACAGGGCCGTTAGCGTGCGCCGCACGGAGCGAAGCGTTGAACGGGCAAGCGCCCGCTCAATGCCCGCCGTCGCGCGACGAAGGATTGTCGAGCGGGCTCGGAGGTAAACCAGGGATACGGGGAAAGGTCGTGGGAAGCACGCTGGGCAGGACCCTCGGTAGCACGTCATGCCAGGCGGAGGGGAATGCCGAGGGCAAGGTCGAGGGGAATGCCGTCGGCAGCGTGGAAGGCAAGGGCAACGCTGGAAAAGTGCTCGGGAAGGTGCTCGGCAGCTGGATCGGTGTCGGAAATGTCCCCGCGTCCGCCGTCGTGTTCGGGCTGGGGACGGTCCCGCCGCCGCGCGCCTCATGCGCTTCGTGAGGAGCCCCTGGAGCGGGAGCCGCTGCAGTGGGCGCCGGCGTAAAAGCGCTCGCCTGGCCCTCGGGGGCAAATGCCTCAGCGGTCGGCGCCGTCGCGGTCTCGAGCAGAGGCGGCGGCAGGTTCAGCGGCTGGTTTGCCCAGTAGAAGTAGGCGCCGGCACCAGCGCCACCGAGCACGGCGATCGCGATCAGCGCATACAGCCACCCGTAACGTCGCCGTCGAGGCCGCGTGGGTGGAGTGAGCGGCGCGTGCGGCGCCTGGACGGGGACGGGCGCAAAGGGCGGAACGAAGGGCGGCGCCTGCTCGGTCGCGCCCTTGGCGAAGCTGTCCCGTTGGTCGGGCGGCAGGGTCTTGACCGTGCCGCGCGGCTGCACCGGAACAGCTTGCGCGGCGATTGCTCCTGCGCGGCTGACCTCGGTCGCGAAGCGGGCAAGCGCCGTCCGGAGTTCGTGCGCGCTGCCGATGCGAGCGTCGCGGTCACCGGCCGTCGCTCGTTCGACGAGCTCGACCAGGTCGCGCGGCAGTGACGGCTCGAGCGTCGCGAGCGACAGTACGTCGCGCGCGAGCACCTTGCCCACGATGATTTGGGCGTCTTCCCCGTCGGCGGGGCGCCTGCCGCTCAGCATCTCGAAGAGCATCACTCCGAGCGCGTACACGTCGGCGCGAGCATCGACTTCGTTGGCGGCGTAAAGCTGCTCGGGCGGCATGTACTCGGCCGTGCCCATCACGACGCCGGCTCGCGTGAGCCCCCGCTGCTCCTGATTCGCGAGCAGCTTGGCGATGCCGAAGTCGAGCAGCTTGAGGAACGGCCCGCCCGTGCTCGGCGTCACGAACACGTTGTCCGGCTTCAAATCCCGATGCACGACGCCCACGGCGTGCGCGGCTTCGAGCCCGCCCGCGATCTGGAGCGCAAAATCGACGGCCACCTGCGGTGGGAGCTTCCGCTCGCGATCGAGCAGCTGCTGGAGCGATTCGCCATGCAGGAGCTCCATCACGAGGTAGGGCAAGCCGCCGGGCCCAACGTCGACGTCCGTCACGTGAGCCACGTGCGGACTTTGAATCGTGGCCGCGACGCGCGCTTCGCGAAGAAAGCGGTCGGTGAGGCCCGGACGCTCGGCGAGGTCCTCGTGCAGGAATTTGAGCGCGACGGGCACGCCGAGGCCCTCGTGGCGCGCCTCGAACACGCTGCCCATGCCGCCGTCGCCGATCAGCCGGACGATGCGGTACTTGCCGCCGATGAGGTCACCTGCACGGGGAAGCATGGGGATAGCTACGACTTGGGCACCCAGGGTGCGTCACGGAGCCCGGCGTGGTGGTTGGCCTCGCGCGCGAGCACGAACAAGAGATCGCTCAGGCGATTCAAATAACGGACCAGCTCGTCGCGAACGGGCGCCTCGCGGCGCGCAGCAATGAGGCGGCGTTCGGCGCGGCGGCAAACCGTGCGTGCCACGTGCAGGCTTGCCGCGACCGGCGACCCGGCGGGCAGCACGAACGTTTTCAGCGGCTCGAGCTGCACCTCGGCCGCGTCGATGTGGCGTTCGAGTCTCGCCGTGTCATCGGCGTCGATGAGCCGCAGGTTCAGCTTCGACTCCTTGCCCGGCGCGCACCCGAGCTCCGCGCCCAGCGTGAACAGGTCCGACTGAATGGCAGCGAGCATCCCGTCGAGCTCGCTCACGCCGAGCGTAGCCCGCACTGCCCCGAGGCAGGCGTTCAGCTCGTCCACCGAACCATAAGCTTCGACCCTCGCCGCGTCCTTATCGACCCGCCCGCCGCCGAATAGGCCGGTCATACCGGCGTCGCCCGTGCGGGTGTAGATCTTCATGCGCGACCCCGCCGACCTTGCCACGTCGGGCAAGGGATCGCAGTCCCGACGTGAGCTTTACGCCGAGAAGATTTGCTGAATTTCGCCTTCCATCGCGGCTGGGGCGACTTTGCGCGCAAGGGCGAGCTCCTGCACGAGGAGGCTCCGAGCCTGATCGAGCAAGCGCCGCTCCCCGAACGAAAGGTCCTTGTCGAACTTCAGGCGGTACATGTCCCGGAGAACCTTGGCGATCTCGGACGGGAGCCCGCTCTTCAACATCTCGGTGTAGGCGCGGAACCGGCGGTTCCACGGCTGCACGTCCACGGCCACCTCGGGCGCCTTCAAGATGTCGAGGATCTTCTGGGCCTCTTTCTTCTTCATCACGGGCCGGAGGCCGACGCGCTCGACCGCCTCGGTCGGGATCATCACCTTGAGTCCGGTATCCCGGATTTTGATGACGTAACAGGCCGTCTTGCGCCCGCCGAAATCCCTCTCCTCCATCCGCTCGACCTCGCCCACGCCGTGCGCGGGGTGGACGGCCATGTCCCCAACTTTGAAAGTGTAATGGGTGGTGGTCACCGGAGCATTCAACGACGACGATTGCATTCCGCCTCCTCGAGCCCCAGCCGTTCGCTGGCGCGGGGCGTTATTCCGCTGCGCCGTGACGGAGCATCCGTCTCGGTCTGTCTGCTGCTGCCCCTGGTCGTACGCTTGGGCCGAGTTAGCCTCCGTTCCGACCTATGCGGTGCAGCACGGCGCGATTCGTATCACTCTCCGTCCCAAAAGGTCAATTGTGCTGCGCATTCGGATCGCGCCACAGTCGCCGGAAATCGCTACACTTTCGACGCTGGTCGGGCCACCGGCTTGATGGCCGGTCACGGTTTGTCTGGTGGGCCGGCCGTGTCCCCGGCGCGAAGGCCAAATATTTCGGGGACATTGGCTATTGTTGCCGCTCGCAGGCCGGCAACGAGCGGCGCGAGCGGCAACTCGCCGGACCATGTAAGCTCGTGTAGGTGCGCGACACTCTTGAGATTCTTGGCCTGGTCCAGGCCGAGGAGCCGTCCCGTCGCGCTGCTCGTCAATTCCGTCCAGGCCAGAGTCATTCTGGAATCGGTGCCAGCGTCCGGCCAATCACCCGTCGCGATTATCTCGAACGCAAGCGTACCGGACTGGGCGGCATGGATCGCGACCACGACGGCAAGGGCGTTAGCGAAGAGCCCTGCGGCGCCCCGCCGCCAAACGCCCGTAAACGGTCCGGGCGCGTAGAGCGCAGCGAGTGGCTGGTCGATGTCGGGCAGCGTCGAAAGCGATGCGCCGCGCAGCGCGGTCGGCGACTTCAGGCGACGTTCGGCGTACGCCTGCGCGACGCGCGCTAGCGTGAGATCGCCGACCGCGAATGCGAGCAGCTGATCGTTGACGGAGACGAGCGCTTGCGGTGTTCCATCCCGCGTGCCGGCGATGCGATAGAGCGCCGGGCGCGGGTGCTTGACGATGGCCCCGCTCGAGAGCCGCGCCTCGAATCGCGCGCGGGCTCGACCCCCGTCGGCGGCACTGAGCGCGGTTACGTAAAGCGTTCCGAGGTCATAGCCCCCGACGATGGCCTCATTGAGTGTTCGCGGGTCCACGGCCGTGGCGCTCGCGAAGGCATCGACGCGATCGGGCGGCAGGAGCTCGCCGATGCCGGCGGCGAGCGCGGGATCGGCCAAAATTCTGGCTGGATGCGCGACGATGAGCCACCTGAGCCCCGCAGCCGGCACGTACTCGAGCGGGGCGAGCGGCGGTTCTTCGACGCGCGTCGACGTCGCCGCTTGGGGAGGAGCCGAGCGACACGCCGTGACGAGCGCGGCGATACCGATCGTGCAGCGTGAGGTGCCGCGAAGCACGTGACGCGCGTCAGTCGTCGCTGTCGCTGCCGCCGCTGATCGGAATATGGCGGCTTCCGTTCACGAGCTCTTTCAGCTCTTTGCCGACCTTGAAGAACGGCAAGCGCTTGGCAGGAACCGGGACTGGTTGGCCGGTGCGCGGATTACGGCCCGCGTACGGCTTGTACGGGCGCACCGTGAAGCTGCCATACCCGCGGATTTCAATACCTTCCCCCTTCTGCAGCGCCTCCGTCATCGCTTCGAACACGCAGTTGACCACGAGTTCGGCGCGCGCTTTGGTGAGCTCGCCTCGGGCAGCAATGGCTTCGATGAGTTCGCTCTTCGTCATCCAGCTCAGCTTCCCGAAAGGTGGGCCCTCGCGCCCCTGCGAGTAGGTATGGTCAAACCTAACGTCTGAACTGTCAACGCTATTTCGAGGCGACGCCCGTGAGCTCCAGGTAGTCGAGCACGAGCGCACTGCTCGTCGCGAGCGTCACCCGGTTCATGGGCTCGAGCGCCATCGCGGTGCTGCCGCTCGCCTCGCAGCCGTCCGTCCGATGGACGAAGGCGACCGTCTGCGCACCAACGCGCAGGGTCAGACGTGCGCCAGCGCTGGCCAGCCAGCCGACGGTCAGTTCGTACCGCTCGCGTCGAGGCGCGCCGAGCTCGAGCTCGACCTCGGCGTTCGGCGTCGGCTCCACGCGCAGTCCTCGGCCCTGCGAGAGGCACGCCGCGAAATCGGGGTGCGCCCACCCCGCGCTCACGGACAGCAACGGCCACTCGGCT
This sequence comes from Polyangiaceae bacterium, assembly GCA_025936115.1. Taxonomy (GTDB): domain Bacteria; phylum Myxococcota_A; class Polyangia; order Polyangiales; family Polyangiaceae; genus PMG-095. The sequence continues at coordinate 85,445 of JAICTZ010000011.1, forward strand.
TCTGCTTCCCAGCGCCAAGCTGCGGCGGGTGGCGCGAACTTAATTAAGGAGGAGCTGCCTGTCGCGATGGAGTAGCCGTAGCGGAAGGACGCCGGACGGCCGAGCTCTTCCCAGAGCGCACGATCGTGGGCGTCGCCGCGGAAGCGCGCGACGACGACGGACGTTTTGGGATCTTGCGCCGCCGGGTCGTGACCGAGGGCGAAGCCGTGGTCGGTCTCGACCCAGACGAGACCGTGAGTCACGTGCGCATCGGCGACTAATCGGGAGTCGAACATCGGCCGGCCGCCTTCACGCTCGCGGAGCGCGAGGTGCGCGTGCACGGTGCTGAGCGCGAAGCCGAGCAGGACGAGTCCGGGGGTGACAGCCGCGAGCCCGAGCCGAGTGAGGGCGCCGGCGAGGAGGACGTGCTCGAGCGGGAGCACGTCGGCGAGCAGGCGCGAGCCCCCGCCCGGATAGCTGCCGGGAAAGTAGAAGGGCAGATAGGCCAAGATAACGAGCAGGATCGTCGCTGCCGCCCAGCGCACTCCGCGGTTATCGCGAGCGTTCCAGCTGAACCAGGGGACGAGCACGGCCAGTGGCGCGACATTGACGATGTCGAAGGCGTGCCAGAGCAAGCGCTCGCCCGTGACGTAGAGCGCGGACGTGAGGCCGAAGCCGTGCTCGAGGTGCTTCCGCACGAAATCGGCGTGCTCGAAGCGGCAACCGATGCCAGCGCCGAAGCCCCAGCGGAAGCAGCCGGGCGGACCGTCGGCGAGGGCGTAGTAGGCGAGCTGCGTCGAGTGAAAGAAAGAACCCGTCGCGGCCCGCTGGTAGCACGCGATGAGAGCGAGGCCTGGGACGAGTGACGCGACCGTAGTCACGAGCAAGAGCAGGCGACGGCGTGGCGCACTGCGCAATGTCACGAGCATCCCGATGATCGCGACGGCAACGATGCCGGTCATGGGGCGCGTCGCGCAGAGCCAACCGCTCAGTAGCCCCGCAAGCACGACACGGCGCGGCGCGGGCCGGAGTGCGGCGGTGACGCTCACGACGAGCAGCAAGGCGCTCAGGCCGTGCGACATCGTATCGGCGGTGTGATAGCGAAGTGCGGCGCACAGCAGGGAGAGCACAGCGGCGACTCGAGCCGTCAGCTCCCCGAGCTCGAGCTCCTTGGCCGCGCGATAGGTTGCGGCGACGAGCAGCGCGGCGAGCAGCGGCCCGACGGCAAGCGGCGCGCCCAAGCGAAAGCCGAGCGCGAGGGCGAGCGGGTAACCCGGAGGGAAGATGACCGCGAGGCCGGCCGGTCCGAACACTGAAAAGCGGCCGCGAAATGAGCCTGTCGGCTCCGGAATGGCGAAGGCGAGCTTGCCCGCAGCGAGCGCGCGGGCCTCGAGGAAATAGCTCGTCGCATCGATGATGCGCGGACCACCGCGCAAGAAATAGGCGACGTAGCCGGCCGATAACAGCGCGGCCAAGAGCGCGCAGCTTCCGACCCACCAGACGCTGCTGCCGCGCACGAGCCACGCGCGACACCGAGCGCGTCCGAGAATGCCCGCGGCGAGCAGCACGAGCCCCAAGCCAAGCGCGCAGAGTCCCACTGGATCTCGGCTCGGTCCGAGCTCGAGGAGTGGGCTCATGCTCAGCGCCCTTGCACGGCCCACACGTGATAGAGCACGCGCTCGCCCGACCCGCCGAGCTCGACGCGCACGCGGGAATGCTCGAGCGGCGGCAGGTGAAGCTCGACTTCGACCCAGCCGTCGGTGCGCGGCAGGTGGATGTTGCCGGCTGGCGTGCCGTCGATGAGCACGGGCACGTCGAGGTCGGCGACCGGTGCGGCGCGGAAGACGAGCGTGACCGGCTCGTGCGCGCGAATGCCGTCGAGAGTGAAGCGCTCGCGCGTGCCCTCGGGACTGTTGCGACCTGCGTCGAACACGTCGTGCGACGGAGCAACCGGGTTCGGCAGGAGCTTCACGGCGACGCGACCGCCGCTCGCGGGCAGCCGTTCGTAGCGTGCGGCTGACTCGCTCATCACGTCGGCCCAATCGAATTCGGCTGTGATTGCCGACGTTTGCGGGAGTCGGAAGGGACGACTACTGGCCGCGAGCGGTTCCCAATTGGCCCGATAGACGACGGCGCTCGGCGCGCCGCAAATCACGTTGCCTCGCGCGGGCACCTCGAACAGGCGCGTGCCGAACCAGAGCGGCAGCTCGTCCCACCACGAGGGGTAGATCGCGAGCAGCTTGGGGCGCTCGGCTGGCGTCAGGTGTTCGATGAGCTCGACGGCGGAACCGACGTGGGCGCGTGTCGCGCGCGCGAAGGGCAAGCCTTTGTAACCGCCCAAACCGATGAGATCGAGCGCGGGGCCCTCGCTCACGTAAGGAATCGCGCCCGCGTCCCCGACCAGTACGATGGGCTCGGAGGGAAAGGCTTGCCGCAGCGTGCGGCCGAGCGTCACGTGTTGGTCGTAAATATTGCGTGCGCCGCGCCCGAAATACCAAACCTGAAAACGGAAGTTCGGTTCGGCTTGCCACACGAGCACGGCGAGCGAGACCAGCGTGCCGCCGAGCATCAGCACTCGACCCTGGTGGCGCGGAGTGCGAAAGCCATGAACGATGGCCGCCCCGGCCCCGAGCGCCGCGTTGGTGAGCAGCCAGGCGAGCGCAGGCATCGAGTAGCGCTCGTTCTGCCAGCGCACTTGCCCGTTCAGCGCGACGGTCATGGCCCAGCCGATGAGGCAACACCAAAGCAAGGCCGCCGGGCGTCGGGTCTCCTTGAACGCGAGCGCGGCGAGCGCGGCGACCCAGACGAGCCAGCCGACCGCGGGGATGCTTTCGAGGTGTTCCTGCGTGAGGCGGAGGACCTGGTAGCCGAGGTAAAAAAACCAGAGGTTGAGCTTTTCTTCACCCGAGAGGTAGGGATGATAAAGCTCGAGCTTGGCGATGGCGCCCGCCGCAGCGGCTTCGCCCGTGAAGATCCAATTGGCGACCGCGCTTGCGATCACGACGAGCGCGCCCGGCGTGCCGACGAGCACGAGCGCCGCGACCATGCGTCGAACGCCGCGCCGCCGCAGGGACCACGCCGCGCTGACGGCAAAGAGCGCGACCGTGACGGCGGCCTCGGGGCGAGTGGCCGTGAGGGCTGCACCCCAGAGCCCGAGCGCCACCGAGCGGGCGAGCACGCTTTCGGTCGAGCGTTCGGCTGGCGTGACGAGGCCGAGCCACGTGACGAAGGCGCCGCCGAACAGCGCCAAAAAGAACGCGACCTCCATGCCGCTGAAGAACGCCCAGCTGAGTGCTCCCACGCCGAGCAGCGCGAGCGGCAACAGATACGAGGTCCAAGCCGGCAAAGCGTCGAAGGCCCGCCGGAGCGCGAGGAGCAGCGCGAAGACGGACACACACGCGACCACTGCCGCAAAGTGCATGAGCGCAAGGCCCTGAAAGCCGAGCAGGTACCCGAGCGCGAGCACGAAGGGATAGAGCAGGCTCGTGCTACCGCTCGAGTAACCGTTGCCGGCGACCCACTCGAATGGATGGCCGTGCGCCGTCGAGCGAGCGAAGTCGAAGTGAATGAAAACGTCGTCGAGCGGCGCCGACCAGGGGCCGAACGCGCGCGTGTGGTGGGGGGTCCAGAGGGACGGGTCGTTCCAGTAGTCGGCATAGAGCGTCTGTAGGCGAAGTGAGCCGTAGAAACGCCCGGCGACGTGGAGCGTGCTGAGCGCGCAGACGAGCACGTAGAATGTCGGCTCGAAGCGCGCGAGCAGCGGCCGGAGGCGGGTCCAGTGGCGCCGCAGACGCTCGAGTTTCCGTGAGATTGCGCCCATCCGAAGACTCCCGGTTTATCACGCGCTCCGCCCGCGTTGCGTGGCGCAAGGTCTTTCACGGGGTCGAGTCATCCGAAACTTCGCGGCGTCGAGCTTGCCCCTAGGGGTGAGAGGCGCTCTACTTAGCCCCCTCCCGGCGCAGGCCGTCTTTTTCCCAGAGATGCATTGGCTCGTTGAGGTCTCCCGCGTCGGCGATACCGTACCTTCGGAGCGGTACTGCATCGACGCCCGGCGCTGGCAATCGGCGCTGCAGGAGGCCCGCCGCCTCCGCGGCGATGCGGGAGCACTGCCGAAGCTCACGATCGAGCTCACGGACAGCGGCTATCGTGCAATCGATCCCGAACTGAAAGTTCGCTACGTCGTGAGCGAGGCGCCCGCGGGGATGCCGCTCACCGACGGCGCCCGCGCGATCCTGAGCACGCATCCGCCACCCGTGGAATCCTCTCCCGCGGCGGCAGGGGACGTCGCTTCGGGGGCGCCCACGGCGAGCGCCGCGCGCGTGAGTACGTCGCCAGGCATGGCGGGTGGGTCGGCGAGTACCGCTCCCGCAGTGGCTGGCAGCCCGAGCAAGTCCCCGGTCGCGACGAACGCGCCGCCGGTGACGGCGAACGCGGCAGCGTCCGGCGCCGCGACGGCAACGTCCCGCACCGCGACGGTTCCTCCATTCGCGTCCGCCCCGGCCGCTGGAAGTGCGGCGGCGTTCCTCGCGCGCACGTCGTGGCCTCCGCCCCCGGCCGCGCCGTCAGTGACATCAGCTGCCGTGGGCGCTCCGAGTGTCGCGCGCGCCGAGAGCACGACGGACGTCGCCGACAGCATGCCGCCACCGCCCGGCACGATCGCCTCCGTGGCGCCGCCGTCGGCACAGGTCGTGCGGCAACGCGAGGAGAAGCCGACGCCGACGAGCCCGATCGCTTATCGCGAGCTCGCGCTCGCCGTACGCTCCGGCACGTCACGCGCCGAGATCGAAGCGCTCTTGCGCGCTCGTCTCGAAGACGTGAAGAGCACGATGCCCGAAGACGCGCGTCGCTTCGTGCAGCTCGCCGTTTTCGATCACGTGTTCGTGAAGCGGCCGATGCGACCGCCGCTCGGCACGCTCGTGTGGAAGGACTGGCGCGGCGAGCCGTCGTTGAGCTTCCCCGGTTTCGGCGACATCGACGAAGGGGCGCCGCCGTCGTCGGCGACCTCGGCGCGCCCGCCGAGTTGGTCGACGAGCACGAGCATTCCGCCGCGCCTGGGTTCGCTGCCGCCGTTGGCGAGCGCGCCGTCGCTTTCGGCGCCGAGCGTCTCCGAACCCCCGCCCGCCGCGGCTTTCGCGCCGAGTCAGGTCCCACCCGCGCGTAGCATCACCCCGGTCGTAGGCTCACTCACTCCCGCGCGCGTGGTCGCCGTCGGCCCGAGCAGGCCGCCGCCGGCACCCGAGAGATCGAGCGCACCGCCGGCTCCCGCTGCAGCGCCCGCACCTGCAGCTCTCGCGGCGTCTGCAGCACCTGCACCCGCCACGGCATCTGCGGCGCCCGCGCCCGGCTCGGAAGGACCGCTTCCCGCCATGCCATCCGTCGCGGTGCCTTCGGCTCCCGTCTCCTCGCCCGAGCCCACGTCCGCTCGTCGCTCGGATCCGTCGCTCGCACGCCGCTCGGATCCGTCGCTCGCACGCCGCTCGGATCCGTCGCTTGCCCGCCGCTCGGATCCACCGAGTCGCCGCTCCGATCCTTCGCTGATGCCGCGCCGCCGCAGCCCCGGCGAAGATCTCATCACCGAGCTCTTCGAGCGCATGCACGAGCTCGCGTTCATGGCGGACATTCCATCCGGCGCCGACTACGTGCTCAACGTGCTCTTCGACGTCGTGCCGTGCGAAGCCATGCTCGTGCACGTCTTCGATCTCGGACGCCGCGAGTTCGTCGTGGTCCGCGCGCACGGGCCGAGCATGCGCAGCGCGCTCCTCTATCGCACTCCCGACTCCGATCCGCTCGTCGCCGCCGTCATGCGGCAGCGCAGCGTCCTCACGAACGGTGCCTCGCCGCGGCACTCCGGCGCTTTCGAGCGCCTGGGCGTGCAGACGAAGCAGATCCTGAGCGGCGCCGCCACTCAGGGCGGCCGCTACCTCGGCATCATCGAGCTCGCCAATCCGGTCGGTGGCGCTCCCTTCACCGAAGCCGAGCAGAACGCGCTCGAGTACGTGTGCGAGCAATTCGCCGACTTCGTCGCGAGCCGACCGCTCGTGCTGGACGAAGAGTTGGTGCTCAGGGCCTAAGGTGGCATGGCCGACCAGACACGACGCGAGCGCTTGCTCACGTTCTTCTTGTTGCCGGCCATCGTCGTCGCCGTGCTCGTGCTGGCCGGCGTCATGTTCCGCTCGAGTTTTCAGCTAGAAAAATTGCGCGAGCAGTCGGTCGTCGAGGCCACGCTCCTGCTCGCCAACGAGAAGGCCGACCGGCTCGACAAGAACATCATCGACCAGGACAACGCCGTCCGTTCGACGCTCGATGTGAGCGAGCGCAATAGCTTCGGCTCGCGCTGGCTCGAATCCGCGGCGATTCAGACGCCGACCGTGCGCGCCGTGTTCTTGATCGATCTCAGCGCGCCGCGACACGACGTGGTCGCCGTCGCCTCGCGCGCGCCCGGCCCCGAGAACGAGCGCTTCCGGCGCCTGTGCGTCGAATTCATGTTGAACGAGATGAAGATCGACGTGCCGCCCTACGAGCAGTTGCGTCATCTGCACACGGCTTACCGCGGCCAATCGTACCTCGTGAGCCACTGGCAAAACGAGCGGAGCGGCCGCCGCTACCTCGTCGTCGTATGGCACGACGTGCCGCGCATCGTGCACGACTTGTTCCCCGCGCTCTACACGGACATTCAGCAGAGCCGCGTGAACGTGAGCGACGGCGACGGGCGCATCGTGTTCGGCAAGCCGCTCGCACGCACGGGCCCGGTATTGGGACGTCAGTTCGAGACCACGCTCTACAAGTGGAGCGTCAACGTCTCCATGGCGTCGGGCGAGGAGCTCGCGCAAGCCGTGCAGCGCCGGCGCGTGCTCGAGATGGTGCTCGTGGCGCTGTCGAGCCTGGTGGTCATTTCCGGACTCATCGTGATCGTCGTCGCCGCGGCACAAGAGCGCAAGCTCGCGAATCTGAAGAGCGACTTCGTCGCCAACGTGTCGCACGAGCTCAAGACGCCGCTCTCGCTCGTGCGCATGTTCAGCGAGCTCTTGCAGAGCGGCCGCGTCGAAAATGACGAGAAACGGCGGCAGTACCTGCAGATCATCGTGGGCGAGAGCGAGCGGCTCGCGTCGCTGATCGAGAACGTGCTCGACTTTGCCAAAGTGGAGCGCGGCCGGCAGGCGTACCACTTCGCGGAGAGCAACCTGGGCGAGGTCGTGACGCGCGCCGTCGACGCCTGTCGCCTGCGCGCCGAACGCGACCACGTCGAGCTCGCGCTCGAGCTCGCGCCGAACCTGCCGCCCGTGCGCGTCGACGAGCGCGCGATCGAAATCGCCGTCATCAACTTGGTCGACAACGCCATGAAGTACGCGCCCGAGGGCGGCCGCGTCGGAGTCACGGTCGGCGTGACGCCCGGCTCGCTCGAGATCCGCGTGCTCGATCAGGGCCCGGGCATCGCGCCCGAAGATCGCAAGCGCATCTTCGACCGCTTCGTGCGCGTGAAGGCGACCGAAGGCAAGCAGGTGCGTGGCAGTGGCATCGGTCTCGCGCTCGTCAAACACATCGCCGAAGCGCACGGGGGCAAGGCGTGGGTCGAAGCGAACACGCCGCGCGGCAGCGTGTTCGTGCTGAGCGTCACTCGCTGACTTCGCCGTCGTCGGTGGCGTGCTGGAGCTCCTTGAGCTCCTTGTCCGTCAAGTAGATGCTCGAGCCGGCGCGCGTGGGCGAGCCGGACGGCGGCGGAGCGGGCAAGGGCTGCGGCGGCGCGGCCGACTCGTCTTCGTCCGCTTCGAGCTCGGCGCTCGCCGCCGCTCGCGGTGCGCCACTCGCCGCGGCGATCACCGAGGAAGCTTCGGGCGGCAGCGCGGGCAGCGGCTCGGGCAGCGCAATCCCGTCGAGCAGCGGATTGTACTTGGCCATGACGGCGTCGAAGCTCATGCGTTCGGCGCCGCCCAGCGTGCGCATGCCGTCGAGATCGAGCTTTTCGGCGTCGAAAAATTCGCCTTTTTTGCTGGCGCTGAAATGCAGATGTGGGCCCGTCGAACGTCCCGTCGAGCCGACATAGCCGATGATCTGCATGCGGTGGACCTGGTCGCCGACCTTGAGGCCCTCAGCGAAGCGGGAGAGGTGGGCGTAGCCCGTTTCGACGCCGCCCTGATGCTCGAGCTTCACGAGGTTGCCGGTCGGGCCGTGGAGTCCCACGTAAATCACGGTACCGGGCGCCGCCGCGCCCACGGGTGTGCCGGTCGGCGCGCCGAAGTCGGTCCCGAGGTGCGGCACCACCTTGTGCAAGATCGGGTGCATGCGCTTGAGGTTGAAATGCGACGTGATAGGGGCGCCGGGGATGGGCTTGCGCCAGCCGCCTTGGTGCGGCGAACGACCTTTGGTGTCGTAGTACCCGCGCGCGCCCGGCGTATCGAAGTAGTACACGCGCAGCGGATCGCCCCCGCTCGCGTGCCGCACCTCGAGCGCCTCGACTCCGGCGTAGCGGTCGAATTCACCGAGGACCGAAACTTCCTGGACGATCAGCCGGACCACGTCCCCGCGCTCGAGATCTTCGAGGGCCGCGTGTCCGTCGAGCGCCTTGTAAATGACGCGCGCGAGTCCGCGCTCGAAGCCGGCCTGCTCGGCGGAGTCGTCGAGGTTCTTGCCGTCGTAGACCAGCGCACCGGCGATTTGCGTGCGCTCGATCTTGAGGTCGAGCTTGCTCGCTTCGAGTAGGCCACTCGTTCCTTCGCGTGCTTGGTACACCTCCTCGCCGTTCACGATGTACTCGAAGGCCTTCAGGCGCTCGGTCTTGGCGTCGATGAGCGCCGCGAAGCGGTCCGTCTTGGCACAGTGATCGAAGCTTCGAAGTCCCTGGAACGCCGTGATGATGCGGTACGTCTCCTTCACGGGCACGCCCGCGGCTTGCACGGCCTTGAGAAACGCGTCCGTCCCCACCTTGCCTTCGAGGTACCTGAGGCCCGGCGTGTGCGCGCCTTCGCTCACGCGCCAGGGGCCGGGCACGCGCTGCCGTTCGCGCTTTTTCGCGTGGTTTTGCGGCGTCGCGCCTGCGGGAAGCCCCGGTGACACTTCGCTCGCCGTCGCGCTCGCGGCTTCGGTCGCGCCGTCGCGATGTGGGGCGACATGCATCGCAATCGCCGTGATCGACGCAATCACCGCCATGCCCATCAACGTACCGAAGAGCGCGACGATGGTCGGCGAGAGCGACGGCCGCGCGGGGACGAACGGCGCGCCTGGTGCGCGTCCAGTTCGGCCGGAGCCGCCACCAAGCGGCGCACCTTCATCGAGCTTGCCGATGTCGTCGAGGTCGTCGACGGCGGAGCGCTCGTGCGTTCCGGAGCGTTGCTCGGCGCGGGTCGCGCGCTCGAGGAGCTGCTCGCGTACCAAAGCGCCACGTGGGAGCGCCGAGCCGGCCGGCTCACCTGCCGCCGCTGACTCGTCCGCGGGCGAAGGTTCGCCCGGTGCCGTCGATTCGATCGACAACTCCGGCTCTGGGCCGCCATCGTCGCGCACCATGGGATCGACGATGCGTCCGACGTGGCGGCTGCTCGGGTCTGGTGGACGCGAGGCCACGCTGAACCATCGGGTAGCAGTGCCTGGCGGTCGTGGCAACCGGGGTCGGCGGCGCTAGGGGGCGCCCCCGACATTCTCCCGTAATTTTCGACTTGTGGCGGCCGGTGCAAGCGGCCATGATTTGCGCGATGCGAGCGTGTCGTGGGAGCTTCGCGGGTCTTTTAGGAGTGAGCGGAGCGCGCCATGGATGACCATCTGAAGCAGCTGCTCTTGCTCGGCCGTGAGCACTACCAGAAGCGCGAGTTCGACAAAGCCGAGTACCTCTTGAAGCAGGTCGTCGAGCAAACGGATCGCTTCGCCGACGTTTTCGACATGCTCGGCGTCATGGCGCACAGCCGTGGCGACTTTGCGCAAGCCGAGCGCAACTTCGAGACGGCGGTGCGGCTGAACCCCAACTACACCGAGGCGCAGCTCAACCTGATGGTCACTTACAACGACCTCGGGAAGTACGACGCCGCGCGCGAGATCTACGGACGCATTCGGAGTCGCGGTGCGGCTGGAGGCCTCGGCGATCCTTTTGCCAAGGGCAAGATCGCGAACATGCACGCCGAGCTCAGTCAGGCCTATCAAGACGTCGGCATGACGCCGGACGCGATCGCCGAGCTCGAGAAAGCAGTGCGACTCTGCCCGCAGTTCGCCGATCTGCGCACGCGTCTCGCCGTGCTCTACCGAGACAACGGCGACCCGCGGCGCGCGCGCGAAGAGCTCGAGTTGGCTCGCTCCGCGAATCCGAACTACGCCCAAGCGCGGCTGCTGCTCGGCGTCATGATGTTGTCATCGGGAGAGCTCGGGCCGGCAGCGACCGAATTCGAAACGGTGCTGACGAAAGACCCGGAAAATAAGGGCGCCCAGATGTACCTGCGGGTGGTGAAGGGTAGAATCGCGAATTCGGAGCGTCCCGCTTCGTAGCGGACGCGGGCGGCTACCAGTCGCTGCTCGTTACAGTAGAATCAAACTCGCGGGGCAGCACTGAGGGGGCCGACGCCCACTCACGCGACCGTGCTAAATGACCGCCGATGGCGGTGTGCAAATCGTGCGGTGAGGAAGCGGACGAGCTCGTGAGCGTGAAGGTGGGCGGCAAGACCAAGAAGGTGTGCGCCGAGTGCGCCGAGCGGCTCGAGGCCGAAGACGCCGTGGGCCAGGAAAGCGAAGCCGCCGTGCAGCGCATGATGGATTTCAAAGGGCGCCGCTGATGCGTCGTTTTTCGGACGGTCGCTTGCTAGCAGCGCTCGCGCTCGTAGCTTGGTCCTGCGCGAAGGCGACCGACGGGGACCTGATCGGAGACGGCCCGCGTGCCTCCGGCGGCAAATCGGGCCGCGGCGGAACGGGCGGTAGTTTCTCGACGGGCGGCACCACCGGCGGCACGAGCGGCAAAACTGGAACTAGTGCCACAGGCGGCACGCTGTCGACGGGCGGGAGCTCGAGCCAGACGGGCGGGACCACGTCGACCGGCGGCTCGAGCTCGACGACGGGCGGGAGCACGTCAACGGGCGGGAGCACGTCAACCGGCGGGAGCACGTCAACCGGCGGGAGCACGTCAACCGGCGGGAGCACGTCAACCGGCGGGAGCACGTCAACCGGCGGCGCGGGCGGCGCCGTGTCGACTGCGGACGCACAAGTCGTCCTCTACTACCAAGCGAGGAGCACTGCCGCCACGGCCGATCGCGTCGACATGCGCCTGTTCATGAAAAACCAAGCCGCGACGGCGCTCGACTTGAGCTCAGTCACCGTGCGTTATTGGATGACGGCGGAGGCTGCGCCGAACAGCCACAGCTACTACTCCGCGCCGGGGATGCACCTGAGCGGGCCTCCACGTTACGTTGACGACGGCGACGACAGCTATCTCGAGTATTCGTTCAACGTGGGCGGCCAAGTGCCCGCGCACAACAGCGACCTCAACGCGACCGAGTTCCAGGGCACGATCGACGGCGGCACGTTCGATCAGAGTAACGATTGGTCCTTCAAGGCGGCGCTCGACACCGATCCGCCCCAACCGAACGACAAGATCACCGTTTACGTCGGCACCAAGCTCGTTTGGGGCTGTGAGCCGTCGGGCGCGTGTCCCGGATCAGGTGAAGGCGGCGCGGGCGGGCAAGGGGGCGAGTCGGGTCAAGGTGGCGAGCCAGCGCAGGGCGGTGCGCCCGAGCAAGGCGGCACGGCGGGTACGACGGCTACGGGTGGCACGGCGGGCACCGACGGCACGGCGGGTACAACGGCCATGGGTGGCACGGCGGGCAGCGACGGCACGGCAGGTACGACGGCCACGGGCGGTACCGCGGGCAGCGACGGCACGGCGGGAAGCGGCGCGACGGCGGGAAGCGGCGCGACGGCGGGAAGCGGCGCGACGGCAGGAAGCGGCGCGACGGCGGGAAGCGGCGCGACGGCGGGTGGCGGCGGCACGGCGGGAAGCGCTGTCGTGACTGCCGGCCAAGGCGGCATCACGAGCGCCGGCACTGCTGGCATTTAAGCGCTGAGGGCGCCGGCGTTCACGGTCTCGGCGCTCACGGTGTGGGCGTCGTCGAGCTCCGATACGTCGCTGCGCCCGCTCGCGTCGTGGAGCTCGGTCGCGCCGGCGTCGAGCACGTCGGCGAGCGTCGCGAGCGCGCGCGGCGCGAGCTCGGCGGGCGTGACCGCGCGACCGCCGAGTGACGCGACGCTTGCGACACCGAGCTCCCGAATGCCGCACGGCACGATCAGCTCGTAGAGCGAGAGATCGTTCACGAGGTTCAGCGCGAAGCCGTGCATCGTGATCCAGCGCGAAATGCGCACGCCGATGGCGCCGATTTTGACGGGCTCGGCCGCTTCATCGCTCGTCGTGAACTGGGCCGGCCGTTGCCGATCGGCCCAGAGCCCCACGTGCTCCGGGTGCGCACCCGCCGCAACGCCGAGCTCCGCGGCGAGGCGCCGCATGGCTTCGCTGAGCGCGCGGACGTAGCGGCGCACGTCGCGCCGATCGGGGTTCAAGTCCAAGATCGGATACGCCACGAGCTGGCCCGGCGCGTGCAGCGTCACGTCGCCGCCGCGGTTACTCGCGTGAAGCTCGATGCCCCGTTCCGCGAGCAGCTCACGCGGCGCGAGCAGGTGCTCGGCCTTGGCGCCGCGACCTTGCGTCACGACCGGAGCGTGCTCGAGCAGGAGTACGGTGTCCTCGCCGCGTCCCGCGAGACGCTCGGCGAACAGCCGCTCCTGCAGTGCCAAGACGCTGCTGTAAGGCCTCCGGCCGAGCCAGACGCCGCGGAGGGTGCGCGTGGAAGTCACGATGGTCATGACTTCATAGCGCAGCGCGCGGGCGCCGCATCAATCCGGGATCGGCTCGCCCGTGTCGCGCGCCTGTTCCCGCTGCTCCTCGATGCGCTCCACGAACGTACCGGTGAGGTCCGGGTCGAACTGCGTCCCCGAGCAACGCTCGATTTCGCTCACCGTCACGTCGTGCGGCAGCGCGCGACGGTAGGAGCGGTCGCTCGTCATGGCGTCGTAGGTGTCGGCGACGGAGATGATGCGCGCGATGAGCGGGATGTCGCCCTTGGCGAGCCCCAGCGGGTAGCCGCGGCCGTCCCAGCGCTCGTGGTGGAGGTACACGCCCGGCACGACGGGCGCGAGGAAGCGTACGGGATCGAGGATTTCCCGGCCGTACACGGGATGGCGCTTGAACACGTCGTACTCGTCGAGCGTGAGCTTGCCCGGCTTGTTCAGGTTCATCACGCAGCCGATCTTGCCGATGTCGTGCATCAGCGCCGAGTGGCGCACGATTTCGATCTCGGCCTCCGGCAGGCCGATCCAGCGCGCGAGGGCGACGGCATATTTGGCGACGCGTTCGGAGTGCCCGGCCGTGTAGTGGTCCATCTTGTCGATGGTGCGGGCGAGGCTCTGGATGGTTTGCTGGAACGTCGCCTGCAGGTCTTCGTACAAGCGGGCGTTCTCGATCGCCGCGGCGGCGCGCGAGGCGATGATGCTCAAGAGCTTGCGCTGGCCTTCGTCGAAGCGCCGGCTCGCCGTCAGTGAAATCACGGCGATCCAGCCCATCAGTCGATCGCGCATCTTGAGCGGCACGACCGCGAGGCTCGAGACTTGGCGGCCCGGATGTTCCGCGAAGAGCTCGCGCGCGCGCGCGCCGTGCTCGACGACGGGCGCGCCGCTCTTCAGCCGCTCGACGATCGCCACGCGATCGAGCATGCCGAGCTCTTCGCCTTGCGGCAGCGCGGGCGAGGCTACGATGCTGCGCTGAAAGTAGCCGCCTTCGCCGTCGTCGAGCCAGGTGGCCACCGTGTCGGCCCGGACCTCGTTCAAGGCGCCGTCCGTGAGCGTGGCGATGACTTCGTCGAGCGAGAGGCTCGCAGCGATGGCTTCGCTCACTTTGTAGAGCGATAGCGCCTCACGCAGCCGCAAATTCTCGGCGGTGAGTCGGCGCTTCTCGAGCCCCCGCTGCACGATGTGCACGACCTCCTCCACCTTGAACGGCTTCAAGATGTAGTCGTAAGCGCCGCGCTTCATGGCATCGATCGCGGTCTCGACCGTCCCGAAGCCGGTCATGATCACGGTCAGCGTGTCGGGGTGGACCTTGGAGACCTCTTTCAGCAGATCGAGACCGCCCATGCGCGGCATCTTGAGGTCGCTGATGACCATGTCGTAGCGCGCCCGGTCAAGCTCCTTCATGGCGCTCGAGCCGTCCTCCGCCGTGCGCACGATGTAGCCTTCCATGCCCAGGAAGTCGGCGATGATGTCGCGGATGAACTTCTCGTCGTCGACGACGAGGACGCGCGGTCGGTCTTCGGGGAAGGAAGAGTCGAGCTGTGCCATGGCCGAGGCAGCCGCGGAAAGCGGGCAGCAAGTCGAAGCGTAACACCATCTTCGCGCGGCGAGATGCCCCGGGGCGTCACCTGCCCCGCGCGCCGAGCAGTCCGCCGAGCCCCTGCGGCGGCTCGGTGTCGTGTGAGCGGAGGTAGCTCAAGTTGAGACCGTTGATCAGCGCGTGCGCCGCGAGTGGTCCGGCCAGTGACCCTGTCAGCGCAAAGATGGCGCCGAGCACGAATCCGACGAGCGTCGCCCAGCCGGCCCACACCCAACGGCTCGTACCGCCGAGCTGGTGCAAGACGCCGAAGAGCAGCGCCTGCAGCCACAGCCCGAGCCATGGCTGGAGCAGTCCGCGAAAGAGCAGCTCCTCGCCGAGCGAGCTCGTCACGGCCAGGCCGAGAATGCCCGCACCCGTGAGCCCGCGCGTGAGCGGCCTGAGCTCGCGGTGCAGATTCTTCGCCCACGCGAAGCGCGGCACGCAAAACCGCGTCCCGACGGCGACGAGCAAACCGAAACACGCGCCGAGCGCCGTACTGTAGAGCACGTCACTCGGCGAGGTGAGCGGCAGCCACGCGGGTCCCTTGAACGGCAGTGAGCCGCGCAAAGCGAGCGCGAGGAGCGCAGCGAATAGCGCCATGCCCGCGTATGCGGCGGCGAAGCGGCCCCAACGCGCCATGGTGTCCCGGCACTATGCCACGCGCTGTCGCCCCTGCCGAGCCGTCTCCTCCGTGAAATCCGGCCACAATCCGCGGCTTCGGGCCGAGCCGCTCGCGCCCGTTGCGAGTCGGGACGAACTCGATAGAGTGCCGAGAGGAGACATTCGTGCCCGAAGGGTCGGAGGAGCTCGCCCGCTTCGAGTCGGGGCTCGATCTCGTCGAGGCCATCGCCCGGCGCATCGCGCGGGAAGTCGGTGCCCATGTCGAGCTCTCCGATCTCTTGAGTTACGGACGCGAGGGGCTGCTCGACGCCGCGCGCAGGTTCGATGCGAGCCGCGGCGTGCCGTTTCGCGGCTACGCGAGCTTTCGGGTCCGCGGCGCCATCATCGACGGCGTACGCAAGAGCGCCCGCCTGCCGCGCCGCACGCACGAGCGCCTGAGCGGCCTCCTCGCCGCGAGCCGTACGAGCGAAGGCGCGTACGAAGACGTGCTCGCTCCCCCGGTCCCAGGCGCGACCCCCGTCGATGCCGAGCGCGCTCTTTCCGACCACTTGGCCGCGATGGCGACGGCCGTCGCCGTCGGCTTGCTCGCTCAGACCGGCTTCGGCGACGAGGGTGAACGCGTCCCGGTTACGACCGACGAAGACGCCGAAGCGGCCCTCGGTCGCGCCGAGCTCGTCGCCCTCGTGAAACACGCCATCACCGAGCTACCGCCCGAGGAAGCGACGCTCGTGCGCCGCCATTACCTCGAAGGGGAGCGCTTCGACCACGTCGCCGCCGAGCTCGGGTTGAGCAAGAGCTGGGCAAGCCGCCTGCACACGCGCGCGATCAAGCGCCTCACGGCGAAGCTGCGGGATTCAGGCGGGTAGAGCCCACGGCGCAGAACTTGACGGAGCGCGCGCGGCCCGATACCGCTCGCACATGTCCCTCCGCAAGCAGGCGTTCGCGGTTCTAGGCACGGGGCTCTTCGTCGCGTGCGCCGGGCAACAAGCCGAACCGCAAGCCGCGCCCGCGCCTGCGGCGACAGCGCCCGTCACGAGCGCCACGTCCGAGGCGCCTGCGCCGAGCGCTAGCGAAGCGCCGGCCGCCGGCGCTTCGTCGAGCGCGCCCGAGGCCAAGGCTCCGCCCCCGCCGCCGCCCATTTCCGAGCTCTGCGAGAAGATGTGCGACGCGCAACGCGCGAAGTGCTCCGCCGAAAAGGTCGAGGCGTGCAAACAGAATTACTGCAGCCGTTACGGTGGCGCACCCGACGTGTGCGAGCCGGCCGTGCGCGCGGCGCTCGGCTGCACGCGCAGTAACCCGGAGTTTTCCGTGTGCTCCAACGTGATCTCCGAGGGCTGCGCCAAGCCCTTTCGCGCCGCCGAAAAGTGCATCGCGACCGGCGTCCCGCCCGCGGATCTCGCGCCGCCCAAAGAGATCCCCGACGGCTGGACGCGCTACGAATCGGCCGAGGGCGGCTTCAGTGTCGCGTTGCCGCCCAAGGTCGAAACCAAGAGCGAGGGCGGCGTGAAAATTTGGAGCGCCAAGGACGGCGCCGCCAGTTACGAGATCACGCTCGGACCGCCACCGGCCGAGAAGAAGTTCGACCAGAAAGCCTTCGTGCGTATCGCGACCAAGCTCCTCGGCAAATGCGCGCCGAAGATGAAGCTCTTTGCGCTCGTCGAGAAGCCGGAGAGCACGCTGATTCACTTTCGCACCGTGTGCCCCGACAAGACCCAGGAGTGCGGCGAGCTCTTCGTGCAGGGAAACGACTACTTCGTGCTCCGCGCCCGTTGGGGCGAGGGACCGAACCCGAATGCCGACGCATTTGCGTTCACGTTCGTGCGCAAGAAGTGAGCCGCGGACGCACCGCGAATGGTGCTGACACTACTGTCAGAGTCTTGGAGGACCAGATCACGATCGGCGAGGGAGACCACAAGCCACGCGAATGCTCTGGCGAAGCCAACGCCGGCTGCCTCTCTGAACGCATCGGCCGCAGGGCAGACCGGCAAAGCCGCTCGAACGCGCAAGGCTCTAGTGCTGTGTCCCAAAAATTGCGATGCAATTCTTGGGAGCGTGGCTGCGCCACGCAGCGCTGCTTCGCAGCGCTCGCACTAGCTTGTTTCTGGGGGCGTCCCGCCCCCGCGCCGGCTTTGCCGGCGCGCCCCCTCACGCGCTTCGCGCGTGCCTAGTGCCTCCTCAAATGCATCGCAACTTACGGGACGCGGCACTAGGAATCTAAAAACACCGGAAGAAACTCGAATTTCTGACAGTGCTAAGACAGTGCGCATGCGCACCCTCGTCGCCATGAGCGGCGGAGTCGATTCCTCCGTTGCTGCAGCGCGCTTGCTCGCCGCTGGCGACGAGGTCGTCGGTGTCACGCTGCATCTTTGGGACTATCCGGACGACGGCAGCGTGCGCGGGCGCTGCTGCGCTCCCGAGGACATTCACGACGCGCGTCGCGTCGCCGACCGACTCGGCTTCCCGCATTACGCGTTCGATCGCCGCGAGCTCTTCCGCGACACCGTCGTCGATCCGTTCGTCGATGCGTACGTGGGCGGGACGACCCCGAGCCCCTGCGTGCGCTGCAATCGCGGCGTGAAAATCCCCGAGCTCTTGCGGCTCGCGACCGAGCTCGGCGCCGATCGCGTCGCCACGGGTCACTACGCTCGCATCGTGCAGCACGGCGAACGTTACGAGCTTCACCGCGCCATCGACCGCGCCAAGGACCAGAGTTACTTCTTGCACATGCTAGGCCAAGCGACGCTCGCGCGCCTCGCGTTCCCGCTCGGCGAGCTCGACAAGGCGACCGTACGCGCCGAGGCCCACGCGCTCGCGCTGCCCGGCGCCGACAAAGGCGAAAGCCAAGAGCTCTGCTTCGTACCGAACGGGCGCTACGACGCGTTCGTCGCCGAGCGCGCGCCCGAGCGCGTGCGCCCGGGGCCCATCCTCGACGCGAGCGGCGTCGCCGTCGGCCAGCACGACGGCATTCACGCCTTCACGCTCGGTCAGCGCAAAAACCTGGGTGTCGCGCTTGGACGGCGCGCCTACGTCGTGGGCATCGACGCCGAAAACGCCGCCGTGCGACTCGGTGAGCGCGCCGAGCTCGCCGCGACCACGGCGCTGCTCGAAGAGACGAGCCTCGGCCCCGACCTCGAGCCGCCGTTCGATTGCGACGTGCTCGTGCGCTACCGCGGCACGGGTTACGGGGCGCGCATCGAGGCGGAGCAGGGCGGCCTCCGCGTCGTCTTTCGCGAGCCGGTCGTCGCCGTCGTGCCCGGCCAGTTCGCCGTGTTCGTCCGCGGCGAGCGCGTGCTCGGCGGGGGAGTCATCCGGCACACGACGACGCTCGGCGGCGAGTCGCGCCAGCGCGCTTCGACCCCTCCCGCCTCCGGCGCGCCCGGCCCGCACACCGCGCACGAGGAGGGCACGGCGTGAAACGGCTGCTCGCGCTCGCTGTCGCGCTCGGCGCTGCCGGCTGCACCGTCGGCCACGGTGAAGGCTGGGTGAAAAGCGACCGACTCTACGTCGAAGACTGCTGGAACGGCCCGTTCGATCTCGGTCCCGACTTTTTCGGCGCCGACTCGTTTCGCGCCGACGCGCTGCTCGTCCGCGTGCAACGCGGCGACAACATCGAAGAGATGTCGGACGGTGTCCTCGCGGTGATCAACGATCTGCCCACCCTGCGCGCGCGTCTGCACGAGCCGATCGCCGTCGGGCTGCCGCCTGGAGTCACGCCCCCGGGGGTGCCGGTCGTCTACGACCCCGATCCGCCGCCGGTCAGCTTGAGCCTCTACCTGCACGCGAGCTGCCACGCGCAAAACGGCACCGTCTATTCGACGGACGGCACCATCACCTTCAATTCCCTCTTCAGCGGTGACCCGAACGAGGAGGATCCCAGCGAGCGCCTCACGGAAGCCACCTTCGACGCCACGTTCGCCGATCCGCGCTTGCTCTACGGGCCCACGGCGGACGATCCGACGGTGAAGAGCCACGTGCGAGGTTTCTTTCGCTTCTTCTTCCAGCGCGGACAGCCGGCGCAGCCGTTCCAATGAGCGAGCCGTGAAGACACAGGTCAACGCAGTCTTGCGCGACGAGGCCGCGCGCTACCGGCTCCGGTTCACCTGCGAGCATTGCGCTCACTTCGTTCCGGAGCGCGCCGCCTGCGCCCACGGGTACCCGGTCGCCGCCCACCACGCGCTCGACCTCGCCGTGCTCGAGGTGTTCGAGTTCTGCAAAGAGTTCGAGCTCGTCTGACGGCTGCCGGCGCAAGTCATGTCCGGGTCCCGCCGCTCACATCCTCCTACGCTGATCAAGCTGGCGGAGCGGACGTTGCGCGAGGAATGTGCCGTCCCGCGCGGGGCGACGATTTTATGTGCCGTTTCCGGGGGCCCCGATTCGATGGCGCTGCTCGACGTGCTCGCCGGGCTCGCGCCGAAGCTCGGCTACGAGCTCGTGGCGCACGGCGTCGATCACGGCTTACGTCCCGAGGCCGCGGCCGAGCTCGACCTCGCCGAACGCCATGCGCGGGCGAGGAGCGTACGGTTCGAGCGCACTCACGTATCTGTCACCGCAGGCGGTAACTTGCAGGCGCGGGCGCGTACGGCGCGTTACACCGCCCTCGAGGCTGCAGCCGAACGGGCCGGCGGGGCCTTCATCGCGACGGCGCACCATGCCGACGACCGCGCGGAAACCGTGCTTTTGCGCCTACTGCGCGGGGCGGGCCCGCGCGGACTCGCCGTGTTGCCGCCTATCGCGGGCAAACGGCTGCGCCCGCTCTTGCGGGCGGGCCGGAGCGACGTGCTCTTGCACCTCGGGCGTCACGCGGTCCCCTTTGCCGAGGACCCGTCGAACCGCGATCGCCGTCATCTCCGCGTCCGCGTGCGCGAGGAGCTCTTGCCGCTGCTGCGTGAGCTGTCGCCCGGCATCGTTGCCCACCTGAACGCACTTTCCGACATGCTCGCCACACAGGCCTTCTGCGACACCGATGTCGTGGTGGGTAACGCGGGGCTCGGCCGCGCGCAGCGTCGCCAGCTCGAGCGAGCCCTCATGTTGTCGCAGCGAAACAGCGAGATTTGGCTCGCGGGTGGCGCGGTGCTCGCGCTCGACGCGACGCTCACGCCGCGCCTGACGGCGTGTGCGCCGGGGCGATCCAAAGCAGCCCCCACGCGGCCGAAGGCTCACGAACGTCCACGTAAGAACGTGGATTAAGCCCCTTTTCGCCAAAGTTCTACGCGTGAAAGGCGTGTGGAGTTTCAGCGGATTTCAGCGATTTCGGGGGTCGACGGAGCGAGTGAGCGGTGCCATGCTGTTTGCTCGAGGCCCGCGTGAGACAACCGCACAAGACACTCTTGCTCTGGGTGGTCCTGATCGTCGCCTTCCTGGCGATCTGGCAATTTCTGAACGACCAAGACGGCCCGCAGCGCTCGGAGATGCCGTACAGCGAGTTCATCGCGCTCGTGAAGGCGCCGCGTGATCAACGGCACATCGAAGCCGTCGAGATTCGCGATCGCGACTACACGTTCACCGTGAAGAACCCCGCGGGCAAGGGCGCGGAGGAACACGGTCGCACCGTAGGGCCGAGCGAGGACAACGCGTCCGACCTCCTCTCGCACGGAGTGAGCGTCAAATTCCAAAAGGACGAAGGCGGCTCGTTTCTCACGCCCCTCCTCACGATCCTTTTGCCGATGCTGTTCGTGATCGTGATGTTCTATCTGTTCATGCGGCAGCTCCAAGCGGGCGGCGGCAAGGCGATGAGCTTCGGCAAGAGCCGCGCGCGCCTGCTCAGCGAGTCGCAGAACAAAGTGACGTTCGCCGACGTTGCCGGCATCGACGAAGCGAAGGACGAGGTCGAAGAGATCATCGCCTTCCTCAAGGACCCGAAGAAGTTCCAGCGCCTCGGCGGCCGCATCCCCAAGGGCGTCTTGATGATGGGCCCGCCCGGCACGGGTAAGACGCTGCTCGCGCGCGCGATCGCGGGCGAAGCGGGCGTGCCGTTCTTCAGCATCTCGGGCTCGGACTTCGTCGAGATGTTCGTCGGCGTCGGCGCGAGCCGCGTGCGCGACCTGTTCGAGCAGGGCAAGAAGCACGCGCCCTGCATCATCTTCATCGACGAGATCGACGCCGTCGGCCGCCACCCTGGCGCCGGCCTCGGCGGCGGACACGACGAGCGCGAGCAGACGCTGAACCAGCTGCTCGTCGAGATGGACGGCTTCGAGTCGAACGAAGGCGTCATCATCATCGCGGCGACCAACCGCCCGGACGTGCTCGATCCCGCCATCCTGCGCCCCGGTCGTTTCGACCGCCGCATCACCGTGCCGCGGCCCGACATCCGCGGGCGTGAGGGCATCCTCGCCGTTCACACGAAGAAGGTGCCGCTCGTCGGCGACGTCGACCTCGGCATCCTCGCGGCCGGCACGCCTGGCTTCGTGGGCGCGGATCTCGAAAACCTCGTGAACGAAGCCGCGCTCCTCGCCGCCCGCCAGGACAAGGACGCGGTCGCGATGGAGGACTTCGAGCTCGCCAAGGACAAGGTCCTGATGGGTAGCGAGCGACGCTCGATGGTGATGAGCGAAGCCGAACGCCGCACGGCGGCGTGGCACGAAGCAGGTCACACGATCATCGGCAAGCTCGTGCCCGGCAACGACGCGGTGCACAAGGTCTCGATCATTCCGCGCGGCGCGGCGCTCGGCGTGACGATGTTCCTGCCGACCGAAGATCGCCACCTCATGACGCGCGGGCAGACCTTGGCGCGCATCGCGATGGCCCTCGGCGGTCGCGTGGCGGAAGAGGTGATCTTCGGCGAAGTGACGACCGGCGCGCAGGACGACATCAAACGCGCCACGCGCCTCGCGCGCGCCATGGTGTGCGAGCTCGGCATGAGCAAGAAGATGGGCCCCATCGCCTACGGTGAAAACGAGGAGAGCGTCTTCCTCGGTCGCGAGATGACCTCGCGTCGCGAGGACTACTCCGAGAACACCGCGCGCGAGATCGACGACGAGGTGCGCGCCATCGTCGAGAGCCAGCACCAGCTCGCGATCAAGATCGTCTCCGACAACCGCGAAAAGCTCGACCGGCTCGCCCAAGCCCTGCTCGAACGCGAAACGCTCGACTCCGAAGAGATCGACGCCGCGCTCGAAGGCCGCGAGCTACCGCGCCGCCAGCGCGTCATCATCCCGACCTGGTCGGAAAAGCGCGGCAAGGAACGCGCGGAAAAGAAGCGCTCCCCGAGCCTCTTCGGCGCGCCGAAGCCGGCGCCGTCGAGCTAAGCCGCACGAACGAGAGCAGCAGACGCCAAGGCCCGGCGCTCGCAAGAGCGACCGGGCCTTCGTCGTTGAGGCGGGTCGCGCTCGAGCAGCGCTATACTCGAAGCGTGCAGCCTGTTCGGCGCCCCGCGACGTACGAGGACCTGCTCGGCGCGAGCTCGCATCGCTCCATTCGAAGCGGTCGAGCTCGACATCTCGCGCATTTTCTTGCCGAAGCGCGCCTGACGCCCTGGCCTCGAGCGCCTTCTCGGCGCGCCGTCACGACCCGCGCCAGAGCTCGACGCCGCTCGCGACGAAGCGCACCTCGTCCGCGCTGCCGTCGGCGGCTTTGCGCGGAAACGAAGCGCCTTCACTTTCCATGTGCGCGACCTGCGCGGGCTCGATGCGGCGCACGGCGAGCGTGCCCTCGACGCGTGCGTTCGAGCCGGCCGAGTTCGTCGGCACGAAGAAGGCGTGGTCCTTCATGATCACGCGGCACGCCGGAGCGTCTTCTGCACTGCTCTGAGCGAGCTCCATCCAGCAGCCCATCGAGGTGCACGCCCGCCGCACGTGGCCTTCGACGCGCAGGGATTGCCCGGCGTAGCGCGTGGGTTCGGCGAGCACCGACGCGAGGCTTTCGGTAGGCGCAGCGCCGAGCGGCGCGCCGTACTTGCCGACTTGCGTCGAACCCACGGCGGCGAGCGCTGGCGTTGTAGCTGCGCGCGCGCGTTCGTCTGCCGTGCAGGCGGAGCCGTGGTGCGCGGTGCAGTCCATTGCCGCTTCGGGGTTCGCACCGTTCGAAGCCGCAGCCGTGGCGGCCGGGGACGCACCCTGAGCAGACGTTCCGAGCATGGCCGTCGCCGCCGGTCGCGCGCCGGCCGCGCTCTCGTGCGAGTCCGCGCCGTGACAGGCGAACGTCGCCGTCAGCGCGACGAGCGCGAGGCTTTTGAAGGCGGGCAGCGTGCGTGAAGTGAGCGTCGAGGGCGCCATCCGTTCCACCACCGCATTTTTGCACGCCGTCCGCGGCCGCGCCCGCGCGCTCCGGGCGCCCGCTGCGGCGCGGGTCAGTCGCGGTTCGGCGGCCCGCTGCCGGCACGGCAAGGACCCTGTGTCGCAGAAACCGTGCCCACCAACACCAACGGACTTTCGAGGCTCACTCGGCCGAGCGCTCGAGGATGCTCTTCGCGCGGGCGAGCAGCTTCGAGCTCTCGTTGAGCGACGGATTTTCGATCACGTCTTCGAGCAGCTCGCGCAATACCTCTCCGATGCGCCGGCTCGGCGGCAGCCGGAGTTCTTGCATCAACGTGCGGCCGTCGATGGCGAGGTCCTTCACGCCGAAGGCTGCGCCTTCGGACATGACGCGGGCGGCGTGCAGCTTGAGTCCCGCGAGGTTCTTGAGATCCTCGCCGTGCTCGCGACCTTTGGCGACGATGTCGGCGTGGCAGAGCACGTACAGATCCTCGGCGAGCTCGGGCGTGACGCGGCGGAGCCAGCGCCGCACGGCCGCGTCCGACCACTGCTCGTCGTAACAGATGATGTGATGGCGAACGAGCGCCACGATGCGCTCGCGTTCCTCGGTCGAAAAGCGGAGCCGCGAGAGCAGCGGATCGACCATTTCGGCGCCGATGCGATCGTGATCGTAAAACGTGTAGTCCTGGTTCTTCTCGCTGAACGCGCGCGAGCGCGGCTTGCCCACGTCGTGGAGCAGGCCGGCGACGCGCAGGACGGGGACGGGCGGACAGGCGTCGAGGCAGTGGAGCGCGTGTCCCCACACGTCGTACGCGTGATAGCGATTTTGCTCGCAGCCCACGGACTCGAGCAGCTCCGGCGCGCTGATCGCGAGGATGCCGTGCTGCTGCATCACGCCGAACGCGCGGCTCGGCGTGCGCGCCTTCATCGTCTTGAGCCATTCGTCGCGAATGCGCTCGGCGCTCACCTTGCGGTAACTCGCGAGCGACGGCTCGATGGCGCGCTCCGTTTCCGGATCGAGCTCGAGCTCGAGCGTGGCGACGAAGCGCGCGGCGCGGAGCACGCGCAGCCCGTCCTCGGCGAAGCGCGCGGCAGGCTCGCCCACGGCGCGCAAACGCTTCTGCTCGAGATCGGCGAGGCCGCCGAACGGATCGATCAGTCGATCGGCGAGCACGTCGTACGCCATCGCGTTGATCGTGAAATCCCGGCGCGCCAGATCGTCTTTGATGTCCTCGACGAAGAACACGCTGTCGGGTCGCCGGCCGTCGCTGTACGTCGTCTCGCCGCGCAGCGTGGTCACCTCGTACGCGCGGTCGTCGAAGAGCACGGTGACCGTGCCGTGCTTGAGCCCCGTGGGGATCACGCGCCGGAAGAGCTTCATCACCGCTTCGGGCCGTGCGCTCGTCGCGATGTCCCAGTCGTTCCTGTGCTCGGTCGGCGCGCCGCGCAGCTCGGCGAGGAGCTCGTCGCGAATGCAGCCGCCCACGGCCCACGCCCGGTGGCCGCCTTCCGCCAGCCGCACGCAAAGGTGCCGAACGTCCTCGGGAATGCTCGCGCGCAGGCGCGCCGTGTCGCGCATGGCGAAAGCCTAGTACTAGAACCGGCTTCGTCGCACGCGGGCGCGGCGACGCTTCACGGGCTCACTTACTCCAGGGGTCGACGATTTCGTGGGGGCCCATGCTCGACCCTTTCGGCTTGCCGGGGGCGCCCGGCTTGGTGGCCGTCGCGACCGGCGCCTTTTGCGGCTTCGTCTTCAGCGCGACGTGCTCGAGCTTGATGCTCTGGCTCGCGTCCTGACCGTCCACGACGACGTGGCTCTCCTTGAAACCCTCGGCCCGGATCACGAGCTCGACGCTCTGGCCTTCGGGCACTTGCACGCTCACGGGGCTCGTCCCGAGGCTCTCATCGCCCTTGAAGATTTCCGCGGCGACCGGCTCCGTCGCGACGATGACCTGCTTGAGCGCCGGACCGGGAGCCGTGTGCGGCTCGTCGGCGCGCGAAGGGGCGGTCTTTCCCGGCTCCGCGGTCGCAACGGCGTGCGGCGCCGGGGCGGGCGGCGGGGCGCGTCGAGAGAGCACGACGGCGAGCCCAGCGAGCCCGATCAGCGCCGCCACACCGAGCGCGATCCACGGCGCGCGCCGGCGTGTGCGGGACGCTCCGAGGTCGTCGTCATAGTACGAGCCGGGCTCGGTGAGATCCTCGCTGCGCTCACGCGCGGCGGCAGGCCGCGCGCCCGCGATGACCTTGTCGATGTCATCGACGAACTCTTTCATCGACTGGTAGCGCTGCTCTGGCCGTTTCGCGAGGCACTTCATCACGATTGCCTCGAGGCCGTCCGGCAGGAGCTCGGGCGCGGGCGTCGCTTCGCGCAGCGGCGGCGGCGCCTTGTACATGTGCTGAGTGAGGACGCCCATGAAGTTGTCGGCGTCGAACGGCACGCGGCCGCTCACGAGCTCGTAGAGAATGACGCCCACCGAGTAAATGTCGCCGCGGTGGTCGACCGAATTGCCGGCGGCTTGCTCGGGCGACATGTAGTGCGGCGTCCCGAACACGGCGCCGGCACGCGTGAGCTTGCCCTCCGAGGTCGACACCTTGGCGATGCCGAAATCGAGGATCTTCACGAAGTCCTTTTCGGCGCCGCGCTCGATGAGGAAGATGTTGTCCGGTTTGAGATCGCGGTGGACGATGCCGGCCGCGTGCGCGGCGGCGAGCCCCTCGCCGAGCTGACGCCCGACCTTCAGGATGCGATCCATCGACATGCGCTGGCCGTCGTCGCCGACGCCGTTGAGCGCGCGTCCGGTCAAAAACTCCATCACGAAGTACGCGGAGCCGTCCGCGAACTGACCGAAGTCGCTGATGTCGATGATGTGCGGGTTGCCGATCGCCGAGGCGGCTTTCGCTTCGTTCAAGAAGCGCTCGGTCACTTCCTTGTCGCGCGCGAGATCGGCGCGCAGCACCTTGAGCGCGAGGCGCTTGCCGATGATCGTGTGGACGCAGCGGTAGACGACGCCCATGCCGCCTTCGCCGAGCACGGTCTCGACCTTGTAGCGGCCGTCGATGATCGAGCCGACGTAGGGATCACGCCGCCCGCGGCTCGGCGCCTCCACATCGGGCAACGATTGCGTGCCCGGAGCGACCGTCACGATGCGCAGGCGCGTCCCGTCCGGGGCCGAAGTGGTCGCGGGGACGCTGACCGTTCCGCTGCCGGGCTCGCTGCCGGCGAGGCGAGGGCCCGTCACGCTTTGCGGACTAGGTCTCGGGACGCCCCCCGCGGGCCTGTTCTTCGCCTCGGTCATCGCCTTCTCGTTACCTATGGGTTCCTTGACCGGTCGTACGTCGCGTCTTCAGAACGGGCGCCTGTGCAACCCTCGCACAAAACGACAGTGAGCATGCAAGGGCCGAGCCCATGTCAGCTCAGTGCAGTCGAAGAAGAGCCGATTGATTTTGCCTCGTTTGTGCCAGGGCCGCTAGCCCGGCTGGTCCTCCGGCTCCGCAACGGTTGCGTACCGATTCCCCCGCTGCCGCGGCAGTCGCTCGGGCCCGAGCCCCGTCGGCCGCCGCTCGAAGGTAGGCGACGGTGGTTCGAGCGCCCACTTTTTCGATGCGCGCACGAAGCGCGCGGCGACGGTGCTAGATGGGGGCCCGTATGGGTTTTCCAGTCACGCTCGCGCTGCGCTACATGCGCTCGAAGAAGCAAGCGAGCGTTTCCGTGGGCACGCTCTTCGCGATTCTCGGCGTCGCGCTCGGCGTCGCGGCGCTCGCGACGGTCATCAGCGTCACCGGGGGATTCCGCTCCGAGTTTCGCGAGAAGGTGCTCGGCGTCAACGCGCACGTGCTCGTGCTCAAGTATTCGAGCGACTTCCAAGAGTACCGCAAGGTGATGGATATCGTGAAGAAGGTGCCCGGCGTGATCGGCGTCGCGCCCTTCGTCATCAACCCCATGATGGTGACGCACGGCGAGCACACGGCGACTGGCGTGCTCTTGAAGGGTATCGACCCCGTGGCTGCCGAACGGGTGCTCGATCTGCCGCGCCACATCGTCAAGGGCAACATGAAGGGCCTCCGCGTGGAAGGCTCGAAGCCGCCCGAGCGACGCCGAGCAAGCGTGCTCGAGGACGCTCTGCCGCCGCCGTCCTCGTCGCTTGGGGATGCGCCCGCGAAGAAGCAGAAGTCGGGGGGATTTTTGAGCGACCTCGAGCGCATGGTCCACGAGCAGTCGCTCGACGCGGATGCCGGCGCGCCGTCGCCCGACGCTGCGGTGAGCGTGGATGCGCCGGCGAAGCCAGCCGCAGGCCTCGAACCCGATTTGCCGCCTGGTGCACCCGTGGGCAGCATCGAGCCGAAAAACGGCTTTGCCGTGGCGCTGCCCGACGTGGACGTGCTGCCGGCCGACATCGATCCCGATCCGTGCCGCAGCCCCGAAGCCATCGAGAAATTGCCCGGCATCATCATCGGCGCGACGCTCGCGCGCAACCTGAGCGCGAAACTCGGCGACTGCTTGCAGGTGACCTCGCCGACGATCGGCTTCGTCTACGCGCGCGGCGCGATGCACGCGCCCGTCGCCAAGCAGTTCCGTGTCACCGCGATCTTCGACGCCGGCTTCGACCAGTACGACTCGAAGCTCGTTTACACGGACCTTTACGAGTCACAAGCCTTCTACGACTCCGGCGACAGCGTGACGGGCGTCGAAATGAAGGTGGCGGACATCGATCGCGCGCGCGAGGTCAAAGAACGCGTCGACGAGGCGCTCGCGAACGGCGTCTATCACACGCTCGATTGGGAAGAGCTGAATCACGGACTCTTCACGGCCCTGCGCATTCAGCAGATCCTGATGAGCCTCGTCTTGGCGCTCATCATCGTGGTCGCGGCGTTCACCGTGATCGCGACGCTCATCATGGTCGTCCTCGACAAGAAGCGTGAGATAGCCGTGCTCAAAGCCATGGGCGCGCGCAACACCGCGCTGCTCCGCACCTTTCTGTATCAGGGCGGCATCATCGGTCTCGCGGGCGCGGCGGCCGGACTCGGCCTCGGCTACGTGATCTGCAAGCTCTTGAACGTCTACGGTTTGCCGCTCGATCCCAAGGTGTACTTCATCTCGAAGCTACCGGTGCTGATGCGCGCGAGCGACTTCGCGTGGGTCGGCGTCTTTGCCGTGCTCGTCTGTCTCGTCGCCACGGTCTGGCCCGCGCAGTACGCCGCGCGCCTCCGGCCCGCCGAAGCCTTTCGCGAAAACCGCTGAGCCGCGCCGGTCAGTGCCCGACGGCGAGCGCCGGTGCTTGCGTGCGCCGGAGCAGGCCAAGCACGCGCGCCTTGAGCTCGGGCGCGCGGAACGGTTTGCTCACGAAGTCGTCGGCGCCGGCCTCGAACGCGGTGACGAGATCGTCGCTCGCGGAGTGCGCCGTGAGAAAGAGCACGGGCAAGCCGCTGAAGCGCGCTTCTTGGCGCAGTTTGGAACAAAGCTCGAGGCCGCTCATGCCGGGGAGCGACCAGTCGAGGACGACGAGGTCGATGGGCACCGTCTTGAGCGTCTGGAGTGCTTCTTCCGCGCTGCCGACGGAAACGGCGCAAATGCCGGAGGCCTTCAGCATGGCCCCGACGATGGTCTGTTGCGCGCTGTCGTCGTCAACGACGAGGACGCGCGTGCCGGGGGCCGCGCACACCGGGTGCGGGACGTTGGCGTGCTCGGCGGGTCGCAGCGAGGGGGGCCCGCCGTCCTCGACGAAACCGTGCAAGCGCTCCCAATCGCGCTCTTCGAATGCGAGACGAAATCCTTCGCCGTGCTCGTCGACGCGGCCCGCGACGCTCGTCGATTCGTCGCCGACGACGATGGTGACGACCAGCCATTCGCCGTCTCGTACCGCATCGCAGTGCGGCAGCTCGAAATCGCGCTCCTCGTGCCCTCGGGCGAGGACGCTTTCGAGCGCGGAGTAACTCTTGAATTCGCAGACGATACCGCGCACTGGTCGCTACTTTGCCACTTTGATATCGTTCGTCCAGCGTGCGCTGCGCGGCAATGAAGCGAGCAGGCGGTCAGTCTCGGCGTTCAGTTTCGGCGTCATCTTGGCCCGCGCCTTGCACTAGCCAGCACGAACAGCGAGCCGAGCACTACTAGCGAAACCGTCGCCAAGGCCGGGGACGTACGGAGCACGGGCTCGCCGCCGAGCAGACTGCGTGCGTGGCCACGCACCCACGGCAGCGCGGCCGCGCCCGTCCCGGAGCCGAAGAACCAATCGCCGAAGAGTAGCCAAAGTCGGCCCGCACGACCCCACGTGGACCCGAGCGCCAAAAGGCCCCCATACGCTGCGCCCACGAGCGCGCCGCCCCACGCACTCGCGTAGAGATCGCCGAGCGCGTGCGCTGGCACGGCGCTCGCCGCGAGTACAGCGAGCAGCGCGAGGCCCGCTGCGAGGACGGCGCAAGCAGCGACCGCCACGGTGTCGATGCCGAGCGTGACGCGCCAGCGATCAGCGCCGTAACGCGCGAGCGGCTCGACACGCAGCGAGCTCTTCGAGCCGTCGTAGGCGCAGTCGAACACCGCATAGCAGGCGGCGGGCACGATGAACGGCAGCGTCAGACCGAGCAGCGCGCGATCGGCGCCGCTCGCGTCGCTCGTGCGTTCGTGCAAACCCGACGTGACGACGACGGCCGCGGCGCCGAGCGCGTAGGCTTTGAGCCGCGAGCGTGCGAGCAGATCCCACGCCGTGTCCGCACCGAGCCGCACGCTCACGGCGGCGTTCCCACGCTCGCCGGCACGCTGTCACGCGTGAAACGCGCCAGCACGCCATCGCGGACGCTGCAGTGCGGCCCGCCCCAATGCAGCGCACCTGCGCGGCTTGCCGTCGCAACGACGACGACGGCGCCCCGCTCGACGCAGCGACGAATGGCCGCTTCGATGTGGGTCGCAGCCGAAATGCTCGTCGCGAACGGCTCGTACAAAACGAGGACGTCCGCTTGCTCGTGGCTGAGCGCGAGCGCGAGCGCGAGCGAGCGCAGCTCGTCGCGGTCGAGCTCGCGTTGCGCGCGGTGGCTCCAGACGTCGAGGCCGAAGGGCGCGAGCACGTCGTGCGGTTGCCGCACGTCGCCGCGCGCCTCGAGCGCACGCGCCACGGCCGTGTCGACATCGCGTGCGAACGGAAGGGTCTCGGCCTCCAGCAACGACGCGACGCGGCGCCGTGCGCCCGGTGTCCTCACGAGCGGCGCGCCGTCGAAGAGCACCACGCCGCGGTCGGGCCTTACGGCGCCGCTCATGACCGCGACCAACGTCGCGAGTGCGCGCGCGTCGTCACCGAGCACGACCGTGCACGCGGGCGTGAAGCTGCCTGCAGCGGCACGTAGCGCGCCGTGAGCGACCCCGCGGAGCTCGACCTCCGTCACCGCGCGGCTCCGGCTTGCACGACGTGCATGGCGAGCGCGAGGCACGCGAGCACGGCGCCCGGCACGCCGATGACTTTGACGAAGCGCACGCTTGCGGCGGCGCCGCGCGCCAGGAGAAGCTCGCGCGGCCCGAAGCCGTTTTCGCGCGCCAGGCTCGCGACGGCGTTGCGTCGTGGCTCAGCGAGCACGTCACGCAAGAGCGCGCTCGCCACCAGGGTGCCGACGATGCCGGCGCCGGTAACGACCGCGCGCGTGAACAGTGTGAACGCGCTACCGGGCGCGACGAGCATGAGCGCGCCGTACGACACGGCGATGCCCCAGCCGTACACACGCGCCGCGCGGCCGAGAAATCCCTCGCGCAGGCGCTCTTCCGCCAGCGCGCGCAGCACGAGCCAACGGCGTGAGGTGGGGTCAGCGAACACGAGGCGGCGGTGATTGTAACAGCGGATCCGACGGGGAAGTGCGGCGAGCCCGCGCGAGCCAGGCTTCGGCTTCCGGGACGCGGAGCTCGCGCAGGCCGAGCGCGAGAGCGTACGTCGCGATGCTGTTGTCCGGCTCGAGCGCGAGTGCGCGACGAGCGTGTGCCACTGCGCCCTCGGCGTTGCCGCGCGCGAGCTCGGCCGTGGCGAGCCAGGCGAGGGCGGCGGCACCGAACTCGTCGTGCCGGGCAGCGAGTGGAGACAGCGCCGCGACCGCTTGCTCGATATGACCTGTTCGCAAGAGGGAACGCGCGTGCAAGATCAGGAGCTCCGGTGCGTCGGGAAAGCGCTCGAGCGCCGGTAAAAGCCGAGCTTCGGCTTCGTCGCGGCGACCGAGGCGAATGAGCGTCTCGACGAGGCCGGCTTCGGCGCTCGGGTCGTTCGGTGCGACTTGGACGAGACGTTCGTATTGCACGAGCGCTTCTTCGCTGAGCCCGCCCCGAAACAGGAGCCGCGCGAGGTTTTGGCGGGACGGCGCGAAGCCCGGATCGACGCGCAGGGCGTCGTAATAGTGCTCCGAGGCGGCGTCGGGGCGGCGCTCGCGTTCGGCGAGCACACCGAGCGCGTGATGCGGTTGTGCCACGTCGGGGTTGAGCCGCCGGGCCCGCTCGCAGAGCAGCCGCGCCCGCTCGAAGTTCCCGCGCTCGAGCTCGACCAAGCCGAGATTGACGAGCGCTTCGACGAAGTGCGGACTGTATTCGAGCGCGACGCTCAACCGAGCGTCCGCCGTCTCGAGGTCACCGCGTTTGAGCGCCTCGACCCCCGCCGCATTGAGGGCGGCGGCCTGTGGGGGCAGGGGAGCGCCGGCCGAACAGCCGGTAAGCAGCCAAACGATCCATCGACGCACGAGCCTTCATCGGCACGGCCGAAGCGCGAGTTTCCTGCCAAACTCCCGGAATCGCTTGCACGGCCGGGGTTCGCGTGGTTTCAAGAGGCGCCCATGGCGAGCGAGAGCGACCAGGACGTAGCCTCCGCGGCGGACGTAGACGAGGAGCGCCGCGAGCGGCGGCCGGTCAAAAAGAAGAAGCCGAAGCCGCCGGTTCCGACGGACGAGCGCGAAATCGACGCGCCCGACAAGCTCACGATCTCGATGCTCGGTTTCATGGGCATCGTGACGCTCGCGCTCTGGGTCTTCGCGCGCGCTGCCTGCAACTACCACCCGCCTCGTGAAACGCGGCGCCCGCGCACGGTGAAGCTCGAGGAGCTCGCCCGCGACCCCAAGGACGCCGCGCTCGAGATGCAACAGCGCCTCGTTCAGCTCGACTTCGAGGGCGCAGCGCAGCTCGCCATGGGCGACGCCGCCGCCGAGGTCGCCAAAGCCAAGGCCGACTGTGCCGTCAAAGCTCAGGACTGCGCCATGAAGCGCAAGACCCTCGAAAAGTCCGTCGAGAGCACGGCCGCGCTGCTCGAACGCTCGGCGACGGATGCAACCGTCCGCGTGACGACGGTGAAGCCCGGCGGCCCGGTGACGACACTCGACAAACTCCAGCGCCAGGGTCCGATTTGGAAGGTCGTGTCGCGCGGCCCCGACGACCCGAATTTCAGGCCGAAGCCGCCGGACACGCCGACGCTGCAGCTGCTCGCCGCGCCGCCCGCGACGGCGATCCCTTCGCCGCCCCACGACGACGAATAGCGAGACGGGCGTGTTCGACGCGATCTTGCGCGGTGCGAGCGGCACGGTGCGAGCCGTCAGCGCGCGGTGCGAGCGTCAACGCGCGGCGTGACCGTCAGCGTTCGGCGATCCAGGCGTCGAGCTCTTTGCTCGACGGGATGCCCGTCGTCGTATGGCGCACCACGCCGTCGCGGCCGATGACCACGACCGTCGGCAAGAGCGAGACCTTGTAACCGCGCTGCACGCTGCCGTCGTCGAGCGCGACGTCGTACGGAATGCCCCAGCGCTCCTTGGCGCGCGCCGCGTCGCCAAGCGAGTCGTCGACGCTCACGGCAAGGAACGCCACGTCATTCGCCGCGTGCGAGCGATACGCCTCGGCGAGCACGGGCGCGGCGCGACGGCAGGTGCTGCACCAACTCGCGAACACCTCGAGCACGACCGGCTTGCCGCGCGCTTTGTCGAGCTCGAAACGCTCGGCCTTGCCCACGAGCGGCAGATTGATGCGGGGCGCCGAGCTGCCCTCGGCCGGACCGGAGTCGCGGCGGCGCAGCATCACGAACGCGGCGCCGCCGATGGCGGCCCAGACGAGCCAGTCGAGTGCGCGTCGTGGGAGTTTCACGGTGCGAGCAGGCGACGGCCCGCCGCCGCGCCGAGTACGACGAGCGACGCCACGACGACGCCGTGGGAAACACAGAGATGCCACGCTTCGTGGCTCGGACACGCCACGCCCATGCCGAGCGCGCTCCCCATGCCTCCCACCAAACCCACGAGAGCACCCGAAGTACCGGGCGTGAGCGGATCGGTGCGGCGCCAGAGCAGCATCAATCCGGCCGACATCAGCGCTCCCACGCCGAAGCAAATCGCGCCGCAACGAACCGCGTGATCAGCCGACGCACCCTGCGCGAACGTGCCGAACGCGACGTGCGCTGCAGCCGTATTCGTGAGGTACACGAAAAAAACGATGGGAACGAGCGCCGCGATCGCGACGCGCACCAGCCGCTTCGGCCGGCGCCCGGGTGGACTCGCCAGACCGAACAAGAGCGTCACCGTGAGCACCACTGACCAGCCGAGCGCCCCCAAGAGTCCCGTGCGGATGAAGCCTTCCGGGATGTCGTACGCCACGGCGCGCCACGAGAAGAGCCCGACCACGACGGCGAAGATCAAGAGCGTCACCGCCGTGCGCCGTTGAGCGCTCTTGCAGCTCCGCCCTGCGAGGTTCTTGGTGCACGTTTGGTGGATGGCACCGCTCACGCGCGCGCACGGCGTCGGTGGCGACGGCCACGGCAAGTCGTCGAGCGGATCGCGCTCGCTCACGCCGGCCTCGCGAAGCGTTCGAGCTCTTTGCGGAGCAGGTTGTAGCCGCGGTGCACCCGAAGCTTCACGGCCGTTTCGGTCGCGCCGAGCACGGAGGCCGCTTCTGCAATGCTGAGGCCGGAAATCTTCGTCAGCTGAATCGCCTCACGGTAGGACTCGGGCAATGCGTCGAGGGCGCGTTCGAGCGCGACCGAGACGTCGTTGGGCGTCCCCTCTTGGACGGGAGGCGGCTCGGGGAGCGTGCCATCGGGCGATAGTTCCTCTGATCGCGACTTTGCCGCACGTCGCTCGTCTAGAAAAGAGCGCCGAGCGATCGCGAGCGCCCAGGGCAGCACCGGCGCCCCTTTGAGGTAGCTCTCGCGAGCGCGGTGGATCTTGGAAAATGTAATCTGAAGTAGGTCTTCGGCCCGCACGCGACTACGGGTGAGTCGCAGCAGGTAACCCATCAGGCTCGGCGAGATGCGCCTGTAGAGATGGCTGAACGCTTCTGCGCTGCCGCCGACGTAGGCTTCCATCAGTTCTTCGGCTGATGGCGGAGCAGCGGCCCGAGTGTCCACCCGGAGCGACCTTAAACCGGTCACGAGCGCTACGCCAGCCAGGGCAACGGACACGCACCAGGTACGTCGGGCGCATGGCCGGGGTTTCTCGCGGGTATCTGAACGGGCGTATCCTGCGGTCGCATTTAGAGCAAGGAGCGCAGATCGAGCATTTCTTCCACGTCCGGGAGCAGGACGAGCTCGACCCGCCGGTTCTGCTGGCGGCCCTCGTCCGTGTCGTTATTGGCCACGGGATCGGTCTCGCCGTAGCCGGCTGCGTGTAGGCGGGTCGGATCCAAGCCGCCGCCGCCCTTCTTCGGATCGACGGGGCTGATCAAGTAGACGAGCACCTGTCGCGCTCGCATGACCGACAGGCCCCAGTTGTCCTCGAAACGGCCACCCGCGAGCGGCTTGTTGTCGGTGTGGCCGGCGACCTGGAAGTAGCGCCCTGCAAGCTGCGGGTCCTTTCGAATGACCTCCGCGACGGCGTCGAGCACCTTGACGCCCTCGGGGCGGAGTTTGTCCTGGCCGGAGGCGAAGAGCACGTCACCCGGCAAGCGGATCACCATGCGGTTGCGCCGAATCTCTACCTTGAGCCCGAGATCGGTGAGCTTCTTCAGCTTGTTGCGGACTTCCTCGAAGCGCTGCTTGATGCGTTCGAGCTGAGCGGCGCGCGTTTTGTATTCGTCGAGCGCGCGCTGCATGTCTTGCACGCTCTTGGATAGCTGCTCTTTCTG
This sequence comes from Polyangiaceae bacterium, assembly GCA_025936115.1. Classification (GTDB taxonomy): domain Bacteria; phylum Myxococcota_A; class Polyangia; order Polyangiales; family Polyangiaceae; genus PMG-095. Next base: position 120,669 of record JAICTZ010000011.1, read on the forward strand.
CGTGCCCGTCTGCTGCAGCTCCTCATTCACCGTCTCGAGATTGAGGCCCATCTTCTGCAGATCGGTCTTGAGCTGCTCGACCTGAGCGATCGTCTGCGCGAGCTCGAGCTTGAGCGCCTCGCTTTGGTTGACCGTCTGCTGGTGCATCGCGAGCAGCCGGTTGTATTTCTGGAGCTCGGTTTGCCACTCGTTCTCCGAGTGACCGCAGCCGAAGAGCCCCATCGCGACGAGGCAGGCCCGAGCCGAGCGCTTCGCCGGAACCATCATAGCGGGACCATGTGGGATCGTGGGCGCGATGTAAATGCCGCCCAGCTCCCGGTCCTTCGCGCAGGCGCCTGGCACCGGTTCCCCACCCGAGCCGCGCCGTGCGCTACGTGCCGTTACGCGTCGAACGCGGCGCCGGGCGATCGAAGCCGAGCTCGCGCAGGCGCTTGAGGAACGTCGGGTAGGAGATCCCGAGCAGGTGCGCCGCCGCGAGTCGCTTGCCCGACGTGTGGGAGAGGACGCGGGCGACGTACGCGCGCTCGACGACGTCGAGCGGCGGCGGGACGCCTCCGTCACCGGCATCGACCCAGAAGAAGTGGGAATCGACCGGGTCTTGGTCGGTGTGGGCGGAATCCGTCTGTTCGGGTTGTTCGTAGTGGCTAGCTTCGATCGTCATGGGTACCTCGCAGGTCTTAGGCTCCTGCCGTCGCTTGCGTTTCGAGCCGTCGAGCCGAAAGCCCCTCGCGAATTCGACTCGCCAAGTAAAAGGTCACCGGAAGTACGATGAGCGTGAGCAGCGCCGCCGACAGCGTGCCGCCGACCACGACGACCGCGATCGGTCGTTGGGTTTCACTGCCGATCGCGTGTGAGAGCGCGGCCGGCAAAAGTCCGAGTGATGCGAGCAGCGCCGTCACGAGCACGGCCCGGAGCCGTTCGCGCGTGCCGGCGACGACGGCGTCGTACAGCGGTTCGCCCGCCGTGAGCCGCGCGCGAATCGCGGCCACGACGAGCACGCCGTTCAGCACCGCCTGGCCGAGCAGCGCGATGAAGCCGACCGCGGCGGATACGGAGAGCGGCATGCTGGCGCACGCCAGCGCGACCACGCCGCCGATCAGCGCGAACGGCACGTTGACGAGGATGAGCGCCGCGTCGAACACCGAGCCGAAGGCCGAGAACAGGAGCAGGAACGTGATCAGGAGCGCGAGCGGAATCACGAGCTTGAGCCGCTGCATCGCGCGCTGCTGGTTCTCGAATTCACCGCCCCAGACCATCTGATAGCCGGCCGGCAGCTTCACCTCGTCGCCGACGCGCCGCTGCGCTTCAGCGACGAACGAGCCGAGATCACGGTTGCGCACGTTCATGCGCACGCCGACGTAGCGACGGCCGTTCTCGCGCGTGATCGCCGCGCGGCCCGTGCCCATGCTCACTTCCGCCACGGCCGAGAGCGGGATCAAGGATCCGTTCTTGAGCGGCAGCATGATGCGCGAGATGGCGCCGAGATCCTTGCGCGTCGAAGGCGGCAAGCGCACCGTCACGTCGAAGCGCCGCTCGCCCTCCCAAATTTCGCTCGCGACGTGCCCGCCCATCGCCGTCTCGACGTAGTCCTGCACGTCGCCGAGATCGAGGTCGAAGCGCGCGAGCGCCGCGCGATCGATGTGCACGGCGAGTTGCGGTGTCTCGCCCGCTTTCACGACACCCACGTCGGCCGCTCCCGGAATCTTCGAAAGCGTCAAATCGGCCTTTTCGGCGGCGCTCTGGAGCTCTTCCAGATCCTCGCCGTAAATCTTGAGCGCGATTTGTCCGAACTGGCCCGAGATATTTTCGGCGACGTTGTCGCGGATCGGCTGCGAGAAGTTGTAGTCGATGCCCGGCACCTCGCTCAGGTTCTTCGCCATCTCGACGACGAGCGCGTCGAGGTCCGGCATGCTCGGGCGCCACTTGTCGAGTGGCTTCAACTTCACGAAGATCTCGAGGTTCGACGGCAGCGTCGGGTCGGTGCCGTCCTCGGGCCGGCCGAGCTGCGAGAGCACCTCGGTCACTTCTGGCGTGCGCTCGAGCAGCGATTTCAGCTTCGGCGTGAGCTTGCGCCCCTCGCTGAGCGACATGTTGCCGGGCAGCGTGAAGGTGACGTAGAGCGCGCCTTCGTTCAGAGCGGGTAGGAACTCCGAACCGAGCCGCGGCAACAGGATCCCCGTCGCGACGAGCGCGCCCGCGGCGGCGATCAAGACGGCTGCGACGTTGTTCATCGCGAAGCGCAGCGAGGGGTCGAACGCGCGTTGAGCCCACACGAGCAACGGCGAATCGCGGAGCGGCTTCGGCTTCTTGAGCGCGAAGTAGCAGAGCACCGGCACGAGCGTGAACGTCATGAGCAGGGCGCCGACGAGCGCGCTCACGACCGTGTTCGCGAGCGGTGAGAAAATGCGGCCCTCGACGCGCTGCAGCGAGAAAATCGGCAAATACGCCGCGATGATGATCAAGAGCGAGAACAGCGTCGGCCGGGCGACTTCCTTCGCGGTTTGGAAGACGGCTTCGGCGAGCGAACGCGTGTCGCTTTCCTCGCGGTGCGACAGTTTGTGGAACAGGTGCTCGACGAGGATGACGGCGCCGTCGACGATGATGCCGAAGTCGACCGCGCCCATCGAGAGCAGGTTCGCGGACATGCCGCGCGCGTAGAGGTACGCGAACGACGCTGCGAGGGAGAGGGGAATCGCCGCCGCGACGATCAGCGACGCGCGAATCGAGAGCATGAACGCGAACAGCACGAGCACGACGAGCGCCGCGCCCTCGAGCAGGTTGTGAAACACCGTCTCGAGCGTCGTGTGGACGAGGTCCGTGCGGTCGTAGAAGGGACTGACGGTGATGCCGCCCGGCAGGATGCGGGTATTGAGCTCCTGGATCTTCTCGCGCAAGCCGCCGAGCACGACGGACGGATTCTGCCCGCGGCGCATCAGCACGATGCCTTCCACGGCGTCTTCGTCGAGGCCGCGCGTGACGACGCCCTGGCGCGGCTGGTAGCCGTCGCTGACTTGCGCCACGTCCTTCACCGTGACGGGCACGCCGTCGTGGAAGCCGACGCGCACGCGCTTCACGTCCTCGAGCCCGTTGAAGATACCGAGGCTCCGAATCACGAACATTTCGGCCCCACGCTCGACGTAGCCGCCGGTCGCGTTGGCGCTCGCCTTTTGTAGCGCGCCCGAGATGTCGCCGAGTCCCACGCCGAGCGCAGCCATGCGCGTCGGCTCGGGCGTTACGTGCACCTCACGCACGAGGCCGCCGTACGACACGACGTCGGCGACGCCCGGCGCTTGCAGCAGGCGTGGCCGCACGACCCACTCCTGCAGTGTGCGAAGCTGCATCGGATCGGCGCCTTTGCCCTTCAGCGTGTAGCGATACACCTCACCGATCGGCGTCGCCATCGGACCGAGCGAGGGATGCACGCCTTCAGGGAGCTCGGCGTCGGCCATGCGCTCGACCGTTTGCTGGCGCACGGCGAGCGGATCGACGCCGTCCTCGAACGTGAGCGTCACGAAGGACAGCCCGAAGAGCGAGATGCTGCGCAGGCGCGACAGACCGGGCGTGCCGTTCAGTGCGCGCTCGAGCGGCAGCGACACGCGTCGCTCCACTTCCTCGGTAGGCTGGCCCGGAAATATCGTGATGACCTGAACCTGGGTATCCGTGGGATCGGGAAAGGCCTCGATCGTGAGGTTCTTGAAGGCGTAGTAACCGAACGCTCCGAGGACAGTCGCGAGCACGAACGCAAACAAGCGATTCGCGAGCGAAAATTGCAGCAGCTTCTCGAGCATGGACCTACGCTTGCCCCTTTGCGGTCAGGCCGTCGCGGATGACGAACGCACGAGCGGTCTCGTCGAACGTGAGCGCAATCCGTAGGACGTCGACAGAACGGACAGCGCAGCAAAGCTCCGCCCGAAACGACCTCGAAGTCTTGGCAGACCAGATCACGATCGTCGCGAGTCGCCCCACGCCCCACGACAAACCGGCGAGCCCGGCGTGGCCTGGCCCAAGCTCGCGATCGACGCCATCACGCAGGCGCTCGATCCGACCCAAGGACCTTTCAACAGAAACGACGTCGCGAGTCATGCCACACGTCCTCAGTTCATGTGGACAAATCAATTTGATTATCCAGCAGCACGGCGCCCTGCTCGACGACCGTCTCGCCGGCTTTGAGCCCCTGCAGCACCGTGACGCGCCCGTCACGCTCCGCGCCGGCGACGATGTTGCGCTTGACGAAATGCCCCGGGCTCTCGAGCACGTACGCGTATTGCTTCGGTCCGTCCGAGACGACCGCCGACGCCGCCATTTCGACCGTGCCCGACGTGGGTTCGGTGAGAAAGCGCACCTCGGCGAACATGTTGGGTCGCATGCGAAGGTCCGGGTTTTGAAGCTTCACGCGCACCGACACCGTGTGCCGCTCCGGGTCGACCACCGATGAAACCCGCTCGACGGGCGCGTCGAGCGAAAAGCCGGGCAAAGACGGGCTCGTCACGCGCGCCTTGGTGCCGGTCACGACACCGTTCGCGTCCGCTTCGAACAGATCCGCCATCACCCAGACCATGTCGAGCTCGGCGACGCTCACGAGGCTGTCGTCGGTCGTCACCTGCTGCCCGGGCAGCACGTTCTTTTCGATGATGACGCCGTCGCGCGGCGCGACGACGGTGAACTCGTTTTCGCCGCGCGTCGAAACCTTGAGTGACGAGAGCTTCATCTGCGCGAGCCTGAGCGCGAGCTCCGCCTGCTTTGCTTGCTGATCGCTCTCGAGCTCGTCCTTGGCCGGCAGCGCGCGCGCATCGACCATCGCTTTGACGCGTTCGTACGCGGCGCGGGCGACCTGCAGATCGACGGCAGCCTTCTGCTGCTCGGCACGGAGCGCGGCGATGTCGGGGCTCGCGACGGCGAAGAGCGGCGCGCCCGCCTTCACGCTCTGCCCGAGCTCGACCGATACCGTCGTGACGCGGCCCGCGAGCGGCGAGCCGACACGCGACGCGACCGCTTCGTCGACACGAAAGCGCGCCGGAAACGCCTCGGTCCAGCGCTCGCCGGGCGGCGCCACCTTGCCGAGCTTGATGGCCTTCCACTGCGGCGCGCCGCTTTCGAGCGTGATGCCGTTCTTGTCGACGTGCATGCCCGCGGGCGGCGCCGGTTCGTCGGGGACGCGACGGTGGAACATCAACGCTCCCACCACGGCCACGACACTGACGACGCACGCGGCGACGAGACCGGGCAGGCGCTGTCGCCGGTCGGCGCGTGTCAGTGAAACGGAGCGAGACGAGGCGGGAATGGTCATGGTTTGCCTTGAGGAGCCGTGGGATTCAGACCGAGCACACGATTGAGCTCGTTCTCGATCTGGAAGAGCTCGAAGCGCTGATCGAGCCGCGTGAGCGAAAGGGCGATGTGTGTACGTCGCGAAAGGAGGAAATCGGTGAGGCTCACGCCGCCCTCGTGGAACGCGCGTTCCGCGGAGCTGAGCACGCCGCTCGAGCGCGGCAGCGTGTCGCGCTCGAGGACGTCGATGTTCTTTTCGAGCGCTGCCTTGCGGCTCAAGAGGCCCCGCACGTCGGCGCGTGCTTCCTCGAGCATCGACTCCTTCTCGGCGGCCATCTCGAGCGCGTGCTCTTTGGCGCGCGTCGCGTCGTGCTGGCCGTGATCGAAGACGGGCAGCGGCAGCGCCAAGCTGACGCCGAGCGTGTGCCCGATGTCGCCCGCGGCGATGAAGCGGTCGTAGACGTAACCGACACGCAGCGTCACGTCGGGGATCGCGCGGTTCGCGGCGAGCCGCGCGTCGCGCTCCGAGGCCGATGCTTCGAGCCCGAGCGAGCGCACGTCAGGCCGAGCTTCGAGTCGCTCTTCGGCGCGCGCGGCGTCGGCGGACGCTCCGGTGAGATCGTCTTCGCTCGTGTTCGTGAGGTCGCACTCGGCGGCGAGCGCGGCGGCGCAGTCGGCTTGCGCCGCTGCGTATTCGGCCTGATCACGCGCGAAATCGGCGCGCAGATTGGCCAAATCCAAGAGCAGCCGGTCGTAGTCCATGCCGCTCAGCGCCTTCTGCTCGAGTCGGGTGCGCTCGAGCGTGGCGGCGCGCTCGGCGTCGGCGAGCGACTCGGCGAGGATGTTGACGCGCAAGCCGAGGTGCACCGCGCGGCCGAGCGCGTCACGCGCGACGGTGATGCGATCGGAGAGAGTGGCGGCCGTGTCGAACTCTGCAGCACGCTCGCGGAGCGCCGCGGCCTCGCCGCGCGGTCCACGTTTGCCGAGCTCGAACGTCTCGCTCAGGCCCACGCCGACGATGGCGGCGTCGCTGAAAGTCTGGCCGTGCGCCTCACTCAGCGGGATGTTCGAGAGCGACGTATCGAGGACGGGATTTTGAAGCAGCCTCGCGCCACGAGTCTGGGCGCGAGCTTGCCGTTCACGCGCTCGTGAGGCGCGCAGATCCGGGTGGTGCTCGCGCAGCCAGCTGGAGAGTCCCGCCGCATCGCGTAAGAGTCGGTGAGCAGGTGCGCCCTGTCCTTGCGGCTCTCCAGCGTCGGCCGCAGCGAAGACTCGACCCGGCGCCGCGACGAGCAGCGCCAGCGATAGCCCGAGCGCGCCGACACGACGGCCCTTCCGCTCGGCGGTGCGTGAACAAAACATTTCGCCCGCCACGAAGCAGATGCCGTGCCAATAGGCTGATCTGAATGAATACGGGGGCTTGCAAAATTGAGCGGCATCGCCGAATGAACAAAACTTGAAGGCGTCGTGAAGGTTTCTTCAAGTGCTCCAAAGTGCGTCGAGACCGCGTCACCACCCGAACTCATTGGCACCCACTCGTCACTCAGGGGTCACACCGGCACGTTATCGCCTCCGGCCGGATGGCTCGCATTCTCGTCATCGAGGACGAAGCCGACATTCGGCGAGTGCTCGATGACAAGCTCGTGGCTGCAGGTCACGAGGTCATCCCAGCCGCGCGCGGACAGGACGGGCTCAGGCTCGCTCGCGAGCAGCGGCCGGATCGACCGCGTCGTCGGCTTCGAGCTCGGCGCGGACGACTACGTGACCAAGCCGTTCAGCGTGCGCGAGCTCGTGCTCCGCATCGGCGCGACGTTGCGCCGAAACGAGGGTCGCGCACGGGAATCCACGGTCGTGGACTTCCGCAGCCTGCGCATCGATCGTGACGCGCATCGCGTCTGGGTCGAAGACCAGGAGATCGGGACGGCGCGCGATTACATCGAGACCGTTCGCGGCGTCGGTTACCGCTTTGCGGAAAACGCCTCAGGGCGCTTTTAGCGAAGGGGTTCTGCGCCGTTCGGAGCGATTACGTAGCGATCGGGACAGGGGAATGTCACACTGGCGTCACATTCCGGGGATAATTGAGCGGCGATGACCCGAATCCTAGTCGTCGAAGACGAGCCGGACCTGCAGAGAGTCCTCGATTACAACCTCAGGCAAGGCGGCCACGAAGTCAGCGTGACGCGCCTCGGCCTGGAAGGCATCAAGCTTGCCCGTGAGCAGCGGCCCGATCTCGTCTTGCTCGACTTGATGCTCCCCGACATGCCAGGCACCGAGGTCTGTAAGCAGCTCAAGGAACACCCCGCGACGCGCGGCACCCCAGTCATCATGCTGACCGCCAAAGGCGAGGAGATCGACCGTGTCGTCGGCTTCGAGCTCGGCGCCGACGACTACGTCGTCAAGCCGTTCAGCGTGCGCGAGCTGCTCCTCCGCATTCAAGCGATCTTACGGCGTGGCCGGCCCGAAGACGACGAGCTCGAGCCCATGGTCGAGTTCGGGCGACTCAAGATCGATCGCGGCGCACATCGCATTTGGGTGGAGGGCGTCGAGATCGAGCTCACCGCGCTCGAGTTCAAGCTGCTCGTCACGCTCTACGACAGGCGCAACCGCGTGCAGACGCGGAGCGCCCTCCTCGACGACGTGTGGGGTATCCAGGCGGATATCACGACTCGAACCGTGGACACGCACGTGAAGCGCCTGCGCGAAAAGCTCGAAGCGGCGCGTGATTACGTCGAGACGGTACGTGGCGTGGGTTATCGCTTCGTCGCCACGCCCGAAGAGGCGGCAACGGCTTGACCAGCATCCGGGCAAAGCTTTTTTCAGCAGCGCTCGGCCTGATCACGGCGGCGGTCGCCGTCCTCTACGTCATCGCGCCGGCGCAGCGCTCGGCGCTGCCGCTCGCTGCGCTCTTGGCCATCGGCATCGCGCTCGCCACGGCGGGCATGGCGGCGCGTTTGGTGGCGCGCGCCGCTTCCGACCTCACGCAAGTGGCGCGCGGCATCGCGGCGGGCAACCTCGAGATTCGCTCGCAGTCGCACGCCGAGGGGGAGCTCGGTGACCTTGGACGAGCCCTCGACCGCGTCGCCGAAGAGCTCGCGACGACGCTCACCGAGCTCACCTTCGAGCGCGACCGTCTGCGCGGTGTCCTGACGGGCATGGAAGAGGGCGTGCTCCTGCTCGACGAGCGCGGGCACATCGGGCTCATCAACGCCGCGCTGCGCGAGATGCTCCTGCTCGGCAACGACGCCGTGGGCCGCACGCAGCTCGAGGCGATTCGCCATGCCGACTTGAAGGAGCTCATCGATCAGGCGCGCGAGGGCGCCGAACCCGTCACGGGCGAGATCGAAACCGGCGGACTCAAGCCCCGGCGCCTGCTCGTGCGCGCGGCGCAGCTGCCCGGCAACGAAGAGCAGATTTTCGCCGTGTTCGTCGACGTGACCGACGTGCGAAAGCTCGAGTCCATGCGCCGCGACTTCGTGGCGAACGTCTCGCACGAGCTGCGTACGCCCGTGACGGCCATCCGTTCGGCCGCGGAAACTCTGCAAACGACGCCGCCGACCGACCCCGAGACGGAAGCGATGTTCATCGGCATCGTCGCGCGCAACGCCGAGAGGCTCCACGACTTGGTCGAGGATTTGTTGGATTTGTCGCGCATCGAATCGCAGAAGTTGAAGCTTGCGCCGGAGCCGCTCGAGACGCGCGCCGTGTTCGAGCAAGTCGCGAGCCTCTTCCGCGAGCGCGCCGATCGCAAGCACGTGACGCTCGTGTACGAGGCGCCCCCGGGTCTGCGCGTGCTCGCCGACCGGCGCGCGCTCGAGCACGTGCTCACGAACCTCGTCGACAACGCCGTCAAGTACTGCGGCGAGCACACGCGCGTCGTGCTCCGCAGCGAAGCGCGCGATAAAGAGGTCTGCCTCAGCGTGCGAGACGAAGGGCCCGGCATCGAGGAGCGGCACCTGCCCCGCTTGTTCGAGCGCTTTTATCGCGTCGACGCCGGGCGCTCGCGTGAGCTCGGCGGCACGGGCCTCGGCCTCTCGATCGTGAAACACCTGACGGAGGCGATGGGTGGGACCGTCGCGGTCACGAGCAAGCCGGGCGCCGGCACGACCTTCAGCGTCAGCTTGAAGAAAGCCGAGCCGCGGACGGCGCGGGCCGTCGCGTGACGGCGCCGGCGCGGTCCGGCTCCTTGGACCTCGGTTACGGGAGCAAGCTGTCCGGCGACGCGGTGTTCAGCCGCGTCACCTGGGTTTTCGCGCTCGTCGTGATCGTGGGGCTCGGCGCGATGGCGTTCGAGATGGCGGGCGCTTCGGCGCCGACGCTGTCGGTGTTCGGGGTCGAGTTCGTGCTCGGGCGCGTGTGGGATCCGCTGCACCGCGTGTTCGGGGCGCTGCCGTTCATCTACGGCACGCTCGTCTCGTCGTTGCTCGCGCTCGTCATCGCCGTGCCGATCTCGTTCGGCGTCGCGATTTACCTGTCGGAGCTCGCGGCGTCGTGGCAGCGCGACGTGCTCGGCTTCTTGGTCGAGCTCCTCGCTGCCGTGCCGAGCGTCGTCTACGGCCTCTGGGGCGTGTTTGCGCTCGCGCCGTGGCTGCGCACGTCGGTCGAGCCAGCGCTCGCGAAGAGCCTCGGATTTTTACCGCTATTTCAAGGGCCGATTCAGGGTTTCGGCATGCTCGCCGGCGGCGTCGTGCTCTCGATCATGATTTTGCCGACGATTTCGTCGGTGTCGCGCGAGGTGCTGCGCTCGGTGCCCTCGTCCTTGCGTGAGGGCGCGCTCGCGCTCGGCGCGACGCGTTCGGAGATGGTTCGGCTCGCCGTGCTGCCGTACGCGCGCTCCGGCCTGATGGGCGCCGTGCTGCTCGGCCTCGGCCGCGCGCTCGGCGAAACCATGGCCATCACGATGGTGATCGGCAATCGCCCCGAGATCAGCGCCTCTTTATTCGCGCCGTCCTACACGATGGCGAGCGTCATCGCCAACGAGTTCACCGAGGCCACGGGCGAGCTCCACCTCGCGGCGCTCGCTGAGATCGGTCTCTTGCTCTTCGTCCTGACGATCGCGCTCAACGTCGTGGCGCGGCTGCTCGTCGGGCGCGTCGGGCGCGTCGCGGTCAGGGGGCGGCTGTGAAGGATCGCTTCTTCGTGCGCCTGTTCGTCGACCGCGCGCTGCGCGGCGCCTGCCTCCTTTCGACGGTGCTCGCGCTCGTGCCGCTCGCGAGCGTGCTTTGGTTCGTGGTCGTGCGGGGCGCGCACGGCCTTTCGCTGACGTTCTTCACTGGCTTGCCGAAGCCAGTCGGAGAGCCGGGCGGCGGGATGGCGCACGCCATCGTGGGCTCGCTCGAGATCGTGGGCATCGCCTGCGCCATGGGGATCCCGGCGGGCGTGCTCGCGGGTATTCACCTGGCAGAGTCGGAGGACACGCGCTTCGGCCGTTTCGTGCGCTTCTCCGCGGACGTGATGGCGGGCGTGCCGTCGATCGCCGTAGGTTTGTTCGTGTACGTGCTCGTCGTACGGCGAATGCAGGGCTTTTCGGCGCTGGCCGGCGCGATCGCCCTTGCCGTGCTCATGTTGCCGACCATCACGCGCGCGACGGAGGAGCTCTTGAGGCTCGTGCCGGAGTCGCTCAGGGAGGCGGCTCTGGGGCTCGGCGTGCCGAAATGGCGGGCGACTTTGCGCGTGATGCTGCGAACGGCCGCCCCGGGTATCGCGACGGGTATCATGTTGGCCGTGGCGCGAGCGATGGGCGAGAGTGCTCCGCTGCTCTTCACCTCGTTCAATAATCGCGGTTGGGCCTCGAGCCCCGCGGAGCCGACCGCGTCGTTGCCCGTGAACATCTACACCTACGCGGTGTCACCGTACGCGGACTGGCACGAGCAGGCATGGGCGGCGGCGCTCGTGCTCGTCACGCTCGTGCTCTGTCTGAACATCGCGGCACGCTGGCTCGTGCGGGGGCGGCTGCCGTGACGGATCGCACGAACGTCGTTCGCTTGCGCGACACGGCCGCCGACTCCGGCGAGCTTTCGCGCGACGCGTCGCGGCCGCGCCTGGAAAAGCCGGACGCTCAGAGCGTGAAGATGCGCACCGTCGGCTTGCGCGCTTTTTACGGCGACGTTCAGGTACTGAAAGCCATCGATTTGCCGATCGTCGAGCGCCAGGTGACGGCGGTGATTGGACCGTCCGGTTGCGGCAAGTCGACGTTCGTGCGCTCGCTCAACCGCATGCACGAAGTCGTGCCCGGCGCGCGCATCGAAGGGCAGGTGCTGCTCGACGAACGGGACATTTACGCGCGCGACGTCGACCCCGTGCGCGTGCGGCGCCGCGTCGGCATGGTGTTTCAGAAGCCGAACCCGTTTCCCACGCTGTCGATTCGCGACAACGTGCTCGCGGGGCTCGTCTTGAACCGCGTGCGCGTCTCCGATCCGGATGCCTTGGTCGAGAAGGCATTACGCCAAGCGGCGCTCTGGGACGAGGTCAAGGACGTGCTCGCGCGCTCCGGTACGAGCCTGTCCGGCGGCCAGCAGCAGCGGCTGTGCATGGCACGCGCGCTCGCGCTCGAGCCCGAAGTGCTGCTCATGGACGAGCCCTGCTCGGCGCTCGATCCCATCGCGACGGCGCGCGTGGAAGAGCTCATCCACGAGCTCCGGCAGAGCTACACGATCGTGGTCGTGACGCACAACATGCAGCAAGCGGCCCGCGTCGCCAACCTCACGGCGTTCTTCTACATGGGCGAGCTCGTCGAGTACGACCGCACGGACACCGTGTTCACGCGCCCGAAAGAGCGCCGGACCGAGGACTACATCACGGGTCGTTTCGGCTGAGCGGCACATTTCGGGGTTGACGAGGGCTCGTCACTTCTAGAAAAGTGGGGGGCTTGATGGTTCGCGGGGCGAGGACGTTTTCGGTCTCGTTGTTGCTCGCCGTTTCGCTCGCACGCGCGGCTTCGGCTCAGCCGAGCGGCGCGCAGCCGTCGGTCGAAGGCTCCGGCGCGTCCTCGCGCGCCGTGAGCGATCCCGAGCTCATCGAGTTCGTGCCGGGCGAATACCCCGCCGAGGCCAAGGCGCAGGGCCTCGAGGCCACGGTAGGGCTCGTCCTCACCATCGACATCGAGGGCCACGTCAAGGCCGTCGAAGTGCTCGAACCTGCCGGCCACGGCTTCGACGAAGCGGCCGTCGCCGCCGCCAAGCAGTTCGTGTTCAAGCCCGCTCACCACGGCGAGCACCCGGTCGCCTCGAAGATCGTGTACCGCTACCGCTTCACCCTCGCCGCGGAGGACAAGGCGCCGCCGCCTCCCGCGCCTCCGGTGCTCCGGGGACGCGTGCACCTCGCGGGCGGTGACGCGCCGCTCGCCGGCGCGTACGTAAGGATTTTCGCCGGATCGGCGCTCGTGCTCGAGCTCACGACGGACGCAGCCGGCGGCTTCGCCACCGAAGCGCTCGCGCCGGGCGACTACCGCGTCGAGGTGACGGCCGAAGGGTTCGAGCCGTACAGCGCCGACGAGCACGTCGTCGCGGGCGAAGAAGTCGCGGTCACGTACGGCGTCGTCCCGAAGAACGACGAAGAGGGCACGACCGTCGTCGTCCACGGCGACCGACCAAGCCGTGAAGTCACGCGCCGCGCCCTGTCGCGCCGCGAGCTCAGTCGTGTGCCGGGCACCTCGGGCGACGCGCTGCGCGCGATTCAGAACCTACCGGGCGTCGCGCGGCCGCCGGCGCTCTCGGGGCAGCTCGTCGTGCGCGGTAACGCCGATCAGACGACGCCCGTCTTCGTGGACGGCATCTGGCTGCCGAACATTTACCACTTCGGCGGGCTCTCGAGCGTCGTGCCCACGGAGATGCTCGACGAGATCAACTTCTATCCCGGCAACTTCAGCGTGCGGTACGGCCGCGCGCTCGCTGGCGTCGTCGATGCGCACCTGCGCGAGTCGCGCGGCGATGGCCGTTACCACGGGCTCTTCCAGGTCGACTTCATCGACGCCCGCGCGATGGTCGAAGGGCCGATACCGGGGCTCAAGGGCTGGAACTTCATGGCGGCCGTGCGGCGCAGTCACGTCGATGCCTGGCTCGTGCCGCTCTTGCGCAACCGCGACACTCAGATCAGCGCCGCGCCGCGCTACTACGACTACCAGCTCCTCGCCGACACGCACCCGACCAAGAAGAGCTATTTGCGCATCGGCATGCTCGGCTTCGACGATCGCTTCCGCGCCGTCAACGAAGGCGCGGCGCAGAGCGGCACGCTCGACCTGGCGAACGGCTCCTGGGGTCTCGGCGTGATCTACAAAGTCGAGCTCTCGCCCGCGGCGAGCTTCGACACCACGATGTCGCTCGCACGCGAACACCAGCGCTTCGTCTTCGGTAAGGTCCGAGCCGAAACGACGGCGCTCGGCATCCTCGGCCGGGGCGAGCTCGCCTACCGCCTCACGCCGCGGGCCACGCTGCGCACCGGCTACGACCTGATGCTCGCGCCCTACACGGCGACCGGCCGCGTCCCCGACGACCCTGGCGCAGGCACGCCCGACATAGGGCCCGGCATCGCGCGACCCTCGAGCGTGTTCGACCACTCGAGCACCTTCTTTCAGCCCGCGCTCTACACGGAGATGGGCCTCGAGCCCTCCTCCCGCGTCAAGATCGTGACGGGCGTGCGCGCGGATTTAACCTACGAAACGCGCCGCGTCGACGTGAGCCCGCGCATGACGGCACGTTACGAGCTCATCCCCGGTCGCCACGCGACCACGCTCAAGGCGGGCTCGGGGCTCTTCTTCCAGCCGCCGGGGCTCGGCGACATCGTCCTCGCCGATGACCCGAAAGAGCTCCGCTCGCAGCGCTCGTGGCAAAACTCGCTCGGCGCCGAGCAAAAGTTCACCGACCACCTCATGTTGTCGGTCGAAGGTTTCTACAACCTGCTCGACAACTTGATCGTGCGCGGCGTGAACGCTCAGGGCGTGCCCGCTTACAATAACTACGGCACGGGCCGCATCTTCGGCATGGAGCTCATGCTGCGCTACAGCGAAGACGAGCACTTCTTCGGCTGGGTCTCTTACACGCTGTCACGCTCCGAGCGCGTGTACCAACCGGGGCAGCCGTCACAGCTTTTCTACCTCGATCAACCGCAGATCCTGACGCTGCTCGGCAGCTACGTGCTCGGCCGCGGCTGGGAAATCGGCACGCGCTTTCGTTACGTCACGGGCAACCTCTACACGCCGTGCGTCGGCCTCGGTGCCGGCTCGCCCCCCGGGATCTACAGCAGCACCCAGACGAGCTACCTCTGCCTGAACGGCCCGCAAAATAGCCAGCGCCTGCCGCCGTTTCACGAGCTCGACGTGCGCATCGACAAGCGCTGGGTCTTCGGCTCGTTCACGCTCGGCGTCTACCTCGACATCATCAACGTCTATAACCGCGTCAACCCCGACTTCATCGCGTACAACTTCGACTTCACGCAGAGTCGGCCTCAAACGGGCAGCTTGCCCTTCGTGCCGAGCCTCGGCATCCGCGGAGAGTTCTGATGCAATCGCTCGCTCGTCGTTTGCTGCTGGCTCCGCTCGCCCTTTGCGCTTTCGCCTGTCAGGACGACTTCGTGCCGCAGTCGGCGATTCACGGCTTGCGGGTGCTCGCCGTACGCCCCGAGCCGGCCTCGGGCAGCCCCGACGCGACGGTGCACCTCGAGCTTCTGTTCGCCGACAACCGCGCGCCGGACGCCGCGCCCGGCGTGAGCATCGCTTGGCTCGGCGGCTGTCACAACCCGCCGTCACGGCAGTACTACGCGTGTTTACCCGCGCTACGCCGACTCGCCGCCGACCCGTCGCTCGGCGGCGACCCCGCGGCGCTCGCGGAGGTTCGGATCAGCTCGGGGCCCGGTGCGACGAGTTTCGACGAGAAGCTTCCGGGCGACATTCTGTCCGCCGCACCGAAGCTCCCGAGCGATCCGCTTCACTACGGCGTGTCGTACGTGTTCTTCGCGGCCTGCATCGGCACGCTCTCCGTCGACGGCGCGAGCGAATTTCCGCTCACGTGCAAGAACGGAGACCAATCCGTCGGGCCTTCCGGCTTCGTGATCGGTTTCACGACGATTTACTCCTACGAAGGCGCAGAGAACCAGCATCGAAATCCGGCGCTCGCGAGCATTCATTTCGACGGCGCGCCTGTGTTCGCCTCGAGCCCCGATGCGCTTGGCGAGCTGCCCGTCGTCACGGACGTGGGCGCGGGGGGTGCCGACAACGCCGGCGACACCAACGGTGCCGCCGGGGCTCAGAACGCCGCAAACGGTGAGCCGGGCGCGCCGAGCGACGTCATGCCGTCGAACTGCACGGCCGACGGCGGCGTGACCACCGATCCCGGCACGTGGCTCAAGTGTTGTCGCGGCGACGACGACTGCGCGGGCGTCGCGTTCTCGCACGCGGCGGCTTGCTCCGACAATCACGTGTGCGCGCCCCTCATCGGCGCCTGTGGCGGCAGCGGATGCCCGAAGTTCCGCGTCGCGCCGCTGCTCGATCCCGCGAGCATGGAGAGCGCGACGGGGGGGAACGAAATCGTGTGGGCGAGCTACTACGCGACCCTCGGTGCGTTCGACAATCCCGCTCGCCTCGTCGTCGATCGCAGTAACGGCCTTGTCGAAAACTACACGGAGTCATGGCAGCCGCCGCCGCCGGACTCGAGCGGCGCTCGGCGAACGGCGCGGCTCTGGACCACGCTGAACGACGAGCGCGGCGGCGCGACCTGGGGATTTTTCGACGTGGTCGTCGAGTAGCCGCGCACGCACCCGTGCCGGCGCGTGGTCGAGCGCCCGCTTCGGCGCTTCGTCAAATGGCGGCGCGCGCCGTCGCGGCGGACGGCGGATTTTTGACGAGCTCGGCCAGCCGCTCGAGCGCCGTCGTGAGCACGCTCTCGCTCGGTCCGAAGCTGAAGCGTGCGTGGTGCAGAAAGCGCGAAGCCCGGCCGACGCGGCGCTGGCCGGGGTCGACGTCGAAGAAGGCGCCGGGAACGATGATGACTTTGCGCTCGAGCGCGGCGCGGAAGAACCCCTCGCCCGTGTTGAGCGGCGCCGGCAGATTTTCGAGATTGCCCCACGCGTAAAACGTGCCGTCCGGCTCGCGTTCGAAGCGCACGCCGAGCGCGCGCAGGCCGTCGAGCAGCCGCGTGCGCTTGCGACCGAAGGCCCGCCGGATTGCCTCCGCCTCCGCGCGCGCGTGCTCGGCCGTGAGCAGCGTCGCCGCGGCGTGTTGCAGCGGTCGCGACCCGCCGCCGTCGAGGAACGAGCCAGCGCTCGCCAGCGCATCGATCACGTGGCGCGGCCCGACCGTCCAGGACGTGCGCCACCCCGGGTAACGCCAATTCTTCGTGAGGCCGTCGAAGATCACGACGGGATCGCGTTCGACGTCTTCGACGAACGCGGCGGCGCTCATGAGCGGCTCCGTCGAGCGGTACACGTAGTGCGAATAGAATTCGTCGAGGAGCAGTGTGCAGTCGAGCTCGCGTGCGGTCGAGACCCACGCCTCGAGCTCGGGGCCGAGGATCGCTTTGCCCGTCGGATTACACGGGTTCGAGAGCAGGAGCGCGCCGAGGCCGCGGCCTGCGATTTCGCGCCGCAGCTCGGTGAGCGAGAAATCGTAGCCCCGCTCGTGATCGAGCAAGATCGGAATCGGGGTGAAGCGGCGGAAGGTATCGAGCAGTTCCTCGTAAGCCGTGTAGTCCGGCAAAAAATGCCCGAGGTGGATCTGTCCGATGGCGGCGCAAGCGCGCATGATCGAGACCCGGCCGCCGCCGGAAAGCGCCACGTTCTCCGCCGAGTAGCGCGACGGCATCCCGCGCCTGAAAAGATCGTTGTACATGCCCGCGACGGCTTCCCGCGCTTCCCATAAGCCGGCGACGGGAGCGTATTCTTGATCGAGCGGCGCAATTTCGAGCTTGGTCACGCGCGGCGGCGCGCCCTCGAGCGGTCCGGTCTCGGGTTGGCCCTGTCCGAGGTTGCACCAGGCCGGATCGTCGAGTCGAAAACCAGCGCGCTGGGCCTCCGTGGTGACGTAAATCACACCGGTGCGTGGCACGGGACGAAAGGCGCTCGGACGTTCGCTGTGATCGGATCTTGCCATCGACGGCGGCAGAGTACCGCATTGTCGGTGCCATCGCTTGCGACGGGCGCTTCTTTCGCTTCACGAGGCGAGCCGCGCTGCGGCCCAACATGATAAAACCGCGAAACCGCCCGGACGGCGCTTTCGGGCGAAGCGAGGACGCATGGCACTGGCAGCAATGAAGCGGTTGGCTTTCATCCCGTTCGCCGCGTCGGTGGCGTTCAGCATGGGTTGCTCGTCGGGGGACGACGACAGCAGCAGCAAGGGCTGCACCAAAGATACCGACTGCATCAACGGACGTATCTGCGAGAGCGGTACCTGCAAGGATCCGGGTACGGGCGGTTCCGGCGCGACTTCGAGCGGCGCGACCGGTGGCACGTCGAACGGCACGGGCGGCTCGACAGGCGGAACTTCGAGCGTCACGGGCGGCACTTCGAGCACGACCGGCGGCACCTCGAGCGCTGCGGGCGGCACGTCGAATGGAACGGGTGGATCGGGTGCCAAGGGCGGCGCGGGCAGCGGCACGGGCGGCACGGGCGGCTCGGGCGCGAGCGGGGGCAGCAGCGCTGGAACGGGGGCTACCGGTGGGAGCTCGGCGGGCGCGGGCGACGCCTGCACGGATACTGACCCCGTGCTCTGCCCCAGTGCCGACGACACTTCGCTCTGCATCAACGGCAGCTACGAGACCTTCACGTGCGAGTACTTCTGCACGACGTTCGGTTTCACGAGCGGTCCGTGCGAGGTTTCGGCGGATGCGAGCGGCATGGACACCTCGGGGTGCCAATGCGCGGACGTAACCGATCTACCGTGCGCCAACGGCGTCTCGGCGTACTGCGCGTGCCTCGAAGACTCGACGACGCCGTGCACCGATTACGATCAGCTGACCTATTACGTTCAGTGTCACCTGAACGACGCCTCCATGCAGGAAAACAACGATTTCCTGAAATGCCTCGGCATGCAGGGCATGACCGACTCGACGGGCGCGACCACGATCGACTGCCAGGCAGCCGGAACGGCCTGCGGCGCAACGCCCTCCGGTAGCGGCGGCATGAGCGGCACTGGCGGCGCGAGCGGCGCCGCCGGTACCCCGTCTCAATGAGCTCGGCTCAGCGGCAGAGCTCGCGGACGGCCAGCGTGCCGCTCGGTTTCCCCGAAACGACGTGAGTCGGTCCGAGGTCCCGCCATTCGGAGCAGGGCCGCTCGGTGAGCGTCGGCTCGGTTACCGCCGGTTCACGTCGGACAGCCGGGTGGTGGCGCGTGCCATCGATGACGATCGCCGGGATTTGCAGCACCGGGTTCGGGTCCGCGGGTTCGGCGACGAAGGTCGGTGCCGGTGGCGCAACGACGTGGACGGCAGCGGGGGGTTCCGGTGCGAGCGAAGGCGGGCTCGGCCGCCCGAGATTCACGCTGTAAACGACGAGGCCGGTTCCCGCGGCCAGCATCGCGCTGAACAACCAGGGCTGATACATCGTGACCTCCTTTGCCCGCTCGGCGCGGGCGTGAGGTCGTGCGAACGGGCACGAACCTCACTTCAGTGCGAGCGAAACTCGAACGAAGAAGATGCTTATCCGTGCAACCAGGAGCCGGGCCGAATACTTCCGTCGAACCCGGCAAGGGAGCTCGGATGTGCGCAATCTAACCACGTCGAATGAGTTAGCTAGTCGCGCCGAACTCGGGGTCAGCGTTTTGTCCAAATTCGCTTTCGACGAGAAAGCAGCGCGCGCTGCGTTGCCCACGCTCGTACGCTCTCGGTGCCTCGCGTCGGCAGCGATCCATGACGAAGGGACAGCGTGGATGAAACCGACAGCCGGATGGAGGCGACGCCGGTGACGGCACTTCGCCGCTGAGGGCCGCAACGGGCTCCCGGCGCGCAGCGTCGAGGTTCGGGACCGCGGCGAGGAGCGCCCGCGTGTACGGGTGCAACGGACGCTCGAACAGAGCTTGCGTCGGAGCAAGCTCGACGATTTGACCGAGGTACATGACGGCGACGCGATCGGCGATCTGGCGGACCACGCGCAGATCGTGAGTGATGAACAGGTAGGCGAGCTGGAACCGATCTCGTAGATCCGAGAGCAAGTTGATGATCTGCGCTTGAATGGAGACGTCGAGCGCGGAGACGGCTTCGTCGCACACGAGCAAGTCGGGCCGTGTCGCGAGCGCGCGTGCGATGCAGACGCGTTGCTTCTGGCCGCCGGAGAGCTCGTGCGGGTAGCGGGCGCGGAGCGCGGCGTCGAGGCCCACGGACTCGAGTAACTCGAGCACCCGCCGTTCGACGGCGCCCCGCGAGCGCGTTTCGTGCAGCTCGACACCCTCGGCGACGGCGCTCGCGATCGTGCGGCGCGGATCGAGACTCGCGTCCGGATCTTGAAAGACCATTTGGATCCGGCGGCAGAGCGCCCGGCGTGCGCGCGTGCCGAGCGGCGCCATGGGTGCGCCGTCGAACCAAACTTCCCCGCTCGTCGGCCCTCGTAGTCCCACGATCGCGCGCGCCAGCGTCGATTTGCCGCAACCGGACTCGCCCACGAGTGCGAGCGTCTCACCGCGCCGGAGCTCGAGACTCACCGCGTCAACGGCACGGACGGCGGTCTCGCTGTCGGGCAGCGGAAAGTGCACCGACAGCGACTTCACGCTGAGCAGTGTGTCCCGGGGAAAATCTTCCATCGCTGCCTAACGTTAGCGCCGAAGTCTTTGGCACGAGCAGATCACGATCGTCGTGAGCGGCCCCACCCCACGAGACCACCGGCGAGCCCGGCGCTCGGCTGCCTTTCTCGCCGGGTCGGTCGCCGAGCGTTCTCCGGATGCCCGCCGACGAGCCGTGCTCACTAGAACGCCGGATATGGCTCTAAACGAAAAATCTTCGCCGGTAGTACTAGAGCCCTTCGACGGGGAAACGACGGAGAAGTCTCTTGGCGAAACCGGTTCCGCGAGCTACCACAAGAGCTTCGGAGGCTCTGATGTATCGCTCAGCCGTGGTCTTTGGCTTGTACCTTTCTTTTGCAATCGCCGTGGGCGCTGCGTGCAGCAGCGGCGGTACTCCCGAGCTCCCCGGGGACGACGCGTTTGCGCCGAGCACGGGCGGCACGACCGGCGGCACCAACAACAACACGGGCGGAACGAGCGGCGGCACGACGGGCGGTAGCTTCACCACGGGCGGCACGACGGGCGGCACGAGCACGACCGGGGGCACGGGTACGGGCGGCACCGCCGCCATGGCCGGTCGGGCGGCGACAGGCGGCACGACGGCGACCGGCGGCAGCGCAGGCCGCGCCAACACGGGCGGCACGACGGCAACGGGCGGCACCACCGCGACGGGCGGCACGACGGCGACCGGCGGCACCACCGCGACGGGCGGCACGACGGCGACCGGCGGCACCACCGCGACGGGCGGCACGACGGCGACCGGCGGCACCACCGCAACGGGCGGCAGCTCAGGCACGACGGGCGTCGCCTGTGACACGACCTGGATGGTCACCAATGACGGCTTCGTGCGTATGCCGGCCAAGGGCGGCGCGTGCTGGACGGGTTACGCCTTCGCGGGCGGCGACAAGAGCAGCACGGTGACGTTCCCGGGCGCCGGCACGGATTTCAGCAAATCGATGGGCAAGCTCGAAATCTCGGGCACCGTCGGTTCGGCGACGGCCGACAACATGTACGCCGGTAACGTCTATTTCGGCTTCAACGTGGGGCAGACGGCTGGCTCGAACACTGCCGGCATGGTGACGCCGACGGGTACTTCGCTCACCATCACGTGCACCGGCTGCGCAACGCCGAAAATGCGCGCTCAGCTCGTCTCCGGTTCCACGACCTGGTGCGCCGATCTCACGAGCGGCACCGCGATCGCTTACACCGCCTTTACCCAGGAGTGTTACAACACGCCGCCTGGCGCCGCGTACGCGAAGCAGCCGATCGCGTCGGTCCAGATCTCGATCCCAGGCGGGGCGGCCGACGCTACGTTCGACGTGACGCTCATGAGCGTCACCGAGCAGTAGTCTCCGCTCGGTCGAGCTGGTCGAGCGGCAACACGCAGCGCCGGAGTCGTCCTGGGACGTCCTCGCTGAGCGGCGGCTCGGCGACGCGGCACGCCTCGTGGACGAAGCGGCAGCGTGGCGCGAAGCTGCACTCCGTGAACGGGCCGCGATCGAGCCGTGGCGGCAGGCCCGGGATGGTTTCGAGACGGCCGCCGGGCGCGACGTCCAGACGCGGCAAGCTCCGCATGAGCGCCCGGGTGTAAGGATGGAGTGGGCGCGCAAAGAGCTCGGCCGCGGGCGCGAGCTCGACGACGCGCCCCGCGTACATGACGAGCACGCGATCGCAGGTCGAGGCAACGACCCCCAGATCGTGGGTGATGAGCAGGATCGAGAGGCCGCGTTCGCGCCGGAGCTCGTTCAAAAGCTCAAGGATTTGGGCTTGGACGGTCACGTCTAGCGCCGTCGTCGGCTCGTCGGCGATGATGAGCTCCGGATCGCAGAGCAGCGCCATCGCGATCATCACCCGCTGGCGCATGCCGCCGCTGAGCTCGTGCGGGTAGCTCTTGAGGCGCGCCGCGGCGTCCGGGATGCGGACGCGGTCGAGCAAAGCGCGCGCTCGCCGTTCCGCCGCGCGGGCGTCGAGTCCAAGGTGCAGGACAGCGCCTTCGACGAGCTGCTCGCCGACGCGGAGGTACGGGTTCAGCGCCGTCATCGGATCTTGGAAGATCATGGCGATGCGGGCGCCGCGCACGGCGCGCATCGCGGGCTCGGAGAGGGCGAGTAGGTCTTGCCCCGCGAGCTCGACGCTGCCGTGCGTGATGCGACCTTGCGGTGGAAGGAGGCGCAGGATGCTGAGGCTCGTTGCGCTCTTGCCAGAGCCCGACTCGCCGACGATGCCGAGGAGCTCGCCTTTTTGGAGGTCGAAGGAGACGTGGTCGACGGCGCGCACGACACCGTCTTCCGTCCTGAACTCCGTCGTGAGCTCGCGGACGCGGAGGAGCGGCGGTGACGGCAGGGTCGCGCTCATCGCTTCAGTGACCCTTGGGATCCACGGCGTCACGCAAGCCGTCGCCGACGTAGTTGAGGCACAGCAGCGTCACGGCCAAAAACGCGCTCGGGAAGGCGAGCAACCACCAATACACGGCCACGGGGTTGACGACGCCCACCGCTTCCGAAACGAGCTGCCCCCACGAGAGCTTCAGGCCGAGCCCGAGGAACGACAAGAACGACTCGAGGATGATGACGGTCGGCACCGTCAGCGTCGCGTACACGGTCACGATGCCGAGCACGTTCGGCACGATGTGCCGCGCGATGATCGCGAGATCACCGGCGCCGAGCAGGCGCGCGGCAAGCACGAATTCCCGCTCGCGCAGCGTGAGCACCTGGCCGCGCACGACGCGCGCCATCGTGAGCCATTCGACCAAGCCGAGCGCCACGAAAACGGGCACCGGATCGCCGCGCGCGCTCTCGGAGAACATGAGCATGATGAGGATCACGAGGAACATGTACGGAATGCCGTACATGAAGTCGACGAAGCGCATCATGACCTCGTCGACGCGTCCGCCGTAGTAACCCGCGGCGGCGCCGTAGAGCACGCCGATGACGACGCAGGTGAGCGTCGCGACCAGGCCGACGAGCAGCGACGTTTGGCCGCCCGCGAGCACGCGCGCCGCGTAGTCGCGACCGAGGCCGTCGGTGCCGAACCAATGTGCTGCCGAGGGCGGCTGATGCCGAAATGCGGGGTGAGTCGTCGTGGGATCGAGGTGGAGCAAGGCGGGCAAGCAGAAGCAACCGAGCGCCATCAGCGTCACGAGCACGAGTCCCACGCGAGCGAGGCGATTCCGCTTGAGTCGCCGCCACGCTCGAGCGCCGGGGCTGTGACCGGGCGGCGGCAACACCCGCGTGCTCACGAGCGGCTCCTCACGCGCGGATCGAGCCACGCGTACGCGAGGTCGACCAGCAGGTTGAACGCCGTGACCAGGCTCGCGTAGACGAGCGCGGTGCCGAGCACCACCGAATAGTCGCGGTTGATCGCGCCGCGTACGAACCACTGGCCCATGCCCGGGATCCCGAACAGCGTCTCGACCACGAACGAGCCCGTCATGATGCCGGCCGCCGCGGGGCCCAGGTATGAAACCACGGGCAAAATCGCGCCCTTGAGCGCATGCCGCAGCACCACGGCCGATTCGGGCAGGCCCTTGGCGCGCGCCGTGCGAATGAAGTCCTGCGACATCACCTCGATGGTGCCGCCACGTGCGAGCCGCGCGATGTACGCCGCGTGCGGCAACGCCAGCGTGACGGCGGGTAGCACGATGTGCCTGAGGTCGCCCCAGCCTGCGACCGGCAGCCAACCGAGCTTGAGCGCAAAGAGCACGATGCCGATCGCGCCGAGCACGAAGCTCGGCAGCGAAAGTCCGATCGCCGAAAGCCCCGTGCTCGCGTAGTCCGCGGCAGAATTCGGCTTGAGTCCCGCGACGATGCCGAGCCAAAGTCCCACCGCGGAAGCGAGCACGAGCGCCAAGAGTCCGAGCGTGAGGCTCACGGGCAACGCCGGCCGTAACAGCGTCTCGACGTTGCGCCCTTGGACCTTCACCGAGGGCCCGAGCGATCCTTCGACCACCAGCCGCCGCAAGTAGATCCCGAAAAAATCGACCGCGCTTTTCGGCACTCCGAAGTGCGCGCGCAGCGCGGCTTCCACCTGCGGCGACGCTACTTTTTCCCCGGCAAATGGGCTGCCCGGCGCGTGATACATGAGCAGCGTCGTCACGAACACGAGCAGGAGCAGCGACGGCACGAGGAACGTCACGCGCCGGAGCACGGCGCCCGGCGCGAAACGAAAGAGCACGAGCGCGAAAGTGACGCTCGCCAGGGCTCCCACGGGCACGCCCCACGCGAGGCGCGCGAGCGCAAAGGCGATGAGCCCGCCGAACGACGCGCCCGAGACGCGCGTCGCCTTCGGCGGCAACCACGCGGCGCCCGCGAGCGTTGCCACGCCGAACGCCACCGCGGCGGCTTCGAGCGCGCTCAGGGTTCCCCCTTGTGTGCCGGGTCGACCCACACGTCGCGGAGCGGATGGGTGTCTTGAAGGTTTGGCCCGAAGCTGCCGTCGTCGAGAAGGACACGCATCGAATAGCCGTGCACGCGCGGCTGCGTGAGGGTGCCGTTCACGTAAAAGTAGATGGGAACGATCGGAAATTCATCCTCGACCAGGATGGATTCCGCCTCGCGTAAGAGGAGCAGGCGTAGCCGCTCGCGGGCGTGCTCACGGTCCGTGGGGCTACCGCTTTGCGTTGCGGCGAGCAGGGCTCGGATGGGCTCGGGTTCGCGCAGCTTCGCGAGCGTCGGGTCGGGGTCACGCGCGAGGAGCGAAACGTCGCTCGCGAGGCGGATCAAGCGATCGTAGAGCTCGGAGCTGAAGCCGGTCTGGTTGTTGGCGCCGTTCGTCACGAACATCTCGAGGAAGGTGTTGGGATCGGCGTAGTCGGCGTTCCAGCCGGCGCGAGCGATGTCGTAGTTGAGCGCGCGTTCCGCCTCGAGGTACGACTGCCACTCCTGATTGTAGGGCGTGACCTCGATGCCGAGCGTCCTTCTGAGCTGGTCACTCACGACTTCAGCGAGCCGCTTGTGATCCTCCATCGTGTTGTAAAGAATGCCGACGCGTGGAAAGCCCTTGCCGCCCGGGTAGCCCGCTTCGGCGAGCAGGCGCCGTGCTTCGTCGGGATCATGCCGGATGGCCGTGGCCGGTGCCGTGTAAGCCGGAAGGCCCGGCGGCACGAAGGTGTAAGCCGGCGCCTGTCCGAGCCCCAGCACGCTTTTGGTGATGAGCTCGCGATCGATCGCCAGGTTGATGGCCTTGCGTACGCGCTTGTCGTCGAGCGGCTTGCGCGTCGTGTTGAGCCGATAAAAGTAAACGACGAGTCCCGGCGCTTGCTCGAAATCGCGGCGTTTTTTCAGCTCGGGCGCGAGCTCCTGCGGAAAGTAACGGTTCGTGCAGTCGAGCGCGCCCGTGAGGTAGAGATTCAGGATCGTCATCTGGTTCTCGTTCGAGAGCATGTCGACGCGCTCGAGCCGAACCTCGCTCTTGCCCCAATACGTCGGGCTTTTTTCGAGCCGGATGTGATCGTTGACGATCCAGTTCGCGAGCCGAAACGGGCCGTTGGAGACGATGTTCCCCGGTAGAAACCAGCGATCACCGTGCGCCGCGAGTGCCCAGCGCGGCACGGGCATGCTCGAATTGTGCGCGAGCACTTGCAGAAAATAGGGCGTCGGCGCGCGCAGCTCCACGACGAGCGTGCGCGCATCTTTCGCGATCACCCCGTGATCGACGCCGAAGTGCGCCCGTGCGCGCACGCTCTCGTCACGCAGCCAAGCTCGCGCGTGCTCGAGCCGCGCACGGAAGGTCGCGAGATCACTCGCCGTCAAGGTGCCCGTTCGTCGCGCGAGCAGCTCGCCGAGCACGTCGTCGTCGACCGGCCGCAATGGATCGTTCGCCTTGTTTCGACGCAGGAAATCTTGCCAAGACCTGGCGTCGAGCGGGCTTTGCGTCGCGAGCGCCGTGACGGCGGGCATCAGCTGTTTTTCCAGCGTTTCCGCGTGGCCAGCGAAGGTGTTGTAGGCCTCCGCGAGCGCGACGGGAAACAACATGTACGCGTATTCGGCGCCGACCGCAGGCTCGAGCAGGCGCTTCCACGCGTAGACGAAGTCGTCGGCCGTCACGGGCCGGCCGTCGCTCCAGCGGGCGTCGTCGCGCAG
Organism: Polyangiaceae bacterium; assembly: GCA_025936115.1. GTDB lineage: Bacteria > Myxococcota_A > Polyangia > Polyangiales > Polyangiaceae > PMG-095. The sequence goes on from JAICTZ010000011.1 coordinate 146,709, forward strand.
ATGAAACGTGTAGACGGTGCCGTCCGCCGAGATGTCCCAGCGTTCGGCGACGCCGGCGACGGGCTTGCCGGTTTTGCCGTCGATGCGCGTGAGGCCTTCGAAGAGCGCCGAGGCGAGTACGTGTTCCGGCTCGCCGGTCGTGAGCTCCGGATCGAGCGACTTCGGTTCGGTGCCGTTCGCGAGCCTCAGATCCGCGGGCGCTTCGAGCGTCTTCGAGAACGTGAGCGCGACGAGCAGGAGCGCAGCGCCGAAGACCGAGAGAATTCCGAGGAGCGTGCGGTACATCGGCGAGCGTGGCTGGCCGGGATGATAGACCGAGATGCCGGGCGCTGCTCAGCGCGCGGCGCGGCCCGGGCGGGCGCGCGGCGCAGCTCGACGGCGTAGGTCCGACGCCGCTTCTCCGAGCCGCCGAATCCCCGTGGCGCTCTCCTTTTCGTCGAGAAACGCGAAGCCGAAGCGCACGCTCTGGACGGGCGCGCCGTCGACCGCGAACTGCCGGCCGATTTGGAAATAAACGCCGCGGCCGCTCGCGCAGGTTTGCCACGCCTCCACGTCGAGCTCGGGCGCTACGTCGGCCCAAATGGCCATGCCGCCCGGCGGGCGCCGGAATCGTAGCAGGCTGCCGAGCTCGCGCTCGAGATTCTCGCAAAAAGCGTCCCGGCGCGCGCGATAGATCCGGCGTGTGCGGCGCACGTGGCGTTCCACGTCCCCGTCCTCGATGAGCTCGGCGATCGAGCATTCGAGCACGGCATCCCCCTGGCGATCGATGAGCGCGCGTTCCGCGGCCATGCGCGCGAGCAGCGGCGGCGGCGCCACGACGAACGCGATGCGCAGGCCGGGCGCCAGGATCTTGGCGAGCGTGCCGACGTAGATCACGTTGCCGCTCGGGTCGTTGCTGGCGAGCGGCAGCACGGGGCGTCCGTCGTAGTGAAACTCCTGGTCGTAGTCGTCCTCGAGCACGGCGATGTGTTCGCGCCGCGCGAGGTCGAGCAACGCGAGCCGGCGCGTCGCCGAGAGCGTGACGGTCGTCGGGTGTTGATGGTGGGGGGTGACGTAGACCATCCGCACCGCCTTTTCGCGCGTGAGCGCCACGAGCGCGTCGACGTCGATGCCGTGCTGATCGACGCGCACGGGCACGACCACGGCTCCGGCGCGGCGAAAGACGTTGACCGCGTTCCGATAGCCGAGCGCCTCGACTGCCACGATATCGCCCGGGCGGAGCAGACTGCGAGCGCTCAAATCCAGCGCCATTTGGCTGCCGCGCGTGATGAGGACGTTGTCGGCCGTCGCGGCGAGTCCGCGCGCGCTGGTGGCGAGCCGCGCGATCGCTCGACGCAAACCTTCGTGGCCGTAGGGGTCCACGCTATAGCCGAAGAGTGTCGCCCCTTGTCGTTTTGCGACCCGCCGGTACGCGCGCGCCAAAAGGTCGACCGGTGCCAGGCGCGGATCGGGCACGCCGCCCCAGAGATACAGTCCGCCGCGCGGCAGCCGGGAAACCTGGACGGGGCCCGCGAGCGTCGGCTCGAGCTCGAAGCCCACGCTGGTGGCCATGCCCGCGCCCGTGTGCCTCGGCGCAAAGCGGCGCGGCTTGGGATCGCGCGATGACGCTGCGACGAACGTCGCGCCCCCCGGGCGTGTGGCGACCCAGCCTTGCGCCGCGAGCTCGGCGTAAGCCGTGACGACGGTGCTCCGGTGAACGCCGAGTGTTTCGGCCAGCGTCCGCGTTCCAGGCAGTCGGGCTCCCGGGCGCAAGCGACCCCGCGCGATGTCGCGCGCGAGCGAGCTCGAGATTTGCACGAAGAGCGGGATATCGCCCTCTGGGTCGAGGTCTACGGGAAAGTCGTGGGCGCGCATGCAACTGGTAGGGCTAAATTCGTCGAACTGGTAGTTTTCAGGCTACCAGTTTGGCCGCAGGTTCCAAGCATGGAAGCTCGTTCCAGTTTCCCGGTGACCTCACGGACCGAAGTCCACCGCCGCCCGGCTCGTGCCTCGTACGACCGCGCGGTCGCTTACTCCATTTTCGACGAAGCGCTCGTCGCGCACGTCGCCTTCAGTCAAGACGGGCAGCCGTTCGTGCTCCCGACGATGTTCGCTCGTCTCGACGACCGACTCGTGCTGCACGCCGCTTCGAAGAGCCGCTTCGCGACGCACCTCGGGTCCGGTGCGTCCGTCTGCGTGAGCGTCACGCTACTCGACGGGCTCGTCTTGGCACGTTCCGCCATGCACCACTCGGCGAACTATCGCTCCGCCGTTGCCTTCGGAAGTACCGTCGAGCTCACGGCTGACGCCGACAAGCTGGTAGCGCTCGCACGCCTCGTCGACCACGTGCTTCCGGGGCGCTCGCTCGCGTGCCGGCCTCCGAATGCGCTGGAACTCAAGGCCACGCGTGTTTTTGTCCTTCCTCTGGAAGAGGTGTCGGTAAAGCGGCGTCTCGGCGGGCCCCTCGACGACGCCGAGGATCTCGCGCTGCCGTATTGGGCGGGCATCGTGCCGCTCGCCGTGCGCGCGGGGGTTCCGGTGCCTGACCCCGCGCAGGCGCCCAGCGTCGAAGAACCAAGCGGCCTGCGCGCCTACGAGCGCCGTACCGTGAACGACCCAGCGAACGGCTCCGCAGCGGTCGCGCGCGAGGTGCAGCCATGAGCGGCGTCCGCATTCCCTTCGAGACCGCGCCGGAAGCACGCGACGCGTTACGCTGCCTCGAGAAGTACCTCGCCCGGGCGAGCTTGCCGCGCGAGCTGCTCGAGCTCGTCAAGTTGCGGGTCTCCATGCTCAACGGCTGCGCGTTTTGCGTGAACATGCACTGGACGAACCTGCGCGCCGCCGGCGAAAGCGAGCAACGGCTGTACTCGCTCGCGGCTTGGCGCGAACAGAGCGGCTACTCGCCGCGCGAACGCGCCGCGCTCGCGTGGGCGGAGAGCATCACGCACGTTGCGGAGACGGGCGTGCCCGACGCAGCCTTCGCCGAGGTTTCGGCCCATTTTTCGTCCAAAGAGATCGCTGATTTGTCGTACGCGATCGCGGTCATCAACGCGTGGAATCGGCTGTGCGTCGCGTTTCGTATTCCGCCCGAGCCGTCCAAGCCCGAGCGGTGAGTGGGCCGCTCCGCGCCGAGCGTGACGCGGGCGTGAGGAGCTAGAATGACGACAAATATCGGGATCTACGTGTTCGATGAGGTGGAGGTGCTCGACTTCGCCGGGCCGTTCGAGGTCTTTTCGACCGCAAGCCGCGTTGCCGCGCGGACATCGAAGGAGCCGCCGCCGTTCAGCGTGACGCTCGTCGCCGATCGCTTGCGCGAGGTGCGTGCGCGTGGCGGCCTCGGCGTCGTACCGAGCGCCAGTTTCGCCGAGCACGCTGCGTTCGACGTCCTGCTCGTGCCAGGCGGCGACGTGAGCGCCGAGCTCGAACGTACGCAGGTGATCGCGTGGATCCACGACGTGGCGCGGCGCACGGCTTTGACGGCGTCGGTGTGCACGGGGGCGTTCTTACTCGCCAAAGCGGGTCTACTGCGCGGGCGGCGCGTCACGACGCATTGGGAGGATGTGGACGACTTGCAGCGCTCGTTCCCGGAGCTCACGGTCGAAAAAGACGTGCCTTGGGTCGATGTGGGCGACCTCGTGACCTCGGCCGGCATCTCCGCGGGACTCGATATGAGTCTTCACTTGGTCGCGCGGCTCGCGGGGGTCGAGCTCGCCGAGCGCACCGCCCGTCAGATGGACTATGTGTGGCGGCAGCGCTAACCGGACGCCCCGCCCATCGCCGCAACGGCGCCTGACCTCGCGAGCTCGCGACCGTCAGCGTCGTGCCGCGACGCTGGGCCTGCGAACGAGGACTCGATCGTCACTGCTCTTCACGCCGTCGGGGCCGAGCGTCGTGAGCTCGAAACCGCTTCCGTCCGGGAGCACGCGATAGCGGAACGAGTGACCCCAGGGATCGAGCGCGCCTGCCGTGCCGAAGAGCGGCGGCAGGCGCCAGCCGAGATCGGCGATGCTTGCGGGAAGCGTGCCCGTGAGCGTCGCCTTGGCCACGAGCTCGGCGCTCAAGGCTTCGAGCTCGCGCTCGGCGGCAACGTGGCGAAACGCCGAGCGCGCGAGGAAGAAAGCGCCGAGCAGCGCCAACGGCAAGAGGTACAGGGCTTTCGCGCGCAGTGATGCGCGGGGGCTCCGCGGCGCGTGGCGCTTCTTTGCGCTGGCGTGTAGGGGTGGCGCGACTCCGGCGTCATGCACGCGTGATGCCGTGGCACCGGGGCGTGGCTCGAGCAGAACGCGCGGCGGCGCGGGCGTCGCGCTCTGGTTCCTTGTGGTTTGGGCTTCGATGCGAGCGTCCACTTCGGCGTACCAGCCGTCGCCACTCGCGCCTTCGCTGTGAAAACAACGCACCTCGTGGCCCGGCTCCGGCCGATACACGAGGGGCGGCTCGCTCCGGCAGCGATCCATCACGGCGGGGCAGCGCGTGTGGAAACGGCAGCCGCTCGGCGGCGAAATCGGACTCGGCAGATCGCCCTCGAGCACGATGCGCCGGCGTCGCCGGCGCGGATCCGGCAGTGGCACGGCGGAAAGCAGCGCGCGCGTGTAGGGATGAGCCGGCGCGCTGAAGAGCCGCTCGCCCGGCGCGAGCTCGACGAGCTCTCCGAGGTACATGACGGCGATGCGGTGGGAAAGGTGGCGCACGACCGAGAGATCGTGCGCGATGAACAAGTATGACAGTCCGAGCTCGCGCCCGAGGTCTTTCAATAGGTTGACGACCTGCGCCTGAATGGACACGTCGAGCGCGGAGACGGGCTCGTCGCACACGATGAGCTTCGGTTCGAGCGCTAGAGCCCGCGCCACGCCGATGCGCTGCCGCTGGCCGCCCGAAAATTCGTGGGGGTAACGATTGATCGCGCCCGGCGCGAGGCCGACGCGGGCGAGCAGCTCCGCGACGCGCTTTTCCACTGCCGCGCCGCGCGCGAGGCCATGGACCTCGAGCGCCTCCCCGACCAAATCGAGGACGCGCAGGCGAGGATTGAGCGAGCTGTAAGGGTCTTGAAAGATGATCTGCATCGAGCGGCGGAGCTGCCGCAGCGTGCTCGCGTCGGCGCGCCGCACGTCGACGCCGTCGAAGACGATGCTGCCGGCCGTCGGCTCGATCAGCCGCAGGATTGCGCGACCCACGGTCGTCTTGCCGGAGCCGGATTCGCCCACGAGACCGAGCGTTTCAGCGTGCGCGATGTCGAACGACACGCCGTCGACGGCGCGCACCTGGCCCACGGTGCGCCCGAGCACGCCGCGCGTGACGGGAAAGTGCTTGGTGAGGCCGTCGACGTGCAGGAGCGGCGTGCTCATGGCGCGCCTCCCTTTTTCGTGAGCGCCACGAGGTCCGCCTGCGGGTGTTCGTCGACGTAAAAGCAGGCCGACTGATGCGGCGGCTCGCCCGGCGACTCACGCGGCGTGAGCTGCGGATCGCGTTCGCGGCACACGGGCATTGCGAACGGGCAGCGCGGGTGAAAGCGGCAGCCGCTCGGCAGTTGCATCGGATCGGGCACGCTGCCCTCGATGGGTCTGAGTGCGTCCGCGCCCTGTTCGTGGCTCGGCAGCGACAAGAAGAGCCCCGCCGTGTACGGATGGCGCGGGCGGTCGAAGAGCGACAGCACCGTCGCGCGCTCGACCACGGTGCCCGCGTACATCACGACCACGCGCGCCGCCGTCTCCGCCACGACGCCGAGATCGTGAGTGATGAGCACGATCGACATGCCGAGCTCACGCTGGAGCTCGCGCAGCAAATCGAGAATTTGCGCCTGAACGGTCACGTCGAGCGCCGTGGTCGGCTCGTCGGCGATGAGCAGCTCCGGCCGACACGCGAGCGCCATCGCGATCATCACGCGCTGGCGCATGCCGCCCGAAAGCTGGTGCGGATACTCGGCGAGCCGTTGCTCACCCGCGGGAATGCGCACGAGCTCGAGCAAGCGCAGAGCCTCGCGCCGAGCGGCCTCGCGGCTGAGACCGCGATGGAGCACGAGCCCCTCCATGATCTGCTCGCCGATCGTGAAGACGGGGTTCAGGCTCGTCATCGGCTCTTGAAAGATCATGGCAATGCGGTCGCCGCGGATCTCGCGCAGGCGTTCGGGGGCCGCTCCGACGAGCTCTTCACCCGCGAAAACGATGGAGCCCTCGGGGATCTCGGCGGGCGGCTGCGGCAAGAGGCCGAGCACGGCCATCGCCGTCACCGATTTGCCGCAGCCGGACTCACCGACGACGGCCAGTGTCTCACCGCGCAGCACGTCGTAATCGACACCGTCTACCGCGCGCACGAGCCCCGCGCTCGTCCGGAAATGCACGGACAAATTCGAGATGCGGAGCAGCGGCTCCTCTCCGGGCAGCGGCGCGTCCATCTAACGTCTCAGCTTGGGGTCTAGCGCGTCGCGCAAGCCTTCGCCCACGAGGTTGAACACGGTGACGACGAAAAAGATGGCGAAGCCCGGCGCGAGGATGAGCCACAGTCGATTGTCGACGCGCCCGGCGTTCAGCGTCTCGCCCCAGCTCGCGACCGTCGGGTCACCGATACCGAGAAACGAGAGGCTCGACTCGACGAGAATGGCCGAGGCGATGCCGAAGGTCGCGCTCACGAGCACGGGCGCGCTCGCGTTCGGCAAGATGTGCCCGAAAATGATGCGTCGCACGGGGATCCCGAGCGCGCGAGCGGCCTGCGCGTACTCGAGCCCTTTGTGCTTCAAGAACTCGGCGCGCACGAGCCGCGCCACACCCGTCCAGCTCGTGATGCCGATGATGAACATCACGTGAAAGATGCTGCGCTCGCGGATCAGCGCCGCGAGCGTCAGGATCAAGAAGAACGTCGGAAAGCAGATCATCACCTCGATCAAGCGACTGAGCGCCGAATCGACCCAGCCGCCGAAATAGCCCGCGAGCGCCCCGATCACGACGCCGATGAACACGTAAAGCGCCACGGCGACGACGCCGATGCTGAGCGAGATGCGCGTGCCGTAGAGCATGCGCGCGAACACGTCGCGTCCCTCGGTGTCGGTGCCGAGCCAGTGCTCGCCGTTGGGCGGCACGAGGCTCTCGGCGGGATTCGTCTCGTGGTAACTGTAGTGGTGGAAGGGAAAAATCGCGTACACGACGCGGTGCTCGGCGCGCGCGGCGGCGAGCTGCAGGCGGTAGTTTTGGACCTGATGCGAGTAGTGCAGGGGGTTTTCGGCGCCTCCGATGGTCGCGGGCGTCACGGCGAGAAAGAGCGCCACGAATGCGACGCCGAAGCCCTGCGCGAGCCGTTTTTGTCGGGCGGCAAAGCTTTTGCCGAGCGCCCGCGCGAGCACGAAGCGCAGAAGCGCGAAGGTGGGCGCGAGCACGAGCAGCAGATTGAAGAAGATGTCGACCGCGCTCTCGAACACGAGCCGATCGAAGAGTCCCCGCAGCCACGGTGACGACCAGTGTCCGGTCTCGACGTACAAAAATGGCTGATCTTGCGAGACGAGCGGCGCGCCAACCGCCGCGGCGACGAGCCCGACTACCGCCCACAGTCCGAGCAACGCCAAGCGATCTTTTTTGAGCTCGCGCCAGACGATCGAGTAGTAGCTCGTGCGCGGCACGCCCGGCGTCTCGAGGGCGCTCATTCGTAACGGATCCTCGGATCGACGAGCGCGTAGCTCAAATCCGTGAGCAAGAGCCCCACGAGCACGAGCACGGTCGAGAACAGCTCGACCGCGAGGATCACGTTGTAGTCACGCTGATTGATGGCGTCGACGACCCAGAGCCCCATGCCCTGAATGCCGAAGATGTACTCGATGATGACGGAGCCGCCGAGCACGGCCGGCAAGAGCCCGGCGAGCAACGTGAGGATCGGCAAGAGGCCGTTACGGAGCGCATGCTTGCCGATGACCACGCGCTCGCTCAAGCCTTTCGCGCGCGCCGTCCGCACGTAGTCGGCCTGAATCACCTCGAGCAGTCCCGAGCGCATGTAGCGGCTGAGCGCCGCGAGCGAGCCGTACGTCATGCAAATCGTCGGCAAAACGAGGTGCCAGCCGATGTCGCGCCATTGGCCGAGCGTCGTGAGCTCGCTCGCGTCCGAGCTCTGCCAGCCGCCGATCGGAAACCAGCGCAAGCTCTCCCAGGCGGACGCTTGCGAAAAGAAGTAGAGCAAGAGCGTCGCGACGAAGAAGCTCGGCAGCGAATACAGCATGAAGAGCGTCAGCGTGAGGGCGCGATCGGCGCGCGACCCTTTCTTGACTGCAGAGAACACGCCGATCGGGACCGCGATCAAGTAAGCGAGCACGAGCGAACCGACCGAAAGCGTGAGCGAGTACTTGAGCTTGGACACGAGCGTTCGCGTCACGGGCTCGCGGCTGGTGAGCGAGACCCCGAAATCCAGCCGCACGAGGTTGTGCCAGTAAGCGGCAAAGCGCGTGTCGAAGAAGAACATCGCGAGCTTGTCGCGCGCGCCGTGCTCGAAGCGCGCCCGGTGTGCGGCGAACCAGCGCTTCCAGCCGTCAGTCACGGCTCGTTTCGTCGCCGCGTCGTCCTCGGTGCGGTAACGGAGCGTGCGCAGTTCGGCGTTTTCCTCGTTGATGGCGCGGTTTCTTGCACGCACGTCGGGGCTCGGGCGCGGGTCGAAGGGCGTGATGAGCGGCCGCGTGGCGTCGATGCGCAAGAAGTACGTCACTGCATCGCGGAGCTTCGGATCCGGTGCGTCGAGCAGGCTCACGAGGTGCGGCACGGCGGACGCGCCGAGATCCTCGAGCTCCTCTTGCGCGTGCACGCGCTCGGCCGCGGTCGTCTGTCCGATGCCGGCCGCGGCGCTCACGAGGGCGCGCACCTCCTCGCGCGAGAGCGTGAAGCGCGTGTTGAAGAGCACGGGCTTGTCGAGGTGAAATTGCTCGCGAAAAATCTTGTACGACTCGGCCGTCACCTCGCCGCGCATGCTCTGCGAAAGATCGGCGCTCTGCTGCGCCCCCGGGCGCCCCGGCGCGAGATTCAAAATCAAAAAAAGAATCAGGGAGATCCCGAAGAACGTCGGGATCATCAAGAGCAGTCGCCGGAGGACGTAGGCTTTCACGCTGCGGTTCCTCGACCTGCGTGCACTCCGTGCGCGGACTCGGAAGCGGCCCTGTGAGCCTCGTCTCGCGCGGCCGAGCTCACGGCGTCACGGCTCCGTTCGCTTCACCGACCATGGCCGCACGTCCACGTTGGGGAAGGTCTTGGCGTAACTCACGTTGTCGACCTCCTTCCAGTGGCAGACGACGACCTTCTTCGTCGAGAAAAAGCTGTAAGGCTGCTCGTCAGCGAGGATGCGGTGGAATTCATGCGCGAGCTTGACGCGCTCGGCGGGATCGAACGTCGCTTGCAACGCATCGATGATGCGATCGGCCTCCTTGTTGCGAAATCCGACGCGGTTCGACCCTTTGGCCACGTCGGCTTGGGACGAGTGCCAGATTTGATAGAGCTCGATGGGCTCCCAGCTCGTGGTCCACGCGCCCGCGTACGCGTCGAAGCTCTTCTCGTCCGTGCGCTTCAAGAACAGGCTCCATTCGGCAGTCTCGAGATTCATCTTCACGCCGATCTTCAGCAGATCGTCGCGTAGGATGTTGGCGAGCACCGTGGGCTCCTTGGCGCCGATCGGCACCATCAGGCCGAATTCGAAGGGCTTGCGGCCTTCCCCCGGATGTAGCTCCTTGTCGACGATGCCGTCGCCGTCGCTATCGCTCCACCCAGCTTCGGCAAGGAGCTTCTTGGCACCGGCGAGGTCGAAGGGGATGAGCGGAATGGACGCGTCGTAGTAGGGCGTCGACGGCGGAAACGGGCCCGTGATCAACGTGCCGAGGCCAAGCCAGACGTTCTCCAAGATGCGCTTGCGGTCGAAGGCCATGGTCATGGCACGCCGCACGCGCTTGTCCGAGAAGTAAGGTCGATCGGCGTTCCACCCGATGTAGCGATACGACGAAAGCTCGACCGGGTCGCACAGGATGTCGCCGTTGAAGAACGGGCTGCCCTGCGGCGGCTTGCCCGAGGTCTTGTATTGCAAGATCTCTTCGCGATACTGCCCGGCCCTGAGCTCGCCGACTTCGATCTCATGGGCTTTCAGCTTGAGCAGCGTGAGCGCCGAGTCCGTGTAAATGGAGTACACGATCGACTTGATCGCGGGCTTTTCGCCGGGGAAGGCTTCGTTGCGCGTGAGCACGAGCTTCGAGCCCGGCTCGTAGCGCGTCATGCTGTAAGGTCCGCTGCCGAGCAGGCCTTTGCTGTTGTACCAGTGCTGGTTGAAATTCGTGCCGACGGTCTCCTTCGGATATTCGGCGCCGCGCTCGTCGCGTGTGTAGATGAAGCGCGGCAGCGGGGCGAGCACCATGCTCTCCGGGACGTTGTTGAACTCCTTCTTCTTCCAACGTAGGACGAGCGTCGTTGCGTCGAGCGCCTTCCAGCTCTCGAGGTTCTCGTAGTAGTTGCGGTTGGGTCCACTCTCGACTTGTGGATTCATGATCATGTCGAGAGTGAAGACGTAGTCCTCTGCCGTCACGGGATGATCGCCCTTGAGCCATGCGTGCGCCGGGTCGTCCAGATTGACGCCGATGGGCACGGCCCACTTGGCGCCCGGGCGTAGATAAAAAGTGAACTCCTTGAAGTCGTCGGTGACCTCGCAGCGGTACGCGATTTCGCCGTGCCAGTCGCTCGGGTTGGTCCAGGCGTTCATGTCGCCCAGCCGATAGGCGACGTAGTTTTCGATGAATTCGTAGTTGTAGGCGCTGTTCTCGAGCAGCGGATTGAAGCCTTTTGGATCGCCTGTGTCCCAGGCGCCCTTCAAGACGCCCTCGAGGTTCGCTCCGGGCGGCGGCCAGTGGACATCCTTCGGTTTGAAGAAATTCGGCACGTCGGGATGCAGGAACTTCACGCCGGGCGGCGCCGCGTCCGTTGGGACGTTGCTCCCGCCGCCGACCACACGCACGCCACCCGCCGCGAGGCGGTCGGTCGCTTCACCGAGCGTGCGGATCTGTTGAGCTTGCACGATCAAACGCGACTCGAGGTGATTCGTCTGGGCGACGAGCACGATGAGCAGCGCGATCACGAGCCCGAGCGCGCCCAAGATCACGGCGCGAACCACGTTCTCGTTTCGCATTCGCCCGCGAGCGTCCCAGAACGCGCCGCGCTCTGCAAGCGCCGAAACCTCGGCCCGGCGCCGAAATACGGGACCGCCGGCGAGCTCGGCGCGCGTGGGCTCAGGCGCCGCGCGCGGCGAGCTGGCCGCACGCCGCGCCGATATCGGAGCCGCCGCTGTAACGTTTGTGCGTGAAGGTGCCGGCGCGATGCAAGGCGTAGCGGAAGCGGCGTTCGGCGTCGTCGGGACTGCGGCGGAAAGGATCGCTCGCGTCGTCGGCGATGCGGTTATACGGGATGACGCTGATGCGCGGTGTCCGGCCCGTGTCGGCGGTGAAGCGGCGGGCGAGCGCCGCGAGCGCCGCGGCGTCGTCTTCACCGTCGTTGACGCCGTCGAGCAGCGTGATGGCCCAGAGCGGGGAGAGCCCAGTCGTTTGCGCGTGCTCGACGCACGCGACGTACACCTCCTCGAGCGGATGCGCGCCGTCGATCGGCATCAGTGCACGGCGCGCGCCGACTCGCGCGGTGCCGATGGACCAGCCGAGGCGCACCCGCGGCGCTTCGCGCGCGAGGCGACGAATGCCGGAGGGTAGGCCGGCCGTGCACACCGTGATCTTGCGCGCATCGATGGCGCATGCGCTCGGATCGGTGAGCACGCGCAACGCGCCGAACACCTGCTCTTGATTCGCGAGCGGCTCGCCCATGCCCTGGAACACGATGCCGTGCACGCGTTCACCCTTGGCCGCGTCGAGCGTGCGCCGCACGACGCGCACCTGCTCGATGATTTCCCAAGTCTCGAGATTGCGGCGCAGCCCGAGGCGGCCCGTCGCGCAAAAGGCGCAGGCGAGCGCGCAGCCCACTTGAGAGCTCACGCACACGCTGAAGCGTCCCTGCCGCTCGAGCGGGATACGCACCGTTTCGATGAGTTTGCCGTCGGCCGTGCGGAGCGCGAACTTCACGAACGGATCGAGCTCACTCGCCGCGCGGCTCACGAGCTCGAGCGCCGGGACGCGACCGTGCGCCACCACGGCTTCGCGCGCCACGCGCCGCACGCAGGAGTTCGGCTCCGCTACGTCGCCGTCGCGGTGCACCGTCGAGACGATGCGCCGCGCGTCGTCGAGGTTCACGGCCGGGAGCGCGGCTCCGAGCTCCTCGGGCGTGACGCCCTGCAGCGCGACGGGCAGCATTGTCGAAGGCGAGCTCACGGCGGGCGCCTTACCACCTTCGCGGCCCGGCTGCCGGGCGCTCGCTATTCATTGGGTATTATCGAAGAGGACCCGAAGGCTCGGCTGACAGCCGGCGACATGAAAAGGCTCCGGTTCCCCTTTGGAATTGCCTGCGGGAAGCGGCTCGCCTTAGACTATGGGCTTGGCGTACGAAGACTGGGACGACCGCTATCGGCGAGGGAGCGATGGTATGCACGGATCTACGGTATTCCTGATTGCGTTCTTTACTTCAGTGCTCACGGCTGCGGGCACGGTGTACGCCATCGACCGCTTCAATATCTTGCACCACGAGGCGCCGGCGGTGGCAGACGCGATCGTGCCCGATTTGCGCGGTTTTGCCGAGGCGGACGCGCGGGCGAACGCGCAGGCTTCGCACATCACGCTGCTCGTCGGGCCGCACGAGGCGAGCGCCGACGCCAAGCCCGGCACGATCCTGCGCCAATCCGTGCCCGCGGGGCAGCACGTGCCGCGCGAGCATCCCGTGAGCGTGGTCCTCGCCGACGAGCTGCCGAAGGTGCCGAGCGTGACCGGACTTTCAGTAGTCGACGCGACCAAGCATCTCGAAGAGAAGGGCTACAAGCTGCAAGCTTCGGCGCCGGTCGCGAACGCAACGGTGCCGGAGGGGCAGATCATCTCCCAGACGCCCCCGGCGGAAACTCCCACGGAAAAGGGCAAAACCATCACGGTTCAGGTCTCGGCCGGCGCCGCCGAGGTTGCCATGCCGAAGGTCATGGGTCTCTCCGTCAAGAATGCTCAAACCGAGCTCGAGAAGCTCGGCCTCGAGTCGGAAGTGCGCTGGGTCTCGATGGCCGAGACGCCGACGTTCGTCGTGCTGAACCAAAAACCCAAGCCTGCCGAAAAAGTGAAGCCTGGGACGAAGGTCGAGCTCACGGCGAATCACTGAGTGATCGCGGAGGCCGTGGCTCGAAAGCCGTGCTAGAGTCTCGATCCCGAGTGCTGCGCGACGAGCGATGTCGCGCCAACCCGTGAACGAGGATCATGGCGGCACGAAATCCCTTTGCGAGCTCCGATCTTTTCGACGACCCCTACGGGCTCGTACAGTCGAGGCGCCCCGTCCGGCACTCGACGGGCTACTACTTCATACGCAATCTGCTGCTCGTTGGTGCGGTCGCGGGCGGCATCGTCGCCGCCTACCGCAACGACGTATTCCGCGATCTGGCGCGCCATGCCGGCCTCGAGCAACGCTACCTGGACGCAGAGAAATTCCTCGTAGGTACGCCGGGTTGGGGCACCCCGCGCTCGATGGAGCCCGTGCTGAACCCCGCGGAGCCGGCCTCTGACGTTCAGGCCGCTGCGACTGCGGACACCTCGAGCTCTGCGACGACGGCAGCATTCACCGCGACGGCTGCCGCGACCGAAGCCCCCGCGGTATTGACGGCGGCACCCGCTGCCGCGCCAGCGCACGCCACGTCGCCCGAGCCGTCACCCACCGCGCAGACGAGCCTCGCGCTCGCCGGACGTAGCAAGGGGTCGACGGCTGCGCCCGTCGCCTTCAACTCTCTCCCGGTCTTCACGCGGGGTGCGGCGCCACGGCCCGCGGCTGTCGAACCTGCGCCGCACCACGCCGCTGTCGCGGCGGCCCCGGTCGCGCATGCGGCGCCGGCTCCCGTGGCTCACGCGGCCGCTTCCCGCCCGGCTCCGGTGGACCATTCGCACGCTAAAGCCATCAAGGTCTCGCTCGACGAGGACGCGCCAGCCGAGCCCCCGACGCGGCATGCGGCTCCGACGCACGCTGCGCCCCCTCCGGAACCGGCGCCCGTCGCAGCCAAACCACAAAAGCCCGAAAAACCGCAGCTCAAGGCTACGGAAGCCCACGACGGCGACAATCCGCTGCTCGCTGCCGTACGCGGCGCCGTCCGCTCGCGCCCGCCGAAGGGCGAGTAGTCGGACTACGGACGGAGCACGAGCGCTCCCTGAACGGCGCCGCGACGGAGCCGTTCGAGTGCGTCGTTGGCGCGATCGAGCGCCAGCGTCTCGACCTGCGTCTGCAGCGGGGTTTGCCGTGCGATTTCGAAGAAGCGCTCGCCGTCGTCGCGCGTGAGGTTCGCGACCGAGCGGAGCACGCGTTCGCCCCAGAGTAGCTCGTAGGGCATCGCCGGGATTTCGCTCATGTGGATGCCGGCGCACACGACGACGCCGCCCGGCCGTACGGCGCCGAGCGCGTGCGGCACGAGCGCGCCGACCGGCGCGAACAAGATCGCGGCGTCGAGCGGCTCGGGCGCGGGGCCGTCGGAGGGGCCGGCCCATTCGGCACCGAGTGAACGCGCGAACGATTGCGCCGCTTCGTCGCCGGCGCGCGTGAACGCGAACAGGCGCCGGCCTTCGAAGCGCGCGACTTGCGCGACGATGTGTGCGGCCGCACCGAAGCCGTAAATCCCGAGCGACCGTGCGTCGCCTGCGGCACGGAGCGCGCGGTAGCCGATGAGCCCGGCGCAAAGCAGCGGCGCTGCGTGCGCGTCGTCGTACGCCGCCGGGATCGCGAAGCAGTAGCGCTCGTCGGCGACGGTGCGCGTCGCGTAGCCGCCGTCGCGCGTGTAGCCGGTGAAGCGGCCGCGTTCGCAGAGGTTCTCGCGTCCGGCGCGGCACTGGACGCACTCGCCGCAGGTCCAGGCGAGCCACGGCACGCCCACGCGCGAGCCGAGCGGAAAGCGCGGCGTGCCCGCCCCGTGCCCGATCACGGTGCCCACGATCTCGTGGCCGAGCACGAGCGGCAGCTTCGGTTCTTTGAGCTCGCCGTCGAACACGTGCAAATCCGTGCGGCAGACACCGCAGGCGCGCACCTCGAGCAAGAGCTCGCCGGGGCCGGGCTCGGGGTCGGGCAGCTCGGTCACGCGCAGCGCGGCGCCGGGACGATCGAAGAGCACGGCGTGCATGGGACGCTCCTAGTCTCGAGTCCGGCAGTCTTGTGAGGAAAGATCACGATCGTCAAGGAAGCCGCAACATACGCGAGAGCCGGCGAGGCCGGCGCATGGTGGCTCGCAGGTCGGCCCCGTCGCCGCGCTCGTGTGCGACGAGGGGAAGCCCCGCCCGCGGAAATTTTGGGGGTTGATGGGAGCACGGCGACCTCGCTCAAAGTCCAGCGTCGGTTGCCGACCACTGACCCACGACGCACAGGTGCTCGCCGGTCTTTCACGTTGCTCTTGGTCACTCGTGCCGATCGCGATCTGGTCTTCCAAGATCCCAAGTCGAGCCTAGACTACTCGCGAAACAGTCGAATTTTCAGGTTCGTCAGGTCGACGCTGCGCGCCGTCGCGGCGCGCACGCGCGCGAGGTATTCGACACGAGGGATTTGATAGACGCCCATCGACGCGAGGTGCGTCGTGACGAACTGGACGTCGAAGAGCTCGATGCCCGCCGCGAATAGGCTCCGCACGGCGGCGACGAGCGCGACCTTCGACGCGTTGGTTTCGCGGTGGAACATGCTCTCCGCCGCGAACAGCGCGCCGCGCTGCACCCCGTAAAGTCCGCCGACGAGGCGCTCGTCGCGCCACACTTCGAAGCTCTGCGCGTCGCCCCGCTCGTGCAGTCGCAGGTACGCCCGGACCATCTCCGGCAAAATCCAGGTGCCGCCCTCGCGCTCGTTGCCGCACTCGCGCATGACGCGCTCGAAGGCGCGGTTCACCGTCACCTGGAAATGGCCGCGCCGGAGCTCGCGGGTGAGGCTCTTCGAAACGTGCAGCGCGTCGTCGTCGAGCACGGCGCGTGGGTCGGGGCTCCACCACATCGGCGGCAAGCCGTCGGCGTACCAGGGGAAAATGCCCGATTCGTAGGCCAAGAGCAGGCGCTCGGGCGTGAGATCGCCGCCCACGGCCAAGAGCCCTTCCGGGTCGGCCCACGCCGGATCGGGAAAAGTCATCGGCCCAGTCGGTGACAGCAAGACGGGGCGCGCGCGGCGGGCCATGAATCTAGCAAGCGCGGTGAGGCGCTGCGGGGAAGATTTTGCCGGGGTTCAAGAGGCCGCTCGGATCGAACACGCGCTTGAGATCGCGCTGAAGCTCGATGAGCTCGGGTGCTTGTTCGAGCGGGAGGTACGGCGCCTTCAAGACGCCGATGCCGTGCTCGCCGCTCAGCGTGCCGCCGAGTCGCACGACCTCGTGAAAGAGTCCTTCGATGGCGCGCACGACGGCGGGAACTTCGTCGTCGTCGTCCCACAGGAAATTGACGTGTAGGTTGCCGTCGCCCGCGTGACCGTACGTGAGATGGCGCACGCGCTCGCGTTCGCCGAGCATCGCGACGTGCTCGAGCAGGGCGCCGATGGCGTGGCGCGGCACGACGACGTCCTCGCTCAGTTTCTTCTTGCTGAGCTTGCGCACCGCGCGGCTCATTTCCCGCCGTGCGGACCAGAGCCGCGCGCGCTGGGCCGCGTCTTGCGCGACGAGCACCTCGAGCGCGTGCGCGCTTTCTGCCGTTTCCCCGAAGCGTTCGGCGTCGCGCTCGCAGGTTCGCTCGTCGCCGTCGAATTCGACGAGCAGCATCGCGCCCGCTCGCGCGTCGATCGCATTGCCCGCGCGGCGCATGGCCTCGAGCGTCGGACCGTCGAGGAGCTCGATGCAGCGCGGTAAGAGCCCGGCCGCGACGGCGCGCTCGACGGCGTCTCCCGCGGTCCGCACGTCGCTGAAGAGCGTCATCAGCGTCATGACGTGCTCGGGTTTCGGCATCAAGCCGACCGTCACGTCACCGAAGACCGCGAGCGTGCCTTCACTGCCGACGAGCAGCCCCGTCACGTCGTAGCCGGTCACACCCTTGGTCGTGCGCCGGCCGGCGTGGATGCGTTGTCCGCCGATGAGGAACGCGTCGACGCCGAGTACCCAATCTCGCGTCACGCCGTACTTGAGGGCACGCGGCCCGCCCGCGTTCTCGGCGACGTTGCCGCCGAGACAGCAGTCGGCTTGCGAGTTCGGATCGGGCGGATAAAACCAGCCTTCCGCTTCGACGGCCGCGTGCAGCTCGGCGAGCACGACGCCCGGCTCCACGACCGCGACGCCGTCCCGCCGATCGATCTCCTTGATGCTCTTCATCCCGAAGGTCGAGAGCACGATGCCGCCCGCGACCGGCACTGCGCCTCCCGTTCGTCCCGTACCGGCGGCGCGCGGCGTGATCGGCACGGAGGCTTCGCGCGCCACGCGCAGGGCCGCGAGGATGTCGTCGGGTGTCTCGGCGAGCACTACCGCGTCGGGTGTCACGCCCTCGGCTTCGGATTCGTCCTCGGCGTAGGCCGCGCAAGCGTCTTCACCGGTCAGGACCTTGGAGGGACCGAGCGCTTGTTCGAGCAGGCGTCGCGCTTTGTCGCGCGCCGCGCTGGTCGGGCGAGGCACGTCCGGGCGTCCAAGGAGCACAGAGCAAGCTTAGCGCGTAACGCCCACCCTGCGTGCGCTCACTCCGGCCCGCGGCGGCGAAGCTCGGCTTCGAGCTCGGCGATGCGGCGCGCGGCGGCTTCGCGTTGCTCGATTTCGGCCTCTTCCGGCGTCGGCCACATTCCGGACCCGTCCGCGCCGTCTGCCAGACGCAGCATCACGCCGAGCCGCGCATCCTGGTGCAGGCACCAGTACGCTTCCAGCTTGTCGCAGTAGAGCGCGTTCGGCGCCGTGAGCTCGCGCTCGACGAGGTCGCTCTCCACCCAATCCCAAAGCCTGAGCGGACGTTCGCGAGACTCAGGGTCGAAATACACGAGCTCTTCCACGCCGCAGCGCCGATAGCGATCGAGTCGGCGTTCGAGCTCGCGTGGTCCGCCGTCCGAAGCGCTGATGATCTCGACGGCGACCTCGGGCGCGCCGTGTTTCCACGTTTGATAGGACGGTAAGAGCTCGTCGGGGCCGCCCAGGCGCACGAAGGCGTCAGGCGCGAGGCATAGCTTGGGATCCGTCGAGTCCCAATACACGAATTGGTCGGACCCGACGTAGGCACGTCCGCGCAGCCGCCGCTCGAGGATCAAAAAAAGCGCCGTGCGCAGCCTGAGGTGCAGCGCCGATTCAGGCACTTTTTCCTCGAAGGGAAAAAAGACGGGCACGGGCTGCCGCACGTATTGGTGCCGGAGCGGCTTTTGCAGGCGCGACGCGGTCACGGTTCGAGAATAGCACACGGCATGCATCGGCCGCCCTTCGCTGCCGGTTGTGTGCGCGTCACTCAGCGCGAACGATCGTCACTTCACGTCGCTGGCCCGCGATCGCGAGCTCGAAGGCGTCACCCGCGCTCTTGCCCGTGATCCCACGGCCGAGCGGTGAAGACGGCGTGACGACGTTGATCTCGCCGTGCTCGTCGCTGAGCTTCAGGCCGCCTCCCGCGGGGCTCAAGAGCACGCGCTGCGCCTTGCCGTCGACGTCGAGCTCGACAAGCGCGCCGACGGCGAGCGGCTCGTCGGCAGCGAAGCCGCGCGCTGGGATTTGCGAGAGGAGCGCGATGCCCGTTTCGAGCTCCTTGGCGCGCGCCGCTTGCCCGGCCGCTAGATACGAGAGCTCGATTTTACGCGTGTCCTTGTCGTTTTCGGGCCGCGCTTCGGGGTGATTGGCGGCGTCCGCCGTCTCCTTGGCGGCGCGGCTCGCGCTCGCGAGCTCGTCGCGCAGCGCGCGTTCTAGTTTTTCGAGCAGGCTTTTCTTGTCCATCGGCGACGATGCCGGACAGCGTGCCGCCGCTTCATTCCGGCGTCCACTTGGCTGCGCCGAGCAAGAGTCCGTCGACGAAGCCGATGCGGTAGGCGAGAAACAGGCCGAAGGCGAGACTGAGCGCGCCCGTCGCGCGTGCGACCACGCGTTCCGCGGACGCGAAACGCAGCGCCGCGATCCGGAGCGGCACGGCGAGTAGCCCGGTGACGAGCATCATGCTCGCTATCGTGCCGGCGCCGAAGACGGCGAGGTAGGCGAGCGCCGAGCGGGTGTCGTGCACCGTCGTGAGCACGAGCAGCGCGAGCGCCGCCGAGCCGGCGAGTCCATGCACGATCCCGACGAGGAGCGAGCGTCCGCCGCGGCGCAGCGTCGCGCCGAACCTTGCGCCGAGCGTCGGCCCTGACTCTGCGACAACCAGCGTCGTCATGCGCTGCCGTGCGCTCGCCGCTTCGAGCCGCTCGCCGGCGCCCGTCAAATTGAAGCCACCGAGCAGGATCAGCATGACGGCGACGGTCATTTCGAGCGAAAGCCCCAGACGCGGCGGGATCACGAGCCCGAACAGGACGATGGCGCCACCGACACAGAGCAGCGTGAGCGCGTGCCCGATTCCCCAAAATGCACCGAGCACGAGCGCGGCCCGCGCTGAACGTTCGCGCGTCACGAGCGTCGTCATCGCGACGACGTGATCGGCGTCCGTGGCGTGGCGCAAACCAAGCACGAAACCGAGCGCTAAAAGGGCGAAGAGCGTCAAACGCGGAACCTGGTTCGGCCGTAGCACGTTTTCCTAGGCGCGTGCCACCAGCAGAGCCCGCGTGGCAATCGCGTGCCGGGGCGGCTTGTCGCACGGCTGTTCGTCCGCGAGCGCGCCCCGCTCTAACTTCGCGCCCAATGCGACACGACGAGCGCGCCGAGCAATGTCGCTACGACGACGGGGAGTCCGTGCCCGATGAGCATGTGGACGTGCGCGACGTTCGGGCAATGCAGGTTGATCGTCGCGCCCGCGCAGAGCCCCACGGCAGCGCCCACGAGCCCGCTCCGCCAGCGTGAAGCGACGGGGAAGGCCGCGCGTAGCGTCGTGGCTGCGAGCACGAGCGGCAGCGCTGCCCATGCGAGCGTGAAGCTCATGCAGACGAACATCGCGACGGGCGACGCGCTGCCGGGCGCGTGCGCGTCGGGGATCGGAATCGCCGCAACGAGCACCCCGAAGGCGAGCGGAGCGAGCAGCGCGAGCGCGGCGACGACGGCGCGTTTCACACCGAGGCCGAGCCGTCCCGCAGCAAGCGCGAACGCGAGGCAACCCGCGGCCAAGACACAAGGCAGCACGACCTCGGCCTCGAGGTACACAGGCGGCAACTGAGTCAGGTCTTTGCGCAAGCCGAGCAGCGCGAGATTCGAGCCGAACCAAAGCACGCTCGCGCCGAGCGCCAAGAGCCGGCGCCGTCGCGTCTCGTCCCGCGCGGCCGTGCGCGGCAGCGTGGGCAAGCGCGGCAGAGGACGCGCGCCGTGCGACGGCCGGTCCGGGATCTCGCCGAGCCGCGCGAGCAGCTCTTCGTCGCTCGGGGTGGTCATGGGCGACCGAGCGCCTCCCGGAGTTGTTCGTAGGCCCGAAATGCGCGAAGCTTCACCGCGCTCTCGCTCACACCGAGGATCTGCGAGGCGTCCGCTACGCTCTGGCCTTCGAAGCGGATCAAGATGAACGCTTCGCGATTGACCTCGGACATGCGCGCGAGCGTTCGCTCGACGATAGCGGCGCGTTCCAGCGCGGAGGCGGCTTCCTCGGCGTTCGTCTCGAGTCCCGTCGGCACTTCGTGCTCCTGGATGTCGATGCTCGCGCGCGAAACCTTCGTCTTGAACGAGCGCGTGTGCGTCACGTAGCAATTGCGCGCGATGGCGTAGGCCCAGGGCAAGACGGCGCCGCTGCGCGCGAACGAACCGCGCGCGCGGTGCATGCGCAAAAACGTCTCCTGCACGAGATCGCCCGCGAGCTCGTCGGAGCCGGCGAGCCGGCGCAAGAACGAGTGCAGCCGCGGAGCGAGCGCGTCGAACACCTCACCGAACGCGCGATCGTCGCCGTCGGCGTAGCGGCTCATCGCGCGGTCGATCGCGCTCGCGTCGACGCCCGTCGCCGGGGCCGCCGACGAGGCGGCTACCGACCGCTCGAGCGCGCTCATTCACCTCCGCTTAGCAAAAGCCTCGCGCGCCGCCCATCCCTAGTACCGCAACCCGGATCTCCGATCCCGGCTACTTCGCCGGCTTCTTCTTGAAGGCTGCTTCCGCGCCGAGCTTCAGGATCACGTCCAGGGCGGCGTCGGGGTATTTCGCCTTCATTTTAGCCTGCAGTTCCGCTGGCTTCTTCGAGCTGCCGAGCGCCTCGTCGAAAGCGACTAGGTAGTTTTTGGTGAAGGCGAGATTGTCGGGATTCTGCTGGCGCTCCGGCTTCTGGTGCCCGGGAACGACCACGGTTGCCTTGAGCGTGCCGAGCTGGTCGAGGGCGCCTTCCCACGTCTTGCGCTGCTCGGGCGTGGTCTCCGCAGTCCACGGGAAAACCTGGTCGTAGACGATGTCGCCCGTCACGAGCGCGTGGAGCGAGGGGATCGAGACGTAGGAGTTTTCGGACTCGTCACCTTGCACGCCGCCCGTGACTTCGAGCTTTTGACCTTCGAGCTCGAGCGCCGTACCGCTCATGGCTTCAGGCAAGAAGGGCTTGGCGGTGATCGTCTCTTTGTAGAGCGGCTTCCACTGCTTCACCTTGGCTTCCCAGGTCTTTTGGATTTCAGTGACGGTCGCCGGTAACGCGACGAGCTTCGCGTTCGGGAATGCTTCCTTGATCGAGACGAAGCCGAAGTAGTGGTCGGGATGGCTGTGCGTGACGTAGACGAGCGTCAGGTTCTTGCCGCTCTCCTTGACGGCATCGGCGACGCGCTTGCCGTCGGCGATCGTGAATTGCGCGTCGATGAGCACGGCGTCCTTGTCGCCGGTGATGAGCGTCGAATTGGCGAGAAAGCCTTCGGGCGAGCCCGTCACCACGCGCAGCTTGAGTTTCGGCGCGGGAGGCGGCGTGGGTGTCACCGCCGTCAAGGTGACCGCAGGAGCGGGAGGCACGACCGTCGCCGGCGCAGGGTCCGGCGTTGGGGGCGGAGGGGACGCGGGAGCGGGCTCGGAGCCGCCGCAGGCGAACGTCGAGAGTGCGAGCGCCGCGCCCGCGAACCATTGCTCTACGATCTTCATGCTGAGTCTCCTCGAAAAGCGCCCGGTTGCTTCAGCGACCCGGCGCGCGCAGACTATAGGACCGCTGGACGCCGCTGCCGAGCCAGGCGGCGAAGCTTCCCTGTCGTTCATGCTCTTCGAGCATTTTCGCAACAACGACCGGGTGCGAAAATCCGGCCCCAAATGGGCCGAAGCGGCAGGGCGTCGGGAGGACGCGGCTGCCGCTTCGTCTTGGTTTGCGGGAGATGAGCCCGCGCTCGCTCAGAAGAAGAACTGAGCCTGGGTCGTCCAGATCAGGTCCTTGCGCGTCCGCTCGTCCCTGGGCTCGGTCTTACGCCAACCGACATCGGTCTTGAGGTTGAAGTTGTGCTTCATGACCCACAGGTTGAGACCGCCGTGCGGCGCGAGGATCGTCACTGAGTCTTTGCGACCCTTGAGATACTCGACGAACACGATCGGTTCGATGATGCCGTGGCGGAAGCCAACCTCGCCGAACATCGAGGAGGCGCCGGCCGGGATCAGCGTCTGTCCCGGCACCGAGCCCTCGCCGTAGTAGAAGTAGTTGGCTTTGACGATTAGCTCGTCGGCTGCGGTGAACGGATAATCGACGAACGCGTCGCCGCTCAAGGCGTAGTAGTCGCCGTACTTGCCGTCGAGCTTGATGGCGGACCTCGACTGCCAGTCGCCGCCGACGCCCACTGAGATGATCGGGTGCTCGGCGAAGTAGATGCCCTTCATGAAGAAGTCGGGCTCCGAGCCGAGGATGTTGCCGCGGATCATGCCGACGAGGCGCGGAACGCTACCAGGGTTCAGCGTGGTGCGCGGCGCAGTGGGTGCCGGCAGTGAGCCGTTACGAACGCCCTCCATCACGGCCAGGCGGTAGCCAAGGTGGTCCTGCAATGCCAGGCCGCGGAACTGGATGCCCGCATCGCGGAAGACGCGCTGCGCGGGGAACTTGACCATGTCCGAGTGGTAATCGAGCGTGTTCAGGCTGGTCGCGCCTTCAATCGTGTGATGGCTGAGTGGCGCGAGCATGAGGCCGGCGTCGACCTTGAACTCCGGGATCACCGTGTACGTGAGGAACGCGTCCTGCACGAACGTCCGCATGCTGAAGTCGCCGTTCTTACCGAGATTCGGCTCGTCGGTCTCGACGAAAAAGCTGATTTGCTTCGTTGCCGAGCCCCAGAGCATGAGCCGCGCACGCCGGAGAAAGATGTCGTAGTTCGGGCCGTTCCCTCGCGCGTTGCCGATGCCGGGCGAGCAGCCCGGGCGCGTCCCGTCCGCATTGCCGCAGGCGCCGTGGCCGCCGAACGAGCTCTGGCCCGTCATCTGGAATTGAGGCTGGAGCAGCGCGCCGACGTTGACGGAGATGCCTTTTTCCTTGTCTTCCACGACGGGCACGGCGCCGGCGACGCGCCCCAAGAGCAAGGTGGTTGCTAAACTGAACAGAGCGAATGCTTGTTTCACGATAACCTCGTAATCAAAAGAACGCGCGCGGGGTCAGATCGTCTCAAGGTGATGGTCCTTGGATTCACGGATGAAGATCATGCCGATGACCGCCGTCGCCGCCGCGACCACGACGGGATACCAAAGTCCCGCGTAGATGTTGCCGCTGGCAGCGACCATGGCGGACACGGTCAGCGGCAGCATGCCGCCGAACCAGCCGTTACCGATGTGGTACGGCAAGGACATCGACGTGTAGCGAATGCGGGTGGGGAAGAGTTCCACCAAGAACGCTGCGATTGGCCCGTACACCATGGTCACGTAAATCAGCTGGACCAGAACGAGCAGCACCAGCATGAAGGAATTGACCTCAGCGGGGTTCGCCTTGGCGGGATAACCGAGATCCTTCAGCTTGGTCGTGAGCGCCTTTTCATCGAAGCCGTTGAAGACGGCGTCGTTGATGTGGATGACCGGCGGCTGACCCGGGAGCCCTGCCACCGTCTCGTACGACAGGCTGCGCTTGGTCAAGAAATCCTGCGCCTTGTCGCATTGGCTGTAGACGGTCTTCGGGTTCGGGAACAGGTGAACCTGGCAGTCGTTGGCTTGCAGCTGAATGTGAGTCTTGTCGATGAACGACTCGAGCGCCGGATTCCCGAAGTGCGTCATCGCCTTGTAGATCGGAAAGTAGGTGAGGGCGGCGAGGATGCAGCCCGTCATCATGATCTTCTTGCGGCCAATGCGATCGGACAGCCAGCCGAAGAACACGAATAGGCCCGTGCCGAGGAAGAGCGCGATCGTGAGGATGTTGTAGGAGGTCATCCAATCGATCTTGAGCGCGCCGGTGAGGAAGAAGAGCGCGTAAAACTGACCGGTGTACCAAACGACGCCTTGACCCGCGGCGGCGCCGAACAGCGCGAGCAACACGATCTTCAGGTTCTTCCAGTCGGCGAAGCTGTCGCGGAGCGGCGCCTTGCTCGTCTTGCCCTCCGCCTTCATCTGGAGGAAGGCCGGCGATTCGTTGAGCTTCATGCGGATGTAGACGGAGACGCCGAGCAGGACCAGCGAGACAAGGAACGGAATGCGCCAGCCCCACGTCTTGAAGGTCGTTTCGTCGAAGACGCGGCGGCAGACGCCGATCACGATCAGTGAGAGGAAGAAGCCGAGCGTCGCCGTCGTTTGAATCCAGCTAGTGTGGAGGCCCCGCTTTTCCGTGGGCGCGTGCTCGGCGACGTACGTCGCGGCACCGCCGTATTCACCGCCGAGCGCGAGTCCTTGCGCGAGCCGCAGCGTGACGAGCAGAATCGGCGACAGCATGCCGATGCTCTCGTAAGTCGGCATGAGACCAACGGCTGCGGTCGAAAGACCCATCACCAGAATCGTGACGAGGAAGGTGTATTTGCGTCCGACCAGATCGCCGATACGACCGAACACCAGCGCGCCGAAGGGTCGCACCAAGAACCCGGCGGCATAGGCCGCGAAGCTCGCGAGCAGTGCGGCGGTCGCGTTTCCTTTCGGAAAGAACAACGCCGCGAAGAAGGGCGCGAGAGTCGCGTAGAGATAGAAATCGTACCACTCGAATACGGTGCCGAGTGACGAGGCAAAGATGACTCGTTGCTTCTCGCGGGTAGTCGCACCCATCGAGTTGCCAATCGCTGCTGTGTTAGCCATGGGTCGCCTCGTGTCTCCTTGCGCTCCGGTGCCGGCACGCGGCCCTCTCGCCGCACGCACCGGTTGGCTAGGCTAAAAATGCCTGCCCGAGGAACGCACTTCGGGGACGCTAGTGCGAGCGCACCACACATCGCAATAGAAGATGTGTCGAGTGAGCGCTTTGGGCTGCGGGCCGAGCGCGGGCAAAAGCCGGCTCAAAACCGGCGCATAAATGAGAACGGCCGCAGGACAATTTTGCCGCGAGCCTGACGGAGTGCGAGCGGGTCGCGGGAAATCTCACCCCTGAATCAGGGAGAGATCGTGACGGAACCCGCGTCGAGCGTGACTTCGTAGTAGCCGTGCTCGTCCCAGGTGAGCTCGGTGCCTAGTTGTTTCACGGTGCCGCCGTCGACCGTCACGCGCAAGTACTGCCCAGACGGGAAATGAGCGGGCAACGTCCACGAATAAACGAGGTCATCGCCGTCGTGCGCCGCCGTTAGCGCGGATACGACCTTTTGCGCGCGCCAGTACGCACCGACGTTGATGAGTGAATCCACCCAGACGTCGCCCTTGTCGCGCGCGTAAGTCATTGCGGCGACGACCTCGGCCGGATCGACGGGATGGTAGCCTTCGTTCGAGCCGGGCAAGAGCGAATGATTGAGGATGATGCGCCACGAATGCTTCGACTCCACGTCGTCCGTCACTAGGTTGAAACCGCCGACCGCGGTCTCACCCTGGTTGGCGATGTGGCACGGCAGATCATACGGGTTCGTGCCGTCGTTCGGCGTCACGCCCGCTGGGTTGTCGTAGACGCCGCGGTTCAACAGAAAGCGAGAACTTGCGGGGACTTGCCAGCCGCCGTCGCCCATGGGCGCGGCCATCGAATACGGACCTTGGATGCCATACGCCGTCTCGAGATGCGTCTGACAATCGTCGAGCTCGGCGTCGACGCCGCTGAACCCGCCCCAGCCGCAGCTCGTGCCGTTCGCGTTGCAGTGGTGCATCGTGTGATTACCGAGCTCGTGGCCATCGTTCGCGGCCGTCTGCCAGCCGAGCTTGCCGCCGTCATTGCCGCAAACGAGATAGAACGTCATGCGCACGCCGACCGCGTTCAGCGCCGCATAGTAGTCGAGCTGCGACTGGAGTGAATCGTCGAACGTGAACGAGATGGCGCCGCTGAAGCCCGCCCAGTCGACGACGTCGAGATTGCCCGGAGTGCCCGATGGTTTCGCGATGCCGGTCGTGGGAGGCACCGGGAGCGACGATTTCCCGCCGACCACGACCATGCCGCCCGAGCCGCCCGTCGCGACGCCTTCCCCCGCTGAGCCACCGATGCCGCCTTCGCCCGCTGAGCCACCGATGCCGCCTTCGCCCGCTGAGCCACCGATGCCGCCTTCGCCGCCGGGGCTCGTGTCGCTGCCCCCCGTTGCGTCCGAGCCGCCGGTTGCGCCCGTGCTGCCGCCCTGCGCCCCCGTGCCTCCGCCCTTGCCGGCGGTGCCACCTTTGGCGCCGGAACCCCCTTTGCCCGCGGTCGACATGCCGCCGCTCGACCCGCCCTTGCCCGCATTGCTCGAGCCGCCACTACCGCCCGTAGTTCCTCCACTGGCGCTCTTCCCGGCCGTGCCCGCGGTGCCCTCGCCCATATTCGGCGGATCGACACACGCGACGAACAACGTCAAAACACCCGCGGCCGCCTCGAATACCCGCAAGCTACGCATCGACACGCCTCGAGACGTTAGCAGCAAGGGCGCGCCGTTGCCTGGGCCGGCACGGGTTCTGCCAGCGTTTTTGTAGTGGTTTGTGCGATGCGACACTCGCCCCGCGCCCGCAGCCCGAGGCAAAAACGGCAAGTCGGTGCGCCCACGTCGTACTCACGCCCACACGGACGAGGCGCATCGCGAGGCTGATTCGGCGCCGCGCGATGCACTACTCTACAAGCGTCAATTCTGTCACTCCCGCGCTCGGCCGGCCGCATGGAAGATACGGCGCGCGGTCGACCCGAACGCGTTCGCACGCGCGCATGACCGTCGAGCTCTTGATTCAAGCCATCGTCCGTCAGACGACGATCTTGATCGCCCAGCTCGCGACCTCGGGCGACACGCGCGCGCCGCTCGCTCACGTTGCGCACCAGGTGTTCTTGGAGCTCGTGCGGGAGCTCGAGCGCCAGGGCGTGAGCCGCAAGGTGAGCGCGGACATGTTCGGTCTCGGCCTTCGCACCTACCAGCGTAAAATCCAGCGTTTCTCCGAGAGCTCGACGGACCAGGGGCGTTCGCTGTGGGTGGCCGTGCTCGACTTCATTCAGAGCGCCGGGAGCGCGAGCCGCGCCGACATCTTCGTGCGCTTCGCGGGGGACGACGACGCGCAGGTTCGCGCCGTGCTGCACGATCTTTGCGAAAGCGGACTCATCACTCCGGCAGGCAGCGGCGCGACGCTCACTTACCAGATCACCTCCGACGAAGAGCTCGCGCGGCTGCGGCAACTCCGCAAAAACGACGGCCTCGACGAGCTGCTCTGGGCGCTCATCTACCGTGAGGGGCCGCTCGCCTTTTCCGAGCTCGCCGCGCAAAAGCTCGACGAAGTGGAGCTCGGCCGCGCGCTCGGGCGACTCGTCGACACGGGCCGCGTCGAGTTTTCAGCCGAGGAGCGCGTCTACCGCGCGAAGCACTTGGTCGTGCCGCTCGGCTCGCCCGTCGGCTGGGAGGCCGCGGTGTTCGATCACTTCAAGGCGCTCGTGAACACCGTGACCCAACGTCTCGGCGGCGACCGCTCGAGCGCGACTTTGGCGAACCGGGTCGGCGGCAGCACTTACACCCTGGACGTCTGGTCCGGCCACCCGCACGCTGAAGAGGCGTATCGGACCCTCGGCGAGCTCCGCCAGCGTCTCGGCGACTTGCGCGTCAAGGTCGAAGAGTACAATGCGGCGCACGAGATGCCGGACGAGTTGACGCAGGTCGTGCTCTACGTTGGCCAGTGCCTGATCCGCCAGGGCAGCGACGACACGGAAGGTTGAGCGAGCTTGTCACCGCTACGCATCGCGCTCCGCGCTCTGGTCCTTTGCGCAAGCTGTGCGCTGTTCTTCGCCTGCGGTAACGCGAAGGATGCGCCCGAGATCGGGAGCGAGACGCACTTTCTGTCGGCGTGCGACGGCGGGTGCGGTGCAGACGCCGAGTGCGTCTGCGGCGTGTGCACCCAGCGCTGCGAGGACGACGCCGTTTGCAGCACGCTCTCGGCGGGCGCCTCGTGCGTGCCGCTCGCGCCGCGCGTCGCCGAAGGACGCTGCGCCGACGACGCTGCGGCCGTCTGCGATCTCACGTGCCTCGTCGACGTCGATTGCGCGCCGCTCGGGGGGGACTTTCGCTGCCAAGCCGGCTATTGCCGCAACGGGAGCCCGCCGGAGCCGGTGGCAGCGACGTGTACGGTCTCACCGCTCGCGGGCTCGGACGTAGCCGTCATCGGCGATTCCCTGATCGAGCTCAGCACGTTCACGGCGGATCTCGAGGCGGCGCTCGTGTCCGCGGGAGCGCTCCCGGACGGCGAGCACGTGCGTGACTACGCCTCGCATCTCTACTCGGTGCTCGCAGGCGGGACGCTCGGCATCGCGACCCAATGGACGAGCGCGCGCGCCGACGGGCCCGTGCGTGTCGTCGTGCTGGAGGGCGGCGCGACGGACGTGTTGAACGCGCCGTGCGGCTCCGCGCCGACCGCGGACTGCCCCGCCGTGCAAGCCGCGGCGAGCGGAGCGGAAGCGCTACTCGCCGAATTCGCCGCCGACGGCGTCGAGCACGTCGTTTACGCTTTCTACAACGACTTCGACAACGCACCCGTCAAAGCCGGCATCGACGTGCTGCGCCCGTTCATCGAAAACGCCTGTGGACGCGCGGGGCTCCCCTGCGAGTTCCTCGATTTACGGCCGAGCTTTGCGGGACACCCCGAGTACTTGGGGCCGGACGGCATCGTGTGGAGCGACTCGGGTGCCTCCGCGAGCGCCGACGCGGTGACTCGTGTGATGCTCGATCGCTGCGTTGCCTGGCCTACGTCAGAGGCTAGTGCAAGTACTTCGAGATGACCGAGTAGAACTGATCACCCATGAAGTTATAGCCGGTCTGGTTCGGGTGAATCGAGTCGGAGCTCAGCATCGAAGAGGTCATGAAGCCCGTGAAGCAATCGGCCATGATCACGTGCTTGCCCTGCATGGCGCGTGAATTCACGGTGTCGGGGATGCTGTCGTTGATGAGCTTCACGTTCGCCGCTTGCGACGGGTAGGGGACGATCTTCGCGACGACGAGCAGCGTGTTGGGATACGTCGAGGTGATCAAGTCGACGAGGGCTTGGAGCCGCATCGGCGCGCCCGAGGGCGTGCTGCCGTAGGTGTCGTTCGTGCCGATGTGGAGCGTGATGATGTTCGGCATGTACGACACGTCCGTCGTCATGGCGAACGGCTTCATCTGATCGATGGTGTAGCCGCTGTGCCCTTCGTGGTTTTTCGGGAACGGCATGTTATCGACCATCGACGGTCCGTTCGTCTGGCTGCCGACGTAGGTGATCTTCTTGCCGTCCGCGAGCGCCTTGTGGAAGAGCTCGACGCGGTAAGCGCCCTCGTACTGGATGCCGAACGTGATCGAATCGCCGAGAGGCAGGATCTTGCAGGGATCGGTGGCTGGGCAGGGATCGAAATCGCCGCCCGAGCCAGCGCTGCCGCCCGAGCCGGCGGCAGGTGCGCCGCCGCTCCCGGTCCCGCCCGTCGACGAGCGGCCGCCCATCGGCGCCGAGCCCGCGCTGCCACCCATGCTCGGTCGGCCGCCCATGGCGCTCCTGCCGCCGCCTGCTGCTGTGCCTCCGCTGCCGCTCGCGCCGGCGCCGCCCGCCCCCGCGATTGCAGGGCGTCCACCGAGTGACGTCGTGCCGCTGCCGCCTCCTGTCCCAGGAGTGCCGGCATGTCCACCCGCACCTGCGCCGCCCGACGACGAAGTGCTGCCGCTCGCGCCGCCATTTGCGCCCGTTCCGCCGTTTGCGCCCGTCCCGCCCGCCCCGCCGGTGGTGCCGCCGCTGCCTACGTTGCCGGCGCTCGTTCCGCCGACGCCTGCCGTGCTGGTGCCACCACTGCCGGGCTGTCCCGCCCCACCGCCCGGCGTTTCGCCGTTCGAGGAGCAGCCGATGCTAATCAGAAGCGCGAGGCAAGCGCCCGTGGCGTTGGATGTGAGAAGGCGAGTAGAGCGAGCAGTTCCAGATCGAGATCGCATAGGTTCTCCGCGCCGCGGCGCCCGTCGATTCAACGCAACGCCGCGCCGGAGGGATAGCGGCAAATTCGCCATCTGCCGAGCTGCCGCACTTATTGCTGTGCTCGAAAATTCGAGCTTCAAGATGCTCGATCGTCGCGCGCTCGCCGTTACCTGTCCTCGATGAGGCCCATCGTGTTGCCCTCGGGATCGAGGTAGATGGCCATCACGACCGGACCCATGTCGGTGCGCGGCATGATCGTCCTGCCGCCGAGCTCTTCGATACGCTTGAGCGTCGTGGGGATGCTCGGCACGGAGGCGTAGACGAGGACGCGCGCGTCGTTGCCGGATGAAGGACCGATGCCACCGTCGATACCGCCGTTCGTGCCCTTCGACGAGACCAAGCCGTAGTTGAATTCATTGTTGGCATCGATCGCCCACCCGAAGACGTCGCCGTAAAATTGGTGCAGCGCTTCAGGTTGCTTCGACTGGATCTCCCAATGCACGATCGCGGCGGGGCGCTTGCCAGGCTTGGATTTCGCAGGCGGCGCGGCCTTCGGGGCGGGAGGGCGCGTTGCGGTCCGAGCACGTTTTGCGGGCTTTGCGGCGCGTGCGGCCTTGGGGGCGCGCGCCGCCCCGCGTGGGCTCTCGGTGGGCTTGGCTGCCAGCCTGCCGTTGCCACTCGTCTTGACCGCGGCCTTCGTCTTGGCGCCATTCCCCTTGGCCGCGGGCTTGCGACTTTGGCCTTTATTGCTCGTCGTGCTCGTCTTCTTCGTTGCCATGCGTGCTCCTCCGGTACGTGCTTACGTCTTGAGCGCTGCCCAAAAGAGCGACGCCCAACCAACCAAGAAAGCGAGCCCGCCGAACGGCGTCACCGCGCCGAGCGCTCGCACCCCCGAGAGCGACATGGCGTAAAGGCTGCCCGAGAACAGTATGATGCCCGCGAAGAACGCCCAACCGGCGATCACCGCTGCACTCGAGCTCACGCGCTCGGCGACGAGCGCGGCGATTGCGAGCGCCAGCGCGTGCGCCAAGTGATAGCTCGCCGCCGTGTGCCACCATTCGAGCCGGTGCGCGCCGTCGAGCGTCGCCTCGAAGCGCTGGCGCAGCGCGTGCGCACCGAAGGCCCCGAGCGCAACGGCGGTGAAACCACACGCCGCCGCGAGTGCCAAGAGTGAACGCACGCGGCGGAGACTACACCCGCGACCGCGAGTATCGAGCGCTAATTTCGGACCGCCGCGCCTGGTGCCGACTCGAGTGTCTATGTTCGCATCACGAGCGGCAGGTTGACTTCGCGTGAAGCGCGGTCGCCCTGATGGTACGTATGCCGCTCGCCGTGCCGCTCCCGATGCTGCTCGCACCAGAGCTCGGCGCCGTGAGTCTGGCGCCTCGTTTCGACGCAGCGGGGGCAGGCGGGCTCGATGGCCGGCGCCGCCTCGGGCTGCGTCTTCGGCCGAACCACGAGCACCGGGCACGGCGCGAGTCGCACGGTGCCCTCGGCGACGGAGCCGAGTAGCAGCCGCGACAGACCCCGCCGCCCGTGGGTACCGACGACGATGAGGTCCGCGTCGAGCTCGCTCGCGAGCCGCGCGATCTCCTCCGACGGCACGTCGACTCGCTGATGCGCGACGACGGAATCGAGGAACGTGAGATCCATGTCCGGGTGCTCGCTGCGAAACGCGTCGACCCTTCGCTGCGCGTAGACACGCAGTTGCTCGGCGGCGTCATTCACGGACGGCAGCGTGCCCGCCCATGCGCCCTCCGTACCCTGGCTGTCGACTGCAGAGCCCGCTTGATAGACCGGCAACACGTTGACGACGTGCACCGTCGCCGACCGCTTTTCAGTGGCGAGCTCGAGGGCTCGCTCGAGGGCGAGGTCACTAGCCGTCGAGTAGTCGACGGCGGCGAGGATCACGTATGGCTTGGTGCTCTCGGTCATGACGACTCTCCGCTTCGAGGTGGGAGCATCGCGCGTGCCATCGCGTACTCGATTAGGCTCGTTCTGGCGCCATTTGGTGCCGTGCGCGTGTCGCCATCTCGCCCCGGAGGCTCCGCGACGCCTCGCTGATGGCCGACCGCGGTGCGTCGCGCGAGCGCTCGTCGCCCGAGTGCGCGCATCACCCTGAACGGTGGGTGCGCCGAATGACGAGCTGCGGCACGCCGGCCGACGCAGTGCGCCTTGTTGCAATTCTCCCCCCTTGGCCTCCTCGTGGGCTTGGCTGGCTGCGAATCGTTTCGCGCGGCGTGGCGCTCTCGTACGCTGCTTCGAGCACGTACGAGAAGATAAAACGTCCGTGAAATTGATCTGCCACGCCGTCCGCTTGGGGATAATGGGCGGTATCACGCGCAGGAACGATGCGAAGACAAAGACCGAGAGGAACGATCACGCAGGAAGCGGTCGTCAACGCGGCGCTGGCGATCGTCGATCGCGACCGCGTCGAAGGACTCACCATTCGCGCGGTCGCGCGCGAAGTCGGTGCGCCGCCGATGTCGCTCTACAGCCATTTCGTCAACAAGGAGCAGCTGCTCGATCTGATGTACGGAGAGATCGTGCGGCGGCTCTACCCGGATCAGGGAAATGCCAGCTGGCAAAGTGAGTTGTTGGCGCTCTGTCGACACATTCGCGCGGTGCTGCTCGAGCACCCGCACTGGACCGAGCTCTTGGCGCGCGGCACGACTCCGCTCGACGTGCCCGTTCGCGAACGCATCCTCGCGATGATGGTCGCCGAGGGCATGACGCCCGAGCTCGCTTGGACGGCGCTCTCCGGTGCGGCGCTGAGCAGCACGGGCTTCGTGCTCGCCGAGCTCACCATGCGCTCCCAGAACGGCGCCTCGAGCATCGAGCAGCGTCACGAGGCACTGCGCGAACGGACTCAGCCCGCGGTCGACGCGCCCGTGCCGCCGGCGGCCGTCGCACCGAGCTTCGACTTGGATGCCGTCTTCGCATTCACGCTGCGCGCCCTCGTCGAAGGTATCGCGATGATTCCGGCGCCCGCGGCTGGAACGTAGTTCGGCCCCGGTCGCACCTTCGCCCAGTGCGCGAGCGGAGCCCCTCGCAGCGACGGACCCTGATCGGCGTGTCGCGGTGGGCTCTCGCTCGCCATGGCTCGACCGAGCGCATTCTCCCGGAGGGTAGTCGCGCGCCGCACATGCTCGCCCGCGGCTCAGCGAGGCAAACGCTTTTTCTGGAGCGGTCGATCGCGCCGGGGGCGCGCGGGCCGTATACTTGTGGTTGATGGCGTCGAAGGGCCCCGATCCGTGGAACCCGACCGAGGCGGACTGCCGTGTGCGCGCCGAGGACCTGCGGGAGATCGACAAGATCCACGCCCTCTTACGAGCCTTGAACGACCCAATGGCGAACGTCGCCGGTTTGGTGGGCGCCGTCCGGGTGCTTTCGGCGCGCTGCGTGCGGCGCGCGCGCCTGAAGAGCATCTCGCGTGAGATTACGTCCATCGAGCACGCTCTGCGCGTCATCGGCAACAAGGGCACGGAGCAGGAGTTGCTGGGCGTGCTCGAAGATCTGACCGTGCTCAAAGCGGAAACAGAGGGGTAACCGTCACGAGCTCCGCGCCGCAGTAACTATCGGCATGTTGCTTGCTTCGGAAACAGCACACCCCATGAAGCACTCCGAAGAATTGGAACGGCCGGCAGAGTGGCTGCGCCGCTTCGACGAACAGGACGGTAGTTACGATCGCTTACTTCACGAGTCCGGGGATCTCGCAACGGCGGCGCATCGTCTAGCCCGCGCCAAGCGTCGTGTTTCTGGCAGCCGGGACGGTATCCCGACGTTGCGCGAGGTGCTCGCCGCAGCCAGTCTGATCAGCGAGCGCGTGCCGCACCACCCCGCACTCCCTTCGGCGAGCGTGCTCAGCGCCGAGGTGCGAGACCTCTGTATCGGCGATTTCCCGTCTCGAACCGGGACGTGAGAGACGCGTGAGCTCGCCGAGACGCGGTGCTCGGCGAGACGTGGACTAGCGTCCCTTGTCGGCCCGACCCTGTTCGCGCTGCGCCTTGGGCACGGCGAGCTGCCAGGCTTGATGGAGCGGCGTGAGCACGCGGATCACGTCGTCCAGGGCCTGCACCGAGCCCTCGCGGCACGCCAGGCTCAGCCGGTCGAGGCAGAAGCCGTAGAGCGCCGTCAGGTTCTGGCAGAGGTCCGGCGAGGCGGCGTGGTCGAGGGCGATGTCGAGCTCGGCGATGATGGCTCGCGCCTTGGAGATCTGCTCGGCGGCGCGGCCCCGCTGTTTCGCCTCCATGAGCACGCGAGCTTGCTTCAAGTAGCGGAAGAGGCCGCCGTAAAGCGCGAGCAAGAGCTCGCCGGGCGTGGACGTGGAGACGACGACTTGACGATAGCGGTTGGCAGCAGTGGCTAGCATGGCGTTGACCCTGGTGGTTTGCTGGACGGCCCGTTAGCCGCTCTTGGCGAAGAAGCTCGTGAGGTAGCTCATCGACTGGTTGGCGCTGCTCATGGTCGTGTCGAGCGCCGTAAACTGCGCCCTGAGCTGAGCGGCATAGTCGTCGAGTCGCGCTTGCTCGGTGTCGATGCGGGCGCCGAGGGCCTTCGCGCTGCTCGTGAGAGAGGTTTCGCGCGAGGCGAAGATGCCCGTCCCGGACTGGGCGAAGGCTTTGACGATGTCGCGCAGCACGTCGACCGCGCCGTTGCCGTTCGTCGGACCCGCGATCACGTTGGCCACGGCGTTCGGATCCGCCTCGAGCGCCGCCGAGAGCTTGTCCTCGTCGAGGGACATGTGGCCGGTCGCGTCGAGACTCAGTCCCAGCGTACCGAGCGTGTTGTATCGGCCCGAGCCGACCATCGTGCCGACGGCGTCGGACATGCGGTTCGTGAGCGAGCGCAGCATCGAGTCACCGGCGAGCGCCGTCACGCTCGCTTTGGCCGTACCGAAGCCGGCCGCGGAGTGGACCGCATCGATGACGCCATTATAGGCCGTGACGATGGCGTTGAGCCGGTTCTTGAGGCCGTTCGGATCGGAGGCGACTTGCACCGTGACGGGCGAGTTCGTCGCCGTCGTTTGCGTGAGGTTCAACGTGACGCCGGGGATGGCACCCGTGACCTGGTTCGTGGGGCGATTGATGGTGAAGCCGTCAATCGTGACTTGGGAGTCAGTCGCGGCCTGTCGGGTGTTGGCGGCGTTGTCGAGGCCGAGCGTCGTGCCCGAGAAGCCGATGGTGTTCGCGGCGCCGGTGTCGAGGCCCCGCACTTGCAAGCGATACTGGCTGCCGTCGTTGATGACGGACGCGCTCACTCGCAGGCCCGAGCCGTTGATTTTCGAGGCGATGTCGTCGAGCGTGTCGCCGGACGCGAGCGAAATGGTCGTTGCGGTGGCGCCGCCGAGGGAGATGCCGAGCTGGCCCGAGATGCCGAGCGCAGTGGTCTCTGAGCTCTGCGGGTCCGAGTAGGTGCGCTGTTCCGCGGCCAGGCTGCCGACGGAGATTTGATAGCTGCCGGGCAAGGCGCTGCCGTTCGCGCTCACGGCGACGGCCGTTGACGACGACGTCGCGGCGTAGCTGCCGACTTCACGCGTCTCGTCGACGGCTTCGAGCGCCGTCTGGAGCTTACCGAGCAGGGTGCCGATCGCCGACAGCGAGGTGTTCGCGGCCGTCGCATCGGTCTGCTTTTGCTTGAGCGCAGTGAGCGGCCCCTGACTCGCCGTGACGAGGCCAGTCACGATGCTTTCGGTGTCGAGTCCCGACCCGACGCCGCCGAACGTGATGGTACCGGCCATGGTTTACCTTGGTAGCCCGGCGGCCGTGACGGCTCTCAGGACGAGAGCCGTCACGAACCGAGCCACGTCGTAGACTCAGTGACCGATCAGGCCGAAGGCCAGCTGCGGCAGCTGGTTCGCTTGCGCGAGGACCGAGACGCCCGCTTGCGTGAGCACCTGGTTCTTCGAGAGCTGGCTGGTCTCGTCCGCCACGTCCACGTCAACGATACGGGAGTTGGCAGCCGAGAGGTTCGTCTTCATGGTTGCAATGTTCGCCGAGGCGTTCTCGAGGCGGTTCATCGCCGCGCCGAAACCGGAGCGCGAATCCGAGACCGCGCTGATCGCCGAGTCGATGGTGCCGCCCTGCGCGAGCAAGCCGGAGGCCGCCGACTGCGTCGCGATGTTCGAGCCCGTCACGGCCGAGAGGTCGAGGCCGTTGAAGCCCACGTCGATCGTATCGACGCCCGAGACGTTGTTGAGGCCGACCTGGAAGCTCGTCGTGCTCGAAGCGCCCGAGCCGATCAGCGACACGCCGTTGAACGTGGTCGCCGACTGGATGCGCGTGATTTCCTGCGCGTCCTGTTGGTACTCCTTGTCGAGGTAGCCGCGGTCCGTGTCGGTCAAGCTGCCGTTGGCAGATTGCGTGGCGAGCTCGCGCATACGCCCGAGGATGTCGTGGACTTGCCCGAGAGCGCCTTCAGCGGTCTGCGCCATCGAGACGCCGTCCGCCGCGTTGCGCTGGGCGACGGTGTACGAACGAATCTGCGCCTTCATGCTCTCGCTGACGGCGAGACCTGCCGCGTCGTCGGCAGCCGTGTTGACACGGAGACCGCTCGAGAGGCGGTTGATGCTGTTTTGCAGGTTCTTCTGGTTCTTCGAAAGGTTCACCTGAGCGGTGAGTGATGCGACGTTGGTTGCGATTGAAACGGCCATGGAAATGCTCCTTCTTGGAGAAAAGACAGCGCGCTGGCGCTGCCGTGGGCGTCTTTGCCCTCAGCCAGTCACGAACGGGTTCCGGCCGTGGAGCTTGAGGAAAAAGCTCCTACACCGAGCTCCGTCACGACCCGAACCTCACTCTTCTCGACCTCGTCGGAAAGCGTCGACGCCGCGGACGCACGATTGGCTTCCTCGACGGCGCGCTGCATCTCTTCGCGCACCACGGCGACGTGCTTGGGCGCCACGATGCCGAGCCGCACTTCACCGCGCGACACCTCCGTCACGACGACTTCGATGTTTTCGCCGATGCGAATCCGCTGCCCTTTACGCCTAGCCACGATCAGCACGAGTGACCTGCTTCCGTCGAGGGTGCGCCCGCCGCGGGCGTCCTCGATTCGTTGAACGGTCGCCCGCGGAGAATCTGCACCGCGCGTCTCGAAACGGGACGAGCCAGCGCTCGGACCACGGACCTTGGCTGCACGCCCTGGACGCTCGCCGTGACCGTGGGCGCGCCGGACGGACCGCCCACTGGCTCCCGACGAGACACGCGGCCCACCGCACGGCGGCGCTCGAGCGGCAGTGATACGACAGCGGCGACTGGCGGCGCCGTCGGCAGTGCACCTACATGCGCTCTCGGCGGGCCGCATCGGGACGCATGGACTGCTCTCCCCAGTCGTCAGGCACGGCGGGCGCGAGCAAGCGCGACGCGCCACAGCGGAGCGGCCCCGCTCGTCGTGCAACTGGACGCCCATCGACAGCGTGCCACCCGCCCTCTGAATCCTTAGGACCAGTCCAAGGCAGCACTCCTTCTCGCGAGCTCTGTCACCTATGTCTCTAACGGTGCAACCGGAGACATCCCTGACACTTCAATCCGGAGACATCCCTGACAGTCTTGCGTAGAGCGAGAGTGGATCGAAGACGACGTGATACTGCTCGAGCTCAGCTTGGCAAGTGGAGTTCGACGTCTTCGTGAGCGAGCGCTCATTGATTAGCGTCACCGCGGCCAATGAATGAAGCGGAGCCCGGAAGCACCATCTATCCGCCGGCCACGTCGAACGGCCGTATGAGCCCGTGACGTCGCCAACCCTTGCGCAACAAGAACGAACGTGCCGGCACGACGCCCGGCGAAAGCTCCGGAAACGGATCGCTCATGGCCCTAGGATCCGGCGGAGCATGTGTCCACTCAGGGTCCCAGCCGTCGAACGAGGCGGCTGAGCTACACGGATCGCAAAACGACAACGGCAGCCGCGGCCCCGTTCCGTCGACGTGCCGCCGATAATTGTTGAGTACGTAAGCGAGCGCGCGCCGGACCTCGAGCGGCGTCTTGAGCCGGCGCACGTGAAAACGATCGGCGAAAACGCCACCCGAACGCTTGAATAGGCGATTGAGGCGCTTCGCCAACCGAATGCCCAGGGCCTGCATGCCGCGCGCGAGCTGCCTCGCGCTTTCCGCCTCGACGACGAAGTGCAGGTGATTCGATTGAACGGAATAATGAACGATGCGCACATCCCCGGCGCGCGGCAGGGCGAGTACCTTGCGGACCTGACGAAAGGTGCTCTTTTTGCGAAGGTTCGGGAGCCCCGCGACGAGCCGCAGCGTGACGTGCAATGGGATGTGTTGCGTCACGCGCGGGCGCGCGACGTGCGCCACACGCCTCGACGTCTTCGGTCGACCAGCACCGGCCCGCGCGCCACCCCAAGTGCGGAACTCGAAAGCGGCTTGTTGCATGCCGAGCTGAGCAGCAGCGGTTCGCGCCCGCGTACGTCGACCGGTCATCCTCACCTTCGGCATGATGACAACTTGAATCTAGCATATATTGTCTCGGACTCCAAGTCGCAAGCGATTCAACAATGGGTCCGAGCGGTGGTATGAACCGGATGGAGTCCTGACAGATCGAGCCGAGGACAGGCCTGACACTTTGCTCGTGCAATCCGAGGACATTCCTGACAGTGCCGCGCATGCCGTGGAAGGAAACGGATTCGATGAAGGAGCGTGTGAAGTTTGTGTTGGAATGGGAAAGGTGCTGGGCCGAGGGCGAGGGACGGCTGAACTTTGCGGAGCTGTGCCGAGAATTCGGGATCAGCCGGCAAGTGGGTTACGTGTGGCTCAGACGCTACGGCGATGGGAGAGGGAGCTCGCGGCACTCAAGGAGTGAGAGCGTAGCCGCACCGCAGCCCGACGAAGGTCGGAGACGATATGGAGGAGCTGCTGGTGCGGATGCGCAAGCTACACCCGAGGTGGGACCCTTCGCCGACGATCGCTCTTGGGTCGCCAAGCGGGCTCGCTCGTCGTCGCGCTTGACGCGTCAAGTCTACCGCGAGGGACCGAGTCGAGAGCGAGCCGCGAGTCGAGAGCGAGCCGCGAGTCGAGAGCGAGCCGCGAGTCGAGAGCGAGCCGCGAGTCGAGAGCGAGCCGCGAGTCGAGAGCGAGCCGCGAGTCGAGAGCGAGCCGCGAGTTTCTACGAGCGATCGCGAGAAGGTTTGGTCTCGAGAGGGAGCACGAGCCGAAGCGTCGAGCTTGCCCGCTTTAGAACTGAATCAACCCGCCGATATCGAGCACCTTCTTCGCGACGGCGACCGCCTGCTCGAGCGAATTGCCGAGCGTCACGAGATCCGAATACGCCTGGTACGGGTCGGCGCCCGCGGCCGTTTGTTGGCGCGTTTGGAGCGCCGTCTTGGCCTGCGTCAGGATGTCCTGCGTTGTTTGCAGGCGGTCGATGCGCATGCCGGCGTCGCTTTGAGCTGCGACGATTTGTTGGCGTGAGGCTTCGAGGCCCGAGAAGGTGTTGGCAACGGCCGTTTGGTCGTTGGCCGCGAGCGCGGCCTGGAGCTGGTCGAGGTCGTCGAAGACGTTGCGGCCGCCCGCGGACGTGAAGGTGCGCGCGCCGCTGACGTTGACGGCCGTGGGCGTGCCGTTGCCGAGGTCGACGACGTGCGCGTCGTCGTCGCCGGAGAAGTTGCCGTTCGCGTCGAAGGGCTGCGCCGAGGTTTGGCTGCCGGCGAAGAGGAAGCCGGTCTGACCCTTGGTGTTGGCGAGGCCGACGAGTTGGGCCTTGAGTTGTTTGACTTGGTTCGCGAGGTTCGCGCGCGTCGGCGCGTCGAGCGAGGCGTTCGCGCCTTCTTGCGCGAGCTCGCGGGCGGTCGTGAAAAGGTCGTTGGCCTGCGAGAGTACGCTCTCGGACAGCGAGAGATCGCTCTCGGCCGTCGAAGCGGCTTTGAGCCCGGCGTCGGTTTGCGCTTGGCTCGCGCGGATGCGGGCGAGCTCGGCGGCGGCCGCCGGGTCGTCGGAGGGCTTGTTGACGCGGTTGCCCGTGAGCGCGCGATTGGACGCTTCCTGTTGCGCCGCGCTGAGCTGGCCCAGCGTGCGCACCATGTTCGTCTGCCGCATGCCGTCGGTGACTCTCATCGGCCCACCGTATCCATGAGCTCGCCGAGGAGTTGATCCACGGTCGAGATCACCTTGGAAGAGGCTTCGTACGCGCGCTGGTACTTGCTGAGCGCGACCATTTCTTCGTCGAGCGAAACACCGCTCGTCGACTCGCGCGCCGACGTCGCTTGCGCCGCCACGGCGTCGCGGATGGACGCGTCGTCCGCCGCGGCTTGCTTGCGCGCGCCGACGTCACCGACCAAATCGCCGTACGCCTCGCTCGCGCTGCGGCCGTTGATCGTCGGTAAGCTCGAGAGGCCCGAGAGCAGCACGGCGTTGTCCGAGTTGCCGGGGAGTGCCGTCTTGCTGCTCGAGGCGGCGATGGCGTTCGGGTTGCCTGCGACGTCGGCGCTCAGCGCGAGGGCACGCGCGGCGCCGTCGGCGCTCGGTGTGATACTGAAGAGGTTGCGTCCACCCACGCCGTCGAGGCCGTAACCCGCTTGATGTTGGGTGTTGACGCTCGTGGCGAGCCCGTACGCGAAATTGTCGAGATTGGTCGCGATCGCGCTGAGATCCGTGTCGCGCGCTTCCTTGATGCCGGCGAGCTTGCCGCCCGTGAGGTAGCGAGTGACGTCGGTGCCGGGGCCGCTACCGATCGCGGCGCTGATCTTCATGTTGCCGCTCGTGTCGAGGCCGACGCTCAGGGTGCGCGCCTGAATGCCGTCTACGAGCGTCGTGCCCGACGACTGCACGAGGATGGTCCCGTTGTCCTGCGGAATGGTCGTCACGTCGACGAGCGGCGCCAGATCGAGCAGCACCTTCGAGCGTTGATCCTCGAGGTTGGCGGTGTCTTGGCCCTGGGCTTTGGCGGTCGCGATCTGTTGGTTCAGCTGCGCGATCTTTTGGGATTTCTGATTGATTTCGGCCGCGGTGTCTTTCGCCTTGTTGAAGAGATCGGAGCGGGCCGAGGCGATGGTGTTGGCGGTGTCGTTGATGCGACCGGAGAGGGCGCCGGCGGCGTTCAGCACCGCCGCGCGTGCCGTGGGATCGCTCGGATTGGAGGCGAGCGACGAAAAGGACGAGTAGAAGGCCGAGAGCGCGTCGGCGAGGCCCGTACCCGCCGAGTCGTCGAAGAGCCCTTCGACGTTGGCGAGCTCGGAGTCACGCTCGGATGCAGCTGACGACAGGCCCATCGCCTGATATTGCCGGCGCTCCACGATGGTGTCGGAGACACGCTGCAGGCCCGCGACGTTGACGCCAGTCAGGCCCTGGCCGCGCGTTTCGAGCTGCACTTCGCGGCGCGCGTAGCCGGGAGTGTTGACGTTCGAGATGTTGTCGCCCGTCGTCGACAGGCCGACCGACTGGGCATTGAGCCCGTCGAGCGCCGTGGACAAGATTTGCGTGAGTCCCATGGTTAGCCTCGCAGATCCAGGCGCAAGCCGCCCAGCACGGGGCTCGCGGGGCGTCCCGAGGCCGTGCCGAGCACTTGCCGCACGCTGTCCCGCGCGTGGGCGAGCAGCATGTGATTTCTGAGCGCGGCTTTGCGGATGCGTTCGAGGCCTGCGCGCTGCGCCGGTTTCAATTGGCTGCGCGCGGCGGCGAGCTCGTCGCAGAGCTTGGCCTTCTGTTCGGCGGCGCGCTCGATGCCTTCGCGATCGAGCTTGCGCAGCGCGTGCGCTTCTTCGCCGAGCACCCGCTCGAGCTCGGCGAACGCGGGAGGCAGCGCTCCGTCGTCCCCCGCGCGAGCAGGTGCCGGGTTCATGTTAGCCGGCCCTCTCGAGCATGCGTGCTGCGATCTTGTCGTGATCGATCTTGAAATCCCCGGTCGCGATCTTTTGCTTGAGGTCGTTGACCTTGGTCGTGTCGATGGCGGCGTCGCCGTCGGTGGCCATGCCTCGCGCTTTGGCCGAGATCTTCACCTCGGCGTTTTCGGCGTGGCTCGGGGTGCTCGCGACGGGCGCGGGTCCCTTGACCTGTGCTGCACTCCCGACTGGAGCCAACCGCTGGTAGGCGTCCAAGACGGGGCTTCCTGAAATTCCTTTCATGGTTCTCCAGATGGCATAGGGAGTCTCCAACCAGGCATGGACGGTCGGCCCGCCGACACCTTGAGGGAGCCAACAGCAAATTGGCCCGGTGGCCGGTTCGTCATCGTTTACCCCGTGCCATTTCGCTCTCGAGCGTGTGGGCAATCAGGTCGGCGAGGCCGAGGCCGCCGCCTTTCGCGATGCTGTCGGCGAGCGCTTCCGTCGCCATCGATTGATAACCGTTGTTTGCGTGGCTCTTGCCGTTGATTTCCGTCGTCTTCTGCATGGACTCGAGCATGTGGCGCACCATGATCGCCTCGAAGTCGCGTGCGGCCTTAATGGCCTTTTCACTCGGCTTGGCCGGGGGCTCATGTAGGGGTGCGTCGGCCTTTTGGAGCGCGGTCGTGGCGGATTCGAGCGGCTTCATTGAATGACGACCTCGGCGCGGAGCGCGCCAGCGGCCTTGAGCGCTTGCAGGATGCTCGCGAGATCACGCGGGCTCACGCCGAGCATCGAAAGCGCTTTGGCAACGTCGGCGAGCGTCGTCGCGCCTTCGACGTAGGCGAGCCCGTTCGACGGTTTCTCCTCGGCGCTGACCTCGGAGTTGTTGACGATGGCGGTCTTGCCGCGATTCGAGAACGCTTCGGGCTGCGACACGTCTTTTTGCTCGTGCACGGTGATGGTGATGCCACCCTGCGCGATCGCGACGGGCGAGAGCCGAACCTCGCCGCCGACCACGATCGTGCCCGTGCGTTCGTTGATGACGACACGCGCGTTCTGGACGGGGTCGACGTCGAGCTCGCCGACGTGGGCGATGAGCTCGACCCAGCGGTCCTTGAACGAGCTCGGAGGCTTTACTTCGATCGCGCCGCCGTCGAGCGCGCGGGCGCTGCCGGTGCCGAGATCCTTCGTGAGCACTTCGGCGACGCGGCTCGCCGTCGCGAAGTCGGGCGCGCGCAGCGCGAGGACGAGCTTGCCGTTTTGGTTGGCGCTCATCGGGATTTCGCGCTCGACCAAGGCGCCGTTCGGGACGCGCGCCGTCGAGGTCGAGTTCGATTGCACGCTCGAGCCCGAGGCGCCCCCAGCCGAAAATCCGCCGACCACGAGCGGTCCTTGCGCGACGGCGTACGTGCGGCGATCGGCGCCGTGCAGGGCCGTTTGAATCAGCACGCCGCCCGTGAGCGAACGCGCGTTGCCCATTGAGGACACCGTGACGTCGAGCCGCCCGCCCGAGCGCACGAACGCCGGGATCGTCGTCGTCACGATCACGGCCGCGACGTTCCGGAGCCGCACCTGCTGGTCGGGGATTTGCACGCCGAGGCGCCGGAGCAGCGATTCGAGCGACTGCTTGGCGAACGGCACGGAAACGTCGTCGCCCGTCCCGTTTAGACCCGTGACGACGCCGTAGCCGACGAGCTGGTTGTCACGGGCGCCGACGACGTCGCAGAGGTCACGAATGTGGTCGGCGTGCGCCGCCGGCGCAG
This sequence comes from Polyangiaceae bacterium, assembly GCA_025936115.1. Taxonomy (GTDB): domain Bacteria; phylum Myxococcota_A; class Polyangia; order Polyangiales; family Polyangiaceae; genus PMG-095. The sequence goes on from JAICTZ010000011.1 coordinate 190,679, forward strand.
CGCTCGTGACGCCGAGCGCGCAGAGCAGCGCGGCGAAGAGCACGCGAAAGCGGCGCAGATGGGGGCGAGGGAAGTCGTGCATGACTCAGAAGGGGTTGACGACGTCGAGGATTTTGGTGAGCCAGCCGCGTTCGACTTGGTCGTTGATGTCGCCGCGGCCGGTGAATTCGACGCGCGCGTCGGCGATCAGCGACGAATCGACGGAGTTGTCCGGCTGAATGTCGGCGGGGCGGAGCACGCCCGAGACGTAGAGGTGATACTCCTCGTGATTGATCATCACGACCTTGGTGCCCTCGACGTAGAGGTCGCCGTTCGGCATTTCGCGCTTCACGTGCACGCCGATGTTGCCCTGGAGCGAGCCGGATCGCGCCGTGTTGCCCGAGCCGGCGAAGTCGGACTTCGCGGCGAGCGCGAGCAACTTCGCAGGATCGAAATTGGGGTTCATGCGCTGGAGCTTCGGCATCATGGCGAGGAAGCTGTCCATGCCGGCGGCGCGCGACGTGTCCTTCTTGAGGTCCGTCGTCGCGTTGCCCTGGGCGTCCGCCTTTTCGTTGATGCGGATGACGACGAGGTCACCGACGCGCAGGGCGCGCGTGTCCTCGAGCAAACCCGACTGCGCCTCACTGTAAATCGAGCCGACGGCGGGCCGATACTCTTTTTGCGTCGCGGCGTAGGCGCCGGGATCATACTTGCGCTGTTTGGGCGTGAAGGGCGCGATGTGCGCCGGCCCGCACGCAGCGGCGAGCGTCGCGAGCAGACCGAGGCCGAGCAGGTGGTGCTTCACAGCTCCACCACCCGGCCCACGTCGCGGCTCTGAACCTTGGCTTTCAGCACCTTGCCCGTGCTCGTGACGCGGCAGAACACGGCGTCGCCGAGGTTCGCGTCGGCGAGCGTGACGGCCGACGCACCGATGCGCGCGTTGCCCTGTTCGATGATGAGCGTGATGCGATCGCCCTTGCGCACGATGGGCGCAAACGCGTCTTCGCCCACGTCGACGACGAGCGACAGCGCGGCGCGCCCCACGATCTCGTGATTGCGCCGCACTTCGGCGACCACGGTCACGTCGTGCCGGCCGACGGCGTGCGGAATCACGGGCTTGACGCTCGTGACGCTGCTGCCCGGCGGCACGACGATACTGCGCTGCGCGTCGAGCTTCAGCAGTGAGACGCCGGGCGGAAGCGCGGCGCGTACGGCGGCGTCGGCGCGCGCGGCGACTTCTTCGGGGCGCCAGTGTTCGGCGGGCGTTTCGACGCGAACGCTCGCGGGCACGTTGACGTGCGTCGCGTCAGCACCGGCTTCGCGCATGCGCTGGCGGATTTCGCCGCGCGTGAAGACGCGTGAGCTGCCAGGCGGCGGGGCGCGACCGAGCTCCACGTCGGCGACATCCGCGGGGGCCGCCGGATCGATGTCGGACACGCGCACGGTCGGTCCTTCGATGCTCACACGGTTTTCCGCGCTCGCCGTCGCGGCCAGCGGCAGCACGGCGAAGAACGAGAGCAGTAGCGCAGCGTGTCTCATGGCCGTCACTTCATCTGCGTGGCCGCGCGCAGCATGTCGTCCGCCGTCATGATGACCTTGGAGTTCATCTCGTAGCCGCGCTGGGCGCTGATCATGCCGATCATCTCGGAGACGATGTCGACGTTGGAGCGCTCGAACGAACCCTGCAGCAGCGTGCCGCGGCCGTCCGTGCCTGCCGAGCCCTGCTGCGGTTCACCGCTCGCGAGCGTCTTGACGAACAGGTTGTGCCCGAGCGCTTTGAGACCGGCGGGGTTCAAGAAGGTCGCGAGCTGGATCTGCCCGATTTCGACCGGCGTCGTTTCGCCCGACATGGTGACGCTGACTTTGCCGTCGGAGGCGATCGAGACGTTGGTGGCGCCGTTCGGGACGGTGATGGGTGGATCGAGTAGCTGGCCTTCGTTGGTGACGAGGTTGCCGAGCCCGTCGGTCTTGAGCGTGCCCGCGCGCGTGTAGGCTTGGGTGCCGTCGTTCTGCTGGACGATCAAAAAGCCGTTGCCCTCGATCGCCACGTCGAGCGGGTTACCCGAGTTCTCGAAGGTGCCTTCCGCGAACTCGCGCGAGGTGCCGACCACGCGCACGCCCGTGCCGATCTGCAGTCCGTTGGGCGCCATCGTCGTCGGGCCCGTGGCCGCGCCTGCCTCGCGCACGTTTTGGTACAGAAGGTCCTGGAACTCGACGCGCTGTCGCTTGTAGCCGGCGGTGTTCGCGTTGGCGATGTTGTTGGCGACCCCTTCGAGCTGAGTCTCTTGGGCCGACATACCCGTGGCAGCGATGTGGAGCGATCGAAACATGGCGCTACTGCCTCTGTAGCAATCCGGGTGCCAGTCCGGATCCGGGGCCTGAACGCGCGCTCGCTCGCGTTATGCCGCGCGATCAGCGCGACAGAGCGGCGTCGCCGCCAGCGCCACCCTCGCCATTTGGCGCTGCAGCGTCAGCCGGTTGACTCGGCGCGTTCGGATCGGTGCACTCGCCCTTGCGGCACTCCATGTGACTGCCGCAATCGGAGTTGCGCAGGCAGCCGAGGTTGCCGCAACCGTCGAGTGCACCGAGGCCGCTGACGAACAGCGCGAACAGGACGGGACCGAGCAGGCGCTTAAAGACGGACATTGATGCCTACCGTGAGAAGACCCCAGATGAGGACCGAGTCACCGGGCAAATCGCTGCCGAGCGGGAAAGCGGAAATGCTCGGCTCGATGAACACGCCAAAGCGCTTGCCGAGCGGAATCACGAGCGTTGCGCCCGCTACGCCGCCGAGCAGCGTCTCCGGCGCGATCGTGCCCGTGATGCCGATGAACCCGCCGAAGCCGCGGCCGAGCCAACGCGAGTAGCGAATGTCGCCGCCGATGCTGCCGCGCTTTTCGAGCTCGACCGCGCCGCGAAAGCCGATGCCTTGCACCGGATCTTCCTCGTCGCGCAGATCGAGGCCGCCGCTCAGGCGCAGGCGCGCGCGCTGCCAGCCGAGCGTGCCCGTGCCCGCGTCGCCGCCTTCGAGACCCGAGCCGATCCCGAAGTAGGTTTCGTACATGTAGCCCTCGGCCCGCGCCGGTCGCGCCAGCAAACTGGCACCGGCCATCGTCGAAACGATGACGCACAGCTTGAGCGCTGGGCAGCTCCGGTGGCTACGGTTCGGCACGCGTGGACCAGGAGCAAGCCGCGGGCCAAGCTTCGCTCACGCCCGGCGCTCACGCCGCATCGATGCGCTTGCGCTTCAGCATCTCGACGAGCGTCGTGCGATTGATGCCGAGCAGCTCGGCTGCGCGCTTCTTGTTCCAGTTCGTCTTTTCGAGGGCTTGGCGGATCAGATGATTCTCGAAGGTCTCGACCGCTTTGCGCAGGTCGACGCCGCGGTCGCTGAGCCGCGGACCCGTGCGCGCTTCCGTCGTGCCGAAGCCCTGGAGTCGCGGGGGTAGATCGCGCGGCTCGATCACGGAGCCGCCGCTCAAGAGCACGGCGCGTTCGATGGTGTTTTCGAGTTCGCGCACGTTACCGGGCCAGCCGTACGAGCAGAGCATCTCCGCGGCTTGGCGCGAGATCTTGGTGATGCGATCGCGGCCGGCCTTGGCGCGCGCTCGCTCGAGGAAGAAACCGGCGAGCGCAGGGATGTCTTCGGGGCGGTCGCGCAGCGGGGGCGCCGCCAGGTGAATCACGTTGAGCCGGTAGTAAAGATCCTCACGGAAGGTGCCGTTGCGGGCGGCTTCGTCGAGATCGATGTTGGTCGCGGCGACGATGCGCACATCCGCGCTCAAGGTGCGCGTGTCACCTACGGGAGAATATTCCCGGGCTTGGAGCACCCGGAGCAGCTTGACTTGAAGCGCGAGGGGCAGCTCACCGATTTCGTCGAGAAACAACGTGCCGCCTTCGGCTTGCGCGATGCGGCCCAGCTTGGCGGCATGGGCACCGGTAAAAGCGCCGCGAGCATGACCGAAGAGCTCGCTCTCGAGGAGGGCCTCCGGGATGGCGCCACAGTTTACGGCAACGAACGGGCGACCGCGGCGCGGGCTCGCTCCGTGAACGGCCCGAGCGAGGAGCTCCTTGCCGGTGCCGCTCTCGCCCGTGATGAGTACCGTACAACTCGTGTCCGCCACGCGGTCGATCATGCGATAAAGCTCGACCAAGACGTTTGCTTCGCCGACCACGCCCGTCATGCTCGTGGGCCGGTGGTCGCCTTCCGGCAGCGTGGCCGTCGGGAAAACCGACTTGAAGCGGCTCGTGCCCGAGACGAGACGCGTATGAGTCACCTCTTCGATCAAAGAGGTCTCTTGGTTCTCGGTCTGGGTCATGTTCTCGGCGCTCGCAGTCGGACTCATGGCGTCATACGGAACGGTCCGTCAGCCCCTCGCTTAAGTCGGTTACGACATTTTTTTGACTCCCATTGCGTCAGCAAATCGTGCGTCAAAACGTGGACAATCTTGCGTGCGCGTACGGTTCGCTGACGCTTCGCGAAGACGTCCGAAAGCGGGAAGCGTGAGGCAACGCGCGAAACGCTGGCACGTCACGTGCTTTGAGCACTCGCGTGTCCGGCGTCTTCAACTCGGTCGATCCGCTACGTGCAGCGCTCGACTACCACTTGGATCGTCAGAACGTGCTCGCGTCGAACGTCGCGCACGTCGACACGCCCGGCTACCGTCCGCACGATCTCGAGCGTATCGAGCAGAGCGGCTTCAGCGCAGTCATGGGCGTCGCGCTACAGCGCACGAACGAGCGTCACCTGATTGGCGGCGGCATCGACGCGCTGCCGAACGGCCGCGTGTTCGAAGATCTGAGCGCCGGCGTCGGTAACGACGGCAACTACGTGTCGATCGATCGCGAAGCCGCGAAGCTTGCGGCAAACCAACTCCGCTACGACACCGTCTCGGCCATCGTTTCCGCCGAGCTCCACCAACTCACCTTCGCGGCGAGCGACGGAAAGGGATGATAAAAGGCCATGCTGGGCGTCTTTAGTGCACTCGAAATTTCGGCTTCCGGCCTCGGCGCCGAGCGCGTGCGCATGAACACCATCGCGTCGAACCTCGCGAACGTGCACACCACCAAGACCGCTGCGGGCGGCCCCTTCAAGCGCCTCGACCCCATCTTCGAGGCGGTCGGCCTGCAGTCGACGGACGAGCCGTATTCGGCGGACAGCGGCGTCTCGCTCGTCAACGTTTCGCGCATCGCCGAGGACAAGCGCCCGGGCACGATGGTGTACGAGCCCGGAAATCCCGACGCCAACGCGGGCGGCTACGTCGAGTACCCGAACGTCAACGCCGTCGAGGAAATGGTCAACATGATCACCGCCTCGCGCGCGTACGAGGCCGGCATCACGTCGATCGACAGCGTGAAGCAGATGGCGCACTCGGCGCTCTCGATCGCGAAGTGAGCCGCCCCACGTAATTCGCCATGGGCCCCATCGACTCCGCCGGCATTCCACTCCTCGCCCCGCACCTCGCGCGGGAAGTGGAGACGCCCGCCCCGAAGGTGGACGCCGACGGCTTTGCGTCGCTCGTCAAGGAAGCGGTCGTCAAGACGAACGATCAGATCCAGCGCGCGGAGGCGGCGGGTAGCGAATTCGCCGCGGGCCGCGTCGACGACATTCACGGCACGATGCTCGAGCTCAGCAAGGCGGACATCGAGCTTCGCTTCGCCGGCAACGTGCGCAACAAAGTGACCGACGCTTTCTACGAGCTTTGGCGGATGCAAATCTGATGGCTACGCGTGATTGCGTGCTGAACGTGGCGTGTGAAGGAAGGCTCCGCTGATGCCCGAACCGATCAAGAACGTCCTCGCGCAGCTCGCGAATTTCTGGCGTGGGCTTTCGACGCCGAAGCGCATGGCTCTGCTCGTCGCGACGGTCGGCGTGCTCCTGCTCGGCCTCGGCGTCGTGCTGCTCGAAACGCACGAGCAATACTCCTATCTTTATACCGAGCTTTCGACCGAAGACACTGCGGCCGTCGTCGAGAAACTCAAGGCCGGCCAAGTGCCGTATCGCCTCGACGCGTCCGGCACCCGCATCGAAGTGCCCGAAAGCCGCGTCCACGAGCTGAGGCTCGAGCTCGCCTCGGCGGGCCTGCCGCGGGGCGGCGGCGTCGGTTTCGAAATTTTCGACAAATCGCAGCTCGGCAGCACGGAATTCGAACAGCAGGTGAACCTTCGGCGCGCGCTCGAAGGCGAGCTCAGCCGCTCGATCGGCACGCTGCGCGGCGTGCAATCGGCGCGCGTTCACCTCGTCATCCCCGAGCGGCGCTTGTTCGTCGCGGGGCAAGAGCGCGCCTCCGCGTCCGTGGTCTTGAAACTCCGCTCGCCCGAAGCGGCCACGCGCGAAGAAGTCGCGGGCATCGTGCATTTGGTCGCGAGCGCCGTGCCGGGACTCAGCCGTGATCGCGTCTCGGTCGTGAGCTCCGACGGCGTGACGCTGCATCGTCCCAGTTTCGACGGCGAAGCCAATTCCGGCTCGGGTGACCTCGCCGAGCAGGGTCAGCTCATGGGCTCACAGCTCGAGGTGGCGGCGCGCGAGCAGCTCGAGCGCGTCGTGGGCCCAGGGCTCGCCGACGTACGCGTCAACGTCGCCATCAACTCGGCGACGCGCGAAAAGACGAGCGAGCTCTACGACAAGGACACGATCGCGCTCCGCAGCGAGCACAAGGTCGAGGAAATGACGGGCAATAACCAGCTCGCCATCGCCGGCGTGCCCGGCGCGCAGAGTAACCTGCCCGACGCGAAGAGCGACGCCACACCCGAGCCGGCGCCGGCTCCGATGGGTTCGAGCGGCGTGTTCCGTCGCACGCAGACGCGCAATTGGGAAGTCGATCGCGTGGTCGAGAAGACCTCGACGCCGCCCGGTGAAGTGCGGCGCATGAGCGTCGCCGTGCTGGTCGACGAAAACAGGGTGCTCAAAGGTGGGAAGCTCGTGGCTGTCCCGCGCACCCCGGAAGAGCTCGTCGCGCTCGAGGACATCGTCAAGAAAGCGGTCGGCTTTGACGCCGAGCGTGGCGATTCTTTGACACTCAAGGCGCTGGCTTTCCACCACGACGACATGGCGGACCTCACGAAGACGACGGACCTGCCGGTCTGGCGGCGTTACCTGCCGTTCATGGCCGTCGGTGCGCTCGTGCTGGCGGCGATCGTCGTGCTCTCGCTCCGCAGCAAGCACGCGAAGCAACTCGCCGCGATCCGGCGCGCAGCCGAGCTCAAAGCCGCCCAGCGCGCGAGCGCGCTGCCGGCACCCGCTTCCTCGGCCCATTTGCCCGCCTCGCCCGACGACGCGCTCGACGCGCTCCCGGCCGTCGATTACCGCACGAAGGCCCTCGAGCTCGCGAGCCGCGATCCGGCGACTGCCTCGCTCGTCCTCAAAGCATGGCTGGCGGAGGGCACCGACGCTGCGGCCGGGCTCCCGGTACCGGCCAAAGCATGAGTCCCGAGCGGCACGCCTTTCGCAAAGGATCGACCGATTCCTGAGATGGCGCTCAACGGTCCCGAGAAGGCGGTCCTGCTCTTGCTCTCCCTCGAGGAGAGCGTGGCGACGCCGATCATCGCCGACTTGGCGCCCTCCGAGCTCCGGCGGCTGCGGGAAGTCGCCGCCAACATGAGCTCGGTGCCGACCGACGCGCTCAGTAACGTCTACGCCGAGTTCGTGAGCCGGACGCAACAAGCCGTCGCCGTGCCGCGCGGCGGGGTGCGGCACCTACAGAACATCGCCGTGCGCGCGCTCGGAAGCGCCAGGGCGCAAGAGGTGTTCGCCGAGGTGCCGCAGACCGCGATGCAGCGCCTCGCGACGGCCGACCCCACGCAACTCGCCGGCTTGCTCGAGAGCGAACACCCGCAGCTCACCGCGGCGCTGCTCTCGCAACTCGATCCCGCCAAGGCGGCGAAGACGCTCGACGCGCTGCCCGAACACGTGCGGCCGCTCGTGTTGGCGCGCCTCGGCTCGATGACCGAGGTGCCCTCCGAGCTCCTCGAGGAAGCAGCCCTGGCGCTCGGCGCCGAGCTCCCGGCCGCGAAAGCGGACTCCGCGCTCACGGTCGACGGGCTCGGCTACTCGGCGCAGCTCGTGCGCAAGCTCGGCCGTCAAAAGGGTGCCGCGCTACTCGAGAAGCTCGAGACGGAGAACGGCGAGCTCGCGCGCCAAATTCGCGGCTCGCTCTACTCGTTCGAGGATCTCTTGGCCGTCGACGCCAAGGGGATGCGTCTCTTGCTCGAATCCGTACCCGTCGAACGGCTCACGCTCGCGCTCAAGACCGCCTCCGAGACGATGGTGCAGCACGTGTTCAGCAGCATGTCCAAGCGCGCCGCCGAGCGCATCAAAGAGGACATGGAGGCGATCGGCACCGCGCGGCTCTCCGACGTCGAAGGCGCGCAGCGCGAAATCCTCGAAGTTGCGCTGCGTCTCGACGCCGAAGGCCAGATCTCGCTGGAGACGGGCCAGGATGGCGCCTGAGAGCGGGCGTCCGGCGGCGCGCCGCGCCTTGTTCACGGAAGTGAACGCCGAGCGGCCGCGTCGCGCCGAGTTCACCAACGTCACGCCCAATCGCCCGCGCAAGAAGCCGCGCTGGCTGTCGGCACGTGAGTCGACCATGCCGCCGCCGGCCGTCGCGTCGCAGCCGCGCGCCGCCGACGCGCCTAGCCTCAAACCCGCGCCCGTGCCGCAGGAGTTCGTGCAAGCCGTGCGGCGCGAGCTTCGCACCTTGCCGAATTCGTCTCACGAAATCGCACGCGACCTCGCGCAGAACGAAGCGCTCGCCCAGGAGATGGCGCGCTCGCTCCGACCGTCGGAGCTGCCGGCGCCCGGTTTCGCGCCGCCCGGTTTCGCCCCGCCGGTTTCCGAAGCGCGGCCCGAGCCCGGACTCGAGCGCGCCTTCCGCGCCGCGATCGAGGAGATGGCGGGCATGCGCAGCAAGGTGCTCGAGGCCGCCGCGCACGAGCTTGCCGCGCTCGCCGCCATCATCGCGCGCCGCGTGATCGCGCGCGAGCTGAGGCTTGCGCCCGAGATCCTCGAGGACCTCGTGCGCGAGGCGCTCGAAGCTTTGAGTGAACAGGATCGCATCGTCGTGCGCGTCGGCCGCGGCTTCCAAAACGCGGTCGACGGCCTCGAGCAGAAGCTTGCGACGCGGAGCGGCAACTTCCGCGTCGTGATCGAAGCGGGCCTCGGCGACTACGACTGCATCGTCGAGACCGAGCTCGGTCAGGTCGACGAATCCGTGGAAAAACGCCTGGAAAAGCTGCTCGAAGCGCTCAAGCCCGACTCGGAGGTGCCGTGACGCTCGGCGCGCTCATCGAGCGTTGCGAGAGCGCGCCCTTGCACGTGCCGTACGGCACGGTGCTCGACGTCGTCGGCCTGATCGTCGAAATCGGCGGCCTCAAAGCCGCGGTCGGTGAAACGCTCTCGATCGTCGCGTCGGCGACGCACTCGCTCGACGTCGAAGTCGTCGGTTTCCGCGGCGGACGCTTGCTCGCGACGCCGCTCGGCCCCCTCGCCGGCGTGCGACCCGGCGCGCGGGTCGCGCGTCGCCACCGCGGCCCCAGCGTGCCCGTCTCGGACGCCATGCTCGGCCGCGTGCTCGACGCGTTCGGCCGTCCGCTCGACGGCGGCGCGCCGCTCTTGGCGCGCAAAGCGCGGTCCGTGCACGCCTCGCCCCCGTCGCCCTTCGAACGTCGCGCGATCGACACGCGGCTCGCGACGGGCGTGCGCGTGCTCGACGGCCTGTTGCCACTCGGGGTCGGTCAGAGAATGGGCATTTTTGCGGGCGCGGGTGTGGGCAAGAGCACGTTGCTCGGCATGATTTGTCGCTCCTCGCAGGCCGACGTGAACGTCGTCGCGCTGATCGGCGAGCGCGGTCGCGAGCTCAACGACTTCGTGCGCAACGCGCTCGGACCCGAGGGCCTCGCGCGCTCGGTCGTCGTCACGGCCACGAGCGACCAGCCGCCGCTCGTGCGCGCGCGCGGCGCGGAATCGGCGACGGCCATCGCCGAATACTTCCGCGACCAAGGCAAGAGCGTCCTGCTCGTCATGGACTCCGTCACGCGCTACGCGATGGCCTTGCGTGAAGCCGCGCTCGCTGCCGGCGAACCGCCCGCCACCAAAGGTTACCCGCCGAGCGTCTTCGCCGCCTTGCCGCGCCTGCTCGAACGCGCCGGCACCGCGGGCGGGGAAGGCGTCATCACCGCGCTCTATACGGTCTTCGTCGAAGGCGACGACCTCGGGGACCCGATTGCCGACACCGTGCGCGGCGTCCTCGACGGCCACATCGTGCTCTCGCGCGAGCTCGCCGACTCGGGTCACTTCCCGGCAGTCGACGTGCTCAAGAGCGTCTCCCGGCTCGCGCAGGACATCGCCACCCAACCCGACCTGCAATCCGCGGCTGCACTCCGCAGCATCCTCGCCGCGTATCACGACGCCAAAGATCTGATCCAACTCGGCGCCTACGTCGCCGGCAGCGATCCGCGTGTCGAGGTCGCTAAAGCGGCGTTACCGGAGATCAACGCCTTTTTGCAGCAACGACTCGACGAGCGGGTGGCGATGCCGGACACGTTGAACCGGATGCACGGGCTCGCGCGGCGCGTCTTGGCCGCAGCGGCGCCGCGACGCTGACCCCCGTCGAGCTGGAGCTACTGAGCGGAGAGCCTCGGGAACGGCTGCTCGACGCGTTGGCGGAGCGAGCGAATTCGGGGAACGCGTCTGATTCGCCAATACGACGACGGTCGTTTGCCTGAGTTTCGGCGTTTTTCTCGCAAACGCGAGCCTCTTGGTGGAAGCGGAGGCAAGGGTGGTCAACGGCTGCTCTACGAGCGTCATTCACTCGGCGAAACCAACGACGTGGCGGCTCCGAGCGACACTGGCGGCACAGTCCCAAGCTCTGGGGACGTGGCATTTCGCGTGCGATGGCGCGCGACGGCGTTGTTCGCGACAACCGGCTTCGTCATCGCGGCCGCGCTTGGCGCTGTGCTCCGGCGCGCGTTCGCGCTCGCGAGCCCGGGCTTTTGCTCTCAGTGGTATGGTCGTTCGGTGCCTGCCCCGACGCCTGAAGAAATCCGGCGCCGCGTGGAAGGCTGGCGCGCTGCTGAGCGTCGCGAACGGGAAATCCGCGTCGATTGCGGCAAGGTCTGGGATGGCGGCGAAGCGTGGCAACGCAGCGCTGAAGGGACCCCTCGCCGACGCTCTGCGAGCGGTCGCCGAAGCTCTCGAGGCGCTGTCACGTTGGCATGGCTGCCCTTCGAGCTCGAGGCCATCGCTGCGGCGGACATTGTGGACGTGGGAGGCGTATCGATTCCTGTGGCCCGCGCGGAGGACCTCGTCGTCTACGAAGCCGTAGCGTTCCGCCCTCGGGACCAGCAAGATATCGAGCGGCTGTTGACGCTGCACGGAACGAACATCGACCTCGCGCGTGTGCGTCGAATCATCGACGAATTCGCACAAGCTATGGAAGAGCCCGAGCGCCTCGCCGCCTTTGATCGAATTGTCGTGGCCGTTCTCGGCTTAGGGGGGTGACCGTTGGCCGGGAACTGTAACGTGAAGAACGTGTGCGTCTCAGTCGCCATCGCTCTGCTCACGGCCGGGTGCACCACCGACTGCGACGAAGCGAACGACAAGCTCGAATCGTGCGGCGACCAGATCTATCACACATTCGGCACCACGACTCGCCCCACGCCCGTCGCCATCGACGACGACTGCTCCGGCCAAAGCCGCTGCTTGGCCGATTGCGTGAACGCGGCGAGCTGTGACGCTCTCGCCTTCGTCCTCAACGAAGTGCGCGATCCGAACATACCGGTTCCCGCGGGCGCGCTTGAGTTTTCGCAGTGTTTCACACGGTGTACGGGCTGGCGTCCCTGACAAGGCGGCCCGTCTCAGGGCTTGAGTCAAGCGGCTCGTGCCCAAGTTTCGAGGTGCGCCCTTCGCGCACCTTTGACCCGCGCGTGCTGAGCATCGCGTTTGCATTGGCGGAAGCGCGAGGCGCGGGTAGCCATGACGAACAAGCAGAAGCGCATTCAGCGCGTGGTCGTTCATCGCGAAAAGGAGCTCGACAAGCGCGTGGTCGAGCTCGGGGAGGCGCGGGTCGCCGCGGAGCGTAGCGAGGGAGCCGTCGCGGCCGAGAACGAGCGAGTCGCGCGCGCCGCCGCGGAGCGCGAAGCGATGTCCGAGCGCGCGATGACGGCAGCCGAGTGGCGTGAAGCCAATGAATGGCTCGAAAGCCGCAGGAAATCGCAGGCCGCTGCGACGCAGGAGCTCGAGCGCGCCAACCGTCACGTAGAGTCGAAGCAGGGCCACGTGCTGAACGCACGCCGCGCGCTCAAGGGCGTCGAGCTCTACGAGACGCGGCTCAAGCAGGAGGAGCTCAAGGCCGAGGATCGTGCCGATCAGCGGCTGCAGGACGAGCTCGCGCGCAGCCGCGCCGGTCAGAAACGGAGCAAAGTGTGAACGGCTTCGACCCTGTCTCGCGCCTGGCGGCAGCCGAAATCACGCGCGAAACCGTGGAACGCACGGAGGAAACGGAGCGGCTCGCGGCGCTCTTCGCGCAGGCGCTGCCGACGGCGCTGCATGACCGTTTCGGTGTCATCGACGAGTCGTCGGATTCCTGGCAGCGGAGTGTCGGCAACTTGACGCCTCCGGCGGCGCCCACGGCCGCGGCCGTGTCGACGGAGGCGAGCGGCACACCTTCGGATACCTTGGTCTTTACGCTGCGCGCCGGGGATTTGGGGGTGCTCAAGTGCATGGTGGATCGCACCGAAAGCGGCGTACGCGTTCTGATTGGCGCTGACGGGCAGAACGCGCTGCTTGCGGCCGGCGCCGAGCGTGGTGCGCTCGAAGCCGCGCTCCGTTCAGCAGGCTTGCCGGTCAATTCAGTGGCGGTGGTGCCGCTCGCGCGCTTCGGCACGGCACTTGCTCCACGGGCTGGTGCGCAAGACGGACGTGACGTTCGTCGCGCCTTCACCGGCTCCCGCGAACGGGGTCGCCGCGTGAAGCTGATTGGATGAACCCAGCATGGCGACGAACGCAGTAACTGGTCCTGGAGCGAATCAAGCGCTCAATGCCCTCACCAACGTGGGCGGCACCAAGCCACTCGACAAGACGGCGTTTTTGAAGCTGCTCGTCGAGCAACTCAAAAACCAGGATCCGCTCAAGCCCCAAGACGATTCTGCCTTCGTCGCCCAGCTCGCGCAGTTCTCGTCACTCGAATCGTCGATGACGATGAACGACAAGCTCGACACGATGACCGCGCAACTCTCGGGCCTCGCGAACTCGCAAACCACGAATCTCGTCGGCTCCCAGGCAACCGTGCGCGGCAACCTCGTGACCATCGACGGCACGGGCAACGGTGTGGCGGTTCCGTTTCAGCTGACGGGCGCCGCCGATTCGACCTCGATCACGATCACCAACGCGAGCGGAACGGCGATTCGCACGATCAACGGCGGCGCACACGCGGCCGGCGTCGCGCAGCTCCGCTGGGACGGCCGCGACGACGCCGGCAACGTCCAGCCCGCGGGCACCTACCAAGTTTCCGTCACCGCCAAGGACGCGAACGGCAACCCCGTCGCGGTCAATCAACAAACCTCCGGCACCATCACCGATGTCTCGTTCGACAAGGGCTATCCCGTGCTCGACCTCGACACGGGCGTGTCCGTTCCAGTCTCGGACCTGCTGCAGGTCTCCGCTCCCCCAACCCAACCCAACAACAAGTAACCAACCCAACTCTCTCGTAGAGCCCTAAAGGAGGGCCCCCATGGTTCTCAATGCAATGAACTCAGGTGTTTCAGGTCTCATGGCCGAAGACCAAGCAATTGGTGTCGTCGGTGACAACATCGCGAACGTCAACACGACCGGCTTCAAGAGCCAGCGGGCCATTTTCCAAGACGTGCTCGGCCACTCGATCCTCGCGGGCACTTCCTCGGCTCTGCCCGGCTCCGGCGTGCGCGTCGGCAGCGTCCAGCAGATGTTCACCCAAGGCGCGCTCTCGAACACGGGCGTCTCGACGGACCTCGCGCTCTCGGGCGACGGCTTCTTCACCGTCAAGGGCGCCGTCAACGGCTTGCAGGGCGACTTCTACACCCGCGCCGGTAACTTCAACATCAACAAGGACGGCTACGTCGTCAATCCCCAGGGCCTAGAGCTCCAGGGCTACATGGCGAACGCCGACGGCACCTACCAGGCGTCCGTCTCCTCGCTCAAGGTCCCGACCTCCGCGCTCCCCGCGCACGCGACGCAGAACGCGACCATCACGGCGAACCTCGACGCGTCGAGCGCCGTCCCCGCGGTTGCGTTCGACGTGACCGACCCCGCCAACACCTCGAACTACTCGACGGCCATGACCGTCTACGATTCGCTCGGTCAGGCGCACGACGTCGACGTGTACTTCGCGAAGACCTCGGCCGGTAACTTCGATTGGCACGCCGTGGCCAAGGGCGACGACCTGAACCCCCCGCAACCGGGCGTCAACGTCGAGCTCGGCACCGGTACGCTCAACTTCACGACCGACGGCGCGCTCAACAGCGTCACGGGCAACACCTTCACGGCCGATTTTGCGGGCGCGACGGCGGGCCAGGTAGTGACGATCGACTTCGGCACCTCGATCGCGGCGGGCGGCACGGGCCTCGACGGCACGACCCAGTACGCCTCGCCCTCGAACGTCTCGAGCCAGTCCCAAGACGGTTATTCGTCGGGTGACTTCTCGGGCATCGCGGTCGACGGCCAAGGCGTCGTGACGGGCATGTACACGAACGGCCAGCAGCTCTCGATCGGCCAGCTCGCGATCGCGAAGTTCCGCTCGAACGACGGCCTCGGCCGCGCCGGGCAGAACCTCTGGATCGAGACGCGCGAAAGCGGCGCGGTCGCGTTCGGCACCGCGTCGAGCGGCGGCCGTGGCGCGGTCTCGGCCGGCGCGCTCGAAGGCTCGAACGTCGATCTCGCGACCGAGTTCGTCGGGCTGATCCAACACCAGCGCTCGTTCTCCGCCAACTCGAAGACGATCACGACGGCCGACGAGATGCTGCAGGAGCTCATCGGCATCAAGCGCTGAGTGTAGGACCGGCTCGGAGGGTGTGATTGATGTCATCGGATAGCGAAAACGCTTCTGAGCCGAAAGCTCCGAAAAAGAGCAGGTTGGGACTGGTTTTAGCCACCGTCGTCGTCGTAGTGTTGGTTACCGGCGCGGCGGTGGCTGGAACGATGTTCGGTCCCGTGCTCTTGGGGCACAAGCAAGCAAAGGAAGACGTCGCCGATCAGGCCGACGATGCAGGCGACGACGACGCTTACCCGCCCGACAAAGCCGACCAGAAGAAAAAGGGCAAATCCGAGAACGAAGGCACGGTCGGTGAATCGGTCGAGATGTCACCGATCCTGGTCGATGCCCGTGCCAAGGACGGCGAGCTTCATCACTTGAAGGTGGTGCTCGCCATCGAGATCCCCGAAGGAACTCCGAAAGAGGAGTTCATGCGTTACTCACCGCGCGGCCGTGAGGCCGCCGTGGCGTACCTACGCAGTCAAGGCTTCGACGACCTCGCGTCGCCGGAGCACTACACGAACATTCGCAGTGAGCTCGCACGTGAGTTCACGGCGGCGGTGGGCGCCAAGCGCGTCGCTCGCGTCATGATCACCGACTACGTCGCGCAATGACATGGAACGCGCGCGCCGTGACTCACCGCATCCCGTAAAACCGTGCGATCTGACGGGCCGGGAGCGACATCTGCGTGCGGCCATGCACGCGATGTCACGCATCGGAGCCCGCTTCGCGCGCGCAGGTAGGAAGGCGCTGCCGTTCATGGCGCGCCGGCGCTCGCGGCTGATGGCGCAGAGCGTGGCCATCGTCGACGGTCTCGCCGCCTCGCAGGATCTCGGGCGCGGCGTGCGACTCGAGATCACGCTCGAAGAGCGCGGCGGCTCCGGCTGGGGCGAGCTCGTGATCAACTCCGAGGGCCTCTCCGTCATCCTCGAAGGCACGCTGGGCGCGGCCGACGGCGCCGCGACGGCGCTCGGTGACGACATCACGCCCGCGGCCCGCGCGCTCGTCATGCGCGTCGCGCGTGCGCTCGCGACCGACCTCGCGACGGCCATTCACGAAGAAGTAGGCCTCGAGTTCTCCGTCGGCAACATCAAGAGCGTCTCGCCGGGCGATCCGTCCGAGGGCAAGAGCTCCGACGGCTTGCGCGTCGATTGCTTGTTCGAAGGCTACGGGGAAGGGGCGTGCATCGCCATCGCGCTCAGCGCCGAGTCGCTCGAAGAAGCGGCGCGCGAGCACGAAGAGCCGCCGGCCCAACAAGGCGACCCACGCGTCGTCGACAGTCTGCGCGACGTACCGGTCGAGGTCGTCGCCGAGCTCGGCTGCGCGATGCTGAGCCTTCATCGCGTGCTCGCGCTCAAGGTGGGAGAAGTCCTACGCCTGCCCACAGCGCTCGACGACGCCATCACGGTGCGCGTCGCCGGCGTCAAAAAGTTCGACGCCGTCCCCGTCGCGAGCCGTGGTCAAGTCGCCATCGAGATCCGCGGCCGGCACGAAGATTGAAAGGGTCGGGGTCGATGTCCAGCGTTCGACCTGCTCCCGATCTCTCCCGTCCCGCGCAGTCGCTCGGCGACGAGCGCGGCCACGCGTCGCCGATTTCCGCGGCCAACGCCGAACCCCCGCGTCCGGCCGCGCTTCGCGGCGTCGACAGCCTCGGCTTCGTGATGGACGTGCCCGTGGCCGTCACCGTCGAGCTCGGCCGTCGCAGCGTCAAAATCGCCGACGTTTTGCGGCTCGGCCCCGGCTCGGTGCTCGAGCTCGACAAGGCCAACGGCGAGCCCCTCGACCTCTACGTCAACGACCGGCTGATTGCCCGTGGTGAAGCCGTGATCGTCGGTGAGCGCTACGGCATCCGCCTGACGGAGGTCGTAATTGACGAAGAGAATCGCCGAGGAAACGGCACGTGAAGCGCGCCGCTTGGCTCCTCACGGCGTCGCTCGCGCTCGCCGCTGCGCCCGCGCTCGCTGACGAAAGCGCGACGCCCGCCGTCGCTCCAGCGACGGCTGCTGCGACTCCCGAGGTCGCGCCCGCGACGCACGCCGTGCCCAGCGCGCGCCGGACGCCTCCCGCGCCGCACCCTTCGGCGGCTCCGACGCCGCACGCCTCCGCCGTCGCCGCGCCGAAGCCGGCCGTGACGAGTACGGCGACGGTCGCTCCGGAAGCGTCTCCCGTTCCCGTAGCGCCGCCCGCCGTAGCGCCTGCCGCCGCCACGGTTCCGGTACCCGCACCAGCCGCAACGCCGCCCGGAGCGTCACCGGCTTGGCTCCGTACCGACAAACCCGTGGCGAAGCGTCCGCTCGAGCTGCAACAGGGCCCGAGTCCGCTGCGTGTGGGTGGGATGTTGCTCCTCGTCGCCTGCCTCGGCGGCGTCGCCTGGTACGCGAAGAAGAAGCGCCAGGGTGCGGCTCCGGCCACCCCAAAAGCCGGGCTCCGCGTGCTCGGCACGACGCGCGTCGGCGCGAAGGCTTCGGCCGTGGTGGTCGAAGTTTCCGGCAAGCGGCTCTTGCTCGGAGTGACGGATCAAAACGTGAGCACGCTCGCTTGGCTCGACGACGAGCCGAACGCCGCGCTCGACGACGCGCGCGAAGCGAACGGACTCGGCGAGCGGATGCCACGCGGCGCGTACGAGGCGGACGATGTCGCGGCGGCAGGTCCGAGCGGCTTCTTGCGTCTCTTGCGCAATGCCGTCGGCAGCGCGGCCGTCGCGTCTCCGGTCGCCGCGCAACGAGTCCCGACGCGCGGCGTCGCGGCACGCGGTCCTGCAGCGGGGCGGCAGCCCGCCGCCGTGGACGAGCTCGTGCAAGCGACGCGCGACGAAGTGCGCCTCTCGCGGCGTGAGCCCGAGGAGCCGATCGCGTTCGAGGGCCAGGTGATGGGTCTCGCCAAGCGGCGCAAAGAGACGCCGTGAACGTGAACGCTGCAGCGGAAGTGCTGCAAAATCAGACGCTCGCTCCGTCGCTCAAGATCCTCCTGATCCTGAGCCTGCTCGGCGTCCTGCCGGCGATCATCCTCGCGACGACCTCGTTCGTGCGCATCGTGGTCGTGCTCTCGTTCATTCGGCAGGGCGTCGGCACGGCGCAGTCGCCGCCGAGCCAGGTGCTGATCGGGCTCGCGCTGTTCCTCACGGCGTTCACGATGTCCCCGGTCGTCAAAGAGATGAAGCACGTGGCCTACGAGCCGTACGCGGCGGGCAGCATCGGCGACCTCGAAGCCTTGCAACGCGCGAGCGTGCCGCTCAAAGCGTTCATGCTGCGGCAGACCCGTGAGGCCGATTTGCGGCTCTTTTACGACGCGACGCACACGGCGCTGCCCGCGACGCCCGACGACGTGGGTCTCGAGCTCGCGGTGCCGGCCTTCGTGATCTCCGAGCTCACGACGGCGTTTCAGATGGGCGTCGTGATCCTCTTGCCGTTCTTGATCGTGGATCTCGCGGTCTCTTCCTTGCTCATGAGCATGGGCATGATGATGGTGCCGCCGAGCACGCTCAGCTTGCCGATAAAACTCGTGCTTTTCGTGTTGGTCGACGGCTGGAGCCTGATCGCAGGCTCGCTACTCAGGAGTTTTGCATGACGGTCGATGGTGCAGTCGAGCTCTTCACACGTGCCTTCATCGCGGCGGTGAAATTCGCCGGTCCCATGCTGCTCGTCGCGCTCGTCGTGGGCGTCGTCGTCGGCATCCTGCAAGCAGCCACGCAGGTCAACGAGTCGAGCGTGAGCTTCGGCGCGAAGCTCCTCGCCGTCGGCATCACGTTCGCGGCGCTCGGCTCCTGGACGCTGCGCCAGTTCGTGGATTACACGTCGCGCACCCTCGCGAGCATCTCCGACATCGTCCGATGAACGCGCGGAGCCTGATAAGACATGCGAGTCTTGGAGGAACAGATCACGATCGGCCCGAGCGGCGATAACCCAACGCGACTAGCCGGCGAGGCCGGCGCCAGGCCGTCGCTCGAACGCCCGGACGACCTAACCCAAAAGAACGACTCTCGAAAAGCCAGCAACAAAATTTGAACCATCCATCCATGAAACAGCTGGTCGAGAACTCTCGGGTAAAATGAACGCGCTCGCCTTCGTCGAAACCTCGCTCGAAGGCCGCGCGCTCGTGTTTCTCTGCGTGCTCGCGCGCATCTCGGGGCTCGTCGTCGTCGCGCCGGGGCCCTGGACGGTGGCGCCGTTGCGCGTGCGCGCCGCTTTCACGGTGCTGCTCGCCTTCGTCGCGACGCTGTCGCCGCTCGCGCACGGCATCGAGCTCTCCGAAAAGCCGCTCACGGTGGCGCTCGCGATCACGAGCGACTTCGCCGTCGGTGCCTGCATGGGCATGACGGTGCGGCTCGTCGTCGCGGTGTCCGAGATCGCGGGCGAGTTCATCGCGCCGCAGCTCGGTATCGGCGTCGCGCAGCTGTTCGATCCGCACCAGCACACGTCAGAAACGCCGATCGGCGCCGTTTTCCGGCACCTCGCGCTGCTCGTCGCCGTGCTCGTCGGCCTGCATCGGCAGGTGCTCGCGGCGCTGCTCGGCAGCTTTCACGTGCTGCCGCCGGGTGAGCTCGTCGATGCCGGACGCGCGGGCGGCGCGATCCTCGCGCTCACGACTCAGAGCGTCGAGGCCGGCATCCGCATGGCGCTGCCGACCGTCGCCGTGCTCTTCATGGTTCAGATCGCGCTCGCGTTCATCGCGCGCGCGGCTCCGGCGCTACAAATCTTCTCCGTCGGCTTTGCCGTCACGCTCGGTGTCGGTTTGCTCGTCATCGTGGTGTCGCTGCCCGACAGCGCCCGGCTCATGATCAGCGAAATGTCACACGTCGACGGGCGGGTGCAGTCGCTCGTCGCGCTGCTCGCGGAGCCTCCGCCATGAGCGACGACGACGACAGCGAGAAAACACAAGAAGCGACGCCGGAACGGAGACGTCAGGCGCGGGAGAACGGCCAATTCCCCCGCGCCAAAGACACCGGTTCGGTGGCCGCTACGATCGCGCTCCTCTTGGGACTCTCGGGTTTCGGCGGCACGTTGGTCGGCGAGATCCGAGCCTTTGCTCTGCGTTGCTTTCGCGACACGGCTGCCGTCGCCAACGCGGGCTTCGACGTGATCGGCCACGAGGCGGCGATCACGCTCGCCGGCGTGATCGGCCCGATCGCCGGCATCGCGGCGCTCGCCGCCGTCGCAGCCGGACTCTGGGAGGCGGGCTTCAACCCGGAGCTCGAGCTCGCGATGCCCAAGTGGGAGCGGCTCGATCCAATCGCGAAGCTCGGCCAACTCTTTTCGCCCAAAGCCGCGGCGGCGAGCACGCTCCTCGCGCTCGGACGCGTGGGCGCGGTGGGCTTCGTGGCGTACCAAGTGATTCAGCGCGAGCTACCGAAGCTCGAAAGGCTGTCGACGGCGCGCCTCTCCGACGGTGCGCTCGCCTGCTGCGAAGTGCTCTCGAAGCTCGGCCTCTGGTGCTCGCTCGCGCTCGTCGTGCTCACGGGGCTCGACTACGGCTACTCCTGGGTGCGCCACGAGAAGAGCATCATGATGTCGCTCGACGAGGTCAAACGCGAGCACCACCAGCAGGAAGGTGATCCGCGGCTCAAGGCGCGGCAACGTGCCCGCGCGCGCGAACGCATCCGTCGCGGCTTGAAGAAGCAGGTGCTCGAATCCGACGTCATCATCGCGAATCCCACGCACATCGCCGTCGGTCTCCGTTACCGACCGGCGCAAGGCGCCCCGCAGGTCCTCGCGCGCGGCTTCGACGAAGTGGCGCTTTACATGCGTCAAATCGCCGAAGAAGCGAACGTGCCGATCGTCGAGAACAAGCCGCTCGCCCGCGCCCTTGCGCAAGTCAAAGTCGGCAAAATGATTCCGCTCGAGCTCTACGCCGCCGTCGCGGAAGTGCTCGCCTTCGTCTACCGCTTGAAGAACCGCGGACGCCGCGCTTAGCGACGGCTCGCCGTGCTCACGACTGATCCGAATGCTCGCGATGCGCAGGCGGCCGCGAGCTGGGCGTGCCGAGCGAGCGGGTCCGCCGCCGCCGAATTCTACGTCCGACTGCCATGAGCATTGCGAGCGCCAGTGCCGGCGTCCAAGTGAGCGCCGTCGCGTCCGCTCGGGGCGCGCTCAGCCTGCAAGTGACACCTCCGCCAGCGAGCGTCGTCCCGGCAACCGTGTACGGCTCGAGGTAGTCGGGCTTGCCGTCGTGGTTGGCGTCACCGAGCTCCGTGCGCGTCGGGTGACCGTCGCCGTCATCGTCCGGATCTAAGTAATCGGGGATGCCGTCGCGGTCCGTGTCGATGGCGTCTTCTGGATGGCCGTCGCCGTTGGGATCGGCTCGCTCGGCGGTCGTGAGCAGGGTGTCGCCATCGTCGTCGGCGTCGAGGAAATCCGGGACGTGGTCGCGATCGCTGTCCCGCGCGTCCTTCGGGTCGCCGTCGCCGTTCGCGTCCGGAGCCTCGTCGGCGGTGTAGAGGCCGTCGCCGTCGTCGTCGTCGTCGAGGTAGTTCGGCGTGCCGTCGCCGTCGGTGTCGTCGTCGTATGCGCCGTCGCCATTCTTGTCCTCGAAGAGTGTCGCGAGGCCGTCGCCGTCGTCGTCGCTATCGTAAACGTCCGGGTGCGTGTCGCCGTCGCGATCGGCAAGAGTGGCGAGCACTCCCGCCGCGTCGAGGTCGAAGGCGTCGTCGAGTCCGTCCGCGTCGGAATCGGTGCCGAGCGGTGTCATGTCGGGCTTGCCGTCGGCGTCGGCATCGTGCGCTTCAATCAGGTCGCCCACGCCATCCGCGTCACTATCGCTGTCGAGCATATCGGGGCTGCCGTCCGCGTCGAAATCCGGGCGCGCGAGCGGGGTGCCGCCGGCGACGGGATCGACGACGTCGAGGAGTCCGTTGCGGTCGGCGTCGTCCCCATCGGCGCGTCCGTCGCCGTCCGCGTCCGTGCCACCTGCCTCGACGCAATCGGTGATGCCGTCGCCGTCGGCATCGAGATCGAGCGCGTCGAGCAGCCCATCGCCGTCGGTGTCGGGGAGCGTCGACGCGCTCACGATCACGCTCGCGTCCGAGGGATCGGCGTCCACTCCGTCGAGCAACCCGTCGCCGTCAGCGTCAGCGTGGCCGTCGAGACGCCCGTCGCCGTCGCGATCCAGCGCGACCCAGCCTGCCTCCACGACGTCCGGCACGCCGTCGCCGTCGGCGTCGAGATCGAGCAGGTTCGAGATGCCGTCGCCGTCGCGATCGCCGGTACCTTCGTCCGTATTCGGTATGCCGTCATTGTCCGCGTCGGCGTCGGACGAATCGGGGACGCCGTCGCCGTCGCTGTCGTTCTCGCCGCGATCGCACCTGCCGTCGCGATTCGCGTCGGCGCCGTCGTTCTTGGGATCGCCGCCGCTCCCGTCGGCACCCGTGCGCGAGCAATCGTCGCAAGAGTCGTGGTCGACGTCGCGACAGCGCTCTGGATCGCGGGGCGCGATATCGGACGCGTCCGGTACGCCGTCGCCGTCGGCATCGGGCTCGTGCGCGTCGCAGCTGCCGTCGTGGTCAGCGTCGGGACCGTCGTTCTTCGGATCGCCGCCGCTGCGATCGGCGGCCGTCACGCCGCAGTCATCACAACCGTCATGGTCGGTGTCGCGACACACGTGGGGATCGCGGGGGTCGGAGTCGGCGCCGTCCTTCACGCCGTCGTCGTCGTCGTCGCTGTCGCCAGCGTCGCAGAGGCCGTCGTGGTCGAGGTCGGCACCGTCGTTCTTGGGATTGCCCCCGCTGCCGTCGGCGCGCGTCACGCTGCAGTCGTCGCAGCCGTCCCCGTCGCCGTCGAGACAATGCGCCGCGTCCCTCGGCGCCGTGTCCTTCGTGTCGGCGACGCCGTCCCCGTCGTCATCTGGATCGCCCGTATCGCAGAGCCCGTCGCCATCGAGGTCCGGCCCGTCGCCGGCGACGCTGCCGCCGCTCCTGTCCGCGCCGGTCGAAGAGCAGTCGTCACACGAGTCGCCGTCCGCGTCGCGGCAGCGGTGCGCGTTCGTCGGCTCCGTATCGCTCGCGTCGGCGACGCCGTCGTCGTCGTCGTCGGGATCGCCCGTGTCGCAGAGCCCGTCGCCGTCGAGGTCGGCGCCGTCGTTCGCCGTGTTGCCACCGCCATGGTCGGCGCCCGTCGTCGAGCAATCGTCGCAGCCGTCGAGGTCGACATCGCGACACACGTGCGGGTCGTTCACGGCGGCATCGAAGCCGTCGGCGACGCCGTCCCCGTCCGTGTCGTCCTCACCCGCGTTGCAAATGCCGTCGCCGTCGGAGTCGGGTCCGTCGTTCGCCGTGTTGCCGCCGCTGTGATTTGGCCCCGTGAGCGCGCAGTCGTCGCAGGAGTCGTGGTCCAGATCGCGACAGGCGTGCGCGTTCGCGGGCGCACTGTCCGCGGTGTCGGGGACGCCGTCGTCGTCGTCGTCGCTGTCGCCCGCGTCGCAAACGCCGTCGGCGTCGGTATCGATTCCGTCGTTCGCCGTATCGCCGCCGCTGTGGTTTGCGCGTGTGAGGGCGCAATCGTCACAACCGTCGTGGTCGAGATCGCGGCAGAGCGCTGGATTCGTGGGTGCGGCGTCGGACCCGTCGGGCACTCCGTCGTCGTCGTCGTCGGTATCGCCTGCGTCGCAGGCGCCGTCGGCGTCGGCATCGGGGCCGTCGTTCGTCACGCTGCCGCCGCTACCGTTCGCGCCCGTGACCCAGCAATCGTCACACGAATCGCCGTCGTCGTCGCGGCAGCGGTGGGGGTCGCTCGGCGCCGAATCGCTCGCGTCCGGCACGCCGTCGCCGTCGCCGTCGAGATCACCCGCGTTGCAGATGCCGTCGCGGTCGTCGTCGCTGCCGTCATTTTGCACGTCGCCGCCGCTGCCGTTCGCGCCCGTGACCGAGCAGTCGTCACACGAGTCGCCGTCCGCATCGCGGCAGTGGCTCGGATCGAGCGGAGCGGAGTCGCTCGCGTCCGGCACGCCGTCGCCATCGTCGTCGCCGTCGCCCAGATCGCAGCGCCCGTCAGCGTCGAGGTCGAGCCCGTCGCCCGCGACGTCGCCGCCGCTGCCGTTGGCACCCGTAACGGAGCAATCGTCGCAGCCGTCTGCGTCGAGATCTCGGCAAATGTTGGGGTTCAAGGGCGACGCGTCCGACGCGTCAGGAACGCCGTCGCCGTCGTCGTCACCGTCTCCCGCGTTGCACTGCCCGTCGGCATCGAAATCCGGGCCGTCGTTGGCGATGTTGCCGCCGCTGCCGTTGGCACCCGTGACGGCGCAATCGTTGCAGCCGTCCGCATCGAGATCGCTGCATACGAACGGGTTTGCCGGATCGTCGTCTTGGCTGTCGGGAACGCCGTCGCCGTCGTCGTCGCTGTCCCCCGCGTTGCACATACCGTCCGCGTCGGTATCGAGCCCGTCGTTGGCGACGCGACCGCCGCTGCCGTTCGCGCCCGTGAGCGTGCAGTCGTCGCACGCGTCAGCGTCTAGATCGCGGCACGCGTTCGGGTTCGTGGGCGCAACGTCTTCGGTGTCGATGACGCCGTCGTTGTCGTCGTCGGTATCACCCGTGTTGCACAGGCCGTCAGCGTCGGTGTCGAGCCCGTCGTTCGTGATGTCTCCGCCGCTGTCATTGCCGCCCGTGAGGCTGCAATCGTCGCAGCCGTCGTGGTCGAGATCGCGGCAACGATTGGGATCCGACGGTGCGGAGTCGACCAGGTCGGGCACGCCGTCGTTGTCGAGGTCGCTGTCGCCGCTGTCGCAGCGCCCGTCGTGGTCGAGATCGGGGCCGTCGTCGAGTGGGTTGCCGCCGCTACCGTTGGCCCCGCTGACGGCGCAATCGTCGCAACCGTCGGCGTCGAGATCGTGGCATGAGTTCGGATTGGAAGGCGCCGTATCGTTGCCATCGGGGACGCCGTCGCCGTCGTCGTCCGGGTCCCCGGCGTTGCAGAGTCCGTCCCCGTCGACGTCCGTGCCGTCGTTGGCGACGTTGCCGCCGCTGCCGTTCGCTCCGGTGACCGCGCAATCGTCACAGCCGTCGTGGTCGAGGTCGTGGCACACGCTCGGGTTCGTCGGATCCGAGTCGCTGCCGTCGGGGACGCCGTCGCCGTCGTCGTCGGTGTCGCCGGCATCGCACTTGCCGTCCGCGTCGGTGTCGGTGCCATCGTTGGTGACGCTGCCGCCGCTGCCGTTCGGGCCGGTGACGGCGCAGTCGTCGCAAGAGTCGTTGTCGTCGTCGTGGCAAACGTGGGCGTCGAGTGGCCCGGAGTCGCTGCCGTCAGGAACGCCGTCGTTGTCGTCATCCGAGTCGCCCGTGTCGCATTTACCGTCCGCGTCGGTGTCGGTGCCGTCGTTGGTGACGCTGCCGCCGCTCGCGTTGGCGCCCGTCACGGCGCAGTCGTTGCAGGAGTCGCCGTCGACGTCACGGCACAGGTGCGGGTCGAGCGGAGCCGAGTCGTTGCCGTCGGCGACGCCGTCGTCGTCGTCGTCCGGATCACCCGCGTCGCATTTGCCGTCCGCGTCGGTGTCGGTGCCGTCATTCGTGAGATTGCCACCGCTGCCATCGGCGCCGGTGAGCGTGCAGTCGTCGCACGAGTCGTTGTCGAGATCGCGGCAGGCGTTCGGGTTCAGCGGAGCCGTGTCAACGGAATCGGGCACGCCGTCGTTATCCGAGTCGTTGTCGCCGGCGTCGCAACGGCCGTCGTGATCGAGGTCGGGTCCATCGTTCAGAGGATTGCCGCCGCTGCCGTTCGCGCCCGTGACGGAGCAGTCGTCACAGCCGTCCGAGTCCGAGTCCCTGCAGACGTTCTGGTTCAATGGCGAGGAGTCCGCCGCATCGAGCACGCCGTCGTTGTCGTCGTCGGGGTCTCCGGCGTTACACAGGCCGTCGGCATCCGTATCCGTGCCGTCGTTGGCAACGTTGCCTCCGCTGCCGTTCGCGCCGGTGAGCGCGCAATCGTTGCAGGAGTCGTTGTCGAGGTCGCGGCAGACGTTCGGGTTCAGCGGAGCCGAGTCGCTGCCGTCCGCGACGCCGTCGTTGTCGTCGTCTGGATCGCCCGCGTTGCAGAGGCCGTCACTGTCGGAGTCGGTACCGTCGTTCGTAAGGCTGCCGCCGCTGCCGTTGGCGCCCGTGATGGCGCAGTCGTCGCAGGAATCAGCGTCCAAGTCGTGGCAGACGAGGGGATTGAGCGGCGCCGTGTCGCTCGTGTCGGGGACGCCGTCGTTATCGTCGTCGGTGTCACCGGAGTTGCAAAGCCCATCGTTATCCGTGTCGGTGCCGTCGTTCGTGACGCTCCCGCCGCTACCGTCGGCGCCCGTGACGGCACAGTCGTCGCACGTGTCGTTGTCGAGGTCGTGGCAGACGTTCGCGTTCAGCGGCGCCGTATCGCTGGCATCGGGGACGCCGTCGTCGTCGTCGTCCGTGTCGCTGGTGTTGCACAGGCCGTCGCCGTCCGTGTCGGTGCCGTCGTTCGTGACGCTCCCGCCGCTATGGTTCGCGCCCGTGACGGAGCAGTCGTCGCACGAGTCGTGGTCGAAGTCGTGGCAAACGTACGGGTTCGTGGGCGCGCTGTCCGAGCTGTCGTCGACGCCGTCGCCGTCCGCGTCGACGGTCGGCGTCATGTAGTTCGGCTTGCCGTCGGCGTCCCCGTCGGGGCACGGCCAGCCCGACGGACATTCGACCGTGTCACTGAGACCGTCCGAGTCGGAATCGCCCGGCCCCGTCTCGGCAGGGTCGTAGGGGTTCGGAATCGAGTCGCCGTCGTTGTCCGTGAGCGTCACGCCCGGGAACCCGTAAGTCGTCGCGTTGGCGTCAACCGTGGCCATGAGCCCGTCGCCGTCGACGTCGACCGTGCTGTCGACGCGCCCGTTCGCGTTGGCGTCGAGCGCGGTATTGCCCGTCTCCACCAGGTCGAACTTGCCGTCGCCGTCGCTGTCGAGGTCCAGGACATCTCGCGTGCCGTCGCCGTCCGTATCGAGCAGCGCGTAGTTTTGAAGCCCGGATTCGCTCCCCGTTTCGAGGCTGTTCAGAAAGCCGTTCGCCCCGACCGCGCCGTCCACCATGCCGTCGACGTTTGCGTCCGCCTGGCCGTGGCCGGCTTCCTTGAGATCGGGAATACCGTCGTTGTCGGAGTCGAGATCGTTGTGATTGGGTATCCCGTCCCCGTCGCCGTCGAACGCCGTGAGCACGGTGTCGCAGACGCCGTCGGCGCTGCTGTCCGTGCAGCCCGCTGCGACGCCGTCGCCCCGATCGCTCGCGTCGCGAAAGTTCGGGATGCCGTCGTTGTCGTGGTCCGCGTCCGGATCGACGCCGAACGAGTTCTCGCGATAATCGGCGATGCCGTCGTTGTCGTTGTCGCGATCGCTCGGATTCAAGACGCCGTCGCCGTCGGTGTCGCCGTCGCTACCGTCGGGGTACTTCGGATCCGTGACCGCCAGGGCGAGTGTGCCCGCGCCCGGCGCGCTCGCCGTGCCTGCAAGATCCACGCTGATCGAGTTGGCACTGCTCGACGTGCCGGCAATGATGCGAAGCGGTGTCGAAAGCGAGATCCCGGCGCTCTTCAAGACCGAGAGCGGCATCGAAAAGTCGAGGAAGTAATCCGCGGTGCTATTGAAGGTGGTGTCGGCGAGGACCGCTTCCAAATTGCCGCCGGCGTTCGTGTTGATGGTTATCGACGAAAGTTCGGTCTCCGCGGTGTCCTGCGGGCTTCCCGTCGTGCCCGGGGTCGTGTTCTGGGCAAAGACGACGCGGCGCGGGTTGCCCGTGCCGTCCACCATCAACAAGAACTCGTACGCGTTGAAGTTCCCGTCGGTGTCGATGAGAATGCCCCAACCGTACGGTCGCAAGTTCGCGCCTTGAATCGGGTTATCGTCGAGGCGTAGTCGCACGAAGAAGTCGGTATCGTCCGCGTACACGTACACCGCCGGGTGCGCGGTATCGCCGACGATTTCGCGAGCATTGTTCTGGCCGTCCGTCGACGGATCGCTCAGCGCTACGCCGTTTTGCTCGAGTGGTTTCCAACGCGAGCTGTTGAAAATGGCCGCCTGCGTGTCTTCACTCACCGACTCCTCGGACGCCGGCGCTCGCGAGCATGCGGAAGCTAACGCCAGCACGCCGCCGAGCCCGATGGTCAGGGCCGCGCGGCCGAACGGCTCGAACGCTGCCCTCATGGCACACTCCGACCGGCGAGCTTCGAAACGGGAGTCCGAGAGCGTCATGGTGCACCTCCGTGTTCCGACTTCGCGCCGTCGGGATTCGTGACCTCGAGGATGTGAAACTCGACACGCCGGTTCGTCCGACGGCCCTCCTCCGTCGAGTCAGTCGTGAGCGGCTGGTCGGCACCGAACCCGTTCGCCTTCAGCCGTTCCGCAGCAACGCCGTGCTCGACCAACCAAGCGACCACGGCGTTCGCCCGCTGGCGCGAGAGCTCGCGGTTCGCGTCCCGCCGTCCCCGGGAATCGGTGTGCCCTTGCACCTCCACGCGCCGGATTTCCGGGTGCGAGCTGAGCACCTCGAGCACTGCCGACAGCACGGCGTTGCTTTCCGGCTCGAGCTTGGCGCTGCCGAGCTCGAATTCGATGCGATCGAGGATCTCGATGCGATCGCCCGTGACCTTGACGAGGGGGCAGCCGTTGCGCGCAGCGTCGGCGTTCGGCGCGCCTGCGGTATCCGGACAGGCGTCGTCCGCGTCCGGCACTCTGTCGGCGTCACGATCCGCAGGTGCCGCGGGCACCGCTGGGGCCGCTGGCGCCGGACAGCCGTGGCGCGTCGGATCGGGACTCGCGGCTCCGGGCTCCGCCGGACAGGCGTCACTCGCATCGACGATGCCATCGCCGTCGCCGTCGGGCAGCGGACAACCCCGGGTGTCGACTCCGCCCGCCACGTCTGGGCAGGCATCGTCTCCATCGGCCACCCCGTCCCCGTCTCGGTCGCGGGGCGGCGGTGGAAGAGCCGGAGGAGCCTCCGGCTGCGGGCTCCATTCCGCGGCGGCAAGCACGCGTACCGCGGGCGTTCCGAGACCGCGACCGAATCCGGGCCCTATTCCAAGGCCGAAACGTAGCCCTTCGATCAAGTAATGTGCGCCGACGGCAAGCTCGAACGGTGTCGCCGTCTTCGTGAAGATCCCTTGCGACACGGACGGCGCGATCACCGTGGAGCCCCAGAGCTCGGGTCCCACGAGCAGCCGCCGCTCGAGCAGTCGCAGCCCCACGGCAGCCGCAAACGTCCATGCTGTCCCGATGGGCGTCCCCGCGACCTCGCGCTCCGCCCGCGCCAATAGCCCCGTCGAGCCGGCGTACGCGAAGCTGCCGGCCTCGCCCGCAACGCGCAGCTCGAGTGCCGCTCGCGGGTAGCCGTCGCTCGTGAATGCAGCACGCCTACCGGTCGGAAGAAATGCCGTCGTTCCGAGCGCGAGCGAAAACGGCGAAGCGTACGCTCCGTAAAGGCTGGTTTCGGCCGTCAGTCGCAGGTCACCGACGCCGGGCCCCGAATCGGCGTCGAGCGCCGTCGTCCCGATGACGAGCGGCTCGCCTTCGTTCACGAGCAGGATCGGTAAGCTTATCCCGAGCTTCAGCCGTTCCCAGAGCACCACGCTGCCACCGAGATGCGCGAAGAGCTGGTGCTTCAGCACGGCCCCGAGCGCGGCGCCGTCGGGGTCGTAGACGACGAGCGGGCGATACGCGTAGTCCCCGACGATGCCTGCAGCCCAGCGCAGGTGCCCTCGCAGATCGAGCGAATCGAGGACGAACCACTCGCTCCCGTGGTCCGCGGGGCGAAAATGATCCAGCGCGAACCCGCTACTCGCCCGGGCTTCACACGCTATCAAGCAAGAGCAAAGGCCCGCCGCGAGTCCGCGCCGTAGCGACACCTTTGGCCATCCTCGATGATCTCGCATCTACGCCGCTCCACTCTCGGCGCGCCTGGCTGCCCTAGCCGAGCCTGTTCCACGTGATGGGAACGGCGGCGCGCCCGACATGTGAAGCTAGCAGCAAATTCGTCCGTAAGTCCTCACAAATTACGAGCCTTCTACCCCCACGAAACCACGTCCGAGCTCACGCAGCCCAGCGTGACCCCAGACGCTCTGTACGCGTTGGGGGCGCCGTACGAGTCGGCGAACTCACGGGAAGAACGCGGCTCGAGGTCGCCCGGCCAGCGTACTGGGCGCGCACAAGTCACCCATGCGCGCGCGGCGCGGAGTGCCAGCGCAGCGCGGTGTGCCAGCGCGGCGCGTGGTGCCAGCGCGGCGCGCGGTGCCAGCGCGGCGCGCGAAACGATGCACACGCTGCTCGTTGCCTTCAGCCAGGGTCACGCCTCGCCCGGCGACCCTGTTGCTCGGCGGCGTGGGCTGCCGCGCGTAGTGCGCCGTCGCACCGTGAACGGCCCTCGTCTCACGTGTGCAGCGGTGCCGTCACTTGACGAGCGTCACCTCGTGCGTGTGACCCGCGTCGTTCGTGGTCGTCACGGTGACGCTTTCGCCGCTCGCGATGGACGTGAGTTGCGCGGCCGTGAGCGTGATTGAATGCGTGTGTCCGGAGTTGTTCGTGGTGACGTAGGTCTTGCCGTCCGTCGGCGGGTCGTTCAAATCAGCGAGCGCCACGCAGACGAAATGCGTGTGTCCCTGGACGTTCGTCGTCGTGGCTCCCGCGCCGTCACATTTGGAACCGTCCTGTGCGCTGTCGTCGTCCCCACCGCCGCAGGCCGTCACCGCAATCAGAGCGAATGAAGACAAAAGAGCGAAACTATCGCGTCGTCGCATGCGCGCCTCCTTCTTGGGATCTTCAGCTCGAACGCGGGTTTTGCGCCAAAGCGGCGTTTCGCCCCGCACCCTGCTGCAACTTTTCTACGCACGCCGACCGTTCGGTCGTGCGGTAGTACCATCCTCGAGCGTCGGCATGGAGATAGAGCCCTCATCCCAGTTTGTCGAGCCTCCCCAGGCACCTGGCGTCCCCATCTACACGGCCGAAGCCGTGCAGAGCATGATTGACGACGAGCATTTACGACTACTCCGCCTCGGCTACTTCATTTCTGCGGCGCACACGGCGATGTACATTTTCGTGGGTCTCTTCAACGCGGGGATGGGCATCTTCATTGCACACCTGCCGCTTGGAACGGGTGTGACCTCGTTACCCTCGATGCCGCTGCTCTTCGGCCTGCTCGGTAGTGTGATCATGGGCCTTGCAGGCATCGGCGCCGTCCTGCAGCTGGTCACCGGCATGCGCTTGAAAGAGCGGAGAAGCCGTCTCCTCTGCCTGATCACGGCGAGCCTCACCGTCCTCGAAATCCCTTACGGCACCGCGCTCGGCCTCATGACCCTCAGCGTGCTCGCCCGTCCGAGCGTGCGTCGGCAGTTCGAGCGAACGGGGTGACGCGTCCGGCGCGCGTCACGTCACTTCAGCTTGCACTGCTTCAGTTTGAAACTGGCTAGACGGGGTCGAACCAGAGATCCCGTCGTCAAGGACTGGCGCTATCGGACGGCCCGGCCATCGCGCCGCGCAACCAACGACGCGCTGCACGCGCAGTATGCCGATGCCGTCGATAGGGCCGTCGCCGGATTCGGCATCCTGTTCGCGACGACCGACACAACCGACGCGGCCGCGATCAGCGCGAGGAGCGCGTTTTCAAAGTCCGATTTGCCTTGACAGAATTCGTGGCGCTCACGTTCGCGAGCTTGCCCGTCACTCGGAACGCAGTCCGCGCTGCCCGCAGCGGGGCCGCTACTGAGCTCTTGCTGCTTCGACGATTCGCGTCGCGATTCAGCCCGCGATCGCGCTCGAGGGAGCCCGTCAGGAGCGCCGAAAAGTGGGGCATACAATGCGATACATGCAGACGAACACACCGGTGGATGAGTTGGAGCTTCATGCCCGGTCCGAACCTCGTGGCCGACGTTCGCTCGCGCAGCTCTCCGACGCCGAGCTCCTCGAAGGGACGCGTCGCCTCGTGGGTCGTTCGAACCAACTGCTCGCCGAGCTCCTCGTCCACATCGCGGAGGTCGAAGCGCGCGGCATCCACCGCACCCGCGCCTGCTCGAGCCTCTACACCTATTGCATCTACGAGCTCCGCTTCTCGGAGGACGAGGCTTTCCGGCGCGTTGCCGCCGCTCGTCTCGTCAGACGCTTCCCGGCACTGCTCGACGCTCTCGCCTCCGGC
>JAICTZ010000056.1 GCA_025936115.1 Polyangiaceae bacterium
AGCGCTTGAGATCGTTCAACGAAAGACGATCGATCTGCTTCTTACTGCTCTGCACATGAGACGAGCGCGTGCCGGCGCCGAAGCGCGCAACGAAGTCCTGCAGCTGGGCGATCTTCTTCGAGCGCTCGGCGTTCTCCGTCTCGATGCGCGCTCGCACCTGACCTTTGGCGCGCACCATGTCGTCGTAGCCGCCCGTGTACGTGATGATGGTTTCGTAGTCGATGTCGGCGATGTGCGTGCAGATGCGGTTCAGAAAGCGCCGATCGTGGGAGATCGTGATCAAGACGCCGCGGTAGCCGAGCAAAAAGCGCTCGAGCCAGCGGATGCTGTCGATGTCGAGGTTGTTCGTGGGCTCGTCGAGCAGCAGCGCGTCCGGGTGACCGAACAGCGCTTGCGCGAGCAGGACGCGCAGCTTGCGGCCGCCCGGCAGCTCGCTCATCACCTTTTCCTGGTCACTTTCGGGGATGCCGAGGCCGGAAAGCAGCTCGCCGGCGTCCGACTCGGCGGTGTAGCCGTCTTCTTCGGCGATCACCCCTTCGAGCTCGGCGAGGCGAATGCCCTCGGCGTCCGTCAGGTTTTGCTTGCCGAGCAGCTCGTGCTTCTCCGACATGGCGCGCCAGAGCCGCGCGTTGCCCATGATCACCACGTCGAGCGCGCGCCAGGACTCGAACGCGAACTGATCCTGCTTGAGGACGCTCGTGCGCTCGGGCCGGCGGACGTGTCCCGTGTCCGGCTCGAGCTCGCCCGAGACGATCTTCAGGAAGGTCGATTTACCGGCGCCGTTCGGTCCGGTGAGGCCGTAGCGGCGGCCAGCGTTGAAGGTGGTGCGCACCTCCAGGAACAGGCGCTTTCCGCCGTAGGATTTGCTGACGTCCTCGACCTCGATGGCTGCCATGGGCCGCGGGTACTAGCAGGTTCCCGGTGGAAAGCTCGCCGTTTCTGCGAAAGCCTGCGGATCTACAGCCAAATTCGGCCGCGGCGCACGAGCGCGCCGGCTAATCGAGCGCGGCGAGCATGCTCTTTGCGTCGCTCACCTCGAACTTGCCCGGTGCTTCGACGTTCACGCGTTTGACGATGCCGTTCTCCACGAGGAGCGAGAAGCGCTGCATGCGAATGCCCATGCCGGAGCTCGAGAGATCGCGGGTCAGGCCGAGCTTGCTCGCGAACTCGGCGGAGCCGTCGCCGAGGAAGCGGATCTTGCCGAGTGCTTTTTCCTCGCGCCCCCAGGCGGCCATCACGTAGCCGTCGTTGACGGAGACGCACCAGATCTCGTCGACGCCCTTTTGCTTGAGCTCGTCGTAACTCGCAAGATAGCTCGGGACGTGCTGCGCCGAGCACGTGGGTGTGTACGCGCCGGGCAAGCCGAAAATCACGATGCGCTTGCCGCGCACGGCGTCGGCGACGCTCACGGCTGCAGGCGCGAGCGGGCAGGCCTCACCGAACTCGAGAGATTCACGCAGGGTCGCATCGGGCAGGGGGGAACCGACTTCAATCGCCATGGGCGCTCCTTTCGCGTCGAGCATACACCGTGCTACTCCTCCTGCGACAAGGTCAGGCCAAATGCTCCTCGACGAACTCAAGGCTCGCATGTTTCGCGCGATGAAGGCGGGCAACGTCGTCGAAAAGGAGATCTTGCGCGTCGCGCTCGGCGAGATCACGACGGAAGCCGCGCGCGAAGGCCGGCGCGGCGACGACGACGAGGCGCGCGCCATCTTGCGCAAGCTCATCAAGTCGAACGAGGAGTCACTCGCGGCAGGTCCGCCGGACGATCGCCGCGCGACCCTGAGCGAGGAGAATCGCATCCTCGCGGAGTTTCTGCCGAAGACGCTCGGCATCGACGACATCGTCACGGCGCTCGCACCCGTGCGTGACGCCGTACGTGCGGCGGGCAACGAAGGTCAGGCGACGGGCGTTGCCATGAAGCACTTGAAGTCCCTCGGCGCGAGCGTCAACGGCAAAGACGTGGCCGAGGCCGTGAAACGCGTACGCGCCTGAGCTCGAGCCGCGCCGAGCGGGCGTTCACGGCGGACATAGGTTCGAATCCGGCCAAATGGGGTATTCGTTCGAGATGCCCTCGCAGAAGCCGACGCAGCTCGGAGTGCCGCCCAGATTGCAGTAGCGGTTCACTTGCGGTTCGTTCGGACATTCGTCGGGCATCACCCAGCACACGCCCGTAGCCGCAGACGTGCCCGTGCACGAGTCGCGCGGGCGATAGCAGCGCGCGAGCGCGTGCGCGGGTTTACACGACGCGCCGCCGTCGGCGCGCGTGCAGGACACGGTCATCCCCGTGCATTCGCCTTGCGACGCGACGTTCGTGCCCTCACGGTCGGCGACGCAGGGGCTGTAGTACGTCATGTGGTCACAACCGCAGACCGGCGCGAACACAGCGTCCGTTCCTGCGCATTGGAGCGGCTTCGTCTTGCACACGCCCGTGGGCGCGTTGCAGGCGCTCTTGGAGCAAAACTGGCTCGGCTGACAGCCGTTGTCATTGCTGCACGTGACGGACGAAGACGTGCCTCCCGCGCCGGCATTCGGGCTGCCCGCGGCGCCCGTGCCGCTCGTGCCTGCGAGGCCGCCCGCCCCGGCGCCGCTCACCGCGCCCGCTCCGCTCATCCCGCCGCTCGCCGTACCGGCGGAGCCACTGAAGCCGCCCGCGCCGCTCGTGCCACTGGCGCCGCCGAAGCCGCTCGCGCCGCCGAAGCCGCTCGCCGCGCTTGCGCCAGCGACGCCACTCGAGCCGCCCGCGCCGCTCGTTCCGCCGAGCCCGCTCGTTCCGCCGAGCCCGCTCGTTCCGCCGAGCCCGCTCGTTCCGCCCCCAACGAGCCCCGTGCCGCCCGTGCCAGCGCTCGGTGTGCCGCCCTCGGCGACCCCGCCGCCGCCGTTGGCTTCACCTGCGCCACCGTTGGCTTCACCTGCGCCACCGTTATCCGAGCCACCACTCGCGTCCGTGCCGCCCGTGGAGTGCGTGCCGCCCGTAGCGTCAGTGCCGCCCGTCGAGTGCGTGCCGCCCGTAGCGTCAGTGCCGCCCGTCGAGTGCGTGCCGCCGAGTCCCGAATCGCCGCCCGTGCCAGGGGCGTCGCTCGTGCCGCCGTCGCCGCCCCTCGGGTTCGAGCTGCCGCCAGCGCCGCTCGTCGCGCTCGATGTGCCCGCGCCGCTCGGCTTGCCCGCGCTGCCGGTCGTTCCGCTATGCCCTGCGCCGCCGATGGGGGGCGTGTCGAAAAAATTGTTTTCGCTGCTCGAGCACGCTGCCCAGAGCAATAGTCCGGAGATGGAGACGAGCGCGGTCGGGCGGAGCCGCGCCTTGTTCGAGCGGTGCATCAGGCAGCGAACATTAGCATAACCCTACTGTGTCGCTTCGCGCGACGTGAGCGATTGGTCCTCACCATCGCGCACCACCTCGCACACTTCGACAGCGCGAGAAGCGCGGGAGCGGCTCAAGACCAGGCGACGGGTGCGGCTTGCGCCCCCAATCGCGCCCGACCTACACTCGGGAGAACGTCTTGAACACTCGAGTGCGTCGGGTCGTGTTCGCGGTCGGGCTGCTCGTCGCGCGTGCCTCGGGCGCACAGGAGTCGCCAGCCGAGCCCCCGCCTGCACCGCCGCTGCCCACCGCTCCTGCGGTGAGTCCGTCCGCAGCCCCGCCGCCCCCGGCGCCGCCGCTCGACTCCGCGGCCCCGCCAGCCGGCGATGCACCGAGCGCCGAGCCGCCGGCTGCCGCCGAGCCTCCACCACCCCTGCTCGCGCCACTGCCCCCCGAGCCATCCCCAGCAGCCGCTGTCCCGCCGCCGCGCGAACCCGTCGCGCCCGCCGCCGTGCAGGCTTCCGCGCAACAGCCGGCTGCGAAAGCGCCGTCCGATACGGAATCCACGGCGAACGGCTCGGACAAGCAATCGGCAGAGTCGTCGCAGAACGGTTTGCTCGGCCCCTTTCGTGTCGGCTTACTCGTCGGCAGCGGCATGCCGAGCATCCTGTCGTTCTCGGGTGAGATCCGGCTGACGCGCTACTTCGGTGCCGGCGTGCGAGTGGGACTGATTCCGACGGTGCACTTCGCGTACTACGGCCAGGCGACGGTTTCGTACCAAGATTACGGAGCGTACGCGCATCTCCATCCGTTCGGTGGCGGCTTCTTGCTCGGCGCCGAGCTCGGCTACGCGAGCATCAAAGCGCACTACGCGGGCAGCTACGACACCTCGCGCTACGCCGCGCTCGGAGCGCCGTCCTCGATCACGACGGTCAACGACGGCAGCGTGCAGACGCTCGTCGTCACTCCCGAGCTCGGCTACATCTACACGTGGCGTGCGGGCTTCACGTTCGGTTTCGACGTCGGCGCGCAGATCCCGGCTGCGTCGAGCCACATCAAGTTCACGCAGCACGTCGTTGCCGCAGGGTTACCCTCGGATTTGCTGGCGCCGTACTTGGCGCCCGATCAGGAGAAAGTCCGGCAAACCCTCGCGAAGGTCGGCCAAACCGTGCTCCCGGCCTTTCACTTGCGCATCGGCTGGCTACTCTGAGCTCCGCGAGCGTCGGCGCCGAGTCGTCTTAGTACTACTGCCGACGTTTTGGAGCTCCTGACTAAATTTGGCTGCGCTGATTAGTTCGGCCCGAAGTTGGTCCGGCTGGCGACCGCGCTCGTCTCGGGCGAGAAGGAAACAGCAATGCGCCGGCCTCACCGGTGCTTTCGTGGCTCGAGGCGACTCGGGGCGATCGTGATCTGCTCGTGCCAAAGACTTCGGCAGTAGTGTTAGGCCACGGTCCAAACGTTGAACGACGCGACCTCTTCGAAGCCGAGGGCTCGGTACACGTCGTTCGATTGGGGATTGTTTCGGTCGGCGTGTAGACAGACGAATTTGCGCCCGCTCGCGAACAAGTCGCGGCACAGCGCCGCGGTGACGGCGCTGCCGTAGCCGCGCCGGCGCGATTCGGCTGCCGTGTAGACCGGCCCGATCGCGCTGCCGCTCGTCATGTGGCGCGCGCAGCAGGCGATGGCGCGTGGGCCGCCGTCGTCCCAGAGCCACGCGGAGCCACGCGCGATGGCGCGCGCTGCGTACTCGGCGGGATCCGGCGAGTGCGGTAGGGCAATCTCACGAAAGAACTCGGCGAAGAAGCGCGTGAGCACGCCCGCGTCGGCGTCCGTCGCGAGTCGCGCCGTGCCGGGCGGCGCCGGCCGTTCTCGGAGCGCGCCGAGCTCGGGTAACGTGTAGAGGATCTCGTCGGAGGCGTGCTCGAGGCGTCCGCCCCGAAAGCTCGCGAAGCAGGCGGCGACGTCGCGACCGTGGTGACGCGGTCCGCTCGCGCCGTCCGGCACGTCGGCGATGTTGCGGAAAAATTCGGCGACGGCGCGCGCCGCCCCTGCTGGCAACGCCGTCACGATCACGAGTTGCGGCGGCGTCCGGAGCGCGGCTCCCACGAGCTTGCCTTCTGCTTCCACCGCGCAAAAGACGGAGTTCGGCGCGGACGTCGGCACTGCGGCGATGCGCAGCGCAAGGCCTACCATCACGTCGTTTTCGACCTCGCGCGCGGCGAGCTCGGGTACCACCGTTGTGCAGAACACCGAGGCTTCGAGCCGTCTCACCCTGAACATGAGTTACTCCGGTCGTGCCGCCGTCGAGGCGAGCACGTTGTCGATATCCTCGAGCTCGCTCGCGGAGAAGGCGAGATTCTTCAAGCAGCCGACGGCGCCCTCGAGCTGCGCCACACGGCTTGCACCGATGAGGGCGCTCGTCATGCCCGGGTGCCGGAGCACCCAAGCGAGCGCGAGCTCGGCGAGCGTCTGACCGCGGCGCTGGGCGATGCGATCGAGCTTTTCGACCTGTGCGAGCTTCGCTTTCGTCAAGTGCTCGGGACGCAAGAAGCCGCGCGGTTTGGCGGCGCGTGACCCGTCCGGAATGCCGGCCAGGTATTTGTTCGTGAGCAAGCCTTGCGCGAGCGGTGAGAACGCGATGCAGCCGACGCCTTCTGCCGCGAGCAACCCGAGGAGCTCGGGTTCGATCGAGCGCTCGAACAGATTGTACTTCGGTTGATGGATGAGGCAAGGCGTGCCGAGTCGTTCGAGGATACGCAGCGCGCGGCCGAGCAGCTCCGGCGGGTAATTCGAGACGCCGACGTAGAGGGCTTTGCCGCTCCTCACCGCGTAGTCGAGCGCGCCCATCGTCTCTTCGAGCGGCGTCTCGGGCGAGGGACGATGGTGATAGAATATGTCTACGTAATCGAGCCCGAGTCGGGAAAGGCTTTGATCGAGGCTCGCGATCAGGTATTTGCGCGAGCCCCATTCGCCGTAGGGCCCTGGCCACATGCCGTAACCGGCTTTGGTGGAGATCACGAGCTCGTCGCGATAGGCGCGTAGCTCATCCGAGAGCACGCGCCCGAGCGTCGCTTCGGCCGAGCCCGGCGGCGGGCCGTAATTGTTTGCGAGATCGAAGTGGGTGATGCCGAGATCGAACGCGCAGAGCAGCATGCTGCGCGCCGTCTCGTACGCGTCGAGCCCGCCGAAGTTGTGCCAGAGGCCGAGCGATATTGCGGGTAATTTGAGGCCGCTGCGCCCGCTATGGCGATAGTGCATTCCTTCATAGCGATGTGCCGAGGCGACGTGGCTCATGCGTCGCAGTATTCCCCGGGACGCGGGCTTGCTGAAAGGCCTCGCGTGCTTGTAGGATGCCGGCCCCGCGCCACTCCCGAGGGAAGAGGGTGGCGCTTTTTGGAGGCATCCGAATGAGAAGCACATCCTTGTTTTCGCTCTTTGGCATCGCGTTGTGCATGAGCGCTGCCGTCGTCGCCTGTAGCGGCGACGATGACGACGACACCGCGCCAGCCCCGCAAACGCCGAGCGATCTCGGGCAGTCCTGCACGCGCACGGCCGACTGCAAGTCGCCCCTGGTCTGCATCGATCAGGTCTGCGAGAAGAAGGGCACCGTGCCGAACGCGGGCGCCGGCAACGAGGGAACCGGCGGTTCCACGGGCGGAACGAGCGCGACCGGCGGCACGGGCGGCACGGCCAGGGGCGGCAGCTCGGGTAGCGGCGGCACGACACCCGCGCCCGTGCTCGGCGGCGAGGGCGAGAGCTGTACGCGCGCTGCCGACTGTCAGGCGGCACTGCGCTGCTTCAATCAACGTTGTACGGCGGGTGAGGAGACCGGATCCGGAGGCGAAGGCGGCATGGGGCCGGTCACGCCTCCAGCGCCGAAGCTCGGCGAGCGTGGTGAGACGTGCGCCGTCTCCTCGGACTGCGCCGGGGGGCTTGCTTGTCTACCTGCCTCCACGGTCGGAGTCGGCGTGTGCACGGTCGTGAACGCGGGCATCACGCCCACGGGCAACGATTGCGCGGCGGAATGCCGCGACGCGGCCGACTGCTGCCAGCTGCCGCAGAGCGTGCTCACGAGCCTCGCTATCAAGTCGTGCGCCGATCTCGACGTGCTCTTGACGGACGTCGATTGCGACAATCCGGGTGCCGCGGCAAGCCAATGCTTCGCGCGCCAGGTGTATTGCAGCTGCGCAGAGGACACCTGGGACTGCAGCGACGGGGTCTGCTCGTACGTCGCAAGCTGCGAAAACAGCGGTTTTGCGAGCGACGGCTGCCCGACGGTGAGCCGCTCGGGCAAGACCCTCGTTTCGAGCTGCAACGACAATCACTGCCAGCTCGCGGCAGTCGATCCGACCTGCTCGAGCGATTCCGATTGCGACGGCAAAGGCGTCGCCGACGACGGCACCGACACCTGCTCGGCGGGCGAGTGCACTTGCTACAAGGCCGCGCACCTCTGCTACCGCAAGTGCG
This sequence comes from Polyangiaceae bacterium, assembly GCA_025936115.1. Lineage (GTDB taxonomy): Bacteria > Myxococcota_A > Polyangia > Polyangiales > Polyangiaceae > PMG-095. Next base: position 7,769 of record JAICTZ010000056.1, read on the forward strand.
ACGTCGACATCGATTGCGAGCCCGGCCGCGTCTGTGACGGCAAGACGCACGTCTGCACGCTCGCTCCCGAATGCACGGCGGACGTCGACTGTCAGGCCGCGCACATGAACGTGAACAATCACTGCCTCGACGGCTTGTGCAAGCTCACGTGCGAGACCGATCTCGACTGTAACGGCAACCTGCTCGGGGCGCTTTCGCAAGTGTGCAACGCCGACCACGTGTGCGAAGCCATCGGCTGCACGCAGGACGCGGAGTGCAAGAGCAGCTCGACGCCGAGCGTGCAGATGTTCTGCACGCCGAAAGTCCCGGTGTCCGAGAGCGCCGGCCCGAAGTCGGCGATCACGACAGGCAAATAGCCGGAACGCGAGCGCGGTGAGAGCCGCGTAGCGAAGGGCCCGCGTCGAATCGGCGCGGGCCTTTCACTTTCGAAGCGCCGAGAGAATGCGCTGCCGCGCCTCACGTCTTCACGCTTCGGCGGTCGGAGTGGGCGCGCGGAACAGCCACGGCAAGAGCTCGTCCCGTCGCGCCCAGTCGGCGCGGATTTGCGCTGGGCCGATGAGCCGCAGCCAGTGCCGGCAAATCAAGAATAGTCCGATGCAGCCGCAGGCGTCCCAAATGCCGTCGCGGAGCGTGCGGTCGATGTCGACCACGCGCAGGAGCATGTCGATGAGCCCCATGCCGAAGAGCCAGACCGAGCGCACCTGACGCCGATCGGGGATCGCCATCGCCTCGAACAGCGTGCGCATCGACAACATGCGCAAGCTGAAGAGCAGCGAGAACGGCACCGCTGCCCAGCCGATGCGGTCTTGCCACGTGAAATCCAGCTTGAGCTGGGCGTAGAGCAGCACGACGGAAAAGGCACCGCCGAGCAGGAGCGGGAGCGCCCAGCCGACCACGGCGGCGAGCGTCACGGAGTGAGCGCCGTGAACGCCGACGAACTCGAGCGCGCGCACGATGGGCCGGATGTCGCGCGTGGCGTGAAAGCCGTAGATGTAGCGGTAGTTCTCGAACACGAAGAGCGGCACGACGAAACCCGAGACGAGCAGTGCCCCGGCGGCGAGCGCCGTCCTGCGGCGGAAGCGCAAGAAATTGCTCAAAAAGAAGATGGGCGTGAGCTTCAAACAGACCGCGAAGACCGCGCACAAGATGCCCGCCGCCGGTCGCGCGCGCGCGAGCATCACGGCGAGCGTCAAGAACAGCAGCACGAGCAAGCCGTTGAAGCTGCCGATGCCCCAAAAGCGGTACGCCAAGAACACGTTGAGCTCGACGAGCGGAAATAGATACCAGCGCGTCCTGAGCGAGTAGCCGAGCGTCAGGAGCACGAGCAGGGCATCGGCGGCCATCAGCATGCCGTACAGGCCGATGCCCGTCTTTTCACCGACGGCATGGGCACAGGCGAGCAGCAGCAGCTCGGCGGGCGGGTACGGTGCGACGCTGCGCTTCGGCCAGTACATTTCCGGGCGCGTCTGCTCCGTGAGACGGCGCGTGTACATGTCGAGCGGGTGGTTATAAACGGTGCGCGCGCCGTAGGCGTCCGAGTAGTAGTCGCAGCCGTAGTCGGTGCCGCGATTGAGCCAGCCGAAGTCGTGGTAGCTCACCGGCACGTACGAGAGCCGAACGATCGCGGCAAAAGCGAGCGTGAGCCCGAGCACGGTCACGCGCACGCTCGTGGCGCGCGCCATGAGCCAAGCGTCCCAGCGGCTCAGAGTCGTCATCGGCGCGGAGTTCACGGGCACTCAGCCGAGAGCGCGCGCCTGCGCTGCTGCGAGCCGATCCATGAGCGCGTCGGTCCCGGCGTCGACCTGGCGTCGCGCCGCGTCCGCGTCGTACCAGGCGAGCGTCTCGCGCGCGCCTTCCGCGTACGGGATCGCAGCCGCGAACCCCGGCACGGCGCGTTTGAGCTTCGAATTGTCGAAGATCATGCTGTGCGTCTTGTCACCGAGCAGGCTGTCGCCCCAGGCGGAGTCGTAGCTCGCGATCGTCGTCGAGGGGACATGACAGAGCTTCGCTTCGGTGCCCGCCGCGGCGGCGAGCAGCTCATGGATTTGGTTCCAGCTGAGCAGCTCGTCGCTCGTGACGTGAAAGGCCTCGCCGAGGACGTGCGGATTGCCCAAGAGGCCATTGAATCCCCGAGCGAAGTCGTCGTGGTGTGTGAGCACCCAGAGCGAGCTGCCGTCCCCGTGCACGATGACGGGCTTGCCGCGCCGCATGCGGTCGATGACCGTGTAGCCGCCGTGAACGGGCAACGAGCGGCAGTCGTACGTGTGCGACGGCCGCACGATGGTAACGGGGAAGTTTTGCTCGCGGTAGGCGCGCACGAGCAGCTCTTCACAAGCGATCTTGTCGCGCGAATAGGCCCAGTACGGATTCCGGAGCGGCGTGGACTCCGTGACGGGCAGTCGCGCGGGCGGCGTCTGGTAGGCAGACGCCGAGCTGATGAACACGTACTGTGCGGTGCGGCCGGCGAAGAGCTCGATGTCCGCTTGGACGTGGGCGGTCGTGAAGGCGACCCAGTCGACGACGACATCGAACTCACGGCGACCGAGCGCCGCGCGCACTGACGCAGGTTCGCGGATGTCGCCCTGGAGCACCTCGACGCCTTCGGGCACGGGACGCTCCGTCTTGCCGCGCAGGAGCAAGCTCAGCTTTTTGCCCGGTTCACGCGCGAGGCGCCGCGTCGAGGCCGAAGAGATGATGCCGGTACCGCCGACGAAAAGAATCCGCATAGTCGGCCGACGATAGCACTAGCTGTTTCTGTTGGCGTCCCGCCCCCGCGCCGGCTTCGCCGGCGCGCCCAGTCACGCGCTTCGCGCGTGGCTAGTGCCTCCTCAAATGCATGGTACTTACGCGACGCGGCACTGGGGCGTTGACGCGCGATCGCCGCGCGCCGATGTGAACCGAGCATGCTGAACGCGAGCTGGCACGAGAAGCACCGCCTCGCACGCGACGCGAGCCCCAAGGAGCGGCTCGCGTGGCACCTCGCGCACGCGAAGGCGTGCGGATGCCGCCCGTTGACCGCCGCGTTCCGTGAAAAGCTCGAACGGAGCGCCCGGGACGAGCCGCCGCTCGCGCCCAAGTTTGCCGCCGTCGTGAAGACGCTGTCGCAGGAGCCCGGGGTGACGTTCGGCGGCAAGGGCTTCGGCTCCTCGGGGCTCAAAGTCGACGGAAAGATCTTCGCGATGCTGTCCTCTCGGGGACAATTCGTCGTCAAGCTGTCCAAAGCCCGCGTGGACGAGCTTGCGACGGCGGGCGTCGGCGAACGCTTCGATTCGGGAAAAGGTAGGCTGATGCAGGAGTGGCTCGCCGTGAGCGCGCCGCCGCGGCGCTGGCTCGCGCTCGCCAAACAAGCGCTCGCCTTCGTTCGGTCCGGCTGAAGTGTAATCACGCGGAGGACGTGTTCGCCCAGCCTGACGAGAGAGGCTTTCAGGTGAGGGAGTCGCGGTCGAGCAGGTCGCGGATGAGGCGCGTGAGCGCGGGCAGGGAGACCGGCTTTGGCAGGAGCGCCGCGCGTCCGAGCCGTTCGACCCATTCGGTCTCGATGTCCTGCTGCGACCCGGTGCAGATCACGATGGGCAGGTCCGGGCGCAGGTCACGCACGAGCCGCGCGAGCTGGTCGCCGCGCAAGTCCGGCATCGTCAGATCCGTGATCACGAGATCGTAGGCTTCAGGGGCTGCGCGCAACACGCCGTAAGCGCCGGGTCCGCTGTTCAACGTGCTCACGCGGTAACCGAGGCGCCCGAGCTTACGCTGCATGGTTTCGGTGAGCTCGCGCTCGTCGTCGACGTAAAGCACCCGTTCTGTGCCCGGAAGCGCGGAGTCCTCCGCTGGCGGACGTTCCGAGGGCGCCCTCGTCGCGAACGGCAAGACGATCGAGAATGTGCTGCCGCGCCCGACTTCACTCGTGACGGCGATGGCGCCGTTGCTCCGCGTCACGATGCCGTGCACGACGGCGAGGCCGAGCCCCGTGCCGCCGCCCTCCGCGCGGGTCGTGAAGAACGGATCGAAAATGCGCTCGAGCACGGCGGCCGGCATCCCGGCGCCGTCGTCCGTGACGCTCAGGCGCGCGTGCCGTCCGGGCATCACACCGTGCAAGCGGGCGCAGGCCTCCTCGTCGAGCGTTACCGCCTCGAGCGATACGTCGACGCGGCCAGCGCCGCCGGGCAGAGCTTTCCACGCGTTCGTGCACAAATTGACGACGACTTGGTGCATCTCCGTGGGATCGGCCAAGACGGGCGCCGTGCCGCCGATGTGAACGGAGAGCGTCGTCGTCGCCGGCAGCGTCGCGCGCAGCATGTCGAGCGCTTCGGCGACGACCGCCGAAAGCTCGATCTCTTTGACCTCGTGCGGTGTCTTGCGGCTGAACGCGAGGATCTGTCGCACGAGCGCGCTCGCGCGTTGAACCGCCGCTTGGATCCCGAGCACGTCCTTCTTGAGCGGCGATTCCGCGGCGAGATCGAGCAGCAGCATCTCGGAATAGCTCAAGATCGCCGCGAGAATGTTGTTGAAATCGTGCGCGATGCCGCCGGCGAGCGTACCGATGGCTTCGAGCTTCTGGGCTTGCCGCACCTGTTGCTCGAGCTCTTCGCGCTGCCGTGCGGCGCGCCGGCGCTCGCTGATGTCGCGCGAGCAGCCGAGCACGCCCGTGCGCTCGCCCCGCTCGTCGAACATCGGCAGGAGCGTGACCTCGACCCAAACGGTGTCGCCCGCCGCGCGCGTCTGCTCGAGCTCGAGCAGCGCCGGCGCGTCGCCGGCCTTGCGTGGCGCTTCGGCGAGGTAGCCACGCAGCCGGGCGACCGAGTCGGGGGTGAGCATCTCCTCGAGCGTCTGAGTGAGCACGGTTTCGGGGCGGAAGCCGCGTAGCTGCTCGACCGAGGGGCTCACGTACACGAGCTTTTCGTCCTCCCCCAACACCCAGATCACGTCGCCGACGTGCTCGGCGAGCAGTCGGTACTTCGCCTCGGACGCGCGGTGCATCTCCTCGCTCGCGCGCAGGTGGGTGTAGCGCGTGTCGAGCAGCTCGAACGTGCGCTCGAGCGACGCGCGTAGACTCTCGAGCTCACCGTGAAATCTGCGTGGGTGCTCGGGTAAGCCGCCCGGCTCGCCCAGGCTCACGGCGCGCGCAAACGCTTCGACCTCGGCGAGCGGCGTGAGCACGATGCGCGAGAGCAAGAGATAAAGGCTCAGCACCAACGCCAAATCGACGGCGGCAATCTCGAGCAGCAGCTGAAGCAGGCTCCTCTGCAGGCGCTCCTGCATGAAGCGCGTCGTGCCGACGAGCGTCAGCGTGCCGAGCTCGTCGTCACCACGTACGATGGCACGCACTTCCACGGGCTCGGTCGTGGTCGCGACGTCGGTGCGAGGCGTCACGTCGTTCGTGGTCGCGACGGACGCCCAATCCCGGTCGCGCGCGCGCGCGTAGACGGCGACGCCGCGCGCCGACGAGACGTCCGGCTGCCGCACGACGACGGCGAGCACGTCTCGATTGTCCATCACGCCGTCGAGCAAGTCGTTCACCTCTAGGCGGTCGAAGTTCCAGAGCGGCAGCTCGAGACTGAGCGCGAGGACGTTGCTCGTCCGTTCGAGCTCCGAACGGAGGCTCGTGTGCGCGTGTTCGCGCAGCGCGCGATGATTCTCGAATCCGAGGGCGCCGAGCGAGAGCGTCGCGACGCCCACGAGCGCCGCGATCACGAGCACGGCGATCGAACGCTGCCGGCGGTGCGGGCTCATGGCGCCTTCATCGGATCGAACCAGAGCCGCGGATCCTCGAACGGAGTCTCCGGCACCAGGTAGGGGTTCGGGAGCTCGAGCAGGCGGCGTTTCTTGAGCTCGAGGCGTTCGATCTTGTAGCCTTGATACGCCTGGAAGACGCGGTCGTAACTGCCGTCCTCCAGCATCGCGAGCATGCCCTCGCGCGCGCGTGCCGCGAGCTGCCGCCCGCCTTCGGTGCTCGAGAACCAGAAGTACATCGGCAGCGGATAGTAGAGAAGGAGCGTCGGCTCGATCACGAGCTCGAGCGGTTCGCCGCGTCGGGCCTCGAGCTCACCGAGCACCTCGACGACGGCGCGCAAGAAGCCGTCGAAGCGCCCATTGGCCGCCATGCGAAACAAGCCGTCGTAGCTCGCGCCGGTGACGACGTTGAAGCGGTTCGCCCGCAAGATGTCGACGTCGAGCCAACCGAGTCCGAGGCCGACCGTGAGACGTCTGAGCTCGTCGAGCGTCTGGACGGCCGCGAAGCGTGGCAGCGCGTCGCGGCGCACGAGGAACACGGAGTAGCTGCCGAGGTTCTTGTCCACGGGGATGCGGACCGGAACGAGCCTGTGCTCGAGCGCTGGTGTCGTTCCGAGGTACATCACGCTGATGCGTCCAGTCGCCGCGCTGAGCTCCGACGTTTGGCGCTTTTCGCTCATGCGCACGGAGGGCACGAGCGCGTACGGCCCCCATTTCGGCTGCGTGCGCTCGAGCGCCTGGCGCAAGATTTCCCAATGGTAGTCGTAGCGACGATCGAGGGGTGATTCGGGCGCGTTGTAGACGTAGGTCATCACGCCCGGCGCGGCCGTGGGCGCCGCCTGCGCCGAGGTGCTCGCGGCGGCATACCCAGCGCGCCGGGGAGCGGGCGGCGCGTCGTCGGTGGCGAGCTCGATGCGCGCGAGCACCACGAGCGCGAGCAAGCTCGCGAGCAAAATCGGGACTGCTCGCTCTTCCCTCATGCGCCGCCCGAGCTTAATACGGGGCGATGAAAGTTTACCAGTACGCCAAATGTTCCACGTGCCGTAAGGCGGCCGCTTTTCTCGCAAAATCCGGCGTGCGTTACGACGCCATCGACATCGTCACGCAGCCACCGAGCAAGAGCGAGCTCAAACGCGCGCTCGCGCTCACCGGATTACCCGTCAAAAAGCTCTTCAATACGAGCGGCGAGAGTTACCGCAAGGGCGGCTTCGGCGATCGGCTTCCGTCCATGAGCCAAACCGAAGCCCTCGACGAGCTCGCCCGCGACGGCAAGCTGGTCAAACGACCGCTCGTGCTCGGGGACGACTTTGCGCTCGTCGGTTTCGACGAAGCCGCGTACCGGGCCCGCTTCGGCTGAGTGTTCAGGAGCCGTCGCCCGAGGTGCGGTAGGTGAAAGCCACGTAGGGGATGCCCAGGATAAAGGGGCTCTCCGTCGCGAACGGGCGAATGAACGCGAAGTCGAAGCCGAAGTGGTTGCCGGAGAGACGGACGCCGTAATCGAGCAGAAAACCTTCGGGCTGATTCTCGACGCCCGAGCCCACCGCGAGCGCGTAAGCGGGTTCGAGCAAGAGCTTCACGAGGTCCGAGACGTGGACGACGAGGCCGCCCCCGAGCGTGATCGGCACGATCACGTTCGACTCGCTGTTGAGGAACGTTCCTACGTTGAGCGAGAAACTGCTCTTGCACGACGTTTCGAAGCAAAACTGCGCGACGCCGTTCAGCCGCGCACCGAACAGACTGCTCGGCTCGGTGTCTTGCCCCGTGAAAATGGCCATGCCCGAGCCGATGATGGCGGCGCGGACCACGTCGGTGCGCAAGAAGTTGAGTTTGAGCGCTAGATCGAAGAAGTAGGGTTGGCTCTGGATGATCGGCGGCACGCCGGTCAGCGTGAGCTGCAAGTTGTCGGTGAAGGCGTAGCCGAACTGCAGCAGGAGGAGCTCGTAGTCCGAGAAGAAGAAGGTTCCTTTGGGATGCGTCTCCGCCGTCGAGAACAAGATCGCGCGGTCGGCGTTTGCGTCGTTGAAGCGTGGCTCGTCGGCACGCCTTCCCGGCGCGCCGTCGATCGCCGTCGCGTCCGTCGCGCTCGGCGCCGCAGCGACCGGCGGCGGACTTGCCGGCTTCGTCGCATCGGGAGCGGTCGGTTCCGGCGGGGCCGCCGTCTCGGCCGCCGCGTTCGTGCCGGATGAATCGCTCGGCTCCTGTGCGGCCGCCACGGTGGCAGTCGCCAGCCCGAGAGCACACACCACCGTGCCCACCACTGTTCCACGTGTCTTCATGTGATTTGACCCCAAGTAATGAGACTTGAGGCTTTCAAAGCCGCTCGTGAATGTCAAAGGTTCCGACTCCACGCATCGTTTGCGCCTCCCCGCACGGCTTTTTAGACATGTAAGTCATTGCCCGACACGTTGCCTTGCGAGCGGCGTGTCACCCGTTCGCGCGCGTCACGGCATGAACGAGCGGTTAGGGCCCGGGGCCGCTAACTGAGCACGCCGAGCAACGCATGAACGCCCTCGCGAGCTGAAGCGGTTCGCGAAGGAGCAAGTCGACGTGCTAGATAGCGAGATGACCCAAACGGCGCGGCGAAGACCGAGCAAGCAAAGCTCGGTCGCAGGGTTTACGTTGGCCGCCGCGCTCGCCTTCCCGCAAGTCGCGCACGCCGAAGCGCCGCTGCGACTGCGCGTGCTCACCTGGAACGTTTGGGGCTTGCCCGCGGTCTCCACGAATTTGAAAGCGCGCATGGCGATGGTGCCCGAGGCAATCGCCAAGCTCAATCCCGATATCGTCCTCTTGCAGGAGCTTTGGGCCGAAAGCGATGGCGTCGGGGTCAGGCAAGGACTCGAGCGCCACGGCTATCCCTTCGCGTGCCACCTCGCGCACACCGACTACGGCATGACCGGGCTGTTCACGGCCTCGAAACTCCCGCTCCGAAACATCGGCTTCCTTCCGTTCGCAGCAGGACGCATCGGCCACAGCTTTTGGCACCTCGAATGGCTTGCCTCGAAGGGCGTCGGCAGCTTCGCCGTGCAAACGTCGCTCGGCGAGATCGAGATCCAGAATACCCACCTTCAGGCTCAATACGAGACCGACGCCTATGACGCAGAGCGGCTCTCCCAAGCGAGTGAAATCCTCCTCATGCCGCAGGACCGCGCCCAACCTCTGGTGCTCGGCGGTGATTTCAACACCGGCGCGGAAGAGCTGCCGCGACGAGCGCTACTCGATCTGGACGCGCTCCGTGACACGACTCCGTCGCCGCACCCCGACACCATCTTCGTGCGAAACGGAACGACCCTGCAGCTGCGCGTGCTCGAGGCGCGTGAAGCGCTCACTGAACCCGTGCGGCTCGAAAATGGCGTGGTCACGGAGCTCTCGGACCACCCCGCCGTCGTCGTCGACCTCGAGCTTTCCGTCTGCAATGCGTGCGCTCCCGTCGCGGTCGTCGGTAAGACAGGCACGCGCGAGGCGGCTCATGCGGCGCTCGTCACTGCGGCTGCCATCACGCCCTGGCGTGTCACGCTCGCGTTGTCGGTCGCGGTGAGTCTCGGCGCGGCGGCCGTTTCATTTTTTCGCCGCACTGCGGCGCTCCTCGCGCCGTCCTGGCACTTCAGAATTTTCCGCCGTAGTACGCTCGCCCTGCTTGCGACCGGCGTCGTTTGGACGGTCTATCTCGGGGTCCTCTACTATCCGGCGCGAGCCAAGGCGCTCCGCCTCGTCGCGCAAGAGCTCGAGCTGCTCCCGGCCGCGAAGGCAGCGACTCCGAGGCCTTGATCGAGATGCCGGTCACGTCGCAAATCTATCACCCTGTCGTAATATCGAGGTATCGGCTGCCTACACGCACTTACAAATGTGAACTTTCGCGTCCGCGGGGTGAAAAATAGAAGTCTCGCTCCTGGCGCGCTGGGGCAAATCAGGGAATCGTTCAAAATGCCTTTCCCTCGCGCGCGCACGTCCCTTGGTGTCTTCGCCCCTTGCCTCGCTGCCGTAGTGGTCGCGGCGGCATGTGCCTCTGATCCACCGGCTGATGACGGCGATGACTTCGGGAGTGGCGGAACCATGCTGGGACACGGCGGATCGGCCAACGGTGGTCATGCCGGGACAGCTGGCTCGACAGGGACCGGAGGTACGGGCGGTTCAGGAGCGCCAGGTACAGGCGGCGCCACCGGCGGCACCGGAAATGCGGGTGGTAGCTCGGGTACGACCGGCGGTTTCGGCGGCGTACCCATCACGGGAGGCGCCGCGGGTTCGGGCGGCGTCGCCGGCACGATTGGTAGGGGCGGAGCGGCGGGAGTGTCCGGTTCGGCTGGCAGGATCAGCGCGGGCGGCGCCGCGGGTTCGAGTGGCCGGGCAGGTGCGGGCGGGGCGGGTGCAGCGGGTGCGGGCGGTAGGGTAAGTGCGGGTGGCGCCGCGGGCTTGGGCGGCATGAGCGGCTCTGGCGGTAGAGGCGGCACGGGTGGCGCAGGCACGGGAGGCGGGAGTTCCGGGAGCGGCGGCAGCGGTGGCGCAACGGTCCTCGACTGCGCTGCTGCCATGCCAACCGGCGGAACGGATCATTGCGGACAGAATACTCAGGGCAAAGCGGGCGACCTCAGTTGGTCGCTCTGGTCCAACACTTTGAGCAGCAGCGCCTGCATTACCACCTTCGACACACCCGCTTTCAGCGCCCGCTTCAGCAACAACGGCGATTTCCTCGCCCGCGTCGGTCTGGAATTTGGGAACGCCGGGAAGCCGTATACCGAGTACGGGACGATCAAGGCAGACTTCGCCTACAAGAAGTCGGGCAGCGGAGGTGGCTACTCCTATATCGGCATCTACGGCTGGACGACCAGCCCCTGTGTCGAATGGTACATCGTCGATGATCGCTGGGGCACGATGCCGTTCAACGCGTACAACGCGACGCTCAAGGCGACAGCGTCCATGGACGGCGCGGACTACAAAATATTCCAGAACAAGACCAGCGGAACTGGCGGCTCGAGATGCAGCGGAGTCTCGCAGTGGGATCAGTACTGGAGCATCAGGCAATCAGCGCGCCAGTGCGGAACGATCACCATTTCCGATCACTTCAAGGCGTGGGAGGCCGCGGGCCTGCAGCTCGGCGGCCTGCTCGAGGCGAAGATTCTCGTGGAGACCGGGGGCGGAACTGGGGACATCGAGTTCCCCATCGCAAACGTCACCAAAAGTCAGTAGCTCGTGCCCGGCGGCGTCGCGCTCGCGCACGGCGCCGCCAACGCTATTGGATGTTCGCGGACTTGAAGTCCCAGCCGCTAGCCATACAAAACTTGCAGGTCGAACCGATGAGGAAGGCCTTGCCCGTTGCGCCCTCGTCACCCTTGAGCTGCCAGTTCAGCCACGCCAGATTGACGAGATTGAAGTCGCCCCTGGCTTGAGACAGGTCCCCGCCGTGACCGGCGCTCTGCTTCGAGAAGTAGATGATCGGGATATTGCGGGAGCTGATCTCGTCGTAGTCTCTGGCGCCGTTGTCATGGGCTATGTCGCTGGAGCCACCGTTCATGATCTTGAACGGCGTGTGGATCTTGTCGTAGAGCGCGTCATTCGGGCTCATCAGCCCGCTGCTCGTGAAACCGATCGCGGTGAAGCGGGGATCGCCCGAGACATTTTCGGACATCAAGCCGCCGCATGAAAAGCCATCGGCAGCTATCTTGGTCGTTTCGATACTCTGGTAGTACGCGCTGCAGGACTTGTCGTTCTCGGCAACGGCCCAGGTGATGTAGTCGAGGAACGCCTTTCCGTCTTGTCCGCCGCTACACGCGCCGGTGCCGCCCGGCGTACCGTCCGCGACGACGAAGTAGCCCCAGGACGCGATTTCGCCCATGGCCGCCTGGTTCGAGAGCCCGTCTTGGGAGCAGCCACCTTCGCCCCAGACGAAGATCGGGTATTTCTCCGTGCCTAGATCTTGAGGTCTGTAGATCGTGCCGCACTTGATCCCGTTCGCCGAGTTCGTCTCGATGACGACTTTGTGAGGCCCGGTGCCGGACACGTTCTTCCCCGTGCTCTGCGATGCGGTGCAGGTGCCGCTCGAGGCTCCGCCGCTCCCGGTCATTGTTCTTCCTCCCCTTCCTCCATTCGCACCGCCTGCTGTCGCAGAGCCGCCCGCGGCCGTGCCTGCCGTCCCGGAGCCACCATTGCCGGAGCCTCCACGCGGTGCGCCTCCAGCGCCGGTTCCGGCCATCGCAGCACCCGCCGTGCCCCTGCCTCCCGCAGCGGTGCCTCCCGTGCCCGTCCCTGCCGCAGCGGTGCCTCCCGTGCCCGTCCCTGCCGTGCCGGTGCCTCCCGCGCCGCTGGCCGTTCCACCAGTTCCGGGCGCGCCGCCCGTTTGCGCGGAGCTACCGCCGGTGCCCTGCGACTCACCCGCTGTGCCTTGCCCTCCAGTCGAAGACTTTCCGCCCGTCACGACCGGCCCCGAACCACCGGTTCCCACGACAGGCCTTCCGCCGGAGCCAGGGGGCAGGTCGCCTGCGTCCTTGCCGCTGTCCGAACACCCGAAGCCTCCGACGGCCATAGCGCAAATAGTCGCGAGCAAAGTCTTCGTGGGTAGCGCTGCTCTTGTCATCACATCCGTCTCCTGCGCTTTCGCGTCTCATCGAATCCGTCTGCCGAGTCGCGCGCAGCTCCGTGCTCGCGTTCAGCAGTGGCCGAACTCGCAGTCGCCGGAACTTCACGAAAGGGTCCAAAAAATTGGAATGCCGGCACAGCGCATTTATCCAGCGACGTCTCCCGCCGCTCCGACGTCTCCCGGCGCTCCGACGTCTCCCGCCGCTCCGACGTCTCCGACGTCTCCGACAGATCTGCCACGGCAGACGTGTCAGACCGGCGGTAGGATTCATCCGCGCGGCGCACGGCGTCGCCGCGGAGTCCTACGTCCGGCTCACCGGCTTCGGTCCGTTGGCGCGGAAGATGATGAGATCGGGGCTCGGCCGTTCGCTGCGGACGGCGCGCGCGTCCGGCTTGATCGCTCGGTTCATGGCCGTCTGAAAGCCCTCGGTCAGTAAGCGGAACGCTTCCGGGACGTGCCTGGCGTCGGTGACCTGGATCACCATGTGCTTCGGACTCTTCGGATCTGGTGCGGGCGCCCAGCGAGAGAAATTGAAGATGCTCGACATGAAGCTCGTGATGAGCTTCGAATCATGCAGTTTGGTCTGGAGACTCCGCTGCGCTTCGAGATGCGTCAGGTACTCGAGCTGCCTGTAGGTGCTCGCTCGCTGCAGGCGCGCGAAATCCTTGTTACCGAGGTCGCGTAGGTACGCTTCGCGCCCGACCGTGCTCTGGGCGCACAAGAGCTCCGCGAGTTCGGAGTAATAGGCTACGGGGTACCATTCGTTCGCAAGCGAGCGGTGCTTGACGAGCTCCTGCAGACCACTCGACAAGCCGCCGAGGGCATGCTGCGGCAGCTTGCCGGCCTTCAGCGACGACTGCGCCTCCTGGATCAATAGGGCGAGCGTGTTGCCCTTGACGCATGGCTCGAAGTCCGCCGCACTCATTGACGCTGGGCCCCACGGATTTCAGAGGGTATGGCGAGCACGATTCATCCCTGGTCGGCCGCGAAGTAACACGTCCCTGAATTCTGCCACAAGACAAGTCCCCGCGCGCGCGCGCGGTCTCCTTTGCGTCGCCGGCACGCCGGAAGTCCTTGCTTCCCGAGCGTAGGAGCGCGAGCGTCGAGTGTACGTCGCTTCCGGGCGGGAGCGGAGCGAGCAGGGCAGGTCGAACCTTGAAAGCGGAAGCGCCCCGGATTCAGCGAGCCAGGATCAGCGGCCGTAGGCGAGTTTAGATGGACGTCGCCGGCCATGAGCAGGCACTCGCAAGGCGAGCATCATGCTGGAACCACGAGAAACGGACGGGCGTATGCAAGGAGCCGACGATAGTGCGACGAGTGACTGCCAGTCCCCGTTGCCGAAGGTGCTCGTCGTCGACGACCTGCCCGCGAATTCCAAGCTGGTCGAGGGCGTGCTCGAACCGCTAGCGTGCGAGGTGGTGGTCGCGACCTCGGGTCAAAGGGCGCTGGCCCTCCTCGATTGCGACGAGTTTGCCGTCTGGTTGCTCGACGTGCAGATGCCCGAAATGGACGGTTACGAACTGGCGCGGCGTGCCCGCGAGCATCCAAGAGGCAAGGACGTGCCGATCATTTTCCTGACCGCGATGCGGCCGAGCGTCGAGGGTGTCCATCGTGGATATGGGTCGGGCGCGGTGGATTTTCTGTTCAAGCCCTTGGATGCGACGGTCGTTCGCAGCAAGGTGCAAGTCTTCCTCGAGCTCTACGCGGGCCAACGGCGTCTCGCGTCGGCGTACGAAGAGCTGAAAGCCGCCCAGGCGCGGCTCGTCCAAGCCGCCAAGATGGCATCCCTCGGCGAGCTCGTCGCAGGCATCGCCCACGAGATCAACAACCCGCTCGCGTTCGCGTTGTCGCACGTCGAAACGGTGAAGAAGTGCCTTCAGCGCGTCGAAGGCTCGCCCGATACCACCATTTCGCCCTCGGCCGAGCCCGATTGGCAGCGCGCCTGCGCGCGGCTCGCCGAAGTGGGTATGGGGCTCGAACGCATCCGCGAGCTGGTTTTGAAACTCCGCGTCTTTTCCCGGCTCGACGAGGGCGAGTGGAAAGTGGTCAGCGTGAGCGAAAGCGTCGACTCAGTCCTGATGATCCTGGGTCATCGCTTGAGTGCGTCGATTGCCGTCGAGCGCGAATTCAGCGCTCCCGATCTGCTCGAATGCTATCCGAGTCTTTTGAACCAGGCCATTTTGAACGTGCTGGCGAACGCGATTGACGCCATCGACGGTCGCGGAAAGATCGTGATTCGCACGAGCACCGTGGCTGGGACGTACGTCATCCAGATCGCCGACGACGGTCCGGGCATCCCGCGCGAGCTCAGGGAGCGCGTGCTCGAGCCGTTCTTCACCACGAAAGCACCTGGTCAAGGCACCGGGCTCGGCCTTTCCATCACCTACTCGATCGTGCGCAAGCACGGGGGCACGCTCGAGCTCGAGTGCCCGCCGGCGGGTGGGACGAGCGTGACGTTGAGGATCCCCGGCTCGGCTCCCCGCTCACTTGCCGGGTAGGCGGCGCAGCGTGTTGCGGTCGGTGTGGGCGATCTCGCCGCCCCGATGGTGGAGGTAGGTCGTGCAGGACTCGTACGAGAAGATGCCGTCGCCGATCGAAACGCTGCACGTGTACTTCGTCGTTCGCGCTTTCGCGGCGAGGTACAGGTTCGAAAGGATGCCGTAGGTTTCGCTGCCGAGATTCGCCTCGAGCGAGAAGCTCGTGGCGGTGAGGCTCGCCGTGCCGCCGGCAATCAGCGTCGTGCCGCGCGGCACCATGAAGCAACGCAAGACGTGCCCGCCCTCCGCGTCCCATAGCCAGTAGCCGACCTCGGTGTGGAACGCGCTCTCCTCGTTCGTGCGCCACGCGGACATGCGGTAGTCGAGCCCCCAGAGTTCTTGGCTGCCGTTGGCGACGGGACCGAACGGCTCCATCGTGATGCGTTCGCGGAAGGGTGTTTCAACGATGCGCCCCGCGACGTTGGCGAACGCTACGTCGACGCCTGCGCCGCCCTCCCACTCTCCGATCAGGGCCGCGAGCGGCCCCCACGCGCTGGTGTTCGTCATGGCTCGACGATACTCGATCTCGACGCCATCGCTGCAGCGCGGATCGAACGTTCCGGTGTGAGCTGACCAGCACCGAGCACAGCTGCAACCATCGCGGGTTTCGTGGCAATGACGGCTTACGAGCGCCGCCAGGGGCGCACTGTACTCGCGCTCAGGGCACGGGACCCCACGCGAGCTCCGCGTAGTCGTGGAATGCGGTCACGTCGGTGTCGCTGACGAAAGCGGGCACGACGACGAGCTCGGACACGCTGCCTTGGAACAGCCCCGTCGGCAGCGTCGTCTTGGCGCCCATGACCAGCGTGTCGAACGACAACGGGCCGACGGGCGCTTGAGCTACGCTCGACTGCGTCGTGCCGTCCACGGTCAACGTGAAGGTGTCGGGGGAGAAGCGCCAGACGACGATGTGGCTCGTGCCCGGGAGGATTGAAGTCGGGCTCGTGAAGGCCTGATCCGACGCCCAGCCTTCACCCCGTGTGATGTCGAGCCGGTTCTCGCTGCCCGCGATCTTGAAATTGCAGCGCACGTCGTGGCCCACGTTCGAGTCCCACCACGCGAGTAGCGCGCCGTCCGCGCTCGTCTGCTGCGTCTTCACGACGGCGAGCACGGAGAATGGCTGATTGGTGCCCTCCGGCGAGCCGCTCCACGAGTCCCGTCGCAGCAGGGCCGCGCCGTTGAAGGTCACCGTCGGTTTACCGTTCCAGCCCGTCGCGTCGTACACGGGACGGCCCGGCTCGAAGTTGTTCACGAGGGTTTGCCCGTGACCGCTGTGATCCACCCACTGCGCGACCCGACCGCTCTGCACGCTGATGTCGTTCGGCCCGGCGACGTACCACGCAGCGGGTGAGAGCAGCGCGGGCGACCACGTGCTCGTCGTAGGCGGCGTGTAACGATAGACGAGCGTGCGGGCCTGGTTGCTCGAATTGGTGCGCGTGACGAGGTACTCGCCGTTCGAGCGCTTGAACGCGCGCAAACCCTGCGGCAAATCGGTCCAGTACTGGTCGCCTCCGATTTCGGGGCCCGGCCAGAGCGTCGTAACCTTGGCGGTCGTCCCCGTGTCGTAGACGAGCACCTCGCCCATTCGCCGTTGGACGAAGAGCAAGTTGCCGGCCACATCGAAGCCCAGATTGGTGTAGCCCTCCGAAATGCACGTGGTGCACTCGAGGTCCGCGAAGCGCATCGCGAACTCGTCCGGACGGTCGACATTTTGCTGAGGCGCCGGCAGCACGATGGGATATCCGGGCGCGAGTACCGGTGTCGTGTGCCAGTGATCGAAGCGCAGCACTTGCGAAGTCCCGTACGCGCACCAGCACGGATCGCTCGAACTGCCTTGACAGCCGTCCGCGAGTCCGGGTTTCGCGCCGAACAGGTACATCGTGTCGTCGCTACCCGACGCGGAGTCGTAGTGCAGCTGCAGCGTGCCTGAGGCGGGACTCGGCAGCGTCTTCGACGTGGCTGAAGCGAGCGCATAGCTCGGGAACGAGGCACCCGACTGGAAACTCGGCGTGAGCTCCCAAGTGCTCCCGGCCCAGCCGAGCCACAGGTGTCCATTGTCGTCGACCTCCGCCACCGGCAGCCCTGGCGGCAGGCTCGACGACGGCATCGTTTCCACCTCGCACGTACCGCTGAACCCGTCACACGGCTTGCACGGATCCGGATCGGTGCCGCGATCC
Source organism: Polyangiaceae bacterium (assembly GCA_025936115.1). GTDB lineage: Bacteria > Myxococcota_A > Polyangia > Polyangiales > Polyangiaceae > PMG-095. Next base: position 24,778 of record JAICTZ010000056.1, read on the forward strand.
TCGACGCCGTCGCCGTCGCGATCGATCCAGAGTCGCAGACAACCAGGAATATCGGGGATCGCTTCGTTGCAAGAATCGCCGTCGCGCACGGGTTGGTAATGCAGCGAACCGAAGGGGACCGCGATCTCGCTCGTGTCGGTCGCAAAGCGATAAAAGCGGAGCTCCCCAGTGTTCATGATTTGATAGAGGAACCGAGAGCGTCCGCCCCCCGGCGGCGTCAATCGGCGCATGAGCATCGCGAGCCCGCCCGGAGCGAGCGCGTCGCCGTAGCGGTCGCCGAGCGTGGCGCCGTCGAACGGCGAGACTGTGACGGCCTTGAAGCCCCACTCCTTCCCCGCTTCCGTCTGCGACGGATCGAAGGAGAAGTGTTTGGTCATCGTGTAGTAGTCGTGCCCGTCCGTGTCGGGATCGAACGAGCCGGACTCCGGCAAGAGGCCGAAGAGCCCCCACGCGAGCGTGCCGCTCGGGGTGAATTTGCGAATGTCCACCTGGGGCGCGGACGACGCCACGTAGACGTCGCCCTGACCGTCGACAGCGGCTTTCAGCGGGCTGAAGAAGCGCTTCCAGCCGCCGGCGGCAGGATCGTTCACGAGCCCGGGCGTGGAACCGGAGAACAGGCCGCCCGCTGGGCCGTAATCCGAGCAAGCCAGCGTGCCGTGCAGGCTCGTGCAGATGAGAATGCTCTGGCGCGGACCGTTGTCGGCAATGAGCAGTCGATCGTCGCTTGCGCTAGAGGTCGGGCCCGGATCGATGGTGACGCCCACCGGGTTGAAAGGTGTTCCGGCGGGGTACCCGAGCGCCGCGGCAGTGATCTCGAGCGGTGACGCGCCGCCGCAGCGGCTGCCGTCAGCGTGCAGACATTGGATCACGCCGGGCCGCTTGATTTGAAAATTGCCGGGATAGCGCGAACGCTCGACCGAGCACGGACAAAAGTAGCGGTACGAGCCCGGCGGATAGCAAGACCCCGGCGGGTCCGGACATTGCGTCTTGTCCTCGTTCACATTGAGACATGTCCCGAGATCCAAAACGGGATAGTCGGTGGCCTCCTGCACGACCCAGATGTCGCCGCCGTCGTCCGCGGCGAGCGCACCCGGCGTGGCGGGAGCACCCGTCTGGTCAGTGAAGTCGAACTTGGTCGGACTATTGGGATTTTGGGCGTCTTGAATGCGAATCGTCGAATTGCGCGTCGGAGCGAGCGGCGGCGAGCGGTACGGGCAGAGCCCCTGCTCCTTCTGCTCGTTGACCGCGACGTCACTCAAGTAAACCCGACCGTGACTCGCGGCGAGCCCGCCGATGAGCCCCAGCGTGGGCTGGCCGAAGTCGACGAACGGCTGGCTTGCGGGCGACAAGTCGGCCATCTGACGGCGCTCGACGCGACTGCCCGGCGCGCATGGCTCCGCGCTCGTTCGCGTCGCGAGATAGATCTGTTCCGTCGAAGGATCCCCCGCGATACCGCCCTGATAGAACCCGAAAGTAGTCAGATTGCCGACAGGCAGCTTCCTGAGCGTGCCGGTCGCCTCGATCACATTGAGCGAGTGATTGCCCTCGGCAGCCTGCGAGTACTTGTACGTCGTGCCGTCGGGCGCGACGTACATGTCGTGCATACCGAACGACACGAAGTCCGTGGACTGCTTGCCAAAGCTGCTGCCAATCCAGCTCGTGCGGTGGTCGAGGTGGGGCGCGCCCACGTAGATGTCGTCGAAGGTGGCGCTCGCGTTCTGCACCTGACCAGACACGAAAATGCCGACGAGCGCGTCGTTGCTGACGAGCTCACCGCCGATATTTCCGGTCCAAACCGCGCCGTCGTTCGAGCGCTGAAACAAGAAGTCGCGCCCCACACGCTGGAGGCGTAGCCAGAAGCTGTCTCCCACACGCGTCCTCCCTCCGCCGCCGCCCATCGCGGGCGCTTGGTTCGGGACTTGGCTGCGCGTCGAAACGCGGACGACGCCGAGGTTGTCGTCGCTCGTCGTGCACGACTCCGCGGTCTCTGGCTCGTAAAAGCCCGCCGCCATCAGCGCCTTCCCCGCCGTGTCGTCTCGAATCATGACGCCCATTTGAGAAAGGCGAGGGTTGCCGGCAGCGGGCGTAACGTGCACGGCTACTTCGATGTCCTCGGGACGCGGCGCACCGAGCCCGTCCGTCGTATGCGGCACGCGCGTGTAGACGAAGAGCACGCCGTCATCGTCGGTATTTTCGTCCGGATCGCCAGACCTGACGACGCCGTCCCCGTTGCTCGTCAGCGAGATGCTGTCGGCAGCCACGCTCCACTGACCGGTTACGGGTTGTCCGAGCGTGTCGCCCATCGTGACCGCGCACCACGTCGTTCCGCCGAACTGGAACGCATTCGGGCAGGAAGTCGCGTCAGCCTGCGCGCTGGCGCGCACCGTTTCGCCCGCGCGGTTGCCGGAAGTGCAGCCAAGCAGCAAAAGCCCGGCAAAAATGTACCCCGCTATCCCACTCTTCCGCCCGCGCATGCATGTCCTCCCTGAAAGGAAGCGATACCGTAGCTCTGAATGCGCGCCCGTTCAATGAATAACGACGCGGCCGGCTCGATCGGCCTCAAGATTGTTGAATACGGTACGGCTGTCAGGCTGTGGATAACCGCACTGCTGTTCGGCGACGCTTCACGAGAAAGCGCCACCCCCGCGTTACCATGGATTTCACGACGCTTCTGAGCCGTCACCGCGGGTCAAAAATTCAAGGCGGGTGTGCACGGCGGTGTTGCCTTTCGGCGCAGCCGTGTGTCCGTCTGAGCGGAGGGGATTTGCACGTGACTCACAACCAGGAAGGGAAGCGAGCCATGATTGGACCTGACCAAGACTTGAGTGATTTCCCGCGTTGGCTCTGGCCGTACATCCGCACGGCCGATCTGGCCCAAAGTAAGGTGTTTGCCAAGTTGCGCACGAGCGGTGAAGCCGCTTTCGAGACGCAGCCAAAACTGGCGCGCACCGCGCATTTGTCGCTCATCGTCCAGGCGATTGGCCTCAAAGTCACCGCCGCGCAGCTCCCGGGCGAAATGGGTAAGGCGCTAGCCATCGCCGCGGATCATTCGATCGGCGAGTACATCGACGACTACTGCGGCACCCCGCCGAGCAAGCATCCACCGAAGCCCCACGTCCAAGAGCTCGCGACAGAGCTCGCCGTCCTCGCCGCCTCGTTCAGCAACGAGAAAATCGGACAAGAGTTCGCACGAGCCGCGAGCGCGCTCGGCGAGCGCGCGCGTTAGCGCGCTGGCACGGCCTCGTGGGGACGATGGAGCAGCTCGGCATCGGCTGAACGGCTTCGAGTCCCACATGTCCATGGCGGAGCCGGGCACGACCGGCTATTCGAATGCGGTGACTGAGCCGCAATGGCACGAGCGTTCGGCTACAGAGGTCGTGGCGGCGCTGAAGAGCGACGCCGAGCGCGGGCTCACGCAGGCCGAGGCGACGCTCCGCCTGAAACAACACGGCAAAAACGAGCTCGATGCCGAGAAGCCGACGCCGGAGTGGAAGAAATTCCTGGCCCAGTTTGCCGACATGCTCGTCGTGCTGCTGCTGGTGGCGACAGGCATCTCGTTCGCGCTTTGGCTCCACGAGCGCGAGTCGTCGCTGCCGTACGAAGCCCTCGCCATCTTCTCTGTCGTGTTGCTGAACGCGGTGATGGGCTACCTTCAGGAGTCGCGCGCGGAGAAGGCCGTGGCTGCGCTCAAGCGTATGTCGGCTGCGCACGCGATCGTCATTCGTGACGGAGAGCGCAAGAGCATCGCGTCCGACGAGGTGGTCGTCGGTGATGTGCTGCTGCTCGAAGAGGGCAACACGGTTTCGGCCGACGCGCGCTTGCTCGAGGTCACCTCGCTGCAGACGGCCGAAGCGGGGCTCACGGGCGAGAGCTTGCCTGTCTCGAAAGAGGTGGAGGCGATCGCCGGCGACGTGCCGCTCGGCGATCGTCACGACTGCGTCTTCAGCGGCACTGCGGTCACGTACGGCCACGGTAAGGCAATCGCCGTCGCGATAGGCATGCAGACTCAGATGGGGCGCATCGCCGGAGCGTTGCGCTCGACGGTGAGCGACCCCACGCCGCTGCAACGCGAGCTCACCCGCCTCGGGCGCCGGCTCGGCATCGTGGTCATCGCGATCGCCGTCGTGATGATGATCACGATCATCCTGGTCGAGAAGGTGAGCGGTGCCGCGGCGCTGTTCGACGTGCTCGTCCTCGGCATCGCGTTGGCGGTGGCGGCGGTGCCCGAGGGCCTGCCGGCGGTCGTCACAGCGGTGTTGTCGCTCGGCGTGCAGCGCATGGCGAAGCGCAACGCGATCGTGCGGCGCCTCACTGCGGTCGAGGCGCTGGGGTCGGCGAACGTCATCGCTTCCGACAAGACCGGTACGCTGACGAAGAACGAAATGACGGTGCGGGCGGTCGTCACTGCGAGCGGGAAGGTGCTGCTCGAGGGCACCGGTTACGCGCCCGAAGGACGGGTGACCCGCGAGGGCGGCGGGGCAATCGACTCCGCGCTGAGGATCGAGCTCGAGCGGGCCCTGGCGGTGGCCGACCGGGCGAACAACGCGGAGTTACAAGAGAACGACGGCAAGTGGGTCGTGCAAGGCGATCCGACCGAGGGCGCGCTGCTCGTGGCGGCGCGCAAGGTAGGACTGAGCCCCGAGCGGCTCGAGCAGCGTTTCACCAGGCTCGGCGAGGTACCGTTCTCGTCGCAACGCAAGCTGATGTCGACGATTCACTCCGATGCCGAACGCAAGGAGCGCGTCCTAGTCTTCACCAAGGGCGCTCCGGACGTGCTGTTGAACCGTTGCCAAGCGGAGCTCATCGGAGACCAGAACCGAACGCTCGACGATGCGCGGCGCGCCGAGATCGTGCAGGCTTCGGAACAGCTCGCGCGGGAGGCGTTGCGCACCATCGGCGTGGCGGTGCGAGAATTGCCCGCGGCCGCGTTCGACGCGAAGGGCGCAATCGAGAACGCCGAGCACCATCTCGTCTTCGTCGGTCTCATCGGCATGATCGATCCGCCGCGGGACGAGGTTAAGGAAGCCGTCGCGCGCGCGCACGCCGCCGGCATTCGCGCACTGATGATCACGGGTGATCACCCCGAAACCGCGAAAGTCATCGCCAGGGAGCTCGGCATCAGCGCCGGCGGACGGGTGCTCAGCGGGCCGGAGCTCCAGAAGATGACGGACGCGGACCTGACCGAAGCGTCGCGCGAGGTGTCCGTGTATGCGCGCGTGAACCCCGACCACAAGCTGCGCATCGTGAAGGCGCTGCAGCGCGATGGCGCGATCGTCGCGATGACTGGCGACGGCGTGAACGACGCGCCGGCGCTCAAGACTGCGGACATCGGCGTGGCGATGGGTATCACCGGGACCGACGTGTCGAAAGAAGCGGCCGACATCGTGCTCTCCGACGACAACTTCGCGTCGATCGTGGCGGCGGTGGAGGAGGGGCGGGCCATCTTTTCGAACATCCGTAAGTTCCTCCGTTACCTGCTCGGGTCGAACATCGGCGAGGTGATGACGATGTTCTTGGGCGTCGTGTTGGCTGACCTCATCGGTCTAAAGCACCCCGAAGGTGGAGCGGTGGTGCTTCCGCTGCTCGCGACCCAGATGCTGTGGGTGAACCTGGTCACGGACGGGGCTCCGGCGCTGGCGCTGGGGGTCGATCCGGCGGACGACGCAGTGATGCACCGGCTTCCGCGGTCGCGAGCCGAACGCGTGGTGACCGGCAAGATGTGGTTCGGCATCGTCCTCACCGGGATCGTCACGGCAGTGGGCACGCTGGCGGTGCTGGACGCGAGCATGCCGGGCGGCCTGCTCGAGGGCCACGGTGATTTGCGCTACGGCCAGACGCGCGCGTTCACCACGCTGGTCGGCTTCTCGCTGTTCACGGTGTTCACCTCGCGCTCCGACGAGCGGAGCGCGTTTCGGCGGCTGTTCGTCAACGGGTGGCTATGGGGCGCGGTGCTGCTGTCCGCAGCGCTGCAGGCGGCGGTCGTGTACGTACCCGTCTTGCAGGCGGCATTCGGCACGGTCCCCCTGGCACCGGGCGATTGGTTACTCTGCATCAGCGTGGCAAGCTCCGTCCTGTGGGCGCGTGAAATCGACAAGCTACTCGCCCGCGGGCGGGCGCAGCCTGGGCTCGCTTCGCTCCAGCGTAACGCCCACTGAGAGAACGACGTGGCCTCACTCAGGAACCCACGTCGACGCACCCTTCACGCTACTGTCACGCTGTCCGTGTTCGCCTATTGGCGAATGTTGGAGCAAGGTGCAACTCGCGTGGCGCCGCTCCTGCCGCGGGAACAGGCCGCTTACGGCATCGCGAGTCAGAGCGTCGACGCCGAAACGTTGAGTCTGTTCCAGAGGTGTGCATTCGCCAGCACCGGGGGCGCATCACTCCGGCAGCGTGTATCGTGCATGAATCAGGTCGCGGATCATTCGTCGCGTCTGCGCGGGCGAAAGGTCATGACGGTGCTCGATGCGCTCGGCTCGTTCCGCCAGCTCGGCATCGCGAATGGCATGACGAAACCAGCGCGAGTAGTCCCCGCGCCGTAGGTGGAACAGCCATGTCTCTTCATCGATACCCTCCGCCAGATGGGAAAACATCGAGAGATTGTGCGCCTTGAGGTTGGACCGTCCTTCAGGTCCACGGAAATAGAAGCTGTGCCAGCGCAGGTCGCCTTCCGCATACTTGCGGTGATGCCGGATGCGTTCCGCGCGCCCCGGCGCGGGCCGCATCGCGAACGGCAGTTGCCCGGCACTCGCGAACCACACGACGACCTGACCCGGTTCGTAGGTCAGCGCCTGCGGCCAATCGAGTCGCCGACTCGTGGCGCGCGCAAACTCCTCCAGTGTCTGCTCGGGCGCGGGTCCGATCGCAATGACGACATCGACTGCCGCCAGCATCGTTGGCGAAAGGTGCTCGGGGTGCACGGTGATGAGCAACGTTTCGCCGACTTGCCGTGGCAGCGCCAAATCGGCAGGTCCTCCGGAACCGGGTAGCGCATGGTGTGCCTCGTCCAGCACGACCCAATGCGGCCGGCCGACGCGGGTGCGCAGCGCGTGCACGTGGGGTATCAGCTGCGCGAGAAAGTCAGGGCGATCGGAGAGGGCAATACCGAGCAAGTTGATGCTCAGGTTCACCTTCGGGTCTTCGAGAATGGCGAGAATCTCGCCGATGCTCGGGGCGCGCCATTGGTTGCCCAGCGCGACGAGCTTCTCCAGCGTGCCGTAGTCCCCCTCGGGGTCGAGGACGCAGACCTGATAGTCCTTGTCGATCAGGCGCTCGATGATGCCGGCCGCCAGCGTCGACTTGCCGCTGCCCGACGGCCCTGCGACGAGAATGTTCCGTCCGTACGGCGCGATGCGTAGGGCAGAGCCGTCGAGCCGGTTGCCGAGCAGGATCAGGTTGCGATCGATTTGCTCGGGGACGCGCGCGAGATCGTCCTTGACGAGCTCGTCGATCAACTCGCGCACGCCGGCGCCGCTGGGGCTTGCGGTGACGATCGCAACATGTTCTTTGAGCGAGTCCGTTGCGTTCGCCACGGCGACCGCGCACTCGCACCGTTCGAGGAAGGAATGGTCGTTTTCCGCGTCCCCGACACCCACGGCCTCGTGGCGTGACAGCCCGAGCTTGCGCAGCGCATGCTCCATGCCGCTCGCCTTGTTGATACCCGCCGGCAGAATCATGACGGTGCCACGATTGCCGATCACCTGAGCCTCGAGCCCGAGCTCCCATACGGCGTCCTGCACGGCAGCGCGCTGCGACGCGCTCGTCGCCACGATCACCTCGCCGACCTCGAGCGGCGTGACCGAGCGGGCTCGCAACGCTTTCAGCAGGCTCTTGGAAGGAGGGTTACCAAGGACACGCTCCTCGCGGGTAAGGGGCTCGTAGACCACGGCACCATTCTCGGCGACGATGAGATCGAACAGGTTCGGATAGGCGCAGTCTGCCAGCAGGTGTTTCAGCCGGCGGCCGGTGACCATGATCGCGCGTCGCCCGGATGCCTTCAGACGCTCGAGCGCCAGCGCGGTCTCCGCGGACATGCGATCATGGTCGGCCAATGTGCCGTCATAGTCGGCCACGAGCGTGAGGTAACGCATCGGCAGGGACCGTACCCAAGGCGCTGCCGAGCGTCACGGCTGGCGGTGGGGCGCAACCATTTGCCGGTGCGTTCAGCCAGCGATCAGCGGCCCTGGGAGGTGCACGGGGCGTTGCCGGCGTTCGGCAGCGCCACGAACGTGATCGCGATCGGGGCGAGAATCAGCTTGTCCGCGTTCGACACGTCTCCGAGAGGACGGCATGATGGTAGCGCGCATGGTGCCGCCGGTTTTACTCAATCGACGGGGCCGAGTCGGCACGAAAGCCTCCGGACGGTCCAAAACGCGGTGCGCGAATGGAACACGTCGTCTGGCACGGGCGTTTCCGACATTTGGCGCTCGTGCTTTCCAGTTCGGCGGATCTCGAACACGAATGCGATGCGCCGCGCCACTTCCGCGTTCCTAGGTGCACTTTGCCTCTAACAATCGTGCGCATGAGCTCGGTATAACGACGCATCCCACGAAAGATTCTGCACCTACGAAGGAGGCCCCCATGGCGAAGAACATCGGAGTTATCGGAGACGGGAACGTGGGCGGTGCGCTTGCCCGCGGCTTGAAACGAGCCGGACATGAGGTCCGAGGCGTCGGCAATGATGCGGGTGCGGTTCGCGAGGCAGCCGCTTGGGCGGAGGTCGTCGTGCTCGCCGTGCCGTTCGGAGCTATCGATAGTGTCGTCAAGATGGCGGGGGAGGCGCTCTCCGGCAAGACAGTGGTCGACGTGACCAACGCGATCGACGGGAGCATGAATCTTGCCGTCGGGTTCACGACGAGCGGCGCCGAAGAGCTGCAGAAGAAGCTGCCGAAGTCGCGCGTCGTGAAGGCCTTCAACACCGTCTTCGCTCAGCACATGGACACGGGCCGACTCGGCGACAAGCCACTCACTGCATTCGTAGCCAGTGACGATGCGACGGCCAAGGCAACGGTCGTCGGGCTTGCCCGCGAAATCGGGTTCGACGCGGTCGACGCTGGGCCGCTCAAGAACGCTCGGCTGCTCGAGCCCTTGGCGTACCTCAATATCCAGCTCGGCTACACGCTTGGATTGGGCACGCAGATCGGGTTGAAACTGCTGCATGGCTGAGACGACGGGCGTGCGGCCGACGACGCTCGAGGCGAACGCCGTCGAACACGTCGAAAATGTCGTCCTTGGCGGAGGCGAGGCCGGAAAATACATCGCGTGGGAGCTCGCCAAGGAGGGGCGCCCCGTCGTCGTCATCGAACGCGCGCTAGTTGGCGGCTCGTGTCCCAACATCGCTTGCTTGCCCAGCAAGAACGTGATTCGCAGCGCCAAGGTGGCCGCCTTCGTGAGCAACGCCGCGGCGTACGGCATCCATGCCGGCGACGTGCGCGTCGATATGGAGCGCGTCCGTCATCGCAAGCGCGAGATGGTCGACGGCCTGATCGCGATTCATCGCAAGAAATTTGCGGTACCGAACCTCGAATTCCTGCTCGGCGAGGGCCGAGTCGTAGCGCCGAAGACGGTGGAGGTTCGGCTAGCTGCCAATGGTACGCGGACGTTCGTGGCGCAGCGGCTGTTCTTGAACCTCGGCACGCATGCGACGATCCCGAACGTGCCCGGCTTGGCCGGCGCGGCGCCACTCACTCATGTGGAAGCGCTCGAGCTCGGGCGACTGCCGTCGCATCTCATCGTGCTCGGTGGCGGCTACGTCGGAGTCGAGTTCGCGCAGGCGTTCCGCCGGCTAGGTAGTAAGGTGTCCGTTCTCGAATCCGGCGCGCAGCTCGTTGGGCGGGAGGATCCGGATGTCGCCGCCGCGGTGCGCAAGATCTTCGAGGAGGACGGCATCGACGTGGTGCTCGGTGCGCAAACGGAGGCCGTGGAGGGTCGTTCCGGTGAGCGCGTTTTGCTCCGTGTGAAAACCCCTGAAGGCGGACGTACGCTCGAAGCTTCCGACCTCCTCGTGGCGGCGGGGCGGACACCGAACACGCGCGGAATCGGTCTCGAGGCAGCAGGAGTCGAGCTCGACGCGCGCGGTTTCGTGAAGGTCAACGACCGCCTGGAAGCGACGGTCCCAGGTGTATGGGCGATGGGCGAGTGCGCCGGCAGTCCGCAGTTCACGCACGTCGCGTTCGACGACTTCCGAGTGGTGCGCGACAACCTGGCGAGCAAGCAGCGCTCGACGCAGGGTCGGCTCGTTCCGTACTGCGCCTTCATCGATCCCGAGCTCGCGCGTGTCGGACTCGACGAGACTACGGCGAAGCAGCAAGGGCTCGAGGTCCGAATCGCAAGCATCCCCATGGCGTCGGTGCTGCGCGCGCGTGCGATCGGAGAAACCCGAGGATTCATGAAGATGATTCTCGCCGCGAAGAGCGACCAGATCTTGGGTTTCACGATGCTCGGCGCAGAAGCAGGCGAGGTGCTAGCAGTCGTCCAAACGGCGATGCTCGCCGGGTTCCCTTATACCGGACTGCGGGATGCAATCCTCACGCACCCGACCATGGCCGAAGGGCTCAATGTCCTGCTCGCCAATGTGGTGTGAGTCTCACGGACGAACTTCGGGCTCCGACCCTTTCCTACTCCTCGACGACTTCCGCTCCGAGCCTGGAGAGCGCGCCCCCGGGAGGTGCCAGCCATGGCGGATCTCGGCTACCAGCACATCGCGCAGCATGCCGCCGCCGACACCGGTCAAACATCCGAGCAAGGCCAACGATGGCTGCGGCCGCACCCCGGGCCCAGCGGTCCGCGTCGACGACCTGAGCAAGGTGGAGGACGCCGCCCGTCGAAAGCCCCGCGAGCGCGAGACCGAGCAGCGCTGTCTCTCTGCCTCCGGTGCTCATCGAGGCACCGGCAGCGCACAAGTTGCGCGGGCCCCGGCGCGGGGCGCAAGCGGTTCGCGAGATCTTCGAGATGACCCGCGTCGCTGACGCATTACTCCGCCGTCCAGCGCATGGCGCATCCCATGCATGCACGAAGCTGACCAGGTAATGGACATGACCGCACACCTAAGAAGAACGGCAACCACTGTCTTGCTCGCGGGCTTCGGGATCTTCGGTGTGATGCAGCTCGTACCCTATGGACGCGATCACACCAATCCGCGTGTCTCGAGCGAGCCCGCGTGGGATCGTCCGGCGACGCGCGCGCTTGCCGTGCGCGCGTGTTTCGACTGCCACAGCAACGAAACCCAATGGCCCTGGTACTCGAACGTGGCCCCCGTTTCGTGGCTCGTGCAGCGTGATGTCGACGTCGGCCGTCGCCGCGTGAACTTCTCCGAGTGGGATCGGCCGTACAAGGAAGCTGGTGAGTCCGCCGAGTCGGTGCTCGATGGCGAGATGCCTCCGATCATCTATCTGCCGCTGCACGCGTCCGCAAACCTTTCAGCCGAAGAGAAGCGCTCCCTCGCGGATGGGCTCGCCGCGACCATCGGCGGCGCAACGGAAGGAGCCGACGGCAATTGAGAGGAAACGAGTGCGACGGCAACGCTTTTCAGCCTTCGACGAACCCGACGCGCGTCGGCAAATGACCTGGCTGAGGGGAGGCGCCGCGCGGCTGCTTGCATGAGCCGCTCTGGATGCTTGAATGTGTTCGGAGGCTCCTCGGGTGAAAACTGTCAGATCGGCTGCGGTGGCTCTAGGTGTGGGGGCATGGCTTGTCGCCGGCTGCGGGGACATTGGCTTTCAGGATGACGATGGTCCGCCGGCGTCCGCTGGAGCGGGGGCGAGCGGGAGCGGCGGCCCTGCCGGCCGAGGTGGCCGCGGCATGTCGGGCCACGCGGGGCTCGGCGCGCTCGCCGGCCAAGGCGGCACTGGGGGAGTTAGCGGCGGCGTGGGCGGCGCGAGCGGCGGCGCCGCAGGGCGCGGTGGCAGCGCGGGCGGTGGTATCGGCGGGAGCGGCGCGACGTGCCCGAACGAGACGCCGCTCCACAAGATCAACGACGCCTGCCCGATGGTGAAGGCACCCGATGGGTCGGGTACCCACGATACGCAGTCTTCCACGTGCAGCGCCGCCGATGAGGCAGCCATTTGCGCGAACCTCGAGTGCGGCAAGCCGTGGTCGCCCTTGGACGAGAACCACTGCTTTCGCGCCGCGTGCTACGCGTCATCCGAGTGCGGCGTGGATCAGCGCTGCGTCATTCCCTTGTTCTTTGGTCAGATCGATTGCGTCCCGAGCGGGTACGGAGATTTGAACCTAGACGATTGCGAATGCACTTCTTCGGTGACCGGCGACTGCGAGAGCCATGGGTTCTGCTTGCCCGCAGCCGATTACCCGCCCGACCTCGATTGCGAGACGGCAGGCAAGAGTTGCTACGAGCTCACTCAGTGGCTCGACGCCTTCGCCTTCACGACCGGCCCCAAGCAGACAGAGGATCTCGCAGAGGCAGTCGTCGCCTGCCGCATGAAAGTCGAACACGCTCTCATGCAGTGTCCGGGCGCAGGCACTGGGGGCGGTGGGGGTGCCGCGGGGCAAGCGGGCGCGGGAGGCTAGCGGCCGAGGGCGAGCGTTCACGCCAACTACCTGCACGAGTTCGTGCTCGACGTCGAATTCGCCGATGCTGAATTCGAGCGGTAGGACGGGTGGATGTGGGCCAATTCGCCGAATGTCGTACCTGATTTTTGGGGGGCGAAGACTGGGCGTGAATGTCCCGGTACGCGCAGGCAACGAGGTCCCCATGGTCCGCATCGCTCGACGGTCGGCAGCTGGGCGCCCTGTTGGGCTGGGGCTCGTGCTCGTGTGCGCGTGGCTCTTCGGGGCCTGCGGCGGCGATGATGATGATGAGACGCCGCCGCCGGATCACGGTGGAGCGGCGGGGAAGGTCGGTCAGGCGGGCCGGAGCGGGCAGGGTGGTAACGGACATGGCGGCAGCGCCAATGCGGGCAAAGGTGCGTTCGCCGGTAAAGGCGGGTTTGCCGCAGGCGGGGTTGCGGGTGAGGCAGGGCTTCTTGGCGAGGCCGGGACGATCGACGGTGTGGGCGGCACGGGCGCGACCGGTGGAGGCGGCGTAGGCGGCGCGATAGGAGCAGGCGGCTTCGCGGGTGAAGGCGGGGACGCGGGTGAAGGTGGCCTTGCGGGTGAAGGCCAGCTTGAAGGCCAGGGCGGCACCACGAGCGGTGTTGGCGGGACGAGCGCCGGCATTGGCGGGACGAGCGTGGGTGTTGGCGGGACGAGCGCCGGCATTG